>CAWHXN010000020.1:0-215647 GCA_963833305.1 uncultured Acidobacteriaceae bacterium | reverse complement strand
ACGATCATCAGCTGTTTTCCCGGCAGGCTGCGGGCGGCGCTTCCCGATACTTCTACGAATTGCTGCGCTATCTCTCCAATGTTCCCGATGTTCAAGCCGAATTGCTGATGGGCATCGAGAGCTCGGTTTATCCCTTGCGCCAGTTAGCTTCGGCGAATCTAAGAGTCACCGGTTTCAAGGGACCGGCGCTTCCCGGCATCTGGCTCTATGTTGCCAACGAAGTTTTCAGCAACGGGCTTGGGCTGTTTCGCGGCAAGGCCGACGTCTATCACCCGACTTTGTACCGCACGCTGCCGATGCTGCGGGCCCACCGGATGGTCGCCACGCATCATGACTGCACCCAGGAACGCTATCCGGAAGAGTTTCAATATGCCGGCAAGGTGACGAAGGCGAAGAAGGAACAGTATGCCCGCGCCGACGCGATCATCTGTGTCTCCGAGTGGTGCCGGAAAGAGATGCTGGAGTTCTACCCGGTCGATCCATCCAAGACGCGCGTGATTCATCACGGGCTGAGCCATCTTCCGCGTTCGGCGGACGCGGCCCGGCAGTTGCAGCAAAGTTTGCGGCGCGATTACGTCTTATACGTGGGATCGCGGGCGCGGTACAAAAATTTTCAGGGCCTGCTGACTGCGTTTCGCGAAAGCGGATTGCATGAATCATTCGATCTGCTGGCGCTGGGCGGCGGCCCGCTTACCCCGGCTGAAAAAGAATCAATTGCCAGGCTCGAAATAACTGATAGCGTCATCTGCTTGCCTCTAGTCTCGGATGAACTGCTGGCTGAAGCCTATGCCGGCGCAAAGCTGTTCGTGTATCCCTCGTTCAGCGAAGGCTTCGGCTTTCCGCCACTGGAGGCGATGAGTGCCAATTGTCCGGTGCTGGCCAGCCGGGTGTCGTCGATACCGGAAGTTTGCCGCGACGCGCCGTTCTATTTCGATCCGGCTGACCAGCATTGTTTTCAGGACGCGCTGCTGCGAGCGATCAATGACGACGACGCGCGGAAACTGGCGATCGAGCGCGGCAGGGAAGTGGCGGCACAGTATAGTTGGGAGAAGTGCGGCGCCGAAACGCTGACCCTGTATCGCCAATGCCAATAGGTGCGGCCGCGACAGAATCGAAACTGTTAGCCTGCAAACTGGCATTCTGCTAAAACATGTCTCAACTGAAGGAATTGCTGTACAGTGATCTCGCCCGGCAATACGAACTGGAAGGTAAGCCGGACATGCGGCCAAATTTCTTCCGGTTTCTGGGACGGATGCTGCATTTTCGCTATCTTCCCAACGTGTTGTGCCGGACCAGCCGGGCGGCCATGCTGGCAGGCATTCCGATGGTGCCGAAGCTGCTGACCTATTTCAATCTGGTGCTCTTCGGGCTGGAAGTGACGCCTAAGTGCGAGATCGGTCCGGGCATTTTTTTTGCCCATCCCGTAGGCTGCGTGATTGGCGCCTGGCGGATTGGAAGTAACGTGACCTTGTTTCAGGGTGTAGGTTTGGGAGCCAAACATGCCGACATGGGATTTCAGCCAGAGCTGCGTCCTGAGATCGGCAACAACGTCGTGCTCGGAGCTGGCTGCAAGGTATTGGGCCCGTGCCATATCGGCGATTACGTCACCGTAGGTGTCAATTCTGTCGTGCTTAGTTCGGTGGAACCCAGGCGAACAGTTTTGGGCATTCCAGCCGGCGTAGTACCATCATCGATAAGGACCACGGAATGAGAGAGCCAGTTCTCGATCTCACGATCATTATTCCCAACTACAACACGCGGGTGCTATTGCGGAATTGCATTGAGTCCATCTACCGCTACACCAGCGGGATCACGTTTGAAGTGATCTGTGTGGATGGCAACTCTCCCGATGGCAGCGCCGCCATGGTGGCCGAGAACTTTCCCGAGGTGACTCTGGTCCGCAACACTACCAACGAGTCCTACGCCCGCAGCGTGAACCAGGGCATCCGGTTATCGCAAGGACGCTATGCCTGCCTGCTCGATAGCGATACCTTGCTGATCGAGAACGCCTTCGAGCCGCTGGTGCGCTTCATGGACGAGCATCCCGAGGTCGCGGTGTGCGGGCCCAAGCTGCTCAATCCAGACGGCAGCGTGCAACACCACATTCGCAGTTTCGCCAGCCTGGGTGTGTTCTTCCTGCAGACCCTGAACTGGCACAAGCTGTTTCCCGGCAGCAAACTGATGAATCGTTACTACAATACCGATTTTGATTATTCGCAGGTCCAGCCGGTGGAGAGTATCGGCACCTCGGCGTACGTGATTCGCCGCGCTACCTGGGAAACCGTAGGCTTGCTGGATGAGCGCTTTCGCTGGGCGATGCCCGACCTGGCTTACAACTACACGTTGCACAAGAGTGGTTACGCGCTGTTCTATACCCCCTGCGCCGCCGTGGTCCACTTCGGCGGCCAGACCGCCAGCCAGGACGTACTGCGGGCGCTGCACGAGCAATGCGAGGGGCTGATCGATTTCAGCGACCGCTACGACTACTTTGGCCCGAGCCGGATTACCAAGGCCATTGTCCGCCTGGGAGTGAAAGCCCGTTACTACACCAAGGTTGTGGGATATTACCTGAGCTCCGACAAGCGCGTGATTAAAGGGCCGGGCGCCCCGAAAAAGGAAATTGCCGCGCAAGCCGCCAGCCTCTCCGAGTCTCTTCCCATTCAGGCAGCCTGCGCCTCGTTTTCTCAATCGGGATCAGACGCCAATTCCATGCCGCGCCAGTAGGGACGGCGCAATTTCCTGCGCGTCCAGCGCCAGGCCCGTACCAGAGGTCTGGATAATAACCACAGCAGCGACCCCTGCGACCACAGCCTCTTGACGCCGCCGCCGAATGTCTTTCCGCTCCGCATTTCTTCCAAGGCGAGCGCCGTCGAGTAGCTCATCCGGCGATAGGCAACAACTTTGGGATCAAGACAGCCGGCCCACTGATCGATGAGGAGCAACGGCTCTTGAAAAAGCCGCAGCCGGTGAGAGTGTGACATGCTGCCCGGATGCAGACGATAGCGGCAGACAACCTCCTGGACCGCCCGTGCCTGATAGTGGCGCGCCACCGTCGCATAGAAATAGTAGTCAGGCGTGACCTCGATGGCCGGAGGAAGGCTGCCGGCCTCTTCCACCGCCGCGCGGCGCAGCACCGCCGAACTCATGGCGATGAAGCAGGCATCGGCAAACAGTTGCGTGAAGATGTCGCCTTCGGGCAGCGGCGTGAACTCGTGAGCGTAATCGTAGTCGCAGCGATTGCCGTGCCGCGCGTCGAACATCACCGTGCGTCCATAAATAATGCCGACGCCGCTGGCGGCCAGCGCCATCTGCTTTTCCAGTTTGCCCGGCAGCCACACATCGTCCTGATCGAGGAAAGCCAGCCACTCGCCTCGCGCCTGGCGAATCGCGGCTTCGCGGGCCGGCGCCAGGGGAGTATCTTCCGGTGACAGGAAATAACGGACCCTCTCGTCGCGATATTCGCCGACAATCTGCGCGCTGTTGTCGGTCGAGCAGTCATCCCAGACGATCAGTTCCCAATCCGTGAAGCTCTGCGCCAGCACGCTGTCCAGGGCTTCGCGCAGAAACGAAGCACCATTGCGGACATTCATGATGACGCTGACCAGAGGCATGAGTGAGTGACTTGCCAGATTCGTCCTAGGTAGGTCTGTTCCAGGATTTTGCAATTCGGCGGAGGAGACAACAACCTCAGGACTTCGGCACCGTCATGGCCCGCTCAGAGTTTCTCGGATCAAGCGCGTATAGGGAATGCCTCGCGCCTTAGCTCTGGCTTTGAGCGCCACCAGCAATAGTCTAGGCACTCGCATATTGATCTGCTCATCCTTTTTCTCAAATTCAAAGCGCGTCGGTTTGAACTGCGAAAAATCAAGGTCCGACAAGTCTCGCGCCAGAAAAGCTTCCGCGTCTTTATCGGTTTTGAGTTTTGGCACCTTCTTTTTCATAGGCGGCGATCCCAAACCTGAAGCTACGCAAATGTTATCGAGTGTCAAGGCAACGGGCTGATGCGCGTTGTTGCCGTCCGTACTGAGGCGATAGCCGCCTTTCGTGCGCTGAATTCTTCGAGACTTGGCTCTGTCGAACGCTTGCGGAAACTGAGCTGGCGAGAAATGTCAGTAACGACAACCTGTCCCGCCCCGCGAGACGAAGATCATAGCCCAGCGCTTCAGCGCTGGGTAGGCTGCAGTTTATGATTGAGCCCCTTCCGGGGCGGCAACTGCATGTCTCAGAGCCTGCTGCCTTTTGCAGCCCTTCACTCCCCCAACCTCCGCCACCACGGACGCCTTACACTGCGCCGCATCACATGAAACACAAAAGCGAACGGCCGCTTCACCTGCGATGCCACCGAGCCCTGCGTGAACAACCGGACCGCGCCACTTCGCAACGTCGGCAGCCTGCGCATTTCTTCCAGCGCGATCGCGGTCTGGTGCCGCTTCCGGCAGAGCTTGACCACATTCGGATCAAGTTCGCCGGCCCAATGCTCCACCAGCCACAGCACCTCATGATGCATCGGCAGGGCTGCCACTTGCGACGTGTTGTCCGCATGCATGCGGTAGCGGCACACTGCCGCCTGCACCGCGCGGACCTGATAGCGCCGGGCGATGGCGACATAGAGATAGTAGTCGGGAATAATGTGAATGCTGCCGGGGATTCCGCCGATGTCTGCGATAGCCGAGCGCCGGAAGACGGCCGAACTCATGGCGATGAAGCACGACTTGGTGAACAACTGGGTAAAGATGTCGCCTTCAGGCAGCGGTTCGTATTCGTGCGCCTGGTCGTAGTCGCGCTCCCGGCCGCTGGGATAAAAGCGAATCGTTCGCCCGTAGATCAGGCCAACGCCTTCGGCAGCCAGCGCCATCTGGCGTTCCAGTTTGCCGGGCAGCCAGATGTCGTCCTGATCGAGAAACGCGATCCAGTCGCCGGTAGCTTGTCGAATGGCATCGCTGCGGGCTTTGCCCAGCGGAACGTCTTCGGGCGAGAGGAAGTAGCGAATTCTTGGATCGCGATATTCGGCAACGATGCCGGCACTGTTGTCGCTGGAGCGGTCATCCCAGACGATGAGTTCCCAGTCGGCCAGCGTCTGCGCCAGCACGCTGTCCAGCGCCTCGCGCAGCGTTGCGGCGCCATTGCGAATGTTCATGATGATGCTGACCAGGGGCATAGGACGTTTGCGAAGGCAATCCGCTTTAAGGAATGATCCAGACCTGATGTGACGATACCAGCACGCAATACAGCAGCACCTCGCAGAATGCCAGGTCCAGCGCGGTGAGACCGAAATAAAGCAGGTAGTGATCAAAGTTACCGGTTGTCATGGGTGCGCCGACCATGACCCGGGCTCGCACAAATCCTGCTACGCCCGCCACCACCAGCATCATGACAGCCAGCAAGAAACGGGACTTGGGGCGCGACGCCGGATTTGCCGTCCGGATAACCGGAGTGTTCCGATACCACAGCCAGCCCCATATTCCCAGAATCAGCAAGCCGGCAATCGTGCTTCCGTACTGCATGGCGAAGTATCTCGGCATCGGTCCCAGGCCAGGAATCCGTGTCCAGCCTTGCAGCCAGTGAATGTGATACCAGGGCCAGGTGTAGGCATGGGTGAACGCGTCCCACACCAAGTGAGTTGCGACTCCCAGCACGATCGACCCGAGAATGGCCAGAAATCGGGAGCTACCGCCAAACTTGAAATCGCCCGTGAGTCCATGCAGCCGTTCTTGCACGCTGACGGGGAAAAGTCCCACCACCGGCCGCTTGATGACGTTGTGAAACAGCCAGAGCGCAGCCAGCGACGCCGGCAAAGTGTACGCGATCAACCCGGGCAAACGATGTCCCAAGGCGCGGTACTCGGTCGAACCCACGATGTAGGGGAAATCGGGAGCCATGCTGCCCACCACAAATGCCGACCAGACTAAGTTCAGTTTTCGAAAGGGCAACGCTGCGGCGGGATGAGAAAGAGTAAAAGGCATCAGGCGGGTAAGCGGTCAGGCTGGCGAATTGACCTTTCAGGACCTGGGTTGCGCGCGGCAAGCGCGACTGGCAGCAGGAATGGTCGTATCGCCATCCCTTCCGAAGTATAGCCGACCAGAAGTTTTCGCCCGACAGCGGCAGTACTGAGCTGGTTAACCTATGTGTTCCTCGAAAATGCTGGTTAATCGCAAGGCGTGCTTGTGCTTTGCACTTCGCGTATTACAACTTCTGCCGGTACAGAAGTCTTTGCGGGTGACGCCTGCGATGGAAGCGGGGATTACAGATCACCTCTGGACTCTGGCCGAACTTTTCCAGTAGCATTCATCCGAAAGCGATGACACATAAACAACTAATCGGATTCGGGGCGATGTTCGTGGTAGGGTCGCTTGTCGGATTCTTGAACGCCGCGAACTCAAAGGCATCCTGGTACTTCCGCTACATCGCATTTGCAATCGGACTCACCGCCCTCATCCTCGGCCTTCTTATTCCCATGCGCCTTTGGAACATGTAGCCAGCAACACAACTTAGGACACTACCGAGCCGCGGGTTTCAGCGGCCTCTCCACCAAATCATTTACAATCGCAACACCATTTCTCCGACTGGCTCAAACCTATGAAACGCGTTCCGCTGGCTAGCGGACAATCCCTGTCTATGCAAGTTGACGATCTGCCCGCAATTGCCGGCGGAGCCGCAGTGCGCCCGCGCGAGAACCGCCTGGTCTTCGGCGCTCCCGTGATCGGCGAAGCCGAGATCGCTTCGGTAGTCGAATGCCTGCGCAGCAACTGGATCGGCCTAGGCGCGCGCGTCGAACAGTTCGAGCACGAGTTCGCGCGCTACAAAAACGCGCCTTACGCGGCTGCGGTCAGCAGTGGTACCGCTGCCATTCATCTGGCGCTGGTCGCACTCGGCATCGGCCCGGGCGATGAAGTCATCGCTCCCGCCATGACCTTCTGCTCCACCATCCACTCCATCGTGCATACCGGCGCGCAGCCGGTGCTGGTCGACTGCAGCCGCAGCACCTTCAACCTCGATCCGGCGCTCATCGAAGAGAAAATCACTTCGCGCACCAAAGCGATCCTGGTGGTGCACATGTGCGGCCGCTGCTGCGAGATGGACGCCATCCTCGACATCGCCCGGCGTCACGGACTGCGGGTTATGGAAGATTGCGCTCACGCCATCGAGGCTACCGACCATGCCCGCCATGCCGGACTGATGGGCGATGCCGGCTGCTTCAGCTTTTATCCCACCAAGAATGTCGCCACCTGCGATGGCGGCATGGTGATCACGCGCGACGCCAAGCTGCACGAGCGAGTGAAGGTTCTCTCGCTGCACGGCATGACCGCCGATGCCTGGAGCCGCTTCGTGGGCGGGCCGACCGGGTATGAAGTCGTCGACGCAGGTTTCAAGTACAACATGACCGACGTGGCTGCCGCGCTGGCCTTGCCGCAAATGGCGACCGTCGAAGAATATTGGCAGCGGCGCGAGCAGATTTGGCAGGCCTACAATCACCGGCTCGCCGGACTTCCTCTGCAATTGCCCCCGAGTTCGGCGGCCGGCTCCCGGCATGCCTATCACCTCTACACTCCGCTGCTTTCTCTGGAGGAAATTGCAGTGCCTCGGGAAAAGATTATTGCCGCGCTCGATGCGGAAAACATCGGCGTCGGCATCCACTACGTTCCGGTGCACCAGCAGCCCTACTATCGCCAACGCTTCGGGTTCACCGATTCCGATTTTCCCAACGCGACGTATGTGGGAGAACGCACCATCTCGCTGCCGCTGTCGCCGGCCATGTCGGCGCAGGACGTCGAGGATGTAGCAACCGCGCTGGCCCGCATTTTCCGCTATTACAAAGCCGCAGCATGAATCGTGACAGAAGAAGTTGTTCGAGAAAGCGACGCTCGGTAGAGCGAGCCTTCAGGCTCGCGTTCCGGAGGCTCAGATTATTGGTGGCGAAAAATAAATGTTATGGGTTTCGGTGGAAGTGCCGGGCTTTAAGCCCGGCAAACTCGAACATCATTAGGAATGGCTTTAGCCACGGTTGGCCGGGGCTAAAGCCCCTTTTTAAATTGCACGCTTTCGGCGCGGCTAAAGCCGTGCCCTTCCACCGCTTCTTATGGAGGGTTTTTGCAGTCGCCACCAATCCTGCACTAATCTAAGACGATTTCAGTATTCCCTTACCGCAACCTCGATGCCCTTACTCCCACCCATCCGTCAGAAAGCGAGTGACACTCGAGGACGCTTTTGAAGAATCGTCTGCCCAAGCTCTTCCTCGCCGTTGTTCTTCTGACTTTCTGCGCCACGGCTGTCCTCGCCCAGCAGAATTCTCCACCCAGCGCGGGCCAACCTCAACCTGCGGCTTCGCCAGTTGAGCCTCTTCCCGACGGCACCGTTGCTCATCCCAACGAGAGCAAATTCCTCATCCATCTGGCCGAAGACCAGAAAGCGATCTGGACCAGCCCATTCCGCCTGCAACTTTCCGACGCCAAGTGGCTTGTTCCCATGAGCGGCATCGCCACCGGACTCTTCGTCACCGATCCGCAAAGTTCCTACGCCATGCGGCTCAACAATCAGCATGCGTTGAATCTCGCCTCCAACGCGGGATTGGCCGCGGCTGGCGGGCTGACCGGCGCAGCCTACATCTGGGGACGCATTACCCACAACGAGCGCGCCCGCGAAACCGGCGTGCTGGCTACCGAAGCCATGATCAACGCCCTCGGTGTGGACTACGCTCTGCAAGGCATTGCCGGTCGCGAGCGCCCGTTCCCCTCCGACTTCCAGAACATCTTCTTTCACGGCGGCTCGTCGTTTCCTTCCAATCACGCGGCCGTGACCTGGGCCTTCGCCTCGGTGGTTGCGCAGGAGTATCCGCATCCGCTCGAGGAGTTTGGCGCGTATGGCCTGGCTCTCGGCGTCAGCCTGGCGCGCGCAGCGTCAGACCAGCATTTCCTTTCGGACGTTTTCATCGGCGGACTGATGGGCTATCAAGTCGGGCGTCACATCTACAAGCAGCGGCACAATCCCGATATCGACGACGATTTGAAGATTGTGGCCGAGCAGACTTCAGCGCCGCGTCCCACCAATCAAGCCAGCGTGAACGTGCCGCTCGATAGTTGGATCTATCCCGCCATGGAGCGCCTGATCGGCGGCGGCTACATCGACACCGCATTCATCGGACTGCGCCCGTGGATCGCGCATGGCCTGCGCCCAGATGCTGATCGCAATGAATGCCAAGGTCGAATACCACACCGATGTCCCGTCGGAAATTTGGCAGTTCAAGAAGGCGCTCGACACCGAATTTGCGCCCGAGCTTGCTGCCTGGGACGGCAGCCCGACCGAAGCCATGCAGTTGGATTCGGTCTATACCCAAGTGATGGATATCGCCGGCACGCCGGTAAATAACAGCTATCACTTCGGGCAATCCATCATCAACAATTATGGCCGGCCGTATTGGCAAGGTATCAACAACTACAGCGGATTCAGCGCCAGCGCCAATGATGGCCGCTTCGCCTTCTACATCAATGGCGAATACCAATACGCGCCCACCATACCGGCTCTTCCGCTGTCGGTGCGGCAGGTGATCGCCAATGTCGATGAGAATCCTCTGCAACCGCCCAAGCCGATTTCCGCCAACCAGTTTCAGCTGCTCAATACTTACGCCACCATGAAGTTTGGAGGCCTGGATTATTCCGTGGGCAAGCAGAGCATGTGGTGGGGGCCAGGCGAAGGTGGGGCTTTGCTGATGAGCAACAATGCCGCGCCCTTCTGGAATCTGCAGATCAATCGCTCCGAGCCGACCAACATTCCCTTGCTCTCACGATTCCTGGGCCCCTTCGAGATGTCCAATTACTTTGGACCGCTCTACGGCCATGAATTTCCTGTCGGCCCTTACATGTTCGGCCAGAAGGTCAGCTTCAAGCCGACGGAGAATCTTGAATTCGGATTCACCCGCAACGATGTGTTTGGCGGCGAGGGTCACGTGCCCATCACCTTCGGTTCGTTCTGGAATTCGTTCACCAGCTTTACGGATGTGACCCCCGAGGTAAAGTTCTCGCGCAACGATCCCGGCGCGCGCCACGCCAGCTTTGACTTCACCTACCGGCTGCCTTTCGTGCGGCGCTGGCTTACCTTGTACACCGATTCGCTGGTACACGACGATGTCTCGCCGGTCAGCGCTCCGCGGCGTTCCGCCATCAATCCTGGAATCTACCTCACCCATGTTCCCGGCTTGCCCAAGCTCGACTTCCGCGCCGAGGCCGTTTACACCGATCCTCCCACCGTCGACAGCATGGGCGGCCTCTTTATCTATTGGGAGGTTGTCTACCACGACGTGTATCTCAACGATAATTCTCTGATGGGCAGCTGGATCGGCCGCGAGGGAAAAGGCTATCAGGCCTGGAGCACCTATCATCTCAGTCCCCGCAGCAGCATTCAGGTGAGCGTGCGCAACGGCAAGATCTCTGACGATTTCATCCCCGGCGGCAGCACACAATGGGATTGGAGTGCGTCAGCGATGCTGCGCGTCCGCAACGATCTCGAGATCAAGTCCTTCCTGCAATACGAGACCTGGTGGGTGCCCGTGCTGGCTCCCACGCGGCAAACCGACTTCACCAGTTCCGTCCAACTCACCTGGTGGCCCACCACCATCGGCATACGCCGCGCATTCCACTGATATCTCTGCAGCAAGCTACCCTCTTGCCGACTGCCGCATCCCGGCGCCGCTACGCCATCCTACCTCAGCACTCTTTTGTAGTACCTCCGCGAAAATTCTTCCGCGCCCCAACCGCATCCACCAGCGGGTCCGCCCGGGCCGTAATTGCTGAGTTGCTGTGTCCGCGAAGCCCGGGTAGAGCGGCGCTTCAGCGCCGCGTCAACGCCATTCTCTTGGGTGAGGCTTTCCGCCCACTGCACCGCAGTGGGCGGAAAGCCTGAATTCGGGGCGCAGCCTGAACGCGAACCTGAAGGTTTCGCTCTACCCTGACGTACCTACTCTGGAGTCGTGCGATTGCACTCTCTCGCCCAGCGGCCCAGTTGCTGCTTGCGGCTCGGCAGCCTGTTAGCGCGAGGTCCTGGCGGCTTCCACTGGCTCAAATTTGACGGACGCGAATTTGAAGCCGAGCGTGCGAAAGTCGTGGCCCACCGGTCCGGCGCCATCCGCTTCGAATGCCAGCTCGTTCTCGCGACCTGCTCTGAACTGATCGCGACTCACCTGGAAATCGCTGGTGACTGCGCCGTCTCCCAGGATCATGCCGACATTCTCTCCGTTCAACAGCACCCGAACCGGACGTCCCTTTACGGCGGTGCCGTCAATTTCAATCCGCACTTGCGGAGTACTCTTCCAATCAGGACTGAGCAAGAAGCGCATCAGCGATCGCTTCTTCGACCAGATCGGCCCATCCGGAGGATCGTCCGGCCCATAGAAATTGACACTCAAACTGTTCTGTCCGCCTGGATTGAGTGTGAACGGCAAAGTCTCGGCAGGGAACGGCTTCAGTTCCGCGGACCAGGGTTGGTCCGGCAGTTGAGCAGGATTCAGGTCCAGGTCAAGCAGTCCCTCCACGTGCTCACAGCGATCGCGATCTTCGAGGAGAAATACCCACCTTTCGTCAAAACAAACCGGTTGGCCGGTCCAGTGAAGCCGGCTGGCGACACCGGTTCTGCGCAGCAGCCCGTCAATTCCGTCCGGTGCGCGAACCCGAATCCGGGCCTGCTGGCGCGGCAAGCCGGCAGCTATCCTCTGGCTGTCCTCCGCGGCATGTTCGAACCAGGGATCCGAAGCCGCGGCAGCATTGGTTCCGACGCGATTGAAACTTGCCGGTGAAGTGAACATCAGCAGCGGTACGGCGCAAGCCAGCCCCAGCGACCACCTGTAGTTCACCGTGATTTGTAGGCCGTCCAACGCGATGGCCGCCAGCGTAAACAGAATGAGGAATTGAATCGCGTAGTAAAAAAACCCGTTGAAATCGTAGAGTGGCCCCGTAATTCTCTTTGCCCAGTACACGAACAGGGCTGAAATCAACAGCACCTCAAAGGCAATGTAAATCAGGAACGGAGGAATGGCCGCCTTCGCCTTTCGTCGGGCGGCCAGCGCGATAGCGGCCAGAAAAATGGCCATCATCCAATAGTGCCGGATGTAAAGCTTGGCAACCGCGGTTGAAATGAGGTGCGAGCCGCCCGGACTGGTGACGCTTGCCTCCGGGTTCGGAGTGAAGGTGAAGAAGCTGCCTTCGTACTTTACAGCGCTGCGAAAGCGATTGCGCTCACCTCGATGCTCCGACAGATAGGCTCTGATCTTCTGCACGTTGTTCGGATGGTCGAGCCCAAGGTCGAGCAGAAGCGGCATCAGAAAAACAGCAAGCAGGATGGCACTGACCACCATCGTCCTGCGATTAGCTCGCAGAAAAACAGCCAACGAGATTTGGCGAATGGAAGTCAGATAAAGCGTCAGCAACGCGCAACCCGAAAGCACGGTAACAAACAAGGCTTGCGCCACATGTCCGTGAACGAGCAATCCGCCGCAGCCCACCAGGATCGGCAGGTCTGTGACCGTCCCCGTCGCCACCGACGCGCACACTACGGCGAACAACAGAAAGGCAAACAAAATAATGTGCGGCATCCAGACGTTCGTGGTCGCCACCGGGCCGTATGTGCTGTTGATGACGTAGATCACCCATAACGAAAGCAAGACCGCGACCGGAAGAAACAATGCTGACCGGCAGTGCCGTGCAAACACTCGAATCGATACAAACAGAAGCGCGACATTGAGGAGCAGCAGCGTCAGGTATGCCGAGTTCATGGGCTCGGGCGTCAGATGTAGCAGGCGGCGGAAGACCGCATCCCCCAGCGCCAGGATGTACAGGAAGCCGGGCCCCGGATGGTGGAAAAACCAGCGGGAATAATTTCCCAGCAGTTCGCGAAAGTGCTCGGCATCGCGAACCTGAAACAGAATCGTGGCTTGATCGCCGGTTTCGATCAGCTTGAAACGGAATAGGCCGTCATTAATGACTAGCAGGACGGCTGTCCATGAGCAGGCAGCCAGAATAACCGCCGGCAGCGGCTTGGACACGGCAGGAGATTTACCCGGTTGTGAGCGGACAGAATGGCCGAGTTGTTCCGGCATAGTGGGATGCGCCGCGCAAACCTAAGTTCGCAAGGCATCGGCAAATCAGGTGTGGCACAGATTTCAAAGAACGAAATGCCGTAAAACACTGCATTGTAACAAAGTGATGCCTTCGGACTGGTGTCGCGTACCGCCAGTCACGCCGCGAACGCTTTAGCCCGGCAGGCCGCGACTGTGCCCTCACGCTGCCGCCGCGGGAAGGGTTCATTTTGCCGGGCCCGTCCAAAATTTGTTGAAGTGTTTAGCGAAAAAAAGCCGCCGGGTTTGGCTAGTTACTACGGCAATAATAGTTGTGCCTCTCTGGGGAAATGTGATGAAATCTCCAGCACTTCGCCCTCTGCCTGGGATTCGGGGAGTCCATCTCATGCGAGACCAAACCATCTGCCTGCGCCACACGCTCCGCAAGAAACTCGTTGTCCGGTTACTAAACCTTCCTAAGTTGCGGACCATTCTGCAACCGTAGCAGCCTTTGCGCTGACTCGAAGATGGAGACTGGAAAGCCATGAAACACAACCCAAAAACTCTGGGCCTATCTCTACTCGCTCTGGGCGCCCTGATTCTGTTTGCGCTCCCGCTTCATGCAGCAGATAACTCATCGCCGGCCATGACGTCGCGGCAGCCAGTGTCCTATGCCGTGACGCCTCCGTTGCGCGATCTCGCCAAGCTCCCACAGCGTGTGACTTACGGCTTCCACGAAGCCAATCCCGTGCGCTGGGTTAATTTCCATCCCGGCCGTCAGGCCGGCGTAGTGGTCGATCCGGTGGAGCAGAGCTCGCCCGGCGGCCCCACCAGCTTGTCGGTAGGCTTGAACCTTCTCGGCGTCGGAACCGGGTTCCCGAATTACACCGATCCCGATGCTCCGCCTGACACGAATGCTGCGGTCGGCGATACCCAGGTAGTCGAGTGGGTGAACGTGTCGTTCGCGATCTTCAACAAGACAACCGGAGCGGTTGAGATCGGTCCGATTGAAGGCAACACCCTGTGGTCCAGTCTGGGTGGAACCTGTGCCAACAACAATGACGGCGACATCATCGCTCAGTGGGACCGCGTCGCCCATCGCTGGCTGCTGGCGCAGAACACTTTCGTTGAGCCCTACACCGCCTGCATCGCCGTTTCCCAGACAGCCGACGCGACCGGCGCCTACTATGAGTATTCCTTCTCGTTGGGCACGGGCTTCCCCGACTATCCCAAGTACGGGATTTGGCCTACCGGTTATTTCGAGACCATGAACAACTTCGGTCCCGGTGGCGGCGGTTTTGTGGGCGCGGAGGTTTGCGCCTATAACAGCGCGAAGTTGCTGGTTGGCGATCACACCGCCGAACAGATTTGCTTCCAGCTTACCGCCAACGACTACAGCATCTTGCCGGGCGACTTCGACTCCATGGCTCCTCCACCGAATGGGCAGGATGAGTTCTTCATCGGCAGCTACGATGTCGATAACAGCAACGACCATCTGTACCTGTATTCCATGCATCCGGTTTTTCCCAACCCCAGTCAGTCAACATTCGTGGGCAGTGGGCTGGCCAATCCCATCACCGTGCCGACGTACAGCCCCTTCGATCCGACCTGCAATCCCATTCGCGGAGCCTGCATTCCAGAGCCTGGCAGCCTGGGCGTAGCTCCCCTCAGCGATCGCGTTATGTATCGCTTTGCCTACTGGGATGATGGGCCTCTGGTCAACGTCCCGCCCAATGCTGGACGACTGCGTCAACAGCATTGGTATGTCAATCATGTGGTGGCCGCATCAGGCGGCCAGGCCGGCGTCAGATGGTACGAGTTCCGCGCGCCGGTGAGCACCGTCACCATCAGCGGAGTGAACCTGTTCCAGTCGGGCACCTTCGCTCCCGATTCCAATTATCGCTGGATGGCGTCGATGGCGGAGGACCAGGCTGGCGACATTGTAGTCGGATACAGCGTGTCCAGTTCCTCCATGTTTCCGTCGCTGGCCGCGGCTGGCCGCATCCCTACCGATCCCATGGGTACGTTGGAGGCGGAGGTTCCAATCTTTGCCGGCACCGGTTCGCAATCCGATACCGAAAACCGCTGGGGCGACTACAGCAGCATGGCGATTGATGGCGCCGACGGCTGCACCTTCTGGTATGCCCAGGAGTATTACACCGTTCCCAATACCACGTTCGACTGGAGCACTCGCGTGGCGTCTCTGAAATTCAGCACCTGTCCGTAGGAGCGGGTCGCGAGATGTGTAGAGAAAGCTAGAGCAGCTTCACACCTGGCCTTCAGGACTGACTCACACGATAAGCCTGGACACCACTGGGGCATTCCACAAGGGATGCCCCAGTTTTTGTGTGACCCCTCGTCAAGACTTATTGGCGGCTGCTCTGCGGCTGGGGACGACTTTGCGCTCGCCGGGAAATGTTGTCGTGTTCGTGATGTAAAGTTCATGGACTTTCTGATTGATCTCGTCGGGCGTCAGGCCGACTGACGCCATATACTTGCGCATTTCGTCCCGCCGGTTCGCATCCACCGTTACCGACGGACTTCCATCGACAAACACCTGCACCGAGGCTCCCGTTCTTACCAGCCGATAAGTTTGCATACCACAATGGTAGCGCGTAATCTCTCGCGCCGTTGCGGTTTGCGGGCCCGAGCGTTTTCTTTTATCCACAAAACCCGCCAGTTGTAGCACAATGGAGGTTCCGGATTATCACAGGCCTCCTGGGGGATTTATGTCAGTAACGCCAATCCGTGGTCAGCATCAACCTTCTTTGGAACTTCGACCCTTTGACCGCCTGACCGTGGGCTTGATTGGGCTGGGAGTTATTTTCGCATCGCTTGGTCTTGGCGAAGCCGTCTATCGGCTCGCTTTCTTCGATTTCGATGGAGCTACCGATCGTCTTCCCATCGAAATGCTATTCGGTTTAGCGTTTGCCTGGATGACGACCAAGGTCGTGCGAAGGATTTATAAGCATCGCATGGAAGCTTCGGCCCGGCTCAACTTGATCTGGGACCGCAGCCACAAGATTCGTCACGCCGTCGAAGCTATTCCACCCGTGCCGTTTCCCGGTCACCAGCAGGCAATTCGGGTGATTCGCGAGGAAGTGGACGGCATCGAGTGGGCGCTGACTGACATCTTGCCGCGGTAGTTGCAGGTGCGCGCTGGCGGCGGTTCGTCGGCACGTTGCTTTTCGCCAATTGCTGTGAGCGTCTGTGCCGCTGCAAGGCGACACGGCGTTTATCCCGGTCCGTTAACGCCGCTCAAGAATCCGCCCAGATGGCCTGTCAGGGCGATCGCGCCCGCTGCCACGATCTCGATCGGCAAACGATACAGCGGCAAATTCTGTGGTACCGTTCGCCGTGCTCGAAAATGTAGCCACCACACCAGCCAGATCAGCGCGGTTGAAACAGCCGCGAGAACCAGGTGCTGCAGCAGAATCCCTTTCAGCCGCTGGCCTTCCAGTTGCCAGCGCCAAGCCAGAAGACCGGTCGCTATCACCGGCACACACGAGATCGCCGCCACCAGAAGATTGTAGTAAGCCACCGCCGCCAGCGTCCGGTTCTTCGTCCATTGCGCGATGAAGTCAAACATCACGCTGGTCAGAAACAGCGCAATCGGGAAGTGGATCAGCACGACGTGTTGCGCGTGCTTGGCCAGGAGCGCCGACTTGATATCAAACGGATGCACGTTCGTCGCTCCTCACTGCACCACAATCTTCGCTGTCATCTTGGGATGTATGCTGCAGAAGTAGCTGTAAGTGCCTGGCTTGGTGAAGGTGTAGGTGAACTGCTCATCAGTATCCAGCGCCTTCGACTTGAATATCTTGTCATCGCTGACGACGGTGTGCGGAATATCGTCGCGGTTCGTCCAGCGCACTGTTGTTCCCGCGGGAATCGTCACCGTCGCCGGCGTAAAGCTGAAGTTGTCGATCTTGATCGCCGTCTCTGCTGCCGATTGCGAATCTGCGGGCGCTGCATAGATTCTCGCTCCGCCGCCGATCCCAAGTACGATCGCGAAAACCGCCATCGCAAAAATAAAAGCTTTCATCATGTATCTCCTTGAAGCTGGTTGATGATTTCTGTTGTTGGGGAAACCCCGACTGAAGCTTGTTTTGAAGGGGACAGCCTTCAGGCCGTCCGTTAATTACCCGAAAATCATGCGGCTTTACACTTTGCTGAGAAACTCCCCCAAGGGCGATTTGAAGGGGCGCAGCTTTAGCTACGCCGTAACAAGTCACCTATTTTTTTGTCATCCCGAACCCGGCTTCAGCCGGTGAGGGATCTGCTTTTCGAGTTTTTCAGCAAACTGTTTAGCCGCTACGAGACGTCGCTGCAACTTGATCAAAGATTTCTTAACGCTTGGTGATGATTTCTGTGCTGTTTCGAGTTCACACCAGATTGCTGTCGGTGACCGCCAGCGCATGCCGGCCTTGCACATAGTTCACGTCGGTTACGCCCAGCAGCGTCCGCAGTTGTTCCGCCGGAACTTTCATCGGTCCAGGCGAAGGCGCTTCGCCCGGCTTCGGTTGCGGAAACGCGGTCGACGTTGCGGTATGAAACGTGACGTTGCCTTCCACTTTCTGCATGGTCTGGTGGATGTGTCCGTTCAGCACCGTTACCGAACCAAAGCGCTTCAGGTAGCCAAGCGCCTGGCGCTGTCGTCGGTGCCCCATCCCCATTGCGGATAAACGCTCCACAGCGGAATATGCGCGAACACCACGATGGGCGTGCTCTTTGAAAGATGTTTGACATCTTTCTCCAGCCATTCCAGTTGTTCCGAACCCAGACTTCCCAGCCCGCCTGCCTTCAGGTTCATCACGTTGACCAGTCCGACAAAATGCACGCCGTTCTTGTCGAAGCTGTACCAGCCTGCGCCTTGCGTCCCTTTGCCGTAGCGATCCAGATACTGCTTGCCATCATCGTTCAGCACATCGTGCTCACCTGGCACAAAGAAGACGTCTTTGGTGTTGGCCGCCTTCAGCAACTGATCGACGGTGTCAAACTCTGAGGGCTTGGAAAGATGGCTGATATCGCCGGTGTGCAGAATGAAAGCCGGTGGCTCGGGCAACGCGTTAATTTTGTCGATCGCCGCCTTTAGCGTCCCCACCACGTCAGGATTGGCAGCCTTGTCGAATCCCATGTGGCTGTCGCTGATCTGGACGAAGCTGAGCTCTCCCTGCGCGGCATGCTTATGGAAACCGCCAAAGTTACCCAGGCTGTAAGAAGTCAGCACGCCGCCCTTGATCACGCAAAACGCGCCTGTCCCCGCCCACGCCATGCACTTCAAAAAGCCGCGGCGGTCGATGCCGTCATGATTGTGGTCGTGAACGATGCGGTCGTGAGGGATGCGGTCTTGAGGGATGCGGTCTTGGCGTGCGGCCGTGGCAATTGCGCTTTCGTTGGTTCGCTTCATGGTGTGCACCTCGTATGCGTCTCACCATCGCTAACCATCGACCGTAGGTTTTATTCCCGTCGAAGTGCAAAATTTGCCACGAAGTCACCGAGACGGTATTCTCTCCGGTTCCCCGGAATATCAACCATGATCATGCGCGCCCTGCGTTTCGCACGCTGTTCCAGCGTAATTTGCGTCGCCTTGTGCCTTCTCGCCAGCCTGCCGTTGCTGGCGCAACAAGTCGATCCCACACTGTTTTCCGGCATGCAGTGGAGAATGATCGGCCCTTATCGAGCCGGCAAGGTGAACGCCGTAGTCGGAATTCCCGGCGATCCCGGCGTCTATTACTTCGGCGCCAACGGCGGCGGCGTGTGGAAAACAACCGATGCCGGTAACGTCTGGAAGCCGATCTTCGATAGCCAGCCGGTAGCTTCGATTGGCGCCATGGCCCTTGCGCCTTCCAATCCGAAAATCATTTATGTCGGCAGTGGAGAAAATAATGTCTACTCCGACATTACTTATGGCAACGGCGTCTACAAGTCAGTGGACGGCGGCGCGACCTGGCAGCATCTGGGCCTGGACGACACTCGTCACATCGCGCGCATTCTCGTCGATCCGCAAAATCCTGACATTGTTTTGCTGGCCGCCATGGGCCACAGCTACAGCCCTAACACCGAACGCGGCGTTTTCCGCTCTACCGATGGCGGACACACCTGGACCAAAGTTCTCTACACTGACGACGTCACTGGGGCGGTCGATCTAAACTTTGCTCCCGGCGATCCGCAGATCGTCTACGCGGCGCTGTGGCATGCCATCCGTAAGCCCGGAATGGTCGGAACGGAATTTGGCCCGGGTAGCGGCATCTACAAATCGACCGACGAAGGCGTTACCTGGAAGCCGGTCACCGGTCACGGCTTGCCCACCGGCGATAAAGGTCGCATCGGAGTGGCAGCCGCTCCCGGCACGAAAGGCCAGCGGGTTTATGCGCTGATCGAGGCGAAAGATAAGGACAACGGACTGTACCGTTCCGACGATGGCGGCGAGAACTGGCAGCGCGCTACCAGCGATGATCGCATCGTGGGCTACTGGTACATGAGCGAAATCTTCGTCGATCCGCGGAATCCCGATATCGTCTACGTTCCCAAGCAATCGCTATATCGCTCCACCGACGGTGGAAAGACCTTCGCCGTCATCAAAGGTGCGCCCGGCGGCGACGATTACCACACCATGTGGATCGATCCCACCAACTCGCAGCACATGATTCTGGGCGTCGATCAGGGCGCTACCATCAGCCTGAATGGCGGAGAATCCTGGAGCACCTGGTACAACCAGCCCACCGGCCAGTTCTACCGCGTAGCTACCGATCATGCATTTCCTTACTGGGTCTACGGACCGCAGCAAGACAGCGGCACCGTGGGCACTTCCAGCCGCGGCAACGATGGACAAATTACAGAGCGCGACTGGTTTCCGGTGGGCCCCGGCGAAAGCGGCTACACCATTCCCGATCCCCGCGATAACGACGTGGTTTACAACGCCGGTCCTTTCGGCAGCGTAGTCCGGCTGTCGAAAAGAACCGGACAGGCGCGCGACGTTTCTCCCGCGCCAATCCTTTTCGGAGCCAAGCAGCGCTTCAACTGGAATATTCCCATGGTCTTCTCGCCGCAGGATCCGAACGTACTTTATCTGGGAACGCAATTCGTGATGAAGACGGTGAATGGCGGCACCAGTTGGGAAGCCATCAGCCCTGATCTCGCGCGCACTAAGCCCGACCCAAAAGATTCCAAGAAGCCGCTTGGCACCATCATGACCATCGCTCCGTCGCCGGTAAAAGAAGGCGTGATCTGGGTCGGCACCGATGATGGCGCAGTGCAGTTGACGCGCGATGGCGGCGCGACTTGGCACAACGTTACGCCCCCGGCAGTCCCGGCCTGGAGTTCGGTGCCGCTTATCGAAGCCTCGCACTTCGACGCGGCTACTGCCTTTGTCGCCGTCAACGGCAATCCGCTGGACGATTTGCAGCCGCACATTTTTCAGACTCATGATTACGGCCAGACCTGGCAGCAGACTGTGGCCGGAATTGGCGACGCCGACTTCGTTCGCGTGGTGCGTGAAGATCCGGAGCGCAGGAATCTGCTCTACGCCGGAACCGAGCGCGGAGTCTACGTTTCGTTCGACGGCGGTGGCCTCTGGCAATCGCTGCGCTTGAATATGCCGATGGTTGCGGTGCACGATCTCGCCATCGAACAGGACGATTTAATCGCGGCCACCTATGGGCGCGCGTTCTGGATTCTCGACGATCTTTCGCCGCTCCGGCAGATCGATCCGCACTCAGCGACGTCCGCCGCCGTTCTGTATGCCCCGCGTCCCGCGATCCGGGTGCGCCGCGACGAAAATCAGGACACGCCGCTGCCGCCGGAAATTACCGCCGGAAAGAATCCTCCCGATGGCGCCATCCTCGATTACTATCTGCCGGCCGCGCCCAAGTCGGATGTGAAACTCGAGATCTACGATGCCGATGGCAAGCTGATTCGCGCTTACTCCAGCGCGCCGCTAGCTGAGGACCATGAGCAGCCGCTGCAAGTCGCCGAATACTGGGTTGCTCATCCCCAGCCGCTGCCTAAGGGAGCGGGCATGCATCGCGTCGTCTGGAACCTGCGCTATCCCGATCCCCAGGCGGTGCATGTGCAGACGCCCTACAACTATCCCATCGCCGCCATCGTCGGCGAGACGCCGCTGCCCCCGCAAGGGCCGCTGGTTGTGCCCGGAACTTACGAAGTCCGCCTCACCGTCGACGGCCAGACCTTGAGCAAGCCTCTCGAAGTAAAGATGGATCCCCGGGTGACTTACACGCGTAACGCTTTGGAGAGCGCGCTCGATCTGGAACTCAAAATCTCAGCGGTGCTGGAGCGGAATTTTGCCGCCCGCCAGCAGGTGAAGGATTTGCTTGCGCGGCTAGCTCTGTTCACCAGCGGGCCTTCGGGAACCGCCGTCGCAAACAAAGCTGTGCTCATCACCGCCAAGGCGAAAACACTCGAAGGCGAGTCCGTCGACGTTCTCGACATTCCGAAAGACGGAACCTTGATGACGGTGAACGACAGCCTGATCGCGCTGATCGCTCTGGTGGATGCTGCGGATTTTGCGCCTTCAACCGAATCGTACGTGGCCTTGCAACGGGTTTGCGTAGCCATGAACACTACGCTGGAGAAATGGCAGCGGCTCAAGACCACCGACGTGGCGGCATTCCGCAAAGTGGCGAACCAGCAAAAGCCAGGCGCAATCCCCGATTATCCAGCAATCGCGCCAGACCCGAACTGTGGCAAGTAGTGTGATGTCCGTTACGGAGTTAGACGTGCGAAGATCAAGACCGCGGCGAATCCTCTAAGTTGTCATCCCGACCGCAGCGAAGCGGAGCGGAGGGATCTGCGGTTCCTCGATGGCCGCTGATCAGCAAGAATCAAGCCCGCAGGGCGGAACCGCATTGTCCCAGGACCTACGAGTCCGTGTGAGAAAGAACTTTGCGTCTCGGCGGTGGAGTGCGAGCGCCGAAAAACGAGCGCCGCAGGCGCGGAATAACTTAGCCCAGGACGTAAGTCCTGGGTGGGCTGGTAACTAAAACCCGAGCCGGCTTCAGCCGGCGGCACTCCGCGGAGGGTCGCAATCATTTGTTGCTGCGCCCTTCCGATTTAAGAGATCGGTTAAACCCCCAGGAGCAAGCGAGGTCACGCGGAAATGGCGAACCCTGAACATCTCGAAATCCTGAAGCAAGGGGTTGAGCAGTGGAACAAGTGGAGGGAGGCACATCCCAAGGTGCGTCCGGAACTGGGTGGGGCGCAGCTTCATCGTGTCCATCTGCCCGGGCTCAACCTCTCTTCGGCTAACCTCGAAGCGGCGGAGTTCGACGGGGCCAACCTTAGGAGTGCACGTCTCTGCCAAGTCAATCTCTGGTACGCGGATCTTTACGAAACAAATCTCGCGGAGGCAGATCTGAGCGGGGCGGATCTCCGCCAAGTTGACCTCGGCGAAGCAAATCTCTACGGTGTGGATCTGAGCGGGGCTATGCTCTCCGAAGCGAAACTCGGCGGAGCGAACTTCACGAAATCAAACCTAAGCGACACAGACTTTACCGACGCGCAAGTGGCGGTAACGGTTTTTGCCGATGTCGATCTTAGCAATGCTAAAGGTCTGGAATTTATCAGACACTACGGGCCGTCCACTGTCGGCATCGATACGATCTACAAATCCCGCGGCAAGATTCCCGAGGTATTTCTCCGGGGCTGTGGCGTGCCGGACGAGTTCATCGCCTACATTGGCTCCATGGTGGGACGGCCCCTCGAGTTCTACTCGTGCTTCATTAGCTATTCGACTGTCGACCAGGCGTTTGCCGAGCGGCTCTACAACGACCTGCAAGGCAACGGCGTGCGCTGCTGGTTTGCGCCGCATGACATTAAGGGAGGCCGCAAAATCCATGAGCAGATCGATGAGGCCATTCGCCTGCACGACCGGTTGCTTCTGATCCTTTCCGAAAGCAGCATGAACAGCGAGTGGGTGAAGACCGAGATTGCCAAAGCGCGCAAACGCGAGGTGAAGGAAGGGAAGAGAGTGTTGTTTCCCATTCGTCTTGTTCCGTTTGAGGCCTTACGCGACTGGGAATGTTTCGACGCTGATACCGGAAAAGACTTATCGAAGGAGATTCGTGAGTACTTCATCCCCGGCTTCAGCAACTGGAAAGATCACGACTCATATCAGAAGGCGTTTGAGCGGCTGGTCAAGGACCTCAAGACCGAAACCAAGAGTGCCGCCGGCTGAAGCCGGCTCGAATTTATAGAGCAGCCTACCCAGGACTTACGTCCTGGGCTAACTTCACTTCCGCCCTGGCGGGCTCGATTTCGGCTGGTCTATCTCTGACGAATACGAATGCACGGCGGAGCGAAGGAACCGCAGGTCCCTCCGCTCCGCTTCGCTGCGGTCGGGATGACAAGTTAGTGGATAGTGGAGCTAGCGAACAGCTAAGAGCTAAGAGCCAAAAGCTAAGAGCCAAAAGCGAAGGGCGAATAGCGAAAAGCTGATAGCGAAGAGCGAATGGCGAAACGCCCCTGCGCCGCCTTCCGGCGGCGCAGGAGGAAAATCTACAGCAACGCAAACTTTCCGCTGGCGCGGACTAGTTCACGGTGACGCTGATTATGTTGGAAGCGATGCCGTTAGCCACCACAACCAGCTTGCTCGGCCCCGTTTCCATTCCCGCAGGAATGTCCATGTGGGTGTAGGTCGGCGTTCCGCCTCCGGCTACGCCCATGGGGAAGTGGCCGTGGGTCTTGGCATAGAAAACGTGTCCCGTAGCATTGTTGGTGATTCGCACCAGCGGATAGTTCGTCGCGGTCTGGTACTCATCGCCGAACGAAGCAGCCTGAGACAAGCCATTAAACTGACGGCCCAGGATCGTATAGGTATCGCCGCGGGTTAACGAGGCAGGGCAATAGGTGATGACCGGATCCCAAATCTGCTCGGCGCCGCCGGTCGGGTTATAGACTGCCGTGCCACCCAGAAGCACCTGGCCGGTGGGCAGAACCATCAGGCTGTTGCCGCCACCATCCAGGGTTGGGTTCAGGTTCGTGCCGTCGAACTCGTAAAGCCGGCCCGAATTACCCTGCACCATCGGCTTGCCGTTGGGCAACAGCACCGCGAAATTGTCGCCGGCATCATCGCCATTGGGGAAATCCGGACCTGCAACCCAGGTGCCGGGATCGGTCGGACTGGCTCCCGGGGTATAGACCGCAGTATGCCCGGTAGTCGCGCCCAGATGGTGTGCGCCAGTGTAGAACACTTTCTTGTTCGGCTGCAGAATGGAGGGGCCGATTTCTCCCGGAGGACAATACTGACCGCCTCCATATTGCAGGCAGCCTTCCTCAGGCGGGCCCTGCAGCAGGGCGATGGTGCTGCCGTCGGAGACCCACATTTGCTGCTGGGTGATGTAACGTTCCGAGTTCGGATTGGCGAGTACATCGGCCGTCAGCACGGTGCCGTCGGGCATCAGGGTCCAGCCTTCTTCGGCGTTCCAGTCAGCCTTGCCGGTGGAACTCTTCGCCGTCCATGTCATGGTCGAGGTGTTCAACTCCGCCATCTGCATATCCAGCTTGCGCCCAATCAGAAAATCGGTGTTGGGCAGAATGAGTGCGGGCGAATCGCCGATGTATCCCCATCCCGTGGGAGGAGTCAGCGGGGTCCAGGTATTGGCGGCCGGATCGTAAACTGCGCCCAGGTTGGTCAGAACAAACTGACCGAAGTTATATTCGCCGCCTTCAATCAGCACGCGGCCATCGGCCAAAACGGCGGAAGCGAAAGCTTCGGGAGAGTAGCCGCCGGGAAGGCTGGCAGCCTGCGTCCAGGTACCGTTGACGTAGCTACCGGTAATGTCGGGAGTCAAGATCCACCAGTCGGAATCGTTGAAGCCTTGCGCCAGCACTCTGCCGTCGGTCAGCTGAAAGGTAAGCTGGCCTCCGTCTGGCGCCTGATGCGTAAGATTGGTCAATGTTTGCGCCTGAGAAATACAGCAGGCGGCTAGCAACAGCATGCTTACAGCTAGTACAAATCTCCTCGTCAACACAGTCCTCTTTCTCAAGTTACATTTCATAGCAAACGGAATTGTTGGTGACCCCATTTCGAGCGGAGACTCTATTCGCGGACCAGAGAATGCCACGCTGGAAAATCTTTGGGGATTGATTGAAGTGTTATGCCCACTCTCAAACAGTGTGTCAAAATTCTGCGTCAACCGCGCGCTGCTGTCAATTAGATTGAGACGGGAAACGCAAACAGTTGAGCAACCGTTTTGGCGAAAAACAAAACAACTATCCTCGGTAGTAAAGTGCCGGGCCGTCTCAATTTGCCGGATTCACCTGGATCTTCGACATCATTCCGCCATCTTCATGATCCAGAATGTGGCAGTGATAGACAAAGGTTCCCGCGATATTCGGATCGCGAAAATCCATCCGCAGCGTCACATTCGGATACGGCCCATGTCCGCTCCAGTTGGGCAGAACGATTGTGTCGGCAAGATAGGGGTTCGGCACGGGAACACCGTTAATCGCCATCACCAGAAAATGAATCTGGTGAATGTGAAAGGCGTGAGCTTCGCCAGCTCGATTCTCCACCGTCCAGTCTTCTACCGCGCCAATGTTGGTCACAATCGCAGGCGGATCGTCCATGTGAAAGACTTTGGGCCGTTGTCCGTTGACGGTAATGAAGTATTGCGTTGGTCCGTTGCTGCCGACCGTCTGCTCGGAAAAGTACAGACTGCGAGTGGTGGTGGGAAGTTGAGCAGCCAAACCCGCAAAACGCTGCGGTTCGCTAGGCGGCTTCACTTGCATGCGTGGTTGCGTGCGGAAGCCTGCGGATCGCCAACTCCCACGATGCTGGCCAGTACTTGTTGCGGATTCGGATTGCCGACGGGCCCGGTGTTATAGCCGTTGGTGAGGAATGTTCCGGCCTGGCCCACCGGAAGACCGGGCATGATGAACTCGACCCGTCCCGCCGGGGGAACCGTGAGGGTAGTTTGATAAGTCGGCGATTGCAACGGAATGCCGTCGATGGCCAGCAATTGCAGTTGCTGCGGAGTGGTTCCGAACTGGATTTGCAAAGTCATAAACGATTGCGTGGTGGCGTTCACCACCCGCCAGAATTCCGCCTGTCCGGGCTGAACGCTGATGACCGGCGACGGCTCGTCGGGAATTGCCGGCTGGAAGTTGATCGTCAGCTCATTCGGTCCGGGTATCCAGGAATCGGGATTCTCGAACTGCTGGCGAATGACCAGCACGCGCTCCGGCAGACCCTGCGTCCCCTGTAGATTGCCTTCGATGATGATTGCCCCAGCCGCGCCACCTTCAACTTGCGTCGTGGTATTGCCGTGTACGTGCGGGTGATACCAGTACATTCCCGGCGAGTCGTTCGGCGGAATCTGGATGTTGTATTGAAACGCCGGATCGCCGGACTGGATGATGGTGTTGATCACGTCGTCCTGGTGACATACCGGAGCAATATTCAGGCCGTGGAAATGAATGTTGGTCGAGCCCGGCATCATCTCTTGCCCGCTGCAGTCGTCGTCAGGCCCGGCCACATGATGACCGCCGGCAGGCATGTCATGCATTTGCTGCATCGGAGTATTTCTGGCTTCTTCGTAGCGATCGTAGGGCGCCTGGATATTGTCGGTCAGGTTCAGGATCAGCTGGTCGCCCGGATTGAGCCGCAGCGTAGGTGCCTCAATGATCTGCCCCTGGTAGTTGTAGTTGTAGCAGTAGTGCATGAAGCCGTCATTTTGCTTCTGGTTTTGCAGAGTGAGGTTGACGGTCAACACGCCGTCCTGACTGTACAGATCCAGCGGATTGAGCACTGGACTTCCCGGCAACGGCCGGACCGGGCAGATCATCTGGGCCGAAGCGCTAGCTCCGCACAGCAGTAAAAGCAGAACAGCTTGTAATATGCCACGCATCCTGACTCCCTTATGAACGACGCCCGGAAGGCGCACTAAAACGGTCTGGGTGGAAACACCTGAATCGAAAGTAGCCCGCTGCTGGAGTTGTCGGGGATGGGAGAGTTCGGCGACTCCGTGAGGGTGCAAGTTGTGCCGGTGGAACTGATCTCAAGAATTCCAATCGACGATCCGAACTCCGACACGTATAACACCGTGCCCGTTCCCGTGGTATCTCGTGTGACCAGCGATCCGATGTAAGCCCAGGGTTCGAAGAACCCATTCAGCACTCCCGAAAAACATCCCGGCGTAACCTTGCCCGTATTCTTGTTGAAGAAAGCAGCCGTGACCGAGCCTCCCTGACTATTGCCGATGTATAAGAGGCTTTCATCCGGACTGAGACGAACGCTGGCAGCGTTATTGCCGGGTCCCACGGCATTGGTCGCCGTGCTCACCGTATACATAACGGTCGGCGCGAGTTTGCCGGAAGAGATGTCTGACACTTCGACCGTGGTGGCAATAGCCGCATCACCAAAGATCGCAAAATGTCCGTCCTGCGTGATGTCTACTGACTCGGGAAAATAGGCGCTGGCAAATCCAGCCGAGTTTTGCTCGTCATCGTTGGAAATAGGAAGCCCGTTGGCGATGTTGAAGGACTGAATCGATCCGTCTCCGTACGTGACTACCAACATGTTTCCATGAATGGCCATCCCGGCGATAAACCCGCCATTCAGTCCCGCCACCGGCATGGTACCCAGCAGCGATAGCTGGCATCCAGCCTGCACGGCGAAAGTTACCAGCGTATTCGAAGCGGTGAAACCCGCATAAAGGTAGTTATTGCTCAACGCCAGGCCAATGCCGTTGGTCGTGCCCTTGTCGTTTCTGAAGCCGCTAAAGCTACCCATCACCTGTTGCGATTGAATATTGATGGTGGCGATATTGTTTGTTCCCGCGTTCGACGCATACAGACACTGTCCGGAACTGCTGGGCAACAGAGCCAGGCGCGGTGATCCAAAGAAGCCGCCTCCTATCCCTCGGCCACCGGTACTCAGAGCGTTTTGCAAAGTCAACGTCGGTCCCTGCTGGGTATTGCCAGCGAGCCAGAAGCTCACATCGTTGCCCAGGAGTCCATCATCATTCGTAATGACGAAGGTGGACTGCGATGGCGTATGATGCCGCTTTTCCTTAGCCGGACAAACCACCACAAGCCAGGCCAGCATCATGGCCGCAAAAACTAGTCTCGTGCGCCGATACATGTTGTTTGATTTCCTTAGAAAGGCGTGAGCAAACTGCTGGCATCCTATCCCGGATGTAGTCGGCATTCAAGCGAATTCCCTTTAATTCATGCGATTTAAGTATAGTTTTCAGCCGTTGCAAGTTACTCGCAACGAGTTGCAAATACTATGAGGGTTACTAGCTTGGATAGTTGTTGGGTAACAAGCAAGCTATGGGTTATCGCAGTTTATCGCTATCGAATAATTGTTTTGAGTAATTGGTTAGATAGACAAAGAGCAGAACCGAATTGCGGCCTATCCAATTTCGCAACCGCCAACGGCGGCGTCGATCCTGGGGAGCAGGGAAGGATTGCAGGGGCGCTCGCGAGTGCGGCGTTTTAGACAACTCCTGATCTGCGAGGCCACCATATCCGAGTTGCCCGCCGGTCCAACGACGACTCGTGACGGGAACCGAGTCGATCACCGCCCCAAGTGACAGATTCCGCTCCCCTCCTTTGTCAAAAGCGGTGTATGCTTCCTCGTGCCGCGTACAATCGTGGACCAACCGCCGTGTTGAGTAACATCCTTATTGTTATCGTCTGTGTGGGAGCAGCGATCGCCTTTTTGCACCTGGTGACGCGTGCCTCATCAGGCTCCTCCCGCCGCGAGTCCAACGACTTCACGGGCGCAGTAGTTGCCGTGATCGGCACTACCTATGCCGTGCTGCTCGCGTTCATGCTTTCCGGGGTATGGACCATGTTTCAACAGGCGCAAATCAATGCCGAGCAAGAGGCCAATGATCTGGTCAATGTTTTTCGTATCAGCGCGCAGCTACAGCCGCCGGCGAGACAGACGATTCGGGATTTGGCTCAGGAGTATGCACAAAATGCGATTCAGAATGAGTTTCCTGCCATGTCGAATGAGCAGGTTCCACCGCAAGGCAGCCAGATGATCGCACGGATGTGGAATGCAGCGGGCGAGATTCGGACCCAGACATCAGAGGAACTGGGCGCGCTCGGCGATTTGAGGAACAACTTGCAGCGCCTCACCGAGCACCGCCGCATCCGCATTCTGCAGAGTCACGAGATGCTGCCCGGAATTCTGTGGATGGTGCTCATCGCCGGCGGCATCATCACTGTGGCCGCCGCGTGTTTCTTCGGCGTTCCCAATTTTCGCTTCCATTTGTTGCAGATTGTGGTGCTCAGCTTCCTGATCTCGCTGGTGCTGGTAGCCATCGCCGACATCGACCGCCCTTACCAGGGCGACGTCAAGGTCAGCCCGGAAGGTTTCGAATTTGCCTTGCATACCTTCGCCGATGACGGGCAACACTAGCTGTGCTCAGGCGGCCAGGGGATCGTCTTTGCTCTGATTCTGATTTTCTTTCTGCCGCTCACCTGGGCTCTCCTGCGCCGTCGCGGCACAACCAATTTCTGTATCGTGATCCAAAGCGTTATCGGTCTGCGGTTCTCCGCTGTGCTCTGGATTTTGCCCGCTCTCCGGGTAGTCACTGTCGTTGGCTTTCAGCAGCGGATCTTGATTGCGATGGCCGATTTGCCCCGCCAGCGAAACGTTGCCCTCTTGCTCCGGTCGGTCCTGCTCGACCGCGCCTTTGCCGGCATCTTCATCACCAGTGTTTTCGGTTTGCTGAGACATGACGATTTTCTCCTGTCACAGCAGATGAGGTTGCCGAACTTCCCGTTGCTCATAGTTCCGCACAAAAGAAAAAAGCCGGCGATGTTTTGCCGGCTCAAATCGATTTCAAATAAGCGGGTATTTTTGCTGAGGCCGGGTAGTACGGCGCTTTAGCGCCGTGTCGGCCACGGGCTATTGAACGGTTTCGGCTGCAGGGCTCATCATGATGAACCCTGCAGCCGAAACGTTGGAAGAGGTGCTGCTATATGCCGACCTGAAAGGTCGGCACTACTCGAACTACAACAACTCTGACGGTGTAATCGTTTTAATTTTCCAGCGCTGCCACCGCAACCAATGATTCCTGTTTCACGATGACTTCCGACAGTTCCTGAAGGCCATATTCAAATCCCCGGTCGAAGGCTTTCAGGTTCAACTCCCGGTAGGCTTGCGGTACCGAGGCAGCGACGGCGTTCCGCAAGGCTTCACGGTCGAGCACCTGCGTGATAGCGCCAAAAAATCCGACCATCACGATGTTCAGCACCATCTTCTTGCCCAGTTCTTCGGCGATGCGCGTGGCGGGGATGCTGTAGACGCGCACGCCTGCCGGCAACTCGCCAATCCGTACCAGGTCTTCTTCGATGATCAGAATGCCTTCGTCCTTGATCTGCGGAGAGAACAGTCCGTAAGCTTCCTGCGACATCACCACCAGAATGTCTGGACGCGGTACGTAGGGATACAGCACCGGCGTGTCAGAAAGAATCAGCTGAGCGCTGCAGGCTCCGCCGCGGGCTTCCGGCCCGAAGTTCTGCGTCATGGTGGAGTAGCCGGGCTGATAGATGCAGCCGGCTTTGCCGATGATGATGGCCGACAGAATAACGCCCTGGCCTCCAAATCCTGCGATGCGGATCTCGCTTACTGGCATGAACAGGCCTCCGTTTCCACGTACTCGTCGCCGAGTGAATCGAATAATTGATCGTGCATCAGGTCGCGGTAATCGCTGCGCTCGCGATCGACAAACTTGCCTACCGTAATTTCACCGCTCTTGGTCAACGCGACTTCGCTGGTGGGCGCGCCATTGCGAACCTTGCTGACCGACTTGTAGAACTTCATGGTGTCGAGCCCGTCGCCCATCTTGTTGCGGCGCTGATACAGCGTCGGACACGGCGACAGCACTTCGATGAAGCTGAATCCTTTCTTGGCAAACATCTCCTGCATCGAGCGCGCCAGCTGCTTCACATGGAACGCCGTCCAGCGAGCGACGTAAACCGCGCCAGCCGCTTCCACCAGGTAAGGCAGGTTGAACGAAGGATCGTACGTGCCGTAAGGATTGGTCGAGGTGATGACATCGCCCGGCGTGGTCGGCGCGGTCTGGCCGCCGGTCATGGCATAAATAAGGTTGTTGATGCAGACGACCTTCAGGTCCACATTGCGGCGCGCGGCGTGAATCAGGTGATTGCCGCCGATGGCAAACAGGTCGCCGTCGCCGGAGTACACCACCACGTTCAGCTTGGGATTGGCCAGCTTCAGTCCGGTGGCGAAGGGGATCGCGCGGCCGTGCGTGGTGTGGAACGAGTCCTGATTGACGTAGCCGGCAACACGTCCGGTACAACCGATTCCGGAAACGATAGCCAGGTTACGGGTGTCGATCTTGGCCTCGATGAGCGCGTGGGCGAAAGAGTTGACGCTGGTGCCAATGCCGCAGCCCGGACACCAGATATGCGGAATGCGGTCCATGCGCAGAAATTGTTCGACTGGGTTCACAGTCAGTTCGGTAAGCTCGCTCATCGCGCCACCTCCATGATGGCCTTCATAATGTCTTCGGGGCGGTGGACGCTGCCTCCGGCGTGCCCGACGAAGCGGACGGGTACTTTGCCGGCAGCGGCCCGTTCAACTTCGCGCACCATCTGGCCCAGGTTCAGTTCGACAACCACAATCGCTTTCACCTTGCCGGCGATTTCCGCAATCTGTTTTTCGGGGAACGGCCATGCCGTGATCAGGCGGAACTTGCCGACTTTCACACCGTTCTTCCGAGCCAGCTCGATGCCGCGCTGCGCCACTCGCGAGGTGATGCCATACGACACCACGACCACATCGGCGCCGTCGATTTGATCTTCTTCGTAGAGCGTGATCTTGTCGACGTTCTTGGTGATTTTTTCCTGTAGCCGCCTGACCAGTTTGTCCTGCGTAGCCGGCGTCATATCGGGATAACCTCGCTCGTCGTGCGTCAGGCCGGTAACGTGGACGTTGTAGCCTTCGCCCGTGCGCGGCATGTCGGGAACCAGATCTTCGCGCGCTTTGAAGGCAAGAAATTCGCTAGGAGGAAGCGTGGTGTAACGGCGCGGCGTAACTTCAATTTCTTCCGGCGGTGGAATCACGACTTTCTCCGTCATGTGCCCGACAACTTCGTCCATCATGACGAAGACCGGGCAGCGATACTGCTCGGCGTAATTGAAAGCGGTAATCGTCAGGTCGAAGCACTCCTGCGGCGAGTTCGGGCACAGCGCGATCACTTCGTAATCGCCGTGCGATCCCCAGCGTACCTGCATCATGTCGGCCTGAGCAGGAAGCGTGGGCAATCCCGTCGAAGGTCCGCCGCGCTGCACGTCCACGAAGACGCATGGAGTTTCGGTCATCACCGCCAGTCCAATGTGCTCCATCATCAGCGAGAATCCTGGACCGGAGGTCACGGTGAAAGCCTTGGCTCCGCCCCAAACCGCGCCTTGAATCGCAATCGAGGCGGCCAGCTCGTCTTCCATCTGGATAAATGTTCCGCCCACAGTGGGTACGCGCGAGGCGAAGCGCTCGACCACTTCGGTTGAGGGCGTGATGGGATAGCCGGCGGAAAATCGTGCGCCCGCTGCCAGTGCGCCTTCGCAGCAGGCATGGTCGCCGTCAAGAAAATGTGTGCCGGTCATTACCCCGGCAGCTTCAGCGTGCATCTTGCTCCTCCTTGGCCTCGGCGGCGGCCGTAAGCGGGGCGGCGGCTACGTTTTCTTTGGCCGGCTCTGCTTGCTTGTGTCCGAAGATGGCGAAGTCGGGACAGTACATGCCGCATAGATCGCAACCGCTGCACTTGTCGGGATGAACCATGTAAGGAGTGTGATAACCCTTGGCGTTAAATGCGGACGACAGCGCCAGCACGTGCGTGGGACAAAACTCTACGCAGAAACCGCAGGCTTTACAGCGCTCAGCCACGATTTGCACCGAACCTTTGGCCATTGTTTCCCTTTCTCTCTGCGGGACCGTCCGAAGGGACTTGCTTGTACCTTGCGATTCGCCATCCCACCTGGAATACGTTGCGGTTCGGAGCTCACCCCGGTACCGAACGATAGTTCGATTCTTGACCAGACATGGCCCAAACCGAAGTGATGGCTGTCACATGGCGGTGTGAGGCTTAACACCTGCCATCACGAGGAAGGAAAAAGGCGCTAAAATGCCCCGGGAAAGATTACGATCACGTGATGTGCAACATTGCGGTAGAACCAAAAGAATCGTTGCCGGCAGGACGGTCGCACTTCCTGGTCAACGATTCACTTAAGAAGGACGGATGCATAACGAACACTCCAAAGCCCGGGACCTGAAGCGTAAAGCCTTCCACGAGTTAATGGAATTTCTAGGCATCTTCATGTTTCTGGCATTTGTCTTTTGTGTGCTTGTTACCTACAGCACGCTCCTGTTGAGCGCCTTCCACGTCCGCTACTTGAGCTACGCTTTTGCTGTGGTCAACGCCCTGGTGATCGCCAAAGTCATTCTCATCGGAGAATACGCACACGTAGGCAGAAAGTATGAAGGCCGGCCTTTGCTGCTGTCGGCCATTTACAAGGCTGTTCTCTTTAGCTTGCTGGTGTTCGCTTTTCACATGGCCGAAGAAGCGCTCAAAGGGCTACTGCATGGAGTGCGTATCGAAAGAACTTTCCGTGAGATGCCCCTCGATGATCTGCTCGCTCGCAGTCTGGTCATATTTTGCGTTTTCATCCCGCTGTTCGCTTTCCGCGAGCTTCGCCGGGTGCTCGGCGACGAGAAATTTCACGCGCTGCTGTACCGAGCGAGAGAAAACGACAAATCGGCAGAGTCCTGAAGGCGAGCCATCGGTTCGGCCAAAAGAAAATCAGAGTGCGATGGAATTCCGAAAGGGTATACCGTGTCGGGCGGTTGGGATCTAAAAGAGAAATTCCGGATTACGCCGGATCGCGTAGAAAGTTTGTCCGATCTTCCTGCGCGTTCTTCCCTCAGTCCCAAGCAGGACGCATGGAAGTATCTTCTCCTTTCCTTGATCGTGGTCGCCGCCGTAGTTGCGGTGTATTTTCCGGTCCACAGCTATCCTTTCCTTCTCGGTATCGATGACGGCGCTTACGTTTACGATAATGCGCATGTAACCGGGCCGCTAAACTGGGAGTCACTTAAATGGGCCTTCACGCACGCCTTCGTTCTTAACTACGATCCCGTGACCTTCCTCGCGCACAGCATCAATGTGCGCCTGTTCGGACTCAATGCCGGCGGACACCACGACGTCAACGTGCTGTTGCACGTTATCAACGCTCTGCTGCTGTTCTGGCTACTTAGACGATCCACCGGATGCACCGCTCGCAGCTTCATGGTCGCGGCCCTGTTTGCGCTCCACCCTATCAATGTCGAGAACGTAGCCTGGATTGCTGAACTCAAAACTCTGCTCAGCACCACTTTCTTCTTCCTGGCTCTAGGGGCTTACGTCGGCTATGTCCGCAAGAGGGAACCTTGGCGAATGACAGTGGTAAGTGTGCTGTATGTACTGGGACTGCTCGCCAAGCCGCAGGTGATCACGCTGCCGTTCGTTCTGCTGCTGTGGGATTACTGGCCGCTCGGCCGCATGTCCGGACAAGCCGATGCAGACGCTGGTCAGATTTCTCCGGCCCGTAAGTTCTGGCTGCTGGTCAACGAAAAAGGCTCTCTGTTTGCCCTGGCCCTGGCCGACGCGCTGCTTACCATCAGAGTGGGCACGAAGCCGATGATCGAGCGCTATACATTCGTGATACGCATCGGCACGGCAATTCGCTCCTACGCTATATATCTGGGCAAAGCTTTTTGGCCGGCCAACCTGGCATTTGAATATCGTCACCCGGGATACTCGCTGGGATGGGGAGGAGTGTGGGCGGCTTTCCTGCTGCTGGCCGCAATCACGGCATGGGTGGTTACGCAAAAGCGGCACCGCTATCTGCTAGTGGGGTGGTTCTGGTTTCTGGGCACAATGATCCCCATGATCAACCTTGTCCAGATCGACCGGGCACCGCTGGCCGACCGCTATGCTTATGTCTGCTTTGTCGGGTTGTTTGTGATGCTGTGTTGGGGCCTGGCCGATCTTGTGAACGAACTAGGTGTTCCGCGGTTTGTCTTGCCGGCACTCTCTGCCGTTGTACTGATCGGCCTCTCGCTGGCGACCGACCGCCAGGTTCGTTACTGGAGCGATGCGACCACGGTGTGGACACGATCGGTAGAAGTGAACCACAGTTGGGCGGCCGAGCATAATCTCGGCATGATCATGGTGCAGCGTGGCCAAGTGGACGAAGGGTTGGCCCATATCTACCGGGCGTTGCAGGCAAAACCGCGAGACCTCATCCTGGTTCGTACCACTGCCGAAATTGAGCAACAGAGACGCAATCTTGGCCAGGCGATTAAGCTCTACCAGCAGGCTCTGGAACTCTCTAACGACGACCAGGCGAATGCGCAAATCCTGGCGAACATGGGCCACGCCTACAGCGATCTCGGCGATACAACCAAAGCCCTCGATTGCTACCGCGCCGCGCAACGTCTCAAGGCGGCTTCATCCGGGGCACCGCGATAATCTCCCGTGAAACCTTCGCGGAGTGGGGTTCGGGCGGGAGTCCAGCCTTGCCAGGGTCACGGCTGATCGAATACGGCGAACAGGTGCCATTTGGTGCAGCGGTAAACCGAAACTCTTCCCACAGCCTGTCCATCGGTTTTATTGGCAAATAACCGAACGTCCTCAACGGGGATGATGTCGTGGTCCCAGCAGACGGGACACACCGTGGGACAACCTTCGATCGGACGCGGCGTATTCGGTTCTGAGTGCGGCACCGCAGGCAGGATGCCTCAGAGGAGTCACAGTAGCCTGTGATGAACGTCACTATTTACCTGCCGCTTTGGTGGGATGAACCGTCAGTCCGCATTGTCCAGACGTGGTTGGCAAATTCCCCTCTGCGTTGCTTATCACAGGAAGGAATCGTAGGGCACAGACAAACAATTGCCGCTGGCCTGACGTCCGATATAGCCCAAGCCCGATTTGGCTAGATAGATCGACAGCATCTTCGAAACGCTTGGCGTTCTGTTTCGGACCTCGAGTCTCACGCTTCCGTGACCGGCCTCACAGCGTTTTTCCCGCGTTCGGTTCACTCTACCGCTAGGAGAAAAGTGTCCCCACCTCATGGGTCTAATGACGCTTTTTACGCACTATGAAAAGAGTGCTTATCCTGGGAGCTGCTGGACGAGACTTCCACAACTTCAATGTAGTTTTCCGAGACAATCCTGAATTCCTCGTCGTAGCCTTCACCGCTAACCAAATTCCTGACATCGCCGGGCGTCGTTATCCGATGCAACTGGCCGGCGATCTTTATCCCGACGGCATTCCCATCCTCGATGAAAACAAGATGGAAGAAATCATTCGCGAGAACTGGGTCGATGTTGTCGTCTTCTCCTATAGCGATGTCGCCTATCCCACGCTGATGCATCTGGCCTCGCGCGCGGTCGCTGCCGGCGCCGACTTCTGGTTGCTGGGCGCCAGTCGCACTCAACTCACGGCGAAAGTCCCGGTGATCTCGATATGCGCGGTCCGTACCGGTTGCGGCAAGAGTCCGGTCTCCCGCCGTATCGCCACGGAGCTGCGCCAGCCTGGGTTGGAAACCGGTGGTGGTTCGCCATCCCATGCCCTACGGCGATCTGGCCGCGCAGCATGCGCAACGCTTCGGATCGCTGGCCGATCTCGACCGGCACAAGTGCACCATCGAAGAGCGCGAGGAGTATGAGCCGCACATTGTCGAGGGCACACCCGTATACGCAGGAGTGGACTATCACGAGATCCTGCGCCAGGCCGAGCAGGAAGGTGATGTGATCCTATGGGACGGCGGTAACAACGATACCTCGTTCTATCGTCCCGATCTCGACATCGTGGTGCTCGATCCGCATCGCGCCGGCCACGAGCTTGCCTACTATCCCGGCGAGGTCAACTTCCGCACCGCCGATGTGCTCATCATCAATAAGGTCGACACCGCCGATCCCGACGGCATCAAGACCGTCCGCCACAACATCGCGTTGCACAATCCCACAGCCCGGGTGATCGAGATGGCCTGCCGGGTGACGGTCGACGCGCCGGAGATGATCGACGGCAAGAGCGTGCTGGTGGTTGAGGATGGTCCCACGCTCACCCACGGTGAGATGGCGTACGGAGCGGGGATCGTCGCGGCCAACCGTTACCATGCCTCCGCCCTGGTCGATCCGCGGCCCTATGCCGTCGGCTCCATCCAGAAGACGTTTGAGAAATTTCCGCACCTGTGGCGAGTCTTGCCGGCCATGGGATATAGCGATACCCAACGCCACGAGTTGGAGGAAACCATCAAGCGCGTTCCTTGCGACGTGGTGGTGGTGGCGACGCCGATAGATTTGGCACGCACCATCCACATCGACAAACCCAGCGTCCGGGTTCGCTATGAGGTCGAGGAACTCGGCAAGCCGGCAATTCCCGACATGCTGGAGGAGTTTACGCAAGCCCACAAGCCGGCGTTTGCAGAAATTGGGAGGTAGCCGTGATCGAGAAAGATTTCCTTTCGATTCGCGACTTCACCCCGGTGCGGATCCGCCAGTTTCTGCACGTGGCCACCCAGCTGAAGGTCCGGCCGAACGCTTATCGCACGGCGTTGAAAGGCAAGACGCTGGCCATGATCTTCGAAAAGCCGTCACTGCGCACGCGCGTCAGCTTCGACGTCGGGATCGAGGAACTGGGTGGCCATCCCCTCTATCTGTCGCCGGCCGAGATCAACCTCGGCAAGCGCGAATCGGTCTACGACGTCGCCAAAAACCTGGAGCGCATGGTACACGGAATCATGATTCGCACCTTCGCTCACGATGTTGTCGTGGAACTGGCCCGCCACGCCAGTATTCCGGTGATCAACGGGCTCACCGACTACTGTCATCCCTGCCAGGCAATGGCGGACTACCTCACCATGCTGGAAGTCAAGGGCCGCATTGCCGGGCTGAAGGTAGCTTACATCGGCGACGGCAACAACGTCGCTCGCTCGCTGATGTTCGCGGGAGCGCAGTTGGGCGCGAATGTCTGGGTCGCCACTCCAGTCGGTTTTGAACCCGGCGCGGAGGCGATCCGATGGACCGAGCAACGCTGCGCCGATACCCGCGCCAGCTTTACTCTCACCTCGGACCCGGAGTTGGCAGCATTCCAGGCCGATGTGGTCTACACCGACGTCTGGACCAGCATGGGCCAGGAATCCGAAACCGAGGCGCGAAAGAAGATCTTCGCGCCCTATCAGGTCAACGCCAGACTTTTCGCTCACGCCAAGCCTGACGCCATCTTCCTGCATTGTTTGCCCGCCCACCGTGGCGATGAAGTTACGGACGACGTGATTGACTCCCCGCGCTCGTTTGTCTTCCAGCAGGCAGAAAACCGGCTCCACGCCCAGAAGGCAATCATGGTGGAACTGATGAAGTACACGCAGATGCCGGTACACGAGACGGTTCGCGAACCGAAGTTGGAGTTGGTGAAGTAGGAGGGCCGCTTTTCGCCGTTCGCTCTTCTCTGTTCGCGTTTCGCTATTGGCTGTTCGCTGTTAGCTCTTAGCTCTTAGCTTTGGCCGTAGTCGTATTCGAGAATGCGTGGCGAATGACGAGCCTTGCAATCAGTCGTCGAGATGCGATTCAGCGATGTCTAAGAGCTAAAGGCTAAAAGCAAGCTTAAGGATAGCCGACAGCCAGGAGATTCACAGCCGGAAGCGAATAGCGAGAAGCGAAGAACGAAAAGCGTATTCACATCATGTCGAAAACTGCTTTAGTCGCGGTAGGCGGCAACTCTTTGATTCGGGCAGGTGAAAAGGGGACGATTGCCGAACAGTTGGCGAACGCCCGCCGCACCGCACAGGCGATGGTCGGCCTGATCCGCATGGGATATCGCCTGGTCGTCACCCATGGCAATGGCCCGCAAGTAGGTGCACAGCTGCTTCGCTCGGAGCGAGCCTCGGATGTCGTCTATAGCCAGACCCTCGATGTCTGCGGCGCAGTCAGTCAGGGAGAAATCGGATACCTGCTCGCACAATCTCTGCAAAACGAACTCGCTGCGGCTGCCCTCGACATACCCGTCGTCAGTCTTATCACGCAAACCCTGATCTCAGGTGACGATCCCGCGATGCAGCACGCCTGCAAGCCGATCGGACCTTTCTATTCGCGTAACGATGCGGAAGAGAAAAAGCGTGCGCTAGGTTGGCAGATTGTGGAAGACGCTGCCCGCGGCTATCGCCGTGTGGTTCCTTCGCCCGACCCCAGGGAAGTGGTGGAGTTGGACATCATCCGCACGTTGGTTGAGCACGGCATCCTGGTGATTTCAACCGGTGGGGGCGGGATGCCGGTACTGCGCGTGAATGGCCAGTTGCAAGGCGTGGATGCGGTCATCGACAAGGACCGCGCTTCGGCGCTGCTGGCAATCCAGCTTGGGGTCGACCTGTTCGCTATCTCTACTGACACCGACTACGTTTACCTGAACTATAAGAAACCCGATCAAACGCCGTTGACCTGCGTCACCGCTTCGCAGATGGAACAGTATTTCGCCGAGGGTCACTTTCCGCCCGGGAATATGGGGCCGAAGGTTGAGTCTGTGCTTCACTTCCTGCGCAGTGGCGGCAGGGAAGCGGTGATCACCTCGTATGAACATCTGTGCGAGGCTGTTGCCGGCTCCATCGGAACGCGCATTGTTCGCGACCCGGAGCCCGGCCGCGAAACATCCCGCCAGGAACTCGAGGTGCCGGTTACCGGATAAATCATGCCCACTTTGCATCCACTCGCAAGACCGCACGAAGAGAAGCCAGGGCGTTCACGCCTGGCATTGAAGCACGTTGTCGAGTCGCAACAGTTCACCGTCCCACTGCTGATGGAGCTGTTCGACCGCTCCCGGCTGATGGAGCGCATCGTCGCCCGCGGTGGCACGCTCGATTACCAGAACCGCATTCTCGCCAGCCTGTTCTATCAGCCTTCCACCCGGACGCGCTTTTCCTTTGAGGCAGCCATGTACCGCCTGGGCGGAAAGGTGCTTTCCACCGAACATGCCCGCACCTTCTCGTCGGAGATCGAGGCCGAGCAGGTGGAAGATTCCATTCGCATCATCAGCAGCTATTGCGACGTCATCGTTATCCGCCATCATGAAGCCGGCGGTGCGGCCCGCGCAGCCAAGGTCTCGCCGATCCCTATCATCAACGCGGGAGATGGCGCCGGCGGCCAGCATCCCACGCAGGCTTTGCTCGATCTCTACACCATCTATCGCGAGCGCCCGCTCGACGGGCTCAGCGTGGCCTTCATCGGCGAACTCGATCGCGGCCGCACCGCCCGCTCGCTGGCTTATCTGCTGGCCAAGTTCGAGCGGGTAAAGATTTTCTTCGTCAGCCCGCCCGAGCTGCAGATGAAGTCCGACATCCTGCAGTATCTCGACCGGCACGGCGTGCGCTATGAACTGGAGTCGAACATCGACCACGTGGTCGGCGAAGTGGACGTGGTCTACCAAACCCGCATCCAGCCGGAGCGGCTTCCCCGCCTCAAGGGAGCGCGACGCTACGCCATCAATTCCTCGGTCTTGCAGCGAATGCGGCCCAACGCCATGATCCTTCATCCGCTGCCGCGAACGGTAGAGCTGGACAAGACCGTGGACGACGATCCTCGTGCGCTTTATTTCCGCCAGGCCACCAATGGACTGTTTGTAAGGATGGCGCTGCTGACCATGTTGTTGGATAAGGAGTGAAAGCAACAACTAGCAACTAGCAACTAGCAACTAGCAACTAGCCGTGGAGGTGAGGAGCTGCGAGATGGTTGTATCACGTCTTGGTGGAGGGGCGCGGCTTCAGCCGTGCCGTCACGAACGCATCTGGGGTGGGCTGTAGCCCAGGCGTTGTTCTACCGTAGTTGGCAATTGTTAGTCGCTAGTCGCTAGTTACTAGTCGCTACTTGCTAGTCGCTAGTCGCTAGTTACTTCTTTAAGGAGCTTATGCCAGTCATAGATCGTTTACAGACGGAGGATTTCATCCAGCTCGAAGAGCGCTTCGGCGCCCATAACTACCAGCCTCTCGACGTCGTCATCCAACGCGCCGAGGGAGTTTGGGTTTATGACGTCGAAGGCTTTCGTTATCTCGATTGCCTGGCTTCCTATTCTGCCCTCAATCAGGGACACTGCCATCCCAAAATTCTGAAAGCTCTACTGGAGCAGGCCCACAAGGTCACGCTGACCTCGCGTGCCTTCCGCAACGATCAGCTTCCGCTGCTTTACCAACAACTCAATGAACTGACCGGTTTCGAGACGGCGTTGCCCATGAACTCCGGCGCCGAAGCGGTCGAAACTGCTATCAAAGCGGCGCGCAAATGGGGCTACACAGTCAAGGGCATTCCCGACGGCCAAGCCGAAATCATTGTCTGCGCCAATAACTTCCACGGACGCACCGTCACCGTCATCAGCTTTTCCAGCGACGAGCAATATCGCGAAGGCTTTGGGCCGTTCACGCCGGGCTTCAAGACCGTTCCCTTCGGCGATGCCCAAGCCCTGCGCGATGCCATCACGCCCAACACCTGCGCCTTCCTGGTCGAGCCCATCCAAGGCGAAGCCGGAATTGTTATTCCGCCAGACGGTTTTCTGCGCGAGGCAGCCGACGTGTGCCGCGATAATCGCGTCTTGCTGATTGCCGACGAGATTCAATGCGGCCTGGGGCGTACCGGAAAGCTTTTCGGCTACATGCACGAAGGCATTCGGCCCGACGTAGTTATCGTGGGCAAGGCGCTCTCTGGCGGCTTTTATCCCGTCTCGGCTGTGCTGGCTTCGAAGGAAATCCTCGGGGTCTTTCATCCCGGCGATCACGGCAGCACCTTCGGCGGTAATCCGCTCGGCTGTGCGGTGGCTCGGGCGGCGCTAAATGTCTTGGTCGAGGAGAACCTGATTCAACGCTCCGCCGAGCTGGGCGAATATTTTCTGGTGAAGTTGCAGACATTGAAAAGTCCTCAGCTTCGCGAAGTACGCGGCAAGGGCCTGTGGATCGGCATTGAGCTGAGTGTTCCCGCGCGTCCTTATTGTGAAGCACTTCAGAAACTCGGCCTTCTCTGCAAGGAAACTCACGAGCACGTCATTCGCATCGCTCCTCCACTAATCATCACCCGCGAAGAAATTGCCTGGGCCTTCGACCGCATCCGGCAAGTCATCGAAAAGCGGGGGTGAGGCCGGGATTGGAGAGGACGTGAGTCCACAACATTGGTGATGAAACAGCCTGTTCTCAAGATGAACGCGACAGCGCGGTAGTAGAAGACTTATGCTATCCCAAGGGCTTTGTGCAGGGCATGGCTGAAGTCATACCCTGACGTTTCTCTGAAAGGAGTAACGGCAATGAAATTCTTGGGACGGAGTCTGTTGGTCACGACGGCAGCGCTGCTGCTGACGGCACTTGGCTTTGCGCAAAGCAGCGCGGCCCAGCGCGCCCAATATAGCTGGGGTGGTTTTGGAACGGCCGACCCGCAATTCTTGAGAGAGGCTGCGCAGGACGGCGCGGCGAAAATGCAGCTGGCATACCTGGCGCTGCAAAACGCGCAAAACGAGCAGGTGAAATCGTTCGCCGTGCAGATGCTGAGCGACTATGGCAAGGTGCAAAACGATTTGGTTTACATTGCCAACCAGCAGTTTGTGTTCCTGACCATCGAGCTCGATCCAAAACAGCGGGACGCTTTCGAAGCGCTCTCACACCTGCAGGGCGCGGCGTTCGACAAGGCCTATATGAAGGCAATGCTGAACGGCCCTCATACGGACGTGTCGAGGTTCAAACAGGAAGCGACGAAAGGGAGTAGCGACGCAATGAAGGATTGGGCGAGCCAGATGCTGCCCACGCTCGAAAGCGCCCTGAAAGAGGCGCAAAAGGTCGCGCCCGCGGTTGGCGTTCATTCGACGGTGACCAGCAAGGAGCAACGCACTCCCGGCGTCAGCAAGCCCATCAACCCGGTGTCGCAGGAGCCATACATGCTCCCGCCTGAATCGTCAGTAGGGCAATCCCTGTTGACTTATTGAATTATCCGCAATCCGGATTTGTGACTCTTCGTTGTCAGGTCTCCCATAGATGTTGTGACATCGCCACATCGCAATGATCCGGGTTGTCGGCTATTCGCTCCGGTTCAGGATTCGCACTTCGCTCTAGTTGAAAAACTCTGTCCCAACCAACCACGGCTCGCCTTGTAATCCTTCAGGTCAGAACTCGGTCCGACCCATGCATCTCTTCGATCGCTAGCGGATCATGATTACCACTTCGAACTCCTCTTCGAAGAGGAGCAGGGTGCCCACTCAATATCTCGGTGTTCTACTGCACACCATGGCGATGTCCGGGCTGCCCCACGTGCGAACCGAACTCAATGTACTGCTGATAATCCCGTCCCTGACGCAGCATCCAGTACAGACAAACTGCCAGCCGACGCGCCATGGCGATCTTGGCGATCTTCCGTCCCCGGCGCATCATCAGGTGAAAGTATCGGCTGCGCCATTCCGGAAGGCTGCGCACCGTGACCTGCGCCGCTTCCACCAGCAAGAAGCGCAAGATCGAACTGCCTTGCTTGGTGATGTGCCCCAGCCGTCTTCGATTTCCGCTGGAGTCTTCCATTGGAACCATGCCGGATAGCTGGCCACCTGCTTTCCACACTTAACGCTTTCGGCTTCTGACCGATGATCTCGCATGAACGCCATTGCTGAATGGACCTACACCAGGATGCGTTGCCAGTCGTTGCGCCTCGGACACTTCTCCACTTCTTGTTCCACCGCCTGGCTTAACTCAGCGATGGTTGTGTTCAATCGATCCAGCAACTCCAGCAGGTCGTGCCGTCGTCGGCTGGCCCACGGAGCCAACTGCAACGATTCCAGGCGCGGACGTTCCGTTCGCCACAACCGCTTCTTACACCGCAGATCTTCGTTCAGCGCAGCCGCTTGCCACGAAGGCTGAGCCTCAGACGCTCCTGCCCATGCGGTAGCGCTGTGATTGGAGTTTCCGCAATCCGTCAACCAACAAGAACCGCATCGAGTCATTCACAATTACCGACAAAACTGGATATGCAATGATTCCGCTTCGACCGGGGAGTTATTGCGCCGAAGCATACGGGAGCAACGGAAGAAAACTGCGCTTAGACGAGAACACACACAGCGGACGACCCATTTGCTTTGACATCGTCCCAAACAAGGTAGTGGAGGCCGGGGTGACCATTTCGCATGATGTAGATTACAAACCCGCCTTTCCCTCGAAGGGTGTTGATTAGCTGTCGAAATATCGCCGTTACACTCATTGACCGGGTCGGCCCGTTCAAATGAGCGCTATGCCTGTAAAACAACTAAGCGCGGCGAGTCGCTCGATGATGTAAGGCCTGTTATCGCCAGTTAGCATCGGATGTAGCGAAGAATAGTGCGTTAAGACACTTCGAATGAGGAAATACCGATCTCTTACCGGCCTACTGCTACTCGCGTGTTGCATATCATGCCAACACGTTCCAGATACATTGCCGCTGCCGAAATTCCCTGAACGTCACTTTGACACTCCGTGGGCGAAGGATGCTGCTTCTGTAGATCGATTGGCAGCGAACGCGAATGCTCTACCCGTTGGTGCCGACATCAACGACGTGGTGAAGGTCCTTGGGCCTCCAGACTCGGATGTGGCCATGCAGAAGAATGCGTATCATCGGTTTTTTTGTTACTACATCACGCGGCAACGTGCGGACAACCCGATTGAATCGGACAGTTTAGTTCAATTCGCATTCGACAGGCAGGGGAAGCTCGAAGCGGTCTATTCCAACGTTATCACCATCAAAACGAGGAATTGGCCGCGATAGCTGTCGTAAAATCCCCATAGCACAAGTGACGGAGGGCTATGCGTTTCATCTTTCAGTTCGTGCCAATCCGGTTTGCGCTGCTATCGTGCGTCATTTACCTCGTGCTAGTCGCGGGATTCGCAATGCTGGCGGCGTTCATAAACGTGGTGGTGTTCAAGAACTGGGGCTTTAGTGCCTACCGTTTGATCTGGTTGGTGCTTAACGCTGGCGTTTTCTTCGTCGCTTCGGCAGTGGCTTGGCGAATCGTGTACGCACGCCATCCCGGATAACTGGCGGAATCGCCAGTAACTCTCCGCAACACTGTCAGCGCAACCCGGTGTCTCTGTTTTTCGCGCGCTATTCAGCTACTGCTTGGCGCTCGCCGGCGGGACAATGCCGTTCATCCGCAGGTACTCCACCATTTGACCGTAGTGATCATACCCATGGGCCGCTGCAAAAGCGGTGATCGTCACCCGCGTGCTGAACCCGTCGATCGGTTTGATGGCGACAAACGCATTTTCTGGCGTGATCGTCGCTATCGCCTTATGCGCGTAGACGAACGATGCTTCGAGTGCAGCCACCGCTTCATCCTTCGTTGTAATGGAGCCGATTGCCTCTACGTCGCGGTCAGGCTTAATGCCGCTCCAGCCGAAGAAGAAGTAGTTCGCCTGCGCCAGGTGCGTCACCTGTGCCACAAAGGTCCGAACCGTATCGAACTGCGTCCTCTGGCTCTTAGCAAAGATACCCTGCGCCGGCGCGAAACTGTACTTAGCGGCGGGCATGGCCTTGGCCGCGCCAACGACCTGGAAATCCATCAGAGAGAGCAAACCGTCCAGAGCTTTCGCGGGCTCTTCCTTTGTCCCAACCGGCGGCGATGGCGCAAGCCCACTCATCTGCGCCCGCATCTGCACACCACTACTCAACATCACGGCAGCTGCAAAAACCCCCAGAATACGAATATGCATATGCATTGCCTACCCTCGATCCAAGCTTTTTTGAGAAGCGATCCTAGCGTACCTCGTCCGTTAGCCATCGTATAACTAGTTGTGAAATAAAACTAGTTGCATATCGCATTACGTTCTCAGCCTCTGGCGGGAATCGGCGCATCATCGCCGCCACGCTAAAGTGAGACTACCCATGGTATGAAAACCTGATCGTCATCGGCGGCGGCGCGGTTCTTGCTTGGCTCTTGCACAGGAAAATGGGGCGGTGGATTACTTCCAGTCGGGCTACTGCTCTCCGTTACGGGCGCACCGGACGCGGTCGCGCCGGTTAGCTGGCCAGAAATCCCTATTACACAAGTGACCGTCACCTCTCTCACACTCACGTCGCGGGGTCGGCGTAATCGCCTGTCACCGTCCGGTATTTAAGTTCATCATAACGCCCAATGTGCGAAGGTTCTCGCAGACTTCAACCAACTCCTTCACAACCGCGCGACGCCGGAGGTTATATCTATGCCACGCTACTTCTCGTCGAAGATGTACTCATGCTGAGCGTCTCGCGTGATCAGCGTCTTCTTCGCGCCGCCGCCGACCACGAACTCGAATCCCGACATTCCGGGCACGATGGTCACGAAAGAGATCGTCCCATCGGGATTCTTCTTGGTGGCAACCTCGCTCTTCCATTCGCCGAAGTCGAAGTACGTCTTCCCACTCGCCATGCTCACATCGATATCTCCTAAGGACGCATTCCAATAATGCCTCGCCAGCTTCGTGCTTTCCGTGGAGTCCGCCGGCACTGTCAGAAGCTTCCGCTCGGCCGCGATATCAGCGAAATAGCTCTTGGCATCCGCCGCCAGCAGATTGTCGGCCTCCGGATGTCCATCGAAGAGAACCTCCAGCAGCTTGCGGCGGAACCGGCTCCGGATCAGCCACCCGGGGTTGCCATTGGTCAGGATCACGGCTCCGACGTTCTGCTGCGGCAGCCAAATCATGTCGCTGTGATAGCCAATCAGGTCTCCACCATGATGGACCACCGGAACTCCGTATGTCTTATCCACCATCAATCCCATGCCGTACGAATCGTCCTTGCTCATGTATACCTGCGGCTTGCGGCGCTCCAGGAGAGGCTCCGAGTCGATGTAAATCTTTCCGTCCGGCAGCTTGCCATCGGCCAGTTCCATCGAAACGTACTTCAACATGTCGTTAATGCTGCTCCACGCCCCACCTGCCGGACGGAGCGGAATGACCGAGTAATTTGCTGCCATCAGCGCCTTCGCGGGTTTTCCATCGATATCCGGCGCGTGCGGCCCCGCATGATTTGCCTTCTGCGCCTTCTCAAAGTCGAACGTGGTCTCGCTCATCCCCAGCGGATCGAACACCAGCATCTGCATCCCTTTGTCATATGCCTTGCCAACTTCCATGTTGGGATACAGTACGTGTCCGGCTGTGTACCCTGCGGCAGCGGCCATCAGGTTCGAATACTGGAATAGCTCGCCGAATTTCGATGTAGGCTGCATCGTCCCCAGCAGCGTCATGGAGCTCTGCGGAGTCATCTTCCCGTACTCGAAGAGCCACTCCAGGTCTTGCCGGGGCATTCCGGTGCAGGCGCAGATCAGCTGCTTGACGAGCACGCTCTTGGTCGTCGCTGCGTCACCCAGCTTGAAATCGGGATACAGCGTCGTGACCTGCGTATCCCAGCTCATCTTGTGCTCGTCTACCAGTTTTGCCAGCATCAGCGTGGTGAGGGCTTTGGTGTTCGACGCGATCATGAACAGGGTCTCACCATCCGGCTTCGCGGTGCCGCCCAGCTCCTTGACGCCAAAACCATCGGCAAAGATCACCTTCCCGTCCTGTACCAGTCCGAGCGCGACTCCAGGAACTCCTGTTTCCCTTTGTCCTTGCTCGATGAAGCGGCCCAGCTCTGCGATCCGTGCCTGGTCCAGCGTGTTCGCCTTCTTGTCGGCGAAGGATTCGCGCGAATAGCCCTTCGGCAACAGCCTTTCCAGCGCCACCCCCAGCTGTCCGCCGCGCTTCTCGGCCACAGCGTCGGCCATGTCTTCGATTACCACCGTCCACGTCGTGCCCGCGTATTCGACGATCGCGGCCACGCTGCGCTTCTCGTTCGGCGAGGTCAGGTAGTCATACTGGCGGCGCTTGGTCCAGCCGTCGCGGTCGGGAAGATCGTTGCTCACCAGTAACGGCCACTTCGCCTCCGGTCTGTAGGCCTTCCACGCCGCGGCCAGCGCTTCGTCGTCGTCCTTTGCCGCAACGTCCACCAGCGCAACCCACGAACCTCCCTCCGGAGCTTCGAGGATTGTCGCCGGACCTTTCACCGTCACCGTCCAGTCCTTTGGAGCGATGAACGTGTTTCCCATCACCGTCGTCTTCGGGGTGTCGGCCGCAACCCGCTCCGGAGTCTGCGGACCCGCCGGGGTCGCTGCGGATGCGTGACTCTGTAAAAACAGCATGGAAGCACCGAACAGGAGAATGGCGAATAGCTTGGCGCGCGTTTTCATGGTGCTGACATGTTACTCCCGGCGACCTTTCCTTAGCGGAGATGGTGGGCGGTAAATCCCCATTGCACAAGCAAATCCGGTCACCGGGATCGGCTCGGGGTTGCTTGTGTAATGCCTGTTTTCGCCAGCTATCCCGTTTTCTAAATCGTTCGCTCACCATTCGGGTGTAAAGTATCCCCGCCTGAAGAACGGCGAATCGAGAACGCTCGCATTGGCAAAGGAGAGCATCATGACGAATCGGCCGGCCACTTCGAGGACAAGTTCGTGCAGCAGCTTTCGGTTACTGGCTTTCGCGCCATCTCTACTCTGTGCGCTCACAATGATCACGATGCAATCGACGCAGGCACAGACATACCAAGTGATTTATGATTTCACGGGCGGAGCAGGAGGGTCGGGACCCGTTGCCGGATTGACGATGGATCAAGCAGGAAATATTTAGCGGAACTGGTGGGTCATCGGCCACTCTCGCGATGGACGGCGTGGGTAATCTTTATGGCACAACCGGTGGCGACGGTGTTTATGAGCAAGGCAACGTTTTCAAACTGGCTCCATCGGGAGGAGGCTGGACGTACACCTCACTTCACGACTTTTGCAGCGAGCCCCGCTGCACCGACGGAGCTGCATCTCAAAGCAATGTGATATTTGACAGGAACGGCAACCTTTACGGCACGGCCATCTATGGCGGCGTTACCGGTAACATCGTTAGCGCCGGTGTGGTCTGGGAGATCACACCATAATAGAAACAGGGTGGATTCACAGCGGGCCTGGCATGCTGAATGGGTGCCAGCTCTTTTTGGCAATGTGTTTCGGTTGTGCCGGAAACTGATGTGATCCTATTAATAATTAGTCGCTGTCGTAATATCGCCATTACACAAGTAATCCCACGGAATCTACTTAGGCATGGTGGCTGGGTCGAGGAAGCTTCGGCTCCGACAGTCTATGCGGTGATCCCAGGTTACGCCGACAGATGGCCGAACCTGGGCACAGAGCGAATCAGTCCCTATCTTCTAGACGAGACATCAGGCTTAGATTGCGAAGCGCAGAGGAAAGAAAGAATCGGGAGCTAGTACTTCCGCATGTGGATTTCGGTGCCGTTGCGTTCGAACTTCACCTCGTCCATTAATTGGTTAATGAGGTAGATTCCACGGCCGTGGTTGGAATAAACATTTTCGCCGTTGCAGGGATCGGGGATAGCGAAGGGATCGAATCCAGCGCCCGGGTCGCGCACCACAATGAGCATGCCCCGCTCTTCGTCGCAACCTACGCAGCACTGAACTTTCTTGGTGGGGTCGTTCTTGGCGCCATGTACGATGGCGTTGGCCAGGGCTTCGCGGAGGGCAGTTTCGATCTCAAATTCCTTGCCAGCCGCGCATTCCAGCCGGCGCGCCATCTCCATAATGCCTTCCACCACGGGACTGATCGCGGTCGGATCGGCGTTGAGCGTAACCTCAATGCGTATCATCAGCTTGGAGCGATCAAATTCTACCGTGGGATGGCCGGGTTTCATGGCAAGTTTCCCCACTTAAGATTCGCGTGCGCTTACTCTTACAGAAAAGCGCCACAGGGTCAAGCAGGAAAGCAACAAGCGATCATACATCGGTAGCCGTTTCGTGGTGGAAGGTGTGAAAGCCGTGACGGGTTACATCTCGATCTTCTGACAAAGTAATTCGCAGTGGCAGGGAAGTAGAAACTCGTCACGGCCAAATTCTCATTGCGCATCGTCAATCGCTTTGCAGTTATCCTGGATCGTAATAGCGATTAGAATCGCCTACGAATTTCGATTTCCTGTAAGCTGATAACGACTTATTCGTTCTGCATCAGTCTGACGAACGTCGCCGCGCTCATGAAAAAAATTCTGCTGCTGGTTCTTTCACTAGCCTTGCTCGCGCCCCTGCTGCGCGCCGAAGACATTACCGTCGCTGCCGCCGCCGACTTGAACTACGCCCTGAAAGATCTGGCGGTACGTTACGAGCACAAGACAGGCAACAAAGTTACGCTATCGTTTGGCGCGTCGGGCAGCTTCTTCTCGCAAATCCAGAGCGGCGCGCCTTACGACCTGTTCTTCTCCGCCGACATGGACTACCCGAAGAAACTTGCGGCAGCTGGCCTGGTTGAGAACTCTTCTTTGCGTGTATATGCGATTGGCCATCTGGTACTCTGGGTGCCAAGTACTTCTGCGCTCGATCCGCAGAAACTCAAGATGGATTTGCTGCTACAGCCTGCGGTGCAGCGAATCGCCATTGCCAATCCGCAACACGCTCCTTATGGCCGGGCGGCCATGTCGGCGCTCGAACACTTTGGACTGAAAGACAAAATCTCCGACAAGCTGGTGCTAGGCGAAAACATCAGCCAGGCTGCACAGTTCGTGCAGTCAGGCAACGCCCAGGCCGGACTGATCGCGCTTTCCCTCGCCATGTCTCCGGCCATGAAAGACGCCGGCAAGTACTGGGAACTGCCCGCCGACAGCTACCCCCAGATGCAGCAGGGAGTTGCGATTCTGTCCTCTTCCAAACATAAGCAGGCGGCGCAGGCATTCATCGACTACATTAGTTCGTCAGAGGGCGCGGCTGTGCTCGAGCAATACGGCTTCCGCGTCCCATCGCGCCCATGATCCTGCAAGCTCTCACCCTGTCGCTGCGATTGGCCGTGACGGTTTCGGTCATCCTGTTGGCTATCGGAATTCCGCTCGCCCACTGGCTGGCGTTTTCGCGCCGGCGCTGGAAGTTTCTGGTCGAGGCCGTGGTCTCGTTGCCGATCGTGTTGCCGCCAACGGTGCTCGGCTTCTACGTGCTAGTTGCCATCGGACCGCTGAGTCCCGTCGGCCGCTGGTATCAATCGATCGCCGGTCATGGCCTGGCTTTCACCTTCAGCGGGCTGGTCGTTGGATCGGTGCTGTACAGCCTGCCGTTTGCCGTGCAGCCCATGGCGACCTCATTCGGCTCAGTCGATCGTAAGCTGCTCGACGCCTCGGCGCTGCTCGGAGCCTCGCGCTGGCTCACCTTTTGCCGCATCGTGCTGCCGCTGGGATTGCCCGGCGTGCTTACCGGATTGGTGCTCAGCTTTGCCCACACGCTGGGCGAGTTCGGCGTCGTGCTGATGATCGGCGGCAACATCCCGGGTGCGACGCGTACCATTTCCATCCTGATCTATGACCAGGTGCAGACGCTCGACTACGCTGCCGCCAATCGCACCGCGCTGCTTCTACTGGCGCTCTGCTTCGCGTTGCTGGCGATTCTCTACGGCCTGCGCCGCCGCGCCTCGTGGGATGTATGGAGCTGGAGATGACCAGCGCAACTCCCCGCATTTCGCAGGAACTCGTGTCGGTAGCGCTCCAGAAACGCTTTTCCGGCGAGCGCGGATCGTCCTTCTTGCTCGACGTTGAGTTTGTCGCCGCGAAGGGCTTCACGATTTTGTTCGGCGCATCGGGAGCAGGCAAGACCACTCTGCTCGATTGCATCGCCGGACTGCAATCTCCCGAGCATGGCCGGATTGCCATCGGAGACGCTGTCCTCTTCGACTCCGCTTCGCGAGTGAATGTTCCGCCGAATCGTCGCTCTGTCGGATATCTTCTGCAATCGCTGGCGCTGTTTCCTCACCTGACGGTCCAGCAAAATGTGCAGTATGGACTGGCGGCTCTCGACGCGCATGAGCGCGAATATCGTTGCCGCGCAATCCTGGAATCCTTCCGCATCGCTCAGCTCGTGTCGCGGCGTCCCGGCGAAATTTCCGGTGGCGAGCGTCAGCGGGTCGCGCTGGCACGCACGCTGGTAACCCGGCCGCGCGTTCTGTTGCTCGACGAGCCGCTCACCGCGCTGGATGCCGTCACTCGGTCACAAATTGTGGACGACTTGCGGGCGTGGAATGCGCAGCGTGGAATCCCCATTCTCTACGTCACGCATCAGCGCGCCGAGGTATTCGCGCTGGGCGACAGCGTCATCGTGCTGGATGCGGGCCGCATCGTGGCTCGCGGCTCGCCGCATGAGGTGCTGCAACGTCCGCAATCGGAGACGGTGGCGCAGTTAGCCGGCTTCGAAAACATATTCGACTGTTCGTACGTTGCCGCGCATCCCCAGCAGGGAACTATGACCTGCTGCGCCGCCGGCTCAGCGCTCGATCTGGAGGTGCCGCTTTCGCGCGTGAATTCTTCGCAACCGCTGCGCGTGGGAATTCGCGCCGGCGACATTCTGCTGGCTTCGTCGCCTCCGCAAGGATTGAGTGCGCGCAACGTTTTTCCCGGGGTCATTGCTTCCCTGGAGCAGCGCGATGTGACCGTAGTCGCCAAGGTGAACTGCGGCGCAGTATTCGAGGTGCACCTTACCCCCGCCGCCCGCGACTCGTTGCAGTTGCAAGTCGGCGGAAAGATTTGGCTGGTGGTGAAGACCTACTCCTGCCAAGTGATGCAAGGCAGTGGATAGCGCCGGCGGTAAAATCCATCTCGCACGTGACCCAACGCCGAAGTCAAGTTTGTGGTTACTTGTGTAAAAGACGGGTTACAACCGTGAATCCCGCCGCCCACTCGCGAGAATATCGTAGTACGATATATATGCGGAAAGTCAAGCACCGGCAGTGGAGGATTCATCGCACACCCCCGCTCCGCCGCAACCGGAACAGCTGACAGTCGCTCAGTTGCCCTACCTAACGATTACTACAACGTCGTTGCCCTCTGGGACACGCTATGTGCCCTACACCGAGACGCTGACGGGGCAGGGCGGCTACGGAACTTATACGTGGTCACTGGTATCGGGCAGCCTGCCGCTGGGCTTCTCGTTAAGCCCCGCCGGAGTCATCTCGGGCTACTACGTCGGACAGCACTCAGGTCGGTGGAACTTCGTAGTGCAGCTCACCGACCAGGAGTGCTCGGCACCTCCCCCGCCCACCCAGTCGCTGACAATTCGCATCAACTAACTTGCTCTACTTCAAAACCAATACTCGGCTGATTGCACCTTTTTGAGGAGAGCCGGGTGCCCCACTCATTCCTGCCTTTGGAATCAGTGGGAACTGCGATATCAGGACCACTGACGGCAGAGGTCTGGTCGGGGTAGATCATCGTTCCCACACATTCGAAAAACGCGAATGTGTGGGGCACCCAGCAACGGAGAGCGGCTAAGTCTCATCTGCTGCTACAAAGAAAGCTGAACGAGGCGGCAGACATCATCGCTGGGTTCATCACTTTGGCCAACTGTAGCTAAATCCCCCCTCTCGCAAATAGCCCGATAAACTCCTGATCCTATCTGCCATCCACTTTCCACTTCTTCCGTTCATCCCTCACATTGCCGCGTGACCCGGCTCACTGCTTCCCGGTACATAAGGTTCATACTGAAGGTATTCGTTCGTGCTCTCGGTGCGCGTGAAAATCATGTCCACCTGAGCGAATACCGCGAGCCGCGGTCCTGACAACCATGGCCCGCGGATATCCTGCAGCACGTCGAACCGGAGGTGTGTACTATGCCGACCGTCATCGAACCGAAAGCCGGAGAATCCAAGCCACAACTTGTTCCCCCAGCTTCGAACGAGCCCGAACTATTCGCCGCCGAAATCGCGATGGAGAAACAGCACAACTTTTTCCCGCTGATCCTGATTGCCGGACTGGTGCTGGTGGTGGGTGGAACCATTTATTACTTTGTGAAGGGCGCGCGCGATGTGCTGACCGTCCCCGCCGCGACCACAACCATGACCCAGATCCTGAACTCTCAGGGTCCCGCCACCATTCGCTTCACTACCGGAGACCTGACTTCGAGCGTGAACGAGAAGCCGCAGGATCCTCATTACAAGCTGCTGGCCAAGGCGGGCATCGTGACCACCAAGGCGAAAGGAGCCGGGCTTACCGTCAACCTTACGGATTCAGGAGAAAAAGTCCTGAGCACAATCGACGGCGTGCAGAAGACCAAGAACGCCGACGGCACCACTACCTACCTGGTTCCACTGGCAACCCGGCAGTTGGTCTCGGTCGACAAGATCACGATGGTCAAGCCGCACCTGGCGCAGCTTGAGTACACCTGGAAGTGGACAGCCAACCGTTTAGGCAATGAATTCGAAGCTTCCGGCAGCCTGGTCAAGAGCTTCAGCACCTGGGACCGCGCCACGCTGATCAAGACTTACGGCGTTGATTTCTACAATGCGCCGCCTACGAAATCCGGCCTCGTATTGATGGAAGCGGACAACGGAACTTGGAAGCCGTATACGGAATAGTTTTCGCTGTAACTCTCATCGCCTCCGCTGACAGGGAGAGGCTCACGCCTCTCCCTTGTTTTTCTTTTTCGAGGCGTGGATAACGTATTCCGAAACTGTGGAGGTTGCGCAATGCTCAGCGGTTTAGCTAAAGCAATCGCACTCACGACTAATCCCGTAGCTCTGATATGGTCCGACGCTGCCCCTGCCGGCGCTATGCAGTTCAAGTCAGGAAAGTGGGGTTGTGTTGCCAGCCTGTTTGGCAGCGTCGCAAAAACGGGTCGAACTGCCGTTATTGATCGAGCCACCTATGGTTGCTGGGGAGGCGGCGTGGGGCTCGGGTTTGGAAACTGCTATGAGACATTCCCCGGCGGCTTTGCTGGCTTCTGTGGATTTCTGGCCGATGGCAACAGCCAAACCGAAACCGGCCGCCAGATCGGCGAGGGGCTGGCACAAGCGGGGGCGAAAGAACTTGCCGACGACTTCCTTAACGGCGAGCGGTACATGGCCTCGGCGGATGCCACAGAACGCTTCGTACAAGCTCTACCCATGGTTGATATAGCAGCGTCGTATGTGGTTTTAAAGCCGCTGAGCGCCGTCGATCCGCAAGTTGATGACGTAAAGAATGTAACGTTTTTCGCGGAACCCGACGCTCTGTCGGCGCTTGTGATCCTGGCAAACCGCTTCCATCCGGAGCGCGAGAACGTCGGCATTCCCTACGCAGCGGGCTGCCAGGTGATCGGCATTCTCGCTTACAAAGAACTTGCCAGCGAACATCCGCGCGCGTTGATCGGCTTGACGGACATTTCCGCGCGACAGCGGGTCCGTGGTTCGCTTGGCAGAAATGTCATCTCGTTTACCATCCCCTGGCCTATGTTCCTGGAGATGGAGGAACAGGTCGATAGCAGCTTCTTGCAGCGAAATACCTGGCGGTCGTTGCTTCAGGAAGCTTGAGAGCCCGTGCGGTCGTCAGTAGCGCACAAAGCTCAGCCACAGCAGCCCGATCGTCAGCGTCAACAGCGTGACCGGCACGCCGATCTTCATATATTGCAGGAAGCCGATGGGCGTTTCGCTGCGCGCTTTTTCCACCACAATAATGTTGGCAACCGATCCGGTGATGGTGAGATTGCCGGCCAGCGTGCTGCTCATGGCCAGCATCAGCCACGCTGCGTGCGGATTGTGAAACTGTGGGACCAGTCCTTTCAAAAGCATCACTGCCGGAACATTACTCACGATGTTCGACAGCAGGGTGACCACGGCCGCGAAAATTACTTGGTTGTGCAGGTTCAACCGTTCCGCCAGGCCTAGCAGTTGCTGCGTGATGCCGGCCTGCTCCGCTCCTCCCAGGATCAGGAACAGTCCCAGAAACAGCATCAGCAGCGACCAGTCCACGTCCTGATAAATCGCCTTGGGCGGATGATGACGCTGCACCAGCAACAACGCGCCTCCTGCAGCGGCAACCAGAGGCGGGGGAAATCCCAGAAGGAATCCAGCCAGCACGCCCACGGTTACAGCTACCGGCCAGGCCGGATGCATTTCCGGCTGGCGGATTGTTGTCGATGGTTCCGTCTTATTCGCGGGCGCTGGCTTTGCCGGCGATGGCAGGTTCTTCGCGCCATTACGCAGATGAATCCAGTGCAGGAGCGCCCAGTCGACGAACAGCCCGATCAGCGCGATCGGCCCCAGATGAGCGAGGAAGTCCCGATAAGCAATGCCCGAGATCGATCCGATAAGAATGTTTTGCGGATTGCCGGTAATGGTAGCCGTGCTGCCGATGTTCGACGCGGTTGCCAGTGCCAGCAGATAGGGTAGCGGCCGCAGTCCCATGCGCTTGCAAAGTCCCAGGATCAGCGGCGCCATCACCAGGCAAACGATATCGTTCACCAGGAACGCCGACAGGATTCCGCTGACGAAAATTACTCCCGGCAATAGTTGCTGCGCGCTCAAGTGCTCGATCGCCAGACCGGTAATCCATTCGAAGAAGCCTGACAGATGCAGGGCGGCGACGATCAGCATCATCGAGAAGAGCAGTACCAGGGTGGCAAAATCAATGCTGGCGATGGCCTGCTTCGGCGAGAGGGCACCGAAGACAAACATCAGCACGGCGCCAATCACGGCCATTGCCGGCCGATCGATCTTTGTCCCAGGAAGCCTGCCGATGGCGAAGACCAGGTAGCTCGCCAGAAAGATGCTCCAGGCGACAAGCAACTGCCAGTGCGAAAGCGCCTGTCCCATCGTTCCGTTCATTCGCGTCGCTTCCTGATTCGCTCACCTGACTTTCGTGAATGGCTCCGCGTCCGTGCAGGTCAGTCGAAGGTTGGAAGCAGAATCAGGACAGCGGTTTGTATTGACAATTTTGCCACCAGCGATCACCCTCAAGCCCATCCATTTTCGTACCGGAGATTTCCTCATGGCCTATCGCGTAAACATTTTGCTCATCGCCGCGCTCTGTTTTTGTTCCAGCCTGCTGGCTGGAGCTCGGCAGACAGGCAGTTCGGCTTCGTCCTCCAAGGCTTCGGCGGCGACGCTCACGGTCACCGATCAAGACAACGGGAAAGATGTCGATCTTACAAGCGGTGGCACCTTGATCGTCAAGCTGAAGAGCAATCCGTCGACCGGCTATGGTTGGACAGTAAGCGGAGATCCTTCGCCGCTGCGGCTGGAGAAAACAAGTTACGTGAAAAGCTCGCAGTCGGCAAAAGTCGTGGGAGCTCCCGGCCTGCAGGTTCTGCGATTCGGCGCCACCGCCTCCGGCATGGCGAACCTCACCGTCGTGTATCGACGGTCGTGGGAATACAACGTGCCGCCGGCCAAGACCTTCAGTCTCCGGGTTAACATTCGCTAGCCAAGGAAGGACGTGCGAATCGTTCCAGTGTCTTGCTTGCGACGATGCGGGAACAGAAGCAAACCTGGCAGCTGCGGCATCTGTTAAACAGAAAGGCCCGGAGCGGTGTCCGCTGGATGTTAGGCGTCGGCCCGGCGAGTGACACCGGGGAAAGCCCGATAGGCGCGCCAGGGCAGCTTGGGGTAAGCGCCGCGGAATTTGCCATTTGGGCACGATTCCCGGGCTTCTTCGCCGATGTTTAGATATCACACTTGGCTGTGACTTTGGTCGTTGCCTGGGGCGGGATAAGAGTTAGAATAGAGATGGAATTGAAAATGATTTTCAACTTCATATTCGGCCGCCGCAAGAAACAGACTCAGTCCAAGGGCAGCGCTCTGGCCGATTTGCGCGTGGGAGAAAGCGCCATCCTCTCCGAACTGGAGCTGACTCCTCCGGTTGCCGAGCACCTGATGAACCTGGGTTTCGTACCCGGTCTCGAAGTCAAAGTTCTGCGCAGCGGCCCCGGCGGCGATCCTCGTGTATACCGCGTCGACGGAACCGAGGTCGCCATGCGCCGCGATCTGTCCCGTCACATTCACGTTGAGCTGATTGGGGCTCCTGCCTTTGGAGACTGATGCATGGCCGCACCGACGGTGAGCTGTCATGCGGTGGCCCGGCCCCGGGATGAATCACTCGGCACCTCTTACCGCACGATTGCGGTCATAGGTCCTCCCAATTCCGGCAAGACCACACTCTTCAATCGCCTTACCAAGCTGCGCCAGAAGGTAGGGAATTTTCCCGGCGTAACCGTCGAACATCACACCGGCTACGTGCGCGATTCGAATGGCAAAGAAGTCGCGCTGATCGATCTGCCGGGAGTCTACAGTCTCACCCCTAAATCCGAAGACGAGAAGGTTGCGGTGGATGTCCTGACCGGGCAGATGCCGGGGACGCCGCGGCCCGACGCTGTCATTCTGGTGTTGAACTCCACCAACTTGCACAGCCACCTGGTGCTGGCGGCGCGCGTAATCGCGCTCGGCCTGCCTACGCTGGTGCTGTTGAACATGGCCGACGAGTTACGCAAGCAAGGCGGTCACGTCGACGTGCTTTCGCTGGCCCGCGAGTTGGGGACGCCGGTCGCGCTGGTAAGCGCTACCACGGGCGAAGGCATTGTCTCGGTACAGAATTTCCTGTCGTCGGCGACCGCCGGGCCTGAACCGCTCGAGCTTCCGGTTGTAGGCAGTACCCGCGGTTATCGCGAGTGGGCCGTGCGCGTGGGGACGAATGCAAACTATCGGCGCCCGGCCGCTCCTGTCTGGACGCAGCGGCTCGACGCCATCTTTCTGCACCGGCTCTGGGGGCCGATCATCTTTGCCGTGGTAGTGATGGGCGTGTTCCAGATCATCTTCGCCGTCGGACAACCGCTTTCCAATCTGCTGCAAAAACTCCTCGACGTCACGGGAGCGCAACTAGGCACTCATCTCCCGGCGGGCATGTTCCAGTCGCTGCTGGTAAATGGTGTGTGGAAGGGAACCGGATCGGTCCTGGTATTCCTGCCGCAAATCCTGCTGCTTTTTCTGGTAATCGGCATTCTGGAGGATTCGGGATATCTTTCGCGCGCGGCGGTGATTGCTGACCGGACCATGTCGCGCGTCGGTCTGAACGGCAAGAGTTTTATCCCGCTGCTTTCGGCCTATGCCTGCGCGGTTCCGGCCATCATGGCGACCCGCACCATCGAGAGCAAGCGTGACCGCATGGCCACCATTTTGATCGCGCCATTCATGACCTGTTCGGCCCGCCTTCCGGTGTACACCATGGTGATCGCGGCTTTTCTGCCGAACCGTCCGGTGCTGGGCGCGTTTCTCGGCACGCGGGCCCTGGCGATGTTGGGCTTGTACGTGCTCGGGTTCCTGATGGCCATCGCTACCGCGCGGCTGCTGAAGTCAACCATCTTACGAAGTAAGGACGCGCCGTTCATCCTGGAAATGCCGCCCTATCGCTGGCCCACGCTGTCGTCTCTGGGATTGCGTCTGGTCGATCGCGGCAAGGCTTTTCTGTATCGCGCCGGGACGGTGATCATGGTGGTTTCTCTGCTGCTCTGGGGTGCTACCAACTTTCCCATGCATCATGGCCAGCCTCCCGCTGTTCAGGACAGCGTAGTGGCAACGGTGGGACACGCCATCGAACCAGTCATCCGGCCCCTGGGTTTTGACTGGAAGATCGGCGTCGGACTGATCACCTCGATGGCCGCCCGCGAAGTCATCATTTCCACCCTGGGCACGCTGCATGGAGTCGATCCTCAGGGGCACGCCACCGATCTGCAAGCTGCACTGCGACAAGAGTTGACCCCCGCCGGCGCCGTAGCTCTGCTGGTTTTCTTCGCTTTCGCCATGCAGTGCATGTCGACGCTGGCCGTGGTGCGTCGAGAAACCAACGGTTGGAAGTGGCCAATCGTGCAATTCTCTTACATGACCGTCGTGGCCTATATCTCCGCCTTCGCCGCCTACAACATCGTCGGACACTTCACGCGATAAGCGATTTTCCGGGCTCCTGATTGAGAGTAAAATCGTGGAATCGGGGATTCGGTATGGCAACTGTACAGATCTCGTTGGAAGAGTACCTGCGGAGCAGTTATCACCCAGACTGCGATTACGTTGACGGCGAGGTACAGGAGCGGAATTGGGGGGAATTCGACCACGCAGCGGTGCAGATGTTCCTTGGTAATTGGTTCTTTCAGCATCGAGACGAATGGCAGTTGCATGTCCTGCCTGAGATGCGAATCTGGGTCTCAGTCACGCGGGTAAGGATTGCCGATATCTGCCTGATGTCGCGAAGCCAACCAGTTGAACAAGTTCTTACCAAACCGCCGTTGGCCGTGATCGAGATTCTTTCCCCGGAAGACCGCATTTCGCGTTATGCCCAACGGCTAGCCGACTACCGCCAGATGGGTATTCCGAACGTATGGGTTGTTGATCCAGCTAACCGGGTGGGATACGACTGCAGTACCGCCGCGTGGTTGCCGGTGGAGGAGTTCCGAGTGGTTAGCGCGGCGATATTCTTGCGACTCAGCGATTTATGGAGCGAATTGGAAGCGAATCATTAACTGCCGGTGAGATTGCATTAGGCTACCAGATCTTTCACCAATTTCGGTAGCACCTCGCCCGCTTTTCCCAGTAACACCTCATCAAAGAAGGGACGGTTGGCCGGCTCTTCCGGGCCAATGTAAATCGCTCGCGCGCGATTGATTCTGGCCATCCGCACGAAACTGGCAGCTGGTTCCACCACCCCTGAAGTTCCCACCGTCAGCAGCACCGTACAAACCCGCAGCTGTTCAAAGATTCGGTCCATGGAAAACGGCACCTCGCCGAACCAGCAGATGTGTGGCCGCAGCAGCGCTCCGCACTGCGGACAGGTAGGAATCTCGGCCCGCGACAGGTAGGCGCGATCGTCTTCAAACGGTTTGGTGCGGCAAGTGTCGCGTGAGCAGCGCGTCTGCATCAGCCGCCCATGCATATGAACGATGCGTTGTGAGCCAGCCTGTTCATGCAGGGAGTCGACATTCTGTGTGCATAAAAAGAAACGTTCACCCAGATTGCGCTCCAGCTCCGCCAGCGCAAAATGCGCGGGATTGGCGACTACGGTTGCGTGCCGCTTGCGCCGTTCCGAGTAGAACTGCCATACCAGCTCCGGATTGGCGCGAAACGCTTGCGGAGTGGCCACATCCTGCACGTGGTGGCCTCTCCATAGTCCATCAGCGCCACGAAATGTGGGCAGGCCACTTTCGGCACTGATTCCAGCCCCGGTAAGCACAAACACCCGGTCTTGCGCCGATAACGGCTTGGTCAGTCGATCGCTGGCCCGCGCCTCGGGGGCAGCGTCGTGGCGAGTTACGGCGCGCACTGCTCTCCTCTCAATCACTCCGACACTATATACTGATTGTTCGTTCGCCACCGTCGGTTCAGCAAGGCACGTTGGCCGCATCCGGCCGGTCGGTAGGGAATCTATAACTACTAGCAATGTTTAGCAAAGGCCTGGTCTGCCGAGCGCAAGGCAGCCCGGCCAGGGAGCCGCTTAACCTTGTCTACCGCAATGATGAACGTTGACAGCGAGAAGCTGGAACGGATCATGGACGCGTTCCGCCGCTGGGGCTATCTTCAGGCCAATCTCGATCCCCTGGGTCATTTCGCACCACTGCCTCATCCCGAGCTCGACAGTTCCGGCGAGGCCGCCGATGCGGCCCGTCGCATCTACAGCGGCAGTATCGGGGTCGAGTTCATGCACATCCCCGATGTCGAGCGCCGGCAGTGGATCCAGGAGCGCATGGAGTCGGCGCAGCAGGAGCCGGTCGACCGCAGCCGCGTTCTCGATCAATTGGTTCGGGCCGACGTTTTCGAGCAGACCATTCACTCGCGTTACATCGGAACCAAGCGCTATTCCTTGGAAGGAAATACGGCGCTTGATTCCGTTGCTGGATGAAATCCTGAACTCGGCTGCGCAGAACGGCGCCGAGCAGGCAGTGCTGGCCATGAGCCATCGCGGCCGCTTGAACGTGATCATCAACATTGTGAGCCGTCCGGCGGCGGAGATTTTTGCCGGCTTTGAAGATGTCGATCCGCGCAGCGTGCTGGGCGGCGGCGACGTCAAATATCACATTGGCGCGACCGGAGTTTATACCGGGACCAGTGGACGGCCCGTGCGCATCCACATGGTCTCGAACCCCAGCCATCTCGAAGCTGTCGATCCGGTGGCTCTGGGCCGTGCTCGCGCGAAACAGACGCGGCTTGGACGTGACGGAAAAGCCAAGGTCCTGCCCATCCTGATGCACGGCGACGCTGCCTTCGCCGGGCAGGGTATTACTGCCGAAACGCTGAATCTGGCGAACCTGCGCGGCTACAACGTTGGCGGGACGGTCCACATCATCGTCAACAATCTTATCGGCTTTACCACCAATCCCAGCGATGCCTATTCCAGCCGCTTCTCTTCCGATCTGGCCAAGCGGCTGCCCATTCCGATTTTCCATGTCAACGGAGAAGACGTGGATGCGGTGGTGCGCGCCGGCCGACATGGCGCTGGAATATCGCTACGAATTCGGTACCGATGTATTGGTCGATCTGATCGGATTCCGCCGCCACGGCCATTCGGAAGTCGACGATCCCGACCATCACCCAGCCGATTCTGTACCGCAAGATCAAAGACCATCCGGTGCTCTACCAGATCTACGCCAAGAACGTCGGCCTCGATCCGCAACCCTACGTCGAGAAGTTCCAGGCCGAGCTGGACGCCGCCGAGAAGGCCGGCAAGAGCATGGTCAAGAAGCCGCCAATGCGGCAGCTCCCAAGCTATTGGGCGCCTTATTACGGTGGTTCGTATTGGCCTGATTTCGAAGTCGACACCGGAGTGCCGGCTGCACGGTTGCAGGAAATCACCGACGGCCTGGTGAAGTATCCCGAAGATTTTCATATCCATCCCAAAGTGCAAAAGTTGCTGGAGCAGCGCCGCGAAATGGGGTACGGCAAGCGTCCTCTGGATTTCGGCATGGCTGAGGCCCTTGCGCTAGGATCGCTGGCGCTGGAAGGCGTGCCGATTCGCTTCAGCGGACAGGACACCCGGCGCGGAACCTTCAATCAGCGGCATTCCGTGCTGATCGACATCATCGACGAGAAAGAATATGTCCCGCTGTGCCATCTGGCTCCGGGACAGGCGCGCGTCGAAATCTACAACTCTGAATTATCGGAAGCCGCGGTGTTGGGCTTCGAGTACGGTTTTACCCGTGACTATCCCGAGGCGCTGGTGGCCTGGGAAGCGCAGTTCGGCGACTTCGCCAATGGTGCGCAAATCATCATCGACCAATTCATTGTCTCTGGCGAGGACAAGTGGGATCTGCTGACTGGACTGGTGCTGTTGTTGCCCCACGGTCATGAAGGTCAGGGTCCGGAGCATTCCAGCGGACGCATCGAGCGCTATCTGCAGCTCTGTGCGCGCGACAATATGCAGGTCTGCCAGCCTTCCACCGCGGGGCAATATTTCCATCTGCTGCGCCGGCAGGTGTTGCGCAAATGGCGCAAGCCGCTGATCTGCTTCACGCCGAAGAGCATGTTGCGCCATCCCGAAGCGCTGTCGCCGATCACCGAACTGGAGCGCCCACGCTTCCAGAATGTGATTCCCGATGAATCCGCGTTGGAAGCCAAGCGGGTGTTGCTCTGCACCGGCAAGATTGGCCAGGAATTGCGCGTGGAACGCACGCAAGCAGAAGATGTCGGGTCCCGCGATCGTTTCGCTGGAGCAACTGTATCCGTTCCCCGAGACGGACTTGATGGATGTCCTGGGCCGCTACAAGAACGCTACGGAATTTATCTGGGTGCAGGAAGAGCCGGCGAATATGGGGGCGCTGTCGTTCGTCGCGCCGCGGCTGAAGAAAATTCTTGGCTCCAAGATGCGCAGCATCAAGCGCACTGCCAATTCCACTCCGGCAACCGGCTCCCACAAGGCGCACGAGTTGGAGCAGAAGACGCTGATCACGCTGGCGCTGGGCAAAGGGGAATAGAGCTTTTCGTGCATGAGATCTCGGTCTAGCGGTGCCGAAACTGGACTGCGTCAGCGCACGAATCTAGTCGTGCCGAAACTGGATTGCGTCAGGCCACGAATCTAGCCGTGCCGAAACCGGATTGTGTCAGGGCACGAATCCAGTCGTGCCGAAAGCTGGATTGTGTCAGCGCACGAATCTCGTCGCGCCGAAACTGGATTGTGTCGGGGCACGAATCTGTTCGCGCTGAAACTGGATTGTGTCGGGGCACGAATCTGTTCGCGCTGAAACTGGATTGTGTCAGGGCACGAGTTTACTCGTGCCGCAATGAACCCCAATAGCTCGGGGCTTTAGCCTCTGTCTATGGCCAAACCTTTTCGCAATGCGAGGTCCGGCGACATTCTCCGCGCCCGCACATTCTTTGTCACCACGAAGACAAGTATGGGACGAGCGTTATTACAGTCCGAACGAAATGCAGCGCTGTTCATTGACGTGCTACGTTCGTACGTGGCAGCCAAAAAATTCCAAGTTCACGACTTCGTTGTGATGCCCAATCATGTGCATCTGCTGATAACCGTCGGCGAGGATATGTCGGTGGAAAAGGCGGTGCAGCTGATGAAGGGCGGATTCTCTTATCGATTGAAGAAGGAATTCGGGTATGCCGGAGAGGTTTGGCAGCGGGGATTTTCGGATGTGCGGATCGAAGACGAGGACAGCTTCTTACGCCATCGGGATTACATTGCGCAGAATCCGGTGAGGAAAGGGTTGGCCAATTCGCCGGAAGAGGTTCTATTTTGTTTTGCATATTTGGCGAAACAAAAAGTGGCAGGGGCTAAAGCCCGGTCTGTGGCGAATCTGAATGGCCCGGCTAAAGCCGTGCCCTGACACAAGACCATGGCGCAAACGGGCAGCGCCGGAACTGGTTTTGTCTCGGGCCATAAATTATTCGTCTAAGAGCCGTGCCTTGACAGCAAAAGAGTGCCCCATCATGTTTCGTGTCAGGAACCGGACTCTGTCTACCAAAGCGGCGCCGCATAGGTTTGTGTCAGGGCACGAGTTTATTCGTGCCGCAGCGAAGCGTAATACTTCAGGGCTTTAGCCCCTGCACAAAATATTCAAACGACTAAAGGAAAACGCATACATGGATATTAAGAAAGTTGGAGTTCTGGGTTGTGGGCTGATGGGCTCGGGCATCGCGCAGGTCGCGGCCACTGCTGGTTGCGATGTAGTCGTGCTGGAACAGGAGCAGAAATTTCTCGACAAGGGTTTCGCCGGAATCGAGAAATCGCTTTCTCGCATGGTGGAGCGCGGTCCGGAAAAGGGCGGCATCACTGCCGAGCAGAAGGCGGCCGCGCAGTCACGTTTGAAAGGCACGACCAAAATGCAGGACCTTGCCGATTGCGACATCGTGATTGAGGCCATCATCGAGAACGTCGAGATGAAGCGCAAGACTTACGGCGAGCTCGACGCCATCGTCAAGAAAGACGCCATCTTCGCTACCAATACCTCGTCCATCTCGGTCACCGAGCTGATGGCCGCGACCCAGCGCCCCGAGCGCTTCATCGGCCTGCACTTCTTTAATCCGGTGCCCATGATGAAGCTGGTGGAAGTAGTGAAGACCATCGCCACCGCTCCCGATGTCTACGACTCGGCGGTCGAGTTCGGCAAGAAGCTGGGCAAGGTTCCGGTGCGCACCGTCGACAAGACCGGTTTCATCGTCAACCGCCTGCTGGTGCCGTACCTGCTCGATGCGATTCGTGCGTATGAAGAAGGCGTGGGCTCGATTACCGACATCGACGAAGCCATGAAGCTGGGCTGCGGCTATCCCATGGGCCCGTTTACGCTGCTGGACTTCGTCGGGCTCGATACCACCTACTACATCACCAACGTTATGTACGACGAGTTCAAGGAGCGCCGCTTCGCCTCGCCCGCTCTGCTGAGACGCCTGGTGCTGGCCGGCTGGTACGGCCGCAAGTCGGGCAAGGGCTTTTACGATTACGCCGACCCGAAGAATCCGGTGCCGGGAAAGTTTGTGTAGGCGAACGAGCGCCAAGTCTTTAAGCACTTGGTAATCAGCCGTTAGCAACTGCGACGCGTGCTGTGACAGTCGCCGGAGCAGGGAAGGGATAGTCCCACTTAGTGGGAATGTGTAAGATCGCCCCTGCGCTTCAGCGTCTGTGTGAATGACAAGAATTGTGCGTCGGCGGTGGGTACTAATTTCGAAAACCAAGCGCCGTAGGCGCGAAACAGCTTAGCCCAGGGCGCAGCCGCAGGCGGAGTCCGGGGTAAGTGGCAAGTTGATCCGAGTCCCGTAGGACGACAGAGCTCTAGGGCAACACAACTATCGACCAAATTTCCGGCAAGCCGAGAGACACATTCATGACCTCATTCCAGAACATTAAATCCGAAACAGAAAAACCACATCGCCTACATCACCATTGACCGGCCCAAGGTGCTCAACGCGCTGAACATGGCCACCATGCAGGAGATCAAGCAGGCGTTCGCCGACGCCAAACAGGATGCCGACGTGCGCGTCGTCATCCTCACTGGCGCGGGCGAGAAGGCCTTCGTGGCCGGCGCCGACATCGGCGAGCTGTCGCAGCACACGCCGGTCTCGGCCAAGGAATACACGCACCAGGGCCAGGCGATCATCGACGCCATCGAGAATCTCGGCAAGCCAGTGATCGCCTGCATCAACGGATTCGCTCTAGGCGGCGGCTGCGAACTGGCGATGGCCTGCACCATGCGTCTGGCCAGCGAGAACGCCAAGCTCGGCCAGCCAGAAGTGAAGCTGGGCCTCATCCCCGGCTACGGCGGCACGCAACGCCTGCCGCGACTGGTGGGCAAAGGCATCGCGATGCAGCTGGTTCTGGCCGGCGAGATGATCACGGCGCAGGAAGCGCATCGCATCGGGTTGGTGAACGAAGTTGTTCCCGCCGCCGAGCTGATTCCGCGCGCCGAAGCCATTGCGGCCAAGATCATCGCTAACGCTCCGCTGGCCATTCAGTACGCCATGGAAGCGGTGAATCACGGACTCGATATGACGCTGGCCGACGGCTTGTTCCTGGAGGCCACGCTGTTCGGCGTCTGCTGCTCCACCGAAGACAAGAACGAGGGCACGAAAGCGTTTCTGGAGAAGCGGCCGGCGGTGTTCAAGGGAAAGTGATCAGTTGTCTGTTGTCAGTGTGCCGTCAGCACTTGGCAAACCCGCCTGTCGCCTGTTTACAAAAACTGACCTGGAAGCGTCGAAAGAATGTATATACCGGACCTGACCGGGGGCGGGCCAGTCAGATACGTGGGCTATCTGTCTCGTGAACACGATAACCCCAAAGGAAAAACTTCGGACGCACGTCGAGCCGCTCACCTCTGCCGTTGTCGTAGGCCGCTCGCATCAGGCGCTGAAGGAATATCAGGCGGGCATTCTCGCGGAGTATGTGTCCTACGCACCACTCAGTGCGCAGAACTTGAAAAAGCTCGCCGACCTGAAACCCAAAACACTCGCCATCATGCTCTTAAGAATTAATTCGGATCGGTGTCAGTCTGATCAAGCAGCGGACGCACTGTCGTGAACAGCCCGGTTCACTCAGAACCGGGTGAATTGTCCGTGACGCTTGGCAGAGGTTTCAAATGTTGTGGATATGAGATAGCGATCCCAGCATTTTTCCAGCACTTCGCACCCCGCCAGTGGCGTTCCAGACCATAACCAGGTGACTCGCGTGGTCAGTGGCTAAGACGGGTGTAGAATCGCGACCATCTCGCTAGTCCGTCGCTAAAATCACAACCCAACCAAACGCTCCGCGGAGTCTCGATGGCACATCTGAAGCGGGTGGCCATTACCCGTTAGTGTTCTCGGCCCCAAACCTCAATACGAAAACCTGGAGGATAATTCCATGAACAAGGTATTTCGGTTCTTGGCCATTGGTGCAATCAGCGTTGCATTTGCAACCCTTTCAATCGCGTGGGCGCAGAGCTATACCACCTACGACTACCCTGGCGCGACTGCCACCACGCTGAATGGCGGTCCCAGTCCACAAGGCACAAGCGTCGGTAGCTGGACAGACTCGGCCGGTGTCATCCATGGTTTCACGTTGACGAAGCACGGCGTCGCGGCATCGTTCGACCCGCCGGGCTCCACGTTAACCACCCCGAACTTCATCAGTCCGCAGGGAACGATCGTAGGCGGCTACAACGATGCTGGCGGCGTCAGCCACGGTTTCGTTCTTGACGGGGGACAATACACCATCGTGAACTTCCCGGGCGCGAACGGAACTACGCTTTCGGGCCTCAATCCCTTCGGGTGAAATGTCGGGATTTTCCTGCTCCGACCCCGCCTGCGGTACTACCGGCAACGCTTCCACCAACCACAGTTTTACTGTGTCCAAGCATGGCGGATTCACCAGCTTCGATCCCCCCGGCGCAGTCAGCAGTCAGGCCAGCACGGTTAATCCGTCCGGCGCGGTGGTCGGGGCTTACACCGATAGTGGCGGAGTCACCCACGGATATCTGTATTACCACGGGACGTTTACTACGATTGATTTTCCCGGCTCCGTCTTTACTTTCGCTGGCGGGAATAACCCCTCAGGCGCCATCGTAGGGGCATATACCGATACCGCAGGTGTCACCCACTCTTTTCTACTGGACAATGGCACCTTCACGTCGTTCGATCCTCCCGGAACTGTCGCCTTCTCGGATGCATCTGGGATAAATCCCGGCGGTGTCATCGTTGGTATCTATTTCGACTCGGCGGTCAAGGAACATGGTTTTATCCGTACGCCATAGGCGAACAGCGGCGATCTCACGTAGATTCTGATGGCCTCGCGTCAACGGTAATTCTGTATCGACGCGAGGCCATTCTACCTAGAGCTGTTTTCCAAATCGAATGTGAAGACTCGCGAGCGGTCGGCAGCTCACAACTAGTCCAGTTCCAGCAACAAGCTGCGATTACTGTCGTGACATCGCCATCTCGCAAGCAACCCGCCGAATGCTAACTGCTGGCTGCCGATTACTGACTGCCAACTACCGTTACAATTGAAACCATGATCCGTTCCATTGTCTTTCCGCGCGTGCTGGGGAAATCTCTGCCTGACTTGCAGCCTGCGCTCGACTTTTTCCACGCGCTCGGCTTTGGTCCCGGCAACGAGCGGCATGAGAGCGGCAGCCACGGCATCGAGATGCTGGCTCCCAGCGGAGGCATCGAGTTCATCGCCGCGACTGACGCGCCTAGCGTGGATGCCACCGTCGAAGTTTCCGACGTTGACGCGGCCTACGAGATCGTCAAGAAACTAGCTCCTACCCTGACGACACCGGTTCCCACCCTGTCGCCAAACACGGGCGACGAGGATGGGGCACCCGCGACGGACAAGGATGGGGCACCCCCGAAAAAAAAGAGCGTCACGATTCAGCGCGAGATTCACGACACGCCTTATGGCGCGCGCTTGTTTGAAGTTGAAGTCGGCGGCTTGCGGATTGGCTTTCTGAGCCACGCCAAGAAGCCCGGCGAGGACCGTGGCCTGGAAGGCAAGCTCGACGCGCGCGGCAAAAGCTTTGCCCTGGTGGTCAGCCGGTTCAATTCGTTCATCACCGAGCGTCTGCTCGACGGCGCGCTGCAGGCCATTCGGCAATGCGGCGCTAAGCCGGACGCCATGGCCATCGTGCATGTGCCAGGAGCGTTCGAAATTCCTGCGGCAGCCAGACAGCTTGCCGAAACCGGGCGCTATCAGGCGATCGTCTGCATCGGATGCCTGCTGCGTGGCGATACTCTGCACTATGAAGTCATCGCCAACGAAGCGACCCGCGGCGTCGGACAGTCAGCACAAGACACTGGAATTCCGCACGCCTTCGCCGTCTTGACTTGCGACACTTTGCAGCAAGCCATCGATCGTGCGGGATTGAAGGCAGGCAACAAGGGTTTCGAGGCGGGTTTAGCGGCTGTTGAGATGGCATGTCTGCGACAGGCGATACCGAAGAAGCGACGGTCTAGCCGAAAGGCAGGAACCGCAGATCCCTCGGCTGCGCTGCGCTCCGCTCGGGATGACAAAAATAAATTCGACTCGGCTCCGGATGACCAAGCCCTGCGCTCCGCTGGGGACGACAAAACGGTGCCGGCCGCGGCTGCCAAAGGTGAAGAGCGATGAGCAAAGCGGGCACGCGTCGCAAATCTCGTGAATTGGCGTTGCAGATGCTCTTCCAGCTCGATATGGGACATCAAGATTTGGAGCAAGTCCGAAAAACCTTCTGGAGCGAGCGCCAGGACCTGGACGAAAAAGTGCGCGAGTTTTCTGACGAACTATTTCGCGTGGCCTGCGAGCGCCGGGAAGAGATCGATCAGTTGATCGAACGCAACGCCGAGCACTGGCGGATGGATCGCATGGCAGCCGTCGATCGCAATCTACTGCGTGCCGGAGTCGGCGAGTTCCTGGGATTTCCCGACACTCCGCGGCCGGTGATCATCAACGAAGCGCTGGAGATCGCCCGCCGTTTTTCCACTCCTGAGTCGGTGCAGTTTATCAACGGCGTGCTCGACAGCGTGGCGCGCGAACTGGGGGAGAAGAAATAAGCCGGCGCCAGTCGGAAACGCGAGTCAGAGCGATCTAGAAAGAGTCTCTAGAAGCCCTCGCAGGGTGAGATTTGATCGTCGTCGCTGATACTTCCTCAGCTCCCCACTCGACGACGCAAACTAGAAGATCCACACTGACTTTACGGCACCACCGACACCAGGTTGGGTACCGTGACGTTGCCGTTGGCATCCTTTAGATTGACGGCGACCTGCGCAATGTCGGCCAAGACAGACGTATCGATACGGTGCACGGTGCCATCGCTGGTGCCAACGTACACGTGGTTTCCATCGAGTGTGATTCCGCCGTTGTAAGGCGTGGGACTGCCGGCTAAGGCAATCGCGGTTGGCGTCAAAGTCGGCAAGTCGAAGGTCAGTATCTGCGGCAGATTTGTAATCACCCAGGCGCGAGTGCTGTCGGTGCTGACGAAGATCTGTTGTGCGGTAAAGCTGCCTGCACCCAGGTCGTAGGTGGCAATCGTACTCTGGGTCGTGACCGGGCAGCCTGAGCTGTAAGTGGAAGGTGTCGAGACTACGTCGATGGCAGGTGGGTCGGCAGCGACGGCTCCTGTGCCGTTCGGCAGTTTGGCGATCAGGGTAGGTGCATTGGCGGTCAGAGTCTGATTCTGCGCCTGGTTGCACGTCGAGAGAATGTTGATTTCCCGTCCACTGGCGCTGGTGAGGTAGGTCAGGCCACCCTGCGCGCTGATATCCAGCGCGCTCGCTGTGTAGCCTAATGGCACCAATCCCGAAAACGCTGTCTGCAAGCCCACGGCAATATTAGTTCCGGTAATCCACTCATTAAATTTACTGTCGGGCGTGTAGGCTGACGAGTTGGTGAGGTATCCCGGCTCGCTGCTGACGAGCGAACCGGTCGCAATGTCGAAGTAGCGCACGGCGCCGGCAGGATCGGAAATCAGCATGTACTGGCCATCCGGCGAGATAGCCACGATGGTTCCGTTGACGGCATAAGTTGTCACCGTGCCTGCGGCGATATTGACCGCCATCAAACCGGTGCTCGATCCCAGGTAAACAGCGAGCCCGGCCGGATCGGCAACGATAGAGTTCGGATAAGCCGGCAAGGTGATGGCAGTACCTGGGCTATCGCTCGAAATATTGAACGGCACCAACATCAACGAATGGGTGCTGGCCGCATACACGCTGGTCGAAGTCGATCCGGTCACCGTCGCCGTGACTACATTCTGGCTGTATTGGGCGGGAACAAACCGGTTGCAATCCGGGTAACTGCAGGATGCGGTGATGTATGCGGTTCCGGCGGCCACGGCAGTGATGGTTCCCGGATTACTCGCCGATCCCGTGGCCGCAACTGTCGCAGCGGCGGGCGACGACGAACCCCAGGTAATGGTCGGGGTGATGTACTGGCCGTTGGTGTCGTAAACGTCGGCGGTCAGCCCTTGCGTAGCGGTAGGATTCAGCGTGAAAGAAGTTTGGCCGCTGTTTGCATTGGTCACCATAATGCTAGCCACCGGACAGGTTAAATAAGGCGTACCCACACTATTTACCCCTGACACGCTGGCGAAGACAGTCGTCATCCCGGGAGTGCCAGCCGTCAGCACGCCGTTAGTTAACGAGGTAACAACGTTGGCCGTACCGCTGCAAGTGGCCGTGCCGTTGCTCAGCGTGGCCGTCGTCGGCGGCGTGCTTCCGCCGGAGCCCGACGCGGTGATGTTCAGATGGGTTCCGGTGGCAATCGTATTCGAACTGGTCAAAGCTACCGTGCCTGTGGCGCCAGTAAGCCCGTTGAAGTTCGACAAATTGCAGGTTTGTCCTGTGGAACCGCTGATGGTTCCACCCGAAGAATAGATTGGTGTGTTCGTCGCCGAATTGTAAGTCGCCACGATTCCCGATGAGCTGGCAACGATGCTCGTATCGTTGGAGCCGAATGCGAACGGCCCTACGGTGGAAGTAATGTTGCATGGAGCCGCCGGCGAGCAGCCAGGCGCCGTAGTGCTGAAAGCCCGTCCTGAAATATTCACCGCCTGACCCATGCTGGTGCAGCCACTTCCCAGCACCGTCTGAACTTGATCCACCTGCTCATGTACGTACACCGTGGCCGTAGCGGTAATGCTGCCCGACGCCGCCGTGATGGTGACTTGCCCTACTCCGGGCGTTCCAGGGTTGGGAGTGCAATTGACGAAGACGGAGTCCCACTGTCCGGCGCAAATCAGTCCGCCGGTGGAGACGGTGGCGACGTTGCTATTACTGCTGCTGAACGTGATGTCCGCAGGAACGATGGTGCCCGCGGAGTTCTCGGCACTAACCGCCAGAGTGCTCACGGCCCCTTGATTCATAGAAAAGGTGGTAGGAGATAAAACCAGCTGGGAAACCGTAGTGTTCGCGCTGCTACCACCACCGCAGGCCACCAGAAAGGAAAGACCAAGAAACGCTGCGATGGCAGCTAAAACAGGGACCGCCGAAACCCGCTGCATGTAACCTCCCCGCCGGGCCACAGTGCCGACGGACGTGCAAAACCGAAATGATTTCTGAAGGAAAGCCCTAAGTGTAGAGGCTACTTGCTGCTTTCGGCAAGCAAGCCTGGCGACGTAACCGGCGCAATACTCGGCTGCCAATACACAAGGATGAAACCCACCTGGCGCCGGGGAGTTGTGCATCCGGGGCGCGCCAGTTCTATCGCCCACCTCTGCCACCGCGAACAAAATCGCACGCGTCCTTGGCTATCGTGGCCATCTTCCCCTGGCCGGTCAGCCCGCCGGGCGCGCCGGGATCGTCGCTGCGCGATACGGTAAACTTCAGTTCGTCGGAGATCGGCGTAGGGTTGAGTTCAAGAAACAACCACCAATTACGCCGGGAGTTCAAAGGCCGTTGATGATCAGAAACGTTCAGCGTGAGCAGGGTTAGCCCGTTGCACTCCGGTTCCCTTTCGAAAGCATTCGCCAGCTGCGCATCCGAATCCCGGATTGCGATCCTGGGATCGGCTGTACACTTCGGACCCTCCTGCCGCGCCAGCGTCTGGCAATCGGACACGGCCTGATTCACGCTCCATTGCTCATTCAAAATGACGACAGCGTTTCTTCTCTCCTTACAACCGCACATAACTACGACCAACAGCAGAACCGCTCCCAGCGTTCGTGTTCGCATAGGTTTCCTATTGTAGACATGAGGTTACAGGATTTTCGAGTCATTGCCCACTGCCGGTATACGCCTGTGGCAGACCCTTCCGCCCAGGGACTGCCTCCCGCCGATCAGCGATAGTCTGCAGCCCATCACAAAGAGCTGATTCGCCCTTACAAAATCATGCTACAATCTGCGCCGCCTCGTTGCGCCTCGCGCGTCCTTCCCTGGAGGTAACCATGAATCGCCTACTCGCTGCTACCATTCTTTTTCTGATCGCAATTACGATTTTCCCGCTCAACAGCTCCGCGAGCGATCAGCCCTTCTGGTCGCAATGGGGCCGGAACCCGCAGCACACCGGCATGGTTGACATTGCCGGCCAGCCGCTAAACGAAAAGATCGCCGACATTGTCTACGATCCCTTCACCACCCTGGAGCAGGCCGAGAATTTTCCGCTTTACGGCGCCAGCGTGCTGACCGCGCACTACCAGGCGACGCTGGTCGACGGCAATAGCTTCTTCATGGTGCAGAAGAGCGGAACCTATCCCACGTGTCCCTGGGTCGCCGCCTGGCTGTACGGAGTGGAATGCGGCCCCAATGCATGGAATCAGTTGCAATGGTCAGTGGTGCGGCGTGACTGGGAACAGGGTTCTCCGGTCATCATCTGGACCTTCAACACCGATTGGAAGCCGGAGCCTAACGACACAAATTTATACGCCGGATATGTAGGACTCGAAGCCTGGGAGCCGGTCTTTCATCCCGCTTTGGCCAATGGCAGCGTCTATGTTCCGGGAGCAGCAGGCACCATCTGGAAAGTGAACGAGACGACCGGCCAGGGTGTAGCGATCAATCCCTTCGCCGGAAAAACTTTCGCCGGCAAACCCATCGATGCCACCAATACCTTCGTTGCCGGTCCGCTGACTGCCGACGACAGCGGCAACATCTATTACAACGTCATCGAGCTGAATACCAATGGCAATCCGTGGCAGCAAAATGACGTGACCAATTCCTGGCTGGTGAAGGTTACGCCCGGCGATTCAACCGCGACCGTGACCTACGCGACCCTGGTGCCGAACGCGCCGCCGGGAAACAGTACCAACTGCCTGGGCGGATTTTATGATCTTCCGAACGCCTATTCGCTGCTACCCTGGCCGCCGCCGGGAATTGCCAGCCCCCCAACCTTCCTCTGCGGCTCGCAGCGGCCGGGATTAAACATTGGTCCAGCGGTGGCTCCCGATGGAACTGTCTACACCGCCAGCGTCGCCCACTTTGACGATCAGGTTGCTTACCTGATCGCAGTCAATCCCGATCTCACCCCGAAATGGGCGCAGTCGCTGCAACTCCGCCTGACCGATGGTTGCGGCGTTATCCTGCCCATTGCGCCGCAAGGCGTCGATAATCTGCCCAACTCCTGCCGCTATGGTACTGCGGTCGGAGTTGACCCCACGACCAATGCCAAGGGCGCGGGCATCGTCTCCGATCTAGCCTCATCTACGCCGACCGTGCTTCCCGATGGCTCGATCCTTTTCGGTGTGGTCGACGCTTACAACTTCAGCCGCGGACATCTGCTCCACTTCGACGCACAAGGGAACTATGTCAACTCCTACAGCTTCGGCTGGGATTCCACCGCAGCGGTCTATCCCCACGACGGCACGTTTTCCATCGTGATCAAGGACAATCACTACGATTCGGCCGCGTACTGTTTCGACTATTCCAATCCGGTTTGCTACACCGTGCCTCCCGGGCCGTATTACATTACCCAGCTCGATGCCAATCTCAATGTGGAATGGTCGTTCCAGAACACCACCATCGATCAGCAGCATCCCAACGGATATGAGTGGTGCGTCAATGCACCGACCATCGACAGTAACGGCGTGGTTTACGTCACCAGCGAGGATGGCAGCATCTACTCGGTGCCCCAGGGGCATCACGGCGTGTTCACCGTGCCCTTGCAGAAGATCTTCCTCAAGCAAGCCACTAACGCGGCCTATACGCCGTTGTCCATCGGAGATGATGGGAAAATCTATAGCCAGAACGACGGACACTTATTCGTCGTTGGTCAGTAGTTCTGTCAGAGTGCGGTGCGCCCGACGAGGCCGGTTGGGTCACGCGGGTAATCGTGTCTGTTGACAAAGGCACTCTGCCGAGGCAGTATTTTGCTGCGGCGTAGGGCGCATCGGTGCATAAGCGAAAGGGCAACGCCCGCCTACACATAAACGTTAGTTGCGCCTATGCCGAACATCGAAAACCTCAGGAAGCAAGCCAAACAATATCTGCGTTGGCACCGGGAACGGTATTATCCGGTCGCACCCCAAATCAGGGCTGCATTGCCCCGGTTTCGCCACTTCAGCGACGAGCAGATACTGGAGGCGAATTTCAAGCTCGCCGATGCACAGGAGCTGGTGGCTCGGCAGATGGGTTTCGAGGGATGGCAGGCGCTCAAATCAGGAGCCCATGTCATGACCAGTAGAACCGAACACCCTGCACCACGCCCTGTTCTCACTTCAACCGCCGCGCAACTGTTCGTCGCCGACATCCAGGCATCGTGCGATTTCTACACCCACAAGCTCGGCTTCTCGGTCGACTTCCTCTATGGCGATCCGCCCTACTACGCACAGGTCACTTGCGACCAGGCGCGGCTTGCCTTGAGAGTGGTGGGCGAACCCGTGTTCCTTGGCGATATTCGGGAGCGCGAGCATCTGCTCTCGGCTTCCCTCACCGTCGGTACCACAGATGAGATCAAACAACTCTTCTTGAGCTACCAGGCACGCAGGAGTGCGCTTTCATCAAACCCTGAAGAACGAGCCTTGGGGCGCTCGAACCTTCATTGTTATGGATCCCGATGGAAATCTCATTCTCTTTGCCGGCCCGGCCGATTGAACTGGGGGCAGCATGAAACGCATCGTTTGGCAAGAACACTAGCTCTCGTGGTTTGGCGTTTGTTCGGCTCATGTGGAGCGGTGCTGTTTAGCTTCTGGTGGATTGTTCGCCATGATCTGCACAAGGAATTTTAATCTCGGCGTGCTTGCGTGTGTTGGCACTTGGCATCGCTGAGCGCTGCGTGGCAAGGATTCAAGATGTTTGAGGACGGAGACCGGAAATGTCGAGTCTCGAGTTACACTGCCGCCGTCACGCGCAACCAGTTGACGGCGGCCCACCTGCTTGCTATATTGGAAAGGTTCTGCGAGTCAACTTTGGCCTGCCTGTAGTGTTCTGGCTGTGCTGTTTTGCTCTCTATCCTGTAGAATTGAAATTGCAGGATCCTCGCTGAAACGTGTCTGCGCTTCCGCTGGAGCTTTCCAGTGGGTATGCAGACCGAGGCAACGAAACGGAGCGCCCTCGTTCCCGATCTCCGCAACCGCCGCAAGGCTGGTTTGCGGAACGACCACGGCGCCACCGTCGGATGCCTAACCTGAGCGGAAACCAATATTCCTCGCGCTGTGCGTGCGGGGAAGCATGGGCAACTGACCAACGGGTCACGCGAAAGCGGCTGCCCAGTCCCAAAATTGGGATATGGATCGTGCCGCGGCAATCACCCCGCAAGGTGCTGCCGGCAGCGGTGCGAAATTGCGGCCTGCCGCCGCCATAGATTTTGTTTGCGAGCTATGCCGGTCCAAGTGCCGGCCTGAAGAATAAGGAGCTGCACAGAGTGCCTACTTTTAATCAACTGGTGCGCAAGGGCCGCACGGCGCCGAATTACAAGACGGCCAGTCCGGCGCTGCAGTCCTGCCCGCAGAAGCGTGGCGTCTGCACCCGCGTTTACACCCAGACGCCGAAGAAGCCGAATTCCGCGCTGCGCAAAGTCGCCCGCGTGCGGCTGACCAATGGTATCGAGGTGACGACTTATATTCCCGGTGTCGGCCACAACCTGCAGGAGCACTCGATTGTGCTGATCCGCGGCGGCCGTGTGAAAGACTTGCCGGGCGTTCGCTATCACGTGGTGCGTGGCACGCTGGATTCCGTCGGTGTCGCCAATCGCAAGCAGAGCCGCTCCAAGTACGGAGCCAAGCGGCCGAAAGCGTAGTCGAGGATTTATGCCGAGAAAAGGACATATCGCGAAGCGTGAGCCGCTGGCCGACCCGGTCTACCAGTCCACGCTGGTCAACAAGTTTGTGAACTCCATGATGTGGGACGGCAAGAAGTCGACCGCCCAGGGCATCTTCTACAGCGCCATGAAAAAGCTGGAAGACAAAGGTGGCGACGAGGCCATCAAGCTGTTCAAGAAGGCCGTGGAGAACGCCAAGCCGGTGCTGGAAGTGAAGACCCGCCGCGTAGGTGGCGCCAACTACCAGGTTCCGGTCGAAGTCAACGCCGATCGCCGCACCTCGCTGGCGATTCGCTGGATCCTGACCTACAGCCGGGGACGCGGCGAGAAGGGCATGATCGACAAGCTGGCGAACGAGTTGCTCGATGCCGCCAACGGCAAAGGCGCGGCTATCAAGAAGAAGGAAGACGTACACCGCATGGCCGAGGCCAACAAGGCCTTCGCGCATTACCGCTGGTAGATGTGGGCGGAGCAGGCCCCGGTGGAAGAGCGGCGCTTTAGCGCCGCGTTGACGCGGGATTGAGATAGGGCCCCTTCAGGGGCGGAACAGAAACAACGCGACCTCGGTCGCCATAGCAAGAAACGGAAAAGATCGTGCCCAGACAGGTTCCATTAGATCGTTGCAGAAATATCGGCATCATGGCCCACATCGATGCCGGTAAGACCACCACGACGGAGCGCATCCTGTTCTATACAGGACGCACGCACCGCATCGGTGAGGTCCATGAAGGCACGGCGACGATGGACTGGATGGCGCAGGAGCAGGAGCGCGGCATCACCATCACCTCGGCCGCTACCACCTGTTTCTGGAAAGACGTTCGCATCAATATCATCGACACCCCCGGCCACGTCGACTTCACCGCCGAGGTGGAGCGTTCGCTGCGCGTGCTGGATGGCGCCTGCGCCGTGTTCGATGCCGTGCATGGCGTCGAGCCGCAATCGGAAACCGTTTGGCGGCAGGCCGATAAGTACGGGGTCCCGCGCATTTGCTTCATCAACAAGATGGACAAGATGGGCGCCGACTTTGAGCATGCCGTCGACACCATCCGCAAGCGCCTCAATGCGCGTCCGGTAGCGATTCAGTTGCCGATTGGACAGGAAGAAAAGTTTAAGGGCGTCATCGACCTGATGGCCATGAAGGCGATCGTGTGGAACGACGAAAGCATGGGCGCCGAGTATGAGGTCGAAGAGATTCCCGAAGAGTTGAAGAAGAAGGCGCAGGCCTACCATCAGATTCTCGTCGAAACCGTCGTTGAAAACGACGATCAGGACGAGCTGATGCATAAGTACATCGAAGGCGAAACCATTGGCGAGGCCGAACTGAAGGCTGCGTTGCGCCGGGCGACTTTGAAGATGAAGGTTTTCCCGGTGATCTGCGGGACCGCCTTCAAGAACAAGGGCGTGCAGCCACTGCTCGACGCCGTCATCGACTATCTGCCTTCGCCGCTTGATGTTCCAGCCGGTCGTGGGCAAAAATCCCGACACCGGCGCCGAAGAAATCCGGCCTGCCGAAAGACGATGCCCCGTTTGCGGCGCTGGCCTTCAAGATCATGAGCGATCCGTTCGTCGGACAGCTCACCTTCATCCGCGTGTACTCGGGTCAACTCAAGCAGGGCGACAGCGTTCATATCAGCGGGCGTTCGCGCTCCGAGCGCATTGGCCGCCTGCTGAAGATGCACGCCAACAAGCGCGAAGACATCACCGAGATTTATGCGGGCGACATCTGCGCCTGCGTCGGCTTGAAGCACATCACCACCGGCGACACCATTTGCGACGAGAACCATCCCATCATCCTGGAGTCGATCGAGTTCCCGGCGCCGGTCATTGCGGTTGCAGTCGAGCCTAAGACCAAGAGCGATCAGGAAAAGATGGGCATCGCGCTGGGCAAGCTGGCGCAGGAAGATCCTACCTTCCGGGTCAGCACCGATCCCGACAGCGGCCAGACCATCATTGAAGGCATGGGCGAACTCCACCTGGAAATCCTGGTTGACCGCATGATGCGCGAGTTCAACGTGCAGGCCAATGTCGGCAAGCCGCAGGTGGCGTATCGCGAGACCATCCGCAAGGAATCGAAGGCGGAAGGCAAGTACATTCGCCAGACCGGCGGCAGCGGCCAGTACGGTCACGTGCGCATTCGGCTGGAGCCGAACGAGCCGGGCAAGGGCTACGAATTCGTCAATGAAGTTGTGGGCGGCGTGATTCCCAAGGAATTCATCAAGCCGGTGGATCAGGGCATCAAGGAAGCCATGGAAGGCGGCGTTCTGGCCGGCTACGAAATGGTCGACGTGAAGGCCACGCTCTACGACGGCAGCTATCACGATGTCGATTCCAACGAAATGGCCTTCAAGATTGCCGGTTCGATGGCGTTCAAAGAAGCCGCGCGCAAGGCCAGTCCGGTTCTGCTGGAGCCGGTGATGTCGGTCGAGGTGGTTGTGCCCGAAGAATACATGGGCACCATCATTGGCGATCTGAGCAGCCGCCGCGGCCGCATCGAGGCGCTCGAGCATCGCGCAGGTTCGCAGGTGATCAAGGCGATGGTTCCGCTGGCCGAGATGTTTGGTTATGCGACCAACATGCGTTCGAACACCCAGGGCCGCGCGACCTTCAGCATGCACTTCTCGCGCTACGAAGAAGCGCCGCGCGCGGTAGCCGAAGAGATCGTGGCCAAGGTGCAGGGCAAAAGTCCGGCTGGAACGAAGTGAGTTTGAAGATGGGCATGGTTTGAGCCGTGCCGAGGTAGTGCGAGCTTCAGGCGCGTCGATGGTTTGTATCAGGGCACGACTTTAGTCGTGCCGATAGAACAGCAATAAAAGATGGGGCTTTAGCCCCGCAAAGAAATACGGAGCTCCAATGGCGAAAGAGAAATTTGACCGCAGCAAGCCGCACGTAAACGTAGGCACGATCGGGCACATCGATCATGGCAAGACGACGTTGACGGCGGCCATCACCAAGGTATTGCAGAAGCACAATCCCAAGATCGTGTTCCGCTCGTTCGACTCGATCGACAACGCGCCGGAAGAGCGCGAGCGCGGCATCACCATCGCCACGGCGCACGTGGAGTACGAGACGGCCAACCGGCACTACGCGCACGTGGATTGTCCCGGCCACGCCGACTACATCAAGAACATGATTACCGGCGCGGCGCAGATGGATGGCGCCATCCTGGTAGTCGCCGCCACCGACGGACCCGATGCCGCAGACCAAGGAGCACGTGCTGCTGGCCCGCCAGGTAGGCGTGCCCTACGTGGTGGTGTTCCTGAACAAGTGCGATGCGGTGGAAGATCCTGAGCTGATCGACCTGGTGGAGATGGAAGTACGCGAGTTGCTGACCAAGTACAACTTCCCGGGCGACGATCTGCCGGTGGTTCGCGGCTCGGCCTTGGGCGCGCTGAACGGCGAAGCGCAGTGGGAAGCCAAGATCGACGAGCTGATGGAGGCGGTGGACAAGAACGTGCCGCTGCCGGCGCGCGATATCGACAAGCCGTTCCTGATGCCGATTGAAGACATCTTCTCGATTCAGGGACGCGGCACGGTGGTTACGGGCCGTATCGAGCGTGGCAAGGTGAAGGTGGGCGAGGAAGTAGAAATCGTCGGCTTCCGCGAGACCCGCAAGACGGTCGTAACCGGCGTGGAAATGTTCAAGAAGCAGCTGGACGAAGGCATGGCGGGCGACAATGCCGGCCTGCTGCTGCGCGGCACGGCGAAGGAAGACGTGGAGCGCGGCATGGTGCTGGCCAAGCCGGGCTCGATTACGCCGCACACCAAGTTCAAAGGCGAAGTTTACGTGCTGTCGAAGGATGAAGGCGGACGGCACACACCGTTCTTCAAGGGCTACCGGCCGCAGTTCTACTTCCGCACGACGGATGTGACGGGAGTGGCGACGCTTGCCGGCGGGCACCGAGATGGTGATGCCGGGCGACAACGTGAGCCTGGAGATTGAGCTGATCACGCCGGTGGCGATGGAGAAGGGCTTGCGGTTTGCAATCCGCGAAGGCGGACGCACCGTAGGCGCCGGCACCATCAGCGAAATTATTGCGTAGTGAACGGCAGCAGTTGGCGATTAGCGCTTGGCAATTAGCTTCGGTCGATTACCTCTGATTTTCGGCATTGCGGTTGTAGTCGGCAGAGACGAGCGCCCTAGGCGCGAAAGAGTTTAGCCCAGCGCTTGAGCGCTGGGTAGGCAAATCGAGTAGAGCCGAGTCCCGTAGGGACGGCAGCTCTTCGGCAGAAATCAGCGGCACACGCCGCACGGCCTGACGCGGCGACGCAGGCGGGCCTTAACAAAAAGATCTTTGAGAGAAACTAACGTGATTGGCAAAGAACGAATCCGCATCCGGCTGAAAGCTTACGACTATCGCATTCTTGACCAGTCCACCGGCGAGATTGTAGACACGGCTCGCCGCACAGGGGCGCAGATTGCGGGACCGATTCCGCTGCCCACGGTGAAGAACAAGTACACCGTGCTGCGTTCGCCCCACGTGGACAAGAAGTCGCGTGAGCAGTTTGAGATTCGCACTCATAAGCGCCTGCTCGATATTCTCGAGCCCACGCAGCAGACCGTCGATGCGCTTGATGAAGCTGGAGCTTCCGGCGGGTGTGGACGTGGAGATCAAGGCGTTCGGCAAGGAACATAAGTAACCGCTATTAGCTGTTAGCAATTAGCTGTTAGCAACCGAAAACCCGAGCGCTTGCTAAAAGCTAAAGGCTAATAGCTAAGAGCTTGGTGATAAACAAAGCTTCCGGGTTGGCGACAAGTCCCCGGTCGGAAACGAACGGATCAGGAAGCGGAGTTGAGGACAAAAACATGGCAGTAGCTGGAATTCTGGGTAGAAAAGTCGGCATGACGCAGCTGTTCGATGACAAGGGTGATGTTCACCCGGTCACGGTGCTGCAGGCCGGTCCCTGCGTTGTCACACAGCGTAAGACGGTGACGAAAGACGGCTACGACGCCGCTCAGATCGGTCTGGTTGAGTTCGTGAAGCAGTCGCGTCTGACCGAGCCGATGAAGGGCCACTTCGCGAAGCACGATCTGCCGCCGCATGCGCTTTCTGCGCGAGGTGCCGATCGTGATCGATCCCGAAACCCAGGACGGCACCAAGGTTGGCGACAAAGTCCTGGTCGATATGTTCGAAGGCGAAAAGTTTGTCGACGTGGCGGGCACCAGCAAGGGTCGCGGATTTGCGGGCGTAGTGAAGCGCCACAAGTTTGCTGGCGGCGCAGCCTCGCACGGTTCGATGTTTCAGATCACCGGTTCGATCGGCTCCTCGGCATTCCCGTCGCGTGTCTTCAAAGGCATGCGCATGTCGGGACACATGGGTGTGGAGCGGGTTACGGTCCGCAACCTGCGCGTGCTGGGCGTCGACAAAGACGAGAACCTGATCGTGGTCGAAGGCGCGGTGCCGGGACATAAGGACGCTTACGTGATTATCACCAAGGCGAAGAAGCCGCCCAGAGAGCGTCGCGGATTCAGCGGCGCGGGCACGGTCGATCCGTTGAAGGCTTCCAAGCGCGCGGTGGCGAAGAAGAAGTAGCTAGTAACTAGCAACTAGCGATAGCGACGATTGGCAGGTTCGTATCAGGGCACGACTTGAGTCGTGCCGAACGAGGACCAGAAATGTAGGGGCTTTAGCCTTCAGAACAGGCTCGACAAGCTGAGAGCTGACAAGCCGACAGTAACTGAGAAGAAATTATGGCAACGATTGATGTAGTGAATCTGGGCGGCGAAAAGGTGGGCTCCCTCGAGCTGGCCGACGAAGTATTCGGCGCAGTCAACGAGGACCTGCTCTGGGAAGCGGTGAAGCATTACCGCGCCGGGCAGCGGGCCGGCACGCACGCCACCAAGAACAAGAAGCTGGTAAGCGGCGCGGGCAAGAAGCTTTGGAAGCAGAAGGGCACCGGCCGCGCGCGTGTGGGATCGATTCGGTCTCCACTGTGGCGGCACGGCGGCACGGTCCACGGACCGCAGCCCCGCTCTTATGACTTCGCGTTTCCCGCGCAAGAAGCTGCTGGGCGCGCTGCGCTCGGCGCTGGCGGCCAAGTTGGCTGACGGCAAGCTGGTGGTGGTCGAGAGTTTCGAACTGCCGGAGTCCAAGACCAAGGCATTCCGGAAGACGCTCGACACGCTGAACGCCAAAGGCACGACCCTGCTGGTCGAGAGCTCGGCGACAGAGAACCACAACCTGCATCTGAGCTCGCGCAATCTGGCAGGCGTGGAACTGCTGGCCGGCAACCAGGTTCATCCTTATCACCTGCTGCGCTACGAGACCACGATTTTCGCCCGGCCGGCGCTGGAAAAATTGCAGGATTCGCTGAAGGCTTCGGCGCCGAAGCGCAAACATGCGGAGGTGGCGTAATGAAGTCGGCATATCAGATCATTCGCCGTCCGGTGATTACGGAAAAGGGCCTGGGCGTAAAGGAAACGGAATCGACGCTGGTCTTCGAAGTTGCCGTTAAGGCAAGCAAGACGGAGATCAAGCAGGCGGTACAGAGCATTTTCAAGGTGAAGGTGGATTCGGTACGCACCGCGACTTTTGCCGGCAAAGAGCGTCGCCGGGGCAAGTTCACGGGCTATCGTCCCGACTGGAAAAAGGCATATGTGCGCCTGAAGGCGGGCCAGAAGATGCCCGAGTACGCAGAGAACATCTAGTAGCAGCGGTCAGTGGTTAGTGGGTAGAAAAGCAGATCCACCAACCGGCCGAGATCCAGCCCCGAAGGGGGCGGCACAGTCTAGCCCAGCAGGAAGCGAAGCGGAATGCTGGGGAGGATCGAAATTAAGATCCGAGTCCCGTAGGGACGGCAGAGTTGTACCTAGCGAGAAACGAGCAGGAACATGGCAATCAAGACTTACAGACCGGTAACTCCGACCCGGCGGTTTACGACGACCACGGTCAATGATGACCTGACGACGAACCGGCCGTATAAGCCGCTGACCGAGCCGAAGCAGCGCACCGGCGGACGCCGCAATGCCGGCGACCTGACCATCTGGCACCGGGGCGGCGGACACAAGCGCAAGCTGCGCATCATCGATTTCAAGCGCGATAAGGCCGGAATTCCCGCCACCGTCGCCTCGATCGAGTACGATCCCAATCGCTCGGCGCGCATCGCTCTGCTGAATTACGCCGACGGCGAGAAGCGCTACATTGTGTATCCGGTCGGACTGAAGGTGGGCGCCAAGATTGTCAGCGGCCCCGACGCCGACATCCTGGTAGGCAATGCTCTGCCGCTGCGCAACATTCCGCCCGGCACCACGGTGCACAACATCGAGTTGAAGCCGGGCAAGGGCGCGCAGATGGCGCGTTCGGCGGGCGCGCAGGCGCAGTTGGTCGCCAAGGAAGGCGACTACGCGCTGCTGAAGCTGCCTTCCGGCGAGACCCGCAAGGTGCTGGTCGATTGCATGGCGACGGTCGGTCAGGTGGGCAACACCGATCACGAAAACATTTCTATCGGCAAGGCTGGCCGTACCCGCTGGCTGGGAATCCGTCCCACCAACCGCGGCGTGGTTATGAACCCGGTCGACCATCCGCATGGCGGTGGCGAAGGCAAGACCAGCGGTGGACGTCATCCGGTGACTCCGTGGGGACAGCCGACCCGCGGCTACAAGACGCGTAACAACAAGCGGACCGATAAGTTCATCGTGACCCGCAGACAGAAGTAGGACTGAGACAATATGGCACGTTCAACCAAGAAGGGTCCGTTCATCGATTCGCACCTGCAGGCCAAGGTCGACGGCATGAACGCGCGCAATGAGAAGAAGGTGGTGCGCACCTGGTCGCGCCGCTCCACGGTGATCCCGGAGATGGTGGGACACACCCTGGCGGTGCACAACGGAAAGAAGTTCATTCCGGTGTACGTCACGGAAAACATGGTGGGCCACAAGCTGGGTGAGTTCAGCATGACTCGCACCTTCAAGGGCCACTCGGTACGGGCGGCCACGGAAACCGCGGCTAAGCCGGCGCCGGCGAGGTAAGCAAAACGACATGGAATTCATAGCCAAACTGAATTACGTGCGCGTCTCGCCGCAAAAAGCCCGCCTGGTGCTGGACCTGATCAAAGGCCGCCGGGTGGAGCAGGCGCTGGACACGCTGATGTTCACCAAGAAGGGTATTGCGCCCAAGCTGCACAAGTTGCTGCGTTCGGCGGTAGAGAACGCCAACTATGTCAGCGCGGAAAAAGGTCTGGACGTCGATCTGGATCGGCTGTTCGTGAAGCGCGCCATTGCCAATGACGGTCCACGCATGAAGCGGATTCGTCCGGCGCCCATGGGTCGCGCCTATCGTTATCAGCGGCGTATCTCGCACATCGAGATTGCGCTGGCGGAGAAGGCGTCAGGCAACGGGCATGCCGAGTTGGTCCAGACGGTGCAGGAAGGCGCGGCAGCCAAGCCGGCCAAGAAAGCCGTGAAGCGGGCCCCGGCTAAGAAATCGGCAGCCAAGAAAGCTGCCCGCCAAGAAGCAGGCGGCCAAGAAAGCCGCCAAGAAAAAGTAGGAGACTATGGGACAGAAAGTCCATCCTTACGGATTTCGCCTCGGCATCACCAAGCCGTGGAGGTCACGCTGGTTCGTGGAGCGTGACTACGACAAACTGCTGCTGGAAGACTACAAGCTGAAGGCGGAGCTGAAAGACAAGCTCAAGTCGGCGGGCGTCAGCTCGATCGAGATCGAGCGGCCGGGCAACAAGCTGCGCATCATCATCCGTACCGCGCGTCCGGGCATCATCATCGGCCGCAAGGGAACGGAGATCGACAAGCTGAAGCAGGAGATCCAGAAGCGCACCAACCGCGAGGTCTATGTCGACATTCAGGAAGTGCACAAGCCTGAGCTGGATGCGCAGCTGGTGTCGGAGAACATCGCGCTGCAACTGGAAAAGCGCGTCGGCTTCCGCCGGGCCATGCGTAAGGCGGTCGATTCGGCGCTGCGCTTCGGCTGCAAGGGAATCAAGGTGCGGGTCAGCGGCCGTCTGAACGGCAACGAAATCGCGCGCTCGGAGTGGTACCTGCAGGGACGGCTGCCGCTGCACACGCTGCGCGCCGATATTGACTACGGCTTTACCGAAGCTCGCACCACGTATGGCGTGATCGGCGTGAAGGTTTGGGTGTACAAGGGCGAGATTTATCGCGAGAAGAAGCGCGAGCCCCAGGGCGTGCAGTCGGGAGCGTTTTAACAGCAGTGGCTAGTGGTTAGTTGATAGTGGCTAGCGAGAAAGTCAACTACCTAGCTAAGCGCGATAAATCAGTGCCGCAGGCACGGTATAGCTTAGCCCAGCACGTAGCGAAGCGGAGTGCTGGGTAGAGCGCAAATGAGAACGAGTCCCGTAGGGACGGCAGAATTTAATGGAGATGCTAGCGGTAGTCGGCGAACGTGGCAGGAATTAACTAGCCACTATCCACTAACCCCTGGCCACTGAACCTTATGTTGATGCCAAAGAAAGTAAAGTACCGCAAGCAGCAGCGCGGGCGTATGCGGGGCAAGGCGTGGCGCGGCGGCGAGTTGTCGTTCGGCGATTTCGGCTTGAAGGTCATGGAGCCGGGTTGGATCACCGACCGCCAGATTGAAGCCAGCCGTGTGGCCATGACCCGCTTCGTGAAGCGTGGCGGCAAGATCTGGATTCGCCTGTTCCCGGACAAGCCGGTCACCAAGAAGCCGGCCGAAACCCGTATGGGCAAAGGCAAGGGAGCGCCGGACCACTGGGTAGCGGTGGTGCGCCCGGGCAAGATCCTCTTCGAGATGGAAGGGGTATCGGTCACCGATGCGGCCGAGGCCATGCGCCTGGCTTCGCACAAGCTGCCGCTGCGCACCAAGTTCGTGCAGCGCGAGGGCGTGCACTAGAAAGCAGCCGTCAGCCATCAGCTTTCAGCCGTCAGCCAAAGAATTGGCGCATATGGTGAGGACGCGGATGATCGACGAGATGCTCGAGAAATTAGGAAACAAGCTGAAGGCTGACAGCTGACAACTGAGAGCTAAACGATGAATGTAGACAAAATACGTAACCTGACCGATGTCGAGCTGAACCATCAGCAGCACGAGCTGGCTGACCAGCTCTTCAAGATGAAGTTTCAGTTGAAGATGGGGCAGACCGAGAGTCTGAAGAAGATTCGCGAGCTGAAGAAAGACATCGCGCGGGTGAAGACAGTCATGCGCCAGAAGCAACTTGCCGGTGGCAATGGGGCGGCGGTGAAAGCCGCGGCAGTCAGCGCTCCAGCACCGGCGAAGAAGGCGGCCAAAAAGAAGGCTGCGACGGAGAAAAAGTAATCCATGGCGGAAACCACAGCAACCAGCACAGCAAAGGCCGCCGGCCGGCGCAAGACCCTGATTGGCGAAGTCGTGTCTACCAAGATGGCCAAGACCATCGTGGTCGAAGTACGGCGGCAGAAGGCGCATCCGTTTTACAAACGCGTGGTAGCTCGCAGCAAGAAGTTCTACGCGCATGACGAGACGGGCACGGCGCACCTTGGCGATTTCGTCAAGATCGAGGAAACGCGTCCGCTCTCCAAGCTGAAGCGGTGGCAGTTGAAAGAGATTGTGCAGCGCGCCGCCCTGGTGGCGCCTGTCGAGGCGCAGCCGGTCCAGAGCTAGCTGGGTGGCCCGTTCTACTCCCGCTTTTGGAGTAGGGCGGGGAACAGGAGAAATGTTATGGCAGTAATGATGAGATCCATGCTCGATGTCGCCGACAACTCCGGCGCGCGCAAGTTGCAGATGATTCTGCCGCTGGGCGGATCCACGGGTCTGGTTGCCGGCCTGGGTGATGTGATCACTGCCTCGGTGAAGGAAGCCTCGCCCGACGGCACCGCCAAGAAGGGCACGGTGGTGAAAGCGGTCATTGTGCGTACGCGCAAGGAGCATCGCCGGCGCGATGGAACTTATATTCGCTTCGACCAGAATGCGGCGGTGCTGATCAATGACACGCACGAGCCAGTAGGGACCCGCGTGTTCGGTCCGGTGGCCCGCGAGCTGCGCGAGAAGAAGTTTTTGAAGATCGTTTCCCTGGCGCCGGAAGTACTGTAGGACAGTTACCAGTTGTCAGTAATCAGTTGTCAGCTCGAAATCAGATTGCTGACAACCGGCAACCGACAACCGACAACGAGGTTTTGAGAATGCAAAAGAGTGTCGATATTCGCCGCAACGATCAGGTGCAGGTGATTACCGGGCGTGACAAGGGCAAGCAAGGCCGCGTGCTGCGCGTGATGCCGGGTGGCAGCAAAGTGCTGGTAGAGCACGTGATGATGGTGAAGAAGAACGTGCGCCCCAACCCGCAGAAGAACATCAAGGGCGGCATCGCCGAGCAGGAGAGCGCAATCTCCATCAGCAACGTGATGCTGCGGTGCAGTTCCTGCAACCGTCCGGTGCGGGTGGGCCATGAACATCGCGGCGATCGCAATGTGCGGGTATGCAAGAGCTGCGGTAATACGCTGGAGAAGTAGAACCGGCAATTAGCCCTTGGCCTTTAGCACTTGGCCAAGACGCAAGACTCGAGCAAGAAACCAGATCGGCGAAAGTTTTGGCTAAGCGCCAAATGCTAAGTGCTAACGGCCGATTTGCTGAATTGATCACCTCACGAACCGGCAGCTGGAACCGGCCGAAACCGTGAGAAAGGTAGAAGCGGGAAAATGGCAGACGAGAAAAAACAGAAAGCTCCGCAGCAAGGCGGACAAGCCAAGCCCGGGCAGGGCAAGCCTACAGAGGGTAAGAAGGCCAAGGCCGAGCAGGTAGAAGCAGCGGGCGAGCAGCCGACTGGTAAGCCGGCACGCCCGAAGGCGACGAGTCGCGCCACGGCACGCATGCGCGAGCGCTACTACAAAGAGGTTTTGCCGGCGCTGATGAAAGAGTTCAGCCTCAAGAATCCGATGGCCGCTCCCAAGCTGGAGAAGATCATCGTGAACATGGGCGTGGGCGAGGCGACGCAGAACGCCAAGCTGATCGATCCGGCGGCGACGGAAGTCGGCCAGATCACCGGGCAGAAGCCGGTGATCACCAAGGCGCGCAAGTCGATCGCGCAGTTTAAGGTGCGCGAAGGAATGCCCATCGGCGTGATGGTCACGCTGCGCGGCGACCGCATGTACGAGTTCTTCGACCGGTTGGTGAATGTCGCTTTAGCGCGTGTCCGCGATTTTCGCGGCGTGCCGACCAAGTCGTTCGATGGTCGCGGCAATTACACCCTGGGCGTACGCGACCAGCTGATCTTTCCGGAGATCGACTATGCCAAGGTCGAGAAGCTGAAGGGCATGAACATCACGATCGTGACCTCGGCCGGAACCGACGATCAGGCACGGGCTCTGTTGAAGCACATGGGAATGCCGTTCCGGCAGTAGTCAGGGATTAGGGGCCAGGGATTAGTTGCGAGTTTCTGGTTTCGAGTTTCAAGCCGGCAGAGTCCAGCGCCGTAGGCGCGGCATAGGTTAGCCCAGCGCTTCCGCGCTGGGTAAGGTGAAAAGAAGAACCGAGTCCCGTAGGGACGGCAGGTAGTAGCTAGTGACTAGTTGCTAGTCGCTAAGAAAAAGGAAACGATGGCCAGAACATCACAAATCGCCAAGTCGAATAAGAAACCTAAGTTCTCGACCCGGCAGCACAACCGCTGCAAGATCTGCGGACGCTCGCGCGCCTACCTGCGCAAGTTCGGCCTGTGCCGTCTGCACTTCCGTGATCTCGCTCTGCGGGGCGAGATTCCTGGAGTAGCGAAGTCGAGTTGGTAACACCCCATCACGCGCAAAATCGGTGCGTGCGGGGGAACCCGGGAAACCGGTTAAGGCAGTAGCTAGTAGCAGCTAGTCACTGGCAGTCAGTAGTAAATTCGTCGCGGCTGGTTCTTACGTTGACCGCCAAGTACAGGCGCGAATCCCAAGTCCCGATGGCGGGACCTGATGCGTAAGCTAACGGGCGACGATATTAGGAGACGCAAAGCATGAGTTTGACCGATCCGGTCTCAGATTTTTTAACCCGAGTTCGTAACGCCATCAAGGCACGCCAGCAGAAGGTGGATGTTCCCCATTCCAAGCTGAAGGTTGAGATGGCCCGCATCTTGAAAGAAGAGGGCTACATCGCGAACTTCAAGGCGGCGGACGAAGAGGGTCGCAAGATTTTGCGAGTGTACTTGAAGTACAGCCCCGACAACTCGTCGCCCATCTCGGACCTGAAGCGGGTTTCGCGTCCCGGATGCCGTGTGTACGTGGGTCATGGCGAGATTCCGCGAGTCCTGGGCGGCCTGGGGATCAACATTTTGACCACGCCCAAGGGCGTGATGACCGGCCGGCAGGCCCGCAAAGAAGGCGTCGGCGGCGAAGTGCTGTGCGAGATTTACTAGCCTGACCGGATCGTGTCATGGACGATAGAGGTCCTTGGACTCCGGTGCGCAAAGACAGCGCGCCTCCGCTCAGGATGACAGTAGTTTGAGGGTTTGCTAAAAGCTAAGAGCTAATTGCTAAAGGCTAAGAGATTATGTCGAGAATTGGAAAGAAGCCGATTCCGTTGCCCAAGGGCGTGACCTACGCCATTGAAGGCAACACGGTACGCGTTAAAGGTCCGAAGGGTGAAGTTGTCACCCACATGCCTGGCGGCGTGAAGCTGGAACAGAACGACGGCGAACTGCTGGTCGTGCGCGAGGACGATTCCAAGGCTGCCGTGCATGGACTGGTGCGGGCGCTGGTCAACAACTCGGTGGAAGGCGTCACCAAGGGTTGGACCAAGGAACTGGACATCGTCGGCATCGGTTATCGCGCCGAGATGAAGGGCAAGGGTATGGTGGTGTTCACGCTGGGATATTCCCATCCCATTGAGTATCCGCTGCCCACTGGCATCGAAGTGGCCATCGATCCCAAGCTGACGCACTTGACGGTAAGCGGTATCGACCGGCAAAGGTGGGATTTGTTGCCGCCGAAATGCGCAGCCTGCGTCCACCCGATCCGTACAAGAACAAGGGCGTGCGTTATAGCAATGAGCGCCTGAAGAAGAAGGTCGGCAAGACCGGCGCGAAGTAGAGTTGTCAGTTGGCAGTTAGCACGTTGGCAGTTGAGCGTAACAAGCTAGCGAAGAGCCAAGAACGTAAGAGCGATTCACGACGGGATGGCGCATAAGCGCACCGTTACCCGGTTCAGAAACCCGGGAAGAGGAAAAGAGACATGATTGCAAAGACTTCTAAAGATCAGACGCGGCAGAAGGTACACAGCCGGATTCGCAAAAAGGTTCAGGGCACGCAGGAACGCCCGCGGCTCAATGTTTATCGCTCGGTAAACCATATCTACGCCCAGGTAATCGACGACGCTAAGGGCGCGACCCTGGTCTCGGCTACTTCGGTGGAAAAGGGTAAAGGGATCAAGGGCGAGAAGCGGCCGACTGGCGGGAACCTGGGATCGGCCAAGGAAGTAGGCAAGCTGATCGCCGAGCGCGCCAAGAAAAGGGCATCAAGAAAGTGGTGTTCGATCGCGGCGGCTACCTGTACCACGGACGCATCAAGGCCCTGGCCGATGCGGCACGTGAAGCGGGATTAGAGTTTTAAGGCAGTTGTCAGTGGCCAGTTGTTAGTTGTCAAACTGACAAACTGCCAGCCCGAAGGGCGGAACTAATTAGCCCAGCGCGGAAGCGCTGGGTGAGCGGACCAAATAGGCCGAGTCCCGTAGGGACGGCAGATTGATGATAGGGGTCCTTCGACTCCGGTGGTCAAAGACAAACCACCTCCGCTCAGGATGACAGGTTTTGAGATTGCAGGGGCGCAGCTGCCACGGGGTACAGCGCCGGGAGAAACAACGGGAATGCCAATAGTAAAGAGAAAGCTTGACGCCGGTCAGTACCAGCTGAAAGACCAGGTGGTTTCGATCAACCGCGTCACCAAGGTAGTAAAGGGCGGCAAGAATCTGTCGTTCGCGGCGCTGGTGGTGGTAGGCGATCCGGCCTCGGCGGTCGTGGGCTACGGTTCCGGCAAAGCCAAGGAAGTTCCGCAGGCCATCCGCAAGGGCATTGAGTCGGCGAAGAAGAATCTGCTGCGCGTGAACCTGACGCAGACCACGATTCCTCACCAGGTGCTGGGCCGTTATGGCTCGGGCATGGTGATGCTGAAGCCGGCGCCGGAAGGCACGGGCGTCATCGCCGGCGGCGCGGTGCGCGCGGTCATGACTTCGGCCGGAATTCAGAACGTGCTGACCAAATCCATTGGAACCACCAACCCGCACAACGTGGTCAAGGCAACGTTCAATGCGCTGGGCAAACTGCGCGATCGCCGGGATGTTGCGGCCTCGCGCGGCAAATCGGTCGAGGAGTTGTAATTATGGCCCGCATTCGAAAAAAGGCAGAAGTAGTGGCGGCCAAGCCGGGAACCAAAATGCAGTTGAAGTGGGTCCGGTCGGCTATCGCGGCTCCCGTCAAGCAGAAGCTAGTGATCAAGGGACTGGGCTTCACCCGCCTGAACCAGGTAGTGGAGCGCGAAGACACGCCCTCGATCCGCGGCATGGTGGCGAAAGTGCCGCACTTGGTCGAAATTTTGAAATAGTTGCAACTAGCAACTAGCAATTAGAATTGTGCTTTGATTTGCCGCATTCCGCTTTGTGCCAGGGCACGTCTTTAGACGTGCCGTAGCGGCGACGAAAGAAACGGCTTTGGCAGCTGCTTACTTGACTGAAATTGGAAGCGGTCGCTGAGCGAAAGAGGTTACTCAGATGAACTTAAGCAATCTACATGCGCCCCGCAAGGCGTCCGAGAATAAGAAGCGCGTGGGCCGTGGTATGGGCTCGGGCATGGGCAAGACTTCGACCCGCGGCCACAAAGGCCAGAGATCGCGCAGCGGCTCGCGCATCATGCGCGGCTTTGAAGGCGGCCAGATGCCGCTGCATCGCCGCCTGCCCAAGCGCGGCTTCACCAACATTTTCCGGGTCGAGTATGAAGTGGTGAACCTGGGGCGGCTGGCCAGCCTGGGCGAAGCCGAGATCACGCCCGAATCGTTGCGCAAGGCCGGCGTTGTGAGCTCGAAGAACACGCTGGTTAAGGTGCTGGGTCAGGGCGAATTGTCGAAGGCGCTTACCGTGCACGCGCACAAGTTTTCCAAGTCGGCCCAGGAAAAGATCGAAAAGGCCGGCGGCAAGATACAGGTTGTCAGTGTTCAGAAGGCAGTAGCCGGTACCCGGTAGGAAGTTGACAGTTCTTGTGACTTTGTGACACCGATTGCCGGCCGAGAATTTGTAGTTTGGTTTAGCTGAGAGTTGTCGGGCGCCCTTGGTCGTGGATTTACTGACCTCTGATCACTGGCCACTGACAACTGATTTTTGAGGATTTCATGCTTGAGAAGTTAGCCAACGTATTCCGCGTTCCCGATCTGCGAAAGCGCATTCTGTTCACGCTTGGACTGCTGGCGGTGTATCGCCTGGGCGGACACATTCCCACGCCGGGCATCAACGCCGACAAGCTGGCGCAGTTCTTCGACCAGAACCGCGGCAGCTTCCTGGGCTTCGTCGACCTGTTCAGCGGCGGCCAGTTGCGCCGGCTGACGGTCTTCGCTCTCGGCATCATGCCGTACATTACGGCGTCCATCATTTTGCAGTTGATGACCGTGGTGTACGAGCCGCTGGCCAAGCTACAGAAAGAAGGCGAGCTGGGACGCAAGAAGATCACCCAGTGGACGCGCTATCTGACTCTGGGTTTGAGCGCGGTGCAGTCGCTGGGCATCGCCTTCACGCTGGAGCGGCAGCCTGACTTCGTAGTCAACCCCGGCATTGGTTTCGTGCTGATGACCATGCTGACGCTCACCACGGGCAGCGTCTTCATCATGTGGCTGGGCGAACAGATCACCGAGCGCGGCGTGGGCAACGGCATGTCGCTGCTGATCTTCGCCGGCATCGTGGTTGGCCTGCCGCGCGGCGTTGCCGACCTGTGCCCAGAAGGCATCAGTCGCAGGCCTGGGGCGCGTTCACCGTTCCGGCCATGCTGTTGCTGGTCGTGCTGATGGTCGCGGTGGTGGCGTTCATCGTGTTCGTCGAACGCAGCGAACGCCGCATTCCGGTGCAATACGCCAAGCGCGTGGTCGGACGCAAGATCATGGGTGGGCAGTCGACCCACCTGCCGCTGCGGGTGAACTCCGGCGGCGTCATGCCGGTGATCTTCGCCTCGTCGGTGCTGACCTTGCCGCAGACGGCGGGAGCGTTGTTCAAGGACAACCGCTATTTCGGGCCGATGTTGCGTGCCTTGCAGTGGGGCGAACCGCTCTACACGCTGCTGTATGCGGTTGGAATTATTTTCTTCGCCTACTTCTACGTGTCGATCATCTTCAATCCCGACCGAAGTTGCCGACAACATGCGTAAGTACGGCGGCTTCATTCCGGGCATCCGGCCGGGCGCGAGGACAGCGAACTACATCAACGACATTCTGACCCGCATCACCCTGGTAGGCGCGCTGTACCTGATTCTGATCTCGTTCATTCCGGAGTGGATGATCGCCGGTCTTCGCCTCAATCACCTGTGGGGTCCGGTGGGAGCGTTTTTCGAGCGGCTGCCGAACTGGGTGACCAACGGATTGGGCGTGAACTTCTACTTCGGCGGCACTTCGCTGCTGATCGTGGTCGGCGTGGCGATGGATACGATCAATCAGGTCGAGTCGCAGTTGGTCATGCGGCACTATGAAGGCTTTACCCCGCGCAGCGGACGAATCCGCGGGCGCCGAGCGACGTGGTAAAGAAGCAGCGACTAGTCTAGCTCTGAGGGTTCACCGGGTTGTACCGTCAGGGCGAACGAAAGCTGGCGTTCGAAATGACTAAGGCGTTGGACCAGAGTAAACGACGGTAAAGCTAGTCGCTAGTTGCTGTTTTCGGAGCACCGGGAAGCTCTGGCCCGCGGCGGCGGGCGGAAAGGGCCAATTATTCGGCTCTCAGGGTAAACAATATGGAAGCGCAGACTTCCGCGGCAGTGGGCGTAAAGGCGAACGCAGCGCGTAGCCGGTCCTATCATCCTGCTGGGGCCGCCAGGAGCAGGCAAGGGAACGCAGGCCAAGCTGATCTCTGACACCTTTGGCATTCCGCAGATCTCCACCGGAGACATTCTGCGGGCGAATGTGGCCCGGAAGACGGAACTGGGCATGAAGGCCAAGGCGATCATGGAGCGCGGCGACCTGGTTCCCGACGAGCTGGTTTGCGACATGGTGGCCGGCCGGCTGCTGGAAGCAGACTGCGCGCGCGGCTTTATTCTGGATGGTTTTCCCCGGACAGTGCGTCAAGCCGAATGGCTGGATGCGCATTTGGAGCGGATGCGGAGCGGAAAAGAAGGGCGACAGTTGTGCGCAGCAGACGTACGCTGCGCCGGTTGTGATCCGGTTGGTAGTGGATTATAATATTCTATTGCAACGGATTACCGGACGCCGTTCCTGTCCCACCTGCGGGCTGATCTACAACGTTACTTCCAGCCTCCCAAAGTCCAGGGCATCTGTGATGTTGACGGCACGCCGTTGGTGGCGCGCCCGGATGATGCGGAAGACGTGTTCGCCGAGCGCATGAAAGCCTACGACCAGCTGACTTTGCCCCTGGTGGATTACTACAAGGCGCGCGGGCGGCTGATTGAAGTGAATGGCGATCAGCCAGTGGAAGCGGTTATGGCGCAAGCATTTAGTGCGATAGAGAATGTCAATCGTTTGTAAGTCGGCCTCCGAGATCGAAAAGATGCGCCGTAGCGGGCACATCGTTCGCCAGGTTCTGGAAGCGACCAGAGAAGCCGTGACGCCGGGCTGTTCGACCATGGATCTGGAGCGCGTAGCCGAGCGCAAGATCCGCGACTTAGGGGCTAAGCCGGCATTCAAAGGGTATTACGACTACCCTTGCGTGCTCTGCACCTCGGTGAATAACGAGATCGTGCATGGCATCCCGTCGGAGCGGCGGGTGCTGAAGGCGGGCGACATCGTTTCCCTGGATTGCGGTGTGGTGCTGGACGGCTACTACGGGGATTCGGCGATTACGGTTCCCGTCGACGGTCTGACGCCGGAGTTGAAGAAGTTGCTGGATGTCACGCGCGAGTCGCTGGCCCAGGGAATCGAGGCGGCGCGGGTGGGCAATACGATCGGCGACGTCGGAGCGGCGGTGCAGCAACTGGTTGAGTCCAACGGCTTCAGCGTGGTACGGGAGTTTGTGGGACACGGTATTGGAACGAAACTGCACGAAGATCCGCAGGTCCCGAACTACGGCACTCCAGGACACGGGCCGAAGCTGCGCGATGGCATGGTGATCGCCATCGAGCCGATGGTGAATATGGGCGGGCCGGAAACGCGGGTACTGGAAGATAAGTGGACGGCGGTCACCGAAGACGGAAGCTATAGCGCCCACTTCGAACACTGCATTGCGGTGACGAAGAATGGGCCGGTGATTTTGACGGAATAGAAGGCAGTTGTCAGTAGCCAGTTGTCAGCAAGACGATCTGGTTGTTGACCACTGCGAGAGTTGCCAGTTGTGAGCAGGTTCGAATGTCCTAACTGGCGACTGACAACTGACAACTGACAACTGAATCTCGGGGTTGAATGAGTAAGGAAGACGCGATTGAAGTAATGGCGGTGGTGGTTGAACCACTGCCCAATGCAATGTTTCGGGTGGAGCTGGAGAACAAGCATCAGGTTCTGGCGCATGTCTCCGGCAAGATGCGCAAGAACTTCATTCGCATTCTTCCAGGCGATCGCGTAGCGGTGGAGCTTTCGCCCTACGATCTGACCCGCGGCCGCATCGTGTATCGCTATAAATAAGCCGGCTGCGGTTGTCAGTCGAGCAACTGACAACTGGCCACTGACAACTGAGGGTTTCATGAAGGTACGGGCATCGGTAAAAAAGATTTGCGACAAGTGCAAGGTGATTCGCCGTCACGGAGTAGTACGTGTGATCTGCGAGAACTCGAAGCACAAGCAACGGCAAGGATAAGTTAACTAGCAACTAGTTACTAGCGACTAGCTGGGAGCAACTCATGGCACGTATTGCAGGCGTGGATCTTCCGCGCAACAAGCACATCAAGATCGCGCTGACCTACATCTTCGGTATCGGGAACTCGCGCGCGCACGACATTCTGGGATCGGCCAATGTGGAGACCGACCAAGAAGGTGAGCGACCTCAACGAAGAAGAGGTCAACCGCATCCGCCAGGTCATTGAGGAAGGCGGCAACGTCGAAGGCGATCTTCGCAAAGACGTCTCGATGCACATCAAGCGCCTGATCGAAATCGGTTCGTATCGTGGGTATCGTCATCGCCGCAGCCTGCCGGTTCGCGGACAGCGCACCCACACCAATGCCCGCACCCGCAAGGGTCCGCGCAAGGGCACGGTAGCTAATAAGAAGAAAGCAGCGGGGAAGACATAACACATGGCGAAACCAGCTGGATCCGCCGGAGCGGACAAAAAAGGCAAGAGCGGAAAGAAGTTCAAGAAGAAGGAACGCAAGCACATTCCCAACGGCCTGGTGCATGTCCAGGCGTCCTTCAACAACACCATCGTCACCATCACCGATCCCACGGGCAACACGGTGTCGTGGAAGAGTTCGGGATCGCTGGGCTTCCGCGGATCGCGCAAAGGCACGCCGTTCGCGGCCCAGCAGGCTGCCGCCAACGCCGCCAATCAGGCGCGCGATCACGGCATGCGCAGTGGTGGACGTGCGGGTAAGCGGTCCGGGTTCGGGACGCGAGTCGGCGGTGCGTGCCTTGTCCGCCTCCGGCCTCGATGTCCGCTCGATCAAGGACGTCACGCCGGTTCCGCATAACGGCTGCCGTCCGCCGAAACGGCGCAGGGTCTAAAAGAGTGGCTGGTGGCTAGTGGATAGAACTAGCGCGGGCCGCTGGCACGAATTTTGTGGGCAGGATCGAAGTGGCTGGTGGCGACATCTAAACTACTAACCACAATCCACTGACCACTAACCACTGGTTTTTGGTTCGGGAAGAAGGGACGCCAAGTCCTGTAAACCGATCCGCAAGCAAGTAGCAGTCGTAGATGAATAGAATCAGCGGTCTCCGGAATTTTCCGGGCTAGCCACTGATCATACACTAGCCACTGTTCTACAAGGAGAAGGTAACTTGGCACGTTACAAAGACGCAGTATGCCGCCTTTGCCGCCGCGAAGGCATGAAGCTGTTCCTCAAAGGCGCAAAGTGCTTCACGGACAAGTGTCCGATCGAAAAACGCAATTTCGCTCCCGGCCAGCATGGTAAGGACCGCAAGGCCAAAATCGTTGGCTACGGTCTTCAGCTTCGCGAGAAGCAGAAAGCGAAGCGCATGTACTTCACCCAGGAAGGCCAGTTCCGCAACTACTTCGAGAAGGCTGCGCGCGCCAAGGGCGTGACCGGCGAAATCCTGCTGCAGCAACTGGAGCGCCGTCTCGACAACGTGGTGTACCGGCTTGGCTTTGCCGTCGCACGCCGCCAGGCGCGCCAATTGGTGCGTCACGGACACGTGGTGGTGAACGGCAAGAAGGTCAATATTCCTTCTTTCCAGGTGCATGCCGGCGACGAAGTCGCGGTACGCGAGAAGAGCAACAAGCTCGTGATAATTGAAGGCGCCAAGGAATTCGCAAGCCATCAACCGCCTCCGGCCTGGCTGGAAGTAATCGCGATGATTACAAGGGCCGGGTCCTTGCGTTGCCGAAGCGGGAAGACATCAACCTGCCCATCAATGAGCAGCTGATCGTCGAACTGTACAGCAAGTAGTAAGCGCCCGGACGCGCGTAACGGCGCGGCGTCCTGGATTATGTTGCACCCGAATGGCGCGCGGCGATTCGCCCGCGCTCGTTCACAACCTTCGCGCCAGATCAGCCGGACCAGGCTTCTTTGCAAGTCTGTCCGCGCAGCACGGCCGAACTGAAACAGGAGCTACAAATGCTTTGGAAAGGCTTTCAAAAACCGAAACGGCTGGCTACCGATACCGAAACACTGACCGACAAATACGGTCATTTTTGGGCACAGCCGTTCGAACGGGGTTTTGGTACAACCATTGGCAATGCGCTGCGCCGCGTATTGCTGTCTTCGATTGAAGGAGCCGCGGTTACAGCAGTAAAGATCGAAGGCGTCCTGCACGAGTTCCAGTCGATCCCCGGAGTTGTCGAGGATGCCACCGATATCATCCTCAACCTGAAACAGATTCCGTTCCGCCTCAATGGCGACGCGCCCAAGGCGATTTATCTGCGCGCCGAGCAGCCCGGAGTGGTTACCTCGGGCATGATTGAGGCCGACGCCGACGTGGAAGTGCTGGACAAAGACGTGTACGTGGCCACCATCAGTGAAGGTGGCAAGCTGGATATGGAGATGCGCCTGAAGAAAGGCCGCGGCTACGTCTCAGCGGACAAGAATTTCGACGAGGACCTGGGCCTCGGATTTATCCCCATCGATTCCGTGCATTCGCCTGTGCGCAAGTGCAACTACTCGGTGGAGGCGGCTCGTCTGGGACAGATCACCGACTACGACAAGCTGGCCATCGAGATCTGGACGAACGGCTCGGTGACTCCGGCCGATGCCTTGGGGCTTGCCGCGAAATTGGTGAAGGACCATATGAATATCTTCATCAACTTCGAGGAGGAGCTGGAAGCGCAGGCTGCCGGCCTCTCCGACAAGCCGGAGATTCGCAACGAAAATCTGAACCGCTCGGTCGAAGAGTTGGAACTCTCGGTGCGCAGCTATAACTGCCTGAAGAACGCTAATATTCAGACCATCGGCGAGTTGGTGCAGAAGAGCGAAGCCGAGATGCTGAAGACCAAGAATTTCGGCCGCAAATCGCTGAACGAGATCAAGGAGATCTTGTCGTCGATGGGTCTGAGCCTGGGCATGAAGATTGACGAGCACGGCAACGCGGTTCCGGGTTCGGGAGCATCGCAGTCGGCCGGGCTGGCCTCGACCAGTTACGGCATCGATCAAAACTATTAACGGTCGGGCAGAGCGGGCCTTGGGGCCCGCGTCTTGCCGATCAAAAAGAGTGGGGCATTAGCCCCCCAAATTTCGCAACACTTGAAGGAAGACGGAAATGCGTCATCGTAGAGCAGGATGGAAGTTGGGACGGAACACCTCGCACCGGCGCGCGTTGCTGCGCAACCTGGTGACCTCGCTGATCGTGGAAGAACGCATCGAGACCACCCTTACCAAGGCCAAGGCCATGCGTCCTCACGTGGAGAAGATGATCACGCTGGGCAAGCGCGGCGACGTGGCGGCGCGGCGGTTGGCCGCGGGCTACCTGATGACGCGCGACGCCGTCGACAAGCTGTTTGACACCATCTCTCCGCGTTATGGCGACCGCGAGGGCGGATACCTGCGCATCGTTCATGGCGGCTTCCGTCAAGGCGATGGCGGCGACATTGCTTTCGTGGAACTGATCGGCAGCGAGAAGACGCTCGACGAGAAGCGTCAGAAGCGGGCCGAACTGCGTGCCAAACGCGCCGAAGAGAATCGCAAAGCCATGGAATCGGCCGAAGCCGAAAACAAGCAGGCATCCGAGATCCAGGCGGCCAACGAAGAGAAGGAAGAGAAGTAACAGCCTTCTTCGATGCAATTCAGAACGCACCCCTAGCGGGTGCGTTTTTTTTGTGCTCGCCGATAGGCGATTCTCCAAGTCTTGTCTTCGCTGCGAGGCCCAGCAGCTTTACCTCGCAGCTGTTCGGCCGAATATCTGAATTACAATCGCGCTCAGCATGGCCGCTGCACACCGGACAATCTTTCATGTCGATATGGACGCCTTCTTCGTTTCCGTCGAAGAAGTGTTTGACCCGTCGCTGAAGGGCAAGCCGGTGGTCGTAGGAGGTCGGCCGAACGAACGGGGCGTGGTGTCGGCTGCTTCTTATGCAGCGCGCAAGTTCGGCGTACACTCCGCGATGCCTTTGCGGACCGCGGCCAAGCTGTGTCCGCAAGCCATTTTCGTCGATGGTCATCCTGACCGCTACCGCGAATACTCGGCCAAAGTTTTCGAAGTTCTAAACCGCTTCTCGCCCAAGCTGGAGATGGTTTCCATCGACGAAGCCTACGTCGACATGACCGGTACCGAGCGCCTGCTGGGTCCGCCGATGCGCGCCGCCCACGCGCTGCATGCGGCGATGAAGGCCGAGACGCAACTGAATTGCTCCATCGGGATCGGCACTTCACGACTGGTCGCCAAGATTTGTTCCGACCAGGCAAAGCCTAACGGGGTTTTGTGGATCGTACCCGGCAGGGAAGTGGAGTTCCTCGCTCCGCTCGACGTGCGCAAGATTCCCGGCGTTGGCAAAGTGATGGAGAAGCGCCTGCAAGAGCAGGGCATTCATAAAGTGGGCGATCTGGCATCGCGCGACGAGCGCTGGCTGGAGCAGAACTTTGGCGTGTTGGGAGTGGCGCTGTCGGGAAAAGCACGCGGCCTGGATGCCGGCGCCTGGTTCGATTCCGAAATCGGTGAGGACGATGGGCCCCGCTCCATCAGCCACGAGCACACCTTTTCGCACGATACCGCCGACGCGCAACAACTTGAGTCGACGCTGGCGCGCCTGACGGAAATGGTCTGCCGCCGCCTGCGCGAGCAGAAACTGCACGCTCGTACGCTGCAGCTGAAGCTTCGTGATTCCGGCTTCCACACCATCACCCGCGCCCACACCTTGAACGAGCCGACCGCCATCGATTCCGTGGTGTTCACAACGATTCGTACACTCTTCCGCGCAAATTGGAAGGGCGAGGCGATTCGGCTGCTCGGTGTTCACGCGGCGCATTTCGAAGACGAAAGCGAGCAGATCGGATTGGTGGGCCAGGGTTCACACGACAAATGGAACCAGGCGCTGTCGGCCGCCGATCGCCTGCGCGAGAAATATGGCGAGAGCGCGATCTCCCTGGCGACGGGAATGAAGGGCCGCTTCCGCGAGCGCACCCACGAGAATCCCGCAGGCCTGCCGGGGAAGAAAAAGCCGTCGTAACAAATCTCGAGTAACGCTTCTCTGAATAGCGAACATGTTTGAAGATATTTACGATTCCATCTCATTCCTCTGGTCTTGGCGATGGCCTTCCGCCCAAGGCCAGGTCACATCAGCCGACATCGAACGCATAAGGCGTAGCCGTGGTGTCGAAAGGATTAGGTTGGCAATTGCCTATGAGTTTTCGGTGCGCGACGATGGCCCCTACACGGGTGAGAGTTTTTGGGAGCCTTTATTTTTTCCCAGAACGCGAGTGGAGGCCGCCCAGCACAAATTTCACCTTCACCGCTCGGTGAGCGTGCGCTATCGAGCGGATGACCCCAGCGTGAACCGGTTAGATCGCTCGGCCTGGCAGGATCTCTGAGCCAGATCTCCGACTACAGCCGCCCCAACTCACCGAACACCCACCCCGGTCAGCCATCACAGACACATGTGACTCTTCAGCCCTACTCTTAAGGTAGGAGAACCGGCATGTGTCTGGCCGTTCCAGGAAAAATTCTGAGCATTCAAGGGGAAGATTTCGCCCGTACCGCCCGGGTCAGCTTTGGTGGGATCGTGAAAGAGGTTAGCCTTGCCTATGTTCCCGAGGCGATGGTTGGCGATTATGCGGTCGTTCACGTGGGATTCGCCATCAGTCTGCTGGACGAGAAGGAAGCGCTGCGCACCTTCGAATATCTGAAGCAAATGGACGAGCTGAGCGAGTTGGAAGTCGGAGCCGTCGAAGCATGAAGTACGTGGAAGAGTATCGCGACGCCGAGGCAGCCGAGCAATATGCTGCCAGCATTGCGCGCATCGTCACGCGGCCGTGGACGATCATGGAGATCTGCGGCGGGCAGACGCACGCCATCGTCAAGTACGGCATCGACGAACTGCTGCCCACGCGAGATCACGCTGGCGCATGGGCCGGGTTGCCCGGTCTGCGTTACTTCCGGTCGAGTTGATCGACAAGGCACTGCGCATCGCTGCACAACCGAATGTGATTTTCTGTTCCTTTGGCGACATGCTGCGCGTGCCGGGCTCCTGCACCCCAACAAGTCAGGAAACCGAGCCCGCCGCGAGTTCCGGGTTCGGGAGTGATCTGTTCAGTATCAAAGCAGCAGGCGGGGATGTGCGTATTGTCTATTCACCGATGGATGCGGTAAGGATCGCCGAACAGAATCCCGACAAGCAGGTAGTTTTCTTCGCCGTCGGTTTCGAGACCACGGCCCCTGCCAACGCCATGTCGGTCTATCACGCCAGGCAGCGCGGCCTGAAGAACTATTCCATCCTGGTTTCGCATGTGTTGGTACCGCCTGCGATGGAGGCCATTCTGAGTTCGCCGGCAAATTGCGTGCAGGGATTTCTGGCCGCCGGTCACGTTTGCTCGGTGATGGGCTACACCGAATATTTTCCGATAGCGGCCAAGTATCGCGTGCCTATCGTGGTTACTGGCTTTGAGCCCCTCGACCTGCTGCAAGGCATATACATGTGTGTGCTGCAACTGGAACAAGGCCGCTTCGAGGTCGAGAACCAATACACGCGCGCGGTCCGCCGGCAGGGAAACGCGGCTGCTCAGGGCCTGGTCGCCCGGGTCTTTCAGGTTGTCGATCGCAAATGGCGCGGCATCGGAGGCATCGCTCGCAGTGGTTTGGGACTGGCGGACGACTACGCCGAGTTCGACGCCGAGACTCGCTTCGGCGTGTCTGAGTACAGCGCGCAGGAAGATTCGGAATGCATCGGCGGGCTAATCATGCAGGGCGCCAGGAAGCCGGAAGAATGTTCGGCATATGGCGGCCGCTGCACTTCCGATCACCCTCTGGGCGCGCCCATGGTTTCTTCAGAAGGTGCCTGTGCTGCGTATTACCGCTATCGGCGACTGAGAAGTGGAAACGCCGCCGCAAAAGGGAGCAGTCGTGGCTGAGGTCAAAGAGTTTCAACTGCAGTGCCCGGTACCAGTCAATGATTGCGAATATGTGCAATTGGCCCACGGAGGCGGCGGCCGGCGCATGCACGAGTTGCTGGAAGGCTTGCTGCTCCCCAGTTTCGGCAACGACATCCTGCTGGAACGACATGATGGCGCGACCCTCAACATCGGCGGCGCCCGGTTGGCCTTTACCACGGACTCTTACGTTGTCAGACCGCTGTTCTTTCCCGGCGGCGACATTGGCACGCTGGCCATCAATGGCACCGTGAACGATCTGGCGATGTGCGGAGCCCGTCCGTTGTATCTCAGCTCGGCCCTCATTTTGGAAGAGGGCTTGCCAATGGAAACCCTGCGGCGTGTCGTGGAGTCGATGCGGTCTTCAGCTGCGGTTGCCGGAGTTCAGCTTGTAACCGGCGACACAAAAGTCGTGGATAAAGGGAAGGGCGATGGGATTTTCATCAATACGGCAGGAATCGGCGTGGTAAAGGATGACGTTTCCATCTCGCCTAGAAATGTTCGCCCCGGGGATGCCATTTTGCTCAGCGGCGACATCGGACGGCACGGTATTGCAATCATGGCTACTCGCGAAGGGTTGTCCTTCGAGAGCGCAATCGAGTCGGACTGCGCCCCCTTGTGGGAGCCGGTCGAGGCGCTCTTAGCTGCGGGCATAGAGATTCACTGCCTGCGCGATCTCACTCGCGGCGGGTTAAGTAGCGGATTGATCGAGATCGCTGAGGCCAGCGAAACCCGGAGCGCGATCCAGGAAGTCTCCATCCCGGTGCGCGAGGAAGTTATAGGGGCGTGCGAGATACTCGGACTCGACCCACTCTACCTCGCCAACGAAGGCAGATTCGCGGCTTTTGTGCCGGAGCAGGAAGCCGAAAGGGCAATTGAGATCCTGCGAAAGTTTCCGGTGAGCAGCGAAGCGGTTTGCATTGGCAAAGTAGTGGAGGGCCCGGCGGGCATGGTCACGATGAAGACCCAGTTGGGAACCGAACGCATCATCGACATGTTGAGCGGCGAACAGTTGCCAAGGATCTGCTAAGTACTTCGTCACCTCGCAAAGTGAGGCATCGCACAGCGACATGCGTGGGAACAAGATATGCATGGTGAGTGGCGAACTACCCTGCCGTTCATCTTCGGCATGGGAAATCGCAAATCCATAGTGAACTCTGGAGATTTTGAGTGTCTGGGACCCTGATTATCGGTTATGGAAACCTGTTGCGCGGCGACGATGCTGTGGGCTGCCGCGCCGCTTACGAACTCGAACAATTGTTTCGTGACAATTCCGAAGTGAAGGTGATCGCTTCGCAACAGCTCACGCCCGAGATGGCGGATGATGTTGCGGAAAGTGACTTTGTGCTTTTCCTCGACGCCGCCACCGGTGAAGTGCCGGGAACCCTTCGGCGGATGCGGGTTATAGCGCAACGTGGGCCGACCGGATTCACCCACCAGTTGACTCCATCGTCTTTGCTGTCGGCCGCTGAGCAGCTTTATGGCGATGCTCCCGAAGCTATGAGCATTACCCTTGCAGGATGGTCTTTCGATATCAGTAACGAACTGTCGCCAGAGGCGGCCAGCCGCTTCCCCGAAATGATTCGGCTGGCACAGGACGCGGTCGAAACTTATCGCCGCAGGATGCAGGCCGAGAACCTAGCGTCAGCCAAATAGCCTGCTGGAGTTCAGCCGATTATTCCGGCTCCAGGTGCTCGCGTTGGAGGCCAGCGAAGGGAGCGAAGCGAGAATCACGCAGTAAAACAAAAAGGACACATCGCGTGGATGTGCCCTTCCGATTGCGCTTTCGCTGCTCGCTATGCGCCGACTAATTTCTCCAGAATCGATTTGTTGCGGATGGTCAGGGTCGAACCCTTAAGTACTGCAATCTGCCGCTTGCGAAAGTCGGCAAGGACTCGAGTCACGGTTTCGCGCGAGGTGCCGATAATCTGCGCGATTTCCTCGTGAGTCAGCGCCAGCTTCACCTTGGGTTCGGCCTGCTCGTGGCTGGTCGCGGTCCACTCCAGCAGCAGGCGCGCCAGGCGTTCCGGCGCCGAGTGCGATAACCCCAGGCTGCGAATTTGCTGATAGGCGCTCTGGCAATCTTTGCTGAGATGTTGTGCCGCCTTCAGGCAGGCGTCGCCATGCTTTTGCAGGAAGTTCAGAAAGTCGTCGCGTTTGACGAAATTCAACTGGCAGGGTTGGCCGGTTTCGGCCGTGATCTCGTAGGGTGTTCCCGAGACCGTTGCGTGCATACCCAGGACTTCACCGGGCTGCGCGATCTTGAGGATGAGTGTTTTGCCCTCGGCGGATGTAGTGGAAAGCTTCACCCGCCCCTTGCAGAGCATGTAAATCCCGCGCGGCGACTGACCTTCGACAAACAGGATGGCGCCAGCCGGATAGGAGGCCGTGTACTTGATCTTGTCAAAGGCTTCTAACGCAACTTTGGGGAGCGAGCAGAAGAAGCTGTCACTCCGAAGCTTGCAGATAACACAATTTTCAACCAGCTCAAAGCCGTAAGGTGATCCCACATTCCCTCCCGACATTAATTATCATGCTATCACCTTATGCATCTGTAACATCCCCCATTAGTAGGATACTGCCCTTGGGAGCCAGGAGACACATCCCGAGCCCCTTCCTGCCGGGTGGCCAGAACCCTACCGGAGGGCTTCGAGTTTGGCTGGCCGTCGAGCTCCTGGAGCCTCCAGACACGCTGGCCGTGACGTACATCACATTCACGGGTATCTCGTGTCACAGACCTTAGTCTGCCTCCCGAAGGACAATCTCGCCCACAACGGCTCAAAGGCGGGAAGCGAAGGTCTGATTGCCTAACCCTGTCGGATCCGGTTGGAACACAGATTCATGGCTGGAATGCCGGAATGATAGTTCTGGTAGGCGAGCGCGCACCGTTCAGGATGGAATCTGACCACTCTCCTCTACCCCATATCGCTTCCCGCCCACGGTTTTTGGCTCAGCTCGGTCCGGCCCAGACCAGGCGGAATATAGTTGTAGGTCGCAGCTGCGTGCGAGGTCAGATCGGTGAAGTCAAAAATGGGGGTGGCCGATAATTGCTGCTGGCCGTTGTATCCCAGAAGATTTACCATTTTCAGACCTTGAAGTCCTAGATGCATCACCTCTGAGCGCGCGGTGGCGACTTCCAGCGCCGCGTAAGAAAGGCAGACACGATATGGCGGCAGGATCAGCCCAAAGGACTGAATCGATTGAGATCGGTAGCACCGGGCTAAATCGTTGGTGGCGAGTGTTCGGCGGGATGTCCATGAATCTCGCGCTGGGTACCCTGTACGCATGGAGCGTGTTCGTGGCTCCTTTGGAGAAGGAGTTCCATTGGAAGCGCGCCGATACCTCAACGATATTCACCATTGCTGTTGTTGTCTTCGCGCTCTCGTTCATCGTGGCCGGCCGGCTGCAGGACAAGTTCGGGCCTTTCTGGATATCGCTCACCGGCGCAGTTCTGGTGAGCGTGGGCTTTTTTCTCTGCGCCTATACCAGCAGCCTTAACTACCTGTTCATCTGCTTCGGCGTGATCGGCGGACTGGGTAACGGCTTCGGCTACGCCACCCCGATCCCGGTCATGTCCAAGTGGTTCCCAGACAAGCGCGGTCTCGCGGTCGGACTGGCGGTTGGCGGTTATGGGGCCGGATCGGCCATCTTCGGCCCGTTGTCAGCCAGCTACCTGATCCCACACTTTGGCTGGCGCACTACGTTCCAGGTTCTGGGTGTGATCTTCCTGGTCATGACGGTGATCGGTGCTTTTCTGCTGAAGAATCCTCCGGCCGGCTACAAGCCTGTCGGCTGGACGCCCGCTGCGAGCTCTAAAGCTGTGGCGACTACCTATGACTTCTCCCCGGGGGAAATGCTGCGCACCCCGACCTTCTACTTTATGTGGATCGCGTACGCCTTCGGTTGCGCAGCGGGTCTCATGGTCATCAGCCAGCTTGTGCCCTTCGCCAAGAGCGTTGGTATACCCAGCACCACGCTGGCTTCCGTCGGATTGATCGTGGGCGCGACCGGAAATGCCATGGGTCGCATCCTCTCCGGCTGGATGTCAGATCACCTGGGCCGGATCAATGTCTTGCGTTTGATGATCGGCATCTCGATGGTGGCTATGCCCATTTTGTACAGCGTAGGCGGCAATGTGGCCTTGTTGTTCATGATGCTGTTCATCGTTTACTGGTGCTACGGCACGCAGCTCTCGGTTAACGCAGCCACGGCAGCCGATTTCTGGGGCACCAAGAACGTTGGCATCAACTATGGGCTGTTATTCACTGCCTGGGGCGTGGCCGGACTCCTGGGTGGCCGCATCGGCGGCAAGCTCTACGACAAGTACCACAATTATCAGATGGCGTTCTATACCGCTGCGGTTCTGGCTGCCGTGGCATTGCTGGCCGAGCTTATGGCGCGCCGTCCGAAGCATACCTAACTGACTTCGCCGCTGCCGTATGGGCGTTGTTGTTCCGGATCTGATCGAAATGTTTAGAACTTCGTCTGACATGATTCGACCCTCGAAGTTTGCAAGGAGTCTCTCCATGGGAACCGCGGCGAAAGTAGCTGAACGACCAGAGAAAACCAAGGCGGCAATCGAAGAGTACGCCGCTCCGGCGATCGTAAAAGACCAGGCGCTGGTGAAGGATTGGCAGGGCGAGCGAGATCGCTTTCACAAGGATCCCGATGCCTTCTGGGCCGATATAGCCAAGCAATTCGTGTGGACGAAGCCCTGGAACAAAGTTTTCGAGTGGGACGGAATCCATCACCAGTGGTTCATCGGTGCGCGCACCAACATCACGGTGAACGCGCTCGACCGTCATGCTAACTCAGAGAACGCGAATCGGGCCGCCTTCATCTGGCTCGGGGAAGACGGCACGGAAAAGGTCGTTACCTATCGCCAGCTGTACCGCGATGTTTGCCGCTTTGCCAACGGCCTGAAGTCGCTGGGGGTGAAGAAGGGTGACCGCGTCGTCATCTATATGCCGCTCACCATCGAGGGTGCGATATCGATGCTGGCGTGCGCGCGCATCGGCGCGATTCACTCAGTGGTGTATGCGGGACTGGGCCATTCGTCGTTGCGTGACCGCGTGGAAGACGCACAGGCGCGCGTAGTCATAGTCGGAGATGCGGGTTTCCGTCGGGGTAAGCCGGTCGCGCTGAAGTGCATTGTCGACGAGGCGCTGGATGGGGTCGAGACGGTGGAGAAGGTGGTAGTGTTCACCCGCGATCCAAAAGCGTTTGAAGCTGTCAGCCCGCGGGAGGTCGATTTCCGCGAGATGATGCAGTTTCCGGCGGAGTGTCCTGCCGAGGACATGGATGCCGAAGATCCGTTGTTCATCCTGTACACCTCGGGCACGACCGGAAAGCCCAAAGGCGTTGTTCACGTGCATGGCGGGTTCATGGTCGGCACCACCTATCATCTGAAGTCGTTCTTCGATGTGGGCCCGCGAGATCTGTTCTGGTGCACATCGGATATCGGATGGATTGTGGGCCACTCCTACATCGTTTATGCGCCGCTCTGTGCCGGGGTGACGACACTGTTCCGCGAGGGCGCCATCGATTATCCCGACCCCTCCATTGCGTGGCAGATAGTAGAGAAATATGGCGTGACAAAGATGTTCACCGCGCCTACCGCTCTGCGTATGTTTATGCGCTACGGCGAAGCCTTGCCGCAGAAGTACGATCTCAGTACGTTGCGCGTTGTGGCTTGCGCTGGAGAGCCGTTGAATCCCGAGGCCTGGCGTTGGGCTCAGACCTATATCGCAGGCGATGGCAAGTGGGGCTACGTAGTGGATAACTGGTGGCAGACGGAACTCGGCGGACCTGCGCTGGGAACTCCGGTGACGCTACCGATGCGTCCGGGCAAAGCGGGTCTGGCGCTGCCGGGCTGCGAAGCCGACGTGGTCGACATCAACGGCGTGCCAGTGGCTCCCGGAGTAAGCGGCCGCTTAATTCTGAAACGGCCGTTTCCCCACTTCATGCGCACGATCTGGAACAACCCGGCGCGCTTTGAGAAGGACTGGCTCGAGCTTGCGGGCTGCTATATTACCGGCGACTTGGCGACCAAGGATGAAGATGGTTATATCTGCGTAATTGGCCGGGCTGACGATGTGCTGAATGTTGCCGGCCATCGCATCGGGACTGCTGAAGTAGAGAGTGCTCTGGTTTCGCATCCGGCGGTTGCCGAGGCCGCTGCTATCGGTATCCCCGACGCGCTGAAAGGAGAGGCGATCGTGGCCTTCGTTCAATTGCGTGCCGGCCACCTTGCCTCCGACACCCTGATGACAGGTCTTATCGATCATGTCAGGCGGGAGCTGGGGCCGATCGCGACGCCATCGGCCGTAAAATTTGTGACGGCGCTACCCAAGACGCGCTCCGGCAAGATCATGCGCCGACTGCTCAAGGCCCAGGAAACAGGGGCCGAGATCGGGGATCTGTCGACTTTGGAACAGTGATTTTCATTCCGGTCCGCTCTAACGGTCTGGCCAGAACTTTTCAGATTTTTCCCGACGAGCGTCGCATTTATTGAATAGAATGCTTATCAAAGATCAGGCCCGCGTAACACCTTAGATCCCCAAATCACCAGCTTTTATCGGAGGCATCTCGATGTCCACAACGCAACCCGCAGCCGGTCCCAATATTGATTCCATACTCACGGAAACACGCAGCTTTCCCCCACCGGAGTCCTTCAGTAAGAACGCCCACATCCGCACCAAGGAAGATTACGACAAGCTCTGCGCGCGGGCGGCTGCCGATCCCGAAGGCTTCTGGGCCGACATCGCGCGCCAGTTGCATTGGTTCGAGCCGTGGGACAAGGTGCTGGAGTGGAATACCCCGTGGGCGAAATGGTTTCTCGGCGGCAAGATCAATCTCTCCTACAACTGCCTCGATCGCCACGTACAGACCTGGCGCAAGAACAAGGCCGCCATCATCTGGGAGAGCGAGCCGGGCGAGGTCCGCACGCTTACCTATCAGCAGCTGCTGAGTGAAGTGTGCAAGTTCGCCAATGTGCTCAAGTCGCTGGGCATCAAGTCGGGCGATCGCGTCGCCATCTACATGGGCATGTGTCCCGAGCTGCCGATTGCCATGCTGGCATGCGCACGCATCGGCGCGCCCCACTCAGTCATCTTCGGTGGATTCTCCGCCAACGCTCTGGTCGATCGCATTACCGACCAGGAAGCAGTAGCCGTCATCACGCAGGACGGCTCGTACCGGCGTGGTGGCGAAGTGAAGCTGAAGGCCGCCGTGGACGAGGCGATGGACCGCTGTCCCACGGTGAAGCATGTCGTTGTGTATAAGCGCACCGGCTCCGAAGTTACGTGGAAAGAAGGCCGCGATCACTGGTGGCATGAGTTGATGGAGAAGGCCAGCGACAACTGCCCCGCCGAGCAACTGGATTCTGAGCATCCGCTGTACATCCTCTACACCTCGGGCACGACTGGAAAACCGAAGGGCATTGTTCACACTACCGGCGGCTATTCGGTTGGAACATACATCACGACCAAGTGGGTCTTCGATCTGAAAGAAGACGACACCTACTGGTGCACCGCCGACATCGGCTGGGTCACCGGGCACAGCTACATCGTTTACGGTCCGCTGCAGAACGGGGCGACGGTCCTGATGTATGAAGGCGCGCCCAACTGGCCGGCCTTCGATCGCTTCTGGGCGATCATCGAGAAGCACAAGGTCAACATTCTGTATACCGCGCCCACGGCCATCCGCACCTTCGTCAAGTGGGGCGACGAGTGGCCGAAGAAGCATGACCTGAGCAGTCTGCGCCTGCTGGGCACGGTCGGCGAGCCGATCAATCCCGAGGCGTGGATGTGGTATCGCGAAGTGATTGGCGGCAACCGCTGTCCGATCGTCGATACCTGGTGGCAGACCGAGACGGGCTGCATCATGATCTCGCCAATCCCCGGCGCGGTGGCTACTAAGCCGGGTTCGGCGACACGTCCGCTGCCGGGTATTGCCGCCGAGGTGGTGACGCGCAGTGGCGAGCGCGTGCCGCTTGGATCGGGCGGATATCTGGTCATCAAAAAGCCGTGGCCTGCGATGCTGCGGACGGTTTATGGCGATCCCGAGCGCTATGTTCGCCAGTATTGGTCCGACATTCCGGGCATGTACTTCACCGGCGATGGCGCTCGCGAAGATGCCGACGGCTACTTCTGGATCATGGGCCGCGTCGATGACGTGCTCAACGTCTCCGGCCACCGCCTGAGCACTATGGAGATCGAGTCGGCGCTGGTGGCACATCCTAAAGTGGCAGAAGCTGCCGTTGTCGGCCGTCCTGACGAGATGAAAGGTCAGGCTGTGTCGGCGTTCGTCACGCTGGAGATGGGACACCAGCCTTCGCCGGAACTGAAAGAAGAGCTGCGGCAATGGGTGGCGAAGGAAATTGGAGCGATGGCGAAGCCTGATGACATTCGCTTCACCGATCAACTGCCCAAGACGCGGTCAGGCAAGATCATGCGGCGCCTGCTGCGCGAGCTGGCGTCAAGCGGTGAGGTCAAGGGCGATGTCACAACGCTGGAGGACTTGGGCGTAATCGCGAAGCTGCAGGAAGAAGAATAGGATTCAATAGTGCGGGCCTTGAGGCCAGCGTCGCTCCGCCCGCTCCAAAGACTCTGTCATAGCCGCAGTGGTCATTCAAAATGACTGCTGCGGCTGAAATTATTTGGCCAGCGAGTGAGCCCGGCGTTAAACCGCAGCCTCCTATTGGCTACCGATTGTTGGCAATCCTGAGTCGGCAATGCAAGGGAATGCAGGCAGACCTGAGCTACAATTGAAAAAACGCTCTACCGATTTGCGGAGAAGGAACGCTCCATGAACATCGAAATCCGGGATGCAGCCTTAGAGGCTAGGATCCAAAAACAGCTCCAGGCGACCGGCTCGGATAGTGTTGAGGAAGTATTGCTTCGCTTGCTTGAAACTCAGGAAGAACAGGATCGCTGGCTGTTGGAGAACCGGGAAGCGGTCAACGCCAAGATTCGACGCGGCATCGAGCAACTCGACCGCGGCGAAGGAATTTCCGAAGACCGACTCGACGCTTACCTGGCCGACCTGAAAGCCAAGTCTGAGTGAGGTCGCGATACGTTCTTTCGCCAGAAGCTGCGTCCGACCTTGTTGATATCTGGCGATACATCAAAGAGCAAAGCAGCGTTCAAATGGCCGATCGGGTTGAATCCGTCATTCGCGAAAGAATTGTTTTTCTTACTAAAGCCCCAGGTGCCGGCCACTGGCGCAAGAATCTGACAGACGTGCCAGTAAAATTCTTTCCTGTCTACTCATACCTCATCGTCTACCGACCCGACACGAAGCCATTGCAGGTGGTTTCCATTCTTCACGGCCGTCGAGACGTGGAGCAAGTCCTAAAAGGCCGTCTCTAAAGCGGGTGTTTTGCTCGTTTTCATGCGTCGGCCGGCGGTAATTCCGGACCAGGATCGCGCATCGCCGGCTCGACCGACGGCGTGAGTTCGACTGATGCCGGCGGTTCCGCGATTTCTTGCGGCTGCGGCGTGGTGTAATCCACCGAGTCAGCAGGAACGACCTCGGCATGCCGCTGATACCAGGTCATCGCGCTGGCCAGTTGCCAGAATCGCGTTGCCAACTGCGCCAGCAGGATCAACTCCAGCAAAACAAATGTGACCGGTGTCGCCGTCGGCGGAAGCTTCGCCCAAATCACCAAGCCAACGATCAGCGTCACCCAGGCAAATAAGCTGATGCGGAAGTACATCCAGAACAGGCTGGGAAGCCTTCGAAATGTTATGCCAAACGCTTTCCAGGTATTTCGCCACATGCCCCGCTCGTTCTGAGCCACGGCGCGAACCTGCGCGATGTCGAACCACAGCCTCACTACCAGGGCGAGCAGGAGGAAAACGGCAACCGCGAACCAGAAAAGAAAGATGCCAACCTGGTCCGCGATGGCGCGGTCGCCCACCGAGTCTGACACTTTCATCAGGCCTTGGTAAATCATGCTGACGACGATGAAAGGAATCAGGGACAAAAGCATCAACCGCACGAATCTCCAGAAGAACGCGCCCGAAGCGGCAAAGAAGTCGCCGGTCGTGAGCTTGCGGTCCAGATGGTAAGTCTCGAGAATTCCTCCGCTCACGAACAGCATGAACAGGAAGAACACGAACGCGAAAATGTAGGAGCTGGTGGCGGCGTTCATCAGGCGTACGTTTGGCAACCTGATCAACTCGATGAGCATGCCCAGGTCGAAGCCCTTGCTGAGCGGTCGACCCGCGAGCGAGTGCGCCAGCGCCCGATGCATTGCCATCATGGCGGGAATAGTGCCCAGCGCGCCACATACGAAGTTCACCACGAATACCCACCACAGGATCCCCTGCCGCCGCCACAGGAGGCTGAACCCAGCAGTTACTACGCCTTTCTCGTTGTCTGCCATGGTCTCTCCTTAGGCCAGCCAGCTCAGGAATTGAGCCATAAATTGAGTTAAGAAAATCCAGTAGGTCGCGATCTTGTGGATTGCTCCGTGGTGCGAGCCGGTCGTCTGGCTGTTGTTAAGGTAATCGCGATCCAGCGTCACCTGGTAGGCCGGGTCGATCTGCACTGATTCGACCTGAGCATTCTTGCGATACACATAGCGGACCCAGCGATCTTTGCCATCCCAACGCTCGAGGGTGCTTTCGCCGTCATCGAATTTCACCTCGGCGATCACGGGAAAGACGAAGTCACCTTTGCGGTGCAGAATGACCTGAGTTTCATAGGTCGTCTCGCCCTTCTTGTCGGACGCATTGGGGTCGTACCAGTTGGTGGGATTGGAATCGGCGCGGAGAACCTCGTAGTCCAGCACCTGCGTCCCGTAGACTGCCTGGTTCCAGTACCAACTCAGGTCCTGGCCGGCGACCTCGTTCACCGTGCGCATGAAATCTTCCTGAGTGGGATGCTTGAACCGGTATCTCATGAAGTAGGTGTGCAGTGCATTCCGCAGAGTCTGCTCGCCAACAATCGTCTCCAGCGTAATCAGCAGGCTGGCCGTCTTGCCATAGGTAATGTTGCCGTAGCTGCCAACGCTCATGTTGGTGTAACTGGGACGGGCCAGCGAATCAATATCAGGTGAGCCCAAGTAGCCCAGTCGCTGCAGTCCGCGCTCACCCAGCTGGGCGCCCATGAAGTTCAGCGCGCTGGCGTTCTCGCCGTAGAAGTTGTCGAGAACCTTGACTTCGGTATAGCTGTTAATACCTTCATCCAGCCACCCATTTTCGAACTCGTTGGTCGCCACCATCCCGTACCAATATTGGTGGCCGAACTCGTGCTCGGTGACCAGGTCAATCAGGTGAACGCCCTTTGGAATGAACCAGGCGCTGTCTCCGGTGATGAAGGTGGGGTACTCCATTCCGCCGGCCTCGCCCGCACCGTGCGGCGGATCGACTACCGTGAGTTGCGCGTAAGGATATGGTCCGTACCAATCGTCGAAGCGCTTCATGCTCTGTTGTACGCAATCGATGTAAGGCTGCCACTCGTGCTCGTGGCTGTCGTAGGTGAGCAGTCGAATCTTGACCGGACCGACGCTGCCGTCGAACTGGTTTTCAACGACCTTGAAGTTGGGATCGGCGGTCCAGGCGAAGTCGTGGACATCTTCAGCGTGGAACGCCACTGTCTTGGTTCCGTTGCCATTGTCGTTGTCGGCGACTTGCACGCCAGTGGCGCCAATGACGTAATCCTTCGGTAAAGTGACTTTGACGTCGTAGGTACCGAAGTCAGCGAAGAACTCGGTCATGGCGTGAAACTGGTGGCAATTCCATTTTCCATTCCACCACACGCCGACCTTGGGAAACCATTGTCCGGCGAGCAGGAAAGTGCGCTTGTAACCGGTGCGGGCAATAACCTCGGGAAAGGTCGCCTTGAAACTGATTTTGAACTGCACGCTTTCGCCGGGCGCGATTGCACGCGGCAGCTTCACGTCAAAGACCGTTTTGTCGTCCGGATTGCCATCGTCGGGAGAGACGAATTTCAGCTGCTTCGTCAGGTCTCCCACGCCAACGACCTCGAACGAAGTTACCTCGTTGGCTCCGTAATCCTCAGGCTTCCATTTGTCCAGGCTGCTCGTGCGAAAATTGCCGTCGCGATGCGCCTCGTGCATCCAGGTAGACTTCGGCTGGAACGCATTCAGATAAAGATGAAACGGAAAATGATCGAGCGGCTGCCCGGTCAGGTTGTGATAGGTCAACGTCTCGGTGGCTACCACCGTATGCTTCGGAGGATCGTACTTGGCATCGATCTGGTAAGCCACGACGCGTTGCGACAGCGGCCCTGAAACTTTGGGCGCAAAGGGACTTTGCGCGGCAGCCGCAGCCGTGAGCACCAATCCCGTAACGAACAGCAGCAGAACAATCCGTCGGCACATTAGCGAATACCCAAACTTTCGAGCTTTGGTCACTTGGTTTCCACCGCCTCTTGGAACGCTTCTGAGTATTTGGGAAACTTGCTTCTAGCAAATAGTAACGGTATCGCGGCATTTCTGCAGCTGCGAGTACATTTTTGCAGGTAATTGAACCTCGGGGATGATTACGAGAGCTGAGCGCAAAACGTTCCACTCGCAGGCCGAATTCTCCACTTTCTACATGTAGCAGGACCGAAACCGCCAGATGCATGCTGGGAATATGCATAGCCGATCCGCGAGTCCAGCGCGCCCGCCGATTCTGGGTAACCAATCCGTTGCGTCGCCAACTTGTGGTCCCAATGTGCCTGCACTCCTGCTACACTCGCGGCAATGCGAGTGCTCGGAATCGATTGCGGTGGTGAATGCACAGGCTACGGAGTAGTCGAGCAGGATGTCCAAGGCTCGCTGCTCCATCTTTGCAGTGGCGCGATTCGTCTTTCTCCTCGCGAGGCGCTGGAACTTCGCCTGAAGAAAATTTGCGAAGGACTCACCGACATTATCGGCAGCTACTCGCCAGAGCAGGTTGCCATTGAAGACGTCTTTTACGCGGTGAACGTGAAATCGGCGTTGAAGCTGGGTCATGTGCGCGGAGTCGCCATGCTGGTGGCCGCGCAAGCCGGTTTGCAGGTAATCGCCTACTCCCCGCTTTCGATCAAGTCCGCCGTTGTGGGCTATGGACGAGCCGAAAAATCGCAGGTGCAGTTGATGGTGGCGCGTCTGCTGAGTTTGCCTGCGCCGCCCGAGCCGCCTGATGTTGCCGATGCGTTGGCCATCGCCATTTGCCATCTGCACACGGCCGGCACCTTGCAGCGACAACACGCCGGCGCTCGCTGATAGAATTCTGTAACCATGAACCGGTGGCTCGCTCTCGTCTTGCTGATGCCGCTGCTAGCCGGCGCACAACAGGCTCCCGTCTCGTCCGGCTCTGCCCCCGCCCAATCTGCCTCGGTTACCTTCGGCTTCGATTGGCCCCAGGGCATTCCCTGGCAGAAGTACTCGATTAACGTGCACGAAGACGGCAAATCGCATTTTGATGGCGTTCCCAATGCCGCTGACACGCGCGATACAGATCCTTATCAACAAGACTTCTCGATGTCGGCGGCGAACCGCCAGAAGATCTTCGAGCTGAGCCAAAAGCTCGGCTATTTTCGTGGAGACTTCGATTCGCATCTCAAGCACATAGCCCAGACCGGCCAGAAGACCCTCGAGTACAAGTCCGCCCAGATTCAGGGTGCCACCACTTACAACTGGTCCCAGAACGCCGATGTCGAGACAATGACGAAACTGTTCCAGGCCATCGCCATGACCATCGACTATGGCCGCAAACTGGCATTCCAATATCGTTTCGACAAACTGGGAATGGATGAGCGGCTGAAAGAACTACAGGAGTTGCAGGCCAGCCACGAAGTAGAAGAAATCGGCATCATCGCGCCTATCCTTCACAAAATTGCCGCCGATCCAAACATGATGAACATCAGCCGTCTGGCAGCAAAGCATCTGCTGGAAACCATGAATGGCGGCGGGTTGACCGCCCAGAGTCCTGCTCAACAATAGCCAGGGCTTCCTCCGGAGGCGCTCCGGTTCGAGTGTTTCTGGCCCTGGGCACGAAAATTTGACAATTGCGGTGTCGGAATTCTCCAAAACCAGGCGTCAAATGTTGTCTAATAGGGTTAACCGGAAAGGACTCGCCGCGGTGTGCCACCTAACCCGCCGTCGACGTCTTCTTTCACAACCAGGAATTGGCATTCTGTGGGCCAAGGAGTACAGCCATGACCAGGCGTGCTGGATTTGCAGTTTCCACCGCTATCGGGTTCGTTCTAGCCGCAGCTTCCATTGGAGCGTTCGCGGAATCGCACGTCAGGATCGTTCGTCTCAGTTCCGTGGAAGGCCAGGTCCAGATGGATCGGACGACTGGACAGGGGCTGGAGCGCGCCATCCTGAATACCCCCATCGTCGAGGGCGTGCGGGTGATTACGGGGAAAGACGGTCTCGCCGAGGTGGAGTTTGAGAGCCAGAGCGCACTTCGGCTGGCGGAAGATTCCGAAGTCAAATTCTCTAAGCTTTCGATGAACGATGCCGGCGCCAAGGTCAACCAGATCGAGGTGGTCAAGGGCGTTGTTTATCTGGATGCGACCTCCAAGGGTGAGGACGGGTTTCGGGTCACCGTAGGTGAAGCGAGTCTGCTGGTGCAGCGCGATACCCTGATGCGGGTCAACGCCACCTCAAGCCAAATTCAGGTTGCCGTATTCAAGGGTGACGTTCAACTCGAGAACCAGGCGCAATCCGTCACCGTCCAGAAGAAGGAAACACTGACTGTCGATCCGAAAAACGCTGCTGGTTACACCATTGCCAAGGGAACTGATTCGCTGCCGTTCGACAACTGGAACAAAGAGCGCGAAGCCTACGCGGACACGTATGCCCGAAACGCCGGCTATGGCGGCCCGAGTCACGCTTACGGATTGCAAGATCTGAACTACTACGGCGACTACACCTATGCGTCAGGCTACGGATACGTCTGGCAGCCTTACGGCTTCGCCAACGCCATGATGGGATGGAATCCCTACAGCAATGGAGCTTGGACGTTCTACCCCGGCCTGGGTTATTCGTGGGCTTCGGCGTATCCCTGGGGATGGCTGCCCTTTCACTACGGATCGTGGGCATACATCAAAGGAACCGGGTGGGCATGGCTGCCGGGAAATCAATACAACGGCCAATGGTATGCGAGCAATTTCCACAGCGTTCCCGTCATTAAGAAAGCGCCTGCGGGCTGGACCGCCGCTACGCCTCCGGCAATCAGCGGAGCGAACGTGAGCCAGCCAACAGTGATGGTGGGAAAGGCAGGTTCTTCTCCGGCCGTTATCTCCGGAGGCCGCATTCCCCCGAACTTTGGCAGCGTGATCCCCGGGCGGACTGTCGCCGCCAATGCGGCGCCGCATGGGTTTGCCAGCCCGACTGGTAACAGCGCGACCACGGGCCGGAACACGCTCGCTTCGACAGACGGCAGCAGCGCTGCCTTGCACCATGGTTCGTCGGGACACGTGTTTGCTGCGCCGATGGGTCACACTGGTGTTAGCGTGCCGGTGTTCGCTGAGCCCGGCTACCACACCGGCGCCGCGCTGGGCGTGACGGGCGCAACCGCCGCAACAGGCGCGCATAGCAGCGCGGTTGCTGCCAGCTCGGGCTCCGGCGGCGCTCACAAGTAATCGGCAGGAAGCGTTATGCAAGGACAGGCGGCCGTGATGGCCGCCTGTCCTTGTCTGGAATCGAATTGCTCGTCAAGCTGACCGGCAGGTACCGGGTCGCTACCACACTGCAATTCCGGCGTATCCGACGACCATATCATTGTCGCCGGAAATATCGCCTGAAGTCGCGTAGCGAATCAGCTCCGCCTGGGTTGCGCTGAGTTTGCGTGCCGCCGTCAGCATCACCACTGCCGGCCCGTATCCGCACATGCTGATGTTGCCTTCGTGAACCACGTCGTAAAGGCCGCGGGGCGCAAGCGCCAGCAGTTGATCGATAGCGCGACGATCCTTTACTCGCGTGACCTCGTCGCTTTCGTAGTGATTCATGTCGCTCGAAGCGATCACTAAAACCGGTTCCTGCAGCTTGGCCAAGGCGTTTCCAATCACCACTCCCAGAGCGCTCAGCACTTCAAAATTGCTGGTGCCAACAGTAATGGGCACGAACTGAAAACCCGGCGCTAGAACTTGTAGAAAGGGAAGTTGCACTTCGAGCGCGTGTTCGAAGCGATGTGCTACCGCATCTTCGGAGAGCAATGGCATTTGCGACTTCAGGTCCGTCGCCAGCTCGCCGTCAATGGCTACGTTCCCGAGGGGCGTCTGCCATGAGCCTTCGCTCATGACCGCCAGAGGTTCGCCCACACCGGTGTGGTTTGGACACAGGATCACGTAACGACGGGGAAGTTCAAGATGCCGATACACCGCGCCGGCCACATGTCCGGAGTACATATAGCCGGCATGCGGAACGACGCATCCCAAAGCACGGATTCTTGATTCAGCCGGAGCCGGGGCGCGCGTCGTGGTGTACGTTTCCACTTCGGCGCGAAGATGCTGCGCGTTAGCGGGATAGAATCGGCCGGCGACAGCGGGTTGACGAACGGCGGTAGACATGTTCGCTTCGGACAGAACAGAGCTTGGCGCGCCTACGGCAAGTTTACGCTGCCTGCAGCGCACGAAACACCGCTGCGGTCTTTTCCAACGACAAAGCCTCTGCCCGCACATCGGGGCGCAAGTTGGCAGATTTAAGAGCAGCGCGAATCGCAGCAAGCTCGTACTGTCCGCGGAGATTGTTCACGAGAGTCTTACGTTTCTGCGAGAAGGCCAGTTTCAGAAACGCGATGAAGGGCGCCTCCGCAACCTGCAATTCTTCCAGGCGAGGCGCCATGGTAAGCCGAACTACGCTGGAATGCACGTCGGGCGGCGGTGAGAATGCCGCGGGCGGCAAGGTAAACAGCCTCTCCACCCGCGCGAACAACTGCGCGGTTGCGGAGAGCAGACCATAGTCGCGACTGCCGGGCATGGCCGAGATGCGATCTGCCACCTCGCGCTGCACCATGATCACGGCGCGCTCGATGTTGGGATGCAGCTCCAGAATGCGCAGCACGATGTCGGAGGTGATGTAGTAGGGAATATTGCCGACCACGTCTACCGTCTCAGGTTGGGTGGGACGAAGATCGTGCAGCGGTCCGGGGCGGCGGCCAACCATCGAAGGAAACTCGGCGGTGACGAAATCGGATTCGAGTATTTCGACATTCGGTTTGGTCGCATAGTTCATGCGAAGCTGCGCTGCCAGCACGCGGTCCAGTTCTATGCCGATCACGCGCTTGGCCTGAGGAATCAACAGATCGGTAAGAACGCCGCGGCCGGGACCGATCTCAATCACGATTCGATTGGAAATGTCGCCCAGCGCCTCGACGATGCGGCGCGCGGCACTTTCGTCAATAAGGAAGTTCTGTCCCAGTTTCGGCTTGCGTTTTGCGCTAGTGGCGCTAGGTTTGTTGGGCGCGGTTTTGACCACGTTGACCCTCTTCCGATTCCGCAATTAGACTCAACTGTTCCGGCATTTCGCTCATCCTACTGTAGTTCAATATGCAATTCGACATCCCGCGGAAATGTTCAGCCCGCGCCGGGAGGATTCATGCACGTTGCCTTTGCGGCATCCGAGTGCGTTCCGTTTTCCAAGACGGGCGGCCTCGCCGATGTCATTGGCGCATTACCACCGGCGCTTGCCAGTCTCGGATTCAAGGTCACGGTCTTTCTTCCGCGATACCGGCAAACCAAGCTCGACAATCCGAAAACAGTCATTTCCAGCATCACGGTGCCCTTCGACGATCGCTATCGCTTCTGTTCCGTCCTCGACGGGGGAGTCCGCGCCGGGGTGCAATTCTATTTCATTGACTATCCGCCCTACTTCGATCGCGAAGGGTTGTATGGTACTCCACTGGGCGACTATCACGATAATGCGGAGCGCTTTGCGCTTTTTTGCCGGGCCGTGCTAGAGGCCTCCAAGATTCTTGGCGCGCCTGACGTCCTTCACTGTCACGATTGGCAGACTGCCCTCATCCCAATTCTGTTGAAAACCTTGTACGACCAGGATCCAGCATTCTCCAGCACGCCCTGCATCTTTACCATTCATAACTTGGGCTACCAGGGACTCTTCCAGCCCGAGATCCTGCCGCTCCTCATGCTCCCATGGGACCTGTTCACGATGTCGAAGCTGGAATTCTACGGCAAAGTAAATTTCCTCAAGGGCGCCATCTCCATGGCCGACTTCATCACGACGGTGAGCAAGAAATACAGCCAGGAGATTCAGACGGCGGAATATGGCTTTGGTCTGGAAGGCGTGTTGCGCGCCCGAGGAAGTACGATCACCGGAATTCTTGAATGCCGTCGATTACGTCTCCTGGAATCCCGAGACTGACCAGTTCATTGCCGCGCACTACTCGGCTGACGACCTGAGCGGTAAGGCCCTCTGCAAAGCCGATTTGCTGAAAGAATTTGGCTTGGCCCCGGACACGCAGTTACCGGTGGTGGGAATCGTTTCCCGGTTCGCCTCGCAGAAGGGTTTCGACCTCATTCAGCAGGTAGCCGACAGGCTGGCGTTGGAAGATCTGATCCTCGTGGTCCTGGGCAGCGGTGACCGAGAGTACGAGGAGATGTTCCGCCGGCTGAACCGACAGTTCCCCCAGAAATTTGGGCTTAAGATTGCCTACGACAACGCTCTCGCCCACAAGATCGAGGCAGGCAGCGATCTGTTCCTGATGCCGTCACACTACGAGCCGTGCGGCTTGAACCAGATCTACAGCCTGCGCTACGGCACCGTCCCGGTGGTGCGCGCGACCGGCGGACTCGACGACACGGTAGAACAGTTCGATCCCCGAACGAACAAGGGAACGGGCTTCAAGTTTCGGGAATACAGCGGCGAAGCTATGCTGGAGACACTAAGGACGGCGGTCAAGGTCTATCGCGGCGACCAGAAGGCCTGGCAGACTCTGATGCGCAACGGCATGGCCCAGGATTATTCGTGGATCAATTCGGCGCGGGAGTACGTGAAAGTCTACGAGCGGGCGCGGCAGATGAAGGCAGCGACCTAGTAACTAGTAAACAGTCGCTTCCTCTTCCAAGCAAAGTACACATAGATCGGGATCCCCGCGGCGATCACCGCCAATCCCCATACCGAGTTTCGAATGTTTTCCGTGAACGTGTAATACAACAGCACGGCTGCGGCGGCGACGAACAGCGCCGGCACCACCGGATATCCCCAGGTGCGATAAGGACGCGGCGCATTGGGTTCCCGCTTGCGCAACACAAATACGGTAGTCGTCGACACCAGATAGAACAGCCACTCCGCAAAGATTGCCAACGAGAATAGTTGGCGGAAACTTCCAGCAAAAAGCAGCAAGACAACCGAGAGCGCCAACTGCACGATGAGCGCGATCGACGGCGTGTGGAATCGGGGATGAACCTCAGCCATCGCACGAAAGAAATATCCATCGCGCGCCATGGCGAACGGCACGCGCGCACCGCTCATAATGGTGCCGTTCAGCGCGACCAGAATCGACAACGCCATTCCTGCGGATACAATGGCTGCTCCCCACGCTCCAACCGCTACCGCAGTTGCATCCGATGCCGGCCGCTGCGATGCCGCGATGCTGGCCGCGGGCAGCACATATTGCACCGCTGCATTGGTCAACATGTAGAGGCCCGCGACCACACCGACGCCGGCAATCAACGCGATGGGAATCACGCGGCCGGGATTCCGTATCTCTCCGCTGACCATATTGAGGTCGTTCCATCCGTCATAGGCCCACAGCGCGGCGATGAGCGCAGCCATGAATCCCGCGAAGCCTCCCCTGGCGCCGATGAATGTGGTTGAGAAGTTATGCCAGGTTCCGCTGACCGCCGTGAAGGCCAGCAGAGAAACCGCAATGATAATGGCGATCTTCAGTACGGTGAAGACTAATTGGAATTCGCCGGCCCGCTTGATACCGATGTAATTCAGCCCGGTGATGAGTACTGCGGCTGCGATGGCCACCAGCTGTCCGTAGCTCACCGCAAACGGCGAGCGAAGCGCAATCTGGTTCAAGGCTGCAAACGTAGAAAACGTCCCCAGGATACGAACCAATCCGATGGTAAGCGTCGCGACCGATGCTGGCTTGGCGACGGCGAACCACGTCCAGGCGTACAGAAACGCGGGCAGCGGTCCATAAGCATCGCGGATGTAGACATATTCGCCTCCGGCTTGCGGCTTCATTGCGCCGAGTTCGGCGTAGGTGATCGCGCCTGCCAGTGAGAGCGTGCCGCCGACAATCCATGCCAGATAGACCAGCCACGCCGAGCCGACGGCCTGCATCATTTCGGAAGGAACAAGAAAGATGCCGCTGCCGATGATGGTGCCCACTACGATAGCGCTGGCATGGCCCACGCCGAGATCGCGCGAGAGGGTGGGCGCTTGCTTTGCGGCGCTAATCGACGGTCCGGGGAGAGAGGTCATGGTGCGATGCGAGGAACAGACTGCAACTATACCCGACCAGGAACGTGACGGTGCTGCCGATGGGAACGTACCAGGGGAAGGGAATTGGCCGCGAGAGAGCGATCGAACCGACGCTCAAAGCGGTGACGCGTTGGAGCCATTGCAAGACTGCGCTGCCTTGCCAGATATAAAGATTGGCGACGAACCCAGCCGCCATCCCGATCATGGCGCCGGATTCGTTGGCCCGGCGGGTCAGCACTCCGAGCAGAAACACTCCCAGTAACGCGCCGTAGGCGACCGACGCGATGCTGAGCCCCAGTTCGACGACCTTGCCTCCGTGTCGCGACAGAATGGCCAGAGCAAACAGCACGCATCCCCAGACTACCGTCGAAATGCGCGAGAGCAACAGGCGACGCGGGTCAGGCGTCTCGGGCCTATGCCGCAGGTAGAAATCGATCATAGTCGTCGAGGAGAGCGAATTCAGCGCGGCGCTGAGGTTCGACATAGCAGCCGCCAGTATTGCCGCGATCAGAATGCCAGAGATGCCGTGTGGCATGTAGCTAACGATGAAGGTGGGAAAGATGCGATCAGTCCTGTCGAATGGGATCCGCGGCGGCGATAGCCGATAGAACACCCACAACATGGCGCCGATCAGCAGAAAGAGCCAGAACTGGAACAGAACCGCGACGCCGCTGCTCAAGAGCGCAAGCTTCGATTGCGCTTCGCTTTTCGCGGCCAGCAGCCGCTGCACGATCAGTTGATCGGTGCCGTGGCTGGCGGTCGTCAGAAACGCTCCCCCGATCACACCTGACCAGAAGGTATAAGTTCGATAGAAGTCGGGACTGAAGTCGAAGACCCGAAACTTGCCAGCGCTCGCCGCGGCCGCATGAATCGTGCTCCATCCGCCTGGCACCAGATGCATGATGGTGAACAGGCCTGCCAGAGTTCCGCCAACGTAAATGAACAACTGGACCACGTCCGTCCAGATCACCGCGGCCATGCCGCCTTCGAAGGTGTAGGCCATCGTGAGCAAGGTGACAATCCCGATCGACATTACGTCACGTTGGAACTCTCCTCGGTTCCCAAGTAACGGCCCCAGGGCAATGCCAACGACGATGGCGACCGCGAACACTCTTACTCCTTCGGCCGCAGCGCGGGTGAGCAGAAACAGTCCGGCGGTGAGCGAGCGCAACCGGCCTCCAAAGCGGCGATCGATCAGTTGATAAGCGGTGTAGAGTTCGCCGCGAAAATAGTGCGGCAGCAACAAGTAACTGATGATCACTCGGCCGACGAGGTATCCAAGTACAAGCTGTAGGAAAGCGAAGTTGGTGTCGTAGGCGAGACCGGGCACGCCGATGATCGTGAGTGTGCTGGTTTCGGCCGCGACAATCGACAGCGCGATGGCCCACCAGGGGATGTTGCGGTCGGCGAGAAAGTAGTCGCGCAGCGAGCGCTGCTTCCGCCGGAAGCGCAGGCCGAAGAGCGTGACGCCCAGCAGGTAGGCTGCGATGATGGCGAGATCGAGCGAAAGACATAAGGCAGTGGATGGTGGATAGAGGATAGTGGATAGTACAACGTTGGCATTCAGTCAACGGTTATTCTGTCATCCCGAGCGGAGTCGAGGGATCTGCGGTTTCTTCGTTTCCGTGGGCAACGAAGCTGGCTAGTCGATCCTCGTCGCCTTGGCCATGATGCGCTCGTAGGTGCGCCAGGGCGCGAGGGCGCGAAACCACATCTGCATCTTCGCGTCAGGCCCAATCAGATAGCGCAGCTTGGGATTCGGATCCTTCGCCACTCGTACGATCAAGCGCGCGATTTCCCGCGCGTCGCGGCGCTTGCTGGCTCGCGACTTTACGAACTCGGCAAAACGCTGGCTGCGCTCTTTGTTGGGCGAACTGGGAGCGAGCGCTTGCTTACCGATCACCAGGTTGCGCTCCCAAATATCGGTATCGTACGAACCCGGCTCGACCAGCACCACCCGAATACCCAGCGAGTGCACTTCGATGCGCAGGGCTTCGCTCCATCCCTCCAGGGCAAATTTGGATGCCACGTAGCTGCTCACCATGGGAGTGCCGGCGCGCCCGGCGACCGATGTCACTTGAATGATGTGGCCCGAGCGCTGCTTGCGCATCACCGGCAACACGGCTTTGGTCATGGCAACGTTGCCGAAGAAGTTCGTTTCCATCTGATGGCGAAGCTCATGCAACTGCGTGTCTTCGACAAAGCCGGCACTGCTGAATCCGGCGTTGTTTACCAGCAGGTCGATGCGTCCATGATCGCGAACGATCTGCTCTATTGCGGCGTGAAGGGAATCAAACTCGGTAATGTCGATGCGCCGCAGATCGAGGCGGTCGCGCACCCCGGCTTTCTGGGCCGCTTCCTCCAGCCGGCCGCTGCGTCCCAGATCGCGCATGGTAGCAACGACGCGATAGCCGTTCCGCGCCAACTCCACCGTGGTCAACAGGCCAATCCCACTTGAACTTCCCGTCACAACCGCGATTTTTTCCTCAGCCATGGTTCTCCGCCGAATCCCTCAGATTGCAGCACAACAGCCAAACAAGCCCATTCGCGCCCCAACAATTGCGTCAATCCCGCCAATACGAGAAGATAATAAGTTTACACATACTTCACGAAACGGACTGATAGCATGCCTACAAAGAAGAAGCAGGATAAGAGCAAGAATAATACCGGCACGGGAGAAATCGCTCCGGCCAAGGGAAAGCTGGGAGTCATGATCCCCGGCATGGGCGCCGTTGCCACTACGTTTGTCGCGGGCGTCGAAGCGATTCGCAAGGGTATCGCCAAGCCCATCGGATCGCTGACTCAGATGGGGACCATTCGCCTCGGCAAGCGCACCGAGGGCCGTTTTCCGAAGATCAACGAATTCGTTCCACTCGCCGGATTGAACGATCTGGTCTTTACCGGCTGGGACATCTTCGAAGACGACATGTACGCTGCCGCCGGCAAGGCGGGCGTGCTCGATCGCTCGCTGCTGGAGCAGGTGAAGCCGTTCCTGTCGTCGATCAGGCCACGCAAAGCGGTTTTCGACAAGAATTACGTCAAGAAGCTCGACGGTCCCAATGTCAAAAAGGGCAAGAACAAGATGGACCTGGCCGAGCAGGTGCGCGACGACATACGCGACTTCAGAAAATCCAGCGGCGCCGATCGACTGGTGATGGCCTGGTGCGGTTCGACGGAAACCTTCATTGAAGCCGGGCCGGCACACCAGTCGGTTGCGGCTTTCGAGAAGGCCCTGCAGAAGAGCGATAAGAGCATTGCGCCCTCGATGATCTACGCCTACGCCGCGCTCAAGGAAGGCGTGCCGTTTTCCAATGGCGCTCCCAACCTGACGGTCGATATTCCAGCCATGCACGAGCTCTCGAAGGAAATGGATGCGCCCATCTGCGGCAAGGACTACAAGACCGGGCAGACGCTGATCAAGACGATCCTGGCGCCGGGATTCAAGGCTCGCATGATCGGCCTGAACGGCTGGTTCTCCACCAACATTCTGGGCAATCGCGACGGCGAAGTGCTGGAAGATCCGGGCTCATTCAAGACCAAGGAAGAGTCGAAGCTGTCGGTGCTGGAGCACATTCTGCAGCCCGAGCTGTATCCTGATCTTTACGGCAACATCTGCCACAAGGTCCGCATTAACTATTATCCGCCGCGTGGTGATAACAAAGAGGGTTGGGACAACATCGACATCTTCGGATGGCTCGGTTATCCCATGCAGATCAAGGTCGATTTCCTGTGCCGCGACTCCATCCTGGCCGCGCCTATCGTGCTCGACCTGGTGCTGTTCCTGGACTTGGCGAAGCGGTCATCAGAGTTGCGCGGCATCGGCATCCAGGAGTGGCTGAGCTTCTACTTCAAGTCGCCGATGACGGCCCCGGGACTCTATCCCGAGCACGATCTGTTCATTCAGTCGATGAAGCTGAAGAACACGCTGCGCCACCTGAAAGGCGAGGAGATGATCACGCACCTGGGGCTGGAGTATTACGACTGAAGAACAGGTGGTACTAGCTACCGGCTGCAGTGCGCGTCGCGACGGTATTTGCCTAGTGATGCCAGCGATTAGATGCGTGCGTCGGTTCGGTTGTGAGAATGACCTGTTGTCCCACCAATCACAGACTCTGGTCAATCATTGACGTAAGTTATAGTCGTGCTCTCGAATAATGATTCAGAAGAACCTTGGCAAAGAGATGAGGCGTGCGTTCTGCTTTTGTACGATCTGGCTGGCCACATGCGCGATGTATTCAGCAGCACAGGGGAAAAACCAGTCAGCAACCCGAAAGCTCGGGTTGGAGTTGCGCTGAATGCCCAACAATTGGAACTGCCCACATCGGCAACCGTATTCGTTATCTATGATTCGGGTGTTGTCAATGGTTCCTTCACGCACAGCGCTGACGGTGAGGGCACTGCGGGAAAACAATACAACCAGGAACGAGAAAAACTGTTTGGCTCTAATCAAGAACTCAAAGTCGCTGTCCAGAAAGAAGCCGCCTTTAAACGAGCAGGACTACGACCAGATGTCGAAGCTCTCGCTTGCAATCGTGGACGACTCGACTGGAAGCTGCTTAAGTTGGTGGGCAAGAAGCCGGACTCGGGAATGGCAAATTGCTAAGACTGTGGCTGACGATCAACGGATTTTGGACTGTTGATGGTCTGAAGCCCGGCTCGTATGAAATCGTGGTGCGGGGACCATGAAAGGGCGCGATACTGACTGGGAAGCGGAGGTAGACGTTGCACCGGGCCAGACGCTGACCCTTCCTTTGACGAGTCCGAGGTATCTTCGCTCAGGCACAGATTGAAACTCGGTCGTTCGATGCAATTGTCGTAACATTCCACCCATAATCGACGCGACTGAAGGCGGCCGCGCAGCCCGAAAGCTACGCGGCCGTTAACTATCCTAGGCGCGCAGGTCGCGCCGAATCAAAGTTGAATCCAGGAAGCAGCCGATTCCGACCGCCAGCGGTATGACGCCAAATGCCGCTGCGATCATGGCATCGGGTTCGGCGCGCGCGATCAGCGCGAAGGCGATGCTGTAGCCGATCGACACACTGGTCAGCAGGATGCCGGCCCGGCGCGACCGCGCCGCATGTGACAGTTCCGGCTCCATGGGAACCGTTACGCCCCGCGCGATGGCGGCCAGACGCTCCTCGGTTCGCAGTTTGCGCACTCGATAGTAGGTGTACAGCGCCGCCATCGGAATGCCAAAGACCATTACCACCGCAGCAAATCCCACAATATTTCCGTCCATCGTCCGACTCCTTCTGCGGCGGCACCAGTTGCGCGTCGCCGTCTGTAATCTGTTCGCACTCTGAAGTACGGAAGCAGAATATGGAAAGTTCCGAAAGATTTGCGCGGCTGGGTCAGGACAAAAGAGACTTGACGAATATTCGGTGGTTGGAAGTTTTCGCATTAGGCAAGAATCGATAAGGATCTCTTTCGCCGGCTGAAGCCAGCTCTGCCAAAAGATAACGCACGATACGCGGACCTGAAGGTCCGCACTACCCGGGTGTTGCAGTTTCAAAATGAGCGTTGCTATTCAGAAACCCGGTGGGACCTGATATTCAAATTCTTCTAGATTGGACCGCGTTACACCTTGGAATGGGCCAAGGCCTCAGCTTTGCGAATGGCGGCTTCGTGCAGATCGTAGGCGACAAGAGCTTTGGCGGCAGCTTCGCGGGCCATGCTGGTGCTCATTTTCTTTTCGGCTTCGGCGAAGAGATCTTCCGCATCTTCGTGCGCATTGTAAGCGTCGTCGTCGGCTTCTTTTATTGACTTAACGGCGGTCAGGACTTTAGGGTCGGCACCGTGGATTTTTGACTTCTTGGCATCCTTGGTCTGCTTTCGCGCAGATTTCGAGTTGCCGTTTTCTTCGACGAGATGATTGTAGGTAATCTTCAGGTCGTCACTCCAGGTGAGCTTGACCTTCATCTCTAATTCATCGAGTGCGGCCTTGGCTCGATCGGCGACGTCGCGCACTCTTTTCTTTTCCACAAGCCATTTCCAGACGCCCCATTCCATGCCTTGCTTCATGATGGCCCGGGCATCTTCCACCGCAGGAAGTTTTCGCATCACAAACCTCGCAGGCCAAGCTGCCGCGGACTCAAGCAAAAGAAAATCGCTGCGTCAGCTTTGCCAGTTTCAGTACCTTGTAGATATCGACGTTGACGCCGCACAATACGACTTTGACCCCCTTTTCGGCAGCAGCATCGGCCAGCGCTTCTATCGCTATGAGGCCGCTGGGATCGATCCGAGGAACCGACGAGAAATCGAGCATTACCTCGCCCACGGCTCCGTCCAACTGCTCGCACGATTCTTTTAGCGCAACGACCACGCGCTCTTCGTCGATTTCAACGTTCATCATAGGTGTCATACGCACAACCGTTCTTCAACAACTGTTTCCTGCTGACGGGTACTACCCGGTTTGGCCGAGCCCTCGTCCGCGATAAGCGCTCCACAACAGCTCCTCCAATTCGCTCAACAGCGGCATGCGAGGATTCGACCGCCAGGAAGGATCGTCAAAGGCAACCTTGACCAAGTCGGGCATTGCAGTCTCGAAGTCTTCCTTCGATATTCCCAGGTCGGCGATCGAACGGGGAAACGCCAACTGGTCCAGCAAGCGTTCGATCGCTGCCACTAAGTTCTGCACTTTCTCTTCGACCGTCTCACCGCCCAGGCCGAGCAGGTCCGCCATCATGGCGTATTTCTGGTGCGCGACGTAACCCTTCTGATTGGGCGACGGCATGAACTTGCTGGGCACCGCCGCGTTATAGGCGATGACGTGGGGCAGCATGAGAGCATTGGCCCGGCCGTGCGCCACATTGAATCGCGCGCCGAAAGCATGAGCCAGCGCATGATTCACACCCACGGCCGCGTTGGAAAACGCCATGGCCGCAATGCAGGCGGCATTGTGCATCATGGTGCGCGCCTCTTCATCGCGGGGATTCTCATAAGCGATGGGCAGATACTTGAACGCCAGTTGCAGCGCTTGCAGGGCATTGGCGTCGGTATAAGGGGAAGACAAAATAGAAACTCCCGCTTCCAGGGCGTGAGTTAAGCAGTCGATACCGGTATCGGCCGTGAGGCCTTTCGGCATCGACATGACGAACTGCGGATCGACGATCGCCACATCCGGAGTCAGCGAGTAATCGGCCAGCGTCACCTTGCGCGCGGCTTGTTTGTCGATCAGGACGGCAAAGGGCGTGACTTCGCTGCCGGTGCCGCTCGTAGTCGAGATGGCAATTAACCGCGCCTGCGTGACCTTTTCGGTTGGATACTGGACTACGCGTTTGCGGAGATCGAGAAATGGCGCAGCCAGTTCCACCAGGTCGGCCTGCGGCGATTCGTATTTCAACTTCATGATCTTCGCCGCATCGATCACGGAGCCGCCGCCCAGCGCGATGATCTGGTCCGCCTTGTAGAAATTGAGCGTCTCCACGCCTTCCATCACGACCTTGATTTCGGGCTCGGCGTCGGGAATGACCGCGACATGAACCCGAGTCCCGGGCGGAATGTTGCGCCGGACGATCTCGACATGGCCGATCTGTTCCATCGCCGGATTGGTGACAATGACGGTCGAGCGCGAGGGGAAGTTGCGCAGGTTCTCCACGGCGTTCAGGTTGAAGTAGATCTGGTTGGGAACGCGAAACCACATATGGGCTGTAGTCCTCCGCGCGACGCGTTTGATGTTGAGGTAGTTGTAGACGTTCACGTTGTCCATGGTGCTGTTGCCGCCGCCCGTGCCACATCCGAAGGAGAAGGTCGGCACCATATCGTTGTAAACGCCACCAAGCGCGCCGATGGATCCAGGCGCATTCACGATGATCCGCCCCGCGTTCATCACCTCGCCGAATTTCTGGATGACCTCGTCGTTGCGGGAAAAGACGACCGCCGTGTGTCCCAGGCCGCCGGCATGATTCACGTCGACGCACAGCTTAAGCGCCTCATCGACTGAATTGGCGCGGCAGACCGCCAGCACAGGGAAAAGTTTTTCGACCGACAGGGGATAGTCGGGGCCCACGCCGTTAATCGGTGCGATCAATAGCTTGGTGCCGGGCGCGACCGCGAGTCCGATCATGCGGGCGATATCCGTGGCCTTCTGACCTACCGCCATCGGCTGCATGTACCCGGTCGTGGGATCGATCACCGTGCGCCCTAATAGCTTCGTCTCTTTCTCATTGCAGATGTGCGCGCCAAGATCGGCAAACTTCCTCAGCACCGTGTCATAAATTTCGTCGTCAATCACTACCGTCTGCTCGGAGGCGCAGATGGTTCCGTTGTCGAAGGTCTTGGAGGTGATGATGTCGACCACAGCCATGTCGAGGTCGGCAGTTTTTTCCAAATAGACTGGCGTATTGCCGGGGCCGACGCCCAAGGCCGGCTTGCCGGAGCCATAGGCTGCTTTGACCATGCCCGGGCCGCCGGTTGCATCGATCAGGCCGACATCCTTGTGGTGCATCAGATAGGCATTGTCTTGCAGGGTCTGCGATTCCAGGCAGGTAAACACGCCCACGGGCGCCCCATGTTTTACCGCTGCCTCGTACATGATGCGTACCGCCTCAGAGCAACAGTGCCCGGCGCTGGGATGCGGACTGAAGATGACCGCGTTCCGGGTCTTGATGGCCATGATGCACTTGAACAGGACGGTAGAAGTCGGATTGGTAATCGGGGTGAGGGAGAAAATGACTCCGATGGGCTCGGCTACTTCGGTCACGCCGCGGTCCGGATACTCACGAATGGTGCCTACGGTACGTTTGTCTTTGACGTAGTCATAGACGAATTCGGTGGCCACCATGTTCTTGAGAGTTTTGTCTTCCAGCACTCCCAGCTTGGTCTCGCTAACCGCCAGCTGGGCCAGATGAGGAGCTTGTTCCAGTCCGGCTAAAACCATTTGTTTGACGATGCGATCGACGTCCTCTTGGGTGTACTGCGTAAAAACGGCGGCAGCGGTCCTGGCTTGACGGACGAGTCCTTCCAGGTAGGCAATCCGCTCCGCGCTGAGGGGTGAGTCGTTTGCGGGCATGCTTTTTCCTTACCTATTCAATATCTTACGGAGCAAACAATAAGACAGTGAGCGTGGTCACTACGGGGTGTGAGGGTTGGCCTAGGAAGGCGGAATGCTGCGCTTTGGCGAGGGCTAGAATGACGGGTGGAGGCGAACGTCGAGAGGTCAGCGAAAGCTATGATCTGATTCCGGTGTGTCGAATTCCGGAAATTTGTTCCGGTTAAATGGGAAGCAAGCCCGAGTAAATCGCCATTCCAACGACCGCGTCGACGCCCATTTTGTCGAGCTCTTCGATTTCGGAGGCTGTGTGAATCCCTCCGGCTGCGATCAGGCGACGCGAGGTCTGTTGCCGTAGGTCGCGAATGACATCCATCGGGATTCCCTTCAGCAATCCTTCGGTATCGATGTGTGTGTACAGAAAGCCAGAGCAAAATGGCTCGAGTTGCTGCATCATCGCCGATGGCTCGATATCGGTAATGGTCTTCCAACCGTGAATAGCAACTCGCCCTCCGCGGGAGTCGAGGGCGAAGACAAGCCGATCGGCGCCGAATCGCTCGCACAGTTCGGCTGCGAATGCCGCATCGACCGCGTCCTTGGGCTGTGTCACCGCATCCCGGTCGCCTCGTGCCGGGGCTTTTATCAGCGATGAGCCGATAATTACTTTTAACGCACCGCAATCGAGTACAGCCTGCGCATCGGCGGCCGTGCGAATCCCGCCACCTACTTGGCAAGGAAGCTGGCTGCAAAATTCGGCAACCAGCTTGCGATTTGTGCCCTCGCCCTTGGCCGCGTCAAGATCCACGAGTTGCACCAGCGGATAGCGCGAGAAGCGTTCCACCCACTCGCCGAAGTTCCCGAACTCCAATGCCTTCCGTTGCCCTTGGACAAGCTGTACGATCTTGCCGCCCATGAGGTCAATCGAGGGGATCAGCATGTCAGCCTCACCGGAATGCCAGCCGCGCTGAGTTCCTGCTTGATCGCGTGCACTGATTCCAAGCCGAAGTGGAAGACTGAGGCGGCCAGGGCTGCATCGGCCGCGCCCTGCTGAAATACTTCCACAAAGTGACGAGGCTCGCCCGCGCCTCCAGAAGCGATTACCGGAATTCGGACGCTGGAGGCGATAGTTCGGGTGAGTGCGCAATCGAATCCCGACTTCGTGCCGTCGCGGTCCATCGACGTCAGCATGATTTCCCCCGCGCCTAGCTGCGCTGCTTCGATCGCCCATGCTTGGGCATCTCGTCCGGCTGGCTTGCGCCCTCCCCACACGTACACTTCCCACGCGTCGTCACGGCTGGCGCGCGTCAATCGCCACCACCACCGCCTGCGAGCCATAGCGCTGGGCGATTCGGCCGATCAGCGTCGGGATCGGCCACGGCAGCAGAGTTGATCGCAACTTTGTCGGCGCCGCAATCCAGCACCGCAGCCGCATCGTCGAGCGAACGAATCCCGCCGCCAACGGTGAAGGGAATAAACAGTTGGTTCGCGGTGCGGCGAACTGTGTCAAGCAAGCGTGTTCCGCGACTCGGCAGTAGCGGTGATGTCGAGCAGAACAATTTCGTCGGCGCCCGCTTCGCTGTGAGCCGCCGCTAGTTCGGCGGGATCGCCGGCATCATGCAGTTGCACGAACTGAATACCCTTTACCACCCGTCCGGCATGAACGTCGAGGCAGGCGATGATGCGCTTGGCCAGCGATTCAGAAGGCACAGAAGTTCTCCAAAATCTTCATTCCGACTGGCGCCGGATTTTTCCGGATGAAATTGAACGCCAAACAGGTTTCCGCGTTCGGCTGCGGCCGTGAATGGCGCGTCATAAGTGCAGGTGGCAATCGTATCGCCGCAGAGCGGCGCCCGATAAGAATGCGTGAAATAAACGTAGGAACCCGACGGGATGTCGCGCAGCAATCGCGAGCGCGGCTCAATCGCGATCTGATTCCAACCCACATGGGGCGACTTCACCTGGTCGGAGAATCGGGCACATCTTCCCGGGAAGATTCCCGACCCCCGCAAATCATCAGCCTCGTCACTTCCTTCGAACATCCACTGCAGTCCCAGGCAGATTCCGAGCACCGGTTTCTGGCTGGTGATAGCGCTTTGTATTCCGGTTCCCAAATCGCCGTCGCTCAAAGGCAGCGTTGCAGCGAAATTGCCTACGCCCGGGAATGATCAGTTTTTCTGCACTGAGCACATCGTCGGCATCGCCGGTCACCACGCATTCGCGTCCCAGGTGACGAATGGCCTTCACTACCGAAGCCAGATTTCCCGCGCCGTAATCGATGATGGCAATCACAGCAATCCCTTCGTGCTGGGCAGCATGCGACCGAGCTGACGGTCTTTGGAGCAGGCCACACGCAACGCGCGAGCGAAGGCCTTGAATAGCGCTTCGATCTTGTGATGGTTCGATCGGCCATAAAGCACCTTAGCGTGTACGTTGGCTTTTGCGCCTCGCGAGAAGCCATCGAAGAAGTCGGCGACCAGTTCCGTCTGCAAATCTCCAACCAGCCGCGTCCGCACTTTCGTATCAACTACGGCAGTGCTGCGGCCGCCGAAGTCGACCGCGACCACTCCCAGGGTTTCATCCATGGGCATCACGAAATAACCCGCGCGCAAAATGCCGCGTTTGCTGCCCAGCGCCTGCGCAAACGCCTCGCCCAACGCGATGCCAACGTCCTCGACGGTGTGGTGCTGGTCGACGTCAAGATCTCCGACGGCTTCGAGCTCGAGGTCGAAGGCGCCATGACGAGCCAGCAACTCCAGCATGTGATCGAGAAAGCGGATGCCTGTGGCAATTTTCGCCCGGCCATGGCCCTCCAGGGTGAGGCGCAATGCTAATCTCGGTCTCGTTGGTCTTGCGATGTATGCGGGCGCGTCTCATGCCGTTACCTCTCCACTTAGTTTGAGTTCGCGCGCGACTTCCACCAACGCGGCGATGAGCCGGTTAGTTTGGGCATCGCTCCCGATGGTGATGCGCACGCAACCTTGGCAGCCGGGATCGCTGGAACGGTCGCGTACCAAAATTCCTCGCTGCCGCATTGCGGCCACGAAGTCGCGATGCTTCTCTCCAATCCTGATCAGCAGGAAGTTAGCCTGGCTGGGCCAACTGAAAAGATCCAATCGCATTCAACTCGGCGGCTACGCGCTCGCGTCCGTTCTTCACTTGCGAAACATAGCTATTGATGTGCTCGCTGTCGGCCAGTGCCGCAGGCAGGACCGCCAGGGCCAACGCATTCACGCTATAGGGTGACGATACTCGGCGCACCTGCGGCATCTGTTGGCGCGGGCCGGCCAGAATGCCGATACGAAGTCCGGCGAGTCCGTAGGCTTTGGAAAATGTCCGCGCGACGAAAAGATTTTCCTGGCGGGACATGTCGAGAATGACCGTCTTGCCGTGAAACTCGAAATAGGCTTCATCCACCAGCAGCGCGGCCTGCGGCGCTGTGGCGGCGATCTGCAGCAGTTCCTCGCGATCGGCGACCGTGCCAGTTGGATTGTTCGGGCTGGCCACGGCGATCAGGCGAGTCGCGGGCGTGATGCTCTGCAACACCTTCGCCAGAGGAAATCGAAAGTCCGCTTCGCACTGCACGCGAATCACGCGTGCGCCGGTCGCTGCAGCATAGATCTCGTACATGCTGAACGTGGGCGTCACCACCAGCACTTCGTCCTGCGGCTCCAGATAGGTTTCGCACAGCAGATGAATCGCTTCGTCCACTCCGTTAGTCAGCAACACTTGTTCAGGCTGCGAGCCCCAGATATCCGGCGACGATTGCTTCGACCGGAGCGCGCTCGGGATAGCGCGCTAGATCCTCGGCCGTGATCTCTTTCAGGCGCTGCAATACGCGAGCCGAGCATCCCTCGGTATTCTCGTTGAAGTCGAGGCGCAAGCCGTCACGTTGGGCCAGCGGAGGATGATATTCCTGCAAGTTCTGTACGGCTTTTCGCGCGTTAAGCATCGGCACACCTCACGCGAATCGATTCAGCATGGGCGCGCAGACCTTCGGCCTCGGCAAGCGCGCTAATGACCGGAGCAATCTTGCCGAGACCTACCCGATCGAAGCGCTGCACGGTGATGATTTTGAGGAAGTCGTTGACGCTAAGCCCTCCGCGAAAGCGGGCCGCGCCGGCGGTAGGAAGAACGTGGTTCGGGCCGGCCGCATAGTCTCCTGCGGACTGCGCCGAGTAGTCACCGATAAAGATCGAGCCGGCGCTGTGGACGTCGGCAAGGCCATCGTCATCCAAGGTTAGGTGCTCGGGAGCGAACAGGTTGATCCACGCAATGGCTTGCTGCCGCGAAGCTGCCACCAACAAATGCCCATTGCTGCGGATCGCCTGTCGCGCGATGGCGTTGTCCTGACTCGCAACTGCAATCGCAGCCTTTACTTTCTCGGCCAGCGCCGCCTTGGTGGTTATGAAGACGACCACCGCGTCGGGATCGTGCTCGGCTTGTGACACCAGGTCAGCCGCAAGAAATTCCGGAGTGCCTGCGTCGCTGTACAGCACCGCTTCGGTAGGACCGGCGAGCATGTCGATGGCGCAATCGAAGCTGACCAGTTTCTTGGCGGCGGTGACAAAGCTGTTTCCTGGACCCACGATCTTGTCGACACGCGCGATGGTTTGCGTACCATAGGCGAGCGCGGCCACGGCCTGAGCGCCGCCACAGCGATAAACCTCGCGCACGCCGAGCAGCGAAGCGGCCGCCAGCGTTGCCGGTTGCGGACGCGGTGAGACCACGCAGATGCGAGGCACTCCGGCAACTTGCGCGGGAATCACGGTCATCAGTAGCGTGGAAGGGAGCGGGTAACGGCCTCCGGGAACGTAGCAGCCGACTGACTGCAGAGGACGCACGATCTGGCCGAGCTCACCGCCGTCTATCTTTTTGCGCCACTCGCGCGGCATCTGCCATCGGCAAAAGCGGCGGATATTGGCGGCCGCACTGCGCAAGGCTTCCCGAGTTTCGCGCGGAGTAGCCTTCCAGCCAGCGGCGATCTCCTCCTCCGAAACCCTGACGGGCTGGCCTTTTTGCAGTCCATCCCACAATGTGGCATAGCGAAGCAGCGCCTTGTCTCCACCACTCCGTACCGCCCGAATAATTTTGCGGACCTGGGGCTCCAACTCGTCTAATCGCGAACTTCGGCCGGCCAGTTTAGCAATTGCATTCTCGGCGGCTTTGCCCTGCAGAATCCGCATCACATCACCACCTTGTTCAGCGGATACTCAACGATGCCCTGAGCGTTGGCAGCCTTGAGCCGGGGAATCACCTCCCAGCAAGCGGCCTCTTCGATAATTGTATTGACCGCGACCCAGGTATTGTCGCTGAGATGTAGAGATGGTTGGACTATTCAGCGCAGGCAGCACACTCAGCACGGCAGGCAGATCGTCGACCTTGACATTCAGCATCAACCCGACGCGGCCTTGCGCTTCCATGGCGCCCCGCAGCATGAGCGACAGGTTCTCGATCTTCTGCCGCTTGCCGGGCTCAGCCCAGGCTTTGCGATTGGCAATGATCTGTGTGTTCGATTCCAGAACAGTATCAATGATTCGCAGTCGATTGGCCTTGAGCGAGCTGCCGGTTTCGGTGACTTCGACAATGGCATCGGCCAGCGTAGGAGGTTTTACTTCGGTCGCGCCCCAACTGAATTCGACCTTCACGTCGATGCCGCGCTGCTGAAAGTATCGCGTGGTCACGCTGACCAGTTCGGTGGCCACCGTCGCTCCCCGGAGGTCTTCCGGGCGCGTTGCCGGCGAATCTTCCGGGACAGCCAGCACCCATCGCACCTTGCCGCGGCTCTGCTTGGCATAGATCAGATCGGCAACGCTGACCACCTCAAGGCCGCTTTCCATCACCCAGTCCAGGCCGGTAAGCCCAAGCATCGAGCGCGCCATGTTCGACGTAGCGGGCCATTTCCTGGGCGCGAATCAGCATGCATTCCAGTTCAGGATCGTTGGTGCCGGCAAAATAGGATCGCGGGCTGACATAAACCTGCAGGCCGGCACGAGCCAGGAGCGCCAGCGTTGCCTCCTGCAGACTGCCCTTGGGAATTCCCAACCGCAGCTTCATCGTGCGCCTCCCAGCGCACCGGCAGAGCGGTGGTGAAGCAGCTGCGCGTGCCGGTGTGGCAGACGACGCCTTCGCCCTCGACTTCGACCTGGCACAAAACTGTGTCAAGGTCGCAGTCGGCTGTGGCCGAGAGTCACCTTCAGCCGGTTGCCGGAGGTCTCACCTTTGGTCCAAAGCTGGTTACGGGTGCGGCTGAAGAAGGTAACGTAGCCGGTTTGCAGAGTATTTTCATAGGCGGCACGGTTCATGAAGCCCAACATCAGCACTTCGCCGGTTGCCGCGTCTTGTACGATGGCCGGCGCCAGGCCACCCATTTTGTCGAAGTCGATTTCTACAGCCATTTCCATCATTCCTTTCTGCAAAAACAAAAACCCCGCTGAGTCGTGTCAGCGGGGTAAGGAGATCTAGATGATCAGGAACTATCCGGTGATCTCCGCTGACACGTTCGCCACGTGGTGATGGTGATGATGGCGATGGATCAACGAAGTCATCGTGCCACTCACATTACCGAATGAGCGGCTGGCTGTCAATACAACATTTTGGCTATGCGGTTTCGGCTGACGGTGGGTGCGCTTAAGCGCTGCGGCAAGTTCGTTTCAATCGTGACTGGCGCTGCGTTGGCATAGCGTTACCAGCCAACGCCGGGAAGGGAACAGTTGCCGCCATTTTGCAGCCAGCGCGCACCGTAGCCATTCACTTCGAGAACATTAATGGGAGGACCGACTTCATTGGGGTGCGCGCCGATTTCCAGTCGGATCAGCCGGTCGATGGAAGCGGCGGAGGCAATGTTGCGCGGGGCACCCGACGATGTGGCCACGTAAGGCTTGATGCGATCCCAATATCCCAAGTAGAAGATCTCGGTGTTTTGCCGGCAGCTACCCGGACACACGCTGGTGGTCACGGCAAGATTGTTTCCCACGCCCGTGCGCCGCAGTTCGATGATGCCCAGCATGGGCTGTCCATTAACTGTTTGAGCGACAGCCAATTCAACCAGATCGGATGAATAGTTCGACCTTTGCATTAAGTATCGATATTCCGTGGGATTGCCGGTCTGGAGGCCTGTGAGCAATCTTTCCAGGGCGCGTTTGAGAAAGTAGGCAGTGGAAGCGACGTGACTTTGGAAGGGGCGGTCGCCGGAGAAACCCTCGCGGATGATATCGGCGACACGATAGCTCTTGCCGTAACCTGCGAGTCCGGAGACGGTAGCGTAAACGTCGCGCACTTCGAAAAGCTTGCACTCCGATGCGCTGCCTCTGCCGCGGTAGACGACGCGACTGTCGGCCGCCAGCACAATTCGATAGCGGCTGCGCAAGACGATTCCGGTAGTGGCGCTTGAGGGCACGGCGGGAAAAGCGGCGACCAGGAGTAAAGTTGCCGCACGAATCGCGCTGAGCCGCATTCCCGATCGATGCATTCATTCTGCCTTGATGGTCTAAACCCTGAGCGGCGGCAAAAGACTCTGGAGGATGGAGAGGTGCTGTGAGAGGTAATCTCGCTGCCCTTCGACTGCGCTGGCAGGAAGCGGAGTCCAGTCGCCTCACTTGAAGTAATAGGTGAAGCTGGCACTGATGTAGGACTTCAGCGGAACGCCCACGACCTGCTCGACCGCGGGCAGATTGGGAGGGTAGGAAAGCACCTCGGTGGTTTGGCCGGTGTAGCCGTTGGCGATCAGGAAGTTGGCGGCCAGCGACATCCGGTTCTCCAGGAACGGCCGCAGCACGGCGCCGCGAAACTCGGTAACCGGCACTCCGATGAATCCATCGCCCAGCGGCTTGGCGCGCACGTATTCGTATTCGCCGCGAACCTGCAGACGCAGACGGCAGCTTAGTGATGGAGCCGACTGTGTCCCAGATGAAGCGAGGCGCTTCCGGAATGGGCTGGCCGGTTTGCGCGTCGCGGGCGTCGGCTTGAGAGTAGGAAAGATAGATTGAGCCGACACGGAAGTTTCGTTGCGCAGAGACGGCAATGACCTTGTTGATGGAAGGACCGACGATCTCCTGCAGGCCGGTGTCAGGATCGATCTTCGCCAGCTCTTGCGCATTCGAGGTCCGGCGCAGCGTGACATAAAACTGGGTCTGCTTAAGCACCTTGGACAGTACCAGTTGATAAGCGCGGGAGGGCGAAAGCAGATCGGGTATTCCGGTACCGTTGCCGATGCGCGGATCTTCGGTGTGGAAGCCTTCGCCGTAGCTGAACGCCAGCATCGGCGAATACCAGTGGTCGGCCGGAAGGATGGTGAATGTTCCCTTGGGCAGCGTTAGCGTCGCGAGTTTGTTGAAAGAGTTTTGCGGATTGATGAAGTCCTGATTGTCCATCCACACTTCTTCCTGGCGAACGCCCAGGTTGTAATGAAAGTGTTTCGCGATCGGACCGTCGATGGAAACGAAAGGCTCGACGAACGACAGCGTGAGGTTGTTGCTGGTGGTTAGCTGATACTGGCCCTGGTCGCTGATGTTATAGAGATCGAGATTGCGAGGTGCGTCGCGGCGAAGATCAACTCCGGCCAGCACCGCCAGCCATCGGCGAACGCTCTGAATGTAAGTTGCCTCGCCGCCGAAGACATTGCGCGTCTCGCTCTGCTGAATCAGGCCATCGCCGAAGTTCGATCGCAGGGTAAGAGCGTAGTTGCGAAAGAATCCGGAGAAGGAAAACTGCCGCTGCTCGTCGAGCTTCCAGTTGTCGGTGGCGATCAGAAGTCCGGTGTGAGTCGCATCAAGCTGACGATTGTCGATGGTGTCGCCGGCGACGGGAACGCCGACCGGAATCAGGCCGGGAACGTAAGAGAAGCCGTAATAGCCAATGCCGAACAGCGTCAGCTGATGGCGTCCGAAGTTGAACTGACGCAGACCATTCAGCTTGTACTGCTGACGATGCTCCAGACGCTCCAGAAAACCGTTGCCGACCGAGACTTCCAGCGCGATCCATTCGCTGGTATGAGGCTTGGCTGAACTCCAGCCCGCCATCAGGTCGGCATCGCGATAATCGCCGGTGAGCTGAACGAAGCTGAGCAGGTGCTGGCGCGGAAGGTAGCTTGCTGCAAGATCGACAGCGTTGTTTCCCTCGCGGACGTTGAAGGCTCCGCCGTCGATGGTGACCGCTTCGATGATGGGCGGGATGAGAAAGTTGGGATCGGCGTATCCGTTGCCATGAGCGTTGGCCGGAAGGTTATTGGGATAAAGGAATCCGCCGATCTGGAAGTACTGCGCGATGGGCTCGCCGTGATCTCCGGCTACGCCGGGCGCGAAATACTGTGGCGCTTTGATTCCGCCCGAGGCGGTTTCGATCGGCAATCCGGGAATGGATATGGGCGCGCCAGGTCGACCAGGGTTGGCGTCCAGGACCTGATCATGGATGACAACCGTCTGCGCTGGATCGGGTGTCTCCAGCGCAGGAACGGAAGCGACGACGGTCACCTGCTGTTGTAACGATACGATCTGCTGGAACTGCAAGGTAATCTCGGTCGGCTGGCCGGAGGCGATGCTGACATCGGCAAGCACTTCTGTGAACGACGGATCTTCCGCCCGCAACCGATAGTCGCCGGGATCGATTGCGGTAAGCAGAAAGTTGCCTTGTGGGTCGCTCACGGTCTCCGAAACTTTCGTTCCAGCAGCGTTCAGCAGCTTGATCTTGGCGCCCGCGACGGTCGCGCCCTGGGGATCGAGGACTCGGCCGTGAATCGTTCCGGGATCGGCAAACGCGCTGGAGCAGAGCGCGAGGCTACACAGGACACAGCTGAGACAGGTGGAGAATACACAGCGTATACGCAACCTGTGATGAGCGGGCGGCAGAGCGGGCCAGAAGTTTATCTCAAGCGGCGGATTATGTGTAACACTTCTTGCCATTTCGTGTTACTGCTCGTTCGAAGGTTTCCTGCTACGTGTTTAGAACGCCGCGGGCTAATGCGAGTGCGGATGCTTGTGTCGACTTCCGTCGGCGTGCTGGTGGGGCTGCGACAAGTATGCGTCGGGAGAACTCATGACCAGTTTGCCGTGCTGCACGCCCTTGATGCCAATCAGCCGGTCGGCCAGTTCCTGGACCCGCCCGAGAGGACCTTTGACCACCACAACCTCGAGGCACATGTCGTGATCGAGATGGGAATGCACGGTGGAGATGATGACCTCGTGGTAGACATGCTGCAGCTCCATCAACTTCTGCGGCAGAAGCCGCAAGTGATGGTCATAAATCAGGGTTACGGTGCCAACCACGAAGACCTTCGGCGACTGCAAACGCGACGCGTTCAAGCGGTCGCGAATCAGGTCACGGAAAGCCTCAGAGCGATTGCCGTAGCCTTGAGCAACAAGGTAGCGATCAAATCGTTCCAGGAGGTTGGAATCAAGTGCGACGCCGATACGGCTAAGGGTGCTCATCAGAAAAGCTCCCGGCAAGCAGTGTTATGCAACCCATGATCGTAGCACGTACTGTACATTCATGCTACGCAATTGAGTCGGTTGCGCGTCCCGATCTGGGAAGTGGGCGGACGGTTAGAACTCAGCAGAGCTGGATCGCGTGGCTACCGGGACGGAAGACGGATTCACAGACGCAGTTTTAGAGGCGCAAGCGATTTTCAGACGCATCCAGGGAGTTTTCGAAAGGGAAGTTCTGATTCTGCAGTGAATCGCTAATCGCCGTGAGGCGAGCTTGCCTGTCCAGCAAGTGTGAGGGTTCGGAACCTGGCTCACGCTCGTGGTGCCGGGTACAAAAAACTGGGGCATCCCGTTACCAGGATGCCCCTTCTTTCAACTTACGTTTTGCAGCTCTTCCAGCGGGCCATGCGGCCCGGAAGCGCCAGGTTTAGTGGCAGTTGGCAAACTTCGCGGAAGCGACCTGTGTGCTCCAGTCGAAGGTTGCGGTGACCATGTAGTATTCCTGCGTGTACCAGAAGGTGCAACCGTCCTGGTCGATGCGCATGGAGCTATAGTCGCCCCAGCGATCGGCTGTGTCAGGCTGCGAACCGCTGCCGCCGACTACCTGGAGTTCAGCTTCCAGATTGCCGAGGCCAACCGGATCGTTGATCTCGCGTCCGGCGATGTAGACCGACGGATAAACTCCGCCGCTCGTGCCGCCAGGGCAAGTGCTGCCGCAGGATTCGCTGTAGCCGAGCAGGATGTCGCCAACCTTATCGCGAGTCAGCGAGCCCATCCAGCGCCAGTTGCCATCAGGAGCGTAGGTGCCCTGCTGGAACACGTTAAGAGAAGAAACCGTAACCGTACGGATCGGGGCTTCGATTTCCATCCAGCGGACGCCGATGTTGCCGCCCGAAGCGGTTACGTCGAAGTTCACGAACCAGTGCTGCGAGGGTAGCGGCAGCGGCGGGGTCGCGCCGACGTTGGTAAGCGGCTGGTCTTCCCAGTATGCAAACCGGTACATCAGGCGATCGCCGAGCGAGTCAGCCAGGTCAGGAATGCCCTTCTGCGGAACGCAGTCGCCGCCGTATCCGCCGTTGCAGGAAGGATCGTAGGTGGCAACGCTCAGCAGCTGAGAGTTGTTGTCGCCAGTGAAGGTCGCGCCCTGCGTCCAGTCATTGACGTTGTTGATGTGAACCGAGTACAGCGACAGATGGGAGTTGTCCACGTCGCCGACGCTGCCGATGGCGAACTGATCCTGGCCGTTCGGAGGAGCGGTCGGCGAGTCGCGGTCAGCAGGCAGCAGGCTGTCTTCGTGAGAGGTGTACTGGTGGCAGATCTGTTCCGCGGTGTGATCGCCGCTCAGCAGCTTGGTGCGGTTATAAGCGCAAAGTACCGGTCCAACAAAGCCGCTGCCGCCAGGACCAAAGTTGTTCCAGGTTTCTCCGTAGTTGTTGGTCCAGACTCCCCACTTTGGATAGTCGGGGAAGCCGCCATTGACAACCGGGAACTCATAGAGGTAATACGTGCCGGTCGCGTCCGCGCTAGTAGAGATAGCGACGCAGACACCGTAGCTGCCGCTGAACACGTTCTGGGTCAGCAACCAGCGGTGAGCAACGACGTCCCACTGCGCGATAATGTCACCATCATTATTATTGGCGCAGATGCCGCCGAGGTTGGTCCAAAGCACATTGCCTTCGATGGCCGGACCGCAGGTGTAAGGCGAGGTCTTCGAGCAGACAGTGTAGGAGGTGTTGACCCACTGCACGATCTGGGTGTCGCCCACCGCCATGGTGGTGTCGGGCGGAGCGTCAGGAACACTGTAGTTGGGGAAGCCGTTGCCGACGCCAAGGATGTTGGCGCCGATGCTGTAGTTAACGCTGGGAGCAGGACGGCTGCTCTGCTCAACCGGATCGACTACTGATCCGATCGGGCGTTTCGGAATGCGGCGAACCGGGTTCGCTTCGTGGAAGCCATAGTGCGGTTTCTGCGGCAACTTCGCCAGATCTCTCAACGGAGGCGAGACTGCAAACCGGCTGGCATGGTTGATGTAAGTATTATTTTCCTGCGCCAATGATGGCAGAGCGCAAAGCAGGAGGGCGCCCACGGTGAGCATGGACGAGCCCACAATCATAGATTTTCTCATTCTACCCATTCTCCTTCTTCTCCAGTTCTTCTTCTTATGCACGGCGCGAACATGACCTTCGCGCAGAGCGATTCATGAACAAAACGGACTGTGTCGGTGGTTAACAGAGGTGATGTTGAGGGACTGACTGCATTTACCTTTTTACTTGCTGATATGGACCAGTGTTCCTAGGCGAGTGCTCAACTTGTATCACAGTGTAGGAACGGAATCAACTATTAATGACGTAGTTAACTAAATCATTTTCTGAAGCAGGAACCGAGGCCGTGCCCAAAAGCTGTGCCGGATATTCGCCAGAGCCGGACTGAATGGGGAATACGCCGATCCGTCATCGCTCACTTTGATCTCAATCGGGCCACAACCGCCCACAGCTTCTGGTTTCCCGACCTGGATCAATTGACAAAGGAGAGCGCCAGCCTTAATCTGCTTCCACGAGGAGATACTTTGATAAGGCATTCATCCCCTGATGGGACCCGGCAACTCATGCTCGGCCCGCTGGAAATCCATGTCATGGAGGTGGTCTGGAGCGTCGGCGAATGCAGTGTGCGCGACGTAGTGGAGAAGCTGGATAGCAAGCTGGCTTATACCACTGTGATGACCACCCTTGACCGATTGTTCAAGAAGGGCCTGTTAGCTCGGCAAAAGTCGGAACGCGCCTTTCTTTATTCTGCTCGTTTATCGAGCCATGACTGGGATCGCAGACGAGCCGGCGACCTGGTAGCTGGATTTCTAGCCGGACCACAACCCTCTCGTGACCTGTTGCTCTCTTCTCTTGTCGACGCAGTTGGCCAGCATGACGCTTTGTTGCTGGACGAACTGGAAGAGAAGATTCGCAGGAAGCGCTTGGAGCTGGCCCGCCTGGGCAAAGCATGACTCTCACCTACACCATGCGGTTGCTATGCTTGTGCTGCGCCTCGTTTTTCATGATCCACTTGGCGCTGGCGATGGCAGTGCGCCTGAGCTCGGGCACGGCGGTGCGGCTGGCCGAGCATATGAAGGCGAGCTCGGCGGCACGGTTTCTTTTCGGTCTACGCATGGCACCCTTGGCCATTACTTTGTTTGCCGTGCTGGCATTTTGCATTCCCAGCTACTTGTGGCTTGAGCCTCAGGCGACCGGCGAGAAGGTCGGTTTCGTTTGCTTTTTGACTGCGGTGCTGGGGGTTGCGATTTGGACTCTGGCGATCGTGCGGGTTGTGGGCGCCGTGCGTGGAACGGCGCGATACCTGCACCGCTGTGAGCAGCAGGGTCGCAAGATCACCGTGCCCGGTCAGTCGTCTCCGGCATTGCTGCTGGCCGACAAGGCGCCGGTGTTAGCGGTTGCCGGAGTGCTTCGGCCGCAGCTGGTCGTTTCCCGGCGGGTAATGCATGGCCTTTCGTCCGAACAGAGAGAAGTCGCCTTGCGTCATGAGCACGCTCATTGCACCTCTGGCGACAATCTCAAGCGATTTCTGATTTTGCTGGCTCCCGATGTGCTGCCTTTCGTTCCAACGTTTCGATCTATCGAACGCGGGTGGGCACGGTTCACCGAATGGGCCGCTGACGACCAGGCAACTTCTGGCGACGCACGCCGCGCCCTGACCCTTGCCTCCGCCCTGGTGCGGGTGGCCAAGATGGGAGCTCAACCTGAGCTGACCTCCTTGTCCAGCTCATTGATGGATGGCGACCACGATCTTTTGCAGCGTGTCGATCGCTTGTTGCGTCCGCAGGTGAAGCCGGAAAAGCCGGTGCAGGCGCTGCTTCCGTTGTTGACAGGTGTCGGCGCGTTGATCGTTGCTGTCGCAGTCACCGTTTCGCTCTGGCCCGGCAGCCTCGCCATTGTCCACCAGGCCCTCGAACAACTGGTTCACTAGAACGCCGCTAAGAACATCGTCAAATACGTTCGAGGCGAGCATGCCCGCGCGGTTGAGAGTACGCTGCCGTGAGTCTTCCTTGTCATCCTTTAGCCTTAAGCTGGCCAGAAGTTGTTAATTAGAGATTCGTAGAGACCCTCCAACTCCTCCGTACGGCTTCGCTAAGATGTTTGCATGCACGATTGGACTGCATCGACCGCGGCGGCCGCGGCGCTATTGCTCCTGCCGGCGCTGACGTTCGGGTTCGCCGGCGAGCGATTTGTAAGTGGTATCGATCGTCTGCCTGCCGTACGCCGTATAGAGATGGCCGCCCTCGGTGCGGTTCCGTATTATCTGGCGGCACATAACACTCCCGAATTTCGCTGGTGGTTCGTGGCTCTCTATGCGTGTCTACCTACCATCCTGGTGGTCTTGCTGTGGCATGCGCGAGAGCGCGACCCGAAGCAACTTGGGGACTGGCGCGATTTTGCCGTGTTGGCCGTTCTGGGATTGGTTGTCGAATTCCGCCTTTTGGAGCCTGCGTGGCCAGCGCACTTCCGCTCGCTCGGTCGGCTTCTGTTGTTCGACACCGGGCTCTATGGTTTTCTTGCCATTCGGCAGCTCGCTGGCGTGGGCTTCGATTTCGTGCCCCGGCTTCGGGACTGGAAGATTGGACTGCGCGAGCTGGCCTTCTATGCTCCTATTGCTATCCCGCTAGGGCTTGGTTTGGGGTTTCTGCGCTTTCACGCCATTCTGCCCGGGCTCGGAAGGTTCGTGCTGTCGTGGATCTCAATCTTCGCCTTCGTCGCCATTCTGGAGGAAACCTTCTTTCGCGGCTGGGTGCAAAACCTGCTCGAACGGCGACTTGGCCGGCGCTGGTCGCTGATTGCAACCGCGATACTGTTCGGCCTTTCGCACTTCAACAAAGGTGCGACCCACTTCAACTGGCGCTACGTGCTGCTGGCGACTTTTGCCGGGATCTTTTACGGCAGGGCGTGGAGGGATCGCCGCCGCCTATTTGCCTCTGCCATTACCCACGCTTCGGTCGACACGATATGGTTGATCTGGCTGCGATGAACCCGCCCCTGGTGAATGCCAGCGTAAGTAGCCAAGGCCGACCCTCATCTGGTGATGAACGGGATTAGGCACCCCGATGGCTAAGCAAAGTCCCAGCAATCCATGTGCAAGACCGAGCGTGTAGAGATTGCGATACCGGAGAAAGAGCACGCAGGCTGCTGCGCCCCACGCCAGGGTGAGAATCATCAGCAACGGATTTGGGATGTGCACCACTGCGAACAACAGCGCGGCGGTCGCGATCGCAGCTATCTTGCTGGGCATCAGCCGCAATAGGCGAAGCAGAAAGAAATCCTGCAGTATGAACTGCTGCAGCAGCGCCCAAAACATGTAAGCCCAGAATCCCCACCAAGCGGGCAAGCCGCGAAGCACGGGATGCAGGGTGTGCATTCGCCAGCCAATCAACACCACAATCGCCGCCCCAGCCAAGGCGCTGCCAACCACCCACAGTGATTGTCGAAGCCCCGCCAGCCGAAGGCCGAGCGCGGCAGCATCCTGCCCGGAGCGCCAACTGGCCAGCACGATCAAGCCAAGCGCGATCCAGCCCGCTATGCTTCGCACCGGATTGGGGGTCCACAGTGCGACGATGATGAGGGTGAACACAACGGATAACTCAAGAAAATCTGGCGAGCGAACTTTGTCAATCCAGTTGGCTGGAGTGGCCGATTCCCCTGGACCAGTCAGTGCGAGATGCTTGTGTTCAACCACGTCCATCTTTGAATTGCTTTCCTTCGCCAGGAAGCCAGCGCTCGACGAAATCACGCAGAGAGGGGACGCACACTTGCGCTAGCCGCGCAGCTTCGCTGGTCGCGGGCTCCGTATCCGCAGCGCCGGTGATGAAGACGGTTCGCATGCCTAGCCGAACCCCGGCTTCGATGTCTCGCAGAGAATCGCCGATCATCACGCTGTTGCCAGGCTGGGCTTCCGCAAAATCGCTGAATGCCTGTTCGAACAGGCCGGTCAGCGGCTTGCGGCAGTTGCATTCGCCCACGTCGTGGGGACAAACATAGATGGCGTCGAGACGGGCGTGGTGCGCGGCTAGCTTCTCGCGCAACTGATCGTGCAGCCGGTCCAATTTCTCCCGGGAAATGAGATTCAGCGCGACGGCCCGCTGATTGGTGACCACAATCACCTTACGGCCCGAGCGATTCAACCAGGCAATCGCATCTTGCACTCCGGGCAAAAGTTGAAATTCTTCCCAGCAGGTGACAAATTTTCCGCCACCGGGGTTTCGGTTCAGCACTCCGTCCCGATCTAGGAAAACATATTCGATATTGGAGAACTCGTCGGCCCGAATGTCGCCCATCACATTTATAATTTCGTCAGCTGCGGTCCCCACAAAGGTTCTGAGAAAGCCCTCACACTCGTCGTGCTAACGAGGGGCGAATGCCTTCTTCTTTGAACCTGGCCGGCGTCTTTACCGACGCAATTGCAGAACACCTCACCATTATCCGTCAGTTTGAGGCGCAGCAGGATGCTTTCGAGCGCGCCGCTATTCTCATTACCGACTCGCTATTGAACGGCAACAAAGTTCTTTGGTGCGGCAATGGCGGCAGTGCGGCCCAAGCTCAACATCTGGCTGCCGAACTGGTCGGGCGTTTTCGCCGCGAACGCTGCGCGTTGCCATCCATCGCTCTTACGGCAGACAGCTCCATTCTCACTGCCATCGCGAATGATTACGGATACGACTGGATATTCGAGCGGCAGATAGACGCCTTGTGCCGCCCCGGCGACGTTGTCATTGGCATTTCGACTTCCGGGAACAGCGCCAACGTTTGCGCGGCTTTGCGGCGAGCACGCGAGCTTAAGGCAGGCACGGTAGCCATGACCGGCCGGACTGGCGGACGGCTGGCCGCATTAGCTGATATCTGCGTGCGCGTGCCGTCCACGGATACGGCGCGCATTCAGGAATCTCATATTCTCTGCGGTCACATCTTGTGCGACTGGGTAGAACTTGCTACCTGCATCAGTCACGCCGTCGGGGCTGACGGAGTCGCGCGATGATGGCCGACCTCCGAGTCGTCGCAAAGCTGGTGGAGTCTGGGTGGAACGGCGTCCGGGTTCTGGTTGTTGGCGATGTCATGCTGGACAAGTACGTCTGGGGAGAAGTGGAGCGTATTTCGCCGGAGGCTCCCGTACCGATCGTACGAGCTACGTTGCGCGACGAAAAGCCCGGCGGCGCTGCCAACGTGGCCATGAATCTGGCCGGGTTGGGCGCCGGGGTGACGTTGGCAGGTTTTGGCGGCGGCGATCAGGAGCAGGGAACTCTGGAGTCTCTGCTCGCCAAAGCGGGAATCCAGCAGTCGCTGGTGACCGTTGCCAAGGTCCCGACCACGACGAAGCTGCGCATTTTATCGGGCAATCAGCAGATGATGCGCCTCGACTTGGAAGCCGCGCCGGCCTTTTCCGAAAGCGATTATAGAAGCCTGCTTGATCGTGTCTTCGGCGCGTTGCCGAATGTCGCGGTGGTGGTGCTATCGGACTATGCCAAGGGATCGCTGACCGAACCAATCTGCCAAGCCATCATTCGGAAAGCGCGTGAGCTCAGCATTCCCGTGCTGGTCGATCCCAAGAGCCGCAGTTTTGCTCGCTATCGCGGCGCGACCACGATCTGCCCGAACCTCAAGGAACTTTCCGCCGCAACGGGCGAACCGGTCACCGATCTTGATCGGGTGTTCACCTCCGCGCAATCGCATCTGCAATCGCTGGAGATGGAGTTCATGACCGTGACGCTCGGCGAAAAGGGAATCGCCGTCTTGCGCCGGGATTCGCGAACGCTTGCTCCCGCCGTGGTGCGTCAGGTGTACGACGTCTCGGGAGCGGGAGACACGGTAATTGCGGTTTTAGCTTTGGCGATGGCGCGTGGCATTCCCATCGAGACTGCGGTTCAAGTGGCAAATATCGCAGCTGGAATCGTGGTCAGCAAAGTCGGCACTGTCCCTATACAACGAGAGGAATTATTGGGCGCCCTGTCGCGGGAGGTCTTGCTGCAAATCGACGAGAAGGTTTTGACATTGGATCGTCTGCTGGCTCGAGTCACAACGTGGAGATGTTCCGGCGAGCGCGTAGTGTTCACCAATGGCTGTTTCGACATCCTGCACATCGGCCACATTCGCTTGCTGGAACAGGCGCGGCGCACGGGGAACCGCCTGATCGTCGGCCTGAACAGCGACGATTCGGTCAGGCGGCTGAAAGGGGCCTCGCGGCCAATCGTCGCACAGGGCGAACGCGCAGCGGTCCTGGGCGCTCTAAGTTCGGTCGACGCCGTGGTGGTCTTCGACGAAAGCACACCGCTGCAATTGATCGAGGCGATTCGTCCGGACGTGCTGGTCAAGGGCGGCGATTACACAGAGGAATCGGTGGTGGGGGCTCGCGAGGTACGCGCCTGGGGAGGGCGGGTTGAACTCATCCCGCTGGTCGAAGGCGTCAGTACGACCAGGGTTATCGCGAAGTCCGTCTCGTCCGGCGCACCACTAACCGCAACTCCGATGTTCTCGGCATGAAGCCAGTCATGCTTCCGCCTCTATTTTTCTCGGTACGCATTCCCACGCTGCTGGCGATATTCTGGCGGACTTACTTCCGGCGTGACTCCATCGCCGGGACACCGCACAAAGAGCCGCTTTCCATCGTGATCTTCCGGCTCGACTCGCTGGGAGATGTGGTTTTGACGACACCGCTGTTTCGCGAGATCAGGAAGGCGTTTCCGAAATCGCGAATCACCGTTGTGGTGCAGGAAGCTTACCGGGCCCTTCTCGTAACCAACCCGCACGTCGACGAAATTCTTAGCCCGCCGGAGATCAAAGCTGGATGGCTGCCGCAAGGCGCCAAGAGATTGTTCTCAGCTCTGCTGCTCTATCAGGGTCGGCTGCGCGAAAGACATTTCGACTTTGCGATTTCTCCCCGATGGGATGTCGACGAGCATCTGGCGACACTGCTCTGCGTGCTGACCAATGCCACGTGCCGAATCGGTTACAGCGAAACAGCGTCGGAGGCGAAGCCGCTAATCAACCGGGGCTTCGACGCGGCGTGGAGCACCTGCGTCCAGCCTGGGCCGGTCCGGCATGAAGTACTACGCAATCTTGCAATCGTGGAAGCAATGGGCGGAACGCCGACGGATGAAACTCTGGAGATCCATTTGACTGAGCGCGACCGCCGGCGAGCCGCGAAATTACTGACCAGGGCGGCTGCATCATCCAAGTTGATCGCCGTCGGAGTTGGGGCACACAGTCCCGGTCGCAGGTGGCCTCTGGAACGTTACTCGCAGTGCCTGCTCCACCTAGCAATGGAACATCCCGTCCAGGTTGTGATCGTGTGCTCAGCGGATGAGCGCGGAGAAGCCGCACGACTGGCGAATCTGGTTGGCGGGGACGCTATCGTGGTCAGCGGTGCTCCTATTCGCGAGGTATGCGCTGTCCTCGAACGGTGCGATCTTTTCATCGGCAATGACAGCGGCTGCGCTCATTTGTCTGCGGCCGTCGGGTGCAAGACGATTGTCATTTCGCGCCATCCGCGCGATGGCGATCCCAACCACTACAACAGTCCCGCGCGTTTTATCCCGCATGGCCGTTGTGTGCGTGTTCTGCAACCGGCTAGCGGTCTGGACAGATGTAAGTCAGCTTGTATTGCTCTTGAGCCACACTGCATTAGGTCGGTCACGGTTGGCCAGGTAGTCGCCGCTCGCGAGCAAGATGCTGCAGAGTTCACGGAGCGAGGCCGTCCCTCTTGGGACGAGATTGTGGTCCGGCAAGACGTGTTCTCTCCTGCATTCTCACTCCGCTGATGCTGTTCAAAGAGCGATAGAAAGTTTGCAGTATGCCGAGGGGCGTCCGCCAACGTCATCCTTATGAGGAGTGGCTGGTCGTTGACATTCAACCTATCGACATCCCGTCACGGGCGGATCGTTCAGGCAGTCTGCTCCGCAACCGCAGCGCGATTGCTGACGAGCGTTGTTACCTTGATCTCGCTTCCTTTAGCCGTGCGTTACCTGGGAGCTGAACGCTATGGCGTATGGGCTACGGTCACCACGACCGTTGTCTGGATCAATCTGCTGGATCTCGGCATCGCCAACACTCTGACGAACCACATCTCCGCGGCCTATGCGCTCGACGACCGGGCTTCCGCCGCAGTCTATTTCACCAATGCCCTGTTCCTGACGGTTGGTATAGCAGGATCGGTGGGAGTTGCTTTTGCACTTGTCTGTCCCTACGTCAATTGGGTGGGACTGTTCAATGTGAATTCCGATATTAGTGCCGCGGAACTGAAGCGCACGGTTGCCGCGGCTGTTGCCTTGATGTTGTTCGGCCTGCCCTGCAACCTGGCGGCCAAGGTGCTCGCCGGATATCAGGAACTCTACCGAAACAGCTACGCGATTTGCGCTGGGACCGTCGCCAGCGTGGTCGGCTTAATCGCCGGGATCGTGCTGCGAGTTTCCATGCCGGTGTTGTTGCTGATGTCGCTGGGATGCCTACCGCTGGCTAATGTCGTCAACCTGATTTCGATCGTGACCTGGTACAAACCGTGGTTGCTGCCACGGCTGTCGCTGGTCAGGCGGTCCGCAGTGAGAGAGCTCTTGCACTCAGGCTCGTCGTTTTTCCTCATTCAGATTGCCGGAGCCGTGGTGTTCAGCTCCGACAATTTGATCGTAAGCCACTACCTCGGGGCCGCAGAGGTTACGCCGTACAGCGTTACCTGGCGACTGGTGGGACTGGCTGCATTGCTGCAATCGTTGATCTTCCCGGCGCTCTGGCCCGCCTACACCGAAGCCCACGTCAAGGGCGACTACGGCTGGATTCGTCGTACTTTCTCGGTCACCATGAAAGCAATGATTGCGCTGAACCTGTCGTGCGTGATTGCGCTCCTGCTTTTCGGACGGACACTGATTCGCATCTGGGCTGGTCTGGCCGCGGTGCCATCTTTGCCGCTGCTGATGGCCATGGGAATGTGGGCGGTTGTCAGCGGATTTATGAGTGTTGAATCGTGCCTGCTGGCGGCGCTCAACCGCACGCGGGAACAGGCTGTGTTGTCGATCATCGCCGCAGCGATGAACATTGCGTTGTCTTTATTACTGGTGCGTCATCTGGGATCGCTAGGCGTGATCGGCGGAACGATTCTCTCCTACCTGGTTGTTCTGGTCGTTCCGCAAAGCATGATCGTTCGTCAGGTTTTCAGGTCAGAACTAGATAGCGAGAGGAATGCACTGTTCGCTCTTCGCTCTCCGCTTTTCGCTAAAGCAAGAAGCGACGGATAGGCAGTTTCAGAGGCGGTATACCCGGGAGATCGCCTTCAGGCTGGCGTCCAGCGTCGCCCTCAGAGTATAAAGCATGAGCAGCCACAGTCATTTTCAATGACCATGGCCGTTAAAGCGGCCTTAAGGTTCACCTATTACTTCTCAGGCGTCATGTAGCCGCTGGCCTCGGCATGAGGCAGAGCATCGGCGGCGAAAGTGAACGTTCCTTTGTCCTTCACTTCGCGGGCAGCCCGCACAAACGCTCCCAGCGCGGCGCGTGCGAACGCTCCTCCCACGCTGATCCGCTTCACACCCGCAGCCTCCAGTTCGGCCACTGAGTAGGTAGCGCCCTTCAATCCCATCACCACGTTGACGGGTTTGGAAACTGACTCACACACCTCCCGGATGGCTTCGAGGCTGGTAAGTCCCGGCGCGTAGAGCACATCGGCGCCGGCCTGGGCGAAGGATTGCAATCTGCGTAAAGTGTCGTCGAGGTCTGGCCGGCCGTGCAGAAAGTTCTCAGCCCTGGCTGTCAACAGAAACCGACACTCGTGAGCGGCTTCCGCCGCAGCCGCAACCCTATCTGCTGCGAGTTGAAACTCATAGATCGGATTTTTGGGATCGCCAGTGGCATCCTCAATGGATCCGCCGGCTAGTCCGACATCCGACGCAAGCCGAATGGTCTCAGCACAGGTCTCGGGCGAGCGTCCGAATCCGTCTTGCAGATCAGCCGATACAGGCAAATGCGTTGCTTCGACGATGGCCTTCGCATTCTCCAAAATTCCGTCACGGCTCAGCTCGGCTGTGGAGTCAGGGCGTCCTATGCTGAAAGCGTAGCCGGCGCTGGTTGTTGCCAGCGCTTCGAAGCCCAGTGCCGTCAGAATTTTCGCGGTACCAGCATTCCACGGATTCGGAATAACAAACGTCCCGGGACGTTCGTGAAGGTTGCGAAATGCCTTATATTTCTCTTCGCGTGTCACTGTCATACTCCCCAAGTCAAATATCCGAAATAATCGTTAGGCAGGCAGCGTTGATTCGCGCACATAGCCGCGAGACCGACGCTGTCACCCCACCAGAAATGGATTGGTTGCACGCTCTTCGCCGATAGTGGTCAGCGGGCCGTGCCCAGGGACAACAACGGTCTCATCTGGCAGCGCCAGAACCGGGCCGCGTAAAGACGCGATGATTTTCTGGTATGACCCTCCAGGCAGATCGGTACGGCCAATCGAGCCCGCGAACAAAGTGTCGCCCGCAATCAATTTTTTCTCTGTCCCAAAATAAAGGCAGATGCTTCCCTCGGTGTGTCCGGGTGTATGCAGGACATCGGCGGTGAGGCCGCCGGCGCTGACTTTGTCGCCCGTGCTCAGGCTGGCATCGATGGTCACCGTTTCCGGCGGCCGCATTCCGATCCAGGCGGCTTGCACGTCCAGCATCTTCAGCAGGGCATAGTCGTTCTGATTGAGCAGGACCGGCGCGCCCGTAAGTCGCTTCAGCTTCATCGCGCCGCCGACGTGGTCGATGTGTGCGTGTGTAACTACGATCTGCTTCACCGTCAACCCGTGACGTTGTACGCACGGCCATCACGTCGTCGATGTCGTCGCCGGGGTCGATCACCATGGCTTCCCTGGTTTGCTCATCGCCCACGACTGAGCAGTTGCATTGCAGCGGCCCGACTGGGAAAATCTCGTGGATCATGAATCCAAGCTACCACGAAGCGGATGGATACTTCATGCCCGCTGCCCGCTTGAGTTAGCCGGATGTCTGCAGTAAACTTCGGCCCACACGCCGCCGGGAAACGGCGTGGGCGGCGCACCATCCGGAGCGCTGGACAGGAGAAAGCTGATGGACCGCATCGAGTTTGTGACTCATCGGGACCAGCGAATTCTGTTATTGGATTTCACCGGCTGCAGCGCTGTGGAAGTTGCCGCCCTAGCCGATCGCGTGCCAGAGGTTGTGACTCGCGAACCCCTGGGCTCGCTGCGTCTGGTGGCCGACTTCAGCGATGCCGAGTTCACTCGTGACGCCGTGGAGCGGCTCAAGATTGCGACTGCGCTGGATCGGCCTCACATCAAACGCGCGGCCTGGATCCTCACCGAAAATCTGCCCCAAGCCCTGTACGAATCAATACGCAGCTTCTCGGCCCGCGAGTTTCCTGTCTTTGCCACTCGCGACGAAGCGATGGACTACGTTGTGGGTTCCTCTGAGCTTTCCGAACAAAAATAAAGCCTCCGCTGATGCGGAGGCTTGACTCTGAAGCTGTAAGTCTACCGGGTTGGCGCTGCCGGGGTTGGAGCCGGAGCTTGCTGCGTGGGTACTGACTTGGTCGGTGCGCTCCGCGTCCCTTCCAGAACCGATCCGCTGCGGTTTGACCTGCGAGCGGCAAATACAGAAAGGACGATGGAGGTGCACATGAAGATAATGGCAGCCCACGTGGTGGCTCTGCCAAGAACGGTCGCAGCGGTGCGTGTGCCGAAGGCCGTCTGGCTACCCATACCGCCAAAAGCGGCTGCAATGTCGCCGCTCTGTCCGCTTTGCAGCAAGACAACAATGATGAGGAAAGCACAGACGAGAATGTGAATGACGGTAAACAGCACAACCATAGAACGCTCAATTCTCTTTCGGGCGAGCGGCGCGACTGGGCGCACTTCTTCGCCGGTGTTGAAATCTCTATACTTTACCTGGCAAGCTGACCTGAAGTAGGGTGCGGAAGGGCGGATTTGCCATGTCTAAACCACTGAATACAAGTCATTTCGTGGTCTTCGTGCGGCTGGTAACGCTAAAATCGCCCTTCTGGCAGACCTTGAGTAGAAAGTAGTACAAAATCACCTTCAGGTTCTCTTGTTCCACGGTCCGCTTTTGGCTTCGCCAAGCAACCTGAAAATCTTATCATGCCGCGCGCCGGGAATGATAGCGGCGATGCACTCTCTGGGTGACGCTCAGCGGGTCCTCATGGTCTCACGCTAACGCTTGTGTAGAGCTTCCTTCGATCCGAAAAACGGTATGCGAGATACTCTGCTGCGGCACATGCCCCTCGAATCCGATTCTCGTCAAAGGATGGCTGATCCTTCGGCGTTGAACCAGTTCAAAACAAATTGACTGCCCCGGTAAACGCTCATATTGTGGATTCGGGAGACCGTTACTGAGCTCTCCGCAATCGCAAAAATCAGACGAGCCGGTGGGCCCCCGTCGGCGAAGTGCATGCCATGGACAGGGTGCCTTGCCTTTCGTCGTTTCGGGAGATCTGTCGTGTCCTTTCCGCCGCCGTCGTCTCCAAGCCCAACGCACGCTCTGGCTACGGCCATAATGAATTACAACTCCGAGTGGGCACGAATCGCGCTGCAGCAAGGAGCCGACATCTTCGCCAAGGGCCAGCGAGGCGAGACCCTGCTGGCCGATGCGCTTGTCTTCGGATTACGCGCCTCCAAGAGCCGGGAAAAATCGGTCACCGGGCGGATGTTTGCCGAGGGGCAAATCAAGGTAGCAGCTTTGCTGCTGGAGCACAGCCGGACCCAGCCGATTGAGCGATTTTGCCTGTTCGACGCCGTCGTCGCGCGCAATTTCGAAGCGATCCACCACAACCTTCAGCCGGCACGCCTTGCGCAAAACGCTGCCGACGAATATCGCAAGGCGCTGGCCCATGCGGTGGAACAGGATGACTCCGAGATCGTCAAGCTACTGCTTTCAGTGGAGCGCTTCTCGCTGTACGACGCAGTCAACGCCGGGGATCCTGCCGCCGTTCGCTCGGCGATTCAGCGTGCGCCGCTGCAGGACAGCAATGCCGAGGAGTATCACCTGTGCCTAATCGATGCGGTGCGGCAAGACAATTCCGAAATCGTGGAATTGCTGATTGCTGCGGGTATGAGCGCCAACATGCGCATAAACTGCCCGCACGACGGCCGAGCCGAGCTGCCGCTACTCACCTTTGCCGTTCACGGTTGGAACCAATGGCCACTACTTACGTTTGCCGCTGCCCGCGGCAGCACGGCGGCGATGCGGGCGCTGCTGAAAGCCGGGGCCGATCCCAACGCGAAGCCGGATGCCAAGGCCCAACCCCACGGTCCCTTTCACGACGGAGCCTATGAGCGCAGCCGGGCGCTCGGCAGACGGGTCGCGCGGGCCGAAGAGGCGGCGAGGGAAGCTGCGTCAGCCCAGCCGGATGCCGATGCCGTCACCCAATCGCTCGCCATGGCCCAGGCAGCCAACGCGGCCCTGGCATCGATGCGGCTGGCGGATTATGCGGTGGAGTATTCCGAGGATTATGCCGCGCACATTACTCCGCTGATGATAGCCGCCAATACAAGTAGTCTCGATGCGGTGAAGTCGTTGGTGCAGGCCGGCGCGGAGCTTGGCGCCAAAGACAAGAAGGGCAGGACCGCTCTGACCTACGCGAAGGAAGGCAAGTTCAAGCGGGTCATCGCGTATCTGGAAGCCGCCTATGAAAAGCAGGACGCAGCCGGCGCATTGACTCTGTGTGAGGCGGCCGCCACCGGTACGGTGTACCGCGTGGAGGCATTGCTCGAGGCAGGCGCCGATCTCGAGCAAAGCGACGAGCATGGCCAGACGCCACTGATGTTCGCCGTCGCGGGCGGCCATGTGGAATTGGTGAGAATGCTGTGCGCGGCGGGCGCCAATGTGCATGCGACGCGCGGCGACGGTGGCGATCTCTGGACCTGTGCTTTTGCCAAGCCCGATGCGGAGATCATACGTTGTCTGATCGAACATGGTCTGAGCCCGAACGTGGCGCGAAAGTCCGGACCCGTCTTGTTGTTGACGTTCGGCCTGGAAAAACCTAAGGACATACTGAAACTCTTGCTCGACAATGGCGCCGACGTGCACGCCCCGGTGCCGGCGGAAGTGATGGAGAAGGCGAAGCGGAGACGTCAAAAACCGTTGGCATTTCTGAGAGCATCTCGCCTAGGCACCAAGCGCGAAAGCGGGCCTGCCGAAGATCTAAGTAGCCCGTGCAGCGTTCTTGAATTCGCAAAACATTTCGCCTCCCGGGATGTCTACTATCTCCTCCACAGCTCCGCGGGGGTCTCGGACGAGAGCAACGAATTTTTCTATGAAAGTGTGCGTGACGCACTGAAACAATGTGCCGTCCTGGCCGACGAGAAGTTCAAGGCGGAGGCAGCACGCATCGGCGCGATCCTCCGGGCCAAGCCGCTTCCGTGGAAACGGCGCAAGGGCGTCATCCACTACTCGTCAGTGCTGGACAAGGCACTGGCCGCGCATTACAAGCAGCCGGCGCCCGAGATCGCTGGCCAGAAGGTACCGCTGCAACTGCTGCAACGGCTGCAGGCGGAAGTGGCAGCGAAGGGCTATACGCTGGTCTATACCGGGTTGGCGGAAACATCGTTGCAGAGGCTGCTGCTGTTTCCGCTGAACGAACCACTGGCCGCGCTGGCCGCCTGCGGCACTAACGCTGCGAACTATGGTCACGACACGCGCGACGTTGTGAACTGGTGTGCCGAGACCCGTCGCCAGCACCCGCTAACCGTTATCGGCGTGGGGTTCGATTTCATGGATCTGGGTTTTGCGCAGCCGATCCAAAATAGCGAGGAACTTGCAGCCCGCATCGCCAAGTACTGTCCCGACCTGCAGGTTTCCGCCGACGATCCGCAGGCGGTCGCTAAGTTCGCGAAGGAGTTGGCAGAGGCTGGACACTGTTTCTTCTGGTGGGATTGATGGTTCCAGATATAGGTCGATGCTCTGCGGTTGCCGATCAGTACGGCGTTCTGCCGCGCAGCATGAGCGAAGTACTGCGCAGCAAGAGCGAAGACTCACTGACTCCGCACGAGGCGGTACTTCGCGCCATCAGCTATTTTTCGCGCATCACAGCAGAGGAACATGCGGCCGTTCGAGATATTCTCGAGCGCGCCGTTCGCGACGCTCCCTCTCATGCCGATAGCTGGGCCATGCTGTCCATGATCTATCGCGGCGAATTTGCGCAGGGCTTCAACGCCAGGCCCAACCCGCTGGACCGCGCTCTGGCAGCTGCCCAGCGAGCTGTGGACCTGACGGCTACCCATGCTCTCGGCCACTACGCGCTGGCGACGGTCTATTTTTTCCTCAAGGAGATGATCCCCTTCCGCGTCGAGGCAGAACGGGCCTTGGCACTTAATCCGCTGGATGCCTCCGCCCGGGCCTATCTCGGCTTGCTGACTGCCGCGTCGGGCGAGTGGGACCGCGGATGCCAGATGGTAGAGTCCGCCATGCACCTGAATCCCAACTGTCCGGGATATTTTTATTTCGCCAGATGCTGCAACGGCTACCGGCAGGGCAGGTACGCCGACGTCCTAGAGGCCTCAGCCCGGGTCAACATGCCAAGCTACTTCCATACCCACGCGTTGCGCGCAGCCGCGCTCGGACAGCTAGGCCGTCTGGATGACGCACAGAAGGCCCTGCAGGAACTGCTTGCCCTTCGTCCTGACTTCGCCGCCACAGCACGCCAAGAGTACGCCAAATGGTACGACTCCGAGCTGGTCGAGCATCTGATCGAAGGCTTGCGCAAGGCCGGGCTGCAGATTGCCGACGAGCCTTCTTCGTCGCCAGTTAAGGCTGCTGAGGTCTCGGCCAACCTTTCCAGCTAACCGCCTCCTCAGACGCGCCATCGTTCCGTTTCGTCGATATTGGAAGCGCCCTAAAAGAAGACTTAACCGCCAGGAAGGGAATTTCGCCACCGACAGCCACCTTTGGGCGTGTTCCGAGCGAGGGCCAATCCGAAAACTATCCCACTCCGTGGTACACTGCGACCTCAAGGGCCGCTTAGGCAAAAGATCGTACTGAGCTGTTGCAAGCAACCAGAATAGGCGTATACTCTGCGCTTTTGTATCCAAACGGAGATCCGGGGTACCATCGGCGTCATTTCTTGACTCAAACTGATCGGAAATTGAGAAGCAAAATTCGCGATAGCGGACAAAGGAGAAATCGTGATTCGAAGACTAAGTGGTTCCTTGCTGACAATGGTCGCGCTAGTGTCGGTCGTGAGTATCGTTTGTCTGGCGCAGCCGCAATCGCTGTTGACGCATCATGTGCGTGAAGCAACGCTCAATGGTCAGGCGCAGTACGTCGGGCCCCTTCCCGCAACCCAGCCCATGCGTCTTGTCATCGCTCTGCCCATCCGCAACCAGGCAGGGTTGGATAACTTTTTGAAGGAAGTCTACGATCCTGCCAGTGCGTCTTATCGCCAGTTCCTCACGGTGGAACAGTTCACCGCAAGGTTTGGTCCCAGCCAGCAGGATTATGACGAGGTGGTTCGCTTCGCCGAGACCCACGGCTTTACGGTAGTCGGAACTTCCCGCAATCGCCTGAACCTGGATATCACGGGGTCGGTGGCGAGTATCGAGGAAGCCTTCCATGTGACCATGGGCGTCTACCAGCTTCCCGCGGAGAACCGTACCTTCTACGCTCCAGACCGGGAGCCCACGACTGAGCTTGCGGTTCGGCTGTGGCACATCTCGGGCCTGGACAACTATTCGATCCCGCGTCCCGCGATTGTGCATAGAGAGGCTGGGCACTCTGAGGCCACGACTGGCTCCGGTCCTGGCGCATCGTTCCTCGGCAGCGACATGAGGGCGGCGTACTACGAAGGAACGGCTCTCAACGGAAGCGGCCAGTCGCTCGGGTTGCTGGAGTATTACGGTACGGACCTGACCGACTTGAGCACCTACTATTCGAACGTTCATCAAACGAACAATGTCCCGATCACTCTTAAGTCCACCGACGGGACGAGCACGAGCTGCGTCTATCCGAGCTGTGATGACACCGAGCAGACCTTAGATATGACCCAGGCTCTCGGCATGGCTCCGGGCATGTCCAGCCTCGTGATGTATGTTGGGTCTACCGATGCAGCTATTTTTAACGCGATGGCTACGGCCAGTCCGCTTAACGCGCAACTTAGTTCTTCGTGGACGTGGAGCCCGGCGGACCCCAATACCGACAACCCCTACTTCGAGGAGTTTGCGGCGCAGGGTCAGAATTTGTTTCAAGCGGCCGGTGACAGCGGTAAGTGGACATCGTCTTCCGAGATCTATCCGGCCGATGATGTCTATGTCACGTCGGTCGGGGGAACGGACTTAGACACCAGCAGTGCCGGTGGTCCCTGGAGTTCAGAGACCGCTTGGGTCGACGGTGGCGGCGGCATTTCGCCGGACAAGTTTGCGATTCCTTCCTGGCAGACGGCTGCGGCCAATGGCTGCTCCTCATGCTCCAAGACCTATCGCAACGGCCCGGATGTTTCGGCAAACGCGAACTTCACCTTTTACGTCTGCGCCGACCAGACTACCTGCACCGCCAATGAGTATGGTGGAACCAGTTTTGCGGCGCCCATGTGGGCTGGCTATCTGGCTCTGGTCAACCAGCAGGCAGTCGCTAACGGTAATCACACGGTTGGCTTCATCAACCCAACTCTCTATACCATTGGTTTGGGCTCGAACTATGACACCGATTTCCACGACGTAACCAGTGGCAGCAATGGCTATTCGGCAACCGTCGGATACGACTTGGCGACCGGCTGGGGCAGTCCCAACGGGAGCGGACTAATCAGCGCACTTGCCGGAAGCTCGTCAGGTCCGGGCTTCAGCCTTTCCGCCTCGCCCACTTCGGTTACGGTCGCGCAAGGCAACGCGGGAAACTCCACCATTACCAGCTCGGTGACGGGCGGGTTTGATTCAGCTATTTCCTTGTCTGCGAGTGGCCAGCCCACCGGCGTGACCGTAAGTTTCAACCCGACTTCGATTACCGGGGCTGGAACTTCGACCATGACGATGACCGTGGCCGCATCCACAGTACCCGGCACGTATACGATTACGGTGACCGGAACCTCCGGCAGCACTCAGGAAACCACTACGGTCTCCCTCACCGTGACCGGGACGGCGCCTAACTTCACCATCAGCGCATCGCCCACGTCGATTACGGTTGACCTGGGGAGCTCCGGCCACTCGACAATCACGACAGCTATTTCCGGCGGCTTTAACTCGGCCATTGCCTTGTCCGCGACTGGCGAGCCCAGCCGGGTGACGGTAAGCTTCAGCCCCAGTTCCATACCCGCGCCTGGCTCAGGGTCCTCGACCATGACAATCACGGTAAATAGAAGGGCAAGGGCCGGGACTTACCCGATCACAGTAAAGGGCACGGGCGGAGGCGTGACGCACACGACTACCGTCACTCTTACCATTCCGTAGTAGCAGTGAAACATTTCGATACTCGCCGCCTCGGTGAGTACGCGATGAAAAGCCCGGACCGTAGCGGTCCGGGCTTTTTTCTGGGCACATTCCAGCTTGAGATGGTTTGGATACGCCGCACAGAGATCGATTCCATCGCGGTCAATTCCAGCATCCGACAGGGGCATTGATTCCAGCAGGTTCTAGTGGTGAGACAGTCAGCGGAATGACGAAGGAAGGCTCAGGCCAGCATCCCCACAATCGAAGCACAATCGGGGTACAGAATCCGTGCAGATCTGTTTCGGGAAGACTGGGTCGTTTATGCCAAGGCTCCCTTTGGCGGGCCAGAGCACGTGCTTCAGGACCTGGCCCGGTATACCCATCGAGTGGCCATCTCGAATCATCGCCTCCTCTCGGTGGATGGCGATCGCGTCACCTTTCGTTGGAAGGACTACGCGCATCACAGTACGTGCCGTGCCATGCATGACTCTGACGTTAGAAGAGTTCCTGCGTCAGTTCTTACAGCATGGTCTGCCCAAGGGTCTTCCACGCATGCGCTACTTTGGCTGGCTCGCTAATCGCCGCCGCCGACAGTTGCTGCCGCTTTGCCGGAGGTTATTAGCGGGCGCACCTCCGCCGGCTGAAGCGAAAACCGATGCAGCCGCGGTTTGGCAGTGTCCGATCTGCGGTAGCCCCATGCACGTTCTGGAGTTGCTAACCGCCGCCCACATCCGGCAAGAACAAGGGCACCAGGTCTATATCCTTGATAGCTCCTAATCAGGCGGTCCCTTTGACGAGAAGCATGCGCGCTTCGGCGTCCCTACAATGCGTGCGCCTTGGCAGGCGAAAACTCTCGTTCCAACCGTCAGAGGAGAGTCTCAACACGCCATATACGCTTTGCTCCCAATCGGCTCTGCCGGATTCGCCTGAACCAACCAACCCTTCTACCCACCTTCGACGCTTTCACCAACCTTCAAAACCCATAACCTGAGGGTCCACGCACCCCTGGTGCCAGCGGCTTCCTTCCCACGCCCTTATCGAAAGCGCCCCGGCATTAGGCTGAGGCGCTCGGCTTCGCCCTTTCGCGCCGGGGCACCTCGCATTACGCCCTAGCGTTTTACGGACAGATGAATATCATTCGTAAACACAATGTATGGTCCGCCGCATGAATGCAAGAGGACATTGAGAACGAGGGGAGCAGTCTGCGTCTATGTATTCGGCCTGCAGATGGAGATTATTCTCCTGGCCACGATGAGTTCCGCGCGTGCCTGTTCTAACTAGCCGAACGGTCGTGAAGACCACAGTGTCATATCGGAATTCAGGCACGCCGTTTTGACTGTTCGTTCGTCTTCGCTGTTCCTGTGCAGACCTCGGTGGGCAAATTCAATCCGTCGTCGTAGTGCGGGAAAGTGGGAGCGCGTCGGCGCTTCCAAGCCGCAGGCGTCTTTTTCGCACTATCTCATGCGGCAACAGCATTCCCCATTGGCCGGTAGTCTTCTCCGCTCGACAGCACAGCCCAGGCGATCCGCGCGAGCTTGTTTGCCATCGCGACCACAACAACATTTTTGGGAGCTCTGGCATCGAGTGCATCGAGCCAGGGTCCGATCGGTGCTCGGTGGCGCTTGATACGCAGCACCGCGGCTCGTGCGCCGTGAATCAGAATCTTACGCAGGTAGACGTTGCCGCGCTTGCTGATGCCGAGCAGCTTCGCTTTACCTCCAGTCGAGTACTGGCGTGGCACGATACCCAGCCACGCGGCGAAGTCCCGGCCTTTGCCGAAGGCGGCGCCGTTGCCAATGGCAGCAACGATGGCAGTGGCGACAACTGGTCCGATCCCTGGGATTTGACGTATCCGCGTGCATCCGGCATCCGCGGCCGAGATCCGTTCCAGTTCCAGGTCGAGCTTTTTGATCTGCTCTTCAACGAGCTTCCACTCATCCCAGAGCATGTTGATCAGACCCCGCATCTGAGGCGTCAGATCGGTCTCAGCGTTCTCCAGTATGCCCGCCATCGCAGCCTTGAGATTTGGCTGGCTTCTGTGCAAACACCATCCCGCGCTCCAGCAGAAATGCCCGAATTTGATTGATGACCGCCGTGCGCCGGCAGATCAGGCGGTCACGCACGCGGTGGATACCTTGCAAGTCCAGTTGATCCTCGGTCTTAATTGGGACAAAGCGCATGTTCTTCCGTTCGACGGCCTCGGCGATCGCCTCTGCATCTATGAAGTCGTTCTTGTTCGATTTTACGAATGGCTTCACAAACTGAGCTGGAATTAACCGGACATCATGGCCTTGCTGGCGCAGTGCCCGTCCGAGAAAAATGAGCCCCCGAGCAGGCCTCAAGTCCAATCAGAGATGCCGGGAGGTTCGCGGTATAGGCCAGAAGCTGCTTCCGGTTAAACTTCTTCCGCACAACCACCCTCCCAGAAGCGCCGAGTGCCACGAGATGAAAAGTTGTCTTGCCCAGATCGATGCCAACCGAATGTATCTGCATGTCGATGATCCTCCTTCCAAAGGTTGCCACCACGATCACCCGCCTCCGCGGGTGAATCAAGCGGCGGACCATCTTATTAGCCAACTTCTCGATACTAATTCTGTAACGCGCAACCGATGCGATTTAGTGCCACATTTTCTATCGCGAGACTTCGCGCCCATGCTGAACAAGGTATTCCGTCTCGATGAAGGCTCAGCCTTTGGTGAGGCGCCGCAGCCGTCGAGACAAACAAAGAAAGACGACGACTGGCGACAGCGTCGACTGGCCCGCGCGACCTGAGCAACAATTTCTGGCTTGCAACCTTGAAGTTGAGGTATGTAAACACACCGTTTCCCAGGCACAGGCGATTAAACCTGCGTCACCGGCTCGACTGCTGCTGCTGGATGCGCTGCCACTGAGAGGAAAACTTCTGCTGGCAAGCTACTCCGGCCTCGTGCACTTTCGCGAATTCGGGCGTGCCGCGCAGCCCGGCGAAGAACGGGTCTGCATCCATCACCGGATAAGAGCAGTAGTGCCCTTCGACTGCTTTAGAAAGCAGCGATAGCGCCTTGTCATTCTGGCCGCAATAGGCGAGGTTCGCCGCCGCCAGGTAGTTGGCTTCGGGATCGCCTGACACCTGGACCTTCGCCGCCATCGCTGCGATGTCGTCCGCCGGCTTGTGCTGCGCACAGGCGATCAGCATGTCATAGCTCGGCCATTGCTGGATGTGTGGCGCGCCGAGTCGCAGCGCCTCCGCCTCTTTGCCTGCGCGCAGCAGTCCCACCAGGGTGATGGCCTTGGTGAAGTCCGACTCCGGATCTGTGCCCAGATACCGTCCGGCCAACCGGTAATCACCGCGAAGCGTGGGCAAGATGGCACAGGAACGCAGCCCCGAGGTTATCTTGTGAGGATCAATCTGGAAAGCGATGTCGCATTGGCGGCTCGACTCATCGATCAGCCCGGCGTAGCGCAAGGTGTAGTTCAACATGTAGTGGGCGTCAGAGCTGTCCGGATGGCGGCGCACCAGATCTTCAGCCTGTTGCATTGCCTTGGTCTCATCGCCGTCCTCGACGGCCACCCCAATCCAGATCGCGACTGCGGGGATGTAATCAGGATCGAGCGCAACCGCCCGTGCTTCCGCGGACACGTAGCGATCTTCCATGTCGCTACCGCCCTTCCCGTATCGCACTTCGACATAGCATCGCCGGCCAAGCTGAAGCCACGCGGGAGCGAAGTTGGGATCGAGGGCGACAGAGCGTTCCAGCATGGCGAGGGCAGGCTGGTTGGTGCCGGAGTCAAAGGGCATGGACAGCGCGCGCAGGTATAGGTCGTACGCCTCGTTGTTGGTTGGACGCGTGCCTTTCGTGACCGTGTATGCCGAGCCGCCGAGCGCCGCCGCCAGTACTCCTTGCGTGCGTGCCACAATCTTATCGCGCAGCTCGATCATGTTGCGGGCAGGAGCATCCAGTGTGTCGGCCCACAACACGCGCCCGCTGGTCACATCGATGGCCTCCAGCGTGAGGTGCAACTGGTCACCTTCCCCAACAAAACGGCCGGTGATGATGCTCGCCGCCTTCATCTCCGCGCCTGCTTTGCGGAGGTCGATGCCCGGAAGAGCATATTGCGAGGTAGTTAAGAACGGCTGCACCGAAAGTCCGGGAGCGTAACTGAGTGTCATTGCCACTTCATCGGCAAGCGGCAGGCTCAGGTAATCGAACGAGTGGTCGGTGCCGACGTTCTGAAAGGGAAGAACTGCCACACTTTTCAGCGTCGGTGGCGGCGGTTGAGTCACTTTCCCGTGCAAGAAGTATAGGCTGGCACTCAGGCCGACCGCTAGGACACACGCAAACGCGATCCATGGCCGGCGCACGCGGGCTTCCGTGCGCTTGCGTTCGGCAACCTCCTGCTGCTGCCGCTCGCTTTCCCTGCGATTTCGTTCCGCGCGGCGTGCCTTCAGATTTTCCAGGCGCTGGACCAGCTCCGCCGGGCTGCGAAGCCGGCGCGCAGGCTCGCCGCACACGGCTGCGGCAATGTCCTCGCGCAATAAGGGATCCGCGACCTCTTCTTCCCATCCCGGCGAGAGCGGCTTGCGGAAGTCGCCCACGACCATCTGGTAGAGCACCACGCCGAGGGCGTAAACATCCGACTGCGCGGTGGCGGCTTTGCCGGAGAAGACCTCGGGCGCCAGATACAGAAGCGTGCCACTGAATGAGCTTGATTCCAGGGCGGCGGTCTGGGTCAAGCCCAGGCGGGTGATGCCCAGCGCCTCCAGCCGCGACGGCTCGAGCAACAACGCGCTGCCGAAGTCGGCGATCTTGATCTGGTCTGTGCCGTCTGCCACCCGAGTGACGAGGACGTTGGCGGGCTTCAAATCCTTGTGCAGAACGCCCACTGCGTGTACGCCGGATACCGCACGCGAGATCTCGGCAAGCACATGCAGCCGCCGCTCGAGGGGGATGTGCGGCGAGGCCGCCCTGGCCTTCAGCCCACTCCGCCAGGTTCGGGCCGCCGTACTCGCTCTCCAGAAAATAGGGTTCGGCCTCGAAGTTCCACTCCAGAATGTTGACAAGATAGCGGCGATCTTGCAGAGACTCACGGAGAAAGCGGAAGACCGTCACCTCGCGCTTCAAGGTCCTGAGGCGAGCCAACTGGGAGACGAACTTGAAGACGCGCAGCTCGTGGGTCTTGGGGTGCTCGGCCAGCCACACCTCGCTCGCGGCCGAGATGTCGAGCGGGCGCAGCAGCAGCCATTGCTCGCGGCCGGGGACAGGACTGCCGGCCGCCAGTAGCAGGTGCGCCGGTGACGATGACGGTAGGCTCGCCTCGGCGTGGGCGGTTGCCGCCAGGCGATATCCCACCCGCGGCACGGTGACGACGATACTGGAATCTGCGTCGCCCAGCGCCTTGCGCAATTTGTAAACGGCGGTGGACAAGGAACCTTCGACGACGTTGAGGCCCGGCCAGACGGCGTCAAGCAGTTCGTTCTTCGTGACCACTTTCCCAGCGTGCCGAAGAAGGTAGAGCAGCACCTCCAAAGGCTTCAGCTCCAGCTCTACCGGCTGATCGCCGACGCGCAATTCCAGGCGCGATTCGACGAAAGTCCGCCCGGCAAAACTCCAAAGGCATCCGGAAAGCTCTGGCAATTCCCGGGCTAAGCGATGGGTGGCCATGAACTTCCGCTTCTTGAGAGTCTCTTGAGAATTACGTGAGGACACCTGGGAGCCGATTGCTGCACATTATGACCCACGGCCACCGGGGTGACCAGCACATTTTTGAGCGGCCCAGGACCGAAAGTCGCTGCCGTCTCTCCCCGTGCACGACGCTATCTGCGGTTTTTCAAGGCGAATCTCGCGCCAAAGAAGAAGGAGGAGCCATGCCCCGCCTCGGCAGCAGTAAGTTCTTACGACTCGGGGATTTCCTGTTTTGCGCAATCCTTCAGCGTCCTCGCCAACTTGACAGCGCTCACGGCGGCACTCCCCTGTCGCCTCCGATAGGGATCGCAATGGATCCCTCGAGATAATTTTCGAAAGGAAACCATGCGCCCTTCAAATTGGTCAGGATTGAGCAAACTTAACCTTTGGAAAATGACCGCGACTCTTCTGGCGCTTTGCGGTGCGACAGCAATTAGCTTGCCTGCCCAGACCTTAACCACGCTGCACGCCTTCGCGGGATATCCGGCGGACGGCGCCACCCCTTCCGCCGGGCTGGTGCAAGCCACCGACGGGAACTTCTATGGGACGACCTATGCTGGCGGGGCCAGCGGCAACTGTCAGGGTGGCTGTGGCACGGTCTTTAGAATCACGCCAGGGGGCACGCTGACCACGCTGCACAGCTTCGACTGGTATGACGGCGCCAGCCCTTCCGCCGCGCTGGTGCAAGGCACTGACGGGAACTTCTATGGGACAACCTATGGAGGCGGGGCTGAACCAGTACTATGGCACGGTATTCAAAATCACCCCCAGCGGCACGTTGACCTCGCTCTACAGCTTTTGCGCTGAAGCGAACTGCGCTGACGGCGCTATGCCTTACGCCGGGCTGGTGCGAGGCACTGACGGGAACTTCTACGGGACAACCTTGGAGGGCGGGTCCAACAACGGCTGTTCTCTCGGCAGCGGCAGCTGCGGCACGGTCTTCAAAATCACGCCAGGGGGCACGCTGACCACGCTGTACAACTTTTGCGCTCAGCCTGGCTGCGCTGACGGCGGCAACCCTTACGCCGGGCTGGTGCAAGCCAGCGACGGGAACTTCTACGGGACAACCTTCGGACGCGGGGCCAACGGTTATGGCACGGTCTTCAAAATCACCCCGGCGGGCGCGCTGACCTCGCTATACAGCTTTTGCTCACAACGAACTGCGCTGACGGCCAATACCCTTACGCCGGGCTGGTGCAAGCCACCGACGGGGACCTCTACGGGACAACCCCCGAGGGCGGCGCCGGCGCCTACCATCTCGGTGGCACGGTCTTCAAAGTCACCCCCAGCGGCACCCTGACCACGCTCTACAACTTTTGCTCACTACCCGCCTGTGCCGACGGTGACTCTGCTCACGCAGTTCTGGTGCAAGCCACCGACGGGAACTTCTATGGGACGACCGGAGGTGGCGGGGCCTACTGCACGGCCAACAGCGGCTGTGGCACGGTCTTCAAAATGACCCCAAGCGGTAGCCTGACCACGCTGCACAGCTTCGACGGCAATGACGGCAAAGGGACTTCCGCCGGGCTGGTGCAAGCCACCGATGGGAACTTCTATGGGACAACCGCGTATGGCGCAAACCCTGCATGCACTGCCGGCCTCGGCGGCTGTGGCACGGTCTTCCGTCTGTCGGGGCCCCCGCCCAGCACGACGACGGTGACCAGTTCGCCCAATCCTTCGACCTTCGGACAGCAGGTGACGATCACTGCGACCGTGGGCCCCGCCGGGCCGCCGGCGCCGACCGGAACGGTGGGCTTCACATCGAATGGCACCGCCATCTCCGGCTGCACCTCAGTCACGCTGAATTCCGGCACAGCTCAATGCGTCACGTCGTCGCTGGCGGTGGGGACCGATAGCATCGTCGCCACATATTCCGGTGACAGCAACTACAGCGGCAGCAGCGGGTCGGTGGTGCAGATCGTCAACCCGGTGCCGATAGCGTTGCAGTTCATCGCCATCTCGCCCTGCCGCATTGTCGACACTCGCAATGCCAACGGCACCTTCGGCGGTCCTCCGATCCCGGGCAACAACAGCCGCTCCTTCCCGCTCACAGAAGGCGATAACCCGTGCGGTATTCCGTCCAGTGCCATTGCCTACTCCGTCAATGTGACGGTGGTGCCGCAGATTGCGCTCAGCTATCTGACCATCTGGCCAACGGGTGAAGGTCAGCCGACTTGCCTCGACCCTGAACTCACTCGACGGCCGCATCAAGGCCAATGCCGCGATCATTCCCGCAGGCACGCCCAACGGCTCGGTTAGCGTGTACGTGACCGACACGACCAATGTCGTGCTCGATATCAACGGCTACTTCACGACCAGCAATGGCTCGACCCTGGCGTTCTATCCTCTGACGTCCGTGCCGTGTGGCCGATACCCGCCACCCCGACGGATGGCTGGGCGGGCCATATCTCAGCGGTGGTCAGGAACGCGACTTCCCGGTGCTGCAGAGCAGTTGTGGACTGCCGAACAATGCCGTGGCCTATTCGTTCAACTTCACCGTTGTGCCCAAGACATCAGCGGGAGTGGCGTATCTGACGGTGTGGCCGCAAGGCCAGAGTCGCCCGGTGGTCTCTACGCTGAACGATCTGACCAATACAATCGTGGCCAATGCTGCGCTGGTGCCAGCGGGTACAGGTGGAGGAGTGGCCACCTACGCAACCAACGACACCGACCTGGTGATCGATACGAACGGCTACTTTGCTCCGCCGGGCAGTGGCGGGTTGTCGTTCTATCCGCTGACGCCGTGCCGTGTGATCGACACCCGTCACAACGGCAATGGACAGCCGTTCACGGGTGAACTTACGGTCCCAGTTCAGACCAGTCCATGTGGACCGCCGGCGACTGCGGAGGGCTATGTGTTCAACGCGACGGTGGTGCCGGATGGCCAGCTGGGCTATCTGACGCTGTGGCCGGATCCGCTGCAGCGGCCGACAGTATCGACGCTGAACGCGATTGATGGAGCGATCACGTCGAACATGGCAATCGTTCCGAACGGCGATGGTAAGACCGATGCTTTCGCCACAGGCTACACGCAACTCATCCTGGACATCTCCGGCTACTTCGCTCCGTAAGACAAACTATGGGGACAGCGCGTCAAAAAGTGATGTTTCTGAGCAAGGGGCACTCGGCTGTCCAGCCCTTTTCCAGTCCATGCACTTGCAGCCGTCGAATCCTGAAGGTAGTTAGGCAAACTGTAAAATATCCGCTGCCAGGTTAGCTGCTGACATCTGTACTAGAAAAGCCCATGTGTGCACGCATCTTGCGTCGAGTCAGTTCTGTCGGGCGCAAAATCACTTGGCCGTGTAGTCGGCATCTCGGACAAGTGACCCCAAGCCTCTTGCGAGTTTGCCAAGACAAAGGACGTTATCATGCGCGGCGCCTCCGCGATAAAATACATTATCGCGTTTACGTGGACTGTGGGCGGACTAATAACGAAAGTTCAGCGAGCGTTCTACTACTTGCCCAATCGCCCTCAGGAAACGACGCCTATAAGCGCCTGTTTGTGTGTTGTGGGCGAGCCGACGGCTGGCTTGCCCGCAGACATCAGATTTTGGTGCGAACCTCAGTCCATTCTGAAATTACTTTCCTATTGCTGACCATCCGCCCAATCAGCCTCCGCCACTTCAGCGGGATGGGCGTTATACGCCCAGATGAATGGAAAGCATTCGTAAACACTGGCCTACTTCCCATATCAATTCGGAGATGGGGTGATCGGATTACTTCAGGATTGCCGATCATGCAGACAGAGGCGGTAGTAAGCCGAGTGCGTCGAACCGGCACTAGACCAGTTGTCATAATGCCGATTACCACAGTCACACTGTTGTGTTGCCACCGTTTCGTCGGTCATGCAGCAGCATCCAGCTTCGGGTCGAGAGCCATCTGCAGAAGTGAGGGCGCCGCGCTCGTGCCTTTGGGAGCTTCCCGAGTGTGTTTCAGTTTGATTCTCAGTGCCTTCGTGGGTATGGCGGGCGGGTCGACGACTGGGCAGGATCGCGCCGAACAATGGCGGTCTGAAGGGCCGAGGATCTCCGGTCTTCGGGTCGATGCGCCATATGATTTCTCGTATCGAGCTTGCGAAGTTATTTAGGTTTCTCATAGATGAGCGGCCGCTGCTGTCGATAATCTGCAAACCATGTCTGCCACTCCGAATTCAGATCACGTAACTTCGTTGCGCCGGGCTGTAAGCTCAAACCGCGTTTCTCCCGCCTGGTAATTTTGCTGGAAATTCATACGTTCTGAGCGCCCTCTGGAAGGCCGGATGCGTTATCTGCGCGCATACCAATGCATTGCGGCATTGGTTCGTCAGAACGACTCAACTCAACCCTGACTAACCGAACTTCATGCGAAAGGATGTTATGAAGCAAAGGCAGCTTTGGATGATTATTGGTGTCGTGCTATTAACAATCGGCTTCGCCAGCGCGCAGCGGTACACCACGATCGACGCGCCCGGGGCGGGCACTGGCGCAGGACAGGGAACTTTTCCGCAGAACATCACCGATTTGGGTTTGATCTTCGGGTATTACGTCGACTCGAACAGTGTCGCTCACGGTTTCCTGCGCAGCCGGGAAGGAAACTACACCACGTTTGACGTGTCCGGTGCAGGCACTGGCGCAGGCCAGGGCACATTTCCTTACAGCATCAATCCTGCCGTGACGATAACGGGACAGTACATTGACTCCAGCAACGTAATTCACGGCTTTATCCGTACGGCAGACGGCAATGTCACGAAGTTCGATGCTCCGGGCGCGGGCAATGGCGCCGGCGAGGGTACATTGTCCTACAACATCAATCCTTCGGGAGAGGTTGCCGGCTACTACTGGGACGCGGCGGATGTGGCTCACGTCTTCCTGCGTTATCGGGATGGATCTTTCCTGACCTATGAAGGTCCCGGTGCGGGCACAGGCGCGGGCCAGGGCACGGGTACGTCCGCAGGAATCGGGCTGAATCCGGAGGGGGCGGTGGCGGGCGCCATCATCGACGATAACAACGTGCTGCACGGTTACTTTCGTAAGCCTGATGGCACGTTCGTCGTCATTGATGCTCCCGGCGCGGGGACCGGTCCCGGGCAGGGCACTGACACCGACGGCGTGAGCGCGAGCTACTTTGTTTCGGGACTTGTATACGGATTCGAGTGGCGTTTTGCACGGCTTCGTTCGTTACGCTGATGGCACGCTCACTGAGTTTGATGTTCCGGGCGCAGGCTCGGGAACCGGCCAAGGTACGCTGCCGGAGGTCTTCAACTCCTTGGACGTAGTCGGGGGGCCGTACATCGACTCGAACAATGTTTACCACGGATTCATCCGCAACCCCGATGGGAGGATCACCACATTCGACGCTCCTGGCGCGGGTACAGGCGCGGGACAGGGCACTTTCGCTGACTGTCTCAACGACGAAGGGGTGATCGGCGGGATGTACTTCGACGCCAACAACGCAGTACACGGCTTCCTGCGAACGCCGTGGTAAAGCCCGCACCCGAGGTGACGAGAGCTCGCAATAATGCGAGCTCTCTCTTACCGTCCAATGATCTTGACACGACTCAGCCCAATTCAGTGTGACGCCAATTGAGAGGGATGCTATGAATCAAACCTTTGGCGCGCCCGGCGCGGGGCAAAACCCGCGCCAATCTTAGAGTCAATCGGGAAGGAAGCTTCCGGTACCGATCCAGAACTCCGCCAGCGAGCGCAGGTTCTTTTTGTAGCTACGCGTAACGGTGTACTGTTTTCCGCTCTTCAGGCGGAGCTCGTATTCTCCCGTGACGCAAGGGCGGATTTCCTGAACGAAGGAGGCATTCACCAGCAACGAGCGATGAATGCGAACGAATCCATACGGCTTCAGCTTTTCGGCGATGCCTGAAATCGATTCGCGCAGAAGATACGAACCTGCTTCGCGTTGCAACAGCACGTAGTTGCCTTCGGCCTGCACCACGACCAGATCTCTAGGATCGAGGAAGAGGATTCTTCCGTTGCTCTTGATGGCGATTCTCGCGGCTGTGGGTTGCCGAGCGGCGCCCAGGTAAGGCATCAAGTCAAGCAACTGAGCGGCGCGTTCACTTGCGGTTCTCCGCGAGGCAAACTCCAACGCCTGATTCACACGATCGCTCGAGAAAGGTTTCAGGATGTAATCCACCGCATGTTTCTCGAATGCGGCCAAAGCATGCTGGGCATAAGCGGTGACCATGACGACGGATGGCAAAGGTCGTCCCTGCTGCTGGAGGTAGCTCAGCAACTCTAGCCCTGACAACTCCGGCATGCTGATGTCGAGCAGCATTACATCGTAATTTTCTTTCGATAAATGCTCTTGTGCCTCGAAGGCATCGGCCGCTGCGTCGAAGCGCTCGACATCAGGGCGCCCGGTCAGAATCTGCGCCAGCGCGGTCCGCGCTAGTGGCTCGTCATCGACGATGAGAACGCGCATTGCTGATCCTTCCTTCGAGGACAGGTTGTACCTTGCCGAACTGCACATTGCCAGGAGGAAACTGCAGCGTCGGAACACTCAAAACGACCGTCGCCATGCGATCCTGGCCGAGATTCAGGCGTAGATTTGCATCGCCGGAATAGAGATAGCGCAGGCGCGCCTCAACATTGCGCAGCCCTACGCCCTTTCCATCGGACTTAACCATGCTTAGAAGAGTGCTGTTGCTTACACGTACATTGAGTTTTCCGTCGCTTGTGCTCGTCGCTATTTCAATCGACCCTCCCTCCCGCAACGAGGCGATTCCGTGCCGGATCGCATTCTCGACCAGAGGTTGAAGGACCATCTGAGGGACCAGAAGGCGCAAGGTTCCGGGAGCAATAAACCACCGAATGTTCAGTCGGCTGCCAAACCTCATCTTCTCCAAATCCAGATACTCCCGGGCAAACTTCAGCTCCTCTTCGAGCGGAATCAAGTCGGTGCTGTCGCGATCCAGCGAGGTCCGCAGCAGACTCGACAGTTTGACGATCATGGCCTTCGCGCATGGGGCATCACTATCAATGAGCGTGGCAACTCCATGCAGAGTATTAAAGAGGAAATGAGGATGCAGCTGCATCTTGAGCGCCTGCAGTTCACTGGCAAGGAGCGCCTGCTGATACTCGTATCGTTCGGCCTCCTGCCGGCGCACACGCTTCAAGTATTCGTAGGCGTGCGCGGCCACGATGATGGCGATGTAAACAAAAATCTCGTCAGCAAAGCTGCTGCGAACAATCTGCAGCAAGGAAGGCAGCGTCCGCGGCATGGTTTGCCGCAGGACATCATCGTAGGGAGGGTTCAGCAGCAGGATGAGTCCCGAGTAGACCACGACGAATGGGGCAGCCCCGAAACTCCATAGCAGAAGATAGCGAGCCTGATGGCGCGCGTAGCCGAGATATTTTCCGACCAGATAGAAAATCGGCGGTGTCCACAGCGCAAACACAAACGCATGAGCGGCTGCCTGGAGCAGCAGGTTGCGGAGGGAAGGCCCCAGATGATGTGGATCGAGCGGCAGGTATTGCAGGCCCATCAGCAGGGCGAGGGGATACCAGAATCCAATGGACATCAAGTAAGCCCGTGCCATTACGCGAAGGCGCAACGGTTGCATTCAGCAATTCTAACGCCGCAGCACGGGCGGGTTCGCGACAAAGTTAAGCCCCGGAGGATTGTGCACTGCGGCCGGAAGCGTCTGAGAACCGGTCGATAGCGGAATTGGTACATGCGAGAACGCTACCATAGCAAACATCACGTTACCTGAAACCGGATGTCGGCCTCGACCTGCTTCGCTCTGCCCCAGCAGACCGTATGCTTCATCGCGAATTATTAGTACCCTGGAACGCCCATGTCTGTACGGACCTGGTGTGGAGTCCGTCCTGTTGGCGGGTCGGCTCACTTGGACGAGAATGTATGGTCCGCCGCACGACTGCAAGAAAAAGCCGAGGGCGAGAAGGCAAGTCTGCGCAAATGTATTCGGCCTGTAATGGAGATCAGTTCTCCTGGCCATGATGAGTTGCGCGCATGTCTGTCCTTATAAGTCGGTCGGTTGCTCTTTCGAGACCATTCTCGTCTCCCAGGCTGAAGACATGCCGTTGTGACTGTTCTTTCGTCCTTGCTGTTCCTTTGCAGACCTCGGTGGGTAAGTTCAAGCCGTAGCCGTAGCGCGGTAAAGTGGGAGCGCGCCAGCGCTTCCAAGCCGTTAGGCGTCTTTTCCGCGCTAATTCACGATGCTGTAACTAAGTTGCCGCCTGGTTTGTAATCTTTTCCGCTGGACAGCACAGCCCAGGCGATGCGCGCCAGCTTATTGGCCATCGCGACTACGACGATGTTTTTCGGAGCTCGGGCGTCGAGTGCGTCCAGCCACACACCGATCGGCGCCCGATCCCGCTTCATGCGTAACACGGCAGCCCGCGCTCCGTGGATCAGGACCTTACGCAAATAGACGTTGCCTCGTTTGCTGATGCCGAGCAGCCTCGTTTTACCTCCTGTCGAATACTGCCGTGGCACCACCCCGAGCCAGGCAGCGAAGTCGCGTCCCTTGCGAAAGGCTGCACCATTACCGATGGCGGCAACAATGGCCGTGGCCACGATCGGTCCAATCCCCGGGATCCGCCGGATACGAGTACAGCCCGCATCGCTGGCAGAGATACGCTCCAACTCGCGGCTGAGTCCTTCAATCTGGTCTTCGACTGAGTTCCACTCAGCCCAAAGCAGATCAATTAGGTTGCGCATCTGCATTGTGAGTTCAACCCCCGGGTTCTCCAGAATGTCCGGCAACGCGTTACGTAGCTTGGCTGGAGTTTTGGCGAAGGTCAGCCCACGCTCGAGCAGGAAGGCTCTGAGCTGGTTGATCACCGCGGTTCGTCGCGAGATCAAGCGATCTCGAACCCGGTGGATGGCCTGCAGATCCAACTGGTCGTCGGTCTTTATGGGAACAAAGCGCATGTTCTTGCGCTCGACAGCTTCGGCGATCGCTTCGGCATCCACAAAGTCGTTCTTGTTGGACTTTACGAACGGCTTCACGAACTGTGCTGCAATCAGCCGCACATCATGCCCCTGCTTGCTCAGCGCGCGACCGAGAAAGTGCGCACCGGAGCAGGCTTCCAGTCCAATAAGCGATATAGGTATGTTCGCGGTGTACGTCAACAACTGTCGTTGACTGAACCTCTTTCGCACTAGCACCTTGCCGGCTTCGCCGAGAGCCACCAGGTGAAAAGTCGTCTTGCCGAGATCAATGCCAACTGAATTTATCTGCATTTCGATGATCCTCCTTGTCAAAGTTGCCGCTACGATCAACCTGCTTACGCAGATTAATCAACGGCGGACCATCTCATTAGTCGGCATCTCGGACAAGTGACCAACGCCGTTGAGAGTTGCCAAGCCGAGTAGTGAATGATAAAGGACGCCATCGTCCGCAAACGCGATAATGTATTTTATCGAGTTAAAGTCCACAACCGCGTGTCGACACCAGGAATGCCAGGCTTTCGAATCACGGAGATTCTTCCCTTTCGCTAGAGAGGAGCAATTCTGGCAGGCTGGCAGAGCAAGAGATCGGTATTTCATCAACCTCGCTGCGACTCGACAACTGATCAGATGGCACCTTTCCGAGCTGAGCATCCTCGCGATTCCGGCACACAACTCGCACACCGCAACAGGCCCCGCCCAGCTTTCAGAGTCGAAGTGATGGCGTCTCAACTTCCGGTTTGCCACCAGGAACCCGCTCAGTCTGTACAAGGGCGTTTAATCCTGCGGAGAAACGACGACCTCCGTTTGCCAGTCATCCGCCCGGGATAGGCGGCAACGGTATTGATTCTCATGTTCATTCAGACAAAATCCCTTCCCCCAACTCGAACGATGTCAGCTTTGAATTGCTCAGACGGTCCTAACAGCCGACCGCAGTTGTTCATGAAACCATTTGTGAGCAGGTTCATTGGTGAGTCGCGGATGCCATGCCATGAAATAGGGAAAGGACTTGATCTCACGTGGCGCTTCCACGATGCGTACACCAGCCATGACCGCAGTGATCTTTGCCAATCTGCGTGGCACGGTGAGAATCAAGTCCGTCTGTGCGACGGCAAAGATCGCAGGCACAAAGAATGGCAGAGTAAGCGCGACACGCCGCTTTGCGCCAAGCTGCGACAGAGCGCGATCCACTAACGGTTGTTGCCCCTCGTGTATCTCGACCAGCATGTGCTGAAATTCCAGATATTGTTTCAGCGTAAGACGACGAGCAGGAACTCGCAGAGCCGTGCCAACGAGACAAACAAAATCTAAAGTAAAGAGCACTTCGGACGCCAGGGAAGGGGGCGCTTCGTCTGCGCAAAGAACCGTATTGATTCTTCCCGCCGCTACATCCTCATAAGTCTCAGCTCGAGTTGCGGACACCTCCAGCTTTACGTGAGGTGCCGCGTTCCTCACGCTCGCAAACAGCGATGGCAGCACAATCATCGAGGCATGGTCGCTCATAGCCACGCGAAATACTTCCTGGCTTCGGGCTGGATCGAATTTTTCTCCTTGAACCATATCCTCAAGCCGGGGCATGAGCGACTCCAGCTCTCGCAGCACACGTTCTCCGCGCGCCGTGCGCTCATAGACGCCGCCGTTACGAACAAGGAGAGGGTCTCCGAACATATCGCGTAACCGCTCCAGCGCCCTGCTCATCGCCGACTGACTCAAGAAACTTCGTTTCGCCGCACGGGTGACGTGGCACTCCTCCAAGAGCGCATGGAGGGGATATAGGAGATTCAGATCCAGATTACGTAGATGCACATCGCGCATGAGAGACATTCTAACAATGCATGGACCAGATAGCGCGTCCGGGTATCTAAGGAAACGAAAACAGTTTGCCCCGGCGCTTCTACACAGTCGGGCAAGAACGCAGGACTCAAGAAAGGAGAAACATATGATCCGTACTAACGGTTGGATGATGCTACTCACCGTTGTTTTGACGGCAGTCACCGCTTTCTCTCAGTCGTCAGACCGATTGCCGGCGACGGACGCGGAGAAGATCGCGGACGCGTTGCGTGCAGGTCCCGCATTCATCACCAAGGACGCGACTATCCTCGATTGGCCATCTGCGTCTGGAGGTGAATACCGTGTTCTTCGAAAAGGCACGAACGAATGGACCTGCCTGCCGGGTATTCCCGGGTATTCCCACGACGAACCAGGGTGCTTCGACCCGACATTTCTTCAGTGGATACAGGACAGCGTTGCCGGCCGCACGCCGCACATTGATCGCATCGGCGTCTCGTACATGTATGGCGGGGCCTGGGTGAAGTCGGCGAAAGGCTCTTCTGGCCAGGAGTTCCATGTCGGTCCGCACCTGATGGTTGTAAGTCCGCATCAGGATGACTTCCAAGGATTCAATCGTGACGGATCAAATGGCATGCCCTACGTGGCACATCTGCCAGGCCACACGGAGTTGTACCTGGTTATGCGACTTAAAGGAGGTATGTCCATGCCATTCGTAGAAGTATTCACACGGGAAGAGCTGTCAGACGCGGTACGCGCCAAGCTTGCCGAAACTCTGCTGGTTACGATGATGAACATCGAAATTGGCCACCCAACCGATCATGCACGGTCGATCGGTTGGGTATGGTTCCATACTCTGCCTGGAACCTCATGGGCAGTAGGTGGCCGGTTTGATGACACTTACATCAAGGGTAGAAAGATGGGATACGCTCGAATCATTGCCCCCGAGGGCATCCTGAACAGTGAACTCAAGTCGAAGGCGCTGGCCGAAGTCACGAAGAATCTGCGTGACGCGATGGGAGCCGAGGATAACGATGACAGCTCTGGAATCTTCGCAATCTACGAGGAGGTTCCTGCTGGGCACTGGGCTAACGGCGGGAAGATTCTGCCTCTCAGCGAGTTGCTCAAGGAGATGGGCGGCGATGTGTCAGAGGAGAGGAGACGCGAGATGAAAGCACTGTTCGATGGTCGAGCTGCATGAAGGAGTACTTTGGCATTCCGGAGTGACCAGTGATGTTATCGATTTGATTTTGCGAATTGGACCCACGAGGATTAGTCGGTATCGACAAGTCGGCTAGGCTTCAGCAATCCGAAGTGGCATAGCGCGTAATGCAACCGCGTTTATTGGGAGTAATCGGACGCGGAAGCTGATTTACCGCTATCCGTACCTTCGACATCGGCTACTCAGGAGAGGCCTAGATGTGAGGTCCCCGTTTTGGTCCCTTTCGTCAGCCAAATGCGAGCAGAACGCGCTCCATCGCTCCGTATCTTCGCGATGAGTTAGTGAAGCTCCGCCTTGATGCGAATCTGTGCTGCGCTTGCATCAATCAACTCCAAAAAGCCGCGAAGGACAACAGAGGAGTTCGTTTTTTTCCACGCGGCAACAAGCTCGACCCGAACGTAATCCGGCTGCAAACGGTAAAACCGGACCCCGTCCGCGCGTAGGTTTCTGACACAGGCAGGCACAATGGAAACGCCCTGCTCCGCTTCAACCAGCGACAGCACCGTCTGCATCATGTTCGGCTGGTTGTCGACACGCGGGCAAAAGCCGGCTTTCTGACACATACCGGTGATCGTATCGAACAGACCGGGGGAACCCTCACGGTGAGCCAAAACAAAGCTTTCGCTTGCCAAGTCTGCGATGCGCACGCTCTTGCTCTTCATTCGTTTTGAACGCGGCAGCACAGCCATCATCGGATCGCGATACAAAACCCGCGATGAGAAGGTCCTGCTCTGTTCTGAGGTCAGTGTCCGAGTAAATCCGATGTCGATCAGCCCTTTATCGAAGGCTGCGTCCTGCTGAACCGGCGTGAGCTCTTGGAGCGTCAGTTTTACACCTGGATATGTCGCTTTGAACTTGCGCACAAGGTCTGGAAGAAAGGCCGATGTGGCAGAACCAAGAAACCCAATCGATAGTCTGCCGATCTCACCGCGTGCGGCTCGCTGCGCAGTCTCAACGGCCAATTCGGCCTGCGCAAGCGTGCGCACGGCTTCAGCATGAAACGCCTCGCCTTCCGGAGTGAGCTGCGCGACGCGTTTGGCGCGCGAAAACAGTTTGAGTCCGAGCTCCTCTTCGAGATTCGCCACCGTCTGGCTAATCGCCGGCTGGGCAATGTGGATTCGCCGGGAAGCTTCGCGATAGCTTTTCCATTGCACGACTGCAGTGAAATAACGAAGATGACGCAGTTCCATATTGATCGCCCTTTGCTATCAATATGATTAGAACATACGATGAATCATATCAGCCATTCTAGAGTCAATTCGTACGTACGGCGAGTAACCCTCGTCCGTCACAAGTAGCCTATTGTCCGAAAATTTCAAGCGAGTGGAGGAGTGTTGTGAGAAGTTACACGATGGTGATGTTCGCCTTTCTGGCTGCAATTCTTGTGTTGCCGGGCGGCGCATGGGGCGCTAACACTGAAAATGTTCTGTATACCTTTCAGGGTGCAAATGATTGCGCCCCTTACGGTTCGCTGATCGTCGATCCGGCCGGCAATTTGTACGGTACAACCTACGGCGGCTTTGTGGTCAACGGAGAAGTGTACGAGTTGTCACCAAGCGGAAGCGGCTGGACGCAAACGATCCTGCACACTTTTGCCGGAGGCAGCGATGGGCTCAATCCTGTAACCGGCCTGGTGCGCGATCAGGCGGGCAACCTGTATGGCACAACCCCGGCAGGAGGCAGCTCGGACCGTGGCGTAGTTTACGAGTTATCACCGAGCGGCAGCGGCTGGACGGAGACGGTGCTCTACGCCTTCAGCGGAGGCAACGACGGCGCGATTCCATACTCCGGCCTGATTCTTGACCAGGCGGGCAATCTTTATGGCGCCACCTCGCAAGGCGGCACCGGAGGCAATGGCGGCAATGGCCTTGTCTTCAAGCTTACACGGGGCTCGAGTGGCTGGACCGAGAGCGTGCTCTACGCCTTCACCGGAGGCAACGACGGAAGCTTTCCGCAAGGGAATTTGTTGTTCGACCCGGCCGGCAGCCTATACGGCACGACGATGCAAGGTGGAGTCGCTGGTTTGGGCACAGCCTTCAAACTTACGCCGCACGCAGGCGGCTGGACCAAAGCTACGCTGTACGGATTTCCCAATGGCAACGACGGATCTAGTCCGATGGCCGGCGTAGTTCGCAACCCCTCCGGCGCCTTGTACGGAACTGCGAGTACCGGCGGCAGCGGGTCTGCGGGTGTAGTGTTCCAGTTAAGGCCGTACCCTACGATCCAATCCACGGCCCTCGGGGGCTGGATGGAAACTCCTCTCTATAGTTTCACCGGAGGCAGTGATGGAAACGGTCCCATTACCGGTCTGGTCATTGATCAGGCGGGAAACCTGGACGGCACGACCGGCGAAGGGGGCAGCGGTTCGGGTGTGGTGTATCAACTGACTCCCGGGTCATCGGGCTGGACGGAAAACGTGCTGTATGCCTTCACAGGAGGCGCCGACGGCAGGTTCCCCGAATCAACCGTGACCATCGATAGCACAGGCAATCTTTACGGCACCACGGTTTCCGGCGGAACAGGCTGCGGCGTCGTGTATCAGATTCCGCCGCAACGGTAGTGCGCCGCAAGAACGAATGCCCCACTCAGAGATACGCCTGGGTGGGGTTGTATCTTAGCGAATGCCGGCAAATGAGATCGCGAGGGTCACAGATATCGCTCCGCTGGCGGGGTTCCTGGCATCAGACGAATCAGCCTGGAATCACCGGGAAGGTCATTCGTGCCGCAGGCGGTCTCGGTGTCCCCTAAATGCAATGTGCTGACCTCGCAATAACAACACAGTCAGAGCAACACAGAAGGAGAATCCTATGCAACTTCAACTTGATTACTTTGCTGCCTATGACAATCTGAAGCTGACGCGCGATGACAACGGTGTACTGGTTGCTGAATTCCACAGCAACGGCGGGCCGTTCATTATGACCGCGCAATCTCACACAGAATTTGTCGATGCCTTCTACCGGATCGGGCAAGATCGAGGGAACAAAATCGTAATCCTGACGGGAGCAGGCGGGCAGTTTATTACTGATGTCGATTGGTCCTCTTTCGGCGACGTCACCGATCCGCGCGTTTGGAGCCAGGTTCACGACGAGGGTCTTCAGGTTTTGGAAAACCTAGCCAACATACGCGTGCCGGTCATCGCAGCTATCGAGGGACGCGCCCATGTGCATTCCGACTACGCGCTACTTGCCAGCGTCATTGTGGCGGCGGAGAGTGCGACCTTCGAGGACGTGGCCCACTTCGGGGCGGGCGTCGCTCCCGGTGACGGAATCTTTACCACCTGGAGTTATCGCGCCGGCGCGGGGCGAGCAGAGGCGTTCCTGCTGAACCCACAGCCGCTGGCGGCGCGCACCGCATACGAATGGGGAGTGGTTGCCGAAGTTGTGCCAGGTGGTCAGGCGCTCAGTCGGGCACGGGAATTGGCGGAGTTGTACATGAGGGCCCCGGAAGTGACGCGCCGCAACACCCGTATCCACTTTATTCAACCGTTGAAGGAGCGCATTGTGCGGGAAGTTGGCTACGGATTGTCACTTGAAGGTGCGTCGTCGGCCGACCTCGTCAGATCAATGCAAGCTAAGCGTTAGCCTGTCACTGGGAAAGGAAAAATCGCATGAAGAGTACCGAGACCTCTCCATCCCCCCCGTGATCTCAAGGTCGAGATGTTCAGTGCGTAATCGCAAGTGCAGATGGTATCCGGCCCGAACGAAATGTATCTGGAGAATTACAAAGAAACCGGGAGCGTAGCTGATCACGGGATTGGGGCGCTTCAGCGCTCCGAGAACCGTTGAGGTGAAGCTTGCTGATGGAAAGCGCAGGATGCCGCTCTACTGGGCATCTATTCAGGGATACTTGAATGGAATCGAATGGAGCAGTTCGACACTGCCGCGGTGGCACTTCTCGGACTGGTGTTCGCCGTGTTTGTCCTGATTGCCCTGGCTGCAGCATTGTAGTTCGCACGAGCAAACTGGGCTCGGATCGTCGTCTGCATTGCAGGCAGCTGGATCGCAGCCAGCGTTTGTTTTGATGCTCGGTTGGGCAGTTCGACGAACACGCTAGCTACCCCCTCGCCCGAGCGCGTGCCAAGCCTCTTCTGATCAAGGCTAACGACAACGTGGAAGAAGGGCCTGACTTGATGAAAACGGGACTTGCGTGAGTTGAGGCGGCTGAAAGTGACAGGGCGCAGCCGGTTGAAACATCCCTGCTCTCTGGATTAGTAGTGATAGGTCGGCTTCTCGACCTTAACTTCTGGATTGGGCGTTCACCAGTACTAATACATCCAACGGATAGTGAATATCAGTTGCGAAACCAATTACTGCATGAGACGAGATTGTGTTGGACAACGCTCTCGAGCTAGAAGAGGGTGCCAACCATGGGAGCTCAGGGGGAATTCTTCGGCTCTATTCGTTGAGAATAGATACCGGTGTTGTCTCGTCCTGGGGATCAATTCGATCAGAGACTGCGAAGGACCTTCATAAAAGTTGCAGTCTTGCGGGTCGATGCGCCTTTGCCGGATTTAAGATTGCGCTCAATGCATACTCCGGAGAAGAAGGACAGCACCATGTCCGCAATCGCGTTGGGATCCATTCGCGGCCTCTCCGCCTCGATATTCCTGGCCAGAAGTTGCTGCAACCGCGCCCGGTTCTCTGCCACGACGGCATGAGCTTGGTGCGGAAGAATCGCAAATTCCCGCATTGAGTTGACGGAAAAGCATCCCTTTTGTTCTCCCTTATCGAAGGGACCATGTTTGAGAAATGCCTCAACGTTGTTCCAGCCCAGCGGTTCCTTGGTGAGCAGCCCTCTCTTCTCCTGACCCTCAAGATAGTGCCGCAGACATGCGACAAATAGATCCTGCTTGTCACGAAACTCTGAATACAGTCCTGACTTGTTCACGCCGGTGGCCCGCTCGAGTTCCTGCAGGCTGGTGTCGGAGAAGCCATGCTTCCAGAAGACAGGCATGGCCTTCTCCAGCACTTCCTCTCGGCTAAAGTTCTTCCGGCGCCCCATGCCCTCATTATCCGATAAAGAACTAAATAGTTCAATATTCCTGCATCCTCGATGTGCCGGCCTCATCTTATGGAACTGATTGGTTCAGAATCGCGTGGGCGACAGCAAAACCGTGAGTTCACGGGGATGGAGATGTTTATAGCCGCCTGGAACACACTCGAGCGGCGCGATTGTCAAATGGGGCACAGGACTGTGTCCATAACCTGCACAGCAACGAACAAGGAGGGCTTATGTCAGACCAGGTAGTTTTGATCACAGGAGCACTGACCGGAATTGGGCGCGCCGCCGCTGTAATTTTTGCGCAAGCAGGGGCACGTGTTGTTGTGTCTGGACGTCATGACAAAGAGGGACAGGAGTTGGTTGCAGAACTCAGGGCACTGGGGGCCGAGGCTGAGTTTGTTCGTACGGATGTTCGGGTTGAAGAAGACGTGCGCAATCTGGTGGAGGAAACAGTCAAGCGCTTCGGCCACCTCGATATTGCAGTCAATAATGCCGGCACGGAAGGATTGCGTGGTCTGGTTACAGAACAGACTGCGGAGAGCTACGCGGCAACGTTTGATAGCAACGTACTGGGCGTGCTGTTGAGCATGAAGCACGAACTGCGGGTGATGCTGCCGCAGGGCAGTGGCAGCATCGTTAATGTCTCGTCGGCCTACGGAAGCATCGGCGCTGCCGGAGCATCCGTTTACGTAGCCAGCAAACATGCAGTGGAAGGAATGACAAAATCCGCTGCACTGGAAGTTGCGGGGACCGGGGTGCGCGTAAATGTGGTGGCCCCGGGCACTACGGATACAGGCATGCTCACCCGCTTCACCAATACGGACAAGAACAAGGCTGCTCTCGTCTCGACCGTACCAGTCAAACGTATGGCAACACCGGAGGAGATTGCTCGTGTGATCGCGTTCGTTGCTTCGGCAGACGCGTCGTACATGACGGGTGCGTCCATCCCGGTGGATGGAGGGATGCTAGCTGCCTAATTCCAGGGCAGCCCAGAATCAGTGCGCGGCACGTGCTGTGCCTAAGAAAGGAAAAAGGAATATGAACAGCCTTAAAGACAAGGCGGGTATCCCAACGGATGCCACGTATGTGATTTTGGGAGCGACCGGAAACACCGGCTCGATCATCGCCGACATTCTGCTATCGAAGGGCAAGAAGGTACGCGTCGTAGGTCGCGACGCGGAGCGACTGCAGCGCTTTGTGGGTAAAGGCGCGGAGGCGTTCACGGGCGACATGAGCGATGCGGTTGCGCTCACCAAAGCCTTCAGCGGTGCGCGCGCGGCCTACTTGTTGTTGCCACCGATTACCTCCCGCGAGGACCAAGAGCGAGAGAGTGATGCGATCGCGAAAGCCGCGAAGGAGTCCGGCCTGCGTTACGCGGTGTACTTGAGCAGCTACGGCGCGCATGTCCCGGAAGGCACCGGGCCAGTCACGGGGCTGCATTCTTCGGAGCAAAAGCTGAATGCGATCAGCGGTTTGAACGTTCTGCACCTGCGTGCCGCGTATTTCATGGAGAACAATCTGGCGGCGATCGGCATGATTCAAGGGATGGGAATATTTGGACATGCGCTGCTACCCGACCTGAAGCTGCCCATGATCGCGACACCCGACGTCGGCGACTACGCGGCGCAGCGCCTCCTGGACCTGGATTTTTCCGGCAAACAAACGCGCGAACTGCTTGGCGAACGCGACCTGTCGATGAAGGAGGCTACCGCAGCGATTGCGCGCGGCATTGGCAAGCCGGATCTGCGTTACGAGCAGTTTTCCTACGACCAGATGCAGCAGGGGTTAGAGCAAATGGGCATGCCGCCGAAGAAGGCCGCGGTGTACATCGAGATGTTCCAGGCGATCAACGAAGGTGTCCTCGCTGCGCAGGAGCCGCGTTCGCCGGAGAACAGCACGCCGACTTCGTTTGAAAAATTTGTGCAAGATGTCTTTGCGCCTGCATATCAGCGGGAGGCTCGTGCCGCTTAGGTGAAATAGCAGAACAGTTCACAACGTAAAGAATGTTCATCAGAATTGGGAAGGTCTATCAATGGCTTCACTAAAAGGCAAAAACGCGCTGGTGACCGGCGCCTCGCGGGGAATTGGGCTCGCCACGGCGGCAGCACTCGCGGAGGCCGGTGCGCATGTTCTGGTTCACTATGGCCGTTCTGCGCAGGAGGCGGAATCGCTAGTCGCCGGCATCCACTCAACCGGGGGACGCGCGGATGCGATCAAGGGCGACTTGGGAACTCCCGACGGAGCAACATTGCTGGCGAAGGAAGTTCGTTCGATCGTAGGAGACCGATTGGATGTGCTCGTTTCCAACGCCGGAATCAGCAAGGCTGCAACCATCAAGGACCATACGTTGGAGGATTTTGACAATCTCTTCGCAACGAATGTGCGGGGCCCGTTTTTCCTGGTGCAGCAACTCATACCCCTTCTCGGCGAAGGCTCGAACATCATCGTCATCTCTTCGATTGGGGCGCGCGCTGTCGTCGGGACGCCCGGTTTGGACAACCCTTCGCTGCTTGCCTACGCCTCGACCAAAGGAGCACTAGAGACTCTGGTCAAGAACTGGGCTGCCATTCTAGGTCCTAGAGGTATCCGGGTAAATGCAGTCGCGCCGGGGGTGATCGACACTGACATGTCGAATTTCGCGAAGACGGAGGCAGGGCGGGAGCTGACGCTTGGAATGCAGGCGTTGAAGCGAATCGGCAAGCCAGAGGACGTTGCGGACGTAGTGGCGTTCCTGGCGTCAGACGCAGCCCGCTGGATCACGGGAGCGAGCATCCCCGTGGACGGTGGGTCGAAGCTTTAAGAAGCTGGCATGGTGCCGGCGCACTGGAGGAGACGAAAGATGAGTGAGAAGATCGAATCGAAAAACAAAGCTCTTGTTCTAGAAGCCTTCGACAGGCTGTTCAACAGGCGCGACTATGCTTCCGCTGAGAGTTTCTGGTCGCCCGACTATATTCAGCATAGCGCTCACATCGCACCCGGCCGCGACGGTCTCTTCAATCTCGTCAAAAGCCTTCCGGCAACGTTGAGATACGAATCGGGAACGATCGTGGCTGAGGGAGACATCGTGATCGTGCACGGGCGGTTTAGCGGATTCGGTGCTCCGGCGAATTGGATTGCTGCAGATATTCTGCGCATTCAAAACGGAATCCTGGTCGAGCATTGGGACGTAATCCAGGATGAAGCGACCGAAGGACAATCGAAAAGCAAGCAGCCGATGTTCGGAACTACATTCCCGACCTACGCTTGAAAAAAGACAGTCCAACAACTTCCAGCTCGCGATCAAGATAGATGACGATAAGTCGGCCAATGTTTACCAAAGTGAATGAGGGCAGGGTTTCGACTGTCGCCCGAAAGAGCCTTCTCGATGCAATCCAGTTCTCGCATAAGTCAGAACTCGATGCGTGCCTGAAAGGCGATCATTCGGGGACTGCTATCGCCACCCAATCCGACTCCCAGCAAGCCGGTAGGGGGAGAAGTCGTGTAGGTTAGCGCTCCGAAGCTCGTTTGGGTCGAAGGCTTTCCGGGAATACCGGCCAGCACCATGCTCGGGAGCGCAAAGTTGGGGTGGTTGAAGACGTTGAAGAATTGGGCGTCGAATCGCAGTTTCACCCGTTCTCCGAGTGGAAACCACTTGGTGAGGTAGAGATCGCTCCAGAAGAAGTTGGGGCCCCGTAACGCGTTGCGACCGAGATTTCCGAATTGGCAGTTCTGGGGCGTGTTGCCGCCATAGCAAGCTCCCGTCGCCGGATCAACCGCAGACTCAAATGCATTCGGATTCAGCCATTGAATCGTTCCAGGTTGAGTCACGCCTGGAATATTGCAATTGCGACAGTAGGGATCTGCCCCGGGCACAAGGCTTGCATATTCTGGCCCGCTGCCCTGCACGATGCCGTTTCCGTTCGCCGAGTAGGGCGTGCTCAGCACCGAGAACGGGAGTCCACTGTGCCAGAATACGGTGCCCGAAACTTGCCAGCCATTCAGTGCATAGCCAAGGGACTCGTTTTTCACTTTGATGGGCAGTTGGTAAACGTATTGCCCAGTCAGGTTGTGGCGGACATCGTAGTCGCAGGAAGCGTAATTGCGACTGAGCTCTCCCGGCAGAGGAGAGAGAATTCCGGCTGAGGAGAACTGCAGAAAACCTCCGTTGGAAACCTCGTCGAGGCAATGGCTCCAGGTGTAATTGACCTGCCCTTGGAAGCCGTGTCCCATCCGCTTCTTGGCCGTGAGTTGAAGTCCGTTGTAGTTGCTGTTGGCGCCGGTCGAAAGCTGGGTCACCGCCCCGAATCGCGGATCGATTGGCTGCACGTAGGGAAACGGAGCAAAGCATCCCTGGCATACTGTCTGGTATCCATTGACCTGGGTGAGATAGGGTTGATCCACGGCGCGAGTCCCTACGTACTGCGCCTGAACGCTGCCTGTGTTTCCAAATTGATGCTCGATGCCCAAACTCCACTGCATGAAATAGGGCGCATGGAGCTTGCCATCAGGGACCGCCGTGATGGCGACGGGTGGAAGACATCTCGCCGGGTTTGCCAGCGGAGATGCGCAAGAAAGCTCGCCTTGCGGAAAGCCTGCAGTGAATGTCTGATTCGCCGCAATGGTTGCATCGACTGCACTGTTAGGCACTCCAGGCGCGATTGCCGTGCCACCCACCGTTCCAAGCAGACCGCCCTGAAATGTTTGGACGTAAGGCGGATTCACTCCCACCAGGTCGGCAACGCTTCCCGGCAAGATGTCGCTGAACAGGCCGAAGCCGGTGCGAAGAACGGTATTAGGTTCGAACTGCCACGCGATGGCTGTTCTGGGCTGCAGAATTGCCAATGGAGTGGATGCGAAGACATTGCCGAGGTGAGTTTGAATCACGTCGCTTAGCGGCTGATTAACATCGTGTGAGATCGAGTAGAACGAGCCGTCGAGACGGGCAATCTGGTCGTGCGGATTCAGCGGGTTGGAATTGTAGGTATCGCGCAGGCCGAACGTCCAAGTCAGCCTTTGCGTGACCCTCCACGTGTCCTGGGCATAGAAGTCGAGATTGAGAAAGTTGAAAGGTTCGTTAGGCGATGTTGGGAATGTCTTGCTGGCCGTCGACGCCACTCCATAGATGAATTGCGGCAGCGTCGTGTAAGTGACGGTTGGGACCGAGCCCTCCCCGAAATCATAATCATTCAGGCGAAAGATTCGGGTGTTGGTGCCAAACCTCAGCTCGTGGGCTCCGTGGCTCCACGCGAGATTGTCGTTGATGAAAAAACGGGTGGCGCGCCTTCCTTGCACCCAGGTATTGTCGAGTCCTCCGATGGTGGTGAACGGTGCGTTCGCGCCGCTGCCTTCGAGCACGATCGGGAATGCAGCCAGCGTCTGCTGAAAGTCACTTGGCCCGAACAGGCTCTCGTACCAGGAGAACGCCGGATTAAAGTAATTCACCAGGTTCTGTGAGAACACATGGGTGTATCCGGCCGCGAACGAATAGAGCGGCTGCGGGGAAAAGGCATTGAATATAGGGTTGATTGGGTCGGTGTAAGCAGCTTGTAGGCCGGTGTCCGCCTGAAAACGAAACCATGTGGTGTCGTTGGGACCGATGTTGTAGTCGATACGGGCTGTCTGCACCTGCTCGTGATCGTCACTGGAGTGCGAAACGCCTCTCCGATTGGCGCAGCCGTTTCCGTTGGGAGGGCTACCCGAAGCCGGAGACCCGTTCGAATTGAAGGGACAGCCCAGCACCGCTAGCGGCGTTCCGCTGGTGTTCCCGTAGAGCGAGAACATCTTCTGGTAGAACGGCACTTCTTGCGGAGCAGGTGCATAGTGCGATCCGGTAACCGAGTCGGTTCCACCGACCGGCAGTTGCTGCAAAACATATTGTTGGAACGCGGGAGTGGGAACGGTCACAGTCGTATAGATAGGCAATGCGATCCGCACCCACTCACTATCGAAAAAGAAGAACAACTTGTCGTGAATGATCGGTCCGCCCAGACTGCCTCCAAAGTGGTTCACGGTGGAACCCGGTTTGTGATTTCCCGGTGTGGCATTGGTGAAATAGTCGGCCGCATTGAGGGCTGCGCCGTTCCACAGTTCGTATAAATTGCCGTGAAACTGGTTGGTCCCGGACTTGGTGATGTAGTTGGTCTGGGACGCGCCATAGCGGCCCTGGTCGACCGAGTACGAAAGCGTATTCACGGTTACTTCCGAGATCGAATTCAGACCGAGCACCAAATTGGTCGAGAGGCCGCTGTTGAGATTCGTCAGCGGATCGTTGGTCTCCAGGCCATCCACGATGTAGCCATTAGAAAGCGCGGGCAAACCATTGAATTCCACGTTGCCGTAACCGTTGCTGCTGCCGACAAAATCGTTGCCGCTGCCCGCCGTGTTGATCAAGGCTCCAGCCGCGAACTGCAACGGATAGGTCATATCTCCACCGGGGTTCGGCAGGTTTTCCAATGCTGGAGCGGCCAGCGTGGTGGATGTGTTTGGGTTGCTGGTGTTGATAATCGGCGCTTCCGCATTGACGTCTACGGTTTGCTTCGATTGCGCCACTCCGAGCGTGAGGTTGACCGTTTGCTTCTGTCCCAGCCCCGAGGAGACATTATCGGATTGCTGGGATTCGAAGCCCTGCGCTTCCACCTTGACCGCGTAGATACCGGGCTTGAGCTGCGGGAAGTTGAAATGCCCGGTATCGTCTGTCTTCGCGCTGCGTTTAAGCCCGGTCTCCCGGTTGATAACGGTCACGGTGGCGCCTGGAACCGAGGCATTCGTCGAGTCCGTAACCTGTCCGAGAATAGCGCTGGTAGTTTCTCCCTGCGCGAACAGCTTCGCTGAAAGCAGTAAAACGGTGGCGGCCGCCAACAGACCGAGTCCAAGCTGGCGACGCAGAAGTCGCCCGGCACTTGTTTTCACGGTGTATCCCCCATCTTTGAAGGCGAGCCGCGGGGAGGCTCAGCCTACGATGGTAAGCAGAATACACTGTTGTGTGTTAACTATGATAAATATCAGTATGAATATTACAGTTTAGAAACCCACACTTTCTCGGCAGCTGGAGTGCCCAAGCGAATCTGGCGTTTCCCCACCGACAGGGAAACCGTGCCATCGTAATTTCGAGCTTCGACCCTAACCGGCACGCCGGGCCGGATGCCCTCCTGCTCGAAGAACTCCAAAAGCTTGCGATCGCGCTCGTACACGCTCGCCACCACACATTTCGAACCGGGTTCCGACTCGCTGAGCAAGCGCAATCCTCGCTTGCGCCGTTCCGCAGGACTGCGCAAGGCGAGCCCGTTTCCGTGAGGACAGGTGTCTTTGTGCCCCAGTTTCTCGATCAGCTTCCTCTCGAATGCCGGCGACACCGCGTGTTCCAATCGTTCGGCCTCGTCGTGGATCTCGTACCATGGCAGGGCGAAAATCTCCGACAACATGCGTTCAACCAGGTGATGACGAACAATTGTACGTTCGGCGATCTCTCTTCCCTGTGCGGTAAGAGAAATGTGTCCGTCGCTCTTGATCGACACCAAGCCGTCCCTGGTTAAGCGCTTCAGGGCAAATGTTACGGCCGGTCGGGTTACGGAAAGCCAATGTGCCAGCGTGGCGGGAATTACTGTCTGGCCTTCAGCCTCCGCCTCGGCGATGGCCTTCAGATAGTCCTCTTTGGAGATCGTGATCATGGTCGCCAAACCTCAACAAGTGTGTGCAGTCTAGCACCGTGCTGTAGTATGCCGAGCCTTTAATTGGTGGGTCACCGGCCATCGGGAAGTTGCCTTCTGTCCTATCTCAGTTGATGGAAAATCGGGAGTTAGCTGCGCGGTGGAGTCACATCGCTCGTGCCCGAAGGTGGGTGCGAAAAGCTTGGGCTGGCACCCTGGAACTCGCAATGAACCAGGCGCGCCCTCTGCAGAACGCGCAGATGCTGGGAGATGGGGGGGCGAGACAGCTCCCGAAGTCCGGAATTCGGGAACCTGTTTCGGTTGACCATGCGGTGGATCTCGACCACCGAGTGACTATGCTCCGCATGAAAGGCCTCTCCGTCGCCGAACTCACCCTTAGAGTCAACTCCAAACCCGGCGAGTCATGTGTGCCCTACTCCCGTCCCACCATCTCTCAGCACCTGCAAGTTCTGCAAAAGGCGAGCCTGGTCCAATGCCGGCAGCAAGTCACCCGGCATATTTATCAGCTCGACCGCCGCGGCTTCGATGAACTACGCAAGTATCTGGGTAGCTTTGAGGGTATTCCCGGCTTCCCCAAGGCGCCTGATGGCCTCTTCCTCAGCCAACTTTCCTGAGAGCGACGCTACGCTTGAGGATTGATTCCGTCAACGATCTGTCACACGGAGCACAAGTACCACCGGGCTAGGGCGCCCGTCCACTTACCCCAGTCATTTGGAGATTAGAATGTAGGGTGATAGAAAGGTTTATCTATGGCAACACAATCGCTTGGCAGAGAGCTTAGCAACAGAGAGTTCTTTATTCAGAGATGGGAGCAAGAGCACTTCGCCTTCGTGAGGGTGTTCAAAGCCCTGCCAGCTGATCGTCTCGATTACCGGCCCCATCCTCGCTCGCGCTCGGCGGGAGAACTGGTCGCTCTGCTGGTGTCGGCCCAGCAGAGTTGTGTTCAGCTTTGCAAAAGCCGGAAAAGTTTCTACAGCGGCTTGCGCTGGCAGGAGCCAGCGAGTTTCGGCAATCTAGACCAGATGATCTCAGCCTATGAGCGTGACCATAGCAGCCTTGCAATTCAGTTGAATTCCTTGGACGACAACGGTTGGAACCATCAAGCATGGTTGATTCAGGGCACAGAAGACATCCTGCTCAAAGACACGGTGGGTGGGCTGTTGTGGATTGCGTTGTTCGATACTGTTCACCATCGCGGACAATTAAGCACGTACATTCGACCGATGGGCGGCAGTGTCCCGAGCATTTATGGACCTTCAGCCGATGATGCCGGTGAACGGCGCTAGCGGCGGACATGTCTATTTCAATTCCCAGATTTCTCGGCAATTCCCAAGATCTGTCACTCTAATTCCTTTCAGTCCAAATTGGTTCTTAAGTCGCCGATTCATTCATCGAACAATGGTAGTAGCTGGAAGTCGGCCATGCCGAAGTCGGCGCAGCGCGGGTGGCCGAGCTGGGCCGGAACGGGTTTTCGTGGTCTCAGGTATGTCGAACCCTCAATGTGAGTAAAGGCAGTGCGCAGCGATCGGTTGCTCATCGAAGCTGAGTTGGTGGCGGGAAATCAATTTTCACTCGCTAGGCTAGCTCGAGTGCTGAGGCTTGACTCGAGGTCGACGGCCTTGTTACCGAATTTCGAGCTTATCGGCCATTCTGATCAACTCTGCCAGAGAATGCGCATGCATCTTACGATGTCATTCAGGATGAGGCGACCGAGGAACAATCGAAAAGCAAGGCACCGATGTTCGGAACTCACTTCCTAAGATAGTTCACCTCATGGTGCGAGACTCCGGCGCTGCCAGAGATGGCTGCATCTCCGCTGCGCTTTCTTTGATTAGTTCAAACTGGCGAACTGGAAATGGCTGCCAAGATTGAAGCCATCGTGAAGCCGATCTTTTTGAACAGCTTCCAAGAGTAACGCGACAGCGGAGCCCTTGTTCTGCTTCGGTCAGTTGGGTCCGTGGTCTCCCGTTCCCAACGCGAGGCATCCGGGTACCCATCTCAGTGGAAGAACACACTTCCATCGCACCTCGGCCCGGCTGCCAGTGTCAGAATCCTCTGCTTCAAGAAGCTTCCGCTATTGCAATATGACCGTGGCCCTCAAAACCATGTTTGAGGTATTCACCAGGGTTAGCCCCGACAACTCGCTTGAACGCCTTACTGAACGCAGCGTCGGACTCATAACCCACCGACCGAGCGACGTCTATGAGTTTCTTGTCACGCCGTTCGAGTAACTGCATCGCCTTCTGCATCCGCCACTCGGTTACGTATTCCAGCGGTGTTTGTCCAAGTAGTTCTTTAAAACGTGCTGCGAATGCGGAGCGAGACATGCCCGCCGCTTCGGCCAGGGATTCGACCGTCCAGGGCGTATTCACTCTGTCGTGAATGGCACTCAGGGCAGTACCCATTTGGGGATCGAAAACAGCTCGAAGCCATCCTTTGTTACGTTCCGGTCCCGACGCGATATGCGTCCTGAGTACTTGGATAAACAGAACCTCGGCCAGCCGAGTCGCGACTACTTCAGATCCCGGCGCCTGTTCTGCCATCTCTGACGCCAGCGCTTGCATTGTGATGTGAAGAGCGACCGTGCGTGCCTGATCGGCCTTCATCAGGATGAAGCTCGGCAATAACTGAGTGATCGGCTTCAGGCTGGCGCGATCGAAACTAAAGGACCCACATACGATTGTCGTCGGTGCGCCACCACCTCCATAATGAGCGACATTACCGTTGGCCTTAGCCCCTATTTCGCTGAAACTCCACCTCGGACGTGTTCGCGGGCTGTCGCGCAAAACGATCGAAGTCCCCTTAGCCAACAAAAAGCAATCACCACCGGTGAGGGGAATCGGCTCCGCAATCCCTTCCACACTCAGCCAGCAGTTGCCGCGCGAAAGCATGGCGAAGTGCGCCAAATCTGTGGGTGACATCTTTTTGTCGGAAGGCGTGACTTTTTCTTCGCTCTGCTTTTTCTGTTCTACGCCCCACGGGGCTGTGGCTTCGAGCCTGTGCAGACCGAAAGCGGTTACGTGCATCGTTCTAAAGATGTCTGTTATCGAATCCAACTTAGCCTCTATTTTTGGACGAATGGACAGAATATTAGGACTCCTGAGCAGTTCTCGTCCACCGCTGAAGAACTCTACTCTAGTGTACCGAATGCTACACATCTACCGAAGGGAGAAATTATGGGAAAGCTTGAAGGAAAGGTTGCAGTCATCACGGGTGGATCGAGCGGCTTGGCGCTGGAGAGCGCTAAGCGGTTCGTTGAAGAAGGTGCCTACGTTTTCATCACGGGCCGGAGGCAGGAGGCGCTCGATGAGGCCGTCAAGCTGATTGGCCGGAACGTGACTGGCGTGCGTGGTGACGCGGCCAATGTCGACGACCTCGACCGTCTGTTCGACACAGTCAAGCGGGAAAAGGGCAAGATCGACATTCTCTTCGCGAGTGCCGGCAAGGGCGAAGCCGCCGTACTAGGCGAGATTACCGAGCAGCATTTCGATAAGGAATTCGGCCTGATTGTGCGAGGAACGCTGTTTACGGTTCAAAAGGCATTGCCGCTGATCGACGACGGCGGATCGATCATCATGATCGGGTCGGTTGCTTCGGTGAAAGGCTTCCCCGGTTTTGGCGTGTATGCGGCGAGCAAGGCGGCATTGCGCTCCTTCGCACGCACGTGGCTCAACGAACTGAAAGGCAGGAATATCCGGGTGAACGTGCTTAGCCCGGGGCAGGTCGACACACCCGACTCCCAGCGACTGGATGAGGAAACGAGGAAGATGTTCGAGTCCTTAATCCCCCGCGGAAAGATGGGTCGCCCTGAGGAAATTGCGGCGGTCGCGCTGTTTCTTGCTTCAGACGATTCGAGCTACGTGAATGGGGTGGATTTGGCTGTCGACGGCGGCTTCTCGGCCATCTGAAATCGCGCCCGATCGCCGGAAGCCGCTGATCGCGGGACTAGCGTGTTCATGGTGGAACGACTTCCGCGCTGAACGGTCGGCCCGCGCTGTCCAGTTGACGGCGATGAATGAACTTGCTTGGACGACTGAATGCTACACACCTATCGAAGGGAGTAATTATGGGAAAGCTTGAAGGAAAAGTTGCAGTCATCACGGGTGGATCGAGCGGCATGGCGCTGGCAAGCGCCAAGCGCTTCGTTGAAGAAGGTGCCTACGTTTTCATCACGGGCCGGAGGCAGGAACAGCTCGATGAGGCCGTCAAGCTGATTGGCCGGAACGTGACCGGCGTGCGCGGTGACGCAGCAAATCTCGACGACCTCGACCGTCTGTTCGATACGGTCAAGCGGGAAAGGGGCAAGATCGACGTCTTGTTCGCGAGCGCTGGCAAGGGCGAGGCCCTACCGCTGGGCGAGATAACCGAGGAGCACTTCGATGCGGCCTTCGACCTGAATGTGCGCGGCACGCTGTTTACGGTCCAGAAGGCGTTGCCGCTGTTCAACGATGGCGGATCGATCATCATGACCGGATCAAATGCCTCGGCGAAAGGTTTTCCTGGTTTCAGCGTGTATGCGGCGAGCAAGTTGGCGTTGCGCTCCTTCGCACGCACCTGGCTAAACGAACTGAAGGGCAGAAATATCCGGGTGAACCTGCTGGTTCCCGGTGCTATTGCTACACCGATGCAGGAAGCAGTTCTCACCAAGGAGGCGAAGCAGTATTTCGAATCCCTGATCCCGCGGGGAAAGATGGGTCAAGCTGAGGAAGTCGCGACGGTCGCTCTGTTTCTTGCTTCAGACGATTCGAGCTTCGTGAACGGGGCGGAGTTGTTCGTCGACGGCGGCATGACGGCCATCTAGCGCTTGCGGACCTCGGCTAATAAGATGGTCCGCCGCTTGATTCACCCGCGGAGGCGGGTGATCGTGGTGGCAACCTTTGGAAGGAGGATCATCGAGATGCAGATACATTCGGTTGGCATCGATCTGGGCAAGACAACTTTTCATCTCGTGGCACTCGGCGCTTCTGGGAGGGTGCTTGTGCGGAAGAAGTTTAACCGGAAGCAGCTTCTGGCCTATACCGCGAACCTCCCGGCATCTCTGATTGGACTTGAGGCCTGCTCGGGGGCTCATTTTTCTCGGACGTGCACTGCGCCAGCAAGGCCATGATGTCCGGTTAATTCCAGCTCAGTTTGTGAAGCCATTCGTAAAATCGAACAAGAACGACTTCATAGATGCAGAGGCGATCGCCGAGGCCGTCGAACGGAAGAACATGCGCTTTGTCCCAATTAAGACCGAGGATCAACTGGACTTGCAAGGTATCCACCGCGTGCGTGACCGCCTGATCTGCCGGCGCACGGCGGTCATCAATCAAATTCGGGCATTTCTGCTGGAGCGCGGGATGGTGTTTGCACAGAAGCCAGCCAATCTCAAGGCTGCGATGGCGGGCATACTGGAGAACGCTGAGACCGATCTGACGCCTCAGATGCGGGGTCTGATCAACATGCTCTGGGATGAGTGGAAGCTCGTTGAAGAGCAGATCAAAAAGCTCGACCTGGAACTGGAACGGATCTCGGCCGCGGATGCCGGATGCACGCGGATACGTCAAATCCCAGGGATCGGACCAGTTGTCGCCACTGCCATCGTTGCTGCCATTGGCAACGGCGCCGCCTTCGGCAAAGGCCGGGACTTCGCCGCGTGGCTGGGTATCGTGCCACGCCAGTACTCGACTGGAGGTAAAGCGAAGCTGCTCGGCATCAGCAAGCGCGGCAACGTCTACCTGCGTAAGATTCTGATTCACGGCGCACGAGCCGCGGTGCTGCGTATCAAGCGCGACCGAGCACCGATCGGACCCTGGCTCGATGCACTCGATGCCAGAGCTCCCAAAAATGTTGTTGTGGTCGCGATGGCAAACAAGCTCGCGCGGATCGCCTGGGCTGTGCTGTCGAGCGGAGAAGACTACCGGCCAATGGGGAATGCTGTTGCCGCATGAGATAGTGCGAAAAAGACGCCTGCGGCTTGGAAGCGCCGACGCGCTCCCACTTTCCCGCACTACGACGACGGATTGAATTTGCCCACCGAGGTCTGCACAGGAACAGCGAAGACGAACGAACAGTCAAAACGGCGTGCCTGAATTCCGATGTGACACTGTGGTCTTCACGACCGTTCGGCTAGTTAGAACAGGTACGCGCGGAACTCATCGTGGCCAGGAGAATAATCTCCATCTGCAGGCCGAATACATAGACGCAGACTGCTCCCCTCGTTCTCAATGTCCTCTTGCATTCATGCGGCGGACCATACACAGTGTTTACGAATGCTCTCCTTTCATACGGCCGTATAACGCCCGTTGCTTCCTCGTGCCGATGCCCAAGCGGTATCGATCTCAGTCAGTGGGTTGCCGACTTCCATGTAAGTCAAAGTCAAGAAGAAAACGCAAGGTCTCTGGGCACGCTCCGGGAGAGCGTGCGTTGGGTTGATCAGGATTCAGGGTTGCGCACGAGTGCCTCACGGCGGATGGTCCACGCATCCGATGCAGGACCGGACATCCATTTGCTGTCTCGGGCTCGCCAGAGCCGTCACAGATGATTGAGTTTGTGTTCTCTGCCAGTCCCGAAACAATTCGTAATGAGCCTCCGGGAGTATTGCCCCTTCGCCCAGTCGGCAAACGGCGGGACCTGGCAGACTGCGCGTTCATGTATCCCGATGTTTTTGCTTTTCCATTATCAGGAAAAGGTTTTTACGCAGCCGCTGTTCGGCTGAACTCTTCGGCAGGTACGAAATCCTGCTTTCTGCGCTCGACCGCAAGCATGTAGCTGACCATTTTTCTGGCAACGGCTAGCGTAGCGCGGTTCCGATTACCTCGTTCCAGTTCTCTGGCCCGGATCACGGCCAGCTCGGGTGACTCCCGCGGCGCCAGTTTGGCTGCCTCGATCAGCACGCGCTGGATATGCTTATTGCGCTGCTTCGAGATCGGCATTCGCATCACCTTGTCAGCTGAGCTTTTTTCATCTCCGCAGAGCCCACAGTAAAACTGATAGCCTGCTTGATCGATGAGAACCGGGTGAAGTCGCCGATCTCAAGTGCCCAGGTTAGCGCAGTGATCGGACCCACGCCCGGTACCGTTCTCAGCCTCCGCAGCCGTTCCTTCAGCAGTGGATCTCGTTCCAGCGAACTGACCAGGGCGTAATCGAGCTTCTGCGATCGCCGGCTCATCTCCCGGCTCAGCTTCAGCAGCGGCCGTATGCTCTCGTGCACGTCTTCGTTGGCCGTCATCAGTTCCGCGAAGTAGCCCACCTTGTGCAGTCGCTGCTTGTTGTAGCTGACCCCGGTCTCCATCAGCAGGCCGGACACGCGGTTCTTCATCTGCACCATCTGCCTGATTACCAGGCTGCGATAGCGGAGCGTGCGGCGCCGGTCGCGGATCTCGGTCGATGCCATGTGGCACTGGGCAGGAAATCACAGCGCAGGCAATCGGCGATCTTGCCGGCATCGATTCTGTCGTTCTTCTTCTTGGCCGCAGCGATCGCGCGCAACATCAACGGATGCGCTACCTTCACATTCTCGGCATGGGGAAGCAGGTGGTCGTAAATCCACCCGGTGAAGATCGTCGCCTCCATGGCGATGGTACGAGGCTGAGGCATCGTTCGGATCCACTCATCCAGCTCCCGGCGGGTCGATCCAATCTTGCCTTTCACATACACACGACCAGCCGCGTCCTTCACGCAATAGCTCATCGTCTTCTTGTGTACATCGAGTCCGATGAAGTACATAGTCTTTGCGGAGCCTCCGAGGTGTTCTCTAAATCAGCGTTGTGCTGAGTTCAGCTTCTTGTAACACCTCGCGCTCCTCTGGACTTAGCATTCAAACAATTCGCTCAAGTGGATTTCCGCCGCGAAAATGCGCCCAACACCATTCGTAGACCTTGGGGCGTTTACCGTTATTGATCGGATCAGATTCTCATTGAGCGGAGTTACTACAGCAAAATGGGATCTGCTGATGACCAGCGGCTCATCACGTCATCAGGCGCACTGGAGCCGTTCAAAGCTGGCTGCATTTCCCTAGCGGCTGTACGCCCTCGCGCAAGAGCTGCTCAGGCCGTAGAGTGTAGCCCATGTAAGAGTAGTGAGACGGCGCTGACCCGCCAATCTCGCCCAAGTCTGCAAGTTCCTCCAGTCGCTCAACCGGCAGCACCGAGTTCAAGTCCTGCTCAGCGAAGGCCGGATTGACATCAAGGTGGCAAACGTGAATGTCGCCGGTCCGTACCGTCCGCGGCAGCACTCGGTACGAGGGGTCAGCAAACCAAGGATCGCGCCGCTCGATCTGCGGGTCAAACGGGCGATCGCTTTTCAAAGTGATCGCCGCTGAACTTACAAGGGCTACTGTACATTTAGAAAGTGGACTAGCAACAGGAGTCCATGGGACATGTGTTTCGCTGGGCAAGGCCGCCCAGCGTTTTAACACTCTTTTCGCGATGCCATCCACGAAGCGGTAGGAATCAATTTTCTTAGTAGGCTGCATATGGCTGGGCCAGCAAGTCAGCTTTGCTGACTCCATTCTTCGCCGCTACTTTCTTAAAGCCTATGCCACCCACCCATACATATAGCCGACTCCAGAGCGCAAAAGGAATGTGGTTCTTCGTGATCAACTTCATCACCTCGGCCGGTATGGGCAGTCCCTCGGACAGTGAATTAGCAGCCAGCTCCAATGCCGCTATTACATTCGGGACAGGTGCCCCTTGACGTTTCGGCTCCGTAAGCGGTTGGCCACCGATCATCCCTCCAGCTCCGAAGGCAAGACCACCGGCCCACTGAAAGAGACTTTGCTCGGCGAACTCGCGGCATATAGCCAATGCGAGCGAATTCTGGTGCGTCTCAGGAAAGCCAGAATTCACAATCGCCACCAACCGTTGCGGGGCCGGTTCGCGAGTAGTCCGCTGGGCTGCGATCACCGCCAACGCCTTGGTCATTAGATAGGGCAACGCATCGACGTAAAGGGGGAAGACTACAAGGACCAGGCCAGCGCGCTCGACCGCCGAAACAAGTTCGCCCTCACCTTCCGGGCGATTCAGGCTCGCCCGGAGCGTCAGCGATTCGGTCGACCATCCCCGCTTCTTAAGACAATCCAGGAGAAAGCCTCCCAGGGCACTGGACGTGCTCGGATCGGCGGTCTTGGGGCTGCCGACAATGAGCAGCGCCCTCCGCACCCTGTCCGGTTCGACCCTTACGCAGGACATAACCGGCGGCGGCATCAGAGAAGCGGCTGCATCGCCAAACGGCAAGGAGTCGGATCGAGTCAGGAGCGACCCGAAGCGGCGCTGAAGCGCATCCAGGTTCTCCGACACAGGAACGACTTCCGCCACGTAGCTGGGAGGATGAAGATTGATTGCATTACGTCCTGCGAGCGTCTTGAAGATATGGGCCTCGGCCGCGTTGGGGTTGCGCTGGACTCCCAGAATCATGAGTCGTGGACGTTGCCTATAGCGCGGCGGATGGTGGACCTCCCCGTGATCCATCTTGAAGAAAGGTGAAATTAGCTGAATGAATCGGTCCACCATCTTCTTCAACTCCGGTGAGTAGCCTCCAAAAGTCACGGGAGTGAAGAGAACGGTTACATCACTCCGAACGATCGCTTTGGCAATGTCGCGACCGGCATCAGCTTCAACGCATAGCCCAGGCGTGTTGACCCAGCAGCCAAAACATCCGAGACAGTGGGTCAGTTTCATATAGCGCAGAGGAAAGGTTACGACCTCTGCATCCGCTGTTTTAAACACGCGAGACAACTGGTTAAGAATTGGCAACAGATCGTTGTCGCCGACTCCAGTACCGTCGAGGATCACAACATTCTTGCCCGGCATGTACCGTCCTTCGCACGCGGTCCTGTGGAAAGCGAACCGAGCGCAATTCAGACCGCTACTCGTGGTTGTCTCCAGCATCCGGCGCGCGATTCCGAGGTACTCGCTAATGCCAGAGCTGTGCCCAGCGCCCAAGCCCTCATATCTCCACACGCTTGTATAGTGCTGGAATCACTATCTGGGCTCCAGCATCCGGTTCCTTGCAGATGTACGCCGCGGATAACGGCCAGTAATCCTGCGCGTACGAATCCGTGAAAACGATGGAAGCCCGCGCTCCGCGGCAAAAACATAAACGGGCACTCCCCCGGAACCAGCTGAATGCAGCGTTCCCGGCAGAACTCGACTGCCTTGGAACTGACGGCGCCTCTTCCTCCTGCCCGGTACATCCAAACCCGCCGGATGCCCGCCTAGGCGCAGTCGTTCACAAGTGTTTCAGTGGCTTCCGGCGAGGTCATCAGTAGCACCGCGTCGACCGCAGGCTGAATGTCCTGCACGCGAGCGAAGCAACGTCGTCCCTGCACCTCCGGGGTGTTGGGATTCACTGGAACGACGTCGTACCCGCGGCGGCACAGCTCTTGAAACAGCTGCACGCTGAAATTCGCCGGGTCGCGCGAGATTCCCGCCATCGCAATACGTTTCTGAGTCAGGAAATCATCGATGGTTTCCAGCGACACACGTTCATTCGCCACAAACCCCTCCTCCGTTGTCGCTGCGCTTCAGGCCGCCCCAGCGCTCCGTATCGCCAGCTCGTACTCCCGCTCCGACTGCGCGGGCAACAAGACCCAGAGGCTATAGATCCCGAGCGCAGTGCCTAGCGGAACGTGGAACAAGGCCAGGAACGAAAGAACGATGGTCAGCATGCGCCCCCAAGGTTCGCGCCGCAGCAGTCCCCATCCCGCAAAGAAACCAGCAGCGGCCTTAGCCAAAATGACGACGCTGATCGCGCAAAGAAACGAACGCAGGAAACCGGCAGGAATATCCGGCGGCGTTCCTGCTATCTCGTGCAGATGCGCGAACAACGTATTGGCAATAATGAACAGCACAACACCGGCGACTGTATCGACCGCGGACAGCGCCATCCACAGGATGCCTAGTAGCCGAATGTGCTCCTGCACGCGGCTAGGCCGCGGATGAGAAATGGCGATGGTCCCGGAAAACTCTTTGCCGCAGCGGCCGCAAAAGCGCTGGTCCTGCTGCAGCGCGGCGCCGCACCGATCGCAAAACATAGGCGCTCCTTCCGTTGCTTCTGTTTGATGTGAGAATGTTTACGCTACTGTTGCCTTGCTCTTGTCTTTTGTAACCTTTGATTCAGCAATAGCGGCGGGTTTCTTCCCCACAGCTTCGGCCTCTGCCTGGAACCAATCGTCCAGATCGTGACCGTGTTCACCGCCCCGTTTCTCGTAAAGGTGATATGCGCGCACGCGAATCAACTCTTCGGTCAATTCGAGCGACCCTTGCTCGGTCTTCGTAGTTGAGGGGCCCGTAAGTTTGTTTGCCATGGTGGACCTCCTGCACCGTTGTCGAGGTAATGAATGGTGTGAAAATGGGACCAACTGGGGAGAGCGTCGCGCACACAGACCTGGGGATCAGTACGCTTGCAATAGTGTTGTTCTTTCGGCGCTTGTGGGTCAATGATCCTTATCACAGCCGCAGGTGACCACGTTAGAAGGACTGCATGATTCGAGGTGGGGCAACGTCGGTAGGCTCGTGCTGCTCACCGCAGTATGTGGCTACTCCTCGCTTCTTAGCGATTATTCCCGAGCCACGCCCAACTCGGAAGTAATCCACCTGGACGAGAAACGCCCAACCCGTGTTGTTGAAACAACGCACCAAGTCGCGGCCACAACGACGGAATGCCGACTATACGTCCCAGTGGATTCCCGGACACTGGCGCGTTTATCGGTTCTAGTCCGACCGGCGAGCTGATAACTTCCGGTTGCTTGTCAACCTCCGCAATTCGACGACAAACGCCACACAACTCACTTTGCGATGAATTTAACGGAGTTTTTGCTTCTAGCCGTAACGCGTTACACAACTAGGCGGACACGGTTTCCAAAACTGTCGAGTCGGATGGCTTCCAATAAGGCTTCCCTACCTCGCGTCGAGGTGGGATACAATCCGTCCGCATGGTTACCTGCTCCGGTTGCGGGGCGTTATGTTCTGACAACGCCCGTGTGTGTGCTTCCTGCGGGCGTGCGATTGCCATTTCCGATACGCCGACCTTGGAGCCAAGTGGCACTGCTGCCAGACCTGCACCAGCTCCTGTTCGATCGCACCCGGCACAAAGCGGAGGATTTTCGCCGGGCACGGTTCTCATCGAGCGGTATCGGATCGTCGCTTTGTTGGGGCGAGGCGGCATGGGCGAAGTCTACCGCGCCGAAGATCTTAAACTTGGCAATGTTGTAGCCCTTAAGTTTCTTCCCGCCTCGCTTCAGAATGACGCGGCAGCTCTGGCAGGGTTTCATGCAGAGGTGCGAAATGCTCGCCAGGTTTCGCACCCGAATGTCTGTCGCGTTTACGACATCTGCGAGGTAACCGGCCAGCACTTTCTCACCATGGAATACATCGACGGCGAGGACCTGTCGTCGTTGCTGCGCCGCATAGGTCGTTTGCCACCTGATAAGGCCCTGGAGACCGCGCACCAAATCTGCGCCGGGCTGGCAGCAGCACATGATTGCGGATTACTACATCGCGACCTGAAGCCAGCCAACATCATGCTGGATGGACGAGGGCGGGTGCGCATCACAGACTTCGGGCTGGCCCTCAGCAGCGCGGACGCCACGGGCCGAAGCGAGACTGCAGGTACACCGGCCTACATGGCTCCCGAGCAGATTGGAAAGGGCGAGGCAAGTGTTCGCAGCGATATCTACTCCCTGGGGCTTGTATTTTATGAGCTCTTCACCGGACACCTTCCTTATCAGGCAAACTCCGCAGTGGAGTGGCGAAGGGCGCATCTGGAGTCTTCTCCCAGGACACCGTCGTCGTTGGTAAAGGACATTGATCCGGCGGTGGAAAACGCGATCCTGCGCTGTCTGCAGAAAGATCCGGCAAAACGGCCTTCCTCGGTACGCCAGGTAGCAGCCGCGTTTCCGGGGGGAGATCCGCTGGCGGCTGCGCTTGCAGCGGGCGAAACGCCGTCACCCGAGATGGTGGCCGCCTCGGGAGAGACCGAAGGCTTGCGTCCGGCGGTGGCGTGGGCGCTGTTGGCGGGAGTCATTGTGTCAGTCACTGCGGCGATTCTGTTGAGTGCACAAACCAAGCTCTACCGTCGTGTGCCGCTGGAAAAACCGCCGGAGGCTCTTGCTGAGCGGGCTCGGGACATTTTGCAGAGTGTCGGGTACTCCGAGCAGCCCGCTGACACGGCGATGGGCTTCTACGAGGGGAACGAGTTTCTACGCTATATCGAGGAACACGACAAGTCGAAGACACGCTGGGACAACCTCGAAACTGGGGCGTTAGTGTATTGGTATCGGGGCAGCCCACGGCCACTCGATTCTCATAGTTCCTCGCCGGATGAACCCATAGCGGCGGGATCCGTATGGACGGACGACCCTCCGTTGGATGTGTCAGGGATGACACTGGTGAGGCTCAATCCGCGCGGTCGCCTTACGCAGTTCATCGCAGTTCCTCCGCAGGTTGAGAAGTCAGCGGGCGCGGCGTCTTCTCCTGACTGGGCACCCCTGTTCTCTGCAGCCGGGCTCGATCCCTCCAAGTGGCCACCAACCCAGCCGCTGTGGACACCTCCTGTCTATAGTGATGGGCGCGCTGCGTGGACAGGGTTGCTAGCTGAGCGTCCCAACATCCCGATGCGGATCGAAGCCGCGGCATACCGCGGCAAGCCTGTCTACTTCGAGTTGATTGGACCCTGGACCCGTCCCGAACGCATGCGGCCATATGAGCCAACGGTCGGCGAAAAGGCAGGTCTGGTGTTCTCCATCGTTTTGTTGCTTTCGCTGCTGGTGGTCGGTGCGGTGCTTGCCCGACGGAACCTGCGCCTTGGCCGGGGCGACCGCCGTGGGGCTTTCCGTCTTGCAGGTTTTGTTTTTGCGGCTTGGGCGGTTGCTTGGCTCTTTGGCGCACATCACACCCCGAACTTCGCCGAATTCCCGATCTTCATCCAGTTCTTGGCCGTGGGCCTTCTCTTGTCCTGTTCCTTCTGGGTCCTCTACATCGCATTGGAACCCTACGTGCGCCGTCGCTGGCCCGCCGCACTCGTCTCTTGGAGCCGCTTGCTGGCGGGAGGCTTTCGCGATCCACTGGTGGGACGCGATGTGCTTGCCGGTTGCCTCCTGGGGGCGTTTGCGATCGCTCTCGGAAGACTGGGATGGTTTGTTCCGTCCCGGTTCGGCTATCCTCCACCGCAACCCTATTCGGGTCCGCAGTGGCAGTTTCTGGGCGCGCGCACCATCATTGCATCGATGTCGACCAAGGTGATCTTAGAAATTTTTATCTCGCTTGCGCTTTTGTTTGCCCTGGTCCTCCTGCGGGCCTTGTTGCGCAACGAGCGGGCGGCTGCGGTTGCATGTGTACTTTTGTTCACCATCTTCTACGCAGCGGGGAACCATGCTTTGCTGGTTCCCGTTGTCTTCGTGACCTGGCTGATTACAACTGCTCTGACTGTGTTTCTACTAATCCGCTTCGGCTTGCTGGCTGTGGTGGCAGCTGGCGTCTTCAACGATCTCCTGGGAAGCTTTCCCCTGACGACCCAAGGGTCTGCGTGGTATGCGGGCATCAGTCTGGCCGGAATCCTGTTAATGGCGGCGATGGCGTTCTATGGCTTCGCCGCCTCCCTGGGCGGCCGACCCGTTTTCGGAGGCGCCGTCCTCGATGAGTAAGCTACCGTTCGAGTGCCTGCCCTCGTCGTTCCTGTATCGTCGGCTACCGGGAAGGAATCCAGATTGTGAGCTGCGGATCGATACGGGAAGTAGGCCAGTGTTTACGAATGCTCTCCTTTCATACGGCCGTATAACGCCCGTTGCTTCCTCGTGCCGATGCCCAAGCGGTATTGATCTCAGTCAGTGGGTTGCCGACTACACATCCATGTGAAATGCGCGCCGTCAACGAGCGACTTGGCGATTTGGCGTAAAACGAGAACTCTCCCGGCGACGTGCGCATTTAGCGGGAGAATGCCGTGTTCCTCACTGGGTTAGACCCGGCAAACCAGATATCGAGAAGCCTCGGGAGCCGTGACTCTTAGAGAGTGTTGGCTGAGGCAGACCCGCCATGCGCCGCCGCGAAGACCGCCATCATCGTCTACGGCGAGCGCGTAGGCACAACCCTAAACGTATGCACCGATATGGGACGCCAAGTTTAGGAACTTCTCGCGAAAAGTCTCCAGTCATCATCACCGAGTGGATTTCCGGAGCGTATTTCTGGGACGCCGATACGCCGGAATCTACCGTGCAATTCCTTCAGTACCTGGAGGAACATGGAATTGGTCTCGAGGTGGGTGTTTGGGAACTGGGCTTCAGGAGGCTTCGGTAGCGCCCGCAGGGACTTTCCTTCGCCCAAAGTCTCCAGCTTTACTGGCCTCTCGCGCCACCAGAAGGCTACGAGCCTTAGAAAAGTGGTGAGTCCTGGTACTCCACGGGCATGCCTTCAACGGCTCCTAAGTAGATAGAAGCTGTTATTGCTTCGAGGCACTGGATCGGCCGGATCGCTTAGTGATTGCGCTCTTCGGCAATCGCGGAACAGCCTGGACGCCCGCCCAAAGCGTTGCGATCGTTTGCTCGATCACGAGAGTCCGGTCAGGCAAGTCAGGCACAACCCCTTGGATAACAAAGAGCGTGGCGAGGCCAAAGATCGTAAACCACCAGGTATGGGCTATCACTATGTCATCCCTATTTGGCAATCCTTCATCCTGGGCAACATCGAAAAAGAGCTGCACGAAACGTCCGAACAACGGCGCGCCAATGTCGTTGATGTATTGTCCAGCGCGGACGCCGTTTCGGTTCTCAGGCCCGAAGAAGACGTTGCGGAACTGCTGTGGATGGGCAATGCAGAATTGAATCAAGCCGCGTGAAGTCGCAAAGAGGCGCTCTTTCGGTGCAAGATGTTTAGCGGCAATCGCGTCGAAGTTCTGAATCATCAGCCCGATCGTCTCGCGGCTCAACTCGGCGAGAATGTGTGATTTGTCCGGGAAATGCTGGTAGATCACGGCGTGCGTGTAACCGATCTCTTTAGCGATCGCACGAAGCGTCACGGCTTCGTAACCACGATTGGCGAACATTTTGCCTGCAGCCGCAAGGATTTCGCCCCGCAACCTCTCCTTACGCTCTACCCGGCGACTTGGTGATGTGGATGTCACTCCAATATCTTAGTCTCTTTTGACGATTCTAGCGACCGTTTGTTGATTTACAACCAATGGTTGATAACCATTGATTATTTTGCAACCAATGGTTTTTATGCGCGTCCAATAGGCAGGTCGCGCATTTGGGTGGGCAGCCAAATACGAAGCAAAAGGCGATTCATGCGACAGATAACTGTGGAAACTCACGGGACTAGCGGAGGGCTAGCTGCGCAACTCACAAGCTCTGGTGTTAGCAGCACAGAGCATCACTTTTCGTTCTAACAAGGAGAAAACGAGCATGTATTTAGTCATGGGCATTACTGGAAACGTTGGGGGCGCCACCGCGCGGCATCTGCTGCAGCAAGGCAAACAGGTGCGAGCGCTTGTGCGCAATCGCGAGAAAGCGGCGAAGTGGGCAGACCAGGGCGTGGAGTTGGTGGATGGAGATTGGAACGATGCGACAGCCATAGCCGCGGCGCTCAAAGGTGTTGAGGGCGCGTTTGTTATGTTGCCGACTGTATGGGCACCCTCGCCTGATTTCAGAGAAGCAAAGGGCGTGATTGCGAACTATGTCGAGGGGCTGACCAAGGTAGTGCCCCCGCGGGTGATAGCGCTCTCGTCGACGGGCGCGAATAGGACAAGCGGGCTGGGGATGATCACAGCCTTATCACTTTTGGAGCAAGGTTTTCGCACCTTGCCTTCCCCGGTCGCATTTGTGCGCGCAGGCGGCTTTTTCGAAAACTTTCTTTTCGGCTTACAGGCCGCCCAGGGCGGAACACTACCGGTCTTCTACAATCCTACAAGCCGGAAATCGATAATGGTCGCGTCAGACGACATCGGCGCAGAGGTTGCAAGGCTTCTGACCGGACCAGCGTGGTCAGGGCGTCGCGTCATCGAGCTGGGTTCGATGGTAAGCGCGGATGAAGTGGCCGGACAATTGGGTGAAGTCCTGAAACTCGACGTAAAAGCCTTTGCAATCCCGCATGCAAGGTGGGCGGAAGCGTTCGAGCAGTTCGGAATCCCGAAGGGCCACACTGGGCCTGCCGAAGAAATGTATGAGAGCATTAACGCGGGATGGATGGGCCTCGGAGTCACGGGTACGGAGCACGTGTCGGGTACGACGTCCGCACGCGATGTGTTTGCGGCTGCACAGGACGCCGTCAAGGCGTAAGTCCGAGGCAAGCTGGCGAAAGCCCATTACCTCGTGGCCCCGGTTTGCTCGGAGGTGAGCGCCGATCTGCCGGGAGTAGACAGGATCGAGGGCGATGCTCGTTGCGAGGGCGCCCTCACCTGTTCTCTTGTAGTGAAGGGTGCAGAAAGCCCTCGTTGAATGCACGACCCAGAGGCCGTCCCGCCCATGCTGCGCGTGGATTTCAGTCGCGTACAAGAGCCGGCTTATTGCGGAACGATTTAAACCATTTAAACCGCTGCGAAAATTGTGTCACGCGCCAGGCCCGAGCTGTCTCCGAGTCCCGTAATCATCACAGAGACAATCAACGCCACTTCGATGATGGTCACGGCGAGGGCCAGCACCAGCGACCCGAAAGGCTCGCCGACCCTGTGTGCGACAACTTCGGCGTGATATACGGCGGCAAACACCGTCACGATTAGCGCAAATGCCTCAAACGCCGTAATCAACACATTGCCGTGCACCAGCAGTTGCAGCCCCAGCATCACCAACGCCAGCAAGGGCCACGTCCAAGCCCACCAGGGCGTTTTTGTTGCGGTTCTATCCGTCATCTGAAACATTCCTCGATCTTCAGGGTGTAGCTGACATGGGTCCGTCGTGTCTTGCAGATGACTTCACTGAAATCTTTCTCGACGTGTCTCTGTGCTATTGGGGGATGTTACGCCCGTCCTACTAGCTCACCCGCCAAATTCGTCTCAATATGTCAAATCTGTCAAATAACCACGCAACTTCTCTCGGTGCTTGGCAGTAGCGTCACTCCGATCAAGAAGAGCGGAATCGAAAAGAAAGAGAATGCTCTCAGGGAGAGTCCGGCCTGCCAACCGAATTATCTGCTCTCCACGAGGCACCGATGCGCGCCAAGAATGTAATGAATGGGATCGGCGACCTCGCTCGGGTCCAGATGAGCGAGTGGTCATCAACTCGGGCAAGCGACTCCGGAACCCGTTGGAGCCTTGCCAGACAGAGTAGTGAATGATAAAGGACGTTATCATCGCGTGATAAACGGGATTATCACGCGGCAGCCTTAGAGTTCTTAAAGAGCGGAGTTTGCGAGCTAGATTTGAAATCGATCATTGATCTCTTCTCCGAAGTTCTGCCAGCATACGATGTACCGTTCCGTTGTGTGATGGAGCCCACAATAGCGTCCGGTTCTGGCGTTGTCTTTAAGACCGCACCTCGACTTGAGCCGCTCGCCCCAACTCGGGGCGGCTCCTTTTCACCTGAAAATGCCGGCGTTTGCGTCTGAACGGATCCGGCCGTCAATATCGAAGTTCCGTGCAGCTTAGGCACTCCTCTATTCGCTCAGATAGGACGAGCGGCCTTAATGGCCGCCTCCGTCGTTTAGCCCGAGTTTGTCCGTTATTACAAAGCCGGGGTGCAGGCATCACAGACAGTCGGTCATGTTCTCGGCTATGGTAGTTCCCTTACGCCAGCCGGTTGCGGGCTATGTAATTCGCCGGTGCTCCGTTGATCCAGGTAGACGGTTCAGAAGTGCTCCCTGTAATTCAATGATTGAGGTACATCGGTGACAACACCGTTTCCTGTTTCTATCGCTGCTGCGTGGCTTCTCTATGATCGCAAGACCGCTGCTTACATGCTGAGCATCAGCATCAGGGGCTTGGACTACTTGATTTCCCGGGGGGAAATCAAAACACGCCGCATCGGTGGAAAAGTCCTGATTCCGGCAAGCGAACTCAAGCGGTTCGCTGCCGCTGACCATCCTGCGATTCTGGTCGGTAAGGCGGCCTAATTCAAACACGCTTGACAGCTCCGCGGACTGGCAATTTATGCTGGTCCGCGGATCCCTTTTATGCCCAGGAAAATCGTCACAGTTCAGCGCGGTATCTACGAACGTCCTCCAGGCTCCGGGATCTGGTGGATCCATTATTACGACTCGGAGGGCCATCGCCATCGAGAGAAGGTTGGCAGGCGTGGTGTTGCAATCGATCTCTACAGCAGCCGTAAGTCGGAAGCGAGAGCAGGGAAGAAGCTGCCCCGCAATCTTCAGCGTGGAGGGGTAACCTTTCCGCAGCTGGCCGAGGACATCGTTACATTCAGCAGCAACCACCACGAAGATACTCGTAACGTGAAGAGCCGGATCAAACAAATTCTGCCTGAGTTTGGAGATAGGGAAGCAGCATCGATCAAGCCGGCTGAGATCGATCTGTGGATTTCCGGACATACCAAGACCGCAGGGACTTTCAATCGCTACCGGGCAGTGTTCTCGTTGATCTACCGGGAGGCCATTCGCAACGCAAAGGTCGAGAGCAATCCTGCGCGCCTGGTGCATCAAAAGAACGAAGGCAGCGGACGCATCCGGTATCTACTGGACGAGGAAGAGAAGAAACTGCGCGCCACAATTCTCAAGATGTTCGCCGAACACTTGCCGGAAATGGTGATCGCTTTGGGCACGGGCGTGAGGAAGTCGGAGCAGTACCGACTCGAGTGGGCGCAGGTTAACTTCGACCGCAAGGTCCTTCACCTAACGAAGACCAAGAACGGCGAGGCCCGCGATGTTCCCATGAACACCGACGTGATCGCAGCGTTCAAGACGCTGCGCGGCGACTGTAAGAAACCGACGGGCAGAGTATTTGCGATTCACAATCCCAAGGGTTGGTTCGGATCAGCGCCGGCCAAGTCGGGAGTAAAGAACTTCCATTGGCACGATCACCGGCATTCGTTCTGCTCACGGCTAGCCATGGCTGGTGTTCCCCTAAAGACCATCCAGACCCTGGCCGGGCACAAGACAATTTCCATCACCGCCAAGTACGCTCACTTAGCCCCTAACACCCTGCATACCGTAGTGGAATTAATTTCCACAGGCAAATGACCCCGTTTTTGTCAGGTACCAACAGCCACCGGAACAGCCACTGCCCCAATTATGGTGCAAGGCCCGTTTATTAGTAGTCTTACTATGATCCAATTATATAATTGTAGATGAACAAGTTATGGTGCCGAGAGGGGGACTTGAACCCCCACAACCCTTTCGGGTCCGCGGATTTTAAGTCCGATTTTGGCGATCTAGCAGGTTCTTGCACATTATCGAAATATGTCGCATTCCGATTGATAAAAAGGCACTTATCTCAAAGTACTTGATGCATGCCGTTGCAGCGGCCAGCACTTTTATCAGGTACAAACAGCCACCGGAACAGCCACCAAGAGATATACCTATACCCAGTATCGGTATATTGACTCTCACGGCGGGCCGCGAGCAAGCCAGCTCTGGACTTACCCGCACCAGCGGCTCCACAATGCGGGTCGTGGACTGACTGTATCGGCAACAAAAATGGCAGCCCGTTAAAGGCTGTACCTTGCTTTTGAATGTACCTACTGCTCCTACTGCCCCATCTTCGCGAGCGACGTAACGATCTCATGACCCCGGTAAACGAAAGTTGTTACTGCCGCGCCAGGGCTGCAGTGAAATAGGCATAAGGATGGTCTTGTGACGCTGCAGTGACTTCACCAGTCTCTCCGTTGCTAGACCCTTACATGTTCGGGCGATGGGTAAGGGCCAGCCAAAGTGTTTAAAGCTGTTGCAGGCCTTTTGGAACAGCCTAGGGCGCCATGATGTGGAACCGTTCCCATTCGCTCACTTTGTCCCGTAGGTCATACGCTTTGCGCGCATTTTCGGCCGCACGCTCGAATTCGTTCAGGGTGGCGTAACAGGCTGACAAGGCAACGTACGCCCTGGCAAAGTTCGGATCTATTTCCACAGCCCGTTT
>CAWHXN010000019.1:0-5604 GCA_963833305.1 uncultured Acidobacteriaceae bacterium | reverse complement strand
GCTCGTACGTGGTCAAACTTTTCTCCAAGTCTCTAATTGTGCCGGGTTGCACTCGGTGAACGAGAAATTGCAGACTGCCAGTCCGTGGTGTATGGTGCCAGACAAACTCAGCTAGGAGACGAGCATGCTCAACCGCAAATCTCTCACTTCCGCCATTGTCGCGCCTCTCATCGTTGGATTGATTGGGTTGCTGACCCTTATGCAGCGGCCTAGATTCGCGGGCTATCACAACGTGGACGTGCTACAACTTCTTGGTTCCGGTATGTGCTTCGGGGTCGCACTGGCTGCGCTGCTTGCACTGCTGCGTGGACCTCACGGCTCCTGATAAACCGACATCTGTCGTTCCAGTACCCAGTTCTCCGGTAACAGCGTTAATCAGGCATTAGCGCCGATCTTGGTTTGGCGTGCTCTCGGTGCAAGCTCGTCGGTTACCGAGGAGAGCGAATATCCGACTTCTGAATGAACGATGCAAATCGAGAATTCCGGTCAAATCACCGGATAACTCTGGCTGTTGCCATCCGGCGTCCAACAATAGTAAAAGGGGGCAAAATCTCCGGCAATGGAGGTAGCTAACGATGCCGAACGAAGCTGCGATTGCAGCATTTCGGTCCAGCTTGCGCGGGGAGCTTATCGAGCCCGGCGATTCAAGCTACGAAGCCGCTCGCAAAGTGTACAACGCGATGATCGAGCGGCGCCCACGACTGATCGCGCGCTGCGCCGACGTAGCCGATGTCATGGCGGCGGTAAATTTCGCCCGGGAGCAGCGTTTGCTCGTGGCGATTCGTGGCGGCGGGCACAACGCGGGAGGTTTGGGAGTGTGCGACGACGGATTGGTGATCGATCTTTCGCCGATGAGCCATGTTCATGTGGACCCGAAGAAGAAGACCGTGATGGTCGGCGCTGGCGCGCTGTGGCGCCATGTGGATCATGCCACGCACGCGTTCGGTCTAGCAGTCCCGTCAGGCATTATTTCAACAACGGGCGTCGCGGGATTGACGTTAGGCGGGGGGATCGGTTACTTGACGCGAAAGTATGGCCTGACAATCGACAATCTGCTGGCCGTCGATATGGTCCTGGCTGACGGGCGATTCGTCACGGCCAATGCTAAGGAAAATGCTGATTTGTTCTGGGCTGTGCGCGGCGGCGGCGGCAACTTCGGCGTCGCGACATCGTTTCTGTTAAAAGCGCAACCGGTGCACACCGTCTACGCTGGGCCGATGCTCTGGCTGCTGGAAGATGCAGCGGAGGTGATGCGCTGGTACCGCAGCTTCATCGTCAAGGCGACCGATGACATTTACGGTTTTTTTGCTTTCCACACCGTGCCGCCGTGGGCGCCATTCCCCGAGCAGCTACACAACAAAAAGATGTGTGCCATCGTATGGTGTTACACCGGAGCGATGAAGCGGGCGGAGAAAGTGTTTGGGCCGATCCGGGCTTTCAAGACTCCGGCACTCGATCTGGTTGGCCCGATTCCGCATCCGGCGCTACAAAGTCTTTTCGATCGCCTCTATCCGCCCGGAATGCAATGGTATTGGAAGGCGGATTTCGTAGACACACTTTCCGACGAGGCCATCGCGCAGCATTTAAAATACGCTGAGAAATTGCCGAGCCCGGAGTCGACGATGCACCTCTACCCGATCAATGGTGCGGTGCGACGCGTCAAAAAGCAGGCAACGCCGTGGTGGCACCGCGACACGGCCTGGTCTCAGGTCATCGTCGGAGTCGATCCGGACCCGGCGAACAAGGAAAGGGTCTCCGCGTGGGCTAAAGATTATTGGAACGCGCTTCATCCCTACGCGGCAGGTGGCGCGTACATCAATTTTATGATGGAAGAAGGCCAAGATCGCATCCGGGCGACGTACGGCAAGAATTATGAGCGTCTGGTGAAGATTAAGAAACGCCGCGACCCGGCGAACTTTTTCCGAGTAAATCAGAACATCACGCCAAAGTGAAAATCATCATCGACTTCTAAGGCCTGAGTAGTTCCATAAAGGGAGTCAAGAAAAAAAACACTTCTCCTGTGGCCGGAGTTTTTCTTGCGTCCAGCCCGCCCCATTGAGCAGGTTCCATAAAGGGAGTCAAGAAAAAAAACACTTCTCCTGTGGCCGGAGTTTTTCTTGCGTCCAGCCCGCCCCATTGAGCAGGTTTGTGCTCGCCTTCCGTTCCGTGAGCTCGGGACGCTACGTGGTTGCTGTAGCGCTTTTGGTTTTCTCTCCGAGTGGTTTTCATCACTTCTTCGCGACGAAGCCAGTCCGTTCTGAGACCAACAAGCAGTACGGTTGTCAGGTGGCAACCATGGTTCCATTGGGGACTCGTGGCCCATAGCTTTTTCGGGTTATCCGAGGGGGACTAGGGTCGCGTGTGAGACTTAGCTGCCCGAGGCATGCAAAGCCTAACTAATCAGCTGAGACTCGCCCTCGAACCCGAGTGTCTCTAGAACCCGACTCGCCACCACCAGGAGGGATCCCAGGGATGGAACGGATTCGCTGGAGACACTCAAGCTGTTTGTGGTTTCAGATGGTGGGCGTCGAAGCGCTCTCCTTTCTTCCAGAGGATCAACGTGATGGCTGCAATTTTGCGCGCCAGGGTCAGGCGGGCCATCTCCGGCCGAATTCCCTTGGCCACTAAACGTTCGTAAAACTCCTGGAACGGTCCGGGCTTGGCAGCGGCTACGGTGGCGGCACTCTTGAACAGATTCTTCAGATCGTGATTGTGATTGCGATTCAGCCCACGAATCGACGCCGGCTTCTTCGCGCGCTTCAGCTCTCCCTGGACATAACGATGCTCGGCACTGCTGTAGGTCTCGATCCCAAACCCGCTGTAGGTCCAGAGCTGTCGCTTGGTACGGAACCGGTGCGGTGTCTGGATCAAAGCGATCAGCAGCGCCGCCCGGATCGGGCCGATGAACGGAATCGCGCGTAGCAATTTCCAGGCGTCGTGCTTCTGGGCCTCGGTCAACAGCTCGCGCCGCACGTCCTGGCGCAAGGACCGCAACGCATCGAACTGTTGGTAGTAGAACTCTGCTCTGCGGCGCACTCCGGCTTCTTGAATCTTCCCGAGCCATTCCGAGCGATAGCGCGGTGCATAGACCTGCTTCCCCGCACAAGCAATCCCCCAGCTGCGGTAGATCGCCTTCACGCGGCTCATCACTCGGATCAGATCTGTGCTGATCGCCAGATAACTCCTCGCCAGCTCCTTCAGCGTCCGCACTCCGTGCTCTCCGTGATAGACCGGCCGCAGCAAGTTCGCGCGCAACAACTCGGCCAGCTTGCGCGCATCGATGCGGTCACTCTTGCTACCTTCTTTGAGCAGGGCATTCCGGCGGGGATTACATACCACCAGTTCCGTGACGTGCGGCTTGACGAGGTCATACAACCAGGCCGCCCAGGTGCCTTCTTCCAACGTCACGTGCAAACTTCCGCGCAATCCTTTGAGGAAATCCAGAATGGTGATGGCCTTGGTTTCGATCGTGCACTCCATCACCAGCTTGCCAGAAGAATTTAGAACCGCGACGGAGATCGCTTCCTTGTGCACATCCATCCCGATATACTTCACGCTATTCATGTGAGGGCGCTCCTTTGTCGTGAGGTTTGAGGCGAACACTCCAAACCCTACTCCATAAGGGGCGCCCTTTTATATCGCGTCGCGTTATCGGAAACTTGAAATCCACTTGGACGGTTACGGCGTTAACCAAGCACGTGGATCTCTTCCGACTACGTTTCGTCATATTCCAGCCCGGTCCTCCTGCTATTTCGGTCCATCGCCTGCAACATGCTGTAGATTGGCAAGGCTTAGCCAGGAGGCATCACGATATGAGCTACGTTCTGAGATTTTCGGTCCTTGTTTTGACCCTTTCACTCGTGGCGTTGTGGCTTTCGGTGCGAATCGGCGTTTTCTTTCGCAAGAGGCGCCAGAGCCGCGAAGAAAATGACCGCGAGGATTTCGGCACCGTCATGACCGCAATCCTGACGCTCCTGGGCCTAATTATCGGATTCAGCTTTTCGATGGCCATCACCCGTTTTGATCAACGCAAAGTCTTGGAGGAGGCGGAAGCCAATGCAATCGGTACGGAGTACGTCCGGGCAGACTTCCTACCCGCACCCTATGCGGCGAAAGTTCGTGCGCTGCTCAGACGTTATCTCGACCAGCGTCTTTTATTCTATAAAACACGCGATGAGCAGCAGCTTATGCAGATCGAAGCCGCCACTGCACAACTGGAGGCCGATCTGTGGTCCGCAGTCCAGGTCCCAACCGCGACGCAGCCGACACCGACGCTCGCCATCGCCGCCACGGGTATGAACGATGTATTGAATTCCAGGGGATATACGCAGGCTGCGTGGTTGAACCGCATTCCAAATGCAGCGTGGGCTCTGATGGTGGCAATCGCCGTCTGTTGCAACCTATTGCTCGGCTATGGTGCGGGTCGGGGCCGAGCGAGAACCAAGTTGCTTCTCGTTCTGCCGGTGGTCATCTCCATCTCGTTCATGCTGATAGCGGACATTGACAGTCCGCGGGGTGGCGTCGTTCGCGTTCGCGCGGAAAATCTAACGAGCCTCTCCCAGTCCATGCATGCGAGCAATCCTGATTGACAATGAGGGTCAGTTACCGATTAGGGACTATGACTCATCCGTACGGCGGGGTAGTGTATGTTGTGACAATTGAGGCGGCGTCGACGACTTGTCTATCCTGCCGTATCCTTCTGAATTAGATTTCTTGAGGATCATGCGCCTTCGCTTCGTCCTGGCGTTACTAGTTTCGATTGTGGCGATGGCTGCGCAGCTCTCAGCGCAGAATCTGGCACCTCGCGCCTACGTCATAACGCCCGTGCACTCGAACGCGGTTACGATTACCTGGGGTTTCTACAACGGGGGCGTAGACTTCAACGGCATTGTGCCGATCGGCAACGCACGGGGCACCTACTACGTACCGATCTTCAGCTACTACCACTCACTGAATTTCTTTGGACGCTCGGCAAACTTTACGGGCACGCTGCCGTATGCCGTGGGGAATTTTCAGGGCACCGTCTCTGGGCAATCCAGACCGATATACCGTTCGGGCCTGCTGGATTCCACCTTTCGCTTTTCCGTAAACCTGATCGGCGGTCCAGCTATGCAACCGAAGGAATTTGCAAAGTGGAAGCAAAAAAGGCTGTTGGGACTGAGCCTGAAGGTGGTGGCGCCCACTGGACAATACAGCGGCGCGAAACTGGTCAACTGGGGCAGCAATCGGTGGGTGTTCAAACCGGAACTTGGGTATTCGGAACGTTGGGGACATTGGGTGCTCGATGGTTATGCGGGAGCGTGGTTTTACACCATGAACCCGGCGTTCTACGCCGGCCCGGTTACCCAGCCGCAGAGCGAAGCGCCGATCTTCTCGCTGGAAGGACATTTGAGTTACGACGTGAAGCCGCGCTTGTGGCTGTCACTGGACGGGAACTTTTGGGAGGGCGGCATTACCAGTTTGAGTGGCATACGGAACTTAGCGACCAAACAGACCGGTTCGCGCATTGGTGGCACGGCGTCATTCCCGATTAGCAAACACCAGTCGATAAAAGTCAGTTATAGCGATGGCATATATGTTAGCTTCGGCGGGAATTATCAGAAT
>CAWHXN010000018.1:0-25147 GCA_963833305.1 uncultured Acidobacteriaceae bacterium | reverse complement strand
GCGCCGCATTTCGTCCGCAGCCTGGAAAGAGGCGGCGATGGTGATACGTGAGCTCGGGGCCATCTTCCCGATGTAGGCTGCGAGCATTTGCAAGCCGTGACCAGGGCATCGAAGGGGGGAGGATGCGCGGCCGAGCAAGGCCAACTATGGCGGTGGAATCCGCATCTAACGCGACAAGAGGCATTGCTGCTGAGGCCTTGGGAAACGCCTCCGGCTGGTGAGAGTGCGAGATGAGCGGCGTACGAGTACTGGTCGGGACACGCAAGGGTGCATTCGTTCTGACTTCCAATGCAATGCGCGAACAGTGGGAGATTAGTGGCCCCCATTTTCGTGGCTGGGAGATATTCCATGTGAAGGGATCTCCCGCTGACACAGAGCGGCTTTATGCCTCGCAGTACAGCACTTGGTTTGGGCAACTGATACAGCGCTCCAATGACGGCGGGAAAACTTGGGAGCCAGTCGGTAACAAATTCCTGTACGATGGCGCCCCAGGCACGCATGAGTGGTACGATGGCACGCCGCATCCCTGGGAATTCAAGCGAGTCTGGCATCTCGAACCATCACTAAGCGATCCAGACACGCTCTACGCCGGCGTTGAAGACGCTGCTTTATTCCGCTCGAGTGATGGTGGACTGACGTGGCAGGAATTGTCTGGATTGCGCGGTCACGGCTCGGCACCGCGCTGGCTGCCTGGCGCCGGTGGAATGTCCCTGCACACTGTTCTTTTGGATCCCACCGAGCCTAAGCGGATATTCATAGCCATCTCCGCCGCGGGTGTTTTCCGTACGGACGATGCGGGCAAGACATGGCGATCGATCAACCGTGGACTCAAGTCCCAATACATCCCCGACCCGAATGCGGAGGTCGGCCACTGCGTTCACCAGATCGCGATGCACCGCTCGGGTCAAGGCGCGCTGTTCATGCAGAAGCACTGGGACGTCATGCGCAGCGACGACGCGGGCGAATCGTGGCACGAGATCAGCGGGAATCTGCCGACCGACTTCGGGTACACTATCGCAGTTCACGCACACGAGCCGGACACTGTCTACGTCGTCCCGATCACGAGTGACTCCGAGCACGTTCCGCCGGATGGAAGGCTGCGCGTGTACCGAAGCCGCACGGGCGGATACGAGTGGGAGGCGCTTACGGAAGGGTTGCCGCAATGCAACTGCTACGTCAATGTGTTGCTCGACGCCATGGCCGTCGATTCGCTCGATTCGTGTGGCGTCTACTTCGGCACCACCGGCGGCCAGGTGTACGTGTCGGCGGATGGCGGAGACAGGTGGGCGCTCATTGTCCGAGATCTTCCGGCTGTGCTATCCGTCGAGGTCCAGACGCTGTCATGATTCGGGTAATACTGCCGCCCCATCTGCGGGGGCTGGCGCGCGTTTATGGCGAGGTTGAGCTGGAAGTTGCGGCCCCGGTCACCCAGCGCTCGGTCGTCGACGCGCTCGAGGGTAAGTATCCGATGCTGCGTGGCACAATCCGTGACTATGTCACGCAGCAGCGGAGACCATTCTTGCGGTTCTTCGCCTGCGAGCGGGATCTGTCCCTTGAGTCGCCGGACGCCCCGTTTCCTGATGCCGTCGCGTCGGGACTGGAACCGCTTGTCATCCTGGGGGCCATTGCCGGCGGGTAGGAGGCCGGTTTCGTTGCGACTTCATGCATCATCGGAAAGCGATGTCACACACTCGCTGATCTCGGAGGAACTCATGACGCCTTCCCAACAGCGCAAGCACAAGGGCTGCATCCTCGTCATTGACGACGGCCAAGCGAGTCTCAATCTGCTCTGCACTATCCTGACGGAAGACGGCTACGCCGTGCACGAACGGCCACTCGATCTGGGGTCGCAGTTGCGGTTCGTCAAAGACACGTTGCCCGACCTGGTGCTGGTGGACGTGAGGAAGCCGGGCACGGACAGCTACCAAGTATGCGCGAGTTTGAAGAGCGACCCAACTACGCGAGCGATTCCGGTGATCTTCATCAGCTCGATGGACCGTCCGATGCATTGGGCAAAAACAGCGGTCAGCGGCGCAGTCGATTATGTGACCGCTCCCTTCGATGCTGAAGAGGTCTTGTGGCGGATCGAAACCCATATCCGCCTGCGATGCTTGGAGGAGAATCTGAAATCCGCGGTTTGCAACCTGGGCGCGCAGCCGGTTGTGCCCAACGAGGACGTAGAGAGGGCGTTTCGAGAGATACACATCCTGACCCGACTAACCAGCAACAAACATGCTGAAGAAAAAATGCGTCAAGCCGCAAGGGAGGTGAAAAAGGCTGAAGAGGCTCTGCGGACCAGCGAGCGCGAACTTGGGTTTATTGTCAACGCGATGCCTGCGCTGTTAGCTTCCGCTCGTCCAGACGGCTACGCGGATTTCTTCAATCAGCGTTGGATCGACTACACGGGTCTGTCTGCAGAACAGTTAGAAGGCTGGGGCTGGGCAAATCAGCTTCATCCCGACGACGCCGAGGGACTTCTCAAGACTTGGCGATCGTCACTAGCTTCTGGCGTGCCGCTGGAGGCGGAAGCGCGCATGCGCCGTTTCGATGGTGCATATCGCTGGCTCCTATTTCGCGCGAACGCGTTGCGCGACGAATCGGGGAACATCGTCAAGTGGTACGGGACGAATACCGATATCAATGACCGGAAGCGGACGGAGGACGATTTGCGGCACAGTGAGGCGCACAAGTCAGCGATCTTGGACTCGGCACTCGACTGTATTGTCACAATCGATCACGAAGGGTGCATCACTGAGTTCAATCTGGCAGCGGAGCGCACCTTCGGCCACCGCCAGGACGAGGTGATAGGCAAACGAATGGCCGATGTCATCATTCCTCAGCCACTCCGGGAACAACATCGGCAGGGTCTAGCGCGTTACCTAGCCACGGGCGAAGCAAAGGTGCTCGGGAAACGCGTCGAGATGACGGCAGTACGTGCCGACGGAAGTGAATTCCCCATCGAGCTCGCAATCACTCGCGCTACATTGGACGGGCCGCCCTCCTTCACCGGGTTCATACGCGACCTCACCGAGTCCAAACTGGCGGAAGAACAACTGCGGCAGAGCGACCTCAATCTGCGCCAGATGACGGAAACCATACCGGAGATGCTATGGAGCGCGGGACCGGAAGGAACGATCGATTACTGCAATGCTCGCGTTCTCGATTACACCGGCTTCTCAGCTGAAAAGATACTGGGCAACGGTTGGAAGGATATTGTTCATCCGGACGACATCGAGCAGGCAGTTCGAGAGTGGATATCCTGCGTCGCAACGGGAGCCCCATACCGAGTCGAGGTTCGCACCTTCCACGCTGCAGATCAAATCTACCGATGGTGCGTAACGACAGCACTCCCGTTGCGCGACCGACAAGGGCACATCGTGAAGTGGCACGGCACAATTGTGGATATGCACGATTGGAAGCAAGCGCAGGACCAGCTACGCACGACGCAAGCGGCGCTTGCTCATATGATGCGCGTGATGACAATGGGGCAACTTACCGCATCAATCGCACACGAAGTCAATCAGCCGCTTTCAGGTATCATCACCAATACCAGCACCTGTCTGCTGATGCTGAACTCCGATCCTCCCAATGTTGAAGTCGCGCGCGAAACCGTTCTGCGCGCGCTTCGGGATGGCGACCGGGCATCCGAAGTGATCAAGCGATTGCGCGCCCTGTTTAGCAAGAAGGAAGTCACGGCCGGATCAGTCGACCTGAACGACGCGACACAGGAAGTGATTGCGCTCTCATTGAGTGAACTTCAGCGGCATCAAGTGTTGTTGCGAACTGACTTTGACAACGACCTGCCGCTTATCATGGCCGATCGTGTGCAGCTTCAGCAGGTGATTCTGAACCTGCTCCGAAACGCATCTGATGCAATGAGCGCGGTCCAGGATCGTCCAAAGCATTTGCTGATCAGAACCGAACGGGAGGAATGCGACCGCGCGCGCCTGACAGTGCAAGATGTGGGAGTCGGTTTCGACCCTGACGCGATGGACAAACTCTTCCAAGCTTTCTACACAACGAAGAACGACGGGATGGGAATGGGATTATCCATCAGTCGCTCCATTATCGAGAGTCATCACGGCCGTCTATGGGCAACACGAAACGATGGTCCTGGGGCCACGTTTTGCTTCTCTCTTCCATGTCGACAGGAGGGTGGGAGCGTGGCTTCTGGCGGCGCCATTTAATGCTGCACCGCCACGAGAAATCGTCCAATTGCAAGAACTCAACGGATTTGAAGCAGAGTCGCGATTTTACCTTGTACCAAAGTCCAATAGACGTTTGCAGCTTGAGCAGTTCATGCTTATCTCATGAAGCGTTGCCTAGGACGGTCCACAACGAGTCCTGGCGGCATTCGGACAGCTGTTGCATGCAATATGCGGAAAGTTCTGGAAAAACCATGCCGGACCAACGTCTACTCGTGTCGGTCGTTGATGATGACGCATCTGTGCGCGAATCGCTACCCGACTTACTCGGAGTGTTCGGCTTTGCAGCCCGTGTGTTCTCTTCCGCGGAAGAGTTTCTCGAATCCGGCTACGTCGACAAGACCCGATGCCTCATCCTCGATATCGCCATGCCGGGAATGACAGGACCGGACCTCCAACAGGAATTGAAGAATCGCGGGCAAGAACTTCCGATCGTCTTTATCACCGCGCATGGAGACCAGGCGATTCGCTCAAGACTGCTCGAAACCGGTGCGGTAGAATGCCTGTTCAAGCCATTTAGCCACACGGCCCTGCGTGAAGCGCTGAATGCCGCACTTAGAAAGGATTGAGGGTTGTGTATGAGTGCAGCCAGTCCACCCGAGCGGTCGAAGCCATCACCCAACTCAGCTGCACCAATCGTGTTCATCGTTGATGATGACATCTCAGTGCGCGAGTCGCTAGAGTTGCTGATCCGCTCTCAGGGCTGGCAGGCAGAAACATTCGAGTCGGCAAAGGAATTCCTTGACCGCCCAAGAGTCCTTGTTCCAAGTTGCCTCATACTCGACGTTTCTCTTCCTGGCCTCAACGGCCTTGAACTGCAGAAGCGCGTCGCCGTCGAACGGACCGAAATGCCAATCATCTTTATCACGGGCCATGGCGATGTGCCCATGAGCGTCGAAGCCATGAAGGCTGGCGCTCTCGAGTTCTTGACGAAGCCATTGAGCCAGAATGTGTTGGTGAGCGCCATTCGCAACGCCTTGGATCGGAGCCGCACAGCTCTGACCGACAAGGCTGAGATGCAAACGCTGCGTGACTGTTACGCGTCGCTAACGCCTCGCGAACGTGAGGTCATGACGTTGGTGATCTCCGGCCTGCTAAATAAACAGGTGGGTGGGGAACTCGGCATCCGCGAAAACACGGTAAAGTATCACCGAGCACAGGCCATGCTAAAAATGAAAGCCGACTCTCTGGCAGATTTGGTGAGAATAGCCGCGAGGCTCGGGCTCACAAGTGCGCCCAAAAGCTAGCACGGCAATTCAGCGAGATCGAAGCAGGTTGTCCACCCTGAAGGGAAACTCCGTACAATTCACCCGTAGAAAAGCCGCGCCGGCTGCGCAAAAGACAAATTCAGAGGTGCCTTCACTCCAAAAACCACGATCACAGCCAGGACGACGGTCGCCGGAAGAACTGCGCACAGAACGCAGTTCTCACCGCTCGGGAAAGAGAATTAGGGCACCTGGCTGGCAAAGAAAGGCACGCTCCTCGAATGCGCTGAAGTGATGACACCAGAAGCGCGGAGCCGAATCAATTGGACGGTAGTTTGTATTTCAGATCTCTCGACGTAAATCATTCTTTGACTCCTTGACCAGTAGCTGCGTTTATCGTTCTGTTTATTTCAATCGGCCTCGATTCGTTGACGTAAATCTCCTTCGCGACGAGGAACTTTCGAGCTGAAAAGACGAAAGCCAGTTCTCTGCGCCGACCCAACGAAGGTAGCATTGCTACCTTCGTCCAATTGTTTTGCTTAGATGTAGTTGGTTTAATGGCGAATGTCGATGGCACGCACAAGTTTGAGGTAGGCTTCATGTCGCACAAGAAAACACCAATCGTCACCGGAGCAGAGCAGGCCATCGGGGCGAGTCTAGTCCAGGGCTTCCTGAAAGATAGTTATAACGTCGTCGCAACCTCTCTGAAGGCCACTGGGTCACTGACCGCTTCGTTCCGCCTGACTCTTGTGCACGGCGAATTCGCAACCCGGAGACCGTCACGAAAGCCGTGGGCGCCGCAATCGCACACTTCGAAACCATCGCCACCCACGGTGACGACAAGACGCAACTGCAGGCAATGCGAGGCACTGCTGTGAAACTCCTCACAAAGCCTTTTTATGGCGAAATTCTATTTGAGGCTGTTCGAGTGGCGCTGGAGGGTTGAAAGCTGATCGAAATTGAACCGCCCAGTTCTAGCAGGAGGTATTTATGGGCTCGTGCGAGAGACCTCGGTCTGATGAACACAACGAGAGAAACTGCCAGTTCGACCAAATCGTAGGCAGCAGCCCTGCTCTGGAATCTGTGCTCGCCGGTGTCGAGCGCGTGGCACGCACAGACGCCACAGTGTTAGTTCTCGGCGAAACGGGCACCGGCAAGGAGCTGATCGCGCATGCTATTCACAATCTCAGTGCGCGGTGTGAACGCCCATTCATCAAATTGAACTGTGCGGCAATTCCTTTCGACCTTTTGGAGAGCGAGCTTTTTGGGCACGAGAAGGGCGCGTTTACCGGTGCTATAGCCCAAAAGATCGGCCGCTTCGAGATGGCCGACAAAGGCACGCTGTTTCTGGATGAGATCGGAGATATACCGTTGGGGTTGCAACCCAAGTTGCTGCGAGTCTTACAGGAGCAGGAGTTCGAACGCGTTGGAAGCGGACGAACGCATAAACTGGATGTACGACTCGTGGCTGCCACGCACCGGAACCTTGAGGACATGGTAAAGCGCAATGAGTTTCGCGGCGACCTTTATTATCGTCTGAATGTATTCCCGGTCGACCTGCCGCCATTACGTGAGCGGCGAGAAGACATCGTGCCGTTGATGATGCATTTTGTGGATATCTATTGTCGTCGCGTGGGGAAGACTATTGAGCAGATCCCGCCCGAAACTGTTTCTGCTTTCGTCTCTTACTCATGGCCCGGGAACATCCGTGAACTTCAGAACCTGGTCGAACGCGCGGTAATCCTGTCCAACGATGGGGTACTTCATAACCCGCTTCACAAGGCAGAAGTGCGGCCCATCATGTCCTTTTCTGACAAGCTACGGGACTCTGAACGTGCTCTGCTTGTGGAAGCCTTGGAATCGGTAGGGTGGGTGATCGCAGGATCCCATGGTGCCGCAGCCAAGATGGGCTTGGCGAGGACTACATTGCTTTCCAAAATGAAAAGGCTGGGCGTTTCCAAGAGGGAGAGGTTCGGAATCTCCCAATGGTCCGAAACATAAAGTGGCCCACCTCATTCTCAGCCTTGAGCGTGGTGCTCGACCAAATTCGGTATCCATTCCAAACAGGCGGGAGGTTCAGAACATTGGATGAACTAGATACCATTTTGAACGGATGGCGCGTGTCACAGCATGAAGGCTCCGAAGCAATACTGGCCACAGTAGTGGATGTAGCTGGCTCCGCCTACCGAAGGCCGGGGGCGCGTATGCTGATTCTTCCCAAAGGAAACCGAATCGGATCCATCAGTGGAGGCTGCCTGGAAGGCGATCTTGTAAAGAAAGCGTGGTGGTATACAGAAACCAGCGCTACCTCCGTGCGCACATATGACACGACATCCGATGCCGAAACCTCATGGGAGTTTGGCCTTGGCTGCAATGGCATTGTTCATGTGATGTTGGAACGAACGAAAAACAGAGAAACACATGATTTGCTCAATTTTCTGCTCTGTAGCACTATTTGTGGGTAAAAGGGCCCGTGGAAAAAGCCGCTTCGTGGAAAAAGTCCAACACCGGGACTTTCCCACTCCGCTTGGAAATCCCGCAAGAGCGGCGGGATTTCGCACTTTTTCCACCGCCCCCGACTACGGCGAATTTACTTAGTTCAATTTTCATCGCTAACAAAACTCGCCCAACCGGGTTCTTAGTGGGTCCCAGGAGCCAGGTCCAGACCTCCACAGTGGAAATAGATCGCGTTGATGAAGTTCTGTTTGTTGCGAAATCCTCGAGCCGTGTATTTCACCCATTGAATCTTGGCGTTGATGGACTCGCTGGTAGCGTTGGTAATCGGATGGGTCAGGTAGGTAATGATGTTCTCGAATCGCCGCTTCAGCATGGCGGCGACCTTCTTCATCGGCTATGGGCCGCCCAGTTATACCACCACTGAAAATGCTTGCGCGCCGGCTCTTTGTTCCTCCGTCAGCGTTCCCCAGAATCCATCCAGACTTTTTGTTCGCGATCTTCCGCCACGTACAGTACGCGGCTGCCGCGTAAATCATTGACCAATGTGAGATAGTTGTGGCCTTTGCGAAAGGCTTTCTCATCCATCCCCAGATGTGCGATGGGCTCCTGCTTCCTTCGTTCTAGTCCGCGCTGGACCGCGCGCTACAGGATGCCGTGAATCTCATCCCAACTCGGCGCCCAAGCCCTGACCTCCACGCGGGGCTGCGCTACGGCTGCGCGCCGTGGATCGCGGCCCGATCGCGCTCGGTCCTATAATTGCAACGCTGGCAATTTGGAGCAAGCGAGGATGATGGCGGAGTCGCAGCCGCAAACGGCGGTGGCACGGTAGAGAGCCGTGACGAAAGGCACCTTTGTCCGATGCTAGGCGCGACCACGATTGTACTCCTGATTGCCGCGTGCAAGCTGGTGGTGCATTTGTACGCGGGACACAGGTATGGGTACTTGGGTGACGAGTTGTACTTCCTGGCCTGCAGCCGTCATCTCGCTTGGGGCTATGTCGATCAGCCGCCGCTGATCGCGATGATTGCCTGGGTGGTGCGACATACGCTGGGTCAGTCGCTGCTCGCGATCCGATTTTTGCCGGCGCTCGCGGGGGCGGTGGAGGTTGTGCTAACCGCGCTGATTGCGCGCGAACTCGGTGGGAGGCGCTTCGCGCAGGTACTTGCGGCGATTACCACGCTCACTGCGCCCGGCATTCTCGGGGCGGACAGCCTCTTCACGATGAATGCGTTCGAGCCACTGTTCTGGATGACCTGCGCGTATCTCGTGATTCGCATCATCAAAACCGGAAATGAGAGGCTGTGGATTTGGTTCGGCGTGGTCGCGGGCATCGGTCTCGAGAACAAGTACTCGATGATGATCTTCGGCGCTGGGATTGTCCTCGGACTACTGCTCACGAACCAACGGAAGCTGCTCGCGAATCGGTGGTTATGGATTGGCGGGGTGGTCGCGTTTGTGATTTTTGCGCCGAATCTCTGGTGGAATGTTCGGCACCACTTTCCATTTCTCGAATTGCAGGCCAACATTCGACGCAGCGGGCGGAACGTGCCGTTGGGCTTCTTCAGTTTCTTCGGTCAGGAAATTGGTGCGATGAACCCGTTGACCGCGCCCGTGTGGCTGGCAGGCCTGTGGTTTTTCTTGTTCGCGGAGCAAGGGAAGAGATTTCGCGCGCTGGGCTGGGCCTGGGTGTTCACAGCGGGCGTGATCGTTACGATGAGTCCGCGCGTGTATTACCTCTTTCCCGCCTTTCCGCTCTTGTTTGCCGCCGGCAGCGTCCTGTGGGAAATGTGGCTCGAGGCGCGGCAGCGAAGGTGGGTGCGAGTGGCCTACCCGGCACTGATGATCGCGGTGGGCGCGATTTCTGCGCCGCTGGCCACGCCGGTGCTGCCGGTCGAAACGTACATTCGCTACACGCGCGCGTTGCACCTCTCGCCGCCTCCAAGTGAGACGCACAAGCTGGGCCCGTTGCCGCAGAATTATGCGAGCGAGTTTGGCTGGCCGGAAATGGTCGCGACGGTGGCGCGTGTTTACGACAGTTTGCCGCCGGGTGTTCGAGCGAAGACGGCGATCTTTGCCCCGAACTATGGCGTAGCCGGCGCGATCGATCTCTTCGGGCCGAAATTTGGATTGCCGTGGGCGATCAGCGGTCACCAAAGCTATTTCCTGTGGGGACCGCGCGATTACACCGGCGAAAGTATGATCTTCATGGATGATAGCCAAGAGCGCCTCGAGCAACTGTTTGTAAGCGTGCAGAAGGTCGCGAGCGTGTACCACCCATACTCGATGCCGTACGAGCATTTCGACGTGTTCTATTGCCGAGGGCTCAAGCAGCCGTTGAAGGAATTCTGGCCGCAGCTGAAGCACTGGGACTGAAGAGCCCTCATCGGGAAGGCATCAAAGCGTTAAATCCTGGGCGTGCGGGGGCAAAGCCCCCGTTCGCTTCCCACTAAAAAACCGGAATTCCCAACAAAAATAGCTGAACTCGCGCGGGCTCGTTTAGTCTGTTGTTTGCCAAAACATCGACCGATGCAGCCGGGAGATCAGCTATTCAACTACAGGTTAAGACCATCTTGAATCGAGTGCAACGGTTTGTGGGTTCGTTTACCACGAAGTGCGGATGCATTCGGTCACCAGGGCCAGCCAGAGTGGATCGAGATCATAGCTGGAGCCACATGCGCGGTATACGCGGGCGCTGCTCGCAGTGCCAGCGGCCGGCGCCGGGCTATGATCGCTTGCCGGAGCGGCGCTGGCTGTTTGTGCCCCTGTGGGGAATCCCCACCTAGTTTCTTCTACGCGCCGCGGCGGGTGGAGTGTGCCGAGCACGGGGTGGTCGTCGAACACATTCCTTGGAGCGAGGGCAAGCGTCCGGTGACCTGCGCCATGATGGGGTTCTTGGCGCGCTGGGCGCGACGGCTGAGCTGGCGGGAGACGGCGCAGGTCTTTCAGACCAGTTGGGAAGCGGTGTATCGCTCGGTGGAATGGTTCGTGCGAGTGGGGCTTGGCCGCACCGCGAACTGCACGGGGTCGAGTCGATCGGGGTGGATGAGATTCATTGGGGGCGCGGCCTGAGGGCGGACAACTTCCTGACCGTGATCTACCAGATCGAGCAGGATTGCCGGCGCCTGCTGTGGGTAGGGAGGCGGCGGTCCCAGGCGACGTCTGCGGCGGGGGCTGAAGGCCCTGGGGCCGGAGGTGGTGCAAGGGGTTGCGCTTTGTGTGCAGCGACATGTGGAAGCCCTACCTGCAAGTCATCGCGGCCGCAAGCTGGCAAGCGTTGCACGTGCTGGACCGTTTCCATATCACCATGCATTTGAACCAGGCGGTCGATCAGGTGCGGCGGGCCGAGAGTACACGCTTGCGGGCGGATGAGCAGGAAGCCAGGCCCAACGGCTCAAGCATATGCGCTGGCCCCTGCTGCGCCGCGGCAGCCGGGTGCGCGGGCGAGCGCGACAACAAGCTGCAATGCCCTGCTGGCCAGCAAGCTGGCCACGGCCCGAGCCTGGGATCTCAAGGAGACCTTCTCCCATTTCTGGAAGCTACAAGTCCGTGACTCTGGGCCGGAGGCTTTCTCGACTACTGGAGCGACCGGGCCATGCGCAGCCGCCTGGAACCGATGAAGAAAGTCGCCCGCATGCTGCGCGCCCATGAGGAGCTGACTGCTGAACTGGTTCCGGGCCAAAGGCGAGATTTCCAACGGTGCCGTCGAGGGCCTGAACAACAAAATCCGAGTGGTGACCAGACGATCCTACGGTTTCCGCACCTACGAAGCGCATGGAAATCGCCTTGTATCACACGCTCGGACGGCTTCCGGAACCGGAATCAACCCACAGATTCTGCTGAGGAGGCAATTTTCTTTCGAACCAACGCATTCGAGAAAGGCCAGCAGTCGTTGCAACGGTGATTCGCGTCGGGGGAGGAGACTCACACCGCGAGATCAAGATTGGAGATCGACTGTTCTTTAGCGATGGGACGATTGAAGGCGGCTCTCTTGTAGGTTCAGTCGTTGAGACCAAGGTCGCACAATACGCTGCGACGGCCGCTACACTTCGCACGAGCCATCTTACGTCGATCGATGCCATTGAAGTCTTTATCGAATATGTAGGAACTCCAACGCGACTCTTCGTTTTTGGTGCAGGCCACGACGCGATTCCCCTTGTACGCACTGCCGGCTTACTGGGTTGGAAGACTACTGTGGCTGACAACAGAGCTGCCTACACAAAATCAGAGCGCTTTCCTGACGCAGACTGCGTCATTCTCCAGCCGGAGCCAGAGCCTCTTCACGATTTGCCAATTACCCCAGACGCGGCGGTGGTGCTGATGACGCACAACTATCCCCTGGATAGACTCTTACTGCCGCCGATCCTATCGCGAAAGCCGCGCTACATCGGGATGCTCGGTCCAGCTGCGCGCGCCACCAGAATATTTGCAGAACTTGATATTCAAGCCCCGCCCACGCTTCACTCTCCCGTTGGGCTGGATATTAGGGAGTGATTGCGCCGCGACGATCGCTGTCTCGATCGCCGCCGAGATTCAGGCCGTGATGAATGGACGCTCCGGAAAGATGCTGAAATTCCGCGAAGAGGCCATCCATCTTCACTTCGCAAGGTTGAGCGAGAGCTCACTGGAAGTCACCGGGGCGCTTACCGTGTTTCATTAATGATTAACAAATGATGCTCGTTTCGATGGCGTCAGTTGACAGTCTTGAAGATCGCATCTCATCTCGCTCCGGCCGGCCGCAGCGTGCCGGTTGCTCAAGAAGAACCGCAAGCAAACGCCGCAGACTTTGAAACCGCGCTGTGAGCTGGGGATTGTGGATCTTGAGGTCTGCAATGCGGATGCGCAGGAGAAGTTGCTGAACGTCAAGTCCCTCAATGGATTGATCAAGAACCTCTGAGTCGGACCTAGATTCACAGCCGGTCGAAAGGATTCGTGGATTCTTCTGTCGAAGAGTAGCTACAGAGTAAAGTTTTCTTTAGTCGTTCCGAGACTCTTGAGGTAATCCTTGAGTGCCTGAGGTAAGGCTTCGAACCATTCTTGTTCCGATCCAGGCTCCGGAAGAACATTCCCATACTCGATCATGTCGGTGGGTTCTAGATTGCACAGGTAGACCCAAATCGAGCCTGTGCTGACACCGGTAATTCGACTCACATCCTCCATGATCTGACGCATCAGCGTCTTCCGATGCTCCTTGGTTCTTCCGGCTCTGATGTCGCCCCGAACCCAGACGTGACCACCAGTCATTTCTCCGCCGAGGAATCGATCATTTGTCTGCTTTTCTTCAAATACCACTTGCACGAAGAATGGCGGTGCACCGGTTACCTGACTATGGTTGCGAGAGATCGCATCGGCGATCGCTTTCCTTTGATCATTGTTAAGCGAACTTGCGGGGACTGAACAGACATATGTCGGCATAACATCTCCTTGGGTGAGTGTAATTTCACTGAGCTGCGACGAGTGCAGCACGTCGATGACCAGCGCAGTGTTCATTCAGCGTTCTGCCAGCATTAGTAGCAACTGCGATTCCAAACCTCCGATCGAGTGCGCAGGGATCTGACACAAACAGCAAGCGGAAGTAGTTACTGAAATTCTTCCCGAACTTGTCGCATCTAGCACCTCAGCCGTGTGGACAGGTGGTGTATTGAAGGTGCTACAGTTTGACTCGACATCTTGTATGACAATTCGTCACCCGCTTTAGCTGAACCGCGATAATCGCACGTAGAACGGTCGCTCGGCATGCAGAAACGTTTTGCATGACACGAAATTCCATTTTAGTGTGCGATCGAGAAGACGAAGAAGGACTGAACCTTTCGACAGCGGATGCCATTGTTCATTTAGATATCCCGTTCTCTGCGGAAAGGCTTGAACAACGGACCGGGACCGGCAACGTCCCTTTCCGGTAGTCATTTGATCGCTACATCGTTGCCGAGATTGGCCCGAAGATCATTGTTGTTTCCTGCTTCGTGGGCCAAGGAAATCACTCTCCAATCGCGGTAACCGGGGGAAATTGTGACTCCGAAGATCGGGGCAGCCTCTCCATCGGCGTCCTCAGACGCCCGGGCCGTGAACGCGACGATACCGGCCACCGTTGCCACTGCAAGCAGCAAGAAGGAAATCCGTTTCATGGAGCGTCCTTTCATGTCATGCCCTTGGTCGCGTTCCCTCCGCGGTTCTCTGCAACTCGATCCGGTCAATCGTGGTTCCTGAGAGTCCTCGCGGAGGTACGCCTACCAACATCGTGAGTAGGTATTTTTTGAGTCTGGGCAACAGATAAATCAAGTGCTTGATCGAGCTTTCGTCCCTGGAGGACACGCGAGATGAAGTCGTGCAGCCATGTTTACCGGATCGGCTACCGAATCGGCCTTCATTCTTTGCATCACTGCTCAATTTGAGCGCGGCATGCAAGTAGCGGAATATCGCTCTGATGGGTCAAGCCCGATGCGCAAGCGCTTCCAGCACGGCTTGCGGTCGGATTGGCAAATGACGGACGCGCGCACCAGAGGCGGCAAAGATCGCATTTCCGATCGCGGGTGCAACCGGAGTAGTCCCCGGCTCGCCAAGCCCTACGGGCGCTTCCGTACTCGGGAGAAACTCCACCTCGACTTCGGGTACGTCTCCCATGCGCAGCAGGCCATAGGTGTCAAGGTTGGTATCTTTCGGTTGACCGTTCACGAACTCCGATCCCTCGTGCAGCGCCATGCTCAATCCCCACAACGCGCCGCCCTCCACCTGGGCTTCCGCGCCATCCGGCTGAATAATTGTGCCGGCGTCAATCACCAGCGTCAGCTTCTCTACCGATACGCGGCCGGTCGTGCGGTCGACATGCACGCGAGCGGCGCAGGCTGTCCAGGTGGGCATACGGCGTTCCTGGCCGAACGTCGTTGCAATCCCGAGCCCCACATCTTTCGGTGTCGGCTTGCCCCACCCCGCCTTCTCCGCCACGCGGGCGAGCACAGCCGCCTGCCGGTGCGCGCCGCCGACGGAATTCGGCGCGGATCCCGCATTTCGTCCTGCTCCGTCAAGCAGTTGTAGCCGAAAGTTCACCGGATCAACGCCAGCCGCGTGCGCAGCCTCGTCCATGAAACTTTCGACAGCCCAATTCGTCCAACCCCCGCTGACGGATCGCAGCCAGCCGGGTCGGAACGTCTGTTTGGCCAGATCGTTTTCCAGCGCGCGAACCCGCTGCGCTCCTACCGTGTACCAGTGGTCGGCGCCCGCGATGGAAAACGGATCGTACGGAACGCCGTTGAGGCCTTTCGGCATAAAAAATGGAGCCATGACAGCGCTGGGCCACCCGGCCGCCGCATGATGATCCATCGCTGTCACGCGGCCGCCGTCTCCCCAGGCCATGCGAACCACCTGCGTCGAAGGGGACCGCGGACAGTCGAAGCGCATGTCGTCCGCGCGCGTGCAGACCATCTTGACAGGCTTGCCAAACGCCTGAGCGGCCAGCGCAGCCGGCACCGCGTAGTCACCATCGAGTCGACGCCCGAATCCTCCACCCAGCAAATAGCTGCGCATCACGATCTTGTCCTGACTCCGCCCTAGCGCCTTGGCCAACACCGGAAGCATCAGCGTCTGCCACTGATTTCCTGTATGAATTTCGAAAATGCCGTCTTTCTCGAACGCCAGCGCGTTTACTGGCTCCAGCGCGAAATGCATCACGGTGCTCGTGGTGTAAGTTCGCTCGATGTTCTGCGTCGCAGAAGCGAGCGCCGCGTCGACGCCCGGGTCGTCGACCAGCAGCGAACCTGCCTTTGGATCCGCGATCAACTCGGCTGAGCGGTTCTGGATATCCGCCTCGGATACCGTCGCTGCCTTGCCCGATCTCCAAGTCACCCTCACCAGATCGGCCGCCTTGTTTGCGGCTATGAAGCTCTCCGCGAACACCATCACCCAGCCCGGCGTCGTTCCCGACGGATCGTCCAGTGCGAGGCTCTTCAGGTATCCCGGCACTCGCTTCGCCGCCGAATCGTTAATCGAGACAACTTTGGAGTCGTAACGTGTCGGCGGAATTTTCGGACGCGCATAGACCATTCCTTCCACCACTGCATCCAGGCCGTATTTGCCTTTGCCATCGACCTTCGACGGAATATCCAACGCCAGCGTATCCCGCCCGATCAGACGTCGTTTGTCAGGCGCCTTAACTGGAATCTTTTCAAGCTGCTCAGGCGTGAACGTTCGTCGGAGATTGCCGTGGGCCACTATATCGCCATAGGGGATAGTTCTTCCTCTTGCCATCACCGCGCCATTGCGTGCCATGCACCATTGAGCAGGAACACCAAGCAGCTTCGCGCCTTCTTCGATCAGAGCAATTCGGCCGGCCGCGCCTGCCCGACTGAGCACCGGGAAACCCTGCCACACCGACCAACTGCCACCGGTTATCATATTGCCCCACTTGGGAGCGGAATCGACGGTGACGACCCGCACCTTGCTCCAGTCGGCCTCCAACTCGTCTGCCACGATTCGGGCGAGCGCAGTCCCGACATGCTGGCCCATCTCCGCGCGAATGATGTTAATCGTCACCGTGCCGCTGGGATCGATTTCATACCAGATGGTTGGTTCGAAAAGTTCATCTGCGCGACGGGCAGGCTCGGCGTTCAAGGTCGACAGCATCGCGTCCGCCGCGCACAGGGGCGACCGGGCGTATCCCAGCATGACGCCTGCTCCCAACATCGTGATCAGGAAGTCGCGGCGCGACGGTTCGCTGCTTGACCGAAGTGCGTGAGATGACAGACTATTCATGACCCGTTTCTCCTCTCACTCTCGCCGCAGCCAGCTTAATGGCTTTGCGTATGCGAACGTAGGTCATGCAGCGGCAGACACTCCCGGCCATCACCGCATCGATGTCGCGGTCGGTAGGATTCGGATAATCCTTCAGCAGGGTCGCCGCCTGCATGATCTGTCCCGGTTGGCAGTAGCCGCACTGCGGAACCTGGAGTTCGAGCCAGGCAGTTTGCAGTGGATGTCTGCCGTCCGGGTCGAGCCCCTCGATCGTTGTGACTTTGGCACCAACTACGGCGCCGACCGGGGTGATACAAGATCGCGTCGCGCGTCCTTCTACGTGCACGGTGCACGCACCGCACATGCCAATGCCACACCCGAATTTGGTTCCCGTGAGACCAAGCTCGTCGCGTATCACCCAAAGCAACGGCGCGTCATTGGGACTGTGTACGGAGACCGTACGGCCATTAAGATCGAATGTGGTCATCATCTTTTGCTCCTGTTGTGCTCTTGTGTCAATGCGATACCGCCGACTGCCGGCGGATGGCGGCGACCTTTTCCTTTAGATCGGTCCAGGGCGGACGGCTCGTGCGGGTGCGACGTAGATAAGCCGCGAGCCTGGCGATTTCGCTGTCAGTGAGCGATGCGCCGTACGCAGGCATCACCAGATCGGGCGCACCTTCCGTGTCGCCGACACCGTTCAGCACAACCTGAATGAAATTGGTTGGTTCAGACAGCGTTAACGAACTGTTGAGCGCCAATTCCGGACGAGCGGGAAGCGGAACCGGCCCAGCATTGTAGTGGCACGACATACAGGCTGAGGCATATAGCTCAGCTTCTGGGTTGTACTCTTGGCTACTCCCAAGATAGGAAGTCGCGAGGGCCGCTCGTGTTGTCGCCTCAATGCCCGTTACATGGGCGTTCGCCTGGTCCTTCTCGCTGAAGTAGAGAGCGATAGCGCGAATATCGGAGTCCGGCACGGCCGGAAGGGCGAGGGCGTTGCGGATGACTTGAGTCATGGTGGCGCCGGTGGAACCATGCAGCGGGCTCGTACCGGTGCGCAGATAGTTGAACAAGTCTTCTTGTGTCCACGGAAGGGGCGAGGGGTTCGCCTCAGTCAGCGCAGGAGCGATCCAGCCTTCGACCACCGCGCCTGCATAGGTGTGTCGCATCTCCTCGGCGCCGAGAGGGTTGCGCGGCGTATGACAGCCTGAACAATCGGCTAGCCCCTCAGCCAGATACGCGCCGCGATTCCACTCGTCGCTGCTGGACGGATCGGCTTTGTATCGCGCGCTTCTGAAAAACAGAATCTTCCAGCCTTCCTGGAAAGCGCGTATGTTGAGCGGGAACAGAACCGTGTTGGCTGGCACGGTGTTGCTAACCGCTGGCCGCGTCATCAAATAGGCGTACAACGCCTTCACATCATCGTCAGATAACTTGGTGAATGCGTAGTATGGGAACGCGGGAAAAAGATGAGAACCGTTACGAGCGACGCCCTCATGCATGACACGGGTGAAAGCTTCCAGCGACCAAGTCCCTATGCCGGTTTTCGAGTCGGGAGTGATATTGGTGCCATAAATGATCCCAAACGGCGTGTTCATTGGGTATCCGCCAGCAAACGGTTGTCCGCCTGGCTGGGTGTGGCATGACGCGCAATGTCCAATCGCTGAGAGAGCTTCTCCCTTGGCGACCAGCTCGGCAGGAAAGCTTGATTGGCTCGGGGGCTCGATTGGAGTGATGGAGGGCCGCCACGCCAGGAGGAAGAACCCCAGTCCGAAGAAAGCTGCGAGGAAGACCCCGATCGCGACGCGGCGAATCATCGTCTTCTTCCTCCAATCGTTCCCGGGGTTGTTACTAGAACTCGATTTCATTTTCATTTGCTCACCAATTCGGTTATCGCCGCAGCTCACGAACTGATTGCCGGACCCCCAGTCCGCTCACGTTGTGGCTCCTTCACGCCTTGAGTCGACCGAGAAACCCAACGCCAGTGCCAGCAAGGCGAAGCCGGTTGGCAGCGCCAAGGACCACGGCCCAATCACGGCTTCCAATACCGCACCGAGACAACAGCCGACGGTGAAACCGACGATCGCGGGCCAAGTCCGTCTTGCGCGACTGCGAGCGTAGGCGACTCCGTTAGCGTCGCGCAGGAACAACATCGCGCCGACATCCATCATGAACATCGTGATGTCGGTCGTCATCACCGCAGTCGCCGGTGCCCCGACCAACAACCGCACGAGTGCGTTCTGCACCGCCATCGCGGCGACCCCGAGCATCCCGGCAACAACGGCAGTCGGCGCAATGGGATCGAGGCCCGCCCCTCCCGCGACCCAGACCGCCAGAAAACTCAGGAGCAAGAGCACTTGCAGCGCCAGCAGGGGCTGTAGCAGGCCGTGGCCGGTTTCCTCCACACCGGCGGCCGCAAGCCTGGTCAAACCTAGTACCGCAATAAATACCGGGACGGAAAGGATCGACGCGAGCGACGCGGCTCTCCCGGTGGCAACATGCGCCGCCAGAACCACCAGATTACCGGTGATGTGTGCGGCGAACAGCCCTCCCAGTCCAAGGAAGCTGATGACGTCGACCGAGCCCGCCACGACGCTGAGTACGCCCGGCAGCAGCCTGGTGCCGAGCGAGTTGTCCACAGAAAGAGCCACAGGGACCGTAGTCATGTGTTCACTCCAAGTCATGGAGACCATCGATTGGGGTTTCGCTGGCTGCCAGCGTCTATCGTCCTCCGGAGGCTCTTCCGCATCTGCCCTGTCATCAGGTAGACATTCGCTCAAAGCGCGGGCCGCCCTATGCTTCGACTCCGTCCACTCGCGTGACGCAGCGGCCCAGCCGATGCGCCCCTTGGCGATTCCGGCCGATAACCTCCGAATCAGAGCCGCTAGTGCGCTGCGGTGGATGTAGTCGCCGCCTCTAGGGACCGCAGACGCGTCTTGAAAGGCTCTGACAGAGCCCCGAACCAGCGTTCGTCGTCATGGGGCACTACTCCCGGGTCGGTCACAGGCACGATTTCGAGCGTCTCTGCCGGCGTCGGGCGCGGCATGATGTGCCCCCATTCCATGATGTTCATCGCAGGAAGGTCATTGAGATAGAACCAGATCGCCTCCTCAGGGATTTTGGCGGTCTTGGCAACGCCTTGCTGGACCCGGAGAAGAAGTCTGGATTTCAGTGCCTCATCCCGTCCCGATCGAACATCGCATCGAATCCATACGACGTCAGGCGCCGGCTGGCCGGCGATATACTGGTCGCCGCTTGCGACCTCCTCGAATATCACCTGTATGAGATAGCGCTTGATCCCAAACTCCTCGTGATACACGCTGGTGCACCAGTTCGCGATCTCCGCCTTTTGGGGCAGCGTCAGTTTTCCTGGGGCGGTAAAACAAGTAAAAGTCGGCATTTGATCCTCCTGCTCTCGATCGGAAATCGTTTAGAGGCCTTCTAAGATCTCTTGTTTCGCGGATCGTCTTTTGCGTTGTGGTATTCAAGACCAAGCGGCCCAATCGCCGAAACTTGCGCGATGTACTCACTGGATTTCGCCCAGTGAAAATGGGATGTATTGCCAGGTAGGACGATGACGCTACCGGGCGGATACGCCTGCAGCTTATCGGCGTCGAACTGATCGCCCAGGCCGATGTAGAAAACGCCGGACACAACTGTGTAGACTCGATCCTCCGGGTGCCGGTGTGGCATCACCTTCTCGCCGTGGGGTACTCTCACCCTGATCGTGTACGGTCCGGCCTGCGAGGGCTGACCGACGACGACAGCCAGGTGAACCGAAGGTGGGAACGCCGCGAAGGGTTTCCAGTCGATTTCTTCCGGCAGAACCGATCTGAAAACGTCTTGGCCTGGCTGGTGGGGTCGAACCGCGCCTTGCGGTGCTTCCGTGACGGTTGCTTCTTTTGTGTTTGACATATCAAATCTCCTGCTTAGAATCTCGTGTTTCGTGCGGATGAACTGACACCTGCATCTGCAGGGCCAAAGCGAATTTCGCGTCATGCAAAACGTGTTCGCATGCTGAGCGACCGTTCTCCGTGCGATTATTCACCGTTCAGCTAAAGCGGGTGACGAATTGTCATACAAAATGTCGAGTCAAACTGTAGTGCCTCCAGTACTCTGCCTGTCCACAGCGGTGCTCAGCTACATGCGACAAGTTCCAAATGAATTTCTCTAACATACTGCCGTTGTTGTTTCTGTCAGTTCCTGCGCGCTCGATCGGAGGTTTGGAATCAAAGTTGCTTCGGATGATGACGGAACGCTGAATGAACATTGCGCCGGCTATCGAATTGCTGCACCGAAAAGCCCAGCTAAAGCCGCGACGGGATCTCGAGGAGGGAAGGGAGGATGCTATGTCAATCCAAACAAGGAGAAGCGCATTGACATTTCTTGGGATCGGCGGACTTGTGATCGGTGTGATGCTGGGTGAATTGTGCCTGGTGCGGACAGCCGCCGCAGGGAGCGCGGAGACGACACAAACGAAGATTGCTCGTGCCTTATCTGCCGGCCCTGCGAACATAACTCAGGGTGCCACGGTAGCCGACCAGGATGGACACGGAGGATTGACCGTGCTTCGCCCGGGAACGAATGGTTGGACCTGCATGCCTGGAAACGCATCAGGAATCGGGATGCCGGCGATGTGTGAAGATCAGGTGGCGATGCAGTGGAACAAGGACTTCGAGGAGCACAAGCCAAAGCCGACGACGACGGTGCCCGGCATCGAATACATGCTGGCGGGGGCCACTCAACGAAGCGACTCGGATCCGTTTGACAAGACGAGCCCACCGATTAAGATCGGCCCGCACTGGATGATTCTCTGGCCCTTCGACCCGAAAACCTCGGGGTTGCCTACGACACATAAACCAACGGGGGCTTACATCATGTGGGCCGGATCGCCCTATGCGCACATCCACATCATGGGACGGCCGTAAAACAAACGGCCTGCGGTCATTCCTCGCCAAGATAGCTTCCCCGAATCGCGTCCGAGTCAATCAGGAACGAGCAACGCACAATTTCATTAAGGAGAACTCTCATGACCCTCGAAAAAATGTTGTACACCGCTAAAGTCCAAACCTCAGTTGCTTGGAAGCACGTCTCAATAAAGCGTCGGCTATTGCATCTCTCGTTCGTCTCTTTGCTGGCCGGACAGGCAACTCCAAGTACAGTCTGGGCCCAGATGCAAGCGGCCCCGCTGACCGGGGCTGCACCATCACAATCGTCGCAAACAACTGCCTATCACTACGCTATCCCCCTCACTCTTGCGCTTGAGGCTGCGACCGAGGCTGTTCGTGTGTGCGCCCAACACGGATATCTGGTAACCGCAACAGTCGTGGACATGGATGGAGTGCCGCAGGTAGCGCTTCGCGGCGATGGAGCCACCATCCATACGAGGGAATCGAGTTTCGATAAGGCGTACACGGTGATCACGCTGGGGCCGATATTCGACTTCGATACGTCCGGCAAGTTTTTCGATCTGATGAAGACCAGTCCGTTTGCGCCGAGACTCTCAACAATGACTAATGTTATGGCGCTTCCGGGGGCCGTGGCGTTGAAGTCAAAGAACGCCATTGTGGGCGCTCTGGGTGTGGGAGGGGCTCCTGGCGGAGACAAGGATGAAGTCTGTGCACAAGCTGGAGTGGCGAAAATCGCCGACCGGCTTCCAAATTGACTGTCGCCGAAGTCCGGAGTCTTCTTTGAGCACGCGACGGAGCAGGCGCGTGTCCGCAGTGCGCTATCAATTTGGCGGACACCTGGAGATCCTGACGGCAAAACCAAGACTACTTCTGTTGTTTGGGGCTGGTGCGGTGTTTGGGATGCTTGGCGTTCTCAATTGCCTTGCGGGGCCGACACGCGGGTGGCCCCACGTATTTCAATCATGAGGAGGAGATGATCTATGTCACACCATTATTCCGGTCCCGACTTTGGGCTCCCTCATGGAGGCAACCGCATGAATCTGCCCGACGCACCGGTTGCGCGCGAAGGCTTCTTCGTGACGCATTTCTTCACCGTGAAGGATCAGAAAAAATCGAAGGACTTCTATGTCGGAATTCTTGGCGGGAAAGTAATCAATCCGGAGAATCCCTGCTACATCAAGCTGGCCAACTCCTGGATCGTCCTCAATTCTGGTGGCGGCCCGACGCCCGACAAGCCCGAGGTCCTGCTCGAAACTCCTCAGGATCTCAACCGAGTGGACACCTTCCTCAACTTGCGAGTCGCCGACATCTGGTCCTGTTACAAACAATGGCGCGCCAAAGGAGCGTTCTTCCTCACCGAACCGCTCGAAAACCGCGGCTGGGAATGGCGTTGTTACATGCGCGATCCCGACGGCTACCTTATCGAGATTGGCCAATACACTCAGATGGCGCTCGACCACTTCGAAAAGTATGCCCGTTGAATTGCCGGCAGCAAGTGTAGCGCGGGGCTTATCTTAAGCGAACCCGGTTTTACTTCAGACAGTTCTGACCTGAACGCCTCAAGGTCCTATGCGTGCTCCTCGAAGCACGATTCCGCCGGCGCTTAGCTTGCACGGTGAGTTCCACGACCCTTCACCGTCGCGCCGCCAAGAAAGCGCCAGCAAAGAAAGCGGTCGCGAAGAAGGCGGCGAAGAAAGCCGTCAAGAAGGCGCCAGCAAAGAAGGTGGACCTCCGCCTACCCATCTCCATCCCGCCAAAGATGTAAGACCCGGGGGAGCAAAAAGAAGGATGCTATGCAATCTGCTCATGTAATGCGGATCAAAACCATAGAGGAAGCCACTGCGAAGCTGGCGTACGAAATGAGTCGAATAGCCTGCTTAGCGCTAGAGGTGCCTGGTGGCTTCCATCGGCAAGCCAGCGTAAGAAGGATCGCCCGCGCTGCCGGCTTATTACTGCTAATCGCGGGTGTCCCCGCTTCTGCGCAAACGACGCAAACCTTGGAAACTATGGTTTCGGCACAATCTACTTGCTCCGGCCCGGCCCCGACCTTTCCGCAAATGACATACGACGAAGACGATGGATATTTCAGCAGTCCGGATTGCCGAACCAAATTACTGGACCGGTTGAAGTTTATCCCGCTGCGCGGCGACAACGAGAGCTATTACCTTTCCTTCGGCGCATTCATTCGGGATCGCGGCGAATACTTTAGCAATCAAGATTGGGGAAGCGGCCCTGCGGGCAATGCCTATTTGATGCAGCGCTACTTTGTCGATACCGATCTGCACCTGGGTGAACGGTTTCGCTTCTTCGGCGAACTTTCAAGTAGTCTTGAGACCGGCCGGAACGGCGGCCCTCGTCCAGGCTTGGACGAGGAACAGCTGTACGTTCATCAGGGTTTTTTCGATCTTGGCCTTTGGCGCTCGGGCAAAGATGGTCTAACCTTACGAGCCGGACGTCAAGAAGTAGCATTCGGTTCGGGGAGTTTGGTTTCTACTCGCGATGGCCGGAATATCCGCCTTAGCCTCGATGGACTCCGGCTCACGTGGTTGAGCGGCGTCTGGACTGTTGACGCGTTTGCCCTCAGACCAGTCTTGGATAATGCGGGCAAATTCGACAATCCGCCGAATCACACAGCCGGTTTCTGGGGTGTCTATGCGGTGAGACCACTTCGCGTCCTGCCGCAAGGAAACGTTGATCTCTACTACATAGGCCTCGACAACAAGTCCGTGCCTTACGATGGTAAGGGAATCGGGCGGGAGCAAAGAGAAACAATCGGAACGCGCTTGTGGGGAACCATCCCGCGGTGGGACTACAACGACGAGCTTATATTTCAGTGGGGCTGGTTTGGGGTCGACAATATCCGAGCATGGGGCGTTTCCACGGATACAGGTTACCGGATCGACTCCGCTCCTCTAAGACCGAGGTTTGGCCTTCGCGCTGCGGCCTTCAGCGGTGACCAGAATCCATCGAGCCGAACTCTCGGCACGTTTGATTCGATGCACGAGGAAGGCCCTTACTTCAGCTATGCGGAATTGTTCGCCAGGCGAAATCTGATCGCCTCGCAGCCATCTGCAGAACTCAATCTCACCGATACCGTCTCATTGACGGCCAACCCGGCCTTTTATTGGCGGGAGAGTAAGAGCGATGGCCTATACAGCGTTGGCAACGCCGTGCTCGTGTCCGGCCAGAAAAGCAGCGCGAGCTACATCGCGAGCCAGGCCTCAGTGCAGTTGAAATGGCAGATGAATCGAAACCTGACCTGGTTCTCGGAATACGCCCACTTTTTCCCCGGTGACTTCTTGAAACAGTCCACCCCAGGACGCAGCCTCAATTTTTGGACGGGATGGTTGGACATAAGGTTTTGACGAGGATCGAAAATGGCAACACCAGCAGGCGCCCATATTTCCCGGCGCTGTAGGCCTGGGAAAGAACTAGTCGTCTATTGGTCGACGTTAGGACAGAAGCAATAAGACAATCAGTATCGCTTTCGAACATCAGCAGTGACCTCACCGGGCAATTGATCGGAGCCTTCCAGACGCAGATCGTTCCAAGTCTTGCTGGCGATTTGGCCGAACAGCTCACACTCCAATTGGTCCCTGCCATTCAAAAAATGGAGGGCGCGCTCGAGAGATTGGAGTCGCAAAAA
>CAWHXN010000017.1:0-543274 GCA_963833305.1 uncultured Acidobacteriaceae bacterium | reverse complement strand
TGAAGAAAGGTAACGCAGCACTGTCCCCTTTCGAGGGCCTCATCTTTTGCCCCGAGCTGTACGCTTGCAGGGCCTCCAGCGATGGAGTGGTTGCGGCCTCCAGGGGCACGTCGTATTTCTTCACTGAGCTGAGGGATTCGCCTAGTTTGCCGCGCAAGGTGACGGCCGCGGCATCGAGGGCCTTGAGCACCGATTCCTTACTCGCAGCCTGCTCCTGCGCTTCGGCTAGCATGTCGCCGGAGTTGCAGTTTACCGCTTTGAGTCCAATTACGTACTGGCTACCAAGCTCGGCAACCGAGCCGGTTAGCATGGCCGTGCTGCCTGTGCGCTGGCAAATCTCGCGCGCGAGCTCGGGGGTCAACCGGTCATCGGTCGAACGACCCATTAACTTCAATGTATCGTTCACTCGACGGTCCGAAACCAGATCGAGAAATGGCGATTGCCCTAGTTGCACAGAGAGTCCCTGCTTCAGGGTGTCATCGAAAACTGCGTCCCCTGTTCTGTTGTCAAAGTCAGCGAGCACGATCGTGTCTTTGTCGGTGAACTTGGTCCCACGGTGAGTGATGAAATAGCTCACAACGATTACAGCCACAATTACGGCGGCGGCGATCCGCCGGAGTCGTCTTTTCGTAAACGGTGCTGCCCGCGCCCCGGAGCCCAAACCGTTCGTGTCCGAATCCCGCTTCAGCCGCTGCAAATCCGCTCGCAGGTCAGCTGCGTGTTGGTAACGCAGGTCCCGATCCTTCTCCAGTGCGCGATGAATGACGGTCTCCAACCCGGCTGGCACCCTTGGATTTAGTTGCGAAGGCGGCTGCGGGTTCTTCGTCAGAATCTCTGAATAAATAACGGCCGAGCTCTCGCCCGCAAACGGCACCTTGCCTGTGGACATTTCGTAAAGCACCACGCCGAGCGAGAACAGGTCGGTGCGCGCGTCCAACTCCTTGGCCCGTGCCTGCTCCGGCGACATGTAAGGGACGGTACCCAGCATGCCTCCCGGGCGGGATAGATTCTCGTCATTGACCGAAACCGTCGTGGCAGAGGCTGCATCAGCTGCTTGCGCGGCCGGTTGTGCAGAAGCTACTTTCGCCAGCCCGAAGTCGAGAATCTTGGCGTGCCCGCGCCTGGTGACGAAGATATTGGCTGGCTTGATGTCGCGATGCACGATTCCCGATTGATGAGCGGCGTCTAGCGCGTCTGCGATGTCGACAGCCAGCGTCAGCAATAGCTCCACTTCCATGGGCCGGCCGCCGATGCGATGCTTGAGCGTCATTCCATCGAGGAATTCCATGGCAATGAACGTCAGAGCATTCTCTTGATCGATGTCGTAGATCGTGCAGATGCCGGGATGATTGAGCGCAGAAGCGGCACGCGCTTCGCGCCGGAAGCGCTCAATCGCCCGCCGATCGTGAGCTAGATCGTCGGGTAGGAATTTGAGGGCGACGAAGCGGCCAAGCCGGGTATCTGTGGCTTTGTACACAATTCCCATCCCGCCGCCACCGAGCTTCTCAATGATTCGATAGTGCGAAATGGTTTGGCCGATCATGTCCCAATGAGGCGCCTAAACAAATGACTGATGGTAAGCACGAACTCGCGGCCCGGTCAATTCATTGCTTGCTATTCGCCATTAGGGCATCGGCTGAATCGATGAAGGATGCCCAGTAATGTTCACCGTGTGATGTGTCGCCTACCCTCTCGCCAGAGGTAGGCGGCAAGAGCGGGGCAGCTAAACTTAAATGTTGAGCGTCATCCTAAACGGGACGGGTGGGCCGCCGCCTATTCTGCTTTTCGGTGAAAAGGGGAGACAAGCAGATCGATCCCTTGCTACGCCGGTGATGACAATGCTTTCTTTACCTTGCCGCCGATTTCGCGGCGGGCGCAGACTTAGGCTTGGTCAAGAAATCAAGCAACTCGGGACGGCTTGTCCGGGCCAGCCGTCTCCCCAGCCGTCGCCGGTCTCCTATCCAAGATTTTGCCGGCTAAGTTGCAAGCGGAAAACGATCTTCATCAGGTTGCCAGAGGGCGCAGGTGACTCGTCTCCGCGATAATCTTCGCCACTCCTTATCGCCGCGAGGCGGTAAGCAGGCGCGATCAAAGTTCCCGTGCAGGCAGCGCCGCGGTAGTCCTCGCCTGCCTGCGGCGCCTCGCAAGCCTCGTCCTGGATGACGGGTTGCCATGCCGCCTGACGCACCGCAGCGAACAGCTCAGGAAAATTCTCGCCCCCCAAGATGACTTCTGCGTTGATTTCCGCCTTCCGTTGGGCATTGTCCACCAGCGGCAGGACCAACGTGACGCTCCGGGTAATGGTGCGGACCACAAATTCACCGTAGACCGGGCCGCGGTAGTCTTCACCGGGGCTACACGTAGCGTCGCGCTCAGTTCGAGCGAGCGTCATGTCGCCAGTGATCTGCAGCTTACCGTCAGCCCGCAAATCAATGCGCTTCGACTTGAAGGTCATCGCTTGGCCCTCCGGTAGCTTAGCGCTGATATCCAGTGCCGATTTAGCGGGCTCGGCGGAATTGAACTCTGCAATGCCGCCTATGCGAGCAATACCGACGTTCTGCAAATCCAGGTTGCTCCCAAGGAAAATCGATGCGGTCGAACGTTCGGCGTCGACCTTCCACTTGCTTTCCTGCGCTAAAACCGGGAGTGCTGCAAGGCTGGCGATTCCCAGAATTGCGAGCGTTTTGCCAATCGCTGGTCTGAGTAAGTTTTTCATCTGCGTACCCCTCCTCTGAGATCAAGAACCTCACAAAGAAGATTCATGAGCCCATAAAGGAGCAAGTGGGTCGCCAATGACAGGCACAACAGCGCAGTACGCTCAAAGCTAGTCTGGATCCAATTGAGAAAAGGATGCTTAGTATAAGATCTGCTGGCGAGTGCGCCTGCCACCCTCGGGTCCCTCGCGGACTTGGTCGAACCTATCCAATTGGATAATCCGGTATCCTCTTGGATAGGCTGCGCGCTGACGGCGGGGTTCGTGGAGGAACTTGTCTTTCGTGGTTACCTATAGAAACAATGTCAAGCTCTGTGTCGCAACACGACTCTCGCTGCTTGCTCTGCCAGCAATCGTCTTCAGAGAAGGACATCTCTATCAAGGCTGGATCCGGCTGGTGTGCCATCGTTCTCGGGCGACTTCACGGCACCTACCCTCACCTCCTTGTCGAGATAAAACCCGAGATTGGCACTATCACTCTTAAGCTCCCACCACTGCACCATTTGACCAAACAGTGCGTACTCATATGCACCGGAGCCTCGCCCCAGACAGCCGGCCAGCACAGTTACTTCGGGAGCGCGCTGATCTCCAGTGGCGGAAGCAGTGTTACCGTTGGAACTGTCGTCGTGTTCTGCGCGTACCCTACTGTCGCAGTGCCGGCCCACAGCCCGGCCGCAAGCAGCAAAACGCATAGGTCTTTTTCATGTTCATATTGCTCTCCATTCAGTTTGCACGCCCTTCTGATTGTTCGACTGCGCAGCGGATGGGCCCTGGACTGTGCCCGCGCGGACTCCTCTGTCGTTTGATCTTCTTGTGTCTCGGTCCACTGCAACCCATTCATGCAGCACCTTCGCCTTCCAATTTCCAATTCACGACTCGGGAGAGGGCCACGGACGCAATAGGCAGTGCAGCCCTAATGCCAATCAATAAAGCTTTGGCATGGCCGTGCGTGGCTCATGCCTCCCACGGAACATAGTGGGCGGGGGACCTCGTTCGCTGGTCCTTAATCGTCATCGTTTCGAGCGAATAATCGAACTCTGTACCGCAGTCACAACACACGCGATATGTCCGTCTGGCGATCGTGAAGACACGGCTGAGATTGCTGTGGCGACAGCCAAATATGAAGTCGAGCAACCTTGTGACGTTCATGCTTCACATCTCCTGGACGGGCGCATGGCGCTCGCCAATAAGGGACAGTGCAGGTCCAACGCCGAACCTGATGATCGCTAAATGCTTGATCAGTAATGCGGGAGGAACTCAGAAGGCGCCGTTGCCTGCCGTGATACTGTCACTGCCAGCATGGGGTCGGGAAAAACAGACCTTGCGGCATTGGATCTTCAGAGCGAGAGAAAGCCCGCTAATTACGTGTGCTGCTTTAAGGCGGGCTCTGGCTGGTGACGATGAATCCTGAATCACGGCTTCCCGGCCGGAGCAAAACCCTTGACGATACCTAGCTCTGAAGCGAAAGTGCCTCGCGAGCCATTGTGGGCACTGGTGGGTAAACTGGCAGTTCGCTCCGCATCTTCGGTGAAACGGACGCCTCTTTCATCTGCTGCAGGGAGACGAGCATGGAGTTCCTTGAAACGCGGCGCACGATAGGATTGGCCACCCAGTTACGCAATGGGAATGTCGCGACTCAAGGCGTTCGCCTCGACTTCCACATAGGTTCCGCCGTCTCATTGCTTAAACTTGGCGACACTGTACAGGCGCCAGACGTAGCCACTGCCATGATCCGGCGCAAGCTCCTGCTCGTCCGGGCGGCCGAGGTGACGGATCTCTTGCACCCGCGTGGTCTGCGTGGTGCTGTACCATCGCCGGCCGTCGATTTTGAAGTAGCAGGTCTCATATTCCATGTCCAGCGCCGTCTCGGCTACGACCTCTTTGTTCACTACGCGCATGGAATACTTTTCGCAGGGCCCGTCACTGCTGAGCAACTTGGAATCAACAACCGTTGGCTTGTAATACTCCTTGTAGTTGCTGTAATCACGCGCGGCGGACAAAACATCTTTGATACTGGCGTTCGGAAAAAAGGCCGCGCCCACCCAATCGTGGATCAACCCTGAACCCACCGGTTTTGGGTTTTCCTTCCCGACGGACGAGACCAGAATCTCACCATCACGGACACGCTGAAGCCGTTCGGGCTTCTGGTCGACCCAAAGAAAGGGTGTTTGGGAAGCCATCTGTGGACGGGTAGCATTAAGGTATGCATTCCAATAGACCAGAGTGTCCTGCATCAACTCGACCCATGGGAGAGCGAGGGCACGACGAGACAGCCCAAATATACGAGCATGACAATAATGGCTCGCAGTGTACGGAAGCTGTGACGACCGTTAAAGCTCGTCTGTCTTGCTGAGGTCCGTTTCATGGTTGACCACCTCTTTTTGTTCGCGCAAGCGATGGATTTAAACGATAGAATTTCCAACTTGCGGACTACTTGAACTAAGGAGCACGGCAGATACCAAGGCGTGATGAATATAAGTGGCTGGGGAATCAGGGCATTAAGGAACTGAGGCTAGATGGTATGGCAAAACTGTCGACCGTAAATTGGCAGTGGTGACTTTCTGCCCATATTTGGGCATGTTTTCGGGAGGCCCGCGTCGCCCTCTAGCGAGGCAGGGTTCAGTCTGGCCGATGATTGAGTGTTCATGGGTGTGAGAGCATTCTGAAATGCATCCCGCTGTGCGACCGCCTTAGTGCTCATATTTTGAGTCTCTCCACAGATCCTGAAATCGTTGCCGATGGAGGCTTCAGGTCTAATCGGATTAGACCGCGCTGTCCGTCCGAGCCGAACTCTTGCGTGAGACGATAGCGGCGGACTAGATAGCGGGTGCCGAAAATCGCAAGTACGGCGACCAATAGAACTACGAATACAGTCCCAGCTCTACTGGCGCAGGCAGCCGCGCGATTCAAGTCATTGCTGAAGAGATAACCGAGTCCGGCGTAAGTGCATGAATAGAGCCCGGCGCCAACTGCATCAAGACCTAGGAAACGGATGCGGCTTGTGCGCGATATCCCAGCCAGGGGAGGCGTTACTGCGTCAAGCCCTGGGACGAATTTGGCGACGAGGAGAATGGAAGGCCCATACTTAGCAAGAGTCTTCTTAGCTTTTCGGTTGTGGGCGTCAGGGTCTTGCATAAGACGGTGTATGAAATGTAAAACCCTGTCGCCCTGGCGCCGTCCCGCCTCGTACCACGGCCAGTCGGCTAGAACACAGGCGGTGACAGCGAGAAGGATCGCGACGACGAGCCCCATCTTCCCGGCGGCTGCAAGCGCCCCGGCGGCAATAAGAAAGAGTGGTCCAGGTACAGGCAAACCTAGCTGGTGAGCGAATAGAGCACCAAAGAGAACGGAGTAGCCATGCTTCGTAACGATGTAGAAGACAAAGTGCATGTATCTCCTCCGGAATTCCGTGATCGTACGATTAACGAACTATGTTGGTATTGGCAACTCGACTGCCATACAGCAGTGCTCAGAAGTCAGTGAAAATGAGGGATCACCTACTACAACAATCGGACGAGGGCGGGCACGCCACGACGGGACGCGGGCACTGATCGAATCTAGGCGGCACGTCGCGGCCAAGGTGAGGGTATCGATTGTGGATGTTGGCTGGGTTATGAGGAGTGAACTCTACTAGGACGACGAATACACGGAATCGCAAATCACGCGATGAAGTCCAGACCAGCTTGCATCATGTGATCCGGCATCTCTTTCGCGCGCTCCTCCTCATTCCGCAACGCCATAGCTTGCTCGCGGCTCACACTGCAGCCGTTTTCGTTGTCCAGTCGTAAGAGATGAAAAAGTGTTATCTCGGCGGTTACTCTTTTCGCTAGTTCTGTTCTTATTATGGTGTTCACTCCACTGACCGGCAGTCGAGCCGCCTCCGAGTTCGCGTCAGCAGCTCTCGGCCCAGTAGCTAAGCTGGATCCAAACTCCCGGGCGTGATCCCAGGCGATGCAATACTCAGAATGATCCAAAGCTACTGCCGATGATCTCCAGACCGCGTTGCTCGGCCATGCGCTCCAGGTCGTGCAGCTGAGTTTCCGGGTGCTGGTCTAAAGTCGACACCCTGAGATACAGGGCGGCGCGTTTCACGCGCGCACCCTGATTCCGTGGGCGGCCAAACGTCCCGGACCAGGCTCTGCTGCCCCCAGAGGGAGTTCACCACCTCCGGATCAGGGTTGGCAGAAAACAACTCTTTATCTATTTGCTCTTGTAGCCTCTGGTAGGCGCGTACGCCTTCAGCGATTTCGTGGTCGAGGACGGGATCGGTAGTGGGCGGCGCGGCCTCAGCAGACACCAAATGCAGGCCATTAACGATGGCTTTACGACTTGTCATGATGCGATAGCCTTCCCGAAACGGGACCGCTGTCCCGCTTCCAAAATACCTTGACATAGCTTAGTTATATCACTCGCTATAGGAAGGTCAAAATCGCCCGTCGCTTGCGCGAGGCCGGTCTGCTGCGGAAAGCAGGTGAGGGTCCGCGTGGTCGGCACGAATTTGTCCTGACGAACAAAGGTGAAGACGAACTGGACAACTTAAATCGCTACGTTGAGGATGCGATGGATCAGGCATTCGGCGACTTGGAATCCGTTCTTCGACTCGCATGCCTCGCAACCATTAAGGGCAAAACTAGTATCGCAAAGAAGCTTCTGTCGGACGCCAGGGACACGCATCGACAACGCGCTCGCCTTGCGAAAAAGCGGGCAACCAGCGCGGTTTCGTTCAGATCCAGGCTTGGCGGACTTTACTCAACCTTCCTGGGGCACTGTGAATTGGCACAAGAGGCTGCACTAGCCGACCAACTGGAATCGCTCCGTCGCCGCTGGGACACGGTAAGCAGGGAAATACTCGCGCTCTGGCACGACGAGCGTGGAACACGGCGCTAAGCTGTTCCAAAAGGCCGTACGAGGGTTTGCGAACCCGACTACGTCCTTTCCATCCACGCCTAGGCAAAGAGACGCTGTGGGCGTTCCTGACCAAGGAGTGCAGTTCGAGATCTCCTGACTTTGTTCTCACTCGATGGCGTTGAGCCTCGACTTTCGTCTTCCGATGGCCAGTGAAGTCTGCGCGTGATGCAGCGAGCGGTCAAGCGTGGATTGGATCTACTCAAGCCCTCGCCGGCCTTCGGCGGGTTTTGACTCGCCCTCCGATTGGCCAGACTGTGGAGGGGGAGCAAGGGATAGCGGAAACTTCGTTCAGCTCCGTCCCGCGGCCGACTTTGCCTTCGTGGTTGTTCTTGCCCACATGTGGCGCATGCTCTCTTCCAAATCGGTCTGTCGCGCCTGCACCCATGGCAGATAATGCCGCTCGGTAATCGCCACGCTGGAATGCCCAAGCATTACCGAGACTTTCTTGATATCGATTCCGCCGACCAGGCACTCAACCGCAAAGGTGTCGCGCAAGCAATGAGGATGGCTGTCCGGTATACCCGCCGCCCGGAAGATCGTCTTGATTGTGCTCCACCAACGTCTGCCCGGTGTTTCCCGCGCTGACGTTCCATTCCAGAAAAAATACTGGGGGTTGTCGTTCTCAAGCTCTCGCAACCGCTTTGCCACGTTTACCGGAAGTGGCACATATACATGCTGGCCGGTCTTGGTCGTTCTCAATAACAAGGCATCGTTCGCAAGGAGTTTCGATCGCTCCAGACGCGCTGCGTCACTGATGCGAAGCCCCGAATGCCGGCACAGCATGAGCATGGCTGTCGCCCTCTGCCGACGCCATTCTGCATCTTTTCCGCGGGGGTGATATTCCGCCGCGGCTTTCAGAGTTGCCGCGAATTGTTCGCGAGTTAGAGGAAGTGTTTCGGTCGGCTCGACCTTTATCTTGCTGAGATCGGCGGCAACGTTATCAGTGCGCCATCTGTGCTTTATGCAGTAACGGAAGAACTGCCGTACCCGCTCCTGCCTCTTGCTTCGGGTGATAGCAGAACCAGGCCATGTTTTACGAAAGTTCTCGAGATCATGCAGCGTGATTTTGGAAACCAGCTTGATCCCTTCAGCGGCGCAGTAGCCCACCAAGTGCGTTAATTCGCGGGTGTGCTTGTACAGCCAGTTTTTCGAATGATTCTGCTGCCGCTGGTCTTCAAGGAAGAGTTTGACAGCTTCCGCTACAGTTTCGGAGTGGGCAGCGTGGTCACCAGATAAGCGATGTGCGGTCCGTTCCGCCTCTTCCCACGAACGGGTCCCGGCCGAGATACGCTTGTCCTCGCCGACAAAAGCAATCCACTTACGGCAGCGGCACCTTTTGTAATATCGGTTGTCGCGGTGAGGACATCCAGGGGAGTGACGAGTCTAGACCTCGGTCATCATGGCGGCAATAGAGCAGAAACCGCCGTACAAAATCCGTACAATTAGTTTTACCTACACGTAAACTACTGATAATACATAGACTTAAATGGTGCGGAAGGGGGGACTTGAACCCCCACGCCTTTCGGCGCCACCCCCTCAAGATGGTGTGTCTGCCAATTTCACCACTTCCGCACACACGTCCGGATGCAGGAGCATCGCGGGTTCAAGCAGAAACGTCGAGGCGCAACAAGTATAGCAAAGACGGCATGGGGGAGAGAAACGTGTGCTAGAGTCTTCCAGTCACATCGCCGTGTGCTGAATCGGCTGCGTGGCAACCCGTTTTCCGCGAAGATCGTTCTAGACGATGAGGTGAAATATGGCTTCCGAATGGGGTCTTAACAGCTTGGCCTCGGGGCAGGCGGCCGGCTGGACTTTCACTAGAGCCGCAACCCCTGGATTCCTTCCGGTCATTTCGGTGAGGCCGCTCTCTCCAGATTTCACAGGCTCTGAATGGTCGTACGTGGGCGCCGGGGACTTTGGTCTTCAGGGAATTAGCTTTCCCCTGTGGACTCATTTGGGCGTCAGTACGATTTGGTCGAATATGAGCGATGACCTCACCGAAAATGTCTACTATTTGGTGGTCGTAAACTTCGGCAATCAGACCGTCGAGTACGCTTTTGTGGAAGCTGATTTGTGAGGTGAATCAGATGAAGGCAACTTTCTTGCACGACGAAGAAGGCCGCATCCTTGCCATTGCAAAGCCAGTAGACCTGAAGCAAGCGGGAAGTAAGTTTACCCGCGCCGGGATGGTAGCGGGCCGTGGTCAGCGACTTCTTGAGTTTGGAATTAACGAAAGAGCATGCCGGCAAGTCTCTACGGGAGTTGCACGAGCAGTTTCAGATCGATGTTGCGGCATCAAAGCTGGTCAAGAAGCGGGAACCCGGCAGCAAGGGGTAGCACTTCGGAAACCGCGGCGGTTCTTCCATTTCTTGCCTATCAGCAACGCCGGAGCTGAGGCCGTGCTCCCCTATCAGGCTCCGCCTAGTACTTCACGATTTTGCTGAACGATACCGGATCGAGGCTGGCGCCTCCGACCAGAGCGCCATCAATCTCACTCTCTGCCATAAGCGCCGAGCATAGATCAGGTTTGACGCTGCCGCCGTATAGAATCCGCAAGCTCTGCGCGAATTCTTCACCGAAAGTTTTCTCGGCTTCGTGGCGAATTACCAGATGCGCGTCCACGGCCATCTGCGGTGTCGCTGTCTTACCGGTTCCAATCGCCCACACGGGCTCATAAGCGACGGTGAGCTTGGCCGCCTTCCTGGCCGAGATGCCATTGAAGGCCCGCGTGCACTGCCGGCGCAGCACGTCCTCGGTCAGGCCGGCCTCGCGCTCCTCCAGAACTTCGCCCACGCACACGATGGGGGTAAGCCCGTTCTCCAGCGCGACCTCGAGCTTGCGATTCACCGTGTCATCGGTCTCGTTGAAATATTGGCGCCGTTCCGAGTGGCCAATGATCACGTGCGTGACCTGAATGGCAGTCAGCATTCCGGCCGAAATCTCTCCGGTAAAAGCGCCTTCCATTTCCCAATGCATGTTCTGCGCGCCGATCGCGACATTGGATCCGCTGGCGGCTTCCACCGCCGTCTGCAGATCGACGAATGGCGGGCACACCACAATCTCTTCACGGTCGTGGCCTGCGACCAAGGGAAGAAATTCGGCAAAGAACGCGGCGGTTTGTTGAGGTGTTTTGTACATCTTCCAGTTGGCGGCAATCAGTTTCTTGCGCATCGTTTATGAGTCCCGTCACGAATCGGAATGAAGACGATCTTCGATTATAGGCTGTCGCTAATCATTGAGGCGCAACCTCGGCAGGTTCGCAAGCGGGTCATTTCATTTCGCGGACATATTAAGGCTTCTGCGTCGGCCGGATGAGGACCTCGCTGATAAACGACTGCGGTTCCTGGGTGACCAGCATGGCGACGGCGTGAGCAACGTCGTCGGGCTTCAACATCTTCTCGGTATCCTTGCCATGACGCCGCGGACTGAAGTCGGTGTCAACCGATCCCGGACAAATCACGCTGACCCGGATGTTGTGGCCGCGCAATTCTTCCGCGACGCCATAGGTGAGCCCGTTCAAGCCCCACTTCGAGGCTGAGTAGGCTGCGCCGCGCGGCAGCGGGTTCTTGCCTGCCAGCGACGAGATGTTGATGACATGGCCCGCGCCGGCAGCAATCATCAGGGGAACGACAGCGCGCAGCATGTAATACACGCCGCGCAGATTGGTGTTGAAGATGGCCTCCCAATCGTCAGGCGGCAGTTCGTGGAGTAGTAAACCAGGAGGACCGCCAATCCCGGCATTGTTTACCAGGATGTCGACCCGGCCGTAGGTCGTGCGCAGGCGCTCGCCAAGCGCGTCAACACTGGCCAGGTCCGCGACGTCGCAAGCGATCCCCTCGGCCTTGTGCCCGCGGGCCGAAAGGTCGGCCGCAATTTGCTTGACCCGGACGTCGTCGCGGCCCGTCAGTACGACGGTCGCGCCCATGTCGGCCAGTTTGTTGGTAATGGCCTGGCCGATGCCGCGGCCCCCTCCGGTCACTACCGCGACCGTTCCTGATAGCGAAACCGTCTCCGTGGTCTGCATAGAATCATTTTCCTCTCAAGTAGAAGATTCTTAAATCACATTGGCAGACGCAGGAATGGGCTGTTGCGTTGCCGCAGCCTGGTCGAGGGTCGCGGCGGCCGAAGCCGGCTTTGGCTTTGCCGGCATGGTACTGTGCGACTCAGACAGGCGTGGCTGTTGACGACAAATGCAGCTAGTGTTCGTCAAACAATACGGGCTCGTCAGGTCTTAAGGGGTGCTCAACATTTGAGATTGCCCTCGCAAATGGTCTTCCTGCAGAGTGAACGGAAGCTGGGATTTAATGGTTGACGGAAGCGGATCGCGCATCCGGCGACTGGCTTTCGAGCATCTTAGAACGGCGGAGAATCGTGTAAAGTAGTAAGAAGCTTGCCTTATACCGAGTTACGTACTTATAATCCCGGTCTCCGCAGTTTGCATTCCAATTCAAGCAATAAGGGGCCTAAGGTGCGGAGGGATTCGCCCGTTATCATGCAGTCCTGAGTTTAATTCGGGCTCGTGTTACCACATGCGCTGGAGCGGATGTGGGCGTCGTCAGGAGTTTCCCAAGAAATAGAGGAGCCAACCGAATGAAGAAGTCGTTAGTCATCACGTTGCTGGTACTCGCCAGCGCGGCACTGGTCCAACAAAGCGCCGCCCAGGCGGCGGCACAGCCCGCGCCAAGCGGCCAGGCAACCCAGAAGAAGGAAATCAAGGATCCGGCCGAATACAACGCCTATGTGAACGCGATCCAGCAACAGAACCCGGCGCAAAAAGCTACGGCATTGGAGGCTTTCCTCCAAACCTATCCCAGTTCGGTGATGAAGGAAGATGCGCTGGAACTGCTGATGGCGGCCTACCAGCAGGCTGGCGATGCGCAAAAGACACTGGATGCCGCCAACCGCGTGCTGCAGGTCAATCCTAACAACGTTCGAGCTCTGGCGCTGTTGGCTTACAGCTATCGCGCGATGGCCTCGCAGGGCGGTCCGCAGATGCAGGACAACCTGGCCAAAGCCCAGCAATACGGCCAGCAGGGATTGCAGGCGCTGCAAAACATGAAGAAGCCGGATGGCATGAGCGATGCCGACTTCACCAAGTTTCACAACGAGACCGGCGCAATCTTTGATGGCGCCGTAGGTTTCGCCGCCCTGCAGGCGAAGGATTTTGCCACTGCTCAGAAAGACTTCCACGAAGCGGTTGCCGACGAGTCGCAGCCCAACATCGCCGACATTTATCCCTTAGCTACGGCTGACCTCGAAGCCAAGCCAATGAACCCTGAAGGTTTCTGGTTCATTGTCAAAGCCGCGAACCTGGCGCAAGGACCCGGCCAGCAGCAGATCCTGGATTACGGTAAGAAAAAATACATTCGCTTCCACGGCTCCGATCAAGGTTGGGACGAACTGGTGAACGATGCGAAGGCTTCGTCAAGCGTGATGCCGCCGGCAGGATTCACCGTAGCTGCAGCGCCACCACCGCCGTCGCCGGCCGAGCAGGCCGCCGATCTGGTGAAGAGCAAGACTCCCGTCCAGATGAGTTTTGCGGAGTGGGAACTGGTGCTTTCTTCCGGCAATCAGCAGGCTGCCGACACGGTGTGGAACGCCATTAAGGGTAAGGCCGTGAAGCTGGCGGCTAACGTGATTAGCGCTACGCCAACCTCGGTGCAACTGGCTGGCAGTGATGATGACATTGACGCCAAGAAGGCAGACATCACTCTGAGCATGACAAAAGCCGATTCCGTCGCGCTTGATGCCGCAGGTGGGAGCGCTAATGGCTTTCCAGGGCACGGTCGCCAGCTACACGCCGAATCCGTTCATGATGACGATGACGGACGGCATTCTTTTGGATAAGAATGGAAATCCGGTGTCGACTGCTGCGCCGGTGCACCACACCGTTCACAAATCCCAGTAACAACAGGTCTAGTTAAGACCAGGACAAAGAGCAGCCACGGCTGCTCTTTTTTCTTGCACGACAGTTGGAAGTGACTACTCGATCTCGAAGCGAAAGAAGTGGCGAAGCCTTGCTTACCGGATGGCCCGCTTGTCGATGGTTGCATTGTGCGTGCTGCGCGGCGGACGGCGGGTTCCAGTACGCAGCCCCTTGGCATCAAGCTTTAGCTCAGAGATGGTGCGGCTGAGTGTGTTGCGGTGCATGCCAAGCTGGCGGGCGGCTTTGCACTGATTGCCCTTGCTGTCTTGCAGTACGGTGAGGATGAAGCGTTTCTTGAATTCGCATACCGCTTCCGAATAAGTAATGCCGCTTTTGTACATCTGCATGATCAAAGCTTCCAGTTGGTCTTTCACGACGCCTCTCTCTTTGCTTTCGCTGATGTCGCTGCCGTTCCCGTGCCTTGAATTCATAACTTATCGCCGCTGCCGGCGTGTTCCGTTGGAAGATGCTGCGGTACGGTACGCAGCAAATTCCAGCCGTCCCAGAAGCGTTGTCGCAGACTCGCCGGCGCTCCCCAAATCAGACCGCGACTTGTACCCAACATAAAAGGCGCAAACCGCGACTGCTGCAAACCCCACTGCGGAGCGAAGGCTGCCAGCGCCAGCACAATGACCGCGCTGACGACAACGCCTCGAATGAATCCAAAAGGCGCGCCCAGCAGCCGATCGAACCAGCGTAGCCCCACCCCTTGCACCATGGAGCGGACGAGCCTGCCCACAACCCCCGCCAGCACCACGACGAAAAAGAAAATAGTGAAAAACCCTGCGATATCCGCCGTCCAGGGCGAGTTCACATAATGCGCATACCAAGTGGCCACATACGGATATTCCCAGGCTGCCAAAAGGTATCCGACGACCACTCCCGCCAGGGAAAAGAATTCATAAAAGAACCCTTGTCCCATGGCCTGCAACACTGACAACAAAACAATGAGCACGATCACCCAATCGAGCATGGACAGGCTCATCATGGGCTTTCCTAGGCAGGCAGCGGATGCCCCGTCACCTGGGTGTAAGCTTCGACGTACTTTTCACTGGTTCTGGCCGCTACTTCCGGAGGCAAGCTCGGCGCAGGCGGCTGCTTGTTCCACTTAATCGCTTCCAGGTAGTCGCGCACATATTGCTTGTCGAACGAGTCCTGCGGACCACCCGGCCGATACTTATCCTTGGGCCAGAAGCGGGACGAATCGGGCGTAAGCACCTCGTCGGCAAGCACCAGCCCTGCGGGGGTGTGACCGAACTCAAACTTGGTGTCGGCGATGATAATTCCGCGCGTCTCGGCATAGTCGGCCGCAGTCTGATAAATCCTGATGCTCAGATCGCGAAGCTGTTCACTGAGTTCACGGCCGGCCAGGCTTACCATGTGGTCGAACGAGATATTTTCATCATGCCCGCTGGTCGCCTTAATCGCCGGCGTGAAGATGGGCTCCGGCAACTTGTCCGATTCCCGAAGGCCTGAGGGCAAGGAGATGCCGCAGACCGAGCCGCTGGCCTTGTATTCCTTCCAGCCGGAACCGGAGAGGTAGCCGCGCACTACGCATTCGATGGCGACCATGTCGGCGCGTACCACCAGCATGGAGCGGCCGCGCAACTGCGCAGCATACTTCTGCAACTCCTTCGGATATTGGTGCACATCGGCGGTCGTAAGGTGATTGGGAACGATGTTCTTCAGGAAATCGAACCAGAAAAGCGAGAGCTGGGTCAGCACTCGTCCCTTCTGGGGGATTCCCGTGGCCAGCACGTAATCGAACGCTGAGATGCGGTCGGTTGCCACGAAGAGGAGGTGATCGTTGCCGACCATGTAGAGGTCGCGGACCTTCCCGCTGGCAAAAAGCTTCAGGTCGGGAAAATCAGTATGCAGCAGAACGTCGTAATTTTGAGTTGTATTGGTCACGGTTGCAAATCGATTCGGAGAGTCGTCGGGTATTTTAATTTTCCAGAGTGGTTTGTCAACGTGGGTGATAATTTTCGATCTACGCCGCCGGAAAATTCTTTTTCCAAAACTCTTGACAAAGTATAGCCTCGCGCGAAACCAGCATGGATAGAGGGTTCCCAGCGTTCCAACGACTGCCTCAAGTCTCGCCGAAAGAAGCCGGCAGAGGAGAGAAATCAATTATGATTTGGAGCGCAAAATCCCGGGCGCTGTCAAGAGAGTTTAGAAAAACTTTTGCACAGCTGCCTCAGGCGTTGGAAATCAGTCAGCCGAAGTGCGATAAACGGTGCGGACATCCTCGAGGTAACGAACTTCGGGAGATCCGACTACGCCGGCTTTTTCCATGGCGCTGCGCAGTTCTTCGGAAGCCATAAATTTTCTTGCTTCTTCGGCGCTCTGCCAGTCAAGCAGCAGGACCACTTCGTGTGGATCGTCAACGCTGTGAAACAAGCGAAAGCCGGTTTCTCCGGCGCGCTTGCGAGTGGTGAGGTGGGAATCGAACGCGTCTTTCCAACGATGAAAATCCGATACCTTGTGGCGAAGCAGAACGTGCATCATGAAAGCACCTCCCGACAAATGCATTGCTCTCTTTCAAGATACGAAATCCCGGACGGAATGTGAACCCCGAAATGCGTAGTCGTTGTGTGACAGCTGCGCTTGACGACCGAGCGGCAAAATGTCGCAATCATGGGTAAAGACCGCAAACCCCCTTGTCTGGTTTACGGAAATGCGGCCAGGAAGAGAATTTGCTGTACGTTATACTGCAATCCACATTCATTGGGAGCTTCGTTCTTGCCACGTATCATCATTCGTTCCTCTGACATCCATGCCGCGGGGTGCTTTGCCCTGGAAGATATCCCGAAAGGCACGCGAGTGCTGGAATATACCGGCGAGCGCATCAGCAAAGCCGAAGGCGACGACCGCTATGAGGGCCGTGAGTTCACCTATCTGTTTGGCGTAGGCGATGGCGAAGTCGTGATCGACGGGCACGGCATGGCCATGTTCGTGAACCACTCGTGCGATCCCAATTGCGAGACCGACGAAGAAGGCGATCGGGTTTATATCGCCAGCATTGCCGACATCGCAGCCGGCGACGAGCTCACTTACGATTACTGTCTCTACGACGGCGACGATGACGCACCCTGTTATTGCGGCTCGAAGAGTTGCCGGGGCAGCATGTACTCGCCCGAAGAACTGAAAAGAAAGGCGCGCGCCGAAGCCAAGAAGAAAAAGCAAGCCGAGATGGCCGCAAAGAAGCAGGCCGAGCAGGCGGCTAAGAAAAATGGCGCCGGCGGAGTGAAGTCAAACGGGGCGAAGTCGAGTGGTGCGCGCAAGAAGGCCTAGGGGGCGGATCGCTCAGACGAGGTCGTCGACTTCCACGCCAATGTGCCGCAAGTGTCCCACCAGGTGCGCGACATAATCGTCAAAGACAAATCGAAGAGTCAACGGTTCTGAACCGCCGATGGTGCAGGTCCGCGACCAGGCTGAATCGGGTACTGCTTAAGCGATCGCCAGCAGTTGCCTATTGAGGGCGGTCCACACATCCACCAGTTCCTGCCAGTCCCGTTCCTGATAGCGATGCAGGGCTACCCAGCGGACGCCGTCATAGTCCGGCATGGCGGGATGGTCTTCCAGTTGGGTGCGAACAATGTGTTCATGGTCTTTGGCGGCCGAGTCCAGCAGGTGTCCCAACTCCTGCTTGGCCGACCAGGATTCGGGACTGGCCTTCTGTTCCACCTGCGCAGGGGACAGCTGTTTCAGGCGAGGCGGCAGGCGATCGATGAGGGCACGGAGTTGCTGTAAAGTGTCCACGGTTTGCTCCTGAGATGAACTTGATTATCTCTTAGGCTGTCGTCCCGTTCCACAGCGCCACACCGTATAATCGAGACTTCCTTCCATGAGTTATCAGGTTCTCGCGCGCAAATACCGGCCACAAAAATTCTCCGACGTGATCGGGCAGGAGCACGTCACCCGTACGCTGAAGAACGCCATCGAACAGGGGCGCATCGCCCACGGCTACATCTTCAGCGGACACCGGGGGATCGGCAAGACCACCATCGCTCGCATCCTGGCGATGGCGCTGAATTGCCAGTCGCAGGACCACCCCGTGCCCGAGCCTTGCGGGGTGTGCGATTCCTGCCGCGAGATTCGCGCCGGCAACGCCGTGGATGTGATTGAGATTGACGCTGCCACCAATCGCGGCATTGACGAGATCCGCGAACTGCGCGAGGCCGCGCGTTATCGTCCGGCGCGCGACCGTTTCAAGATCTACATTCTCGACGAAGCTCACCAGATTACCGACGCCGCCTTTAACGCTTTGCTGAAGACGCTGGAAGAGCCGCCCAGCCACATCGTTTTCATGATGGCGACGACCCAGCCGGAAGACATTCCGCAGACCATCCGCTCGCGCTGCCAGCACTTCAGCTTTCATGCCGTCCGCTTCGACGACATCGTCCAGCAATTGCGCGACATCGCCAAGCAGGAGGGAATCGAGGCTGACGATAACGCGCTGGCTATGCTGGCGGAAGTTGGCGACGGCTCGATGCGCGATGCTCTGAGCATCATGGACCAGGCGATCGCCTGCTGTGGCAATAAGTTGAGCGGCGACGTGGTGCGTGGACTGGTGGGTACGGTCTCGTCAGACGTGCTGGAAGACGTGATGGACGCCGTGGCACGCAACTCCAGCGAAGACGTGCTGCGCACGATTGACCGGCTTTTAGTGGAAGGGCAGAGCGCACAACATTTCGCCAAACAGATGCTGCGATTTCTGCGCAACGCGCTGGTAGCAAAAGTGGCGGGCAGCGATTCGCAAGTCTTGCAGATTTCGACGGACGAACGGGCGCGCGTGGCCCGAGTGGCGGAACGCTTCAGCGAAGAAGACCTGTCGCGCTTCATGCAGATCATGCTGCGTACCCACGGCGAGCTAGGCTACAAGCAGGAGCAGCGTTTCCTTCTGGAGCTCGGACTCCTGAAGCTGGTACACGCGCAACGGCTGCTGCCGCTGGAAGAGTTGCTGAGCGGCGAAGTAAGTCAGACGAAGACGGTGTCCTCGGGATTACCTGCAGCGAAGCCGGCAGGCGGAAGCCTTCGTGCTGCGAGTGCTGCTCCAGCTAGGGCAAATGTAACCTCGCGATCGGCGAGCGAGTCCGAACCAACGTCTTCCCGGGCTCCGGCGGCATCGCCGTTCACCCGGCCGTCTCCATTTGAGGCGGACCGCAACCGCAAGGGCGAGCCCAAGGCGGAGGCGCAACCGAGCTTTGCAGCCTCCAACGTTTCTTCCATCGCCACCGCTTCGAGCGGTACGCCGATTGTGGCCAACGCTTCGTCAGTCGAGAGTGAGACGATCACTCAGACGCAGCACGGCTACGGCGGTAGCTCTTGCACCCGAAGCGGCTGCGGCGGAAGCCGGCGGAGAAATTTCTCCAGAGCAGGCAAGAAACGCGGTCTTGGCGGCGCTGGAAGATGCAGGACAACAGATGCTGGCGCACAATCTGGAAGAGGGCGAGTGGTTGCTCGCGGGCACCGAAGTTTCGGTGAAGGTTGCCATGTCGCAAGTGCTCATCGATGTGGCGCTCGGTCCGGAGCCGAAGCGAATCATTCAAAATGCGCTGAGCAAAATCGGGGACCGGCCGCTGAAATTCAAGATGGTAAGCGGGGGGATGGCAATACCAGCGAAGTCCACGACGCCCCGCCCTGCCAACGGTGTGGGTGCGCGCAGTCGTGCCATGGCCGATCCTTTAGTGCAGCGCATGCAGGAAAAATTTGGCGCCGAGATTCGCACCGTCATCGATCAGAAAGATCGCGGCTGAAGATTGCTTCAGATTCAGCAACGGGATGTGGGAGGCTTCATGGGTGGATTCAATTTGCAAGATATGCTGGCGCAGGCGCGGCAGCAGGCCGAGAAGCTGCAGGAAAAAATGCAGCAGATCACCATCGAAGCTTCGTCGGGAGGCGGCAGCGTGACGGTCAGGATGATCGGGCCAGAAGCAATTGCTCGAGATCGTCATTGAGCCGGAAGTTGTGAAGTCGGGCGACATCGAAATGCTGCAGGACCTGGTGGTTGCCGCTGTGAACGAGGCTACCCGCAAAGTGGATGAGGCGCTGAAATCCAGCCTGGGCGGGATGCTCGGCGGCATGGGCCTGCCGGGTATGTGAGCCAGAAACCTGTTCACCACAGAGACACGGAGACACAGAGAAGAACATCTTTTATTCTCGATTTCTCTTGATACGGACTGCTTCTTTAGTGCGCGTTTAATTCTGCGGTGAGTCTCAACTCCACGAGTTAAACGCCTCAGGATTTTCTCTGTGTCTCCGTGTCTCTGTGGTGAAAACGATTTTCGATCATGTGAGGGTTAAGTAGTGTCCAGATTTGCCGAACCCATGGTTCGACTGATTGACGAACTGAAGAAGCTGCCGGGCGTTGGCGGCAAGACCGCGCAGCGTTTCGCGTTTCATATCCTGCGCGCCAACGACGAAGATGCCGAACTGCTGGTCGACGCCATCCGCGAGGTGAAGGCCAGTCTTCGACTCTGTTCGATCTGCAATAACATTACCGACGTCGATCCCTGTACGTATTGCACCAGCGCGACGCGCAACCAGCGGCTGGTGTGCGTAGTCGAGGAGCCGACCAATATCGCGGCCATCGAAAAGACGCGCCATTACAACGGCGTTTATCACGTGCTGCACGGCGCGTTGTCGCCGCTGCATGGCGTTGGACCGGAGCAGTTGCGGATCGCCAACCTCACCAAGCGAGTCGAGTCTGCAGGCGTCGATGAGCTGATCGTTGCGACCAATCCCACCATCGAAGGCGAAGCTACCGCAACCTATCTTTCCCGCCTGTTCAAGTCGTCGGGCGTGAAGGTCACGCGCATTGCCACCGGCGTCCCGGTCGGCAGCGATATCGAGTACGCCGACGAGGTCACGATGCAGAAGGCGATGGAAGGCAGAAGGGAATTGTAGAGAGGCTGCTGGTCGCCTATGCTACATAGATTTGTGTCAGGGCCTGGCTTTAGCCGGGCCGACAAGCACACAGTTCGTCCGGGCTTTAGCCCCTGCAAGAACGGCCCTCAGGGGCTAAAAGCCCAAGTCGTAGGGGGGCCGTTTTGCGGCACGTCTAAAGACGTGCCCTGACACAAATCCCGACTTAGTAAGATTTGTGAGGTAGCGGGGGCCCGGACAGCACTCATTTTTCGCGGTTCGTATCCCTATTCCGAAGACAAAGTTTGTTCTCACGCAGACTTCATAGTCCAATCATTCTTGCGTCTGTGACGTAGTTCCCCGCAATTTCGCAAAATATCCATTGATTGCGTCCGACCATTCTTTGCCCGATTTCTCATCGCCTTTGGTGAAGTGCTGCACATGCTCATTAGCTTCCGGCACAAGTGCAGTGCGCTCGTACACCACGGTCACGCCGGTCTTCTGTGCGCTCTCTCTCGTCAGGTGGATGTCGATCAGCGTGGCCATCGCGTCATTCAACACGTAGGCATACTGAATGTGTCCGGCGGCGAGATCGAATGCCGTATTCACCCATGTGCTGGAATAGTGCCCGTGGGCAACCTGAAAGACCATGCCTTCCTGATCGCGCGCCGGGTTGGGATAGATGAATTGCGGATTCCAGTCCGGCGCCCATTTGCGCTCCTCGTTGGCGCCGAAGAGGGGAGCGGTCTGCTCGAAGGGCGCGTCCACCGAGAACTTGAATTCGGTGCGCGTGTGAACCAGCGCCGTGGATGCGGCAGGCTCCTGCGCGGCGGCTCCAGACGACGTAACCACAGCAGCGAGCAAGGTCATCGCGGAAATGAGTAGGCAAGCGTTCATGGGTGATGCTCCTTCAGTTGATGGCTGTCGGCGGCCTTGAGGGTGAGTCCGTAGATGCTGCGGAATTTTTCGATCTCTTTCAGGGTTGCGGGGGAAAAAGGGCACTTGCCCTCGAAGGCATGCAGGACGATCCCTTCCAGCAGGTCGCCCAAGGTCATGTCCTTCAGTTCCGCCAGTCCCTTTAGCACTTTGAGCAGGCGCTTCTCCATGCGAACGCCGGTTTGGACCCGCTCAATCACGATCGGGTGTTTCAGCTCTTTCATCATGGTACTAATGTACCAAAGTACATAGACAATGCAAAGGCCAACAGATAGGGCTTGCGGCGAAGGAACTCCACAGCGGCCCAGTGTTGGCTGCGGCCGACCAGCTTCGACGTCCTGCGAACTTTTGCTTGACAAGTTATAAGTGGCGAGGCACAATACATCGTATTGCAAGGTATAGTCCATGACAAAGCCTTTGATGATCGGGCCGGCAAACGAATCCAGCGAGCGCTGGGAAGTGCAGATGCGCAAAGGCTGCCTGGAAATGGCGGTGCTGGCGAGCCTCTGGTACGGACGGCTGTATGGCCTGGAGATCTTGCGGGTCCTGGAGCGCGATTCGCAGCTGGTGCTGGCCGAAGGCACGATCTATCCGCTGCTGAACCGGCTTCGACTGGAAGGGCTGGTGCGCTCGGAATGGGTGGAAGCTGAGGCGGGGCATCCCCGGAAATATTACGAGCTCACGCCAGCGGGCCGCGAGCGAGCGACGCAGATGGCCGAGACCTGGTCAGAATTTTCGGCCGCACTCGGATCCCTGATCGAGCCCGTTCTTAAATCGACCGACGAAGGCAAATCTGCAGCGTCCGGCGGCAAGGAAAGCAAAAGGACTGGAGTGAACCATCATGACAAACGACGCACAAGTGAATGACTACCTGTCGGGGTTGCGGACAGCGCTGGCAGGCATGACGTTAGCCGAGCGCGAGGACATCGTGGAAGAGATCAGCATGCACATCCGCGAGCGTTCCGGCGACGGACAAACCGGCGTGCAGGAGATTCTGGCTGGCCTCGGTCCGGCCGAGGAATTAGCGAAACAGTACCGTACCGGCCAGTTGCTGCAACAGGCTGGGCAAAGCATTTCGCCGCTGCTGATTTTGCGTGCAACGTTGCGATGGGCGCGCACCGGAATCGAGGGCTCGATCGTTTTCTGCGCCGCACTTCTGGGTTATGTGATGGGCGGAGGCTTCCTGCTGCTGGCTCTATTGAAGCCGCTGTTTCCGGCTCGCACCGGCCTGTGGGTGGGGCCGGGCGTATTCGACTTCAGCTTTCACATGGGTTTGATGCCCGAGTATCTATCCACATCGGCGCATGAAGTTCTGGGCTGGTGGTTCATTCCAGTGTGCCTGGTGCTTGGCTCGCTCACCCTGGTGCTGACAACCAAGTTCATTCAGTTCCTGATGAAGCGCTTTCGCTGGCAGCGGCCCTTCGCGACCGGCGCGCACACGCAGGTCGCAATGATTTTGGGCTGAGAATGCCCATCCTCTCGCCAAAAGGCAGGCGAGAAGGATGGGGCACCCCAGGTTAGAAGTCACGCCGAAAGGATGAGCCACGCGAGCCGTGAATCCCCTGAACTAACTTCTTAGCTTTGCCAGCAGATCCGAAGGATGGACCGGCTTAGCGAGAATTTCAAACTCGTGGCCGTGGGCCCGGGCGTCCTCCAGCAGATCGGCAGTGGCGGCTTGTCCCGAGAACAGCAGAATCTTACAGGTGGGCAGGAAGCTGCGAATGCTGATAGCGGCTTCAATGCCATTCATGTCGGGCATAATGACGTCGCTGATAATGAGATCGGGACGCAAAGATCGGGCACTCTCCACGGCTGCCGTTCCGGTGTAGACCGCTGAGGCGTCGTAGCCGTTAAGATCGAGAATCTTGGCCAGAGTGTCTGCGATGACTTGTTCGTCGTCGACCACCAACACTATCGGTTTTTTACCGGCGGGCATTGATACGCTCCTTGAAAGTTAGACGAAGCCGAACTGCCGATTATAGCGGAGAGCACCGGATAGAGGGTGGCGGCACCTAGCCTTGAGCACAATTTGCGCTGTGCCACCGCGGACCGAGCAGAAATTCCACTTATTTGGCTGGCTTACTGTTTATGAAATAGTAACGAGCAATTGAGGGGCCAACTGCCCGATGAGGCCGATGCCGTTACTTTTCGTAACAATTGAGCTTTCCGGCGGTTTTCCACAGGAAGGCGACCGGTTACCCGAATCCTGGAGCGCGCCCTGTGCGTTTGCTCACAACAGGTGAGTGACCGAGGTCACCGCTTGGATGGTCGGAGTATTTGTACAGTGGTTTTGGTAAGGAACCGAAGATCCAACTAAGGGAAATGCGGTTCTTACGGTAACTGCCGGGTGGTGAGAGCGGCAGCAAGACTATCAAACGGGAGATCGCAATCATGGCATACGTCATCACTGATACCTGTACGAAAGATGAACTCTGCGTCGAAGCTTGTCCGACCGACTGTATTCACCCTAAGAAGGACGAAGAAGGTTTCGAGGCCGCGCCCCAGCTGTACGTCGATCCTGAAGGCTGCATCGATTGCGGCGCCTGCGTTCCGGTTTGCCCAAGCAACTCGATGTTTCTGGTGGATGAAGTTCCCGCCGACAAGCAGGAGTTCATCGCCAAGAATGCAGCGCACTACGGCAAGTAGACTTTGCGGCTGGCGGTAAGGGTGAGCCCGGTTGCCAGGAGCGTCGCGACGACAGCCAGGAGCTGCGCCGCCCGCCGAGTTTTACGGCAACGTCTGTCTACTGGCGCATCGCCGGATTGCCTTCACTGGCGTAAGAATAGGGCTCCCTGCTTGAACGACTGAACGGGTCGCTGAAAAACTCCAGAAACAGAGTTGCTGTCGCCGGCTAAAGCCGGCTCGGGGATCAAAAAAATGAACTTAGACGCTGGCCTGAAGGCCAGCTCTACCCAAGCTTGGACGTCCGATGAGTTTTTCAGCAAACTGTAAAGGCACAGTTCCCCTGTGCCTTTTCCAGTTGCCAGTTTGATGTCCCTTTCAATCCTTCCACGCCGAATCTGCATCTCACACGATATGCAAGTGCGAACTGTTTTGCTGGCGCTCGCTATCAGTACGATTTCAATCGGCTTCGCGGGCTGCAATTCCCAACCATCGAATCCCGATCAGGTGCGAGCTAAAACCGCGGAAGCCACGGCAGAGCTGAAGCAGGACGTACAGGCTGCGGCGCAGGGCGTCCGCGACGGTTTGACGCGTCCGAGCCCCGACAAGCCGCTCAACCTGAACCAGGCTACCAAGGGACAACTGATGAGCCTTCCGGGAATGGATGACGCAGCAGCGGATCGGGTGATCGCCGGACGGCCGTATTCCAGCGAGCACGAATTGCTTGAACGAAAGATCATTTCACGCGACGAATACAACAAGATTGCCGACAGCGTTACTGTGACCAAGTGAGCTGAAAATACGAGCGCTGGAACGATCCTTCTCTAAACAGAAAAACAGGGCAGTTCCAACGGAGCTGCCCTGTCGTGTTTCTCCTCTGTCACGTCAGATCCCTAAGCTGAATATCGAGCGCTGATTGCCTTTGGCTCGATCCCATTTCGGTTTCGGCGCGATCAATTACCGCAGCGAATTAATTTCCGGCGATTCCCTTATTCTGAAGAATTCTCACCACCACTCGCCGATTATCAGCCTGGCCCTCCGACGTGGTGTCGGGAGCTACCTGACGGCTGGTACCCATTGCGCCCGGAGCCAGCAGGTTAGTGAGGGGAATATGTCCCTGCTGTTCCAGGAAAGCCGTGACGTTGTCAGCGCGCTCGGTGCTGAGCTTCTGATTCAACGCAGCGCTGCCAACCGACGATGCGTAGCCTTTCACCTGGATAACGTAACCGTTGACGGTGACGGCTTTCTGGGCCAATTGGATCAACTGCGGCTTGTACTGCGGCTCGATTGCCACCTTGCCATTGGCGAATAGGACCGTAACTTCTCCCAGAATGTTGTATTCGCCCAGTTCGCCGAAACGCTTGTTGGCGTCGGCGATGGCGGCTTTGTTGGCGGCAATCTTCTGTTGCTCGGCGTTCAGCTCGGCTTGCTGTTTCTGCATTGCAGCCTGTTGCGCCTGCATCTGCTCTTCGGTCTGCTGGAGTTGCTGCTGCTGGGCAGCAAGTTGCTGCTCGGCCGGAGTCACGCCGGCCTGAATGTCCTGCGCCGTCTTAAGTTCCGATCCTTTGAACTTGACGCTGTCGGCAACCAACTGGTTCTGGGCATTGTAGGAACCCTTCACCTGCACCGGCAGGCCGGGGACCAGGGCCGTCATTCCCATCTGCTTCTTGCGCATGTGGAGTCCGCCCTCGACTTCTTCTACGGTCGTACTGTCATTGAGTAAAACCACTACCTTTCCGGAATCCTGGGTGTTGACCGTCATGGTGGCGCCGCTTCGACCCGTAATCAGTCCCTGGACTTCCGCACTCTGAGCGACGGCAATGCTTGAGGCGAGCGCGACGATTACAAAGGAAAAAGCGACGAGGAGAATGATTCGTGGTGTGCGGCTTCTGTTCATAATTTTCCTCTCTGGAATCTTTGTTGGGCCTGCGCAACCTGCCAGACTCGTGCGGCTGCGCGAATGTTCAGATGGAACTCGGTGGGCGGAAAAATGTCACTGGTTTCTAGGCTAGCGGCTGGCCAGAATTTCGTTAACTGGCAGAACTACTAGTAAGGCAATCAAAAGTTGAGCAGTGAGAATACTGCACTTCCACCATGGTTGCGGAGAAACCTCATAAGCGTTCCATAAAACGGCCGCACAACCGCGAGAAGCCATCTCACGAATCCAAGACGCTTCTACTCCAAGTAACCTCAGGGGCTAAAGCCCAACATTCGAACGACTCTTACGGCACCTGAAGCCGTGCCCTTTCAACCCGATTTATGAGACAGCTTGTAGTTATGCTAGTTGCAAGGAGGCAATGGTGTCGGCTAGGTTGAGGTTGATCCGGATCTCTCGCTCATGCACCGTTTCCTCAAGCTGGCACTGTCGGCTCTCATCGCTTTGTCTGCTGCGCGAATGCTTTGCGCGCAAGATCTGGCCCCGCGGGCTTACGTCATCACGCCCCTTCATTCCAACGCAGTTACGCTGACTTGGGCTTTCTACGACGGAGGGGTTAATTTTAATGGAACGATTCCGATCACGGGAGCCACCGGAACTTACAATGTCCCGATCTTCAGCTACTACCATTCGCTCAATTTTTTTGGGCGCTCCGCCAACATCACGGCTTCGTTGCCCTATGCCGTAGGAACCTTTGAGGGTAATGTGCTGGGCAACCAAAGATCGCTTTACCGTTCCGGCCTGCTGGACTCGAACTTTCGATTCTCGGTCAACCTGAAGGGTGGTCCGGCGATGCCGCCGGCCAAGTATGCCAAGTGGAAGCAAAAAGTCCTACTGGGCGCCAGCCTCAAGGTGGTCGCCCCTACCGGGCAGTACGACCCCACCAAGCTGATCAATTGGGGTATTAATCGTTGGGCTTTCAAACCGGAGTTCGGGTATTCGGAACGCTGGGGAAAATGGATACTTGACGGCTACGCTGGCGTTTGGTTTTACACCCGAAATCCCGCTTATTACAGTATTCCGGAACCTCAGCCACAGACCGAGGCGCCCATCGGTTCCTTCGAAGGCCACCTGAGCCGAGACGTCAAGCCACGCCTGTGGGTTTCGCTGGATGGCAATTTCTGGTTTGGAGGCGTCACCAGCCTGAACGGGATTCGCAACCTGGCATCAAAGCAGACGGGCTCCCGCATTGGCGGAACGGGTTCCATCCCAATCACCAAGCACCAGTCGATCAAGATGAGCTACAGCGACGGCACCTATATTCGCTTTGGAGGGAATTATCAGAACGTGTCCCTGGCCTGGCAGTATTCCTGGCTGGGCTGGCCGAAGTAAGGGTCGGCCCGACAACCGTCTTTCTGGAAGCCATCTACGAAATCGTTCTGGGGTTTATCAGGGCACGGCCTTTATAGGCTGCTGAAAACTCGAAAAGCAGATCCCTCGCTACGCTCGTGATGACAAGAATGAAAGACTTGCACGCGGCGCTGAAGCGGCGCACTACCGCCCAGCATTCAATGGTAATGCTCTCGGATCCATTGCGGGTGGCGATACTTCAGCAACGCCAGCCCCCAGGCGCCTTGAATTGTGGTGTGGCCGGGATACACAGTGCCAAACTCTGCTACGCCGCGACACCATCCGTACCAACAATAGTTCCATGAGCCATCAGCCGTTTGATTGTCGAGAATACGTTCGATCCATCGGCTTTGAACCAGGTCAGACTGGCCAGCGGCAATCATGAAAGCATTCCGCTGCACATAAGCATCGGTCACCCGGAAATCGTAGGTCTGGTCGCGAGCTTCTTTCAGGCAAAGGCTGGCGGAGTGTGTCGTCGACCTTCGGGCTGTCGCCGTTGAGGTCGCGATACATGATCAGCCCCAGCACCTGATGATGCCTGGCTCCCCATTTGTACTTGGTAAGCGAGAACAGGTTCCCCAGATCTTCTTGCGATAAGTAAACCTGGCTGGGATTAACAGCATAGGCAAACCAGCGCTGATCGAGGGGCTGGTTGCGCAACTCATACTCGGTGATGAAGGGCAAAGGCGCGTGGGGATCGGCGAATCGTATCCAGAATGGAGTCAGCCGATAGCTCGCGTAGCGAGTGTTCAAGGTTTCCACATTAGCCGCAAGCACAGGAAGCAGGCGAGGGTCGCCCGTCATCTTCTCGATGTCAGCCACCATGTACATCAGCGGCGGATTGGTGCCGGAGATTTCCGGATGGGCGGCGATCCAGGCGATGGACTTATCGAGCTCGCTGTCTAACTGCTTATTGAATGCCGAGCGCGAACGGTGGACGAGCGAAAAATTATTGTTAAGCAGCGCGAAGGCTATCACCAGGATAAATACAACAGCCGCAACCGCGATCCAGCGCACAAACCGCAGCACCAGGACCCGCGTTTCCGGTCGGGGCACAGAATCTTCAAGGGAGTTGGGGGCAGCACCTCCGGGCAACATCGTCCGGACATTAGCAAGCAAGAATACTGCCAGGATTACGAGTTCCGGATCGATGGGATGCCGGTACCGCGGCGTCGGAAAGGTGAGGTAGTAAACCACGGGATAGGACAGCAACAGAGAGGCAAACAGAAACCTGCCGGGGACGCGCCGCTTAAGCGCCAGCAGCAGTCCCCCCAGAGCCAGTAATGACGAGAGCAGGAAGAGGAAGTTTTTTACCTGCTCCAGCCCGGTGCGGGGAATACCAGCCCAATAGAAGAAGAACCGGCGGAAACATAGCACCACGAACTTTTGCGGGTGTTGGGCAATCCAGGCTTTCGCGTCATTGGCCTGCTCGGCGTTCATCGCCGGTTCGCCTATTTGCTGGAATAGATGCAACAGATTGGGATTGGCGCCCGCGTGGTAATTTCCTTCCATCCAGCCCTCGGCCTGGGGATTGTTGCCGGCGCGGAATTCATTGCCGAAGTTGTCGCGGACGAAAACCGGTTCGCCGAACACGCGGTAATTGCGTATCAACCAAGGCATCAGCGTCATCCAGAAGACGGCCGCGCCGAATACCGCAGGCACGACGAAGCGTTTGCCCTGGCGATGGAGTTTGTAGGCCAGCCAGCAGCCGGAGAAGGGAAGCCAGGCCAGCGGGGAAGTGTTGGTGAGCCCGATGATCCCCCACAACAAGCCGTACTTAAACCAGGAAGAGAGGCGGTCGTCGCCTTCCATCTCCAGGGTGAGCATGAACACCAGGCCCAACAGAAATGCGGTCAGGCTGGTTTCCCAAATCCAATGTACGGACCAATAGATGCTGTAAGGCAGCAGCACCCAAGTCCATCCTGACCAGACCGCAACAGTTTCGTTGAAGACGCGGCGCGCGATGCGATAGATGGTCCAGCTGGTGAGAGCGGAGAAGATGCTGTTGAACACCAGCAGGGCGAAGCCGGACGTATAGGAATACGCACCGAAGGCACGAAACGCCAGCGAAATCACCCAGGGATAGAGCGGAGGGGTCCAGGCAGATGGGCCCGTATCGACCACGTAAGGAGAGCTAAAGCCGTGGCCGGCCGCCAGCGAAGCGCCGAGACGCTCCATCTCGTTTACGACCCCGAGATGATCGATGTCGATCTGTTGGTAGGATTGGGTGATCACGATATAGAGCAGTCGTGCCACCAATGCGATCAAAACCATCCAGACGGGAGAGTGAAAAAAGCGGATTTCCTGCTTGGCCGGGGCTTCCCTTTTGACTTCAGAAACGGCAACCATTACCCACCCATTTTCGACGTTGTGAAGCCATTTTAGTCTGGAGTGCGCGCTCTCGATGCGACCTATTGCAGCATTGCCGAAAGTACATTATGAGGTATCAGAATGTAAATCGGAACGCGCCTTGATCCAAGCCGTGCAATCGATGCAGAGTTGCGCCAGCAGCGGGGCTGCGCGTGTTGAGATATCGCTATCTGCAGGGATCGAAGGGAATCACCGCTAACGCGAAGTTAGCGCAATTCCACGAGAGGAACGGTTCTTGAGTTCCAGCAACTCAAACGCTCCCCAACAAAACTTCGTACACTGTTCGAGCTCTTCCGATCACTCGGCCGCAATCAGAATTGTGATGCAGTGCCACCTGCTTCCTCAAGCAGCAGGCCGTTATAGAACGATGCGACCAGCAGGCGTCCTTTGTAATTCATTGCGGTGCGAATCGACACTCCCGCTTCCGGCGTGCTTTGCCAACTCTGTCCCCCATCCTTGCTCTGAAACACGGCATGCGAATGCAGCGCCGTAGCTAAAAGCCGTTGCCCGCCGGAGTCGTAACGAACCGCCAGGACATCGTCTTTGGGCAGGCCGCCCAGCATGTACTGCCAGGTCTGTCCTCCGTTGGTGGAGCGCTGTGCGCCTTGAGGAGTGCCCAGCCAAAGCGCGCCGGGCGTCACCGTCAGGCTGTAGACTCCGCTCACATACTTCGGCAGCGCTATGCTGGTCCACGTCTTGCCGTCGTCATGCGAGATGTAAGCGCCCTTGAGCCCGGCCAGAGTTACGGTGCCGTCGTCGTAGCTGTTGACCGCACTGAACTCGCGTTCTCCCTCGACTGCCTGGCCGTACCAGCGTTCTCCCCGGTCTACGCTGATGAACAAGCCATCATCGGTGGCCGCAAACCACGCCTTGTCGCTCATCTGCAGCGAGCGCACGCGGGGTGCATTGGCTTCGGGTATCCCGGCCTCGATCGCAGCCTTTGTCTTAGTTCTGGCAACTGCTGTTGTACGCTTGTTTGCTGCCGCCGATTTGCTTTTGGGAGGCGGTGAAGAGTCAGCTGGTTGGGCTTCTGGCATCGGTCCCTGAATCATCTTCATGGGCGTCCAGGAAGCGCTTACCGATTCCAGCCGGAAGATACCATGATTGGTGCCGGCGAACAGCGCTCCGTCCTCCGCCTGTTGCAGGCTCAGGATGTCGCGTCCCGCCAGTCCGCGGCTGGATTGCCGCCAGTTCTTGCCGCTATCGTCGGACAAGAACAAGCCGCCCTGCTCTTTGTCATTGGCTACTCCGGCGTAAATCCGGTTCGGGTCTTTGCGATCCACCACCACGGCGTGAACCGCGCGATGGGAGAATCCCTGGTTCGAGCTGGTGTAGTGCGCAAAGCCATCGTTGCTGACCAGCACGCCTCGCAGGTCGGTCGCCACCAGCACACGATTCGGCTCGCGAGGATCGATCAGGACATCGTTGACGATGAGATCGGGAGAGGAAACCAGCGTCCATTTGGTACCGCCGTCGGCAGTCTTCCAAAGTCCGCCCGTGGTGCCGGCGTAAACGATCGACGGCCGCTGCGGATCCTGTTTCAGTACCCGGGTGCGAATTGCGGAGTGCGGCAGTCCCTGCACCCGGTGAAATACTTCGGCGCCATTATCGCTCTTGTAAATGCCAGAGCAGGCGCTGGCATAAACCCGCGATGGAACCTTGGGATCCACGATGATGCTGAACACGTCGGAGTCGTCGAGTATTCCTTCCTTGAGGTTGTGCCAGCTTACGCCGCCGTTGATGGTCTTCCACGGCAGGTGACGCGTGCCCGCATAAATCACGTCAGGATTTTCGGGATCGATGGCGACTGAAACAAAGTTTCTCAGCGAGGAATGGTTCTCGATGGCCGCGGAGTTTTCCGGCGAGATGCGTTCCCACGTTGCCCCGCCGTCGCTGGGTGCGAAATACGCCATCGAGCGCGCCGATGACCAGCGTGTTGTGGTCGCTGGGCGCCATGGCGAGGGCGCGAATCGACTTGCCGTGGACACCCATCAGCTCCCGCCAAGTACGCCCGCCGTCATCAGAGCGGAAGACACCGCCTTCATTGTCGTTGAACAGTCCCCAGGCCGCCGCATACACAATTGCCGGGTTGGTGGGATCGAAGACGATGTGATCGAAAACGTAATCGTCGCCGGCACCGATGTGAGCAAAAATCGCCCACGAATTTCCGCCGTCCTGGGAAATGAAAAGTTGTCCCGCGCTGGTGCCCAGCAGGATGCGGTTGGGATTGCCGGGATCGTAAGCCAGGCTGCGGACGTTGCCGCCTTCGGGCCCGATCAACTGCCACTCGGATGCTGCGGCAACCAGGCTGAACAGCATCCCTACGCAGAGAAATAATTTTGCAACCGATCCTGCCGTACTACGCATAAAGAAAGCCCCATTTGTGGAGGTGAAGGAAGAAGGCAGCCTCCGGGAAAATCATAACTCAGAGTTGCCCGAACGGATTCATGTCAATGCCCGGACCGCAAGGAATCTCGATCATCCCATAGAGCGCGGGGTTGCGGCTCAAAAAAAAGCCGGCAAGAGGATTACCTCTCACCGGCTTGAATTAAGCTACGTCCCCTCAGCTATTGCTGCGGAGCAGCAGCAGGAGCAGCAGCGGGAGCTTCCGCTTTGGCCTTGTGGTGGCTCTTCTTGCTTGGAGCCGGAGCCATACGCGACTGCGGCTGAACAGCGTTTTCGTCAACCACCGTACCCTCTTCCAGTTGCCCGCCGCACATGGTGCCTTCGGGGACAAAGTAGAAGTGGGTGGCCTGACCCTTGGCCTCGCCCTGACGCGGCGTGACGCGGCTGGCGTCAACCTTGTTCGGGCCGTCGGTGGTCAGGTAGTACTTGACGTTGACGGAGCGCTGCGCACCGAGCTGCTGCGCGTTGACGGACTCTTCCTGGTTGGTGTAGCCCACGACGTCGAGCTTGCCGTTAGGCATTTGTTGCAACCGCAGAGAGAGTTTGTCGAGCGTGTCTTTGCAGTCGTTGTCCACGCGCCACGGTTTCTTGGGGTTCTTCTCGAAGGTGCACTCGCCCCAATCCTCGATGTTGACGCAGGACTTGATGGCAGGCACGGTGATGCTGGCCGAGCAGCTGGCCGACAGGTTGGCACGTGCGTCGGTCGCCGTACCGGACACGGTTACGGTGTTGCCGGCGTCGGCGTTGGTCGCAGTGACCGTGGCCGAAGTGCCGGTGCTGGCTCCCATGGTGCCGCCGCTGGTGGTCCAGTTATAAGTTAACGGCCATCCCTGAGGATCGCTGGCGTTCATGGTGATCGTCGCGGTCTCGCCAATCGCAATGGTGGTGAGAGTCGACGAGCAGCTTACGACGGGAGGCTGCGGCTGCTTGATGGTGAAGCTAGCCGTGCACGTCGCGGTGTTGTTCTTCTTCTCTTTAGGATCGGTGATGGTCGCCGAGGCGGTATAGCTTCCCGGGGCCAGGCCGGTCGTGTCGACGGTCGATGTCTGACCGCTCACGTTCGCCAGCTTGCCACCCGTTCCGGTCCAGGCATAGGTCACAGTATGTTTCGGGTTGAAGTTGGCCCCGGTGATAGTGACGCTGACTGGGTCCCCCGACCAAACCTCAGCAGGTGACGCCGAACAGGTGGCGCTCACCGGAACCGGCGGCCGACCGCCGACGTTGTACACCAAACCGCCGAGATAGCGGAAGCTATTCTGGTTGTAGGTCAGTTTATTGCTGAAGTTGGTGTACAGATAGCTCACCTCAAAGGGACGGATGGCCCAGTGCTCGCCTATAGCCAAATCAAGTCCTACGCCAACGTCAGCAGCGAACGCATTGTTGGAAGGCGAGTTGGTGAACTGCGTGAAGTCCTCTAGCCTGTAGGCATTGCGGTAGACGTTGCTGTGCGCGCCGCCAACCAGCGCGTCGGCGTACGGACGGAACTTACCATAGCGCTTACCGGCTTGGACGCCGAACATGTAGGTGAAGAGATCGCCGTTCACGTTGGCGGATCCGCCTCCCGGGAGGAATGGATTGCCGGGCGGGACGTAGATACTGCGCGTCTCGCTACCATAACCTTGCAAATCAACCTTGAATCCAAACATCCGGGTGAAGTTGTAAACCAACGAGGCACCGCCTCCGTTCAGGTTATAAGCGCGCGAGAAGTCATAGTTTAAAGTCTTGTAGTCGACGGCCTGGAAGTGCATATAGGAGTAATCGATCGCGATCTCCGCTTTGGGAAATTCCTGAGACCACGCCGGCAGGCCAAGCAGCATGACAGCCACAACGATAAGTGCAGCTTTGAGCTTCATTAGATTCCTCCGCAACTCTGTATAGTCCAAGCAATCTTGATCACCTGAGATCCCCACGGTCTGGAGAATCTCACCTACTCGGTGAGAGGTTCCCCTGAGCCTCCCCCCAAGCGTTCCTCTGCTTCAGTGCACGGTGAGGACTTTCATGTCGGATGCCTTGACTCCGTTGATGTTGCCCGCGGCCGCCACCGTGGTGGTTCCGACACCCGTGCTTGTCGCTAAGCCGGCGGTCCGACGGTAAGCGTGGTCGAACCGCTAACCAACCCGTGCGGCGTCTCGAAGCTCGCCGTAATAGTCGAACTACCCTCGATAAAGGTTAAGGCTTGTCCACCCGGGGCAATCGTGGCCACCTGCGTATCCGACGAACTCCAAGTAACGAGACTGGTCACATCTCGCATCGAGTTATCGCTGAAGGTCCCCTGGGCGGTAAATGCCTGACCGGTTCCCGCTGCGACCGTTGGGTTTGCTGGTGATACCTGGATTGATGTTAGAAAAGGTAGATGCGCGTCGCCGCATCCCGTGAAAGCACCTAAAATAGCAAACACAGCAACCAACAGGAGTTTCTTCATGGAACACCTCGTTTTCATCGGAACAGCAATATTCTCTCCAGCCTGCTGAAACTTCGGGTAGTCCCGTTTGGTAGCACGCTAATGCACGCTAATAAAGTTCCCGAACACGTTTACTGCTATAGCCTTTGTCCGAAGGTTTATATCAACCAGCTATCCTGTGATCAACTAGGAAAATCCCTAGTCGGCGAATCGCCGATGTTTTTTCCCAAATTGTCGGGTGCGGCATTCACGACCTGCTAAAGAGCAAAATCGGGCCTTTTTCGCGTATTTTGACGGAAAGGCAGCAGAATTTCCCTGCAGTCGAAACTACATAGCGGGGGGTTAATTCGAAATCTGGATACTAGGTTTTCAGAATAGATAATTAATAGAGGCAATGAATTCTTCGATTACGTACTCGTAAGTCCGCCGAGAAGCGAGTCGGGTGAGGCTGTCGAGGACTGCGGACTTTGAGTGATTCAGATCGGGAAGCCGAAGCACCGTCTGGCGCAGGCGATACTTTCACCCATACTGCACACCAGATGCGCATCCAACTTTGCCCATCTCGTGATGCGTTATTGGAGCCTCGATATGTCCTCGGTTCAGTACAACCGCTGAGGTTCGTGTTCGGGACACTGCTCCACGAAGGGCGCCTCACTGAGCAGGATCTGCGAGGCCTCTTTGACGGACCCGGTCACTCGAAAGAGTTGTAGGCTAGAGTCCTTATACTGCCGGACCATTTTCTCGTATTCTCGCAGTGTCGAGTTCTTGACATTCGCTCTCCGACAAATCTTCTTCAAAAACTTTGATCTTCTCGTGGGGGACGCTTCCGCATGGCTCAGAAAAAAGCCGGCAAGAGGATTACCTCTCACCGGCTTGAATTAAGCTACGTCCCCTCAGCTATTGCTGCGGAGCAGCAGCAGGAGCAGCAGCGGGAGCTTCCGCTTTGGCCTTGTGGTGGCTCTTCTTGCTTGGAGCCGGAGCCATACGCGACTGCGGCTGAACAGCGTTTTCGTCAACCACCGTACCCTCTTCCAGTTGCCCGCCGCACATGGTGCCTTCGGGGACAAAGTAGAAGTGGGTGGCCTGACCCTTGGCCTCGCCCTGACGCGGCGTGACGCGGCTGGCGTCAACCTTGTTCGGGCCGTCGGTGGTCAGGTAGTACTTGACGTTGACGGAGCGCTGCGCACCGAGCTGCTGCGCGTTGACGGACTCTTCCTGGTTGGTGTAGCCCACGACGTCGAGCTTGCCGTTAGGCATTTGTTGCAACCGCAGAGAGAGTTTGTCGAGCGTGTCTTTGCAGTCGTTGTCCACGCGCCACGGTTTCTTGGGGTTCTTCTCGAAGGTGCACTCGCCCCAATCCTCGATGTTGACGCAGGACTTGATGGCAGGCACGGTGATGCTGGCCGAGCAGCTGGCCGACAGGTTGGCACGTGCGTCGGTCGCCGTACCGGACACGGTTACGGTGTTGCCGGCGTCGGCGTTGGTCGCAGTGACCGTGACCGAAGTGCCGGTGCTGGCTCCCATGGTGCCGCCGCTGGTGGTCCAGTTATAAGTTAACGGCCATCCCTGAGGATCGCTGGCGTTCATGGTGATCGTCGCGGTCTCGCCAATCGCAATGGTGGTGAGAGTCGACGAGCAGCTTACGACGGGAGGCTGCGGCTGCTTGATGGTGAAGCTAGCCGTGCACGTCGCGGTGTTGTTCTTCTTCTCTTTAGGATCGGTGATGGTCGCCGAGGCGGTATAGCTTCCCGGGGCCAGGCCGGTCGTGTCGACGGTCGAAGTCTGACCGCTCACGTTCGCCAGCTTGCCACCCGTTCCGGTCCAGGCGTAGGTCACGGTGTGCTTGGGATTGAAGTTCACGCCCGTGGTGCTGACAGTCACTGGATCGCCCGACCAAACTGCGGACGGGGAGGAGGAACAGGTCGCGCTGACCGGGACCGGCGGCGCGCCGCCAAACATGAAGTCAAAACCGCCAACGTACCGGAAGTTGTTCTGGTTTGCGGTGTAATTGGCAACGTGATTAGCGGTGAAGCGGGTGTACAGGTAATCCACTTCGACCGGCCGCAGGGCCACGTGCCTGGCGACCTTGATGTCAAGGCCTCCACCAAACGCCATGGCAAATCCGTTGTTATCGCCAGAGCCGTTCAGAATCCTGCCCTCCTCGGTCAAGATGGTAGCGTATGCGTTGGTGTGTGCGGCTCCAAATAGAGCTTCGCCGAAGGGCTGAAACACGCCAGTGTGTTTCTTGATCTGAGGTCCGAACATATAGGTGAACAGGTTGCCATTCGCCGAGCCAACGAATCCATGCCTTTCCAGGTCGTTTCTCAGGCCGCTGCCCTGGGTGTAACCCATCAGATCAGCTTTGATACCGAAGTAGTTACCAAAGTTAAAGTCAACCTGCCCGCCACCACCGAATACGTTGAAACTGGTAATCGGAGCCAGGTTGGGGTGCACGTTGATAAATGAAAAACCAATGGGAATTTCCACAGTAGGCACATCCTGAGCCCACGCGGTCACGCCCAACAAAAAGGCGATACACAGTAAAGCCGCTTTTTTCATCAATTTCATCTCCGCTTATTTTGAATTTAAGGACTACAGCGGCGCACCACCGCTAAGTCGTTCAATCTTGAAAAAGTGCCGGACGCTCGATGGGGTATGAATGAAAAGCGAGCGTAATACCAAGCTGAATTGTAGGGGAGCAAGGTATTTGCTGGATACTGTCAAAAATGCTAGGGAAGCGTACTAAGAAACAATAATGGGCCCTAACAATGTGAATTGTCGTGGAAAAGTACGACTTTGGTCGTAGGTTTTGCCGCCAACCTGTTGGTACCTTGTGGTTCTTCCGTCCAAAACTGCAAGTTCTGCCAGTTGTTCCATTTTGGCATGCGGGCTATCTTTTCTTAGCCTTCGGATAACTAAGCCCGGAATTTGTTTGAATGCTGGGTTCAGTATTCATCTCCGAAGGCGTGTGTGTGCTTGGCTGGCGATCGATTTCACGGTCGACGTTCCGCCGAATCAGTAAACCGTGAGATAGAGGAGAGCGAATGACCAGCCCGAGGACCCGATTTGTAATTTTGTCCGTCTTAGCGATGAGCCTGGCGCTGAGCGTTTCCGCAGCAGCTTTGGCGGACGACCCGCCGGCGGCTGCCGATGCGCAGGCGCAGACTTCAACCAATCCACCGCCGCAACCCGCGACGGATTCGGCTGACGATCAGTGGCATTTCAATTTCACTCCCTACCTGTGGTTTGCCGGGGCAGCCGGGACGGTGGGCGCCCTGGGACATGAAGCCAGCTTTGATGCCAGCGCGGGCGACTTGCTTTCGCATTTTCACCTCGGACTGATGGCCAACGTCGAAGTTCGCAGGAATCGTTTTGTGATGCCCATCGATTTCATGTGGATCGATCTGCAGGGCGCCAGAGCACTGCCGTTCGACCAAGGCTTGAGTTCGGTGAAGTTGGGGGTATCGGAGACGATTTTTGATCCCAAGGTCGGCTATCGAATTGTCGATCGTGAAAAGGTGAAGGTCGATGCGCTTATCGGTTTGCGCTACTGGCATCTGGGACAGAGCCTGAACTTCAACCCACCGATTTTCAATGGTATCTCGGCATCGCAGAACTGGGTCGATGGCATAGCCGGCGGCAAGTTTCAGTTCGCACTAGCTCCCAAAGCGGCGATCACCATAGCTGGAGATGCCGGCGGCGGCGGTTCCAGCCTGGATTACCAGGTCGTGGGCGTTCTCGGTTTGAGGCTATGCAGAGCGGCAGTTCTGGATTTGGGCTGGCGCTATCTATCTGTAAACTATCTAACCAACGCGCCCAAGTCGGCTGTCTTCGACGCGCACATGAGCGGCGCGTTGCTGGGTGTAACTTTCAATCTGAAATGATCCGCCGGCCTACGCGCTGACATCAAGTAGGGAAGCTCTGATAAAGGGGAAGCGAGGTCCCGCAGCGGCTAACGCCGCCTGATTTTGAGTAATTGAGGGACGGCCTGAAGGCAGTCCCCTTCAAAACGGGACTTGATCGAAGTTTCCTTAGGTTTTTCCACCTCGGGGCAAACTTCCCTAGCCTCGATTCTGTTACTCCCACCTTGTGGCATATCCTCTAAGGCCAACGATTTTGCTTCGCAGAGTCCTGGCGTCCGACATATACTTCGCCCTAACAGGCCGCTGAAAAAGTTGAGAAACCCAGTTGCTGCCGCCGGCTAAAGCCGGCTCGGGACCAACAAGCAAGAACTTAAACGCTGGCCTGAAGGCCAGCTCTACCCGAGCTTTGACGTTCAACGACTTTTTCAGCGGCCTGTTCAGTCCAGCTAAACAACCGGGTTCTAGCCGATGCAAAACCTGACCGACGAAGTCATTTCACCCCTGCACGGGCAGGAAGCCTTTCGCCTTATGTTTGAGCAGGCCGGGTTCGGTGTGGCCCAGGTATCGCTGCAGGGGCAGTGGTTGGCGGTGAACCAATCGCTGTGCGACATTCTGGGATATTCGCGCCCGGAGCTGCTTGCCAGAAGCTTGCGGGAGATCACCCGTTTTGATGATGTCGGAATCGAACTGGCCGACTGTCATCGTCTGCTGGAAAATCGAATCCAAAGTTTTTCAAGTGAGAAAAGGCATCTGCGGGGAGACGGCCGTGTGGCGTGGCTCAAAACGACCGTTACCCTGGTTCGAGACGATGTTTCCGGCGAGCCTGCCTGCTATCTGGCGATTGTCGAGGACCTGACATCCCACAAAAGGGAAGTGCAGCAAATTTTAGTTGACGGCGACAAGCGTTTGCGGGTGCTTGCCGACAGCATCAGCGACGTCTTCTTCAGGCTCGATCAGGATTTGCGCTGCACCAGTTGGAACAAGGCCGCCGAAAATCTGACGGGAGTGAACGCGGCCGATGTTATCGGAAAAGTGGTAGGTGAAGTCTTCCGTGCCGGCGCCGATCATAGCAGGGCCGAAACGATTTACCGGGAGGTGCTGGCCCTCCAGCAAATCCGCAGCTTTACCGGTCCACACACCATTGGCGAAAAAGAGTTTCTGTTGGAAGTGACTGCCTATCCTTCTAACCAGGGAATTTCTGTGGTGGCGATGGACATCGGGGAACGCCGCAAATCGGCAGAGATGCGGCAACGCCTGGCGGCCATCGTCGAGTCCAGCGATGACGCGATCGTAAGCGTTACCCCGCAAGGCCTTATAGCGAGTTGGAATCGGGGTGCAGAGAATCTGTTTGGCTACTGTGCCGCCGACGTCCTCGGCAAAGACGCCACACTTCTGGTCCCACCGCATCTACTGGGCGAAGCGAATGCGCTCTGGCAAGACGGACTGAAAGGAAAGGGAACCCGGGGGCACGAGACGCAACGGCTAAGGAAGGATGGCAGCGCAGTAGAGGTGTCGATTTCCATCTCCCCGATGGTCAGTGCCAATGGTTCGATCACAGGCATATCGCTGATTGTGCGCGACATTGTCGAGCGCAAGCGCAACGAGTCCTCGCTGAAACGGCAAGCCCGGTTTAACGAGATCATGACGCGAATCCTGACGCGCTTCACGACCTGCCGATTAGCGGAGGTGAACTTCAGGGTGCTGGCAGCCTTACAGGAGACTGCGGAATTCCTCGGAGTTGACCACGCGCACGTCATCATATTCTCACCGGATCGAACCATGTGGACTGCGACTCACGAATGGTGCGGCTCAAATGTCAGGCGCCAAACTGAGAATTATCGAAATGTGCCTTTTGGTTCCGTGCCTTGGAGTGAATCGCGATTGCTGGCGGGAGAAGACATCCGAATCAACACAGCGGAGGATTACCCGCCGGAAGCCGTGGTCGAGCGCCAACTTGAGGACATGAAGGCGGGGATGCAATCGCTTCTGATGGTTCCCATTTTCGGTGCGGCCGGAGTGATCGCCGGCACCGTGGGCTTCGATTCCCATGCCCGGCAAATCACCTGGTCCGATGACGATGTGGCGTATTGCAAAATGGTGGGTGACGCGATCGCTACCGTGCTGGAGCGCAAGCGGGCCGAAGAAGCACTGCGCAATTCGGAAGAGAAGTTTTCCAAAGCCTTCGAAGCCAGCCCGGCGATGATCACCATCATCCGGGTCAAAGACCGGCGCTACGTGGAAGTTAACCGCGCCTTTGAACAGCACACCGGTTTACTGCGGACGCAACTTCTCGGCCGATCCATAGCCGAAGTGGGACGCGGGCCAGAACTGGGAAGCCTGAACCAGGCCTTCGAGAAAGTGCTGGAGCAGGGTAGCGTCCGGAACCTGGAAGCCAGACTGCGCACCAGGAACGGCCACGAACTCACGGTGCTTCTGTCAGCAGAAGTCATTGAATTCGACGGCCAGACCTGCGTGCTGACGCTGGCGGAGGATATCAGCGAACGCAAACTGGCCGAAGACGCCTTACGCGAGAGCGAGGAGCGCTTTCGGGCGATGGCAGATAGTGCTCCCATCATGATGTGGATGGCCGGACCAGACAAAGGCTGTACCGACTTTAACCGCGGCTGGCTGGAATTTACCGGACGAACTTTACAGCAGGAGTGTGGTGAAGGATGGGCCGCCGGAGTTCATCCCGCCGACCTGCGCAGGTGCATCGACATCTACCAAGCCGCTTTCGATCTGAGACAGCCGTTCGCGATGGAATACCGTTTGCGGCGTCACGATGGCGAATACCGGTGGGTCACCGATACGGGCACTCCCAGGTTTCTGCACGACGGCAGTTTCGTGGGCTATATCGGCTGCTGTCTTGATGTCGATGCCCAGAAACGAGCCGAGATGGAGCATACGGATTTGTCCCGGCGCCTCATGACGGCGCAGGAAGCGGAACGCACCCGTATCGCCCGGGAACTGCACGACGGTATTGGCCAGTCGCTGGCTTTGCTCGGAATCCAGATGCAGAGAGCCAGCCAGCCCGCGGTTGTGCGCCTGGGAAAGAAAAATCTCGGAATACAGGAACTGTGCGGGAAGCTGAAAGACATCGGCAATCAGGTAAGCCGGCTATCCCACCAATTGCACTCTTCCGAGTTGGAGTTCCTCGGGCTGGCCGTAGCGGTGAAAAGTTTGTGCCGGGAATTCTCTGAGCAATATCACTTCAAGGTTGAGTGTACCTGCCATGACATTCCAGCGGACCTGGACAATGAAATTGCCCTCTCGTTCCTCAGAATCGTTCAGGAAGCTTTGCACAACGTGGCTAAACACAGCCAGGCCTCAACGGTGCGGGTGGATATGTCGGGGGCGGGCAATGAACTTACTCTCGCCATTGCAGACGATGGTGTCGGTTTCGAAATGAATCAGGTCCGTAAGTCGGCGGGACTGGGGATGGTCAGCATGCGCGAGAGAATGCATCTGATCGGCGGAGACTTCACGATCTCTTCCCAGCCGGGTGGCGGGACAAAAATACTGGCGAAAGTGTCGCTGGCAGGCGCCTCGAGATGAACTGCATCTGGAGAGCGAAAGCCAGGCAGCTTCAGAGCTGCTGAAGTGCCGGAAGCTCGATACCGCGAGGAAATAAGTCAGGAGTTCGTCGCCCCAAAACGACCCTTTGTGAAACACGGGCGGGGCTACTTCTGCGCGATTCCTCTACGCTACGGCGTTTCCGTTCCTAATCCACAAAAAACGGCAGCGAGGAAGCCATCCGGCGGTTTGGGCGTTTTACGGCCATGTGAAAGAAAGCATTCGTAATCACTGGCCGACATATCGGCACTGATCCGGGCTCGGTGAGCGCATTGGCGATTTACCACTCACCGCGTAGGTCCTAGCGAGTCGTCTGGCAAAGATCACTTGCCCAACAGGGCGGTGAGACACCAAGAAGGTTCCAGAGACAATCCGCATTCCTCCTGCCCCTGATGCCAGCGCCATAACCCTTGCCGGCTCGCTCCAGCGCAGAGTATCAATCAGCGCAGGTGTCAGGGTTAAGAGACTCGGGACGGAAATCACGAATCGCAAAATTCACACTTGACATCGGCCGAAAATCCACTACCATATGGTTGTGGATAAATTAGGTACAACATTTACGGCTCTGTCTGATCCAACCCGCCGGGCGATGATCGAACGACTCTCCCATGGGCCTGCCTCTGTGCATGGATTGACGGAACCGTTTGCACTCTCGCAGCAGATGATTTCAAAACATATTGCCTACCTGGTGCGGGCGCGGATTGTAATCAAGACGAAGCGTGGACGAGAGAGCGTGTGCACGCTTAGGCCAGCGGCGATCAAGACGGTCAGCGACTGGGCGATTAGCTATCGCCGATTCTGGGAAGAGAGTTTCGACAAGTTGGATGTGGTTGTGAATCAAATGAAAAAAGAGGGGGTCGGAGATGACAAAAAACACGGTTAACGAGACTGAGCGGATGGTTATCACTAGAGTTTTTGATGCCCCACGCGCATTGGTTTGGGAGGCGTGGACCAACCCGAAATATGTGATGCAGTGGTGGGGGCCGAAGGGTTTTACTGCGCCTTCTTGCGAGATGGATTTTCGCGTAGGAGGAAAATTTCTCTACTGCATGAGAACGCCGGATGGGCAGGAGGGCTGGAATGCTGGGGAATACCACGAGATTGTTCTGCACGAGAAGATCGTTTACTCCATGTACTTTTCCGACTCGAAGGGAAACAAGGTTGAGCCTGAGCAATATGGAATAGAACATGAGGCCACGGACGATGCGCACGACGTGGTTATTTTTGAGGATTTTGGAAACGGCCAGACGAAACTCACCTTCATTGGAAGTGAACCCATGGAGAGCGCAAAAAATAGCGGTCAACTAGAGGGCTGGAACGAGCAACTCGATAAAGTTGCCGCAGTTGTAGCGGAGCTGGCGCAGGCGAAATAGGAAGCTGAGGCTTTGGTTCGCGAAACTCAATCGTGGAGAAAGAAATGAAAAGAATACCGTTTCTCGCTATCGTCCTGCTGGCATTCGCATTCCCCGCCCATGCCCAGGACGCGACGAAGAAAGATGCAGCCGTCAAACCTGCCGATCCGGAATTGAAAGTCGTGCTCGATTCCTGGAATGAGATTGGCCGCAAGCTGACGGCGATGGCCGAAGATTTTCCCGAGGACAAGTATGACTTCAAGCCGACACCCGCGCAGCGGAGTTTCGCCGAGCAATTGCTGCATGCTGCGGGTTCAATGTATTACTTCACCAATCCTGTGATGGGGCAGAAGCCTCCCGCGGCAGAAGACCCGAAGCGCGACCAGTACAAAACAAAGGCCGACATCGTCGCATTCGTAAAGAAATCCGTTGCCGACGGCGCCGCTGCCATTCAGTCAAAGGGCGAGAAAGGCCTGATGCAGACTGTCGTATACGGTGACCAGAAAGCGCGCGTTCTCGACATAGCATACGGCCTCATCGAACATAGCGGTGAACACTACGGCCAGCTCGTTGTGTACTACCGCCTCGCAGGTCTTGTGCCGCCGGAGTCGCGGCCCAAGAAGTAAAGCTCAAGACACCAGCCGGTTGGCCCATCCTTTGCAGGTGCATCGCAAAGGTGGGCCTATCACGGCTCTCGCCCTCGAAGGATTTTGAACGCTACATACTGCCGCGCGAATCTTCATCGGCGGGTGGCCCAGCCTTCAAACGGCAGGAGCCACCACAGATGCGGGTGCCCCGTCCTTCGCGTAGGCGAAGGGCGAGTACGACCACGGCATACACAAGGGGCGGTGTAGAACGGACAAGAGTTGCGCCGGCAGCATCGCTGCCCACCCTTGCAAAAAACGCAAGGATGGGGCACCGTCCGTGGGCATGGCGCAATGCAAAGATGGGCCACCCGCCCGAGCTACTGAACATAAAGTAAAGGCAGGCGCAACCGAACATGCAGAACTTGGCTACTGGAGAAGACTATGCGAAATAACATTCTGACACTCATAACTGTGCTGCTCTCGAGTGTCGCTGGCACTGGAGTTAGCGCGTCAGGAGTTCCTATGAACGCAGAAAGTAAAACTGGATACGCACCGATTCATGGCATGCAGCTCTACTACGAGATTCATGGCCAAGGTAAGCCGATGGTTCTGCTCCACGGCGGAATCACCGCTTTCGAAGGCTTTGGCACTAATATCGATGCTCTGGCGAAGTCCCGTCAGGTGATTGCGGTGCATTTGCAAGGACATGGAAACACCGCCGACATCGATCGTCCTTACCGTGTTGAAGCACTGGCCGATGATGTAGCAGCGCTGGTCGCGTACCTGAAGCTGGGGAAAATTGATTTGGTCGGCTATTCATTCGGTGGAGGTGTCGCATTGCAAACTGCTATACGACATCCCGAAGTCGTCGATCACCTGGTGGTGATTTCCTCTGCGATGGCCCAAACCGGATTCTATCCGGAAGTGCTTGCCGCGTTCGCACAGATGAGCAAGAACGCACCGATGCTTGCAGACAGCGTCAAAACGTCACCACTTGCGACGATGTACCCGAAGACGAACTGGGAAACGTCGTTCAAAAAGATGGGCGAACTGGCCAGCACGCCATTTGACTGGTCAGCGCAGGTCAAGGCTCTCAAGGAACCGACACTTTTGGTCTTTGCCGATGCAGATGCCATTCGCGCCGAGCATATCGTTGAATTCTACAAGGCTCTCGGTGGCGCACAACGGGACGCCGGACTAGACGGATCGATGAGGTCGATGGCACAGTTGGCCATCCTTCCCGGCACGACTCACTACAACATCATTGCTAGCCCGTCGTTGGCGGTCGTAATCGGTGAGTTCCTGAGGCGATAGCCCGATTCGGCGCGCGGGCAACGCCGCGCCCTAGTTTATCGGCTCATTCCAACTGCGTTGGCAATCGACGTAACTTGTTCGGCGTCCAAGACAGCAGTTTTGGACGTTTCGACGGCGAGTTGTGGCCCTAGCTGCGCTGCGTTATCGGTAAACAGCATCGCATCCTGACTGGCGCGGGATACGGCTGAGGCTGGCGGCGAAGGCTTGGTTAGAACAGGCTGCTCGCCGCTCGGCCGAATCGTCGGCATGTCGTCGAAGTGCCGCGGTGAGATTAGTCCCCACAAGTCGGCTAGGCTAGACCTTTCCAGTGGTGCTTCGACGCGTTTCTCAAAAAGCGAACCTTCGTGGTCGGCGGCGAAGGGCCGTTTGGTCGGCACCGACTCTGAGACCTCTCTCCAGGCCCGGCTTACTTTCCTCCCATGACGATAGCCTCGGCTGTGCCTGAGCCGCACATGCCATAGGTAGCTCCTGAAACACAACCACCTACGGAATACTTGAAGCATCCCGGCCGCTTGGCTACCACCGGCACGGGTTTTTTGCTTCCGCCGATGATGGCATCCGGCGGATCAAACGGGGACGACGGGCCGAAGTCGATGACGAATCCGGTATTCTTCGCCGAAGATTGCCAGGTCACCGTCGTGCCCGGCTTCACGCAGAAAAGGGAGTTGCCCTTGGCCTTGGGAAAGCCTGGAGTTGCCGTGGCGCCGCTCATCCCTTGCCGCTTGATGTCGACGGTGCAGGGGCCCGACGCTGGGCAGGTGTTATCTGCCGTGCACAGGCTTTGCGGATCCGGTTCATCGCAAACGTACTTTCCTTTGGACTGAGCCGTCGCAAGGTTGGCCAGTACGAACATCGAGAGGATAAGTAATACAGGAACGAGGCGACACTGCATTTTCATAAGGCTCCTCACTTGCCACAGATCCGGTTTGTATCAGGCCACGACTTCGAGTCGTGCCATAGCTGAGCTTCAAGAAAACGGCTTCAGCCGCTGAGAGCAGGGGCTAAAGCCCATCGCGGAAGAAGTATTTTCGGCACGGCTGAAAGCCGTGCCCTGATACAAGTCTCAGCTCCCGCGATTATGAGACTGATCGTTAGTTCTCGCCGGGTGTTCCCGCCCAATCGAGGATGTTGCCCAGTCTCCACGGATTCTTGTTGAGGTTGAGATTAAATTGACCGTCATCGCCGATGGTCAACTGAGCGGCCGGATACAACACGCCGTTACTCTTGCTCTTGTCCTGATCGTTCAGGTTGATCTCGCCGGCGGTCAGGTTGTAATACTGGCTCTGGGTGTCGTAGTAAGCTTCGCCGAAACGGATGGGGCGGTTGGTGGCGAAGCGGATCGTCCTGCCGGTTGGCGTATCGATCAACTTGATAAAGCTGAGGTCATAGCCGAGAGTTCCGGTAATCGAGATCCGGCCTACCGCTTTCATCTTCTCCAGGGCGTTCACCAGTCCCTGGTTCTGGCCCTTTTGGAAAGCCTCGACCAGAACATCTTCGTCCGCGGGTGTGGAGTACTGGTAGATGATGATCGTGATGCCAATGTTTCTTCCGAGTTGAGTACTGGTACCCCAGGCAGTGGCGTCGATGGTCTCATTCTTTTCCCGCGAGAATCCGGGAACGCTGCCTAACACCAGCAGGCTCGCCAGAACTGCAACGCTAAAGGTGACTTTAAGAAAACTTGATTTTGTGCGCACGGCTCAATCTCCTTGTCGCTGCAAGTTGGGCAGAGACGGTTTTGCAAAGGTATGCCGATCCTACGGCGGAGGCCCGACCGAGCATAACTAGCAGAAATACCTGTCCCGCGACAATAAAAAGCTGATGTCAAGTCAGTACATACCCCGCCTGTAGTCTGTTCAGAAAACTTAGTAGCCCCTCTACTACTTTTGCCAGTATCACGGACGAGACGGAGTTCCTAATATGGAAAGCGCTATTACGTGGCTCCGAAGCAAGAAAACAATGCGCTGTCGCAGTTCCTAAGGACCGTTCCAAAATAACGACTGTATGGAGTTTGCCGCAGCCGTCCGATCGAAGTGTCGGTTTCCGTTACCCGAACAATCGGGACAGCTATTGAATTAAGAGGAGAATTATGACCAACAGCAAGAATACAAAGATCGCGATTTTCATAGCGCTGACCCTGGCAACGCTGGTGTTGATGTGTGGCGTTGCCGGCGCGCAGAGCGCTCAAGTCCAGGGAGTCATCAACGGACGCAGTGGCGGCACCATGACCGTTCAGACCCAGGACGGCAACGTGGTCGTCGTTCTCAACGACTTCACCAGCGTGGAAGACGAGTCAGGCCTGTTTCATGCGCGCAGGAAGCAGATGGGCGTAACCGCTCTGGTGCCCGGCCTGCAAGTCACAGTGCAGGGAAACTACAACCCGCAGAACCAGTTGGTAGCCAACACCGTGAAGTTCAACGGCAAGAGCCTGCAGACGGCTACCGACATTCAAGCGGGCGTAGCCCCGGTGGAGCAGCAGGAGCAGGCGCAAAAGGCGCAGGAAGCCAAGCAGGAAGCGCAAATCCAGAAAGAACAAGCTGCTATGGCACAGCAGCAGCAGGAAATGGCAGCGGCACAGGCCAAGCTAGCCGCCAACCAAGCTGCAATTGCTGCCGTCAATAAGCGCTTCGGCGAGCTGGCCGAGTACAACATCTGGGACGAGGTCACGGTTTACTTCGCCAACGGGCAAGTCTCGGTTGATCCAAAATATGACCCTCAATTGATGGCGCTCTGCAAGAAGGCGACGACGGTCACTGGCTACGTTATTCAAGTAAAGGGCTACGCATCGGCCGTGGGCTCCGCTGCTCTGAACCAGAAGCTCAGCCAGGAGCGGGCGGCCAACGTCACCGACTTCCTGGATCAGCAATGCCACATTCCCCTGACTAACGTACTGGCTCCGGGCGCGATGGGAACCAGCAAACAAGTGGCTCCTGACACCACTGCCGAAGGCCAGGCCGAGAACCGGCGCGTCGTAGTCAGAGTGCTGCAGAACAAAGGCATCGCCGGAACATAAAAACCGATGTCGGTAACGGGGCCGGAAGTTTCGGCCCCGGCTGCCACTTTGGACGCGAGGAACTGGCGAGGCGGCAAGTCGAGCTGAATGGCACTTATATGCCAAGTTATCATAGGTTATTAATGGTTTAACGATGCGCCCGTAATGTGCTAGATCGACCGCTTTAAGGAATGCCGTTTACGAGCGTTCTAAGGCCCGCTACGCGTGATCGAGGCCGGCGGAAGTACTTGGGTACGTCTCGGGGCTCTCGGCGCGCTGTAACGGACCAAGGGGTGGGTCCACAGCGGTTTCCCATTTTGGAATTTTCACCAGCGAAAACTGCGTATTCGGAAGAACCTTACGAAAGTAAGTTGGGCTGGACCATCGCTAGATGTGCGGGTCAGCAAATAGATAAGATGCCCGCCTCCAAGAATAAAGCGTAGCGACGCGGCTGCACTGGCCGCGGAGAGGGTTGTCTTCGTTGTAGTGCCGATCGTGGGACCGTAGTCTCAAATCAATGCGAGTGCAGGAGCATGCGATGAAGCTCAAGGCTGGCGCTATGCGTAAGAGGGCCCGCGGGCTCATCCACGAGAGCTGGCAATCGCAAGCCAACCTGTCATTCTTCCTGCTGCTGCTGGTATTTACCGGTTTCCTGCTGCCCTCGCTGGGCTTCGCTAAGCACGACCTTCGCTTATACAGCGACATCGCATTTACGTTGATGCTGATCTCGGGTGTCGCCATCGCCTGGGGGCAACGCAAGTTATTCGTGGTCGCGTGCGTCGTCGCCACGGTGGCGCTGGTTGTCCGCTGGCTGGCTTTGTGGAAGGAGACTCCCAAGCTCCAGCTGTGGGGCGACACCTGGACACTATTGGCCATCCTGATCATCGCTCTGATTCTGCTGGTGCAGGTTTTCAGCACCGGCCCGGTAACGCATTTGCGAATCCAAGGCGCAATCGCCGTTTATCTGCTGTTCGGAATCGGCTGGGCCCATGCTTACCACATCGCAGCGGCTCTGGTACCGGGATCGTTTAACTATTCCTCCGGAGAATTGTCCACGGTGCAGGATTGGGCTTACTACAGCTTCGTCACTCTGACCACGCTAGGTTACGGAGACATCACTCCGGTGCGGCCGATCGCGCGCAATCTCGCTATCACAGAAGCTCTGACCGGTCAGCTTTATCTGGCCGTGATGCTGGCGCGGCTGGTAGCCATGGAAGTGATTAGCTGGCAGGAAAAAGCCAACCAGAATTCGCATCGGGAGTAGGCTAATGATCAGTGGAACCGAGCCGGTCGGTCGCACATCGGCGATGCTAACCAAGGAGAAGGAATGCTGAAGAAAAGACCCGCCGCCATGAACGGTAGCCTGCAGGTATTTCTCCTGGCCGCTATGTGCGTGCTGTTCCAGCCTCTGGTGTCCGCGCAAACCTACAGCACTCCATTGCCGACGGTGAACGACAAAGACGTCGCGTTGCTAAGAAAAAATCTGCAGGCTGAGGCCAAGCAACTGATCACCAAGAATATGCAGTTCACCGACTCCGAAGCTGCGGCTTTCTGGCCGTTGTATGACCAATATGCCGCCGAAGTCCGCAAAGTCAACGACGTCCGCTTCGGGATGATTAAAGAGTATGCAAAGATTTACAAGACCATGACCCCGATCAGGCAGACAGCCTCACACGATTGTTGGCCCAGTCTGACCAGACCGTCATTAGTCTTCGCCTGCAGTATCTTCCTAAGTTCGAGCAAGCGCTGCCCGGAACGAAAGCCGCCCTGTTCATGCAGCTGGACCGGCGATTGGATAGCCTCTTCAACGTGCAGATCGCTTCTCAACTGCCCGCAATCAAGCCGTAGGGAAACTCTGATTAAGGCTTGTTTTGAAGTGGGAAGCTTCAGGCCCTCCGTTAAGCACAAGCAAAATCGTCCGGCTTTACAGTTTGCTGAAAAACTCGATTAGAAACGGTTTTGAACGGGCGCAGCTTCAGCTGTGCCGTTGCAAGTCTCTTAAATTTGTCATCCGTTGGCGGCTTCAACGGCCGAGAAATCTGCGGTTCCGGGTTTTTTCAGCAAACTGTTTAGCCGCTGTGGGACCTCGCTTTGATCTGATCAGAGTTTCCCTCGACGCAACGCGACGAAAAATCGACTTCCGATTTTCCCTGCCGGCCTCCCAACGCCGGAGTCATGCAATCGTCATTGCGTTCATCCCAAACATTCCCATTTTCCCTCCAGACTTCGGCCGCAGGAGGTAGACTGGAGTCGCCAATCCAACAGCTTCGGACTTCGCGTGCCAGCTGCGCGAGTTGACTCGGCCAGGCCCCAGTCGTTACGTAACTTGTAATTGCAGTGCAGCAATTCTGTTTGTGACACTCGATCGGCCGCCGCAGGCCGGAACGTCGTGCCCAGAGGCATCTGAATGGAACGCAAACCGATGGCCCGTTTACTCATTGCAGACGATCACCGGCTGCTGGCCGACGCCTGCAAAGGCCTGCTGGAACCGGAATTTGAAGTGGTCGACATCGTGACCGACGGTCGCAGCCTGGTAAAGTCCGCGGCATTACTCAAGCCCGATGTCATCATCCTCGATATCACCATGCCGCGTCTCAACGGCCTGGATGCAGGGGAGCAAATCAAGCTGAAACTGCCTGCGGTAAAGCTGGTGTACTTGACTATGAACGCTGCCGCTGAAGTGGCGGCGGAAGCTTTCCGGCGGGGCGCTTCGGGCTATGTGTTGAAACATTCCGCAGCCGAGGAACTCATCATTGCCATACGCAAGGTAGTACAGGGCGAATCGTATCTTTCGCCCTTGATTGCCCGAGAGACGGTTACCTTCCTGCTGAACCAGGGCAAGCCTCACGCCGAAGAAAAGCGCATCACCAAGCGTCAGAGCGAGATCCTTCAGTTGCTTGCCGAGGGCATGTCGATGAAGGAAGTTGCCAACGTCCTGGACCTGAAACCCGGAACCGTCGCCTTTCACAAATACCGCATGATGGAGACTCTGGGCGTCAAAACTAATGCAGAACTCCTTGAATACGCCATCAAGCGTCAGATGACCCCTTCCTAGCTAGCCTCATTTTCCATGCAAAGCATAGTAGTTTTGCCAGTAGGCAGTTGCCCCGCTTGTTGGTAGCGTTACGCCTAGGCAGGTTCGCGATGAGTGCGCGTGGCTTGCCTAAGTGGAGACCCCGTTGAGTTCCATACGGCTCTTACTGGCAGACGACAACCCGGAGGTTTTGGAGACCCTGAGCGACCTGCTGCAGCCGGCCTACGATATCGTCGGCGCTTTTTCGGATGGCGCATCGGTTCTGCAGCAGATCGAAGCACTCAAACCCGATCTCGTCATTCTGGATATATCGCTGGGGGATATGACCGGTTTCGAAGTGGCCCGGCGGCTGAAAAAGTCCGGCTGTCCGGCGAAAATTATTTTCCTGACGGTCCATGAAAACATCGATTTCATCAGCGCTGCCTTCGATCTCGACGCCTTCGGTTACGTCTTCAAGTCTCGCATCAGTTCGGATCTGGTGGCCGCAATTAACCGGGCTTGCGAAGGCGGGCACTTCAGTTCCGCGGAATTACCCTTGGCGCAGTAGGCGTTATGTGCTCACGTGCGAGTTGCCCGGCATGGATCTTTCGGAGTATCCCTCCCACGCTCTGGTATCTTTTCCGGTTCGTTACTTTGGGGAAGACAGAATCGTTCGTTACGCAAACTTGATGAGGGGGATGTCGTGCGATCAAAAACTTCTACAACGGTAATCGCAGCATTCGTTTTCGTTCTGCTGTCGGCGATGGCTACCTGGGCGCAAGACGCGGGCTGGCCCCGGCAACTGAGCAAGCCTGGCGGAAAGCTGGTCCTTTACCAGCCGCAAGTCGACGACTGGAAGAATTACCAGGAAGTGGATGCACGGCTGGCGTTCACCATTACCCCGACCGGCGGGAAAAGCCACGTCGGCGTGGTGACCATGCAGATGCAGTCGGCCGTGAATATGGACGACCACACGGTCTTCCTGAGCAATCCCCAGGTTACGAGTCTTTCTTTTCCATCGCTCGACCCTGCCACTACCGCGCAGATGACCGAGCTGATGAAGACGTTCCTCAATCCGTCGGCGACCATGACGATTTCCCTCGACCGGCTGGTGGCCAGCGTGAAGAAGGGCGAGGCACCGCCCACAGTGGCATCGGTGAACAACGATCCGCCGACGATCTTTATCAGCATGAAACCGGCGATCCTGCTTCTGGTGAATGGCGCTCCGATTATGGAGCCCATCGCAGATTCCAATTTGCAGTTCATTGTGAATGCGAACTGGCCGGTGTTCGCCGAGCAGGGAAGTTCGAATTACTACCTCTTCGACAGCAAGGGCTGGCTCACGTCTTCCAGCCTGCAAGGCACCTGGACTCCGACCACCAAGCTGCCGAAGCAGATGTCGAAGGTTCCGCTGAATGCGAACTTCGCGGACCTGAAGAGCTTCATTCCGCCGCCTCCAGGCAGTGCTGCCACTTTTCCCACGGTGTACTACAGCGCCACTCCGGCGGAAATCGTTGTCTTCGGCGGCCAGCCGCAGTGGACTCCCATTCCCGGCACGCAATTGTCGTACGGATCGAATACCGAGAGCACGGTATTCAAGTACACCCCGACCGGAGCCTATTACTTCCTGACCTCGGGACGCTGGTTTACCACCACGCATCCCCTGCTCGGCCCGTGGACATTTGCCACGTACAGCCTGCCTCCTGATTTTGCTCAGATCCCTCCGGGCAATCCTGCTGGAAAAGTTTTGGCTTCGGTGCCAGGCACGCCGGAAGCCGAAGACGCGGTGCTGATCGCGCAGATTCCCACCACTGCGACCGTGAATGCGGCACAGGCAGCCGCCGCCGTAAAAGTCTCCTACGTCGGCGAGCCGCAGTTCCAGCCGATCACAGGCACGACGATGATGTATGCCACTAACACCCCCAACAAGGTGATTCAGGTCGGTACGGAGTACTACTTGTGTTATCAGGCTGTGTGGTTTGTTTCCTCCAGTCCTTCCGGACCATGGCAGGTAGCGCAAACCGTGCCTCAGGTGATCTACACGATTCCGGCCAGCTCGCCTGTCTATAACGTGACCTATGTGACTCAGGTGGTCGCTACCGATGGCTATGTGAATTCCAGCTACACCGCCGGATACATGGGCGCCTTTATCATGGGTGCAACCGTGGGAGCTATCGTGTGCAGCGGCACCGGCTATTACTATCCGCCTTACGCCTATCACGGTTATTACTATCCCTACGCGTCAACCTACGGCTATCACACTTACAACCCCTATACCGGAGCTTACGGCTATGGAGGCGCGGCCTATGGACCGTATGGCAGCGCGCACTGGGGGACTTCTTACAATCCCAACACCGGCACCTACGCTCGCGGAGCGACAACCTCCACCGCCTATGGCAAGCAAGCCGTCGGCGAAGCTTACAACCCTTACACCGGGGCCTATGGCGCAACCCACCAGGGATCGAACGCCTATGGATCGTGGGGGCAATCGGTAGTCAGCAAGAATGGCAACACCGCCTACACGCAACATGCCAGCAACGCTTACGGCTCGGCCGGAACGGTGCAGACGTCGGCGGGTGGAAAAGGTGCGGCCACCAGCACCGCGTACGGCAATAGCGCGGCAGGGAAGACCTCGAACGGCGACATGTATGCCGGCCATGATGGCAACGTTTACAAGAACACCGGTTCGGGCTGGCAGAAGTATGACAACGGAAGCTGGAACGACGTGCAGAAGCCGACCACAACTTCGGCGCAGAGTTACTCCCAGTCGCATCCCACCAGCACCACTAACTCGAACTACTCATCGGCCCAGCAGAAGGCCCAAAGCAATCCGAATTACTCTGCAGATCAGCAGAAAGCCCAAAGCAATCCCAACTACTCTGCCGATCAGCAGAAAGCGCAAAGTCAGCAACATCCTTCTTCTGGATCCGGCGGGTATAAGTCCGGCGGCAGTTCTTCTTATGGCGACTTGAACAAGGAAGCCCAGGACCGTCAGCGCGGCGCCGAACAGAGCCAACGCTTCTCGCAATACCAGCGCTCCAGCGGAGGGTTTGATCGCGGCGGCGGTGGTTGGGGCGGACGCGGCGGTGGCGGCTTTGGCGGAAGACGCTAGGCCCGAATCCCTTGCGCTACGGTGAACAGCCAGAATGAGCCGCGGCGTGACAGAATCATGACTGGCGAATTTATTTGTACAGGAGCCCACGGTGTCTAGATTTAGCGCTCGAACTTCCTTGCATGCGCTGCTTGCTTTCCTGCTCGTCGTGGGCTGCTCCCTCGCCGTGCAAGCTCAGAAGATCCATGTGGTCTATGACAAGCAGCTCAACTTCTCTCAATTCAAAACCTTCGCCTGGGCTCCGCACGGAGCCGTGGCTCATCCCATGCTCGCCGCCAACATCGTAGGCGCTATCGAAGACGAACTGAAGCAGCGCGGGCTGCAGAAGGTCGAAATCAACGCTAATCCCGGGTTGATTATCCAGGTGTACGGCTCGATCGATCAGGATTCCACCCTCTACTCCAATGATCCGCTGTACAACGCCACGGGCGGCGTTCCACCTTTCGATCCGAGTTTCTCCGGGTCCATGCTGACAGGCATGTACGGCAACACTACGGTCACGATCCACAAAGGCCAGTTAGTGGTCGACCTGATTGACGCCGCTAACAAGAAGCTGGTGTGGCGCGGCATGTCGCAGCAGAACCTGGCCGCCCACGATCCGAACAAGTTGGTGAGCCAGGTCAATAACGCGATTTCCAAGATGTTCAAGCAATATCCGGGCAAGGTGGAAGGGTGATCATCGGGCATCTGCGACCGCCGGTGGCCGAATTGCCCTGACGACGCCGGGAAGACGCTGGGTGAGCGGCATCGGGTTACCCGCCTCCAGGATCAGTTGTGTCGAGTCGCCAACGTAACGCTTTGTACATCATGGGCCGGTCGCTAGAGAGGTCACGCTATGCTTCTGAAACGCAGCATTTATTTCGTTTTTTTGTGGATCTTATTAGGGGCGAATGCATGGGTTGCCGCCCAGTCTTCCAATGCCGCCGCAGCCCCAGCGAATACCACGACCCAGGGGCAGCCGGCCAAGACGAAATATCCCTCCGTCGGTTTAGTGCTGCAAGGCGGCGGAGCTCTCGGCCTGGCTCACGTCGGCGTCATCACCTGGATGGAAGAACATCACATCCCGATTAACTACATCGCCGGTACCAGCATGGGCGGTTTGGTCGGCGGTGTTTACGCCACCGGACACAATGCCGCTGAGATGCGTCAGATCGTGAACGGTATCCCCTGGGACGAAGTGATGGCGGGGCAGACGCCCTTTAATGACCTCGCATTCCGCCGCAAAGAGGACGCCCGCGATTATCCCAACAGCCTCGAATTTGGATTGCGCAAGGGAGTGCAATTTCCCGAGGGCTTCAACTCCGGCCAACAGGTCTCGCTGGTTCTCGACAAGATCGCGGCGCCGTACTCAGAGATCAAGAGCTTCAACGACCTGCCCACACCGTTCGCCTGCGTAGCCACCGACCTGGTCACTGAAAAGCCCAAGGTTTTTCGCAGCGGATCGTTGTCCCTGGCCCTGCGGTCGACTATGTCGCTGCCCGGAATCTTCACCCCCGTCCGCACCAAAGATGCCATCTACGCCGACGGCGGATTGCTCAATAACATTCCGGTCAACGTAGCCAAAGATATGGGAGCAGACCTGACGGTGGCGATTCACCTGGCCGAGGCGCCGATGCTTCCCAACGCTAATCTGTCCACCTTCTCGGTCCTTGGCCAGTCGCTGTCGGTCATGATCTCGGCCAATGAACTGCAGAACATGGAAAAAGCCGACATACTCGTCTCGGTGCCAGTACAGAAATGGGGCGCGTTAAGTTTCGACGATGCTGACGCGATTATCAAGGCGGGATATGACGCAGCTGAGGAGAAGTCCAAAGTCCTTTTGACCCTCGCAGGTGGATGACGCTACCTGGAACCAGTATCTGGCCGAGCGCGCATCCCGGCGTCTTCAGGATCCAGTTCCGATGTTCATAGCCGTGGACGGCGTCAATGCCGATCTTTCGCGGCGCGTGGAAGAGCAGATGGCCGGCCTGATCGGCAAGCCTCTCGACTCCGACCAACTGGACCAGGCCATCATGCGCCTGAAGGGCTTTGGCCGATTTTCGGTACTCAGCTACTCATTCGAGGAGCGGAACGGCCAGCAGGGCCTCCTGGTAAAGACCGAGGAAAATACCTATGGGCCGCCCATCGTTCGGCCGCTCATCCTGATCGATGGATCCAGTTTGAAAAACGTTACTCTCGACATGGGAGCACGCATTACGTTTCTTGATTTTGGCGGCTTCCGCTCGGAATGGCGCACCGACTTCATCCTGTTCTCCGACTATGGCCTGAATTCGGAGTATTACCATCCCTTCACTCCGCTCACTCACTGGTTCGTTGCGCCCCGGGTACTGGCCGATAACAATCCCATCTACTTGTACGACAACAACCAACTGACGGCCACTTATCGGCGCTACCACTTTGGGCGGCGGAGTAGACGTGGGCTATCAGTTCGGAAACACTGGCGAACTGCGTGTCGGTTACGAAGGTGGATGGCAAGACTTCGAACGGCAAATCGGAAACGCGAAGCGAGCTTTCGAATGTTTCTGGTGGCTACGGCGCAACCAGAATCCAATACCGGCTGGATCGCCTCGACGATCCTGTAATTCCCCGAGCGGGACAAAGCTTCCAGAGTGATTTTTATTGGTATAACGCCAGTCCGGAAGCGCCCAAACCGTTTCCCGTACTCGAAGGCGACGGAGAGGTTTTCTTCAGGCTGAACGAACCATCCTCAGTGTTTCTGGCCGGAACTGCTGGAACCACATTCAACCACGAAACCGGCATCCCCCAGTTCTCTTTGGGAGGTTCCCGAGACTTGGTGTCGTACGGAACCAACGAGCTGCTGATGGACAAGTACTTCCTCTTCCAGTTGGGATATATACGGCAAGTGGCGAAGCTGCCACCGCTGCTGGGCAGCGGTATCTATTTCCTGGGAGTCTATGAGGCCGCGCAGGTTTACGGAGCGCCACACACCATGTTGAATACTGCTTCCGGCTTCCCCACCGACGCCGCGGCCGGCGTGGTCGTTAACACGATCTTCGGCCCGGTTGAGGCAGCTTACGCCTACGGCGATACCGGTCATCACAAGTTCTTCTTCAGGGTCGGACGGCTGTTTTGAGACGATTGAAATTGTAAGAATGCGGGCCTTGGTCTAACGGAGGGTTACGCGCTGGCAAATGCTTGCCGGCGCGTCTGTCCGCGTCAATTTACCTGTTTGCAAACAACCCATTTCGAGCGAAAATGCACTGGCGCTTTTCGGCATACCCCGGAGGCTGCTCTGACTTGGCTCTAAGGAAACTCTGATTGAGGTTGCTTTTTGAAGGTGACGGCCTTTACGCCGTCCGTAAAGGCTGCCAAATCATTGCGGCTTTAGCCGCTGAGGGACCTCGCTTTGAGATCAGAGCATCCCCAGGTAAAGGGCCCTCTCATGCTACGGCTGATTCGTGAATTAATTCGTCCCTACCGCTTCAAGCTCCTCATCATCCTGCTGGCCATGCTGGTGGAGACGGCCATGAGTCTCGCCAGCCCGTGGCCGCTGAAGATCATCATCGACAACGTAGTCGGCAATCACAAGCTGCCGCACGGCCTGGACGAAATTGTCAGGCCCATGCTGGATCATGGCAACAAGTTGCAGGTTGCCGGGCTGGCGGCTCTGGCCTTCATCCTGATCGCGCTGCTGGGCGCGGTGGCCAGCTACATCGACAACTACTTCACCGAGAGCGTTGGCCAATGGGTGGCGCACGATCTGCGCATGCGGACCTATCATCACCTGCAACGGCTTTCGCTCGGCTACTACGACACCCACCAGACCGGCAATCTGCTCAGCACCATCACCACTGACATCGAGACCATCCAGGACTTCGCCTCCTCGTCGACGCTCAACATTCTGATCGACCTGCTGACCATCGTCTCCATGCTGGGCCTGATGTTCTGGCTGAACTGGGATTTCACCTTGATCGCTGTCGCCGTAACGCCCTTCCTGCTCTTTTTCATTTCGCGCTTTAAGAAGGCGGTGAAGAAGGCAACGCATCAGGTGCGAAAAGAAGAGTCCGAAATCGTCGCGGTCGTCCAGCAGGGACTGGAGTCGATGCAGGTCATCGAAGGCCTTCGGACGCCAGGACATGGAACAGGAAGCGCTGAACCAGGTCAGCCAGGCGACGGTCAATGCAGCTTTGATCGGCGCGCAAGGTGAAGTCGCTGCTGTCGCCCATCGTCACCATTACCGTCGCCTTCTGCACGGCCATCGTGCTGTGGCGCGGCGCGGCGCTCATCCTTGCGGGATGCGATGACAGTCGGCGCGCTGACCGTTTATCTCTCCTACCTCACCAAGTTCTTCAAGCCGGTAAAGGATCTGGCGACCACCACCAACGCGATCGCGCAAGCCGCAGTGGGAGTCGAACGCGTGCGGGCCATTCTGCGAGACCGACACCATCCTGCCGGAGCGCGAGGACGCTGCCTCGCCCCGATTCCTGAAGGGCGAAATCGTCTTCGAGCACGTCGCCTTTGGCTACAGCGCCGACACTCCGGTGCTGAACGACGTCAGCTTCAAGATTGAGCCCGGACAGATGGTGGGCATCGTCGGACCCACCGGCAGCGGCAAATCTACGGTGGTCAGCCTGATCCCGCGCTTCTACGATCCCACTAAGGGAGTCGTGAAGATTGATGGCCGCGATGTTCGCGATTACAAGGTCAACCCGCTGCGCGAACAGATCGGCTACGTGCTGCAGGACACGGTGCTGTTCCGGGGCACGATCCTGGAGAACATCGCCTTTGGCCGTCCTAACGCCACGCGCGAGGAAATTGTTGACGCAGCGCAATTAGCCAATGCCGACGAATTCATCGCGCGCATGCCGAAGGGCTACGAGACCATGGTCGGCGAGCGTGGTTCAACTCTTTCCGGAGGCCAGCGTCAGCGCATTGGAATCGCCCGCGTGATGGTACGCAACAGCCCGATTCTGCTGCTCGACGAGCCTACGGCCGCTCTGGACAGCGAATCGGAGAAGGTGGTGATCGAGGCCCTGGAGCGGCTGATGAAGGGCCGTACCGTGATCACGATTGCCCACCGGCTCAGCACCATCCGCGATGCCGACAAGATCATCGTGATCAGCGGAGGAGTGGTAGCGGAAAGCGGCAATCACGACGAACTGATGGCCTTGAACGGAATCTACGCCGGTCTGCATCGCACCCAGTTTGACGCGGCCTCGGCGAAGGCTTCATCATGATTCACCTCTGTTCACAGCCCAGAAAGCATCTGGAAGAACCGCTGCCGGACAGGTTGGCGAGGAAACTGATATGTCCCGTTATCTCGTTGTCTTACCCGACGATTCGGCGCAGCCCATACTCGACGCGATCGATCATGCCCAGAAATCTCTGCGGATCAAGATGTTCCTTTTCTCCGCTCCCCGGCTCTTGCACGCGCGCGATCGCGGCCCACCGCCGGGGCGTGAAGGTTCGGGTCATGCTCAACCCCACGCGCCGCAGCGGGGAGAAGGAAAACGACGACACGCGAAAGATTTTGACCGAAGCCGCGATCGAAGTGATCGACAGCAATCCCGCCTTCGACGTAACCCACGAGAAGTCGATGGTCGTCGACGACAAGATGGCATTCGTCCAGTCGCTGAACTGGGAAACGAAAAATCTCACCGAAACCCGGGACTACGCCGTAGTCACCGCACATTCCCACGAAGTGTGCGAAATCGCCGAATGCTTCGACGCCGACTGGAACCGGAAAGCGTTCAACCCCGGCGAACATTCTCACATGATCTGGTGCATCGGCAACGGGCGCCAGCGGATCGGACAATTTATCGATGAGGCCAAGCACTCCCTCTGGGTGCAGAATGAGCGCTATCAGGATCCCGTCATCATTGAACGGCTGGTAAGGGCCAAGGGACGGGGCGTGAAGGTGCACGTGCTGGCCCGACCTCCGCATAAGCTGAAGAAGGAGAAGCTGGTGGAAGCGGTTGGCGGCATGCGCATCATGGACGATGTCGGAATCAAGGTGCACAAGCTCAAAGGACTGAAGCTGCACGCCAAGCTACTGTTTGCCGACGGCGTCCGGGCCATCATCGGATCGATCAATCTTGCGCCCGGCAGCTTCGACAGCCGTCGCGAACTGGCTATCGAGGTGCGGGACCAGGAGGTCATGGACCGGCTGCATACCGTCGTCCATCGCGATTGGGAAAACTCGCGTCCGCTGGATTTGACCGACGATGGATTGATGGCCGAGCTCGAAGAGCACGATGCTAACATCGCCGAAGACTTGGCGCTTGGCGGGCGCGAGAGCTGAGGTAGAGCCAGCCCTTCAGGCTGGCTCCAAATTACGTCAACCTACATGTTGCTCATTTTGATGTAGCGGCCCATGTCAGGAAGTGACGTCAACACCAGGTATCCCGCCACCAGTAGTCCGGCGACGCCCATAATATTTCTTGCAATCCGAAATGTTTTCATGGAAATCCTCCCACCTCCAGCCAAGTAAGATGTCGACTAAGGCAAAAGGGAGACCTGACGGTTTCGCGTTTCAGCGCGATTTGTTTCGTTCCTGGAACCTGCCTCATAATCAGGACCCATCTCATAAATCGTATGTAGTTGCGGTCGTGTCAGGCGGTGCGAAGTCGTGACCTGTGTCGTACAGAGTCGCGATCTGTGTCAACTCGTACAGAGTCGCGACTTGTGTCAGGGCACGTCTTCAGACGTGCCGCAAACGGCGCACCCCGGACTTGGGCTTTAGCCCCTGAGGGCCTTCTTGCAGGGGCTAAAGCCCGGGACAAACAGCGTGCTTGTCGGCCCGGCTAAAGCCAGGCCCTGACACAAATCAATGCGGTATCGATTTATGAGATAGGTTGGCGTTCGTTAGATATCCCGGCAGAAATATGGAGGTTCGGAAACCGTTAAGAGGGCGGACGATCGAGTCCCGCTCGGCGGGACGGCGACAAGATAGCCGAGGACGCAGTCCGCCATAGGCGGGCGGAGTCCTGGGTATGAGAAAAATCGAATCGAGCCCCTTCGGGGGGCGGCACACGTCAGGATGTCAACAGAGCCAGATAGATTCCTGCAGTTGCACCATATTTATTCGAGGCGAGCTTCGTAACTTCCTGAGACCCTTTAGCGATCGAACAGAGTACAATACCCCGCGTCTACCAGCGAACAATCGAGTGCAAGTAACCAGGACATGTCGTCCGGCGTTCTAGGTCAGTTATCTCTTTGGATTCGCCTGGCCGGGCTGCTAAGGGGAATTGTTAATGGGGGACCAGGAGAGCAAGAGCGGCACCTCTAAGAATATCGAAGAGATCGATGTTCTATGGGTAACGGCTGGTCTCGGGTGCGACGGCGATACCATCGCCATGACCGCTGCCACCCAGCCCAGTATCGAAGACATCGTTCTTGGCGGAATTCCCTGGATACCCAAAGTCAATTTCCACAATCCATTTCTCGCCGCAGCTAACGGAGATGACTTCCTCAAGCCTTTTCATCAGGCGGCGGAAGGAAAGCTCGCGCCTTTTATTCTCGTAGTAGAAGGTTCCATCCCCGACGAGACGAACAAGAAGGAAGGCTACTGGGCCGCGATGGGAACCGACGCCGCCACCGGCCAGCCGATTCTCACTTGCGATTGGATTGATCGTCTTGCGCCGCGCGCGTGGGCCGTTGTAGCTGCCGGCACCTGCGCCACCTATGGCGGCATTCATGCCATGCAGGGAAATCCCACCGGAGCGATGGGCCTGGCTGATTATCTGGGGTGGAGCTGGAAATCGAGCGCCGATATTCCCATCGTGTGTGTTCCCGGATGCCCGGTTCAGCCCGACAACATGACGGAGACACTGCTGTACCTCTTTTATATGGCGGCGGGACGCGCTCCCATGATTCCGCTGGATCAGCAGTTGCGGCCGACTTGGCTCTTCGGACAAACCGTACACGAAGGCTGCGATCGCGGAGGTTATTACGAGCAGGCCGATTTTGCCGACAGCTACGGATCGCCGCTGTGCATCGTAAAGCTGGGATGTTGGGGACCGGTGGTGCAGTGCAATGTGGGAAAGCGAGGCTGGATGGGCGGAATCGGAGGCTGTCCCAATGTCGGCGGCATCTGCATTGGCTGCACCATGCCGGGATTTCCAGACAAGTTCATGCCGTTCATGAACCAGCCGCCGGGATCGTTGCTATCGGCCAGCGCGGTGCAGACCTACGGGAAGGCGATTCATGCGTTGCGTAGATTTACCCAGACCTCGCTCAACCAGGAACCGAGTTGGCGTCGTCGTGATCTCTCCAAAAATGATAAAGTGGTTCGCCGTAAGCCGCAGGCCGCGGACGGACCGAAGTGACGCGCCAGGTGGGCGACTTTGAAAGCAAACCAGCCCACTACCAAGAACTACGTTGCTCGGGTAGTGCGGACCTTCAGGTCCGCGTTAGGGTCGGTATTTCAATTTCCGGAGCCGGCTTTAGCCGGCGACACGCTCCTGAGGTGAAGCGTGGCCTCACCGTCTGAAAGCTACTCCACTTTGAATGATGACTTTTACAATGTGGCAGGTTCAGGCCGGTTCGGCACAACCTACGACGAGGCCGAAGCCGTTCTCCAGGACCTCGCCAAAGTTTTCCTCGAAAATGCCAGCCTGATCGGCGCTGACAGCGCCAAGAGCGCGGCAAACGGCGCCTCGGCGCTGCCCGGTCTTGAAGCTAAGTACCGCGCTCTGGTCGAACAGATTCCGGCCGTCGTTTTCATGGCCTATCTCGACGAAGCGGTGGGCGAAGCCTACGTTAGTCCGCAAATAGAGGCTGCACTCGGTTTCACCCAGGAAGAGTGGCTGCAAGATCCCGTGCGCTGGTATGCGCAGATTCATCCCGACGACAAACTGCGCTGGAGTGAGGAAGCCGCCGACTTGTTTTTGTCGGGTAAGCCGTTGCGCTCGGCCTACCGCGTGCTTTCGCGCGATGGCCGGGTGATCTGGTTTCATTGCGAAGCCAAGATGATCCGGCGCGACGATGGCCGGCCGTGGTTCATTCACGGGGTCGGGTTCGATATCACCGACCTGAAGCAAACCGAAGAAGCGTTGGAAGAAGAACGTAACGTTGTTACCGCAATCCTCGATACGGTTGGCGCATTGGTCATCGTGCTCGATCCCGTGGGCCGCATCATTCGATTTAATCGCGCCTGCGAACGCAGCACCGGATGCACCTTCGCCCAGGCTTCCGGAAAACATGTGTGGGACCTGTTTATTCCTCCGGAGGAGGCGGCCGCCTTCAGGGCGAATTTCGAAAAGATGCGGGCCGGGGAACTGCAGAACGATTTTGAGTGTCAATGGGTAGCGGGTGACGGAACTCGCCGCCTGATCGCCTGGTCCGGCACGTCGCTGAGTAAGAGCAAGAGAACTCCGGCCTACGTGATTGCCACCGGCATCGACATCACCGAGCGAAAACAGCTGGAGCGGGCGATTCTGGAAATTAGTGAGCGCGAACGGCGCCGCATCGGACAAGACCTGCACGATGGTTTGGGCCAGCACCTGACCGGCATTGCGTTCATGACCAAAGTGCAGGAACAAAAGCTGAAGGAAAATCGCCTTCCTTACGCCGCCGACGCCACCAAGATCGTGAAGCTGGTGAATGAAGCAATCAACAAGACTCGTGAGTTGGCCAGAGGCTTAAGCCCGGTAGTGTCTGAATCGTTTGGTCTGATGTCGGCCCTGCAGCACTTGAGCGCGGAAGTGGAGGACGTGTTTGGAGTGTCCTGCGGGCTGAAATGCGACACTCCGGTCCTGATCGACGACGTTAGTTTGGCTACTCATCTTTATCACATCTCGCAGGAAGCAATCAGCAACGCCATCAAGCATGGTAAGGCGCAGAAAATCGATATTAATCTGGCGGCGCACGAAGCTCGCGGTGTGCTGACCATTCGCGACGACGGGTCAGGCTGCAAGAAAATCCCCGCGACCAGTACAGGCATGGGGCATCACATCATGAGCCATCGGGCGAAAATGATTGGAGGCACGCTCGACATTGAACCGTGCACTCCTCGCGGAACCGTGGTAACGTGCGTATTTCCGGTTAGCAGCAAACCGTAATTCGGAACTGTGGCTGGCTCACAAATCCGTTTCGTATCAGGGCACGACCTTACAGGTTGTTGAAAAACTCGGTTTGATCCGTCGTTCGGTTTGTTGAAAAACTCGGTTCGATCCGTCGTTCGGGTAGTGCGGCGCTTCAGCGCCGCGTTAAGGTCTTTTATTATTGTCATCACGAGCGGCCTTCAGGCCGTGAGGGATCTGCTTTTCCGGTTTCAGCAGCCTGTTTAGTTTTAACAAGTCAAATTACGATGTCTACGAAACCAAAAGAAGAGGCGGCGCGCAAGACGAGAATCTTCATCGTTGACGATCATCCCATCGTGCGCGAAGGGCTGTCGTTGATGATGAACCGCGAGCCCGACATGATGGTTTGCGGGGAAGCTGAAGAGGCAACTGGCGCTCTGCAGGCAATTGCCGGCGCCAAACCCGACTTCCTTATCGTCGATATTTCTCTCTCCGGTCCCGACGGTCTCGACTTGCTGAAAGGCATTCGCGCCCGGTATCCCAACCTGCCGGTGCTGATTCTCTCCATGCACGACGAATCCATCTACGCCGAGCGGGCGCTGCGCGCCGGAGCCAATGGCTACATCATGAAGCAGGAGGCGACGGAAAAAGTTCTGGTCGCGGTTCGCCAGATCCTGATCGAGAAGGTTTATGTAAGTGACCGAATTGCCAACCGCATGTTGCAGCGGTACATCAAGGGCTCGGTGAGCGAAAGCCCATCGCCGATCGCCGAACTGTCTGATCGCGAACTGGAAGTTTTCCGGCTCATCGGCGAAGGGCACGGCACTCGTAAGATCGCCGAGGAACTTCACTTGAGCGTGAAGACAGTTGAATCCTACCAGGCACACATCAAGGAAAAACTCTCGCTGAAGAATGGCCGCGAGCTGGTGCAGCGCGCCATCCAATGGACCATCTCCGAAGACGTCGCCTAGCGCGCAGCTGAAAACTCTTGCCAAAGCTTTGTTCGGTAGAGCGACGCTTTAGCGTTTCGTCTAAGTCCTCTTACGTTCGATATCCGAAGCTGATTTCACAGCTTGATGAAAAACTCGGTTCGATCCGTCGTTCGGGTAGTGCGGCGCTTCAGCGCCGCGTCCAGTCCTTTATTTTTTGTCATCACGAACCGACTTTAGTCGGTGAGGGATCTGCTTTTCGCGTTTTTCAGCGGTAGGAAACCGGCCCCCCAGTCTCTCGGACGCCCTCCAAACAGATTGAATCCAAGGTCGCGCTGGTTGCAAATCACGGGATAGCGCGCTGGATAGCACCTTCGAACCACTTCCTAGGGGAATCCCCGATATCGACCCGAGTCTTTTCCCTAAATGGGAATCAGGTTGTAGGGACCGCTGGTTTGCGTGATGCTATTCCTCATTAGGTGCGTGGGGCACCGCTGCGGCTTGTCTTATAGAAGCCCTCTTATCTTGAAGTTGCATAAGTTTTAAATCGGCTCGCAAGACTGGCAACCACTGGGGTAATTGTCACCTCGCACTAAGAAGCAAATCACCAGAAACAGGCTTCATGGCATTCAACGGAAACACGTCATCACCGCGATGTTGAAAGGAGTATCCGTCTATGACAGCGCAAGCAGTTCCGTACGGTCGGGTAACCCAAAAAAAACCGGCAGTGGCCGAGATCCACATCATCTGGATCACAGCCGGCTTGGGATGTGACGGCGACTCGGTTTCAATCACCGCCGCCACCCAGCCCAGCATTGAAGACGTCTTACTGGGAGCCATTCCCGGTCTTCCTAAAGTTCATTTGCACAATCCAGTGTTGGCTTACGAAGTCGGCGACGACTTCCTCAAACCTTTTTATCAGGCCGAAGAAGGCAAACTTGATCCCTTCGTTCTGGTAATCGAAGGTTCCATCCCCAACGAAAAAATTCATAGCGACAAAGCCGGATACTGGGCCGCGATGGGCACCGACACGACGACGGGTCAGCCCATCAAGACCACCGAGTGGATTGATCGCCTGGCTCCGAAAGCGCTGGCCGCAGTAGCCATCGGCACCTGTGCAACCTATGGCGGCATTCATGCCATGCAGGGCAATCCCACCGGCTGCATGGGACTGGCCGATTATCTTGGCTGGGAGTGGCGCTCCAAAGCTGGCGTGCCCATCGTCAATGTTCCCGGATGTCCGGTTCAACCCGACAACTTCATGGAGACGGTGCTGTACCTCCTCTATCAGGTTGCGGGCATGGCGCCGATGATCCCGCTCGACGATCAGCTGCGCCCGACCTGGCTATTCGGAGCGACGGTTCACGAAGGTTGCGATCGCGCCGGCTATTACGAGCAAGGCGACTTTGCCGATGAATACGGTTCGCCCAAGTGCATCGTGAAGCTCGGCTGCTGGGGCCCGGTGGTCAACTGCAATGTTCCCAAGCGGGGATGGATGGCCGGTATCGGAGGCTGCCCCAACGTGGGCGGCATCTGCATCGGCTGCACCATGCCCGGCTTCCCCGACAAGTTCATGCCATTCATGGATGAGCCGCCGGGGGCGCACGTTTCCAGCGGAGCCTCGGCCATGTATGGGCGGGCCATACGAGCGCTGCGCTCCATTACCCAAGCTACCGTCAACAAGGAACCCAAGTGGCGTCACGCTCGGGCTGAATTGACTACTGGTTATCACGCAAGATCCTAATTTCGCGCTGAAGGAGCGATCGCAATGGGCACAACTACTCTTACTGATAAAGAAGCCCTTAGTCAGAAAAAGCAGATCGTCGAGATGAATTGGGATCCGATCACCAGAATCGTCGGAAGCCTCGGCATCTTTACGAAAATCGATTTCGCCAACCGGCACGTCGTCGAGTGTCACAGCACCTCTTCCATCTTCCGCGGGTACAGCATTTTCATGAAGGGCAAAGACCCGCGCGACGCCCACTTCATCACCAGCCGCATTTGCGGCATCTGCGGCGACAACCACGCCACCTGCGCCAACTATGCACAGAACATGGCGTTCGGCGTCAGGCCGCCTGACCTGGGTGAGTGGATCGTCAACCTGGGCGAAGCCGCCGAATACATGTTCGACCACAACATCTTCCAGGACAATCTGGTCGGCGTCGACTTCTGCGAGCAAATGGTGAAAGAAACCAATCCCAGCGTATGGACCAGGGCGCAAAAAACAAATGCGCCGAATTCCAACCTGCACGGCTATCGCACCATCGCCGACATCATGACCGCGTTGAATCCGTTCACCGGAGCGTTTTATCGCGAGGCTCTACAGATGAGCCGCATGACCCGCGAGATGTTCTGCCTGATGGAAGGCCGTCACGTTCATCCGTCCACGCTCTATCCGGGCGGTGTGGGAACCGTTCCCACGATCCAGCTCTTCACCGACTACCTGGTTCGCTTGATGAAGTATGTCGAGTTCATGAAGAAGGTTGTTCCTCTGCATGACGATCTGTTCGATTTCTTCTACGAAGCGTTACCCGGCTATGAAGAAGTGGGCCGGCGGCGCATTCTGCTGGGTTGCTGGGGATCGTTTCAGGATCCGGCGCACTGCGATTACACCTACAAGAACATGGCCGACTGGGGCCGCAAGATGTTCGTCACGCCCGGCGTCGTTGTCGACGGTGAACTGGTCACGACCAGCCTGGTCGACATCAATCTGAACATCCGCATTCTGCTGGGCAGTTCTTACTATGACGACTGGGAGCAAGGCGAGACGTTCGTCACCAAAGATCCGCTGGGCAATCCGGTGGATCAGCGTCATCCATGGAACCAGACCACCATTCCCAAACCGCAGAAGCGCGACTTCGGCGGCAAGTACACCTGGGTCATGTCGCCTCGCTGGTATCACGAGAAGACCAAGGAATATTTGGCGCTCGACACCGGTGGTGGGCCGATCGCCCGCTTCTGGGCAACGGCGAAAGCAGGCCTGGTCGATATCGGCTACCTGAAGGCGACGGGCAATAGCGTGAAAATCTATTTGCCCAAGACCACCTCGCTGCCCGAGGTCGAGTTCGAGTGGAAGATACCGAAGTGGAGCAACGCCATCGAGCGCGATCGGGCTCGCACTTACTTCCAGGCATATTCTGCCGCCGCCGCCCTGCACTTTGTAGAGAAGGCGCTGGGAGAACTGCATGCCGGGCGCACCAAGACCTGGTCAGACTTCAAGGTGCCGGAGGAGTCAATCGGCTGCGGCTTCCACGAGGCGGTGCGCGGAGTGCTGTCGCATCACGTGGTGATTCGCGATGGCAAGATCGCGAACTACCATCCTTATCCTCCAACTCCGTGGAACGCCAATCCCCGCGACATCTACGGTACCCCCGGGCCCTACGAAGATGCGATTCAGAACACGCCTATCTTCGAAGAGAATGGGCCTGACAAGTTCAAGGGCATCGACATCATGCGCGCGGTTCGCAGCTTCGATCCGTGCCTGCCGTGTGGTGTTCACATGTACCTTGGAAATGGAAAAGTCCTGCAGACGCGTCACTCACCCATGTTTGGCGTGGTGAAGTAGGGGGAAAAGCGCCACCAGGGCTGGGAGTGAGAAGGCAGTTGTAAGTTACGATATAGCGATCGTACGCGTGCAATTGCAAGCTCACTCCTTTTTTCCAGCAGAGGACAGCACATGTCGAACGAAAAAGATTTCCAGCAACGGGTTCAAAGGATCGGCGCTCTGGTGCAAGAGATCGAGTCCATCGCCGACCCGGCGGTAAGGGCGTCGACCACACAACTGGTGCAACTGATCATGGAGTTCCATGGCACTGGCTTGGACCGGACACTGGAGATTCTGGCGAACGCGGGCGGCCCGGGAATGGAAATCATCGATCAATTGGGACGCGATCCCATGGTGAGCAGCTTGCTGGTGCTCTACGGACTTCATCCCGACAGCTTGGAGACGCGGATTACGAAAGCCGTCGAGCGACTCGAGCCCAAGCTGCGCAAAGATGGCGCCCGGGTGGAATTGCTGGGCATGGAAGACGGCGCGGTTCGCATAAGAGTAACTCCCGGCGAACACGCTTGCGGATCGACCAGCAAAGCCTTGCAGGGCACGGTTGAAGATGCGATTTACGAAGTAGCGCCCGACATCAGCTCGCTCTCTATAGAAGGTTTGGAAGGAAAAGCGGCAAGCGGTTTTGTATCGCTTGGCCAGCTAACGACTGCGGGGCCGGCGAGCGCCAAAGCTCCCGCGGCTCAGGCTCCATCGATGGCAGCAAACTATGGGGACTAAAGATTCACCCTCGCTGGAGAACGCATTTGGGGTGCTGCGGCAGTTCGCCCGAAAGCCGCGCACAGCCGAGCGCTGCGAGTTGTGCAGCCTGGAAATTTCCGCCCAACATCCTCACCTGATCGAGCCTGTCGCCCGCAAGCTGGTCTGCTCCTGCGACGCCTGTGCCTTATTGTTCAGCGGCCGAACCGACAGCCGCTACAAGCGCGTGCCTCGGCAGGTGCGGATGCTGGCGGATTTTCGGATGTCGGATGCCCAGTGGGACAGCCTGATGATCCCCATCAACATGGCCTTCTTCTTCCACAGCAGTCCGCTCGGGAGAATGGTGGCGATGTATCCCAGCCCGGCCGGCGCGACGGAATCTTTGCTGTCGCTGGAAGCCTGGAACGAGATCGCGCACGAAAATCCGCAGCTGGAAAAAATGGAGGCCGACGTCGAGGCACTGCTGGTAAATCGTATCGGTCACTCCCGCGGCTTTACCAAAGCCGAGTATTACGTTTTGCCGATCGACCAGTGCTATAAACTCGTCGGCCTCATCCGCAGCCAATGGCGGGGATTCTCAGGCGGCGTCGAGGTTTGGCAGCAGATCGGGGAATTCTTCGCCGGCCTGCGCAATAACGCCACGGTGACTGGAGGGCGCGGCAATGCCTAACCTCCAGTTTTTTTTCGAAAAGGCAGAGGTGGAACCGTTCGCGGTTGCGCCGCAACTGGCATTCAAAATCCGGGTCACCAACGATACGCCTGACGAAGCGATACACACGGTCGCCCTGCGCGTTCAGATTCAGCTAGAGAGCCCGCGCCGCGGATATAAGCCGGAAGAGCAGGAGAAATTACGCGATCTATTCGGCGAGCCCGAGCGTTGGGGCAAAACTCTCAAGACTTTTTTGTGGACGCACACCAGCGTCGTGGTGCCCGCTTTTTCCGGATCCACCGAAGTCAGCCTGCCGGTGCCGTGCACTTTTGATTTCAATGTCGCTGCTACGAAGTATTTCGCCGGATTGTCCGAGGGCGAAATTCCGGTGTGCGCGCAATTCAGCGGCACGGTGTTTTACGCGCAGGACGGTGGTCCGTTGCAGGTCATGCCAATTCCCTGGGACAAAGAAGTGCGCTTCCGCATTCCCGTAAAAGTTTGGAAAGACCTGATGGATACCTACTATCCAGGAATTGCGTGGCTCTGCCTGGAGCGCGATGCCTTTAATCAGCTCTATCGCTACAAGGTCGAGCGCGGAATTCCGACCTGGGAGCAGGCGCTGGAAAGCCTGTTGCGCGCCGCCCAAGAGGAAGTGAAGTCATGAACTCCGCCGCTGCCGATCGAATTGCCAAAGCCGTGCTCTACGAGGGATACATGCTCTATCCCTACCGGCCTTCGGCGGTGAAGAATCAGCAGCGCTTTAATTTCGGAGTGGTCTATCCGCATGCGTTCAGCGACACGCAGAAGGGAACCGATCCCTGGACAATGCAGACGGAGTGCCTGGTGCAGGGAAATCTTGCCGCCAAGTTGGAAGTTCAGGTTCGCTTCCTGCAGTTGGTGGAGCGCTCGGTCGAAGCGATAGCCGAGTCGGCGTCCTCTGACTCCAGAAAATTTCTTCCTGTCAAATCTCTTACAGTCGATGGCCAGACGTTTTATTCCTGGCAGGAAGCAGTCGAGCGCGAGCTGAAGATCCCTGCCACCGACCTGGAAAGCTTAGGGCGCTATTCCTTGCAACGTCCTTTGCATCTCCCATCCAGTACAGATGAGGAAGAGCTACGCGATACGCAGAATGAATTGAAGGGCCGAATCGTGCGAACCCAGCAGTCCGTCGCTGGATTAGTCGAAGTGCGGGCACTGCAGGTTGCGGGGCAGGTATTCAAGATCACGGTAAGCGTCAGGAACATCACGCCGCTGGAAGATGCATCAAGCGTCACTCGCGATCATGCACTTATGCGTTCACTGGTGTCGGCCCACGTGGTGCTCGGGACTGAAGGCGGCGAGTTTGTCTCGCTGCTCGATCCGCCGGAATCGCTGCAAGCCGCAGTCGCCGGCTGCCACAATCAAGGTACGTTCCCTGTCCTGGTTGGCGACGAAGGGCAGCGCGATACCCTTCTCGCTTCTCCGATTATTCTTTACGACTATCCGCAGATTGCGCCGGAGAGCGCCGGCGACCTTTTCGACGGCACCGAGATCGACGAAATTCTTTCTCTGCGCATCATGACGATGACCGACGAAGAGAAGAGCGAGATGCGCCAATCGGATGAGCGCGCCCGTCAGATGCTGGAACGTACCGAGACCATGCCGGCCGAGCAGTTCATGAAGTTGCACGGCGTATTGCGCGGGCTGCGCCCACTCAAGGAGGATTCGCAGTGAACGAGTGGGAATGGCAATTGCTCGAAGACAAATCCGGGGTTGATAGCGTTGCGATTGGCGGCGTAACCGTTCGCACCGGAGATCGCGTCAGGCTTCGCCCACGTAAGGGCGGAGACATCATGGATATCGCGCTGGTCGGCCAGACCGCTGCCATCGAAGCTATCGAGCAGGACTATGAAGGCAAGATTCACGTTTGCGTGGTGCTTGATGACGACCCAGGTCGAGACATGGGGCTGCTTCGCCAACCGGGCCATCGGTTCTTCTTCGATGTTGAAGAAGTGGAGCCTCTGCCTCCTGAAGAGCAGGTGCAGACGAAGGCGATTGAGAAGCCACGCATTCTGGTCGCCGGCATCGGCAACATTTTTATGGGCGACGACGCGTTTGGAGTTGAAGTAGCGCGTCGTCTCGCGGAGCGCGATTTGCCCGCGGGCGTGCGCGTCGCCGATTTCGGCATTCGGGGTTTCGATCTGGCCTACGCGCTGCAGGATGGATATGAGACGACGATCCTGATCGACGCCTATCCGCGCGGCGACGAGCCGGGGACGCTGTATGTGGTCGAGCCTGATCTGGCGTCGATCGGTCCGGAGCAGGCAGATAGCGGTGACGTGGATGCGCACGGCATGGATCCGGTGAAGATCCTGCGCCTGGCGGCCTCGATGGGAGGGCCGCTGAAACGAATGTTGCTGGTGGGATGTGAGCCGGCGACCCTGGGTCCTGAAGAAGGACTGATGGGCTTGAGCGAACCAGTTAACGGAGCCCTGACGGAAGCTGTAACTCTGGTTGAGTCGGTAATTAATAAGGTCCTGGCTGGAGAATGGCCGGGCACAAAACAGTAAGAGTTCGTTGAGGAGATACGATATGGCAACAGCAGCTTTGGCACGTGAGACGAATGGATCGACCAGCGATCGGGACACCTTGTTCATGCTAAGTGGAATCGCGCTCATGGTGTTTGGCGCGGGATTGATTCTATCCAATCCGGTGGCGCAGAAGTACCTGGACAAAATCGGCATCGGCGGCCTGACGCGGGGTGCGCTTCCCGATCTTGAGCGTTATTTGAAACTGCGGGCGATGTAACTGTCGCTTCTCTTGATAACCCTGCCACTCCTCGGGAAGGAGGCATATTCGCTTGCCTGAAAGCGTAGATATTCAGCCGAATGCCGGCTCGCCAGATGCTTCGCAAATTGCAGCGGTAGATGACCGCTATGTGATCAACAACATGGTCAGCCGGTTTACCGTTCAGGCTTTTGCCAGTGGCTTTCTGTCGGCGTTCGGGCATGATCCCAAAATCGCAATTCGCGACCTGAAGGGAGAAATCCACTTCGATCCGGCGCATATCGACAAATCGACGATGCATCTGGTGATTCGCGCCGACTCGCTGAGCGTCACCGACAACATCAGCGACAAGGACCGCCGCGACATCGAGGGCGACATGCGCGGAAAAGTTCTCGAGACCGACAAGTATCCGGAGATTGTCTTCGACGTCTCGGGCGTTACCGTCAACAAGACGGACGGCGGACAGTCGAACGTAATACTGAACGGTCAACTGACGCTGCATGGGGTGACGCGGCCGCAGAAGGTGCCGGCGACGCTGGCTGTAACCGGTGATATGTTGCGGGCCTTCGGCGAGTTTCCTTTGCGCCAGACGGATTACAATATCAAGCCGGTTTCCGCGGTTGGCGGCGGCCTGAAGGTGAAAGACGAAGTGAAGTTTACGTTCGACATCGTGGCGCGCAAAGACAGTTAGCGCAATTTTGGAAAAGGGAAAGGGAAAAGGGGCAGAGAATGTGTCTTGCCATACCGGGGAAAGTGCTTGAGCTGTTTCCTGGAATGCCATATCTGGCGACGGTAGAAGTGGCCGGCGTGCGCCGCAAGGTCGATCTGGGGCTGCTGGAAAACGATATGCCGAAGTCCGGCGACTGGGTGCTGATTCACGTGGGCTTTGCCATGAGCAAGATCAGCGAGCAGGATGCGCTGGAGCAGATGCAGACGCTGATCATGCTGGGCGAAAGCGAGCAGGCCATGCAGGAGGTGCGAGGCTACGGCCTCGAGGATGGCGAGGAGCCGCCTAATTATTTTTGACCTAATTTCGCCGGCAGCATAACTTCGGCGAAACACATCAGTAAAGAGGTGTGATGAAATTTGTCGACGAGTTTCGTGATCCCGACGTAATCGCGAAGACGGCAGAAGAGATCCGCCGCCTGGCCGATCCCGGCCGGCATTATCGCCTGATGGAAGTGTGCGGTGGTCATACTCATGCGATCTACCGCTTCGGGCTGAAAGACATTCTGCCCGCCAATATCGAACTGATTCATGGGCCGGGCTGTCCGGTATGTGTTTTGCCAATGGGCAGGATTGATGATGGCCTGGCGCTGGCGCAGGATCCGAACGTCATCTTCGCGGCATTTGGCGACATGATGCGCGTGCCCGGCGAACACGGCAGTCCGCTGGAACACAAGGCGCGCGGTATGGATGTGCGGATCGTCTATTCGCCGTCGGACGCTCTCAAGTTGGCGAAGGCAAATCCCGACAAGCATGTGATGTTCTTTGCCATCGGTTTTGAAACCACCGCGCCGTCGTCTGCCCTCACGATCATGCGCGCCAAGGCAGAAGGTATTCACAACTTCTCGGTCTTCTGTAATCACGTGACCATCATTCCCGCGATTCGCGCCATTCTTGACTCGCCCGATATGCGTCTCGACGCCTTCATCGGGCCAGGACACGTTTCCACGGTAATCGGTTGCCGTCCTTATGAATGGATCGCGGCCAACGAAAAGAAGCCTATCGTGGTCTCGGGATTTGAACCGCTTGACATGCTGCAGTCCATCGTCATGCTTCTGCGCCAGCTTAAGGCGGGCGAGGCGAAAGTCGAAAATCAGTACAAGCGAGTCGTGCCGTGGGAAGGGAATCGCGCTGCCCTGAAGGCAATGGCTGAAGTGTTCGAACTGCGGCCCTACTTCGAATGGCGCGGCTTGGGATTCATTTCGCAATCGGCTTTGCGCATTCGCAACAATTATGCCGAGTGGGATTCTGAGCAGCGATTCAGCGTGCCCGGCGTGCGCGTGACCGATCCCAAGGCGGCGCAGTGCGGCGAAGTGTTGAAAGGCGTCTTGAAGCCGGCGCAGTGCAAGCTGTTTGGTAAGGAATGTACGCCGGAGCATCCGGTGGGTGCGTTGATGGTTTCTTCGGAGGGGTCGTGCGCAGCTTACTTCAGTTACGAACATCGGAAGGCGACGGCCGCGACGCTAGCATGGCCGGCGTGAAGCCAGCCGTAGCCGACAGCACGCTGCCGAAGATCAAGTTTCGCGAGCCGCAAATTGAAATGGCCCACGGCGCCGGAGGCATTGCCAGCCGCCGCCTGGTCGAAGGCTTGTTCGCTCCTCTACTCTATCGATCCGCTCAGCCCCAATTGAACGACGCCGCCTCGCTCAACATAGGCGGCGTTCGCCTGGCGATGACGACCGACAGCTTTGTGGTCAAACCGTTGAGCTTTCCCGGAGGCTCGATCGGCGAGCTGGCCATCAACGGCACGGTGAATGATCTTGCGGTGTCCGGCGCGAAGGCCGAGGCGATCGTGGTCAGCTTTGTACTCGAAGCCGGATTGCCGACTCCGATGCTGGAGGCCGAAGTTCGCGCCATGGCGCGCGCTGCCGAGCTGGCGGGTGTTTCTGTTGTTGGCGGCGATACCAAGGTGGTCGAACACGGCAAAGCCGACGGCATGTACATCTCGACCACAGGCGTTGGACCGTATCTGCCGGGGGTTCGCATCGATGCTCGCTCGGTTCGGCCGGGCGACAAAGTTTTGCTTTCCGGCCCGATCGGCGATCACGGCATCACCATCCTGCTGGCTCGCGGAGAACTGGATTTTGAAGCAGACCTCCGCTCCGACACACGCTCGATCTTTCCTCTGGTGCAGGCTATGGCTGCCGAGGCCGCGCCCGGCATCCGCTGGATGCGCGATCCCACGCGCGGTGGCGCGGCTACTTCGCTCAACGAACTGGCGCGCGATTGCGGGTTGGGCATTCACATTTTCGAGGAAGAAATCCCGGTACACGATACGGTGCGCGGAGCCTGCGAATTGCTGGGCCTCGATCCTCTTCACATCGCCAACGAAGGCCAATTCCTCGCCGTCGTCTCACCCGAGTACGCCGACGCCGCACTGAACGCCTTGCAGCAGACCATCGGCGGCGAAGGTGCAGTGATGCTCGGCAAAGTGCACGAGCAACCTGCCGGCTCGGTCCTGGTGACGACCCGCTACGGCGGCAGTAGAATCATTGACATGCTCGTGGGCGATCCGCTTCCGCGGATCTGCTAGGGGTCAATGTCATGCCGGCCGGTGTTGAACTCGCAACTCTTGTCGAAGAACGTCTGCTGGAACGCAATCGCCTGTGCGAAGCCTTCTTTGCGCGCGAAGCTCCCCGGCTAGCCGAAGCCTGCCGCGAGATGTCAGAGCGCTTTTTGCGCGGAGGCCGGCTTCTGGCCTTCGGTCGTGGTCCCTACGCAACGGATGCCCAACACGTTTCGGTGGAGTTTGTACATCCCGTGATTGTCGGCAAACGCGCGCTTCCGGCGCTGGATATGTCAATGCTCTTCCGGCCATGGCTGCGCAGCATTCTTCGTGAGGAAGACATCGTGATGGGCTTCGGTCCGCCGGAGGGCGATCCGGAAGTGATCGCTACGCTACAAGAGGCCGCGGACGAAGGCGCCATGACCTTCGCTCTACCCGGCACGGCAGGGTCGTACTCGGTCGAGGCCGCCACTGACGATCCGTTTATTCATCAGGAAATCATCGAAATCCTATATCACACATTGTGGGAGACGGTGCATGTGTACTTCGAGCGCCGCGAACTGGGACATGATGTAGGTGATGCCGGATTTCTATATCCCTTCCTTGGCCAGGCGAAGCAGCAGACCGGCGATGTAACCGCTGAAGTTGCGGCGTCGATTCTGATGAAAGTGCAGAACGACTCGGAACTGCGAGCGCGCGTGGGAAGGGAAGAGGCCGAGCGGATCGGCAATACCGCCAGGGCCATTTATGAACGCGTTCAACGGGGCGGCAAGCTGATTCTGTTCGGCAACGGCGGCTCGGCCACCGACGCCAACGATTGGGCAATCGATTGCGTTCTGCCGCCTGACGGGTATCATCCGGTGCCGGCGCTGTCGCTCTCTCTGGAGCCCGCCAATATCACGGCGGTCGCAAATGATGTTGGCGTCGAGGTGATCTTTCTGCGGCAACTCATCGCTCAGGCCCGGCCCGAGGATGTCGCCGTGGGCATTTCGACCAGTGGAGGCTCGCGCAACATCATTATGGCGCTGGAAGAGGCTCGCAAACGCGGTTTGCTGACGGTGGCGCTACTGGGCTATGACGGCGGGGAGATACTGAGAAAAGGTCTGGTGGACTGGCCGCTGGTGGTGCATTGCGATTACATTCCGCGGATTCAGGAAGTGCAGGCTTCCATCTATCACATCATTCGCGAAACCCTGGAAGTGTTGCGGCGTGGTGAAGCTTGACTTTCTTGCAGCCCCAAGGCGCTGAGAAGCGCGCGCAGATTCGGGAAGCATCGAGCGCGATTCTCAGTAAGCTCCTGCCGACTTACAGGCTCCGGAGCAAACTTTTCCAGTCCACGTCACGCCCAGCGCGTGCAGGATGAGCCTGTCGCCTTCCGTCAATTTGTCGGCATCCAAAACTGCCTCGTACGCGTACAGCACGACCGAGCTTTGCGTGATGCACCAGGGCTCGTGACGAACTACGCCTTCGCAATGTTCGCAGGCTGCTTCTGCGCTGTATTTATTGCTGTGCAGCCAAGTGGTTACTTCCTGGGTAGGCATAAGGACGGCCTCTCCGCGGGACGTATCCTCGTGCCCGCCCGCACTGTGAATAACGGCAAGTGGATTGACTTCCATAGCCGACACGTTACTGCGAAGGGCACGTCTGCTTCATCCCCCGGAGTATGTAGCCTGTTACGTCTTTATGGGTACAGGTAGCTGGCTGGTTAACGACACGCGAATTGCTCGAGGTTCCTATAACTAGAAGCTATCCCGTCATCTGACAAGCCGCCTTGTGTCAGGGCACGTCTTCAGACGTGCCGCAAGCGACGCGCTATCATTTGGGCTTCAGCCCCTGAGGGCCGCTCTTGCAGGGGCTAAAGCCCGGACTAACTGGGTGCTTGTCGGCCCGGCTAAAGCCAGGCCCTGACACAACAATGCCGTATCGATCTATGGGATAGTTTATGGGTGTAATTCTGGCCTAAGGAAATCTGTGTCGTTGAACTGGTACGCGGGGAGGGATTCATGCGCTTGAAGATCTTGCAGGCAGGCGAGCCAATACTGCGGGAGCCCGCTCGGCTGCTGGCGCCACAGGAAATCGTGAGTGACGATATTCAAAGACTGATTCGCGATATGCGGGACACGATGTATGACGCGCCGGGAGTCGGACTGGCAGCTCCGCAGGTGGGCCAATCGTTGCAACTGGCCGTGATCGATGATCGCGAGGAGTATTTCAAAGATGTCTCTGCGGATCAGCTCGCCGAACGTGAGCGGCGTGCGGTGCCGTTCCACGTCATCATCAATCCGCGAATTACTTTGCTGGGAGACGATCAAGCCAGATTCTTCGAGGGCTGCCTTAGTGTGGAAGGATTTTCGGCAATTGTCTCTCGAGCTCGAAAAGTCGGAGTCGAGTACTTGAATGAGCGGGCGGAGTCCCAATCACTGGAAGCTTCAGGATGGTATGCCCGAATTCTGCAGCACGAGATCGATCACATGCGAGGCGCGCTCTATATCGACCGCATGGAAACACGAACGTTTACCTCCATCGAGAACTGGAAGCGCTTTTGTAAAGACAAGCCGATTGCGGAGAGACAGTAGTTTGGTAAGTAGCTTGTGAGTCGATAACGGGTAGCGGCAAACAGCAGGTCCCTCCACTCCGCTGCGCTCCGGTCGGGATGACACATCTTGAGAAAGCGCGAAGAGCTAACAGCCGGGAGCTAGAGAGTTGAGAGCCAGTACCAAGAGCCACAGCCAGACGCAGGAGCTGACGGCAACGCCATCGCGGCGAAAGTCGAGAGGCAATAGCGAACAGCCAAAAGCGAATAGCAAACAGCGGCCTTCCCCTACCGCACCGACGCTTTTCCGGCAGCCACAACCGGCACCTGCTCTACGATCTCGATGCCGAAACCCTCCAGGCCGGCAACTTTACGCGGACGGTTGGTCAGGATGCGAATGCGCTTCAGGTTCAGGTCCGACAGGATCTGCGCGCCGATACCGATCTCGCGCTGGGTCTTGCGCTGGCTTTCCGGCAAGGTTGGCAGACGCTGCTCGTGATGAAACTGGATGGTCATGCGATCGCCCAGCCGCTCCACCGAATAGCCCTTGGACGCCGAGTGAAGATAGATCAGCGCTCCCCGGCCTTCTTCGGCAATGCGCCGCATGGCGGCATCGATCACGTTGCGGCATTCGCACCAGCTGGCGCCGAAGACATCGCCCACCAGGCAGTGTGAATGCATGCGCACCAGCACCGGTTCGTCGGACTCGTGCTCGACGTCGCCCTTGACCATGGCAATATGCGAGTCGCCATTGATCTCGGACTCGTAGGTGATCATGCGGAAGTCGCCGTATGCGGTGGGCACGATAGCCTCGGCCAGCCGGCGCACGTAGCGCTCATGCGCCATGCGGTAGCGTATGACCTCGGCGACGGTGATCATCTTCATGTTGTGCTGGCGGCAGAACTCAGTCAGCTCCGGCACGCGCGACATGGTGCCATCGTCGTTCATGATCTCGCAGATGACGCCCGCCGGAACCATGCCTGCCAAGCGAGCCAGATCGACGGATGCCTCGGTCTGACCGGCGCGAACCAGCACTCCGCCCTTGCGCGCGCGCAACGGGAAAACGTGACCGGGACGTGCCAGGTCGTTGGGCCGGGTCGCCGGATCGATGGCGACGCGGATGGTCTGGGCGCGATCGTAGGCCGAAATCCCAGTGCTGACGCCGTCCTTGGCATCGATCGATTCGGTAAACGCGGTGCCGAAGTTGGAAGTGTTCTCGGCCGACATCTGGCCCAGACGCAGGTACTCCAGACGCTCCTCGGTCATGGCGAGGCAGACCAGCCCACGCCCGTACTTGGCCATAAAGTTGATGGCCTCAGGCGTGATCTTTTCGGCGGCCATAGTGAGGTCGCCTTCGTTTTCGCGGTCCTCGTCGTCGACGACCACGATCATGCGGCCGGCGCGGATTTCCTCCAGCGCGGTCTCAACATCGCAGAAGGCAGGCTGAGTGGACATATCGATCCTGATCAGAATTTTAACAGGGAAGGCGAGGTCCGCTGTTCGCTATTCGCTGTTAGCCATTCGCTCTTGACTTTCACCCTTCGCTTCTTGATGTGTCATCCCGACCGACGGCTTCAGCCGGAGCGGGGGCCTGTTGTTCGTCCGCACTGGCATGCCCTCGCCAACTAGCGAATAGCAATATCCTGCCGCTCGAACGGGAGTCCGATAATAGTGCGAAAGCGAACAGCGAATAGCGAGCAGCGGCTTCTCTCACGCCGCGGCTCGCGCTCGGGAAAACAAGTTGCGCAGTGCGCGAATCACCCACTTCATGACCAGCACAACCACGATGAGCAGAACCACAACGACAGCCGCGGCAACGTAAGGATGTTGCACGGCGACCCAGGATAGCGCGACCGCGCCGATGTCCTCGCTAAAGCTCAAGGCAATGTTTGAGACCGGCTCAGGCGAAGGCGTGACGGCAGCGCGCAGAGCCGTTTTGCCTCCATGCGCGGCGAAGGCGATCAGGCCTCCCAAGGCAGTCGAGGCCAGTTGCATCCCAAGCGAAAGATGAGAAGAGGCGGCGTAGGCCAGCAGTGCGGCAACCGGAACGCGAATGAAGGTCTGCAAGGCGTTCCAGATCAGGTCGAAGCCAGGAACCTTGTCGGCGAAGAACTCAAGGCCAAATAGCGCCAGAGACACGCCGATGATCCACCACGACTGCAACGCGTCGATGGCAGGCGGCAACGTAACCACGCCGGCGCGAGCCAGGAGACCCAGGGTCGCGACGGTAGCATAGACGTTGAGTCCGGCCGCGAAGCTGGTTCCGGCCAACATCGCCACGGTCTGGTCGGGGTTGAAATTCACAACATCCTCGAAGCTACTCTATTCGCTGTCCGTTCCAATAGAAAAGGGCCGCACGCGGCGGCCCTGATCGAGAGAGAAGCAGTGGTTAGAGAGTGGACTCGATCTCGAATCCCCACGCCTCAAGAAGAGGCTCGGGAATGTACTTCGAGTTCTTATTCTTGCGCGCCCACTCCCGCAACCGGGTGGAGCGAATGTACTGATCCGGTTGCAGTTTGAACTCCTTCACTACCTGCTCAAATTCTGTGATGGTAGGGACGACCGGCCCGATTGGCTCCGGTTTTCCCCAGTTAGGATTGCCACGTCTTTTTGCCATGTGTTATTCGTCCTGATTCGAGAGATATAAACCTGGATGTCCGATGTTTTTCCGGTGATGCCTTTGGCCCGGTCTAACTGATTGGATTCAGACAGCTTTCACAAAGATTCAGGGCCCTTACCGGTGGTTCTTGAGGAACCGAAACGCCAGAGAAAGGATGCCAAATGAGCCAGAGAACTTAACACTATAGCCTCGTTTTTGGCCAGCTTCAACTAAATTCAACTTCTCAAGGCCTCATGAACTCCACAAAAGTTGTACTACCACCTTCAGACATTCACTAACTACCTGCATAATCAGACGGATGGGACGAAGTAAGGTAAGCAGACGTTCGGCCAATCTTGGCACGCCCAGGGGCGACTGAATCCGACGGCCAAGCCTCCCCGCAGACACGAAAAACTCCGATTGCCGGTACCACGAGGCAACTTCACTTTAATTAAAGGCATCACTCCTGCTGAGAGCCGAATCTCGGCGTCAGTCCATAAGAGAACGACCTTAATCCTGCGGTTCTGCCTTATCGATTCGTGCGTCTTGAGATTTCAGAAGCTGACCCTAGTCATTCCATATGTCTGCTACTAGACGTGTCCTGCGCGGGTGTGTGAGTATTGCAAGAAGCTAGCGCCCCCACGCGCCGAAAGATTGATCACGCAATGACTTCGGGCTCTCCCAGCACAACCCGTCGAAAATCTTTCGCCGAAGAGACGCCTCTGCCCGAGATGGCGGCTGCCGACAAACTCTTGGCCGGCGGCGGAGAGATGGGCGCGCTCATGCGGGCCTTCGACTGGTCTGGAACTCCGCTGGGGCCGTTATCTGCCTGGCCGCCGAGTCTAATCACTGCTGTCCGAATCATCCTTACTTCCCGCTATGCCATGTTCATCTGGTGGGGCCGGGAGCTGATCAACCTCTATAACGATCCGTACCGGACTTTTCTCGGCACCAAGCACCCGGGAGCACTTGGGCAATCGGCTCGCACTGTTTGGTCTGAGATCTGGGAGCAGATCGGACCGCGAACCGATTCTGTCCTGCTTCGAGGCGAGTCAACCTACGACGAAGCCCTGTTGTTGATGATGGATCGCCACGGATACCTGGAAGAAACCTACTTCACGTTTGCTTATAGTCCACTCCCCGATGACAAGGGAGGGGTTGCAGGCCTGTTCTGCGCAGTAACCGAAGATACGCAACGAGTGGTGGGTGAGCGCCGTCTGAAGTTGTTGCGCGAGACGGCTTCGGCGGTGGCCGAAAGCCGTACCCCAGTTCAGGTGTGTGAGGCCGCTGCCGGATGTTTAGCGAGCGCGCCCGACTTGCCGTTCAGCTTGATTTATCTGATCGAACCAGACGGTAAATCCCTGAAGAGAATCGCGCAGGCTGGAATTGCGACCGACCATTCGGCAGCGCCCGAAGTGATGTCACTCAGCGATAACGAAGGTTCGGTTTGGCCGTTGCGCCGAGTGATCGAGCGTGGCGAGCCCGTTCTGATCGAACACCTGAACGAGCGGATTGCGAATCTGCCAACCGGCGAATGGAGCCATGTCCCGGAGTGCGCGATCCTGATGCCGATTGCGCGGCCAGGACAGACCCTCCCGGCAGGCGTCTTGATTGCAGCTTTGAATCCTCATCGTAAGTTTGACGAGGAGTTCCAGGGGTTCGTAAGTCTGCTCGCCAGCCAGATAGCTGCAGGCATTGGAAATGCCGTGGCTTATGAAACCGAGCGGCAGAGAGCCGAGTCTCTGGCTGAGCTGGACCGCGCGAAGACGGCTTTCTTCAGCAACGTGAGTCACGAATTTCGTACCCCGTTGACGCTGATGCTGGGCCCTCTGGACGAAGTATTGGCGGCATCCGGCGATCAATTGTCCGGCGAAGACAGAGAGCAACTGGCGGTGGCGCGCAGGAACGCTTTGCGGCTGCTGCAACTCGTCAACTCGCTGCTGGATTTTTCGCGAATCGAAGCTGGCCGCGAGCACGCGATTTATCAGGCGACCGACCTTTGCACATTGACCGAAGACATAGCCAGCGTCTTCCGCTCGGCTATGGAAAAGGCCGGCCTGCGGTTTTCGGTCGAGTGCGAGCCGCTGGCAGAGCCTGTGTATGTCGATCGTGAAATGTGGGAAAAGATCGTCCTCAACCTTTTGTCGAATGCCTTTAAATTTACTTTTGAAGGCGAAGTGGTTGTCCGGCTGAAGGCAGTGGACGATGCCGTGGAATTGATGGTTCGCGACACTGGCGTTGGTATTCCTGAAGATGAACTGCCGCGGGTTTTTGAACGCTTCCACCGAATTGAGAACAGCCGCGCCCGCACCTATGAAGGAACCGGCATTGGATTGGCGCTGGTGCAGGAACTGGTAAAGCTTCACGGAGGAAACGTCCGTCTCGAGAGCATGGCCGGCCGAGGCAGCACGTTCACGGTATCGATACCGAAGACGAAAGCGCACTTGCCGGCGGCTCGAACTCCGGCGCAGCCCAGTCCGGCGGAGATGGCGCTGAGGCGGAAGGTGTATGCCGAAGAAGCGCTGCGATTACTGCCGCAAGGCGATGTGACCGCAAGCGATATGGATTCCGCGCTATCGCCGATCCGGCCAGCTCCGATGCTGACGAAGGCCGCAGCGCAAGAATTGATTGTTCTGGCCGACGATAATGCTGATATGCGGGAGTACGTTGGCCGCCTGCTGGGCGCGCGCTACAAGATCCATGCCGTTCGCGACGGCATAGAAGCACTAGAGGCGATCCGGCGGCTTCGCCCTGCTCTGGTTCTATCCGATGTGATGATGCCCAGGCTGGATGGATTTGGCTTGTTGCGCGCCCTCCGCGACGATCCGGCGACAAATACCATTCCGGTAATTTTGCTTTCTGCCCGGGCCGGAGAAGAGTCGCGAGTCGAAGGACTGCAGGCAGGAGCGGACGATTATCTGGTCAAGCCGTTTACCGCCGCTGAACTATTGGCGCGGGTTGAAACTCATATCAGAATGGCGAAGGCCAATCGCGAGGCAGCCGAACGTGAAGCGGCGTTGCGCGCGGAAACCGAGCTGGAACGCTACCGTTTGCAGGAATTGCTGGCGCAGGTCCCGGCCGCGATCGGCGTTTTGGACGGCCCGGAACATCGCTGGACTTACGTGAACGACTTCTACGTTAGCGCGACCGGCAGAACGAGTGCGCACGATTTCCTGGGCAAGACGATCCGCGAGAGTTTGCCTGAGTTAGAAGGCCAGGGATTTCTCGAATTGTTGGACGAAGTCTACCGAACTGGAAAACCCTATAGCGGCAGGGAAATGAAGGCGAAGCTGAATCGTACGGCCGGCGGCCCGCCGCGAGAACGCTATTTCAATTTCGTGTATCAACCAATCCGCGAAGTCTCGGGAAATGTCACAGGCATTCTCGTTCACGGCGTCGATGTGACCGATCAAGTTGCCGCTAGAAATGCAATCGAGGTAAGCGAAGAGCGCCTGCGCCTGGCACAAGCGGCAGCGCAGATTGGCATCTGGGATTGGGACGGCCACGATACCAGCAAACTGTCTGCAGAGCTTCATCAAATCTTCGGGACGGATCCAGACGATCCCCATCACGCCGAAGTCTGGGCTTCGCGCGTGCATCGTGACGATTGGCAAAGCCTGCAGGAACAGATGCAGGCCGGGATCAAGTCGGGAAGCATCGAATTCGAGTACCGATATCATCATCCGGTAAACGGGCTGCGGTGGTTTTACGGCAAAGGGCGGAGCCTCGGCGAACAGCAGCGAATCCTGGGCATCTTGCAGGACGTTACCGAGCGCAAGCGGGCCGAAGAGACCCAACAAAGGCTGGCCGCGATCATTGAATCCTCCGACGACGCCATCGTGGGCAAAAACTTGCACGGCATCGTGACCAGCTGGAATCCGGGTGCGGAGAAAATGTTTGGCTACTCCGCGCACGAAATGGAAGGGCAGCCCATAACAAAGATTATTCCGATCGAACTGCACGCTGACGAGCAACGTATTTTGGAGACCATCGGGCGGGGTGAACGCATCGATCATTTCGAAACCACGCGCATGCGCAAGAATGGCGAACTAATTGAGGTATCGTTGACGATTTCTCCTATCAACGATGAGACGGGAAAAGTCATCGGGGCGGCAAAAATTGCCCGCGACATTACCCACCGCAAACAGGCTGAGCAAGCATTGCGCACCAGTGAACGGCTCGCCTCGGTAGGACGCCTGGCGGCGACGGTGGCGCATGAGATTAATAACCCGCTAGAGGCGGTCACCAACCTCATCTTCCTGGCTAAAAGCCATACTACCGACGAAAGCGTTCGAGAATATCTTTCCAGCGCAGAAGAGGAACTGGAGCGGGTTTCTCACCTGACCAAACAGACGCTCGGCTTTTACCGCGACACCAGGGGAGCCGCTGCGACCAAGGTCGGAGCGATGGTTGCGCCACTGCTTTCCGTGTTCGGTTCCAGAACGCGGAATAAATCGATCGAGATTGTTTCCGAGATCAGACAGGATCCGGAGATCATGGCTGTTCCTGGCGAAATCCGCCAGTTGCTCGCGAACCTGCTCAGCAACAGCATTGATGCCGTCGAAGGTGGAGGAAAAATCCGGATTCGCGTATCTGCCGCAAACGATTGGACGGCTAACCGGCTGCCCGGGGTCAGGCTGACTGTGGCCGATTCCGGGCCCGGCATTCCAGCCGCGATTCGCCCGAAACTGTTTGAACCTTTCTTTACGACGAAGAAAGATGTGGGAACCGGTCTTGGCTTATGGGTGTGCAAGAGCATCATCGAAAAACAGGGTGGGAGTATTCGGCTGAAGAGCAATGTTGTGCCGGGCAAAAGCTGGACCGCATTCTCGGTGTTTCTGCCCCTCGACGGGCAATCAGCGACGAGCGAACCCGACCCAGGCTAGATAACCAGCGATCCGCTGCTGTCCTCGATTCTTCTCAGTACTCATTCGATCCCAGCACCCATAAGAACGATTGAATGTCGATCATGTCGCGCGGATGCAGATCGCGGAGATCACTGCGCATCGTCTCCGCAAGCTTGAGTAATTCTGCGTATCCCGGCCATGCCGGGCGAGACGTATAAGCCAGGTCAAAACCATACTCCAAAGCAGCCAGGCGAGTGACCTTAGGCTTGAAAAAAATGTGAATGTCGGGCCGTGCAATGAACCCGAATACTGTTACCACGGGCCAGGTCAAAACCCGGGTCTGCTTTCTCGGCAGGGCAGAGACAACTTCGCACCATCGGTCAAATTTCGCCTGCTGGCTTCCCGAGCCATAAATGAACTCGTACAGACCTTCAGCGAATCCACGCGCGCCTCGTGGCGTTTTCACCGCATCGCGCAGCGCCATCTTCTCAAAAGAAAATAGCAGATTAGTTCGCGACTCGATCCGCACCGCCCGCGCTGCAATTTCGATATAGTTGCGCTTGCGCAGCAGAGATCGGTATTCGCTGAGATTCAGCGCTTCCTCCCATTGCTGGTGCGCCCCTAGCTTGTAATCTCGTTCCCAGGCCAGGTAAGTTTCGTCCGCGAAGCCTCCGGGAAAGAAGCGCAGGAATTTTCGACGTGCGCGAGCAGCGGCTGGTGAAGGTTGTAGGCTAACTCTCCTGGGCACGAAGAAACTGATGTCGCGCCGGCCCACCAGGTTGCAAGGCGGTTGCCGGCTCCAGTTCGGCCAATAAACAGATCCTTAACTGGCTTCAACCGCGCGAAAGAGTTATATCCATCTGATAGAACTTGAACATATTCTCCTCGCCGGGTTGATCGGCTGCCACCAGCCGGTAACGATCCAGCACATCGGTAACGAAGGCAGGCCGCTCAGCCTTCCGGTAAGACTTTCGTCCATTCGACAAAGGTCACCGATCCAAAAGCCTCGAAAGCCGCGCGGGACTTGAAATCCCAGGCTTTGTCTTCCGTATGAACGCGGCAGACACGCAAGCCATTCTGCTCGGCCAATCCTGTGTATTGTTCCGGCGTCAAGTGAAGATAGGGATCACGAAACTGCTGAAAATAACCTGCCCACTTCGGCGATAATCGCGTCTCCTCAATCACATTTTCCAGGCTCTTGCGCTTGCCGGCGGGGACCAGCCGCAGTTGGGCAGAACCGCCGGAGTTCAGCGCAGAACGTATCGCGCAGAGCGCTTCGGCCTGCTGAGGTATCCAGTGGAGCGCGTTGAACGAGACTACAAGATCGAACTCTTGCTGAAAATGTAGCTGCCGAATGTCGGCGGTTTCGAACCGAAGATTGAGCCGCACGCTGGGAGCGAAGTGACTTGAGGCGAAGGCGACCATGTCGGCCGACGAGTCGATACCCACGACACTGCCTTCAGGAAGACGGGCCGCGATTTTTGCCGTGACTTTGCCGTTACCGCATCCCAAATCCAGCACACGCTCGTTGCCCTTGAGATCGAGCAGCGCGAGCACTTCGGCAGCCATCGCCTCCTGAAGTCCGGCAATCCTGGCGTATTCTGGCGCGTTCCATTCAGTCATTCGTGATTCTCTGAGCACGACGGCGGCAGCCATCCAATGCACGGGAATGGAATCGCCATCGGGAAAATGGGCAAAGTCTCGGCGAGGTTTTCGCGGCCACGATCAGTGAACGTTTGCTGCAGCCTGCTGCCCGTTCTTGGCCAGCACCATCTTGGCGCGACCCAGTTCAGGACGTTCGGAGTATTTCCCGTCATCGCAATTCTTCAGCAGTTGTGCGTAATAGGAGTTTGCCTTTTCCGGCTGATGGACTAGCTCGGCGGCCTGCGCTGCGCCAGCCAGTTCGTTGAAGCGGTTGGGATCGATCTTCATCGACTTCTCATATTCCACCAAAGCCACCTGCGGTTGGTTGAGTTCGAGCAGCATATCGGCAAGCATCTCGCGCGCGGGAATATCGACTTCGGCTTTGCCCATCTTGTCTTGAACATCGGCAACCTGCCGCATCTGGCGCAGCGCTTCGTCGTTCTGCTTTTCGGCGAAAGCCAGCCAGGCGTGTACCTCGCCGCGCGCTGAGTCTGGACCATCCAGCAGGTAGGCGTCCTTCGACTTGCGAACCGTCTCCTCGGCATCGTCGAACTTCTGCGCATTGCTGCGGGTGGCTTCCACATCACCCATACGCGCGGAAGCAACCGTCCTCGCCCACCAAGTGATGCGTTGCAAATCCGGCGAGGCACTCGCCGCGGGCTGCAACGTTGCGGCATCCTTCCAGTCGTGCATCTCCAGGTCGTAAAGCGCAGGGAAGTGCGCGGTTGCGAATCCGTAATACCGCAGCATTCCTGAATCGCCGGCATCCTTGGGCGCCGACGCAATGATTTGCTTCGATTGCTCCACGATCTGCCGGGCCGCCGCATCCTGTCCGGTTTGCAGGTAGGCGTAAAGAAGGAAGTGCATGGCATGCAGCTCGTGCCCGCCCATGTACATCGCGCCCGACTGTTGCGTCAATGCGACCGATTTCAGGTTCGCCTGGATATCTTCCTGCCACAATCCTAGCCGGGCAAAAATGTGCGAGGGCATATGCACCGCGTGAGCCGACGACGACGCAATTCCCGCATAGGCGCGGGCCGCCGCCAATCCGGTGGGCGCCATTTGCGGCGAATCGCAGGCGTGAATGATGTAGTGGGCCAGGCCGGGATGCTCCGGGTCCTGCTGGAACAGCGGCATCAGAACTGCGACGGCTTTCTTCTTGGCCGCGAGCGAGGTGTCGTCTGCGGGATCAGCTGCCATGATCGACAACGCGTAAAATGCGCCCGCCTCCAGATCGGTGGGATATTGCTGGTAGAGCTTGCCCATCGCATCGGAGTACGCAGTGGCCCGCTGCAAGTAGTTCTTCGAAGCAGGATCATCGTAGAACAGCGCCAGGGCCGCAATGTAATCGCGCTCGCGCTGGGTTTTCGCACCGATCTTCTGCGCTTTCTCAATCTCCGCGTGTCCCCGCTGCAGCGTCGACTCGGTTGGACGGTCCCAGATCTGATGGAACAAGCTCATCGCAATGCCCCAATGAGCCATGGCGCACGCCGGGTCCTTCTGGGAGAGTTCGACGAACTGCTGCTCGGCATCTTCATATCCGAACGAATGCAGCAGAGCGATGCCGCGCTCGAAAGCTGCCTGCGAACCGGGTGCGCACGAGATAGGGAACGAAACCTTGCCCAGCTGCTCGGTAGCTTCGTGATGATGCATTTGATCATCGATAGCTGACGAGGCAATGGCACAAACTACACCCAAGCAAAGCAACAGGCAGGAAAGCGTTTTTGCGGAGAACATCATTCACCCCTTACAAGCGCAGGGCATCACTTTACCGAAATTTCTCAGGATTAACCAGAGCCGGTCGGGAGGGCCATCTCCTCATGCGCACTTCGGCAGTACCGGCGTCAGGCACTTGACCTGAGCAGCGAATGCCAATGGAATGCTCGGACGCGACGTCTGTTCCAGCTGTTACCAGCTTGCATTTTCACTTTGACTTATGGTTGGGATCAGGACCAACATAGTTCGCGAGCGGAGATATTCAGGCCGCTAAACTCGGTCCGATCATCTGTTGTTCGGGTAGTGCGGCGCTTTAGCGCTGCGTCCAAGTCCCTTACTTTTTGTCATCACGAGCCGGCTTCAGCCGGCGAGGGATCTGCTCTTTGGAGTTTTGCAGCAGCCTGCCAGGCCGCAGGTGCAGTCTCTACGTCGCCTTCAACAATCACTGAATCTTCAGGCTCCGAGGAAGCTAGCCCTTGCTATGCGACCTTCTCAAAGCCACTCTATGAGCTGCGCGCCTTCTCAGTTTCTTGCTGCGTAAGCCCTCAGCGCGCTCGTCTGCTGTACGCCAGCGCGAAACCTGAGGCTTGGGGTGTACCAGCAACTGGGCAGATGCAACATTCGCCTCAGGAATTTCCGTGTTAGTGGTCATGAATTCTCCTTCGTTTCGTTGTAGCCGCGCCAACTTTGCCGTCGGCCTTGCTGTTCGTACGAGTTAGTCGTCCCTGCTGAGACATCTCTACCACCGGCTAGAGTTTCAGGGAATGGTCCGGCGAACATTTTCCACGGTCTTGCCCCAATCCCATATCTGCTTGTCAGCTTCTCGTCTCGTGATTCCGTAGGCTTCCTGGATCTTGCCTGCGAGCTGGTCGCGCTTGCCCGATATTTTGGCAAGATCATCATCGGTAAGCTTTCCCCAATTTTCCTTGGCAGATCCGCTTAATTGTTCCCATTTGCTTTCTACTAGTTCCCAATTCATTTCTTGTCCTTTTGCGAGTTATCGCTATCGACTGCTGAGGTGCGCACTGCCGGAATCCCCGGCGCTATCTTGTGCGCGACGTTCGACCGACTGGATCTGCGAACCTAATTGAATATGACGCGAGTGACCGGCTATCGATACGTACGGGATACCAAGGAATCTCTTCCTCAGGATGTTTGTTACTTCCAGGCAATTGAAATGCTCTGACCGCGACTGGGCCAGGAGCCGCTTGACTCCCCGGCCTAGGGTCTTCTGTCCGCCCCAGGCGGGAACTACCGCTTTCAGTTCGCCGGCCATGAAGAACAACTTCCATCCCGCCTCGTGTATTTTGCGGTCAAGGCCTGAGCTCTCCAGAGTTCCGAGTGAACGCCAACTCTGCGAGTAGGGTTCGCTCTCTATGCCGAGCAATTGCAAATTCGCTGATTGCTGGACCATCATGGTCCCGACTTGTATTTGGTTTGGCATCGAACCTCGCTGCCTGGCAAACGAACTAGCTGGTAAATGTACTAAAGAGGTGCGAACTTCAGATGGGCGGACTTAGATCAGAAAACCTGAAAGAGGGAAGGAAGGCTCACTCATCTTCGACCCTAGTCCTGCCCACTCTAAATGTCAATCGTCGTATATACCGGCGATATACGAAGTATCAACACTACTGTCGAACGAGTCATTTGTCTGAGCAGGATTGCTCACTGAGCAATGTTGCACAGCTTTCCGCGACTAGACCGCCGATCATGGAGATTGGATAACTAGGTGTAGCTGAAATCGTGGGGCTCGGGGGCGGGAAAGTTATGAAGGTTAATTCGCGAATAGTCTGCTGTTCTTTATTGATATCCGTGATCTGCTTCGCGACTCTGACGTGGGGACAGTCGGGAGTCGATCACGAACAGAACCTGTTTGCCTGCAAAGATGGCTGGGATTCTTGCGATCGTTCCGTCCTGACCCCAGATGACAGGAAGGCAGTGGCGATTGCAATACACCAACAAAACGTTTCGAACTGCGACAACGCCTGGACATCGTGCGACCGGTCCACGCTTAGCGCGACCAGAATTGGCTGAAGTCGCAATCGCCGCACACCGGAACATGGTCGCGATGTGCTGGAGTGGCGTCAGATCCTGTGACTACGCGGGTTTGACAGCACCGGAGGCGGCAGCCGTAGCCATAGCCGAGGACCAGAGAAATATTTCGGATTGCTGGAACGGGTGGCCCTCGTGCAACTTGGCGAAACTGTCTCCTTCCGAACTAGCTGATGTGAAGGTGGCGCAGCACCACCGTAATGTTGCGCAATGTTGGGACGGTTGGGAGGCATGCGATCGGACGACACTGTCGATATCCGAATTGAGTGCAGTAAAGGTCGCCGACCATCAGCGTAATTATCTGGCGTGTGTCAGCGGGTTTGTGGAATGCGATAAGTCGCGGCTGACCGCGGCAGAGGTTGGCACCCTGGTCGCTGCTGGCAACCCCACTTCGCAATAGCAGCAGGACTTTGGTAAGAGTAGTCCAACAGAAAGTGCGGCGGTCGCGCAGCCTGGTATCGTGCTACGCCGTTCGATCGAAACTGAGAGTAGGATTGCAAATCGAATGATGCGCTTATGGTTCGCTCACTGCCGGGTTTGCAAGTCAGATCAGTTCCGGGCCATCCCACCCGAGACTTGGCTCGAAAGGGTCGTTCTTCCACGCCTTTTTCTGTGCCCGGGACAATGCATTGTCTGCCACAAGCGGCGATATCTGCCAACATTTCAACGATGGACGGCCGTTCCCAACACCTGGCGCTGAAGCGCTTGCTGTCACGGGCGATCTGGCGTCGTCGGAGAACTGTTACGGTGCTGTGAGCAATACTGAGCAGATTGCAACTCCTACTATGTGAGACAACAGCAGAAGTCGTTCACAGATGCAATTTACCTATATTGCACGGAATCACCGACGAAGAGGAATCCATTAATGGCTCTGGCACCTGAAAATGTCGCTATCACGCCTCAACTCCTGGAACGGGAGTGCCGGCAACCCGATATTCAGAGGGCCAATTTTGCTTTCCAGGACCTGGCAAGCCATCTGATTACGGCTGACCCGGATAAATTTCTCCAAAGAATAGTTGAGCTAACGCTTGAACTCTGCGACGCTGACACGGCGGGAATCAGTGTCGGGCAAGTAGACGAACATGGCAATGACATTGTTCGGTGGGTTGCGATGGCAGGTGAGTTGGAGCATCTGGCCGGCAGCACAGCCCCCAGGCACTTCAGCCCATGTGGAATGTGTGTCGAGCAAAATCAACCAATCCTTATGGAGCACCTCGAGCGTGCTTATCCCTACTTTAACGACGCGCCCCTTCCGTTTGTGGAAGCCTTATTGCTCCCATGGAAAGTGAGTGACGGCGGTCCCGCAGGTGCGCTTTGGGTCGTTGCTCACAGCGACCGCCGCAAGTTTGATCGGGAAGATGTTCGGGTAATGAGCTGTCTCGCCGCGTTTGCCTCTGGAGGGATTCGATTGAAGCACACACTTCTGGAGTCGGAGCGCGCGGTTGCCGCTTCACAAGTCGTTGCCGCGATGGCACACCATATCAACAACCCTCTACAAGGGGCGATTGGTGCACTTTACTGCCTCATTTCCCAGCCAGATCTGCCTGCCCAAGTCCGCGAGCTGATCTTGCTCGCAGATACTGAAGTGCGACGTGTGGCCAATTTGTCAGGGGAAGTCTTGCAAAAAGCCCTGTAGAAACGTTGCCGTGGCAGTGTTTCCTCATGCCCTCAGCAAAACAGGCACAACAGCTGTGCCTTCCTTTCTCGAGCAGTATGGCAATCTTTTCCTTTGCATTTGACCAGTTTCAGAACCCAGACAATGTTGCGGAACAGAGTCGTGGGCCGGAGTGCCTGTCAGTCTAAGCCTGGAGATTAACCGAGTGTTGGCTCCGGGGCGTATCATCAGGCATGACCACAATTAAGCCTGTCAAGGTTCCTTCTAAAGTAAGGGGTCCCGTTCGGTGTCACAAATGCCAACTGGTATGCCACGATGCCGAGCACTATCTCCGTCACGCCTGCCTTCCGGGTAAGACACCCATCCGCGGTGGAGTAGTTAGTTTCCCCCAAGACGGCCGTGTAAGAGATGGATTCGTACCGCGTTGAGCGTTACGCGGCCATTCTCAGCTTCATCACCGTGATCGACTGCACTCAAGGAGAGTAGCCTAATCGTCAGCGGCTGGTGATGTGCGGGATTGGGATGGACAGAAACATTAGGTAGCAAATTTGGTAAAGCTGCGTACGGCGGAGGCTGAGTTCTCGTAGACTTCGAAAAGCCGCCCGATGCGGGTCAATTCGAGCACGATTGAGACCGGGTGCGTCAGTCCAGCTAACTTGATTTCGCCATCGCCCTTCATTGCTTTGCGGAGGCACCGAAGTAACACGTCCGCGCCCGTCACATCCAGGTGCTTCATCTCTGACATGTCAAAGATGATCTGAGGCCGATCGGAATTCAACAGCGGCAGAACTTCGTGGTAGAAATTACGCGCCTGCATGCGATCAAACTTTATTGGCATTCTTTTAACAACGACTAGCCTACTGGCGCTTCTCATATTCCGCAGTATCGAGCCCTAGCTTCCTGATTACTGTTCAATATTGCCCATCGACAGCTGTGACTGAGTTTTGGCCACGGCACTCCGAACATATTGTCAGTCATGAAAACTGACAGACCCCGGATGCAGGTCCCACTTGGACTCTGGTTTCCCGGCGTGCCGGCTTGGCCCTGGCTTGGGACATAAAGTGCCACCCTCTCAACCACTTGAGGTCTGGTTCTTAGCGTCAAAGTCCTAAACCGAATCTTGCGCTTGCACCCCTTGTTTTATCCCCAAAACCGCGTAAGCTTATGTTATGTACCAGACATTGCGCTGCGGAAACGCAAGCGCGATCTGCGCTTACGCAGCTGGCGACGAAAACTTGTGATTTATTTCCCCGGCGATATTCGGCCCTCGGCACGCCTGGAGCGACTCAAGTCCTAGGTCATCGGCAGGAGAGCCAAAATGAAAGCAAAAAGTCCGAGAAAGCTTGATCCGAAAAAGTTTGACCCGAAGCTGTTTCTGGCGACCATTGGAGAAGGGCGGAAAATTCTCGCCTTCGAGAAAGACCAGACGATCTTCGTCCAGGGCAGCGCAACCGACGCAGTCTTCTACGTGCAGCAAGGCAAAGTCAAACTGACCGTCGTCTCCCAGGCCGGAAAGGAAGCAACTGTCGGAGTTTTGGGGGAAGGCTGCTTTTTCGGGGAAGGTGGCCTGGCCGGTCAGGCCTTTCGCATGGGGTCGGCATCAGCCATGACGGATTGCACCATTCTACGAATCGATAAAAAGTCCATGATAGATGCGCTTCACCGGGAACATTCTCTTTCGGACGTGTTCGTCTCCCATCTGCTGGCACGCAATATCCGGTTTGAAGAGGATCTCGTCGATCAACTTTTCAACTCCAGCGAGAAAAGGTTGGCCAGGATACTTCTGTTGCTGGCTCATTTCGGCAAGGAGAGTAAACCGGAGACAGTGATTCCCAAGATCAGCCAGGAGTCCCTCGCCGAAATGGTGGGCACTACGCGCTCGCGCGTCAGCTTTTTCATGAACCGATTCAGGAAGCTGGGATTCGTCGCCTATGACGGCAACAGCATGCAAGTACACAGCTCGTTGCTGAACGTAGTGCTACACGACTGAGCTAGGCTCCGCCACAAAAGGTTTTTTACCTTCCAGCGCTGGTGAACTCCATTCGAAGGGTGCTATGTGGCGCACGGCGCGCGCGGTGGGTATCGACCCATACTGCTTCTTGCACGCCAGGCAAATCGAGCCAATCTGTCTGCTTTCGCTCGGCCGCTGAATTTCATTCTCCCGCGTTGCAATCGAACCGGAAATAACCGGGCCATTGCATTCAACACAACTAAATGCGGATAAGCTGAGATAGTTTGTTTTCATAGGTAATCTGGATCGTCCCCTTCAAGTTACAAGGCAATCGTATCCTCTTTCAAAACCAAGTGTCTGTCCAAAACAGCTCTGTTGCGTGGCGTTAAGAATTTACTCCTGCGGTTATCACCAAACGTTACTGTGCGCGTAGGCGCCTTCATGACCCACGATCAGGCGGCTTATTTGCAGATATGGTCACTAATGACCATACAGATGTAGTTGTCCGGCAGGATAATCACTTTGAACTCAGGTTCACTGTGGTTGTCCGGCACTGCAATTAGACTTGCCAGTCTCCGTGACTGCGGGGCGTGTAGAAGCACCCGCTGACGCAAGGACGACCACGAGAAGGGTTACGATGAAGATTCTCCGCTCGGTTTTTGTACTGTTTGTCCTGGCTATAGTAATACTGGCCATACCGACCTCCTCGTTCGGGCAGTTCGCCCTGTCTGTCACGATCGCCCCACCGGCACTGCCTGTATATGTCCAACCCATGGCGCCCGGTAACGGCTACATGTGGACACCCGGCTATTGGGCGTCGGGCGGTGAAGGTTACTTCTGGGTGCCGGGGACGTGGGTTATGCCTCCCCAAGTGGGCTTGCTCTGGACTCCGGGTTACTGGGGTTGGGGCGGCAGCGCCTTTGGCTGGAATGGCGGCTACTGGGGAGCGCAGGTTGGCTTCTACGGTGGCGTCAACTACGGCTATGGTTACGGAGGCGGCGGCTATCAGGGCGGACGCTGGCAGAACGGACAGTTTTACTACAACCGTTCAGTGAACAACATAAACTCCGTCAACATTCACAACGTTTACAACTCTACGGTAATCAACAACACCACCGTGAACCGGGTCAGCTACAACGGCGGTACGGGTGGAATTAATGCCCGCCCGACCCAGGCAGAAGAGACAGCCGCACACCAGCAACACGTGCAGCCTACTTCACTGCAAACTCAGCACGTGCAAGCGGCCAGCACGAATCACGCACTGCTGGCGTCAGTGAATCATGGAAAACCAGCCATCGCCGCTACCGCCAAGCCGGCGGAGTTTAGTGGTGCGGGGGTCGTAGCCGCCAAGCAGGCAGGGGCACCATACAAGGCGCCGGCAGCCGCTCCGTCAACAGCCAAAGCAGTTGCGAAGCCGGCCAACAATGCTGCCAGTTCCGAGGCATCGCGTAGCACTCCAGCAACGCATGCGGCGACTCGTCCGGCCACTGAGCCGAACAAAGAGACGGCAGCTCGTCCGGCCACTGAGCCCAACAAAGAGACTACAGCTCGTCCGGCGACTGAACCCAACAAAGAGACCGCAGCTCGTCCTGCGACCGCAGCTCATGCGCAGCCCGCTCCGCGTCCGGCGCCTGCGGCTCATACTCAACCAGCTCCTCATCCTGCGACCGCAGCTCATGCGCAACCCGCTCCGCGTCCGGCGCCGGCAGCTCATGCGCAGCCTGCCTCTCACCCGGCACCGGCAGCTCATGAACAGCCTGCTCCTCACCCGGCACCGGCAGCTCATGAACAGTCTGCTCCTCACCAGGAGCCTGAGAAGGCACATACCTCCGGTCAATAGGCAGGCGAATTAACTGAACCGCTGACCAGGTACGCCTGGTCGTAACTGCAAGAAGGTCACCTAACTCTCGGATTGGTACGGGCTCCCCGCGATGGGGCCCGTGCCAAACCCGTGGTCTGCTTTGAACAGATCATGAGGCGGCGACCCTGTAATCGTTGGGTTAACCCCTAGGAGGGCTCATGGCGGACAGCATCAAACCTCAGATTCTAATCGTGGACGACGAACCGAGCGTTCGCGAGTGCCTGGGCTTGTTTCTGATGTCCGCCGGATATGAAGTGGCCACGGCAGAGAACGGTGCCTCTGCCGTGTCGCAGTTAAAGCAAGCGATTCCGCATCTGATTGTTACTGATTTGAATATGCCGCAGATGTCAGGTATCGAGTTGATCTCGCATGTACGCAGCCATCACCCCTCGATTGCGATTGTCGCGATGAGCGGTGATTACCACGGAGATGCAGTTCCCGCCAGCATCATAGCTGACCGGTTCTATCCGAAAGGCGAGCATCCGCACAATCTGTTGGCAACCATCGCGAGTTTGCTTGCCAGCAATCCCGCGTGCGCGAATAGACAAGAAAGCCGCACGTAACCGGGCCTGAAGTCTTAGATTAAGGAGAAAATTATGCTTGGAACCATATTGATCGTACTGCTGGTCTTGTTTTTGGTAGGCGCCTTGCCGAGGTGGAATCACAGCCGTTCCTGGGGCTACGCTCCCAGTGGAGGGTTGGGCCTGTTGCTGGTCATTGTCGTCGTTCTATTGCTTCTGGGGCGGATCTAGTCGAACCTCGCAGCAATGCCCGGGTTCCAGACGCCTTGTCACTGAAAGCTCGTGGTAGCTCTCTGTAGTTCGCTGCGGACGAGGCGTCTTTGTTGCCACCGACCCACTCCACCTCACTTCCCACAACCAGCCTTAGGAGGCACTTATGCTTTGGGCGATTATTGTCATTCTGTTGATTTTGTGGCTGCTCGGTTTCAGCTTTCACGTGGCAGGCAGCCTGATTCACCTTTTGTTGGTCGTTGCTGTGGTGGTGCTGGTCATCAACCTTGTCACCGGGCGCAGGACTGCCTGATCCCTCAACCGGGAAAACACAAGATGTGGGAGCGGTAGTTCGCGGGTGCGTTCGAAAACCAGAGTGGTTCTTCCCGGTTCGACGGAGCGGTTTGTTGCAGCGGCGCTTGCTTTTCACATTACGGTGCGACTGCTCGGGCACTGGAGTTGCCGTCTACTCTTCCCGCGGGTCGCGGTCGAACCGGAATACGTATCGCAACAGCCCGGCGTTAACCAGCAGCAAGACGCGGGAGCCGGCAGCCGCCGGGATCAGTGTTTTGTAGCTGCCGCTGAGTAGCGCTTCCATCGATACCGTCAGCAACCAAAGCTGCAGCACAACTCCCGCTCACACGAAACGATCACGACGGCTAGCGCGAAGTGTTTTAAATCCGCATCCCGTCCCGGCCGAACGCTAACCGTACGTGAGGTCGGTGCTCTGTCCGACTTCGATGATATAGCCGTCAGGATCGCGGATATAGCAGCGTATCTCGCCGTACTTAGGTATTGGCTCGGTGATGAACTCCGCTCCTCGACTTTTCCATAATTCATAGCACGCTTGAATATCCGCAACGCGGAAATTCATAAAGCTGTTGATGTGATTCGGGTCGGGGACGCTGAGCGTTACCGTCGGCTTATCCGGGGTGGGGCCGCCTCCAACGTTCAGAATCATCCAGATATTCGCAAGCTGAAGGTACGGAGGCGCGTTGCCGTCACCCATGGTCAGAATGCGAGCGCCGAAGACCTTTTCGTAGTAGCGAGCCGATCGCTCGACGTCGGCGACAGTGAGAAAATGCGCGATGCTGATCCCTTCCTTCGGGGGCATCTCATAGCTCTTTTGATCGATTTGTACGCTGTTCATTGACGACTCCAATCCAGATAGACTTACCGCCAGGGGAAACCACGGAACCGGCCCGCACTACCGACTCACTTTTTCTTCGCGTTGAGTGCCGGTAGAAGAAGTTTCAGAAGCGCTTCATCAGAGAACGGGTTCTGACCTGAGATCAGCTCGCGATCTTGTAGGACGTAGCTCGACCATGGAGCGAGCACACTCACGTCGCCACCCGCCGTCTGCAAGGCGAAGTCCGGGTAGAAGAGAACCTTACCACCAATCTCAAGCGGTTCCCGCTGCTGCTCTTCGGCTGTCGAAAAGATAGTCATCTTATATCCAGCATAGATCCAACCTTGCGCCTTGGCCCGCGCTCCAGCGACATCACCCGCCGTCAGCGCGGCGACGAACTCCGTCGAATTCGGAAGAGCCGAGAGTAGTGAAATCGGGCCATGGCAGAGCACTGCCGTAGGCTTGGATGTTTCGTGAAAGTGTCTCATCACGGTGCCGGCGTCGGGATCATCGAGAAGATCGATCATCGGGCCATGGCCGCCGGGGACGAAAACAGCGTCATATTGATCCAGGCCCGATGCGATGACATCCGCGATGCGGGTTGGATCTCTGAGCCCAGTCAGGCCGTCGCGGAATATCATATAGTCCTGAAGCCTGGCCGCGTCCCCGCCGAAGAAATCGGCGACCTCTGAATGCACATCCACTTGGGGCGTGTTGCCTTTGGGGTTGGCGAAGGTGATTTCGTAGCCCTCCTTCATCAGGGCGCGAACCGGAACCGTCAGCTCGTTAAGGTAGTAGCCAGCGCCGGCATAAACCTTGCCATCTTTCAAGGGCAAGCCGCGACCGCTCGAGACTAGCACCAATACTTTTCCTTTTTTTGTCATTGTTCTCCTCTCTGAAATCGGAACTAAGAATGGGGACAGACGGGACGTCCCATTCATCGAAATTGGGGAACGTTCCGTCTGTCCCCACTGTTTCCCAAAGCGCGCAAGGGCGGGCCGCCGCGGTTGATGTAGGTTACGACTGTGGAAATCCGAACATCAACCACGACTGATTCGCTACCCAATGCGGGTATAGCTCCGTCATCTGATCGAACAGCTCCTGGTCGGACGTCGCGGTTTTCTGCACCCGATCGAAGTCCTGCAGGTAACGCTTGGTGTCTTGGATAGTCGAGGGAGAGTCGGGCGCGCCAGCCTTCTTGTGACCGGCGACAACCATCGCCGGGTTCAGCGCCGCTAACCGGTCAAGCGCCGCTATCCAATTCTTCCGGCTCTCGGGGATGGTGTCGCCGACGTACATGCGGCATTGGTTGTACACAACGTCGCCAGCGACGATCAGGCCGATCGATGGAACGTGTAGAGACGTCGAATCGGGACAATCGGTGCGGCCCTGCTCGATGATGCGCAATTCGTGGCCCTCAAGCGTGAACGTGTCGCCCTTATAGGGCTCAGGTGAGACCAACTTCGTCGGCACTTGCCCGGGAAACAATTGGCGGGCGAATTGGGTCAGCGGGGGAACAAACGACGACTGCATGGCCTCCACCGTCTTCGGCGTTGCTATCGCCCGAGCGGCCGGAAAACGGTCGAGCAGAACGCTCAGACCGTAGAAGTGGTCGAAATGGGCGTGCGTTATATAGATGGTCTGCAGGTTGCGGTTGTGCAGAGCAACCCAAGCCGCGAGAGCCTCGGCCTCAGCCACTGTCCCCATTGCGTCCACCAGCACCGCGTCGTGCTCGCCGAAGATTAACGTCGACGTGATCGGGTCAAAGCCGAGCGGCTCGCCGAAGGGCTTTGGCCGCTCGCCGACCATAGCCTTCCCCGGGGCGGTAAAAATGTTCACGCTAAGCGTGTTCGACGCGGCAGGCGCGGTCACGCGCGTGGTCTCTTTCAGTCCATTTGTGCCGTCCATTCGGTAGCCCTTTCGATGTCAGAGCGAGTGGCTGTTCAAGGCAAGATTCGCAGAAGCGCGACGACGAATCCATTGGACGAAGGTATCGATCAATACCAAAGTCTCGGTTGGACATTGCGGTCAGGGAGTCGCACGCGGCTTGACGGGCAGCTTCAACCTTGCTTGCTGGTAATGAAGGCCTTGAGCGCGGCGAGGGACCGCCACAAATCTCGCAAGGCATTGATAAATAAATGGAATAAAGCTGGTGGAGGCGGCGGGAGTTGAACTTTCGCGCCGCGTTGAAAACGGGGAACTTACTGAATTCCTAGGGGCGCAGAAAACGCAGAACATCAGAAGTGGGCAAATCGTTGACCGTGTATTGACCGGCACGAAATGCGCGACCCTTGCTACCCCGCATTCGGAAAGTCATACGTCAGTAGAGCGAATTTTCGCGGCTGGCACAAGTCAGATGATCCTTCAATCGGCTGGAGCAGCCGAAGCCGTCCGGCTGGCGCTGACTCTTTGTTTGTGGGTTCCCGGCAGAAGCCGAGCGGAATTCAAGATGAAGGTAAGCTCAGAGACCACATGGATGAATGCTGCAAACAGGGGGTTGAGCAAGCCGAACGCCGCCAATCCAACGCCAACGCTATCGACAGCCAAAGTGCCGCCAAAATTCTGCATGATGATGCGACGGCATCTACGCGAAATCTTGATAGTGTCCACCAGTCGAAGCAGATCGTTTCCGATCAACATAATGTTGGCGCTCTCGCGTGCGACTTCAGTGCCCGATCCCATCGCTATGCCCACCGTTGCCTGCATGAGTGCTGGCGCGTCGTTAATGCCATCGCCCACCATGGCGACCTTCTTTCTATCGGTGATGAACTGCTTAATGATTGTGTTTTTCTCATCTGGCAGAACTTCGGCATAAATTTCGTCGATTCCGACCTCCTTGGCGATTGCGTCGGCAACCGCTCGGGCGTCACCGGTCAGCAGCACAGTTTTCAATCCCATGGAGTGCAACGCTTGGATCGCAGCGCGAGCCTCCGGGCGGAGTGTATCCGCAATCCGGATGGCCCCGACATATTGGCCGTTGGAGGCAACCAGTATCTCCGACGAGTGGTCGGCAAGCGCGGCATGTCCACTAAGGTCGACCTGTTTCTGCTGAAGGAATGCCCTGCTTCCTGCCAGTATTTCAAGGTGATCAAGAGAGCAGGAGATACCTGCACCGGGAACGTATTGGAACTCTTCCGGCGCAGTTACGCTCAACCCGGCTTCCGCTGCTCTGCCGACAATCGCCTTGCCCAGGGGATGTTCGGACCGTTGCTCCGCAATCGCCGCAAGTCGCAAGACCTCCTGTTCTGTGCGACCTTGCGCTGCGGCGATTGAAGTGACTACAGGGTTACCGAGCGTGAGCGTACCGGTTTTGTCGAAGACCACCGTCTCCACAGAACTCAGCAGTTCCAGGTACAGACCACCTTTAATGATTGTGCCTTCTCGTGCGGCGCGCCCTATTCCTCCCACAATCGCGAGCGGTGTGCCGGCTGCGATTCCGCAGGCGCCAGCTACGATGATGACCGAGATCGTCGAGGTGAGATTGCGGGTGATGATAAAGGTAAGAACCGCGCAGCCGAGCGCAAACCACACAAGATACCCGGCAAGGCGGTCGGCGGTTTTCTGGATAGGAGCGCGCGACCGTTCCGCTTCCTCAACCGCGTTCAAGATGCGACCGAAAGCCGTATCCCGGCCAATCCGTGTTACTCGAATTTCGAGCGCTCCGGATTGGTTGACGGTCCCGGCATAAACCGAGGTGCCCGGCACTTTCTCGACAGGCAGAGATTCCCCGGTGATGGTGGATTGATCGACAAACGAATTGCCGCCGACAACCTCGCCGTCAACGGGTATCCGCCCTCCAGGATGGACCTCGATGATCTCTCCGGGATTGATGCTGCCGTGCTAAGCTGCTCGGTTCTACCATTTCTGCGAACCGTCACCTCGCTTGGGAGCAAGTCCAGAAGATCTTTGATCGCCGTGCGTCCGCGCCGGACCGTGAGTCCTTCGAGCACTTCTGCAATCAGCACAAACAACACGATGATCAACGCGGTAAAGAACTGGCCGATCGCAAGTGCCGCCAGGATGGCGATGGTCATGGAGAGTTCCATCGTCATCCGGCGCTCCATTACGTTTTCCCAAGCTTCTTTGAGAATGGGATAAATACCGATCAGTGTACCCGCAATGCCAATGACGCTGACGTGGGCAAACGGCTCCCACACGCGGAACCAGACCAGGGCGGCCGCCACTGCCACCAACGCGATTCGTATCCCGTCCTGCCATTCGAAGCCATGGTCATGAGCTTCGTGGTCATGCTCATGAAGATGAGGCCCGGGTTGGCCTTGCGGTGAACCTGATGGAGCGGTTTGTGACGTCGCTCGGGGATATCGGCTGATCTTGCCTCGCGACTGGCATAGTTCCTCGCTACTTCAAATAGGACCTTGCGATGGTGATCACTTCTTCCACGGCATTGCCCTTGTGTGATTTGCGTTTCGGCCCGCGTTCGACCAGATGAAACCGAATGTGTCCTTCCAGAACTTCCGACATCAGCCCATTGATTGAACCGCGGCAGGCGGCAATCTGCTGAAGAATGTCCGTGCATTCGCTCTCATTTTCCAGTAACCGTTCGACCGCCTCGACTTGGCCGCGAAGCCTTCGAACCCGGTTTAATAGCTTCTCTTTATCTCGAATTGTATGTGCCATACTGCCTCCCAGTATATACTGGGGCACCAGTATTTAGGTAGAGACATGCGACCGGAACGATTTGGTGAGCAGAACAAGACTGTCGATGCTGAGCACAAAACGAAAAGTCATTGCCCATGTACTCGTCTGCCAGGGCTGCTGTTGCGGACAAGTCGAACGGGGCCGCCCCGAGGTCCCGGCGGAGTGGCTGAAACAGGAGTGGCGAAGACGGGGACTGCTGAAGCGCGTTCAGTTGAGTATTAGCGGGTGCCTTGGACCTTGCGACGTGCCGAATGTCGTAGCGATCGTTACGCAACAGAAGACTGTGTGGCTGGGAAATATCTCCGGGCGAGAACAGTATCAATTGCTGCTGGATTGGGCTTCGCGGAGCAAAGACTCAGAGCGCCCGGTCGAAATTCCCAGAGAATTGACGCCGCACCTGCTCGAAGATCCCATATCAATGTCGACTTTCTGTGGTATTCGCCTTGCGGGATGTGTGGTTCGAACCCTGCGGATATCCCCGGCTTCTTCGAGTACGCAAACCGAAACTGAAGTCCGGCACATCACTTGATTGGATTGTTCCTGCAGCATGGCAGTAAGGAAGGAAAGCCTTCTGGAACTGAAATCAGCGGGCCTCAGGCCCCACTGATTTTCTTGTAACTTATTGACAATAAATAACTTGGTGGAGGCGGCGGGAGTTGAACCCGCGTCCGAAAATGTTGTCAGCAAAGAGCCTACATACTTAGTCACGTTCATGCGCCGGTGTTAGACGGCACTCTCGCCGGCCACGCTCAGAGCGGACAAGAAACGCGGCCTGCCAACCTGATGATCTCGCCGTCAACTCACAGGTGGAGAGTTGAAAGCCAGCTCACTGTGCGACGCCCTTTCTCAGCCCATGAGCAAAGCCGAGGAGGACGGCAACTTAATTAATTAAGCTGCGTATGCCAGGTTTTGATTGGCAATTGTGTTTTTGCACACGATTACGGATGCATGCACTCCGGTATGCCTCTTTACCGCAATCACTTCCGTCGAAGCCGTGACGCCCCCGTTAGTGAAGCGCGATCAACTTCAACTCTACCAGTCAGAGCAGGGAAGTCAACCGCATCTGGTATATAGATGCTGCGGATACAAAACGCGACTCTGCGTCCAGTAGACCGACTTCACGGCGAGTCGTTCGCGCAAACCGGGTTGACATGGTGACGATGAACGTTCAAGAACAGTTTGGGCAGATCGATATTTATGTATTCGACCAAATCCTGCGCGGAGAACATCGCCGCTGGTATGCGGGTGCTCGACGCCGGATGTGGGTACGGTCGCAACCTGGTGCATTTGCTGCGCGAAGGGTGTGAAGTATTTGCGCTGGACGAGGATGCCGATGGCATTCGGCACGTCCGCCTGTTGTCTGAGTCGCTCCAGACCGGATTACCGGCAGACAACTTCCAGGTCGGAGCAATTGAACAGATGCCGTTTCCCGATGATTTCGCCGATGTTGTCATCTGTAGTTCCGTGCTTCATTTTGCGCGAGACAGTGAGCATTTCCGCATGATGCTGACGGAACTCTGGCGGGTGGTAAAGCCAGGCGGAATGCTTTTCTGCCGGTTGGGATCGAGGATCGGGATGGACTTCGAACCAGTGCGGGACAACGTGTTCAGGATTGGGGACGGTTCCGAATGGTTTCTTGTAGACCAGCCAATGCTTCTGGCACTGACCGAGGAGATGAACGCAATATTGGTCGATCCACTGAAAACAACGATCGTGCAGGATTATCGCTGCATGACGACCTGGGTCCTGCGAAAGCGAAAAGCTCGTGGCGTGTAGGCTTCGAGAACAACCTTCGGGCAGTAAGAGCTGGCTGGCTGCGTTATGACGTCTGAGCATTCTGGCAGTGATCATCCGGACGCACGTGGGTATCGATGGCTGACGACCGTGGCGTCGCTGGTCGTGGGCGCGGCGTTCTTTGGCTTGTGGTTCTGGCTACTGCCCGGGTGGCTCGGTTTACACGTAGACACCGCGGGTGCCTCGCGTTGGCGATGGGTGGGGGCGGTTCTGTCGGTGCCTGGATTCGCGGTGGCCGTGCGCTGCGTTTGGGATTTCGGATGGTCGGGTCGCGGCACCCCGGCGCCCATGGCTCCGCCGCAACGATTGGTGGTAGCTGGTTTCTATCGCCATGTGAGGAATCCCATGTACGTGGGCTTCGCAGTGGGATGGATCGGTCTTTGGATCGTTTTCGGACACGCCAACTTGGCGGCAATCATCGGCGCACTGGTGGCTGCCCTGGGAGTACATCTGTTTGTTGTTTTCTACGAAGAGCCAACCCTGCGCAAGAAGTTCGGCGCTGACTATATCGAATATTGCAGTAGCGTGCGGCGATGGTGGCCGCGCCTACGAGGTTGGAAGCAGGTGTCCTGAACCGAAGGGACGCCGACAATCTTCACCTGCGAAAAAAATACTTGGCGTGTAATTTAACTGCCGCCGGCTAAAGCCGGCTCGGGATCAAACAAAGAAGGTAGACGCTGGCCTGAAGGCCAGCTCTACCCAAGCCTTGACGTCCAACTACTTTTCAGAGGCCTGTTGAGCAGGCCTTCGCCGATGACAAGATGCCGATTCGTGCATCCCACGGCCGGCGAAATCATCCAAACCTTTTGCTTGCCTGTTAGTCTCATACCAGTGGCACGAATGGCCGAATTCATGAAGCGATTGGCTGCAACAAACTGGACTACCGTTTTCGAGTTGGATCTGATGTGCCGGGTTGACCGGCGCTGTTGTCGGGAGACCATCTCGTGATTCCCGACTGCATCTCCTTCAATGCCATTCCCCACACCACGCGCATCTTCAGCGATTTCCTTTCCTACTCCCCGGAAATTCGGAAGTTTTACCCGACTCAACCAGACGCGGCGCACATTGCTGCGTTTGCCAAATCTGTTCCGCGGGACCTTGCCCGCCAGGCTCGGGTGGCCGATGCGCTGGAGAAACAAAATCGCGCCTGGGGAGCTTCAGAGGCGGCCCTACGCAATATTCAGCGGCTGCGCAAGGGCGCATTCGCGGTAGTTACGGGGCAGCAGGTGGGTCTGTTTGGGGGCCCTCTGCTTTCATTGTTGAAAGCGGCGTCGGTGCTCGCATTGGCCAAGCAGGTGGAAGCGCTGGGTCTGGAGTGCGTGCCAATCTTCTGGCTGGCGACGGAAGACCATGACCTGGCCGAAGTGAATCAGTCTCTGCTGCTGACGCACGATTTTCAGCTCGCTCCTTTCACCGCCGGGACCACCGGCGTCGCGGGCTCCCCGGTCGCGACCATCCGATTCGCCGAAGGCACCAACGATGTGGTCGCGCAAGCTTCGCAGTTGCTGGGGGAATCGCTGGCTGCCGACTACCTGCGCCAGAGCTACGTTGAAGGCGAGACATTTTCTAACGCCTACGCCAAGCTTTACGCCCGCATCTTTAGCGGCCCTGATCATGGCTTGATTTTTCTCGATCCTTCCGATGCCGAGTTGCACCGCATTGCCACGCCGTTATTCGTTGACGCGGTGCGGCGTGCTGCGGAGCTGGACGACGCTCTGCTGGCCCGCAATCGCGAATTGCACGCGGCCCAATATCACGAGCAGGTGAAAGTCACTGCGGAATCGACCCCGCTATTTGCGCTGGTTGACGGCGTGCGGGTCCCCGTCCATCGCTCCAATGGCCAGTTTGCTATCGGTCGCGAGCGGCTGTCGGGCGAGGAGTTGCAGGGGCGCATCGAGGCTGGCCCGGAAAACTTCAACGCCAATGTGTTACTGCGTCCGGTGCTGCAAGACTACTGGCTGCCTACGTTGGGCTACATCGGCGGACCTGCCGAAATTGCTTACTTCGCCCAAGTCGGTGTGGTGTACGAAAAGCTGCTGGGACGGATCACGCCCATCCTTCCGCGATTGAGCGCGACGCTGATTGAGCCGCGCATGGAGCGTTTGCTCACGAAGTACGAAATCGAGCTACCCGAGCTTTTCCACGGCGAGTGCCAATTACGCGATTGTCTGGCCGCGCGTTCGCTTCCGGCCGAGCTCAAACAGAACTTCGAAGAAGCCAGGCGCAATGTTGATGAAGCCATGCAGCGTCTGAGCAAATCGCTCGACACACTCGATCCTACTCTTGTGGAAGCCGCAGGCCGGGCCGCCAGCAAAATGCAATATCAGATCAACCGCTTGCAGAAGCGCGCCGCCCAGGCCGAGCTGCGCCGCACCGAAATCCTGACTCGGCACGCCACGCAGATCGAGAACGCACTGTATCCGAACAAATCACTGCAAGAACGGGAGATCGCGGGACTATATTTCTATGCGAATCACGGTCCGGAGTTAATCGATCGGCTGATTGAACTAGCTCTTGCGCGCTGTCCCGAACACAAAGTGATGTTGCTCAACGGCTGATGTTTGCGCTGTGTCTCAATCTTCGCCGAAAGTTCTGCGTCGCAGCGATTGAAATTCAGATTCATTGCATCACGCCCTGGAAGCGCTCGATCTTTTATTGTCATGGTTCCCCGGGACGTACTTCCTGGGCTATTATTGTTCCGCCCTGCGGCTTGATTTGAGCCCGACCTATCTCATTGCCGAGTGCTGACTCGATTACCACGCAAGTTAAGAAGTTTGGTCTTGGTAACGACCGGTATCCCGAATATGCTTGCGCAATCGGCGGGGGGGGGAGATCTCAGGATCGTTTGCCCTTGCCTACTGCTCTATGCCTGATAGCCCCACTCCCGAACTCGATTCGCCGCGTGCCTGGCTAGTTGTCGTTGCCGCGTTCATTGGGGCGTTTGTCACCTTCGGCATTACGTACACCTTCGGTGTTTTTCTGAAGCCGATGGCGCTGGAGTTTCATGTTAACCATGCCACGATGTCGGCGTTGTTCGCCACGGTCACGGTCTTGTCATTCTTCGCTGCCCCGTTCACGGGAGAAATCGCGGATCGCTACGGACCTCGGCCACTGGTGGCCACTGGCGCCGTACTGATTGGGGCCGGACTGGTTTTAGCCGCGCGTGTCCACTACTTTCCGCTGATGTTTCTGACTTACGGAATCGGCCTGGGAAGTGCCTTGGCCTGCACGTATATCCCCTCCATCGCCGCTGTGGGCGAGTGGTTCAAATTGCATCGCGACATCGCGCTCGGCATCTCCATCAGCGGGATTGGTTGCGGAACGCTGGTGGCCGCTCCGTTGTCGGCAACCCTCATCGAGCGCTTTGGCTGGCGGTCGGCGCTGGCAATTTTTGGCTGGGCCGGGGCCGCTCTCTTAGCGCTTTGTGTGGCTCTGCTGGCTCGGCCGCCAGTGGTGGGAGAGAAAAAGAAAATCAGGTTAGCACCCACGTTATGCACGTCGGCTTTCGGATTTCTCTACATAAGCCTGTTATTTGCGGGGATCGCGGTTTACGTTTCGCTGGTTTTTCTGCCGGCATACGCGGGCGACATGGGAGCCACCCGCGTGGCCGGGGCGGCGCTGATCGGCTACCTCGGCGCATCCAGCGTGTTAGGCAGACTGGGCCTGGGCGCCATCGCCCCGCGGTTTGGCCTGCTAACCATGTATCAGGCCGCATATCTGGTGCTGCTGGCAAGCTTCGCTTTCTGGTTGACGGCCCACACCTATCTATCGCTGGTGATCTTCAGCCTGGTGATGGGCATCGGCTATGGAGGAATTGCGGCAATGGCGCCGGCAGTGACCGCATTAGTCTTCGGCGTTGAAGGACTGGGCGAGTTGCTGGGTATCCTGTTTACCGGCTTTGGAATAGCCTGCCTGTTTGGTCCAACGATGGCGGGGGTTCTGGTGGACCGCTTTCACGACTACAAGTGGCCGGTCTTTGTTGCAGCGGGAGCTTCGGTATTGGCGCTTATTCTGGTTGTACCCCTGCGAAGATGCGAGGCCAATCGAGAGCGGTTTCTGCCGCGGCCGATTGAAGCGGAAGAATTGTGAATGAATCGACCCGCGTTTGTGAGCGGCGGCGGCTTTTTGCACCGCCGTCGCATCACCACGTCGTCGCAGCGCCGGACTCCCCCGAACGATGGCGCTACGGCAACGTGTCAGAGGAGATGGCTCGCTGTTGGAGACTCGCCAGTTCCACCAGCTTGGCTCTCACCCTCTCCGCCGAAACCAGACTCTGCCGACTACTTCGGCACAGACTGGTCTGCGGCACTTACAGCAGCATCATGGCGCACGCCGTCTTTAAAGGCGCGGATGCCGTCGCCCAGCCCCTTGCCTAACTCCGGCAGCTTCTTGGGACCGAAGACCAGCAGCGCAATGAAGAGTATGACCAGCAAGTGCATGGGTTGAAAAATACCTTCCAACATCGACATCCTCCAGTGGGCTACATCGGCGACGTAGCCGAATTCTTGAGCTTGGGTTAGTAGAGTGTGCTGCCGGGCAACACATCCTGGATGGGCGTGTTATAGATCACGCTTCCTTGATTGGCCAGAGCCTGCTGCAGGGAATAAGCGGGACCGGTTGCCGGGTTCAGGAACGGCGCCAGCGCGTCTACTGCCGAGTTCGATCCATGAGCCAGGCTGGTCAAACCATCGGTCTGTTCATAGGCTTTCTGGTTGGCCGGATTCATGCTGCCGATAACGCGTCCCAGCACCCGATGCTCCGATTCCACGGCGCAGATGGAAGCTGCCACCTTGGCAAAGTATTCCAGTTGCTCCGATGTGTAACCCGCTGATCCGTTTACCGCCAGCACAGCGAACTCCTGCACCGCGACCAGATAGGCCCCGATAAAGGCATTCTCCAGGGCATCGAGCAGAGCCAGGAAGGGTGACAAGGTGTCAAACGTGCCGGCGGGGAAGTAGAAAGTCTGATAAGGATCCTGCTGCGACGAGCCCAGGCCAAGCAGGCTGCGCATCAGGTCGGCATGGTCGATCTCCTCGGTAAAAGCCGCCTGCACATAGGCAACGTTTCCTGGATTGGAGTCGGTGGGATTGGGGTTGTGGGGCGTGCCTCCGGGCCCGGCCAGGTTGGGATCTTGAATGACCGGGCCGACGAGCGCGTTGTAATAAAAGGTTGTCGCCAGATCTTCTGCCACCAAGGCCGCGGTGAAAATGTCAGCGGGAGTGTCGTGAATGGTGGTGGGATTCTTGCCGATCGCGGTCAACGGATTCTTGTTCTGCGTAAGGGTCTGTGCAAGCAGCGGAGTCAAGCTGCCGCCAATCAAGGTAGCCGAGGCGACTCCGAGTCCCGCCAGGCCGGAGCCTTTGAGGAATTTCCGCCGGTTGAGAGCCTTGCCTGCGAGGGAGGTAATTTCCGCTAAGTCCATGGGGCTGATCTCCTGTGAGCTGGGATAGGAAGGCTTACGGCGTCCCGCGCGGCCAGTGATGTCGAGTACCACCTTCACCTTCCGCAGGGTTTACGTGTGGGAGACGTAGCTGGATTGCCGCCAGGAAGAATTATTTCGAGGCGTGGGATGGTCTGGCCGAAGCGGAGACCGATGTAACCACGACGCCAGAGTTGAGATTGACCAAATGGAAATCCTTGACTTGCGCGGCGATTAGGAGACAATGCTGCAAGCATCTCTGGAAAATTTGCGCCGATCGGAGAATCGCATGTTTCGATCTGTGGTTTCCGCAGCGCTTTCTCTGCTGCTCATGGCACTGCCGGTCTGCGCAAGCGACCAGACCGCCGGTGAAGTGAAGGCCATGATTCCAGATGCATCGCGCAACGCACATCCCCTGGCTGTCAAAGACACGCTGCAGTGGAATGATCTTCTGCAAACGAATGCCAAAGGGCGCGTGCGCGCCGGCCTTACCGATGGTTCGATCCTGAGCCTGGGCTCCAACAGTCAGCTAAAAGTCGTGCAGCACGATGCCACCTCGCAGCAGACCTCAATGGACTTGAACTATGGCAAGCTTCGCAATCAGGTCGTCAAGATTACTCAGCCCGGCGGGAAGTACGAGGTGCGAACCCCCAATGCGGTCATCGGCGTGATCGGCACCGATTTCTATGTTGCCTATCTCAATGGACGGACCACCGTCATCTGTTATGACGGAGTGCTTTCTGTCACGCCCCAAGCCGGCGCCAATGTAGTCGATAGCAACAATACTTCCACGGGAGCTGCGGCGGCCGTAACCGTAGCTGCTGGGCAGATGATCGTGATTGGGATGAAGAGCGAAGGCGGCGGCATGCCACCTTACCCCGTGGCGATGAAAGCCAGTATGAACGATACCAACATCCCTGAGAGCGGGAAGCCTCACCACACCAGAAATATCACCATCGTCGCCATGGCTGCCATCGCCGGTTTGACGATAGCTCTGACGCAAATCAATTCCAGTTCGAAACCTTGCGGGTGCAAATAGTTTTCCGGCGGAACGATGCGCTTGTGGAAAAATCTAGGAGCATGGTTTTCGCAGCACACGCACGGCACTATCGCCCTGGCGGCGACGACAATCGGTCTGGCTCTGTTCGCTTACGCCGGCATTGGGGGGAATGGCAGAGCCGGGTTTGTTTTCCTTCAGGATATTGAACAGCGCTCGCTGGATCTTCGTTTTGCCTTGCGCGGCAGCCGCACCCCCGATCCCCGGATCGTGATTGTCGGTATTGACGAGAAGACCTTGCAGCAGATCGGGTCTTATCCCCTGCCTCGCAGCAGTTATGCCCTCCTGGTGAACAACCTCAAAGCAGACGGCGCTCGCGTCATTGCCTTCGACATGACCTTTCCCCTTCCGGAGAGCAGCGAAGCTCTGGCGATGTTGAACAAGCTCAATAAGGATTTCGGAGCGAAGGCCAGCCCTGCCCAAAAGGAGGAGATGGAAGATCTCCGGTTACAGGCCGACATCGACGCCCAGTTTGCCGACGCCATCAAGAATGCCGGCAACGTAGTGGTTGGTCATCTCTTCCTCGACGCTGATCGCGCCAAGTATGCCGACCCCAAGCAGGCCGAGGCGTACTTCGACATTGTCTGGGCCAAGGCGTTTCCGCAGGTCTTCAAGAACAAGTCTGGCAAGCATGACTTCGATCTTGGCGCCGCTTGGATTCGCGCCGGCGGTCCGGTGGCTCAAGGGGTTGAAGCCAACCTGCCGCAATTCGCCGAGGCAGCCGCTTCCTACGGTTTCTTCAACATCAATCCAGATGCTGACGGTACTCTGCGCCGGGTCCCGTTCGTGATCCGTTACCGCGATCAAGACTTCTTTCCGTCACTTGATCTGGAAGTCTTGCAACAGTACGAAGAAATTCCCGATCAGCAGATTGCTGCCTACATATCCGCCGACGGACTGGACCGCATCGAGTTTGGATCCCACAAACTTCATCCCTGGCAAGACGGCACGGCGTTGATCAACTACGTTGGCCCTTATCACTCTTATCCTCATTACTCGATGGCCGACGTAGTCAGCGGCGCGCTGCCGCCCAATACTTTTAAAGACAAGATCGTCTTTGTCGGCTCAACCGCGCTGGGGATTGGCGACCTGAGAAATACTCCTTTTCAGAAGCAAGGCAGCGGCTACATGGGGGTCGAGGTTCATGCCAATATCCTCGACAACCTGCTGCACGACCGTGAACCACACCGCACATTTCTGGTGCGAAGCTTTCGTCAGGAACTGGTGGATATCGGCTTCATCATTCTGTTTGGCGGCGTTCTCGGCGTCTGGTTCGGCCGCTGCCGCCCTCTGGTGGCCACGATTACTGCCGTGATCGTGTTTGCCGCTTTTGTCGGCTTCGTCTACCTGGGCTTCGTTCATTGGGGCCGATGGTTCAGCTTCGTGATTCCGGCAACCACACTGGTCATCTCGTATGTTTCTGCCACCAGCTTTCGGGTAGCGTTTGAAGAGCGCGAGAAGCGAAAAATTCGCAAGAGTTTTTCCCAGTACCTTTCTCCCGGCGTCATCGCCATGATCGAGAAAGATCCGGAGAAATACATTCGCCCGGGAGGCGAGACCCAGGAACTCTCGATCATGTTCAGCGACATCCGCGATTTCACGGCCATGTCGGAAGGTATGAGCCCGGATGACCTGGTGCGCCTGCTGAACGAGTATTTCAACGCCATGACGGAAGTGCTGTACCGCAACTTGGGCACGCTCGACAAGTACATCGGTGACGCGATCATGGCATTCTGGGGGTCGCCCTATCCCCAGAAAGACCATGCCTATCACGCTTGTTGCTGCGCAGTGGAGATGGTGGCCCGGCTGGCGGAGTTGAACCGCGGCTGGAGCGCTCACGGAGGGCGCGAAATCGCGATCGGCATCGGTGTAAATAGCGGGCCGGTCAACGTGGGCAATATTGGATCGGAACAGCGGCTGTCGTGGACCGCCATGGGTGACAACGTCAACCTGGCTTCTCGCCTGGAGGGGATGACCAAGCAATATCGAACCGCCGCGATCATCAGCGACGCCACCTATGTTCAGGTCAAGCACCAGTTCGTGGCCCGCGAGGTCGATAAGATTCGGGTGAAAGGGAAGCATCAACCGGTCACGATCTATGAGTTGTTTGGCCCGGTGTCAGAGCAAAGCAAGCACGAATCCCTTCTGGTCGCTTACAACGCAGCTTTGGAGTGTTACCGCACGCACAACTGGCGGGAAGCGGCGGGAAAGTTTGGTCCCATTTTGGAGAGCTACCCGCATGACGGCCCGACGCAAGTTCTCTTGCAACGCTGTTTGGAATTTATGGATGAACCTCCGGCTGACGACTGGGACGGCGTCTACGTGGCCTCATCGAAGTGAAGCCGTCAGCGATTGTGATTGACTCTGTTTAACCAGGATGCTAGCGTGACTCCTCCGTCTTCAACCTGCTCGTAAGTGCGCACTACAGGGCCCGGTATCTTGCCACGTTCGCTGTGGGAGGTCGAATGGCGCGCTACTGCCGTTTCCCATCGCCTCGCGCTGTGCTCCGTTCACCATTCCGCATCATCATGCCCGCGGCAATCGCTGCGCTGATCATCCTAGGTGCGAGCGGCACAGTTTCCGCGCAGAACACAAGTTCAGCCGTCGTGCCGCCGGCAGCAGCCATGCGGCGAGGTTTATCAGGGCCTCCTTCAATTTCAGCAACGAGGCAGCGTCCAACCAGGACTTTGAATCTTGCTGCCCAGCCGAAGCACGGTGCTCCGCCGCCCGTCGTAACACTGTACGAGAACGGTCCCATCAACGGCCAGGTCAACGCATGGCCTATCACCTCCGGAGCGGTGGTAAGCGACACCTTCCTTATGCCGAGTAATGCAACCTCCATCACTGGGCTGACCTTCGGGGCATGGCTTTTTCCCGGCGACACTATGCAATCCGTGGAAGTATCCATTACCTCTGGGCCTGGCAGCGGCACGACTTACTTCGATAGCATTGTCGATGTGACCCAGGCTTCTTGCTTCACCAACGGCTTTGGGGATAACGTTTGCAGCGAAACCGCTATCTTTACCATCCTCGGTCTTCCGGCCGGCAACTATTGGATCAATCTGCAAAATGCAGACGTCAACACCGGCGACCCGGCATTTTGGGACCAGAACAGCGGTGTCGGATGCAATTCTCCAGGCTGCCCGTCAATGGCGCAGGAGAGTCAGCTTGGCACCATCCCATCCGAATCTTTCACCCTCTCGGGCGACTTGGGTAACTCGACCACCACTGCACTGTTGATCACCCCGAATCCGGCCACGGCTGGGCAGGTGGTAAGCCTCGCGGCGACGGTCAACACGTCGGGGAGCGAACTCGTTACCATTGGCACGGTTACGTTTTTCAGCGGAACCCAGGTTCTGGGGACGGTCCAGGCAAACGATAACGGCATCAACACCGCAACTCTGCTGACGCGGTTTGCTCCCGGCAGCGATACCATTACAGCTCAATACAACGGCAACCGATTCTTCGCGGAAAGCGCATCTGCCCCGCAGACACTCACGGTCACGGGCACGGAACCGACGATCAGCACGCTGACTGCAACGCCCGACGGCAGCAACTACGATTTCACCCTTGCGGTCTTTGGATTCGGATTCCCGCCACCTATCGGTTCAGCATCTGTAAATAACCTGACTCAGGGTGGCTTCCTGCTCGGGAATATTGGGCTAGTGGCTCCCGGGGTATCAAGCTATCTGGGCGGTACTAATTCTGCAGCTGGGGCGTCTCCCTATTTGCTCACCACGGGAGACTTTAACGGCGATGGAATTCCGGATTTGGCGGTGTCAAACGGCAACACGGCAGGCCAGACAGTGAATGTGATGTTGGGTAATGGCGATGGCACCTTTCGCCCCCCCCAGCCATACCAGGTATTAACTGGTCCCTTGGGAATTGCCTCGGGGGATTTCAATTCCGATGGCGCACTCGATTTGGCGGTTGCTTGTTTTCAGCCGCGCAATCAAGGGGTTAGTGTCTTGATGGGCAATGGCGATGGCACGTTCCAGGCCCAGCAGCCTTATCAGGTGGGAACTGAGCCTGTCGCAGTTGCGGTTGGTGATTTCAACGCCGATGGCGCTCCTGACCTCGCAGTAGTAGATTTCGCGGGCCCTGTGATTGTGCTACTTAACAATGGCGACGGCACCTTTACGGCGGAGCAGCAGACCTTTCCCGCCGGGGATGAGCCTATGGCTATCGCGGTGGGAGACTTTAATGGCGATGGGATTCTCGATTTAGCCATAGTCGGCCACTTCTCCCAAGTGCAAGTGCTGCTGGGAAACGGAGACGGTACCTTTCAACCCGCAGCAGCCTTTAACACAGGTAGCTTTCCCTTTGGAATCGCCGTCGGCGATCTTAACGGTGACGGTATCCTGGACTTGGCGGTGACTAACATTATGGACAGCAGCGTCAGCGTGCTGCTCGGAAACGGCGATGGCTCTTTCAATACTCTCCCGCCAATTGACATCGGTGTTCCCATTGGACCTGCCGGCATCGTGATTGCAGATCTCAATGGCGATGGCCATGCGGACCTCGCTATGAGTACCGGCATCAGTAACGGCGATACAGTAACCGTACTCCTGGGCAACGGTGATGGTACCTTCCAGCCGCTACAGCGCTATCCATTGCCAGTCGGCGGGGAGCCTGCTGGACTGGTGACTGCGGACTTTAATGGCGATGGCGTTCCCGATCTGGCTGCCGCCAATTTCGTACAGTCTGCGGTGGCTATCTTCCTGGGGGGCACGGTGACCACCGGACAACTCACCAACATTCCTGTCCCCGGCATAGGCAATCAGAACATTCAGAGCACCTTCACACCCAGCGGCAACTTCTATGCGGGCAGCCTTTCGAATATGGTGACGGTTATCGGCACCGGCGGACTTCCGTCTTTGACCGTAGTTACTTCCTCGCTAAACCCGTCCACCTACCTGCAACCAGTTACCTTCACGGCGACAGTGACCGGACGCGATGGCGGCATCCCCACCGGAACCGTAAACTTCACCGACAACGGCACCACCATAGCGGGCTGTGGCGCGGTGCAACTGGTGGCACAACAAAACAGCAGCACAGCAACCTGTCAGACGGCGACATTAACAGCCGGCATCCATAGCATCGTGGGCAGCTATAGCGGGAATAGTAATTATGCTCCGAGTCAGTCCCCGCCCTTGACTCAACAGGTGAACCAGGCCATCACCATGGCCTCGATGACCTCGTCGCCGAACCCATCCCTCTACCTGCAGCCGGTAACCATCACTATGACCATCACGTCTCCAAATGGGGGCAGCCCGACCGGTACGGTGAACTTTACCGATAACGGGACGTCCATTCCGGGCTGCGCTCGAGTGACGTTGGTGCAGCAGAGTAACGGCAGCATGGCAACTTGCACAACATCTTCTTTGACTGTGGGCACGCACACTCAGATCAAGGCCAGCTACGGCGGTGACGGCAATTACCTCGGGGGCAACTCGACCTTGAATCCTGCCCAGGTAGTGAACCAGGCTCCCACCACTACCGTGCTTGCGTCGTCGCAAAACCCATCGATAGCCATGCAGCCAGTCACCTTCACGGCTACGGTTTCATCGGATGAGCGACCTCCGAGCGGCAACGTGACCTTCACCAGCAACGGCAATACGATTCCTGAATGCCCCAACCCGGTTCCCTTGATGCTGGTGGGTACTTTGATGAAAGCTTCCTGTATCACACACTCGCTGTCCACTTGGCGCCGATACCATACTGGCGAGCTTCACCGACCCGCAAGGTATATTTGCCAGCAGTTCCGCCATGCTGGTGCAGACCGTGCAGGCGGCCGCTGATTTCACGCTCCTGCCTATATCTCCGGCTACGGTGATCGTCACTCAAAGCTTCACCAATGAGGACGATCCGTTCTTCGCCCAGACCATCCATCTGACGGCGCAACCGCTGAGCGGCTACAACAACACCGTGACCCTATCGTGCAGCGTGAGTCCTCCGCTCTCGGGCGGAAGCTGCGTGGTCAATGCTCCATCTTCGGGATCGCTGGCCAGCAGCAGCCTTACCACTACGCTCACAATCAGCGCCGGCGTCTCCACTCCGCTCGGCTCTTACACAGTCACGGTCACAGGTCAGGACAACAGCGGATTAGAGCATTCGACGACGATGAGTCTGACCGTCATCAATTACGCTACCGGCATCAGTGAAGCCTCGGGGGGTGCCGGCCGGACCACGGTAAGCTTTGGCGGTCCTGCCGGCGCGCCGATCACCAACTTCTCGTGTCCGCTGGTTTCGGGAACGGGAGTTGCGGGAAGTCAAAATCTAAGTACGATAGGCGGCGTCTGTGCCTTCGATCCGATTGTCCACGACTTTGCCCGCTCCCATCACGGTTACGATTTCCGGTTGCACGGTCGCCAGACTACGGATGCGCATGCCGGTGTTCGCATCATTTTTCCTTGGTTTACCGGGTTTTGTATTGCTGGGCGCGCTGCGGGCCGGCAATAGGGAACGCAAGAAGAGGTTGCGGATCCTAGCCATCTTCCTGCTTGCTGTGACGCTGCTGCTGGGCGCCGGCTGTGGAGGATATGGGCAGCTGACGCCGACAGGCAATTACTACGTCCTGGTGCAGGGAACGGGATCCGGCGGGACGGTGTACTCAGCGGTGGTTCCGGTTACGGTTACTCCATTGGGCCACTAAGGAATCCAACCGGCAGCCGCTGTAGACGAAACTGTGAATCTTCAGGAGTCGTAAGTGAAATATAACCGCTGCATGGGTATCCTTTGGTTCGTGCTTATGGCGGGCGCGGCTTCCATGGCCCAATCGTTTCCCCAGGTGGAATTTGCCGGTGGATATTCGTACATGGACTTCCACCCCAACGTTCCACAATTGACCAGCCAGAGCCTTAACGGAGGGGGCGCGGCCTTGGTCTATAACCTCGCGAACTGGTTGGGGGTTAAGGCTGAATTCATGGGATACTCCTTCGGCTCAGGATGGACTCGCAAACTGGAAGAATTAGGCTACATCGGCTCCTCCAGCAGAAACTTGTTCACCTATCAGTTCGGTCCGCAGATCAAGAAGCATTCAGGGAAGCTACAACCTTATGCCCAAACTCTCTATGGAGTCGCGCACTCCAGTGGGTACGCGGCCGTGCTGCGGGCGAAGGGCAATGGCAGCTATGTCCTGACAAGTGGAGGTGGTAACGATAATGCTTTTGCCATGGAGGTCGGCGGCGGCCTCGACATCCGGTTTTCGCGCACGGTACAGCTACGTCCGGTGGAAGTGGATTATCAGCTAACTCGCTTCGGCTTTCAGAACTTCAGCGCCAACCAGAATAACTTCAAGTATTTTGCGGGGATTAACCTAACCTTCGGAGAGAAATAAAGAAACGCGGGTTTTGGGAAAGTTTTCGGCCACGTCGATCTGAACCTACCTCACTCACTCGACTCGTGAAACGGCGGGCATAGGCCTTATCGGTCGGTTTGAAAAAGTGCAGGGAGCTAGTATCATCAATCGTACCTGCTGACATCGATCCTGCTGCGACCAGAACCGCGCGGCATTTGATGAGATGATTTGAAAGGGCCTGTAGCTCAGCGGTAGAGCAGGGGACTCATAATCCCTTGGTCGGGGGTTCGAATCCCTCCGGGCCCACCATTAATCGATATGCCGGCTAATTTATTGATGCTAGTCGGCCGCGCTTAATCCCAGATATCTACGATAGACTGGCAAATGGCGCTTGGCGCACTCTTCCCGTGTAAAGTGGCCCGCCCGTTCCAACCCCAGTTGCTGTAACTGTGACCATCGATCTGAGCTCAGCAATACAGTCTGCAGGGAATTCACGATCGATTCTGTGTCGTAAGGATCAAAATACTCGACAGCTTGGCCACCAATCTCAGGCAGAGACGCGGCGGATGAGCAAGCTACGGGCGTTCCACATGTCATCGATTCCAGTACCGGCAATCCGAACCCCTCTTCGAAGGACGGCAACACGGTCAGGTCGGCTCCCGAGTAGGCAGCTCGAATCTGATCGTCGCTGACCCGGGGGACAAAGATGACAGACCCCTCCAAGCCCAACTGCATCGCCAGCTTCATGAGGGCGGGCCGTCCTGCCGCGTCATCACCGATTACCAGCAAGCGGTGGGGAAGCCGCGAGCGTTCCTTTAGAAGCGAGAAGGCCTTGATTAGCCCGGCCACATTCTTAAACGGCTTTAGGTTGCCGACAAACAGAATGTAAGGTCCCGCAAAAGAGAAATCCCGGCTCGTCTGGGCACGTGCTTCGTCGCGAGGCTGGGGAAAAATGTGCGGCCCAACGCCGTTATATACAACCGTAATTCGCTCCGGATTAACGCCAAGATGCTCCACGATCTGGCGTTTAGAATACTCGGACACGGTGAAGATGTGGTCTGCCCGCCGGCCTACCATCCGCAACATTGGCTGAGCGTAGATCCAGCTTTTAATACTTCGTCGCTGCGCCTGATCGAGAATATGCGTTAGATCATGAATGGTAACCACCAGCCTGCCAACATGCATGAGAGGAGCGTTGTAGTGGGGTACATGCAGAATTCGTGATCCTTTGGACGCCCAAGCTACCGTGAACTGCTCCCGGAGAGAATAGATGGGGGTATCGACTATAGTAATTTCGCAATTATATTGCGACAGACACTCGCGATATTGTGGCACTGTTAATACACGTAGCTGGATATCCTGATACTGACTTAGTTCCCTGATGAGGTTGAGGGTATAAGTACCGAGTCCAGTGTTCAGCCAGCGGGCGTCCAGCACCAGGGTGCTCATGTCAGGTCTTTTCTAGGGATATTGGTCACGTATAAACTTACGACGCTTGCCCATGGCGCCACTCAGAAAGGGCGCGCTCCAGAATCTGCTCGAATCGACTTAGGAACTTTTCAGGTGCGAATTCGGCAGCCCGGTTGCGTAGCTCCTCGTCGGAAAACGTCCGGCTTTCAAACTTGAGGATGGCATCCCGCAAACCTTCCACGGTTTCCGAGGAATAAAATTCTGCGGTCTGACTGGTCATCGAATCGAGCACACCGCCCAAACGAAAAGCGACGACCGGGCAGCCGGCCGCGATTGCCTCCAGCGGTACGATGCCGAAGTCTTCTACCCCAGGAAACAAAAGACCGCGGGCGCGGCGGTAATACTCCACCAGGTCTGAGTCGCCGACGAACCCTATGAACTCGACGTCCGAACGCAGCTCGAGGGCAAGTGCCCTCAGACTCTTTTCTTCCGGGCCGGCGCCGACGATCTTAAGCTTTCTTCCTAGGGCGGCGCAGGCACGAATCGCGTGATCCACACGTTTGTAAGGAGCCAGAGCCGATACCACTAAATACCAGTCTTCAGGTGCGCGACGGGCGCCAGCAAATCGCTGCACATCGACCGGAGGAGGCAATACTTCGGCGTCACGATGGTAAATGCGCTTTACCCGGTCAGCAACAAAACTGGAATTGGCGATAAACATGTCAACCCTGCTGACTGTGTGCCGATCATAAGCTTGAAGCATTCCAGCGATAGGGCGGAAGAGACACTCTGATGCAAGATAACCGACCTTTTGCCGCCCAAAATAATCATCGAAACGGTCCCAGATGTAACGCATTGGCGTGTGAATATAGCAGAGATGAAGAGGACGAGAATCGTTGCGTTTCTTAACCATGGCTTTCGCAACGGCATGCGAAGAAGAAATCACTACATCATAATCGCTGACTTTTGATATCTCAGCCAGCAGGGGAAATAGGGGCAAATATTGCCGATATTTGGTACGCGCAAAAGGTAAATGTTGGAGCAGGCTGGTTCTGATGTCGTGGTTCGAGATAGTGGTGCCCACGGTACCCGGCACGTATAACAGGGTGAAGACCGGTGCTTCGGGAAAACGCTCGCATAAAACTTCCAGTACCCTCTCGCCTCCCCGCATACTGACAAGCCAATCGTGAATTAGTGCAACCTTCAAGGGAGCCTCGGACGATGCTATCCTGGCGTCCAATCGAGCCGCGTTCTGTTCCGAGTAAACGATATTTGCCAAATCGTTATCCAATCGTCCTGATGGCCGCAATGTTCTTGTGTCTACTGACGACGCTAATCTGAGCCTGTGTTTACGTTGCGCATCTTCTCAAGAAGCAACTATGGGTTGCATCGCGTTACTTTGCATTGGCACCCTCTTTTTGCGCCCTACGAAGTAGACCAACGCCAGAACCACAAGCTCAAACTTAAGCGTAGCCACTGCCTGGGTGCCACCCATGTAGAGCCATAGGCAGGTCCAGAGAAAAGCTGTCACGGCCAGATAGCGGATGGGGAGGGTTGTTGCGTGCGCCATGCATCGGGTGGCCCAAGCCGCACACCATCCCAACAGAAGCCCTAAAATGACCGGCCCAAAGAGCCAGAAATTCATAAAGGCCTCGCCCGCCAAGGTCACCCTCAAACCGCCAAAGGTTCGCTCAGCCGGGTCAACCCCCAGCAGGGTCGCAGTAATATAACCCATGGAATGGCTTTCCTTCCAAGTGTCGATGATTGCGGGAAATGGGTCGAAGGGCTGGATAAACGTCGCTCCGTACAGGTAGTTGCCATCCATCAACTTCATCACCCAGCCTAAGTCGCGGATTTCAGGCAGAGCAGAAGCAAGCGCGCTTGAGACATCGCCCTCATCGAAGTCGAGGAAATAAACCTGAGAGACAACATAGATACAGAGGAGGATCAAGAAAGCTATCGCCACCTTACGATAGTTAATTCTTTGGGTCTGGACAAGAAAAGGTATGAGGAGGACAGAGAAAATCGCCGCCCGGCGCAGAGGAGGCACGAGAGCCAGCAGGCCGAAACCATAAATGAAATAGTCGAGCTTGCGGGTCTTCAAGAGCCACAGAAGGGGCAGAGTGCATACCAGCGCGTCCGAAGCTCTCACTACAAAATACACGTCGGCAGCGCCTTCACTGCCCAGGTATCTTAACTTGCCAACCTGACCCAGGTTCTGCAAGGCGAGATCGACCACCGAGAATCCTGAATACATGTAGAACATTAGACCGGCCGCAATCAAAACCACAGCTCGAACAGCGTTGCGCAGTCGATCTTCATCTATGGAGAGGTTGTTGATCCACGTGACCGCAGACGTATCCGAAAATCGATAAGCGGTTGACATGCTGAAGAGGCCCAGCGCAACCGCCAGGGAAGCCTGTGCGAACCAGACAGCATGTTGATTGAACAGCCAATAAATATTGGCTTCGCCACCGAAAGCGATGAAGTATCCGCCGATACAGTGCATTGCCGCCAGGGCGAAGAACGCAGCGATCAACGAGCGCTCCAGCCGCAAGGAGGCAATCGACAACACGCAGGCCATCAAGAACATGCTGGGCGGAAAGATGACCGCCAACAAGATCGATAATGTTATGAGAGCAATGGCCAAGTAAAGACGCATCGGTAAAGCCTCAGGCGTGCAAAGCATTCAATATCTGTCGGGTTGTTCTCGCCCAGGTAAACTGGCTGGCTCTCGATCTTCCCCGGCGCTGCAAGGTCTCGCGGTAATCGTGGTCCTGGCTCAGGCGCCGCATAGCCGTCGCTGCCGCTTCGACAGAGCGGCGCAGACTCGTTATCCCGGCGTCGCCCACCACTTCAGATAGGGATGTGGCATCACTTACGACGGCAGGCGTTCCACTGGCCATGGCCTCCAATGGAGGGTAGCCAAATCCTTCATATTCGCTCAGTAGAAGCAGCCCCGTAGCGTTCCGATAGAGGTAGGCAAGCTCGGAGTCCGCCAATCCGGAATAAAAAACCATTCTGTGCGAGATACCGAGCTCGCTTGCCAGGCGCAGGATAGAAGGTTGCCAACGGTCGGGGTAAGCGACGACGACCAGTTGTTCCGGCACGTCAGCGTGTACGCGGGCGAATGCGCGTATAACGGTCTCAAGGTTCTTGCGCGGCGAAAAGTTTCCAACGAACAAGAAGTAAGCGGACACGTCGAAGCCTTCCGGTTTACTGCCAAACTGGGGATCGAATAACTCTTCGCGCAGGCCGTTATAAACAACCGTAACGCGCGCCGGCTCGAGTGCGTATTGTTGAATTACATCCCGGCGAGTGTGCTCGGAAACCACCAGAGTGTGCCGGGCACTACGCAACATCCGCGGCAAAACCCACTTGTAATAATGATACAGGCGTGGACACTCCTCTCTATAAAACAGCGGGATCAGGTCGTGCACGGTCAACACTTGCGGGACCCGGCAGCGCAAGAGGCCTTCCACGGTAGGAGCAAGGAACAGATCCACAGAGTCGCGCTTCAACTGCCGGGGCATTTCCGATTGCATCCAGGCAAAACGCTTCACGGCGGCGGTTCCGCTGCCGTCAGCCCGGATGCCTCGCGGCGTTTTTCTCCATTCGATTCCACTGAAGTCCCGGTATCGCTCGGAAGAAGAATACACAATGACTTCATGCCCCATTGACCCAATCGATTGAAGCATTCCATCTACGAATGTTGTTGTACCATTGTGGCGCTCGCTCACGAAAGTAGCATTGACGGCTATTCGCATTCCGAGTCTCTTCGGACCAAACCGCAACCGAACCCACGGGCGGCGGATGTGGCGATTACGCGAGATGAGCGTTCCACCTTCGGATTGATTGGAACAACGAACAAAATACGCTCTATGTTGGCCTTTGCTTCGAGAAAGTGATCGACTCAGCGATTATGTCGGCTTCGTACATGGGCTGCAGCACGGAGTGAAACTTCTCTCGGGGGACAGGGTCATTACCCGGAATCGACAGCCACGAGAAATGCTCGCTCAGCGGCTCCAAGAACTCGGCAACGCTGACGTTGCTCACATCCTTTAAATGGTGGGGCATGAATTCCACGAACAACACAGAAGCGCCGGAGAGAATCCGCTGCATACCGCGGAGTGCGAAGTACTCCGATCCCTCAATATCCATGACGATAACATCGAAACGAGCGTCAGGCAGGCGATCATCGAGGCGGCAAGCCTGCACCTTCGTATGTTGGGGCGAGTCGGAGAAATCATTGTAAAGAGTCTTCGCCGGCATTCGCTTCGATGCCCCGGAATTCGTCCTATTCAATATGAAATCGAGTTCTTCGGATTTGTCGCTCGCCGCACCAGAAATAGCGCATACATTATCTGAACCATTAATCAGCAGATTCAACTTCAACAAGCCGAAGGTAACGGGATTGGCTTCGATAGCAACTACATGGCGGCATAGTTTGGAGAGGGGAACGACATAAGTACCGATATGCGCGCCGACGATCAGCAACTCACTCTCTTTATTCAAGTAGCCCTGGATCCGCTCGATTTCGTGCATCGAGTATTCGCCGTGGACCAGCAACGACCGCCCTATCGTCTGGTCCTCAACATCGATGAGGAAGCTTCCATTCCGGCTGTTCACCAAAACTGCCCGTGCGTTCTTGCCATAGATGGCCTTTTTCAGCCTGCCAAGTTTATGATCGATGAACAGCTTGGAATAGACAATGGACTTCTTGACCAGCGGCCGGTTGCGGACTAGGGGATGTTCCAGTATTTGCGCAATCATAGATATTTGTGCCCAGAGGTCGATACTGCCAGTAGTGCCAAGTGTCTTGTAGTTGTCCGCCTGAGTGGCCGAGTCCGTCCTCTATTCGATTTCCGGCTCCGGGTTAACCAGGCCATAGATAGGCGATTCTTCCGTAGCAGAGCCGATTTTGGTGAATAGCGCCAACCCGCTCATGTGCCACAGTTCTGTCCCGAAGGCTGCCCAGGCGGCGCCTACTATGCCAAATTCCGGAATCAAAAGGAACGCCAGCAAGGCATTGGTCATAAGTGTAGTAGCCGTAATCTTTGCAAGGATTGAATACTTTCCACGGGAATTCAGGACCGACGTCAAGGTGATGTTTATGGTGCGAAAAAACAGCACAAATGAAAGGATGCGCAGGACCGGATACACTCCCGCATAGCTTCCGCCGAAGCGATTAAGGACAGGCTGACCAGTAAAAACAAGTGTTCCCGCTGCACACAGAATAAAGAGGTATGCAGGCCACATCGTATGTAATACCGCACGCAAGTCGCCGCGGCGCGATGTGATCTGGGGGGTGCTGGATAGAATCGCGAATAAACTGATCGAGAACGCGTGGGGCACCATAAGAGCCGGTTCGACGATTCGATAGCCGGCCGCATAGAGTCCGAGTGCCGCACTCCCCAGGAACTTGAAAATAACCATGTTGTCCAGCCTAAAGCAGAGCATGGTCATAACCGACATAAGGCCCAGAGGCAGGCTCTCTTTGAACAGAGAGAGTGTAACCAATGGATCGAAGCGCAAGGCTGGAAGGTGCGGCAACTTGCGGTAAAGCAAAACAAAATTGAGAAACTCGCAGGCCGGAAGAAGGCAAACTACACCTATGAGCGGAGCATGCGAAAAGATGGCAATTAGCGAAGCAGCGATATAGATACAGTAGGCAAGAGCTGTGGCTGGGAAGGCCGACGCCATCTTTAGCTGGCTTTGGTAATAGCTTGTGAACGCGCCGACAAGATTGGCAGAAAACAGCGATAAGCCCGCAATCACTCCGAAGAACAGGGTGGTGCGATCGTGGGCCATCGCAACCAGCACCAACAGAGAGATGACGTAGCCGACGCCGGCTGCCGCCAGCTTTGAAGTTACGACTTGGCCGAGAAGCTTGTCCCGGCTCGGCTCGAGCTCATGGGAAAAGCGCCGGATTGCGATGGTGTCGATGCCAAATTCCGAAAAAGTCCGGAATACTTCCATCAACGCCATTGCAAGAGCGAGCTTGCCGAAGAGATTGGGTCCGTACTTGGCAGCAATAACCAGCAGCATGCCCGAGCGGCTGAAACCGCTCACAGCCCGAGAAGCCACTCCGAACAGGGAATTGGTGTGACCTGCTCTCGCAGTGGAGACAGTTGCCGGGAGGGTGGTTTGAGTGGCACTCATCTAGATCTGACGATTAGGGCGCTGGAGCTGGTCTTGGTTATGCAGGGACAGAATTTCCTGTACCTGGACAAGCAGCAATCTGCGAGGGTGGGTCGAATCCATGGTATCCCAGGCATTGCGAGTGACGATCCAAACCCCACCCAGGCAGGCAGCCAGGATGGTACCAAGCACAATGATCAGCATCCGTGGAGGCCATATTTTCCGCTCCGGAACGATCGGCTCATCCAGCACCTTGATCGTCGGGATCTCTTTGGCTTCCTCGACCTTGGCAAGTTCGTATTGCTTGGTCAGAGCTTCATAAACGGCTTCATTGATTTTGGCTTGGCGAGCCAGGTCGTAATAGGTGTTGCCCAGGAGAGGCAGTTGCTGAAGTGAAGGATACAAAGCGTCGCCGCCGGTGTCAGCACCTTTGGCGGAAGAACCGGCAGGGGCCCCGCTCAAGGCATTGAGCTTGGCTCGCAGTTCAGAGATTCTGGCGTTTGCAGAGCGTACCCGGGCGTTGTCTGGCCCGTAAATCTGCTCCACGCCCTTCAATTCCGACTCGGCTGCGATCAACTGGCCTTGCAGCGAAGATGCGGCGTCGAGCATTGCCCTACCCTCCATTTGAGGGTCGAAGGTCTTGTTGGTGCTGGAGAAACGGCTAAGCTGCAGGGTCGATTGATCGAGTTGCTGCTTGATGCTGGTCAGGCGGTTTTCCAGAAATACGCGCTCGCGGTGAGCCGACGACGTGGTTAACTGCGAAACGCGGGCATTCAAATCATCAATGTAGCCTCGCGCCAGTAGGGCCGCGCGGTCGGGACTGTGGTCCTGGACCTTAATCGTGATGATTCCACTCTTGCGATCTTCAGAAATGTCGGTTCGCTGAGCCAGCACTTTGCGAGCGGAGTCATGTCTGCTCTTGGAATAAACGGAACGCAAGTTAAATCGGTCGATGAGATCGTCTTGAATTGTCCGGCTGGAGAGAATGCCTACCAGCGTGGCTCCGGTGGTGTGCATGCCGAGCAGGTCACCGGCCAGCGCGCCAACGCTGTCACCAGCCTTGGCGGTAAGCGCGCTCAACATGGTCGAGCTCATGCCCGCAGATTGATCGGGAGGCATGAGTCGAGCTACCGCCTCGTAGCGCACTGGAATCAGGAAAGCAACAACAATGGAGAGCAGCAACCCGGCGCCGACAATTGCGAGGAGAAACTTCCGCTGCCGAACCAGCAAGGCGAGCGTGTCCAGAATCCTGACCGTCGCCGGATCCGCAGGAGGAACGTCGGCTAAGCGACCAACTTCCGCTGTAGAGCGGGTCAAGCCAGTCGGCGGCTGCCGCATAGTTGACTTTTCGAGGTCGCTAATCATGAAGATTCGCGGCCAGAACCGCGTTCATTGTCCCCAAGTTTATTGGCTGGGTTCGTGGAGAGCTTCGGGCGCCGGAAAGTTGAGCAAACCAAGGTCGCCCGCCTCTATACAAAGCATAAAGTAACGAACACTCTGCAAACTGGCTTAGAGCCCGTACCGGGCGGGGGGCCAATCTCGGGCATCGCAGCGCGTGTTTTGTTTTCCTTTAGCCAATGCGCCAACAGAATCGCAAATAACCGCTTAATCAGCTGGCGCTGCTCACTAGAACTCTTGATGTCGCTTGATGCATCAGCTTATGAAGTTTTGCCGTGGAGGTCAAGTGAAAAACGTCAAAAACGCGCTGACTGAAACCGCCGCGCTTCAACGTTTCTGCTCGTAAGAACCGCGCTAAGTGATTGCAATGGCGGCATCTAGCGGGGCACCTCCAAAAAGGGCCGTGATCGATAAAGGCAAGAGTCGCGCTACGACGGGCCGCAGCGATGGGCCTACGTCACGAGGCAAAACAGCGAATGTCGCCGGCATGGTTTGATGTCGTGCGCGGCATGCTTCGCAACGACTGGAAGAGCTTTCCCCGAGCCCGTCATCGCGGTATCATCCTTATCAAATGAAAACATATGGGACGAAACTCGTCGCCGGCCACCGAACGCTATGGGCTATGCAGATGTTTTTGGTCGCGTCCCTGCTGGCAACGACGGCTGCGGCTTTTGACAACGCAAAAATCTATCCCGCGGCGGACCCGTCGTTGCTGTCACCCCTCTACCGCATGCAGGTTGAGGGTCGCGATGTCCCGGTATACAAGCTGCGAGTCGCGCCCGAGGACAGGGAACGTCGCAGTGCGGCGATGGACAATAAGGCGCAAACCGGCGATTTCTTCGAAGAGGCGGCGTTTGCGTACTTTGATATGGCAGGCGGCGTCGACGTGAGCGTCACCTTCGCGTCGCCCATCACGGCGGCCAGACTGCTACCGGTTGGGCTGAGGATCCCTCTGTCGGTGAGAGGAAACACCGTGCATTTTTCTATGGCTGAGCCTCAAAATCTCACCTTAGAAGTAAACAACCAACTGGTTCGTACCCTGCACATTTTCGCCAGTCCGATGGAGACCGATGCGCCGTCTCCCAAAGACCCCAATGTTCTTTATTTCAGTCCAGGAGCTCACCAGGTCAACAATCTACAAGTGCCGGCGGGAAAGACGATTTTCTATTTTGGACCTGGAATGCACACCATCGACAATCTGACGGTTCGCGACGGGCAGACGGTGTATATAGCCGGAGGAGCCGTAGTGAGGGCGGTGATTCGCCCGGGAGAGCCGTCCAGCATCTTTCAGCGACCAGGAGCGCAGGCGGAAACGAAGTATCGGCAGCCCACGATCGACGTGCATGGGTCACATATTCAGATTCGCGGACGAGGCGTCCTCGACGGAAGCCAGACTCTGGGTAAGTTTCTAATGAGGATCGAGGGTCAAGAGCTTAGTCTTGAGGGCATTATCCTGCAAGACTCGGGCACCTGGAACATGCCGTTGCAATACTCCGATCACGTTTCCATCACGAACTTGAAGATCCTGGGCTATCGGGCAAACTCTGACGGAATCGATATCAAGAGCAGCCGCGATGTTACGGTGAAGGGCTGTTTTGTTCGCGTGTTGGATGATCTGATCGTGGTCAAGACGGTGCTGCGAGACGCGAAGGCACCCGCCGATACCGACAAGGCAGACCATGTTCTTGTGCAAGGAAATATACTGTGGAATGAAGTGGGTCATGCCTTGAGCATTGGCGCGGAGGTGCAGGCAGACGTCAGCAACGTCGAGTTCATGGACAATGACGTGATCCACGATTTAGGCCGGGAATGGCCGTTGCGCATATACCTTTCTGGAAGCGGCAACGTGAGCACGACGCATTTCCAGAATATTCGGATCGATCGCACAGGCAACCAGTATGTTCAGGGTCCTATCAGCAACTTGATCTATCTGTCGATCATAAATTCGAGCTGGCGAGCGCCGGCAGACAGCGCTCAGCCACTGGGCAAGATTAACGTTACTATCTTCCGTAACATTCAGGCAGTCTTGTCAAAACAGGGTCAGCCGCCTCTCAAGGCGCAAATTAAGCTGGTAGGAGCCAACGAACAGAGCGATATCGAGGGCGTTTTATTCGACAATATCGTCATTAATGGCCAGCGGTTGTCCAGATCCAACTCCGCTATCGTCGAACGGTTTGCAACCAAAGTGACCGGGCTGCCTCGATAGTGCCGGCCGGATGCCCACATGATCGACAGTCAAGCCATCCAGGTTCCTTCGGGTGAGGCCATCACGATAACCCAGCTAAGTGAGAAGCACCGACACATTTTGCGGGCTCCAATTGCCCAGGATGAGTTCCTTTCGAATGTGGCGCGGGGAACGCAATCGCATCAATTTCTAGGCAACAGCGTGCAGTCGGTGTATGCGCGCCAGGTAGCCTTTCTTTCGGCAACTCTGCGTGACTACGCAGGTATCCCAGAAAATCAAATCAAAGTACTTGATTGGGGATGTGGCAAGGGACACATCACTTATCTGCTGCGAGAACGCGGTTTTGATGTCACAAGCTGTGACGTTATGAGTTCGCGGGACGACTCGACGTTCGGCCAAGAGGTTCCGATCATCCAGGCGAAGGGAATTCCCATTGTCCCTCTTCATCATCCCAGCAAACTACCCTTTGATGACAAGACCTTCGACTGCGTAGTTAGTTTTGGAGTGTTGGAACATGTGCCGACCGACGTGGCATCTCTAAATGAAGTTCATAGAATACTGAAGCCGGGTGGAATTTTCTTCGTAACGTTTCTTCCTTACTTCTTGTCGTGGACGCAGGCGCTGGCCCGTCTGCGCGGCAACAATTACCATGATCGCCTCTACGGCAAACAACATCTTCGCCGATTGGCGCGGGATGCCGGTTTTCAGCTTGCCCGGGTTTCTCATGGACAGTTCTTCCCTAAGAACTCCATGCCGATCGATTTCGACCACATACTGGAGCCGGTTGATCGCTTTGTGTGCGAATACACGCCCCTGAAGTACCTCGCAACTAACCTGGAAGCACTGCTGGTTGCGGTCTAGCGGGGTTGCGGTTGATGCCAGGGAAGCAGTGCTGGCCTGAGCACATCTCTACGCTGGAATCCCCCCAAGCAGGCTAGAGGTTATAGCATACAAGTGCTATTGTCCCCCTGAAACGCTGCGGCTAAGATACTTTTTCTCCACGTCAATTACCGTGCGGCTTTCAAGCCGTAACCACGTTGCTTCGGCAGCGCAAGGAGTGTTGCATGCTTATGGCAGCGTTGGCACGTGTGCATCGCGCATTCTGGCAGAGGAGGGTGATTGCGACAGCGTTGCTGCTCTCGCTATTTGCCCTGGCCGCCGAAGGGCAAGTAAATGTAACGACGGAACATAACGATAATTTCCGTAGCGGGCAGAATGTCAACGAAACTATTCTTACTCCAGCCAATGTAAATGTCAGCAATTTCGGCCGACTATTCTCCGATGTGGTCGACGGATATATCTACGCACAACCACTCTATGTGCCAAGTGTAACGATTCCGGGCAAAGGAGTTCACAACGTCATCTACGTGGTCACGGAACATGACAGCGTTTACGCGTTTGACGCCGATAGCAATGACGGAGGCGGATTACTGTGGCACACCAGTTTCATCAATCCCGGCGATGGAATTACCACGATTTCAACGCAAGATGTAAATTGCGATGCTATATCGCCTGAAATCGGAGTTACCAGTACTCCCGTCATCGATGTCAGCACAAATACGATCTATGTTCTGGCGGAGACGAAGGAACAGGGAAGTTTCTTTCACCGACTGCACGCCCTGGATATCACCACAGGTATGGAAAAGAATGGCGGCCCGGTCACGATCACTGCCCAGGTTGCGGGAACTGGCCAAGGTAGCTCTGGAGGGTTCATCACCTTTGATCCGCTCATGGAACTTAACCGGCCGGGACTTTCCCTCAGTCAGGGGAACATTTATATCGCCTGGTCGTCCAACTGCGACAACCCTCCATTTCATGGCTGGGTGATGGGCTACGACAAAACCACCCTGCAGCCGAAGGGGGTTTGGGCCACCACCGCTAACGGAGGCTTTGGGGGTATCTGGATGAGCGGCGGAGGAATCGCGGCAGATGCCTCAGGAAATCTCTTCATCCCCACAGGGAATGGGACGTTTGATACAGCGGGGTTGGATCCAGTTGATTTCGGCGACAGCATCGTCAAACTTGCGGGCAGCGCCAACTCATTTGGACCGGTGGACTACTTTACTCCATACGATCAAGGAAACCTGGGCGACAACGACGAGGACCTCGGTTCAGGTGGCGCCCTGCTGTTGCCGGACCAGCCCGGCGCTCATGTTCACGAGTTAGTACAGGCTGGAAAAGAGGGAAGCATCTACGTTGTCGATCGTGACCACATGGGACACTTTAATCCCAACAATAATTCACAGACTGTGCAGAATATTGTGGGCCAGGTTGGAGGACTATTTTCCACTCCAGCCTACTGGAACGGAAACGTATATTTTGGCGGATATCTGGACGCATTGAAGGCCTTCAGCCTAACAAACGGAATGCTGTCGGCAGTACCTACTTCACAATCCGGAGTCACATTCAGGTTTCCCGGGCCGACGGCGAGCGTGTCAGCCAACGGCAACACAAATGGCATTGTGTGGGCATTACAAACCGACGTTACTCTCAATGGTGGCAACGAAGTTCTTTACGCGTTTGACGCGACCAATCTGGGAAATGAGCTTTATGACACCACTCAGAACCCCACGCGGGATACGGTCGGTGGCGCAGTAAAATTTGCCACGCCTACCATCGCCAACGGCAAGGTCTATGTGGGCGCGGCGCAGCGACTGAGCGTCTTTGGGACTATATCGCCTACCGCCGCAGCTCCCACCTTCTCTCCTGCCTGGGGAACCTATACGTCGAGGCAGACGGTGAGCATCTCCGACTCCACGCCGGGTGCGACCATCTACTACACAACCGATGGATCGAATCCTACCCAATCTTCCCCGGTTTATACGAATCCAATTACCATCAGCGTTACCACCACAGTTAAGGCGATGGCTAGCGCTCCGCTACTTGCCAATAGCGATATCGCCACGGCCGTCTACACCATTACAACGGGTGGAGGTGGCTCGCTGAATTATGGGAGCGGTTTTACGGCGACTGGCCTGACCATCAATGGGAGTGGTGCAATTAACGGCTCACGCTTGCGCTTGACGGATGGAAGAACCGGAGAAAATACCAGTGTCTGGTCTACCACTCCCGTAAATATCCAGACCTTTACCGGAGATTTTAATTTTCAGGTGACAAATCCAGTGGGCGATGGTTTCACGTTCACGATTCAAAATGCCGGAACGACTGCTATTGGACGAGGGGGTGCCGGGCTAGGCTACGGTGCAGGCTCTCCCGGGGGGAGCGGGGGCATTCCTGCGAGTCTGGCCGTTAAGTTTGATCTGTACAGCAATTTTGGCGAGGGACCTGACTCTACAGGTCTCTATATCGACGGAGCTTCGCCGACCATCCCTGCCGTGGATATGACCAACAGCGGAATAGACGTGCATAGTGGAGACATTTTCAATGTCCACATGACCTATGACGGGACTACGCTAACCATAACGATCACCGACACGGTGACGTATGCTGCGTTCAGCCAGTCATGGCCAATTAATATTCCAAGCACGGTTGGCAGTTCGACGGCATACGTGGGGTTTACCGGCGCCTCGGGAGGAGCAACAGCGATCCAGGACATCCTCAGCTGGACCTTCGCTTCGCAGGGGCCGATCACCACTATCCACTACATCGATGGATTCACTTCCGACGGCTTGACGCTGAACGGTAACGCAGCCCTCAATGGCAATCGTCTTCGTCTAACGGACGGAGGAACAGGTGAGGTCGCCGGCGCCTGGTACACCGCGCCGCTTAACATCCAGTCCTTCACGCAGGAGTTTACGTTTCAGCTCACCAATGCCCGAGCGGATGGCATGACTTTCGCGATCCAGAACGCCGGGCTTACGGCGACGGGCCGAGGCGGAGCTGGACTGGGCTATGGGGCGTCGAGTCCCGGCGGACTGGGAGGAATAGCGCAGAGTGTCGCCGTCAAGTTTGATCTCTTCAATAACTTTGGGGAAGGTGTTGATTCAACCGGCCTGTATATCAATGGAGCTTCGCCGACTGTACCTGCAATCGATATGACCGGGAGTGGGGTTAATCTGCATAGTGAAGATGTCTTCGATGTATGGATGACCTATGACGGAACTACGCTTTCCATGCGCATTACCGACCTGACAACGCAAGCTACCTTTCAAACGTCCTGGATTATTAATATTCCTTCCACGGTGGGCGGGAACACGGCTTACCTCGGATTCACTGCAGGCACCGGGGGTGCGGGGGCGACCCAAGACATTTTGAGTTGGGTCTTCACATCGCAGGCAGCCGCAAACTATGGCAACGGTTTCAGCTCGACCGGACTTTCTCTTAGCGGCTGGAGTACGTTGAACGGTAGCCGCCTGCGTCTGACCGATGGTGGCTTAGGCGAGACTTCCAGCGCATGGTATACCACTCCGTTGAATGTCCAGGCGTTTACCCAGGTGTTCAGCTTCCAGCTGACTAATCCGGTTGCCGACGGCATCACCTTCGCATTGCAAAATAACTCGATAACACAAACCGGGCCCGGCGGCGGAGGTCTAGGTTATGGCGCGCCGAATCCTGGCGGCCAGGGAGGTATCCCGAATAGCGTTGCCGTGAAGTTCGATCTCTACGACAACTTTGGCGAAGGTGTCGACTCCACCGGTCTTTACGTCAACGGCGATTCGCCCACGATGCCCGCCGTCGACATGACCAGCAGCGGCGTCGACCTGCACGGTGGGGACGTGTTTAACGTTCGCATGACCTACGATGGAACCGTGCTGAACATGCAGATCACGGATGCTGTGACACAAGCTACGTTCCAGACCTCCTGGAATATCAATATCCCGATGACGATTAACTCCAATACCGCTTTCGCCGGCTTCACCGGCGGAACGGGCGGAGCAAGCGCAACCCAGGAAATCCTCTCGTGGATATTCCTTCCATGAGTAAGACTGAACCGGTTACCACGCGATGGGCGTAAAAGGACCATTTCTCGCTTCGTCGGCTGCGCTGATTTTTCTCTACAGCCTTTGTGCGATCGCAGCGCGGGCAGAAACCAAGCCTTGCGTTGCGCCACGATATAAGGTTTCTATAATTCCGCTTCGCCCGGCCAGTATCAACCAGTCGGGTGAGATTGCCGGGACGACCTCTGCCCACCAAGCTGCCCTGTGGAGCCAGCAACATGGGTTGCAACAGATTGACCTTCTTCCCGGATTTACCAGTGGCGAGGGAGTAGCGCTGAACAGCGCACGCCAACTCATTGGAATTGCTGTCGACCTCAAGACGAATCGGCGCCAGGGATTTACTTATAAGGACAGCGCACTACTGGCGCTGTCCAATGGCGCCAGACCGTTGGCGATCAATAACGCCGGTGTGATTGCCGGCGAGGCCCGAACGAGCAGCAACGCGATGAGTGGTCCCGTCTTGTGGGACAATCTGGTTCCGGTAGCTCTGGGAGGCTGCTGCGGTGGCACCGCCGTGGCAATTAACCAGAAAGGCCAGGTCATTGGGCAAACCTACGACCGGCAAGGCAACTATCATGCTTTTTTGAAAGACAAGGGTGGAGACTTGCAACTGATTGGGCCTGCAAGCGACTTCAGTTCGGCACTTCTGCTCAACGACGCGGGCGATTACCTGCTGCAATTGTTTCCCGGCGGTCTTGTCTTCTACCACGATGGCCAACCTAGTCATCTAACGTTGGCACCGAAAGGTCCCAGTCATCCTCGAGCGATGAATAGCTGCCCCGTGATTGTCGGTTCGTTCGGCATCTTTCCAGACTACTATCGCGCATTTGCCTGGGATACAAACCACGGCTTTCAAGATCTCAATAGCCTCATCCCCGCTGATTCAGGTTGGAAGTTACAGGAAGCGACGTCAATCAATGAGCACGGCGACATTGTCGGATGGGGAGAGCTTCACCGAGAGGAAAAGGTGGGCTTCCTGCTGACTCCGCTTCAGTAACCTTTCGACTTCACGAACCACTTCGAACTACCAGAGGAACAAATAAAATCCCATCCAAGCTTCTTTCGCCTGGATGGGAATCGTGGAAAAGAGTTGTAGTCTTCGATTAAGGCTGTCGAATGTCGCTGAATACGCTTTGGCCGACGGTGGTGGCCCAATCACCGCTGGTCTCGGAGTACTGTCCGGCGAACCAGAATGTGGGTCTCAATTCGTAACCGGTGCCGAACGGCGAGGTGCCGGTATAGTCGCCCCAGCGATTTCGATCATATTGGTCGAGCTGGCAATACGCCGGGGCATTGCCGCCTGCCAGGACTCCGCCTCCGTCATTAAACCCTCCGGTAGCCTGCGTTGTGCGACTGGCTAAGAAGGCAGTTGATGGATAAACCGAGCTGGACGAATAGTTAAATACCACCGCAACATTACCCTCTTCGTCAGGCTGGGCGGCAGGGTAGTACTCGGATAGGGTCGCGTCACCGTTGAATCCATTGCATCCCCAACACACTTCGTTACGGATGTTGGCGCCCGAGATGGTGGACGGGCTCGCATCGGTAAGGAAGGGATGGACCTGCCAGTAGAGCCATCCGTCGGATGCCTGGCCGTTCAGAGCGGCGGTGGAGGCAGTCAGGTAAAGGTCGCCTGCGTTCCAGTACACCTCACTGGTGATGCCAGTATTTCCGGTGTTGATGGCACATTCGGTGCCGCTGAGATTGCCCGGCTGGCTTGCCGTGACGGGATAGACGTAATTGTTCGCTGTCGAAATGAACTTGCCAGTCAGTGACGGACTTGAGCCAGACGGGGGCAAGCCATAATAAATGGCCCAGACAACGAGGCCATTACATGGAGAGCTGGAAACACAGTTGTAGTTGAAGTCCAAGGTATTAACCAGGAATTCGGCTCGCGGCTGATCACCCTTGGTCATCACGTCGGCTGGTTGGACGTGGTCTACTGTGTGCCCGTTGTAGTTGAGGTTGTAGAAGTAGTTGAAGGAGAATCCACCGCCCGAATACAGCTGGTTTTTCGGCCAAATCCAGACTACATCGTCCGTGAAGCCGTTGCTGCCGAAACGGTCCCAACTAATGTACAGGGCGCCGTAATTGCTATCGCCTACTTCCCACTCGGTCTGGCCGATCATGGGGAAGTCTGCCGAACCAGCTAGTCCACCAGAGTTCGCCGACTGAGTGTAGGTCCACCATGAACCGCTCGGGTTGGCTGTCTTGCTGGCGGCGACCACGATATTGTTGGCAGTGAAATCCTCCGCGACAATAAGGAACCTTTGATTGCGCCAGTCGTAGAGACAACGCGGATCGCCGACGGCGTCACCGCTTGCGCCGAAAAACGTAGCCAGATCTTTAGGACCCGACAACCTGTTCCCGTTGAGATCGTATACGTAAATGCAGGCGTTCAAGACCTGAAGCGCAAAAAGGGAACTGGTGGCCAGAGCATGGTCGGAAGGAATCCAGCCGCCGCAGGTTTCCTCGGAGCCGCCGCCAAAAGTCAGTCTCAACAAGCCGCTAGGAGGCAGTTCGTTACTGGGGGCCAGGGAAGCCGGGCCGAACTTGTATCCAGCCGACGGCGTGCCAGTTGCCTTGTCCTCGTCACCTTCGTTGGGCTCTTTCTGGTCGGGCATAGCGCGCGGCTTGCCATGATAGGGCGCAGCCTGTGGAAGGTCAGTCATGACTACTTCTCTGCCGGTGCCCAAGTGCGTGGCCTGACCGCTGAGGGCGCTGATTTGAGGTGTATCGCCGCCGGGGTCATCCTGGTGAGTCCCCTTATTAGCGCCGTACATCGGAGTTAGACACAGAAGGCCGAAGCATACAAGCAACACTGCGACGGAATGCAGATATCGAGACATCTGAGAATCCACCCTTTCGTATTCAATTGTTCCGAACGGCCCGATGCTGGCAAGAAGTAAAGTGGGGACTTATACGAACGTCCCAGGGAGCTGGTAGCTGCTGAAGTGCGTACTACTCTGATAGTATTTTGCGCGGAAGTCAAGAAAATTCGTCATAACTTAGACTACTTTCGCGTGTGCAAAGTGTAGATTTTGGCAGAAGTCAATACGATGAACTCACCGCATGGGCTTCGATCTGCAGGGATGAGAATTACGCCGTCGGGGATGATTTGCGTTATCGCAATTGCCGGAAGCTGGTTGGAGCTGAGACTTCCAAGACTTGGCGATGATTGCGGTTGTTTTACCTGTTGAGCGCCACAAGATGAAATGGGCCGGAACCATATCATTCCGGCCTATCCCTGTAATGCGAGTAGTGCCCCTGCTCGGCTGCTGTAAGTAAAGTGAAAACGCCAGCAACCTTGGCAGACTGGGTCTACAAGGTTACATCGACGGTAAGACGCGTAACTGTGCCGTTTGCAGGAACGGGCATGATTGAGCCGCTCTGGCCATTTTCACGATATGGCAGTGTCGGAGTACCCCCAGCGGGCTCGGGCGGAACAGCCACATCATAGGTAAGGGAAATGGTGTCGCTGCCGGGGTGCGTCAGCAGCCAAGAGTAATAAATGGGCACCACGCAAGAAGCTGTGTTGCCGCTTCGAGCGGCTGCCACGGCGGCTACCTCCCTGAAACTGCCGGTTTCTCCCTCCACATTCAAGGTTACCTCGCACCCGATAACATCGGAACTCGGTATCCAGCTGTCCGCAATGTTGATTTGGAATGTTACGTCGATCTTGCCGGTGGTGGGCGTAGTGGTTGGTGCGTTCTCGGGAGTGGCGGCGGTGGCGGAGCGGGTCTGGCTAAGCCCGGCCAGGCAAAATGCCAACACGCAGCCACAGACGAAGAGGGGCCTGGTAAAACTTCGATGCATAGGTTGAACCTTTCAAATCAGATGGGTACTACAGGTTGCCGCAGAGTGTAGCAAACATCGTGCGCTGGTGCAGCAGAAATCATTCGTGAACCGCCCGGCAGTCCGAAAGCCGGCGAAGACCGAACTTACTTACCCGAAAGGAAATCGGCAGCTTCCAAGAGTAAAGTGCGCACTGAATATCGGATGAACCGTTACCCAGCACCTACGAATTTCAAGGAGTTAGCTTACCCGGTGTGGCGAATCTTTACAGCCTGGCCAGGACGTGAAAGTCTCTGACGGCTCAGGGTTTTCGTTGTGTTTCTTGACCTCGCTGTGACGCCGGGTTCCCGGCAAAACACGCGGACGGTAATGCCGAAGGTCTCTCACTGGTGGATGACTTCGACGAAGATTAATTAACGATTGGTGCGCGGCGAATCGTTGTATAATCCGCACCTCGATTTGCAAAATTGCAAGTTATGGTGACTCGATGCTGCAACGCAGGTGTGCGGTTGCAGCGCTGTCGGCAGAGATTTGCAGCACACGCTCCATTCGGGACGGCCCCCCATTTTCAAAACAAAATCGGTTCGGCGAAACCTTACATCGCCATCAGGAGGAAGTATGAGATTTTCACGACGGACATTTTTTGGGCAAGTCTTGCTGGCCTTACTGACTTTGTCTGCGATTCAAGGATTCGCCCAAGACCGCAATCCTGGAATCTTCCAGGGGTATTCAGCGCCTCCCTCCTCCAGCATGCGGTTTCTGGCATCGGACGCAGGGAAGCAGGTATTGCTGCATTCGCCCAGCCCCATGGCATTGCCACTTCTGCAGCGGTTCCATCCCGATGCGGTTGGGCAGTATCCGCAACAGCCCATGATGCAAGCCGGCCCGATCGGCGGTCCGCGCGCGCCGGTTACGGTAGCCGGCTGCGGCACCGCTTCCGGAACAGTGATGAACCTGGAACCGGCGCTGGATGCCGTGGCCCAAGGACAGCCGTCAGTCGATTTTCTGCTGAGTGAACTGGGCTCGGGCAAGGACCTGGTGGTCGAGACCGGCAACGACAAGCGCGGGGTGACTGGTGCGTTTGATTCGTTGAGCGGCGTGTACGTACATCGCGATCCGACGGTTACCTGTTACGGCGGCACCGATTTCGAGATGGGAAATCCGATCATCGCCGATCCTCTGAATCCGGGCGACAGTCTTTACAGTGTGGGTGGCTCGCGCGTGCTGGCAGATCCTAATCCGGCACACAAGCAGTTTCTCATCATGGACACCCGGCTTGACGACACGACATCGGGCATCGGACTGCGTCGGGTTCCGACCAGCAACTTCGAGTCGACCACGACCTGTCCTGCGGGGACGCTGACCTCAAGCCAGGAAGCGACCTGCATCGGCACACAGGCAATCATCGTGACCGCCAGCCTGGATAACCTGGCGGATGCGCCCTCCTTCGCACAGGATCCGCGCACCACTGGGACTGGGGCGGGAGACATCTACATCGTTAACACTTCCTTCCGGGAGCTGCGTTCGGTGACAACGTTGACCGCCTGCAAAGCTACGTTCACCACAACTGCCGACTGCTCGACTCCGATTATTGTGAGCGGCAGTTCTGATGGGACACAGTTTCCCAGCGTCGCCGTAGTTGGTGGCGGACCCAATGCCGGGGCCATCGCGATTACCTACCTGAATAGCGATCAGATTGTATTCATTTCGTGCACTCCGTCAGGGGCGCCGGCGATTCCGGTCTGCGGCCACCACAGTACGGTCAGGACTGATGCCAACCTGTACGCCTCACTGACGAATAATACGATTCTGTACGATCCCTGGCCGGTGGTTGCGGCCCGCACGGATACGTCAGGGCAGACCATCTTCGTTGTCTGGTCTGACTGCAAGGCCGTATTTTCGTATCCTTTGATAGGTTGCGCTGACGCAGACGTGACCATGTCGTTTGCTACGAACCTTGCCAGCCCATCGTGGACTGCCGGAACTGTCACGGGGGCAGCGGGTCACCAGTTCACACCGTCCATTGCCTACGACTCGGGCCAGAACGTGATTAACATCGCGTACTACAGCACGGGTACGGATGCCTATAAGAACCGGGTCGTAATGCTGGCTAGACAGATATTGCCTGGCACGACCACAGTTACCGGTATCACGACGGTCACGACCAGCTACGATTCGACCGAAGGGGACGGCACCTCGTATTACTTCGAGGAAAATCCGATTGGCGACTTCATGGGTCTGGCCGCCCACGGAGGCAGCGCCAGCGGCAGCAGCCGACTCTATCTGGGATTCACGAACAATGCCAGGTTGGGTACCTATGGCACCATAACCAACACGCAGGCTGATAATAACGTTTCACGATTGACGTACTAAGCCTACGGATCCCCACCCAAGTCTGGTTTGACTTGGGTGGGAGATTTTCCTCAATTTAGTACTGTCCTGCAATTCGGCCAGGGGGCCAACTTCAGAGTCTGTACTCAGGCGATGCTTCGTTGGAGAGAGCAACGAAGATTTCTTGACGCCGAGTTATCTCGCCTCCGCGCAACCCGCCTAGGGCACCTAGGTGGTGTTGCTTTCTATGCACTTCGGTAGGTACCATCCTCTCTCGTCAGCGCCACAAATGTTAGTACCATCAGAATTTCCAGCTAAACCAATAACTCGAGACCCCCGGAAGGAGTTGTGTCCCCATGGCACGTATGATTCAGAGCGTTACCTGTGTATCGAAGACTGCACGATGGATCCCGCGCGCTGCCAAAGCAGCCGCGATGCTGTTGTTGGTCGTTCCTCTAGCAGCGATTGCTGCAGTACAAGGTGCGGCGGCACATAACGATAATTTCGTCACGTTGCAGGATTCAAACCCGGGCGCCGGGCAAGGGGGGATCAATTACGGTAGTGGATTTTCCTCCAAGGGTCTGATCCTTAATCAAAAAGCAACGCTCAACGGGACCCGGCTGCAGTTGACGGATGGTGGAAATGGCGAGAATGCCAGTGCGTGGTACGCAACCAAGTTGAACATCCAGGGCTTTGCGCAACAATTTAGTTTCCAGATAACGAATCCTCATGCCGACGGCATGACATTCACTATCCAGAATATGGGGACGGCGGCAATCGGGCGGGGAGGCGCAGGTCTTGGATATGGAGCGAGTTCACCCGGCGGGAATGGGGGAATACCGCTCAGCGTGGCCGTCAAATTCGATCTCTACAACAACTTTGGCGAAGGCATCGATTCAACGGGCTTGTATATCGACGGAGCTTCGCCCACCATCCCGGCCATCGACATGACGAGCAGCGGAGTGAACCTGCACAGCGGAGATGTCTTCGACGTGTGGATGATCTACGATGGCACCACGTTGACGATGCAGATCACGGATACGACCACGGAAGCGACTTTCACAACATCGTGGGCAATCAATATTCCTGCAACGGTGGGTGACGATACGGCCTATGTGGGATTCACGGGGGCAAGCGGAGGCGCTTCGGCTATCCAGCAGGTACTGGACTGGACGTTTGCGTCGGCAGGTTCGGTGGAATACGCCGCCGGGTTCACGGCCAACAATCTGGATCTCAACGGTTCGGCCACCATCAATGGGTCGAGCCTGCAGTTGACCGACGGACAACCCGGCGAGATTGCGAGCGCATGGTATGCCACCCCGGTCAATATCCTGGGATTCGTTCAGGAATTCAGCTTCCAGTTGACGAATGCCAGGGCCGATGGCATGACCTTCACGATTCAAAATGTCGGCCCGACCGCAACTGGTCCGGGTGGAGGAGGTCTGGGCTACGGCGCTTCCAGCCCGGGCGGCCATGGGGGAATTGCCACCAGTGTTGCCGTAAAGTTCGACCTCTTTAACAACTTTGGAGAGGGAATCGATTCCACCGGTCTTTATGTGAATGGAGCATCGCCTACTGTGCCTGCGATTGACATGACCAGTAGCGGGGTCAACCTCCATAGCGGAGACGTGTTCAACGTTCGCATGATATACGATGGCAGCACGCTATCCATGCGGATCACCGACGTTACCACTCAGGCAACATTCCAGACCTCCTGGCCGGTCGATATTGCCATGGAAGTAGGCAGTACCATGGCGTATGTGGGATTCACAGGGGCGACGGGCGGAGCCGCGGCAACGCAGGACGTTCTCTCCTGGGTGTACATCCCGTAAAAGAGGGACGTCGCCAACTCGGATCCAAAGTGCGGGGGAGGAAGCTCCCCCGCAGGGCTGGCGTTCCCGTTTACAGGATTGCCATAAAACGCTTCTAAGGTTGTTGCCTAAAACGGCACAATTTCCCTTGACGACAGTACGTTCTTGTCCTAAGCTGTGCGCATTAAGCCACAATCAAGAAACCCAAAATTTCTCCATTCAGTCAGGCGGCGAAGGGTCCGCCTGTTGGCGATCTTTTAACGGTTTCGGGGCGCACTTGTAGTATGGCTCTCTCGCTCCCACGTTCATAGAGTCGACCCGCGCCAGTTTGTGGGATAACTACGCCAACTTCGTTCTCAAAGATCGTGAAAGCATTCGTAAACCGAGGCCGCGGTTGAGAAATCCGGCTGGAGGCGACGGGACGGGTGCACTCGTCCCCGCGAGCGGGAAGGGGAACGTATCGTGAGTTTGCGACTAAATTCCTATCGCTTCTACATACGAGTATGGTGCTACCTGCTGCCCCTCATGGCGTTTGCCCTAGCAGGTTATGCACGCTTTGGGCTGTTTCGCGCAGCCTTGGCGCAGGGAGATTACAATCCCCGGTTCTACGTCGTAATCCTGATGCTGACCACGCTGGTGTGGGTGATTGCAGCGGAGAATTACCGCCTGTGCGACATCGAGGAGTTGTTTCAGGAATACACCGGCATCCACAAAGCCGTTTCGGCTTGTGCCACCACCTATATCGTTCTGCTTTGCGTACTGTTTTTTTATCGCCAGCAAAATTTCTCGCGCCTGTTCTTTGCGGCCAGCGCTTTAGCGTTACTGGTGGGGACGGTGGTGACCCGCAGTACGTTCCGTCTGCTGTTGCGAGGCTGGCGGCGGCAGCGGCGGCCGCTTCGAGTTGTGGTGGTGGGCGCCGATGCTTACGCTCGCCGGGTAGCCGCGCGATTGGGCCGCATACCATTTGCCGCTTCCGAAGTCGTGGCCCACATTCGCATTCCGGATGAGGAAGTAGCGGTTGTCGATTTGCCGGTCTTCGAAATGCGGGACATTGAGAAGGGGCTGGGGCTGCCGTTTGACGAAGTGGTGATTGCCGTCCCGGCACAGCGCCTGCCCATCTTGTCGACACTGTTCCGCTCGCTGGAGCGGCTGTGCGCACCGGTTCGGGCCATCATCGATATCGGCGGCGTGCCTTTGCTGCGCGAAAGATTGTTTCAGTTTGGCGACATGCAGATGCTGGATCTGTCGACCACGCCTGCCGAATCGCCTACCTACTTCGTCCTGAAGCGGATCTTTGACGTGATGTTTTCCGTCCTGGTCATGATTTTTGCGGGGCCACTGATGCTGGTGATTGCCGCAGCCATCAAATTGACTTCGCCGGGCCCGGTGCTATTCCGCCAGGAGCGGGTGGGGCTCAACGGTGAGCACTTCACCATGTACAAGTTTCGAACCATGAAAGTAGCTTCCTCGTCGGAAAGCGAAACCCGCTGGACAGTGGCGAACGATCCGCGGCGGACGGCGACTGGCCGCTTCCTGCGAAACACCAGCCTGGACGAACTGCCCCAGTTCTTTAATGTGTTGAAGGGCGAGATGAGCGTGGTCGGACCGCGACCGGAGCGTCCTTACTTCGTGAAGAAGTTCCTGGAAGAGATTTCGCACTACGAGACGCGGCATCGTTTGAAAGTTGGAATCACCGGCTGGGCACAGGTCAACGGATGGCGCGGTGATACCTCGATCTCAAAGCGATTTGAGTACGACTTGTACTATCTGCAGAACTGGAGTTTCTGGCTGGATATGAGGATTGTGTGCTTAACGGCATGGTCCGGTTTATTCGGCAGGAACGCGTACTGATCGATTTGAAAAGCCGAAATCACCTACTCCCACATTGTGAGACTAAGGCTTTGCGCCTGGGCAAGAAGTGTTGACGCCGGCAACAGCGGATCGTCGCCGGTTCCAATTTGGTCCTGATCACCGTCGAATCCTCGCATTTATCTTCAATAACATCCGCAATTTGTATCGCGCTGCCGGTCCTGAGTTTGACCCTCATTGGGGCGGCGTGCGATAGTTAGCCTTTAACACAATTGTAACAATCCGTTACTTGTACATTCTCACTTTCATGGACCTCCCAACAACTCAAGACTGCCAACGGAGAAGTCGATCGTGCGCCTGATCCCCCGGGAGACAAAGTTTTTCGAAATGTTCGCGGAAGTTGCCGACAACGTTATCCAAGGTGCGCAAGTACTGTCGGACTGCCTGCATAACTACGATTACGAAGGCTTGCCGGCGGTGGTGGAAAAGATCAAGCAGATTGAACACCACGGCGACGAGATGACGCATCGCATCCTGATCAAACTCAACCAGACCTTCATCACTCCATTCGATCGCGAGGACATTCATCTGCTGACGTCGTCGCTGGACGATGTGCTGGACTTCATCAACGGAGCCAGCGACCGGCTGCTGACCTACAAAATTGTCACACCGTCGCCTTCGGCGAAGGTGTTGGCCGGCATTGTTTTGAAGCAGACGGAAGAACTGGGCAAAGCGGTAGCACTGTTGGATAAAGACGGCAAGCTGCTGGAACACTGCGTGGAAGTGAATCGCCTGGAGAATGAAGCGGATCAGGTGAGCCGCGAAGCCATTGGACGCCTGTTCGATGGCGATTACGATCCCATTACCCTTATTAAGCTGAAGGAGCTTTTGGAGATCCTGGAAACCGCCAGTGACAAAGCCGAAGATGTCGCTAACGTACTGGAGACGGTGGTTCTAAAGAACGGTTAAGGCGCCAGACAGTGCAATCGATCACAAATTCATCGCTGGATCAGTACGCGTGAACACCGGGCTAATTCTGCTTGCGGTGACGGTTCTGACCGCGTTGGCGTTCGATTTTCTGAATGGATTTCACGACGCGGCCAACAGTATTGCAACGGTGGTGTCGACGCGCGTTCTGTCGCCGCGGCTGGCGGTGATCTGGGCTGCGTTTTTCAACTTCCTCGCAGCCTTTATCCTGGGCACGGCCGTAGCCAACATGATTGGCAAGGGAATGATCGAACTCAGCATCGTAACCCAGTACGTGGTGCTGGCCGGATTGCTGGGAGCGATTGTGTGGGATGTGCTGACCTGGCTGCTGGGCCTGCCGACGTCTTCCTCGCATGCGCTGATTGGAGGCTATGCCGGAGCGGCGATGGCACGCGCCACTATCCTCCGCGGCTGGCGCAGCGCTCCGCAGGTGATTATTGCCAGCGGCTGGACCAAGACCCTGATCTTTATTGTGGTGGCGCCGGTGATGGGTTTTGTGATGGGCTTTGGTTTCATGGTGGCGATCTCGTGGATTTTTCAACGGAAGTCGCCGCGACAGGTGGATAAGCTTTTTCGCAAACTGCAACTGGTTTCCGCGGCTTTCTACAGCCTGGGACACGGCGGCAACGATGCCCAGAAGACAATGGGCATTGTAGCGGGAGCGCTGTATACGGCGGGCGTGATGAGCCGGAGCGAGTTCGCCGCGAATTGGGGACGCTGGCACTGGCCCATCATTCTGGCAGCCAACACCGCCATCGCCCTGGGTACATATTTCGGCGGCTGGCGCATCGTCCATACCATGGGATCGAAAATTACCAAGCTGAAACCGGTGGGAGGATTTTGCGCCGAAGCGGCCGGAGCCATCACCCTGTTCGGCACGGCCTTGGCGGGAATTCCGGTGAGCACCACGCATACGATTACCGGAGCAATTATCGGGGTGGGAACCACCAACCGGATTTCAGCGGTGCGCTGGGGCGTAGCCAGGCGCATCGTATGGGCCTGGGTCGTCACCATTCCGGCGTCGGCGGTTGTGGCCATGGCGGCGTTTTGGATTATTCGATGGTTCAATCCCACAGCGTAGGACTAAGCGCGCCGTAAGTCTTGTGGGCGATGCAACTTTACGCCGGCTGGCCACGGCGAACCGCATTGCCGCAGGTCTAACCACCTATTCGGATACCGGCCCGCAGGACTCGACTCATCTACTACTACATTGTCAGAGCCGCAAAGTCGAATAGGCAAATCGGGCAATTCCAGGCGGGGAAGTGCGACCACGCTATCGGGCAGCGAAGGCAGCAGTGCCACGTCATTAGTCTCTATCCGGGCGGACCGCAGATGCCTCTGCTGTGCCCGGGATTACACGTAGTAGAGAAAGCCGGGTGACGGACAAAGAGGCGGGCGGCGCCGCAGCGACGAGCGATCAGGCGGAGGCGCGTTCGATTTCGGCTACGATGTCGGCAGCGGCTTTGGCGGGATCGGCGGCGTCGAGGATTGGACGGCCGACTACCAGGTACGTCGCTCCGGCGGCGATGGCGTCTGCCGGAGTTACGACGCGGGCCTGGTCGGCGGCGGCCGTTCCGGCGGGGCGAACTCCGGGGGTGACGATGGCGAAGCCCTCGCCTAACTCGCGGCGCAGTTCGCGAACTTCTTTGGCGGAAGAGACCAGACCTCCGCAGCCGGCGGCGCGGGCCAGCGCTCCGAGCCGCAAGGCCTGGGTGAGGACGTTGCCGCAGAAGCCGACTTCCTGCGCGTCAGCGTCGGAGAAGCTGGTCAAGACGGTGACGGCGAGGACCAGCGGCCGGGCAGAGGATTGGGATGCGGCTTCGGTAGCGGCCTTCAACATCTTGCTGCCGCCGGAGGCATGGACGGTGAGCATGGAGACGCCCAACTCGGCGGCGGACTTGACCGCTCCAGCGACGGTGTTGGGAATGTCGTGGTATTTGAGGTCGAGAAACACCTTGCGGCCGGAGGCGATCAGGTCGCGGACGATTTGCGGACCTTCGGCGGTGAAAAGTTGTTTGCCGACTTTGAAGGTGGTTGCTGCGTCGCCAATGGATTGGACGATTTGGCGAGTTTGCGTGGCGCCCGGGACATCGAGCGCCACGATCAGCCGATCTCGGGTAAGCATCAGGGTAGATTTTAACCCAATCGGCTCGGACTTTGACCCATTAAGAGAGTATTACTGCGGGCCCAAGTTCTCGGCCACCACGGGGGTTTGGAGAACTTCTAAGCGAACACGGTCTATGCCGTTCATGGCCAACATTTTTGCCGCACCAAAGGACAGGTCGATGATCCGGTTGCGGGCGATTGGTCCGCGATCGTTAATGCGGACGACGACCGAACGATCAGTCTTTAAATCTGTGACCTTGACCCAGGAACCGAGCGGTAATGTGCGGTGCGCCGCGGTAAATTGGAACATGTCGTACGGTTCGCCGCTTGCAGTCTTCTTATGCTGAAAGATGCGACCATACCACGAGGCCGTCCCGACCTGAGCTTTCCGAGGGGGGGTTGGCTTAGCTTCCTGGGTCTGTCCTGGGGTCCCTTTTTGCGATTCCGGTGTGCTATTACCGGGTGCTGCGCCCAAGGCGGTGGCGAAAAGCAAAGTCGCCGCCATCGGGCTAAGTACTCGTAACATTAAACACCTCTCATCGTTTAAGTTGGTCCTCCTGACAGGATGTTGTAAGTCTATTGACCGCCGGAACCAGGAGTCAACCCACGAAGGTGGGAGCAAGAATTCCGAGCTTGCGTTTTTATGAAAATCGTGCTAAAGCACCGAACCGCCACGGCGGACTCCTATCGGGCGTGAATTTTCACCCTGTCAGGTGAGGGACCGGACAAAGTCTTCGGCGCTGGTCATTAAGATGTACGCGAGAGACGCGGAGTTAGCTGATGAACTGAGGTAAATTGCTGAAAGCAGGCGCTTTAGTGGAGTATGAGAGGCCGGAAATGGGAGGAGTGAAATTGATGATCGTGCTATGTGTCGGCGCAAAAGGGATCGAACCTGCAGTCGGAAATAGCTTTTCAACGGAGAGAAGCTGTGGTTGATCGACCGGTCGTATTGAGCATAGCGGGACACGATCCATCGTCGGGAGCCGGAATTACCGCCGACATTAAGACCGCAGCGGCTCAAGGGTGTTTTGCCGTGACCTGTGTTACCGCGCTAACGGTCCAGTCGACACAGGGGGTTTTCGGCGTCCAGCCAGTGGAACCAGAGCTAGTTTCACGTGCGCTGCAAGCGTTGGCCGACGACATGGAGATTGCCGCAATTCGGATTGGCATGCTGGGTTCAGAGCGGATCGCTGAGGTGGTCAGCAGGTTTCTGGACGAGAGGCGCTTGCCAAACGTAGTGCTTGATCCGGTGATCCGGTCGTCGTCAGGGACCGAGTTGCTGGACGAAGCCGGGCTGGAAAGTCTACGAACGATGCTGCCGCTGTGCGATGTAGTCACTCCAAATATTAATGAGGCAGCAATCCTGGTTGGAGCCGAGCAACTCGCGGGTGAGACGTGGTGGGATGAAGCGCTGCCTCAGCTTCGGCATTTCGCCGCGCAGCTTCACGACCTGGGAGCGAGAGGTGTCGTCATCACCGGGGGCCATTTGCGACCGGCCAACGACTACCTTAGTTATGAAAGTAATTCAAAGTCAGAGGGTTCACGGGAGAAGGCCGTCATCAATAAGGCCTCGGGGATATTTCGTGAAGAGGTGATTCCGGGCGAGCGTTTGACATCGCGCTCAACTCATGGAACCGGATGCGCTTTCGCCACCGCATTGGCCTGCCAATTGGCGCTTGGCCAGGGCCTGCTCGACGCGGCTCGCGCAGCCAAGGATTACGTCCGGCGAGCGATCATCGCTGCTTATCCGGTCGGGAAGGGAATTGGGTCGATGAATCACATGGTTTGAAGGCCGATCTTCGCTCTTCGCCTTTCGCCTACTGTTGTGGCGGCTGCTGTGCTTCGGGCGGTTGCTGGTTGTCAGGCAGAGGCATCAGCAATCCACCGCTGGGATTAGACGGCGGCGGAGGAGCTTGTTGTTGCTGGTCCTGCGCAGGAGGCCGATGCACAACATGAGGTTGCTGGTCGTCGGGCAGAGGCGGCATCAACCCTCCGTTGGGATTGGCCAGTGGCTGCTGTTCGGGCGGACGATGAACGACATGTTGCTGGGGTTGAGGCTCGGAAGGTGCTGGCTGTCCGCCGTCAGGCGGCTGTTGGTTGTCAGGCAGCGGCTGAAGCAGTTCGTTGCCGCTCGGCGTTGGCGTGGGATTTTCAGGCAGCGGCTTGGGCGGCGTTGCCGGCTCGATGACGGGCTGATTGTTGCGATAGCGCAACACTACCGGTCCGCCTTCGGCGCGGCGCAGAGCGGCCGCCTCCTCGGTTGCCTTGTTGACCGCGTCATCGCTGTCGCCGGCGACGGCGGCAAGTTTCATGCCTTCGACGTCTTTGCGGCTGGCATAGGCGACCTTCATGCTCGACTGATTGGCTTCTTTGGCTTTGCCGTAGTAATAGTCGGCCGTCTCACGATCGCCGTCGATTTCGGCCAGATAGCCCATGTTGTTCAAGGCGAAAGCGTTCTTGGGATCGAGCTGGTAGGCCTTCTCGAAATATTGCCGAGCCAGCTTGTAGTCGTTGCGATTGATGGCTGCGACGCCGCGGGTGTTCAGTCTTGCCACTTGTGCGGTGACGTCCTGCTCACGGGCCATCTGGATGCGAACCTTGTCGGCGTTTCTGGCGGCGATTTCGCTGATCGGTTTGCCGCGCCAGGATTGATGGACGGTGACCACGATGGGAGTGTTGGAATGCTGGGCAGCAGCCTGGCTGTAGAACTTGTAAGCGTCTTCCAGCTCGCCCTCTTTCTCGCGGGCAAAGCCAAGATTGTTGAGAGTAAAAGGATTGTTCGGGTCGAGCTTAAGGGCCTTTTGCAGAGCGAGGTCCGCTTCAGGAGCGTGGTCTTTTTGCAGCAAGCCGATCGCATATACGTTGATGCGATTGATCTGCATGCCGGTATCGCCGGCATTGCCGGCGATCTTGGTTACCGGTTGTCCCACGGCGTCACGCTCGGTGGATTTGTAAACCACGGCGTCGGAATCCTGCGCCTGCGCCAAGGTGTAGTAACGCTCGGCGCGATCCACTTGCCCTTCGAGCTCGGCAATATAGCCCAGGTTGTTGAGCGTGAACGGATCGTTGGGATCGATGAGATATGCCTTGTAGAAGAGCGACTTGGCTTTCTTGTACTGGTGCTTCTCGACCGCCTTCACGCCTTCCTGGTTCAGCTTTTGCACGGGAGTCGGTTTGGTGCGCTTGGGAATGCTGATGCGTACGTCACCGGCACTGGCGGAAATGGCCAAGCCGCTGGCGAGAACCGTGGTGACGATCCAACGTCGAGAACTGGCAAACATCGAGCCTCCAAATAGAAATCGCGGTTACTCGGGGAGACGGCCGCTCTTCTTGTCCCTCACCTTAGATGTGGCTTGACCCCATTTGCGTTGGCAGCGTGAGACTTTTCTTCCTGCTTTGATCAACACGCCGGCGGCAGATTGCATCCAACTCTGACCAGAGGCGGCTTCACGCAGCCCGGTTCCACACTGGAGTAAATACCATTGATGAACTATGCAATTACCAAGAGCGCGCTGGGAAGTTTGCTTGTCGGTTTGATGCTTACTTTGCCGGCCGAAGCGCAGAATGGTCAGCCGGTGCAGGGAAATGCCGGACAAGCTTCGCAGCCCGCAGGCGTCACGTCTCCTAATCCCGAATCCAGCGGAACGGCGAATACAGCCGCTACCAGCGGCGCGGCAGCCGAGACGGCGAAGGGATCGCCAGCGCTGAACTCGGTTAACTCCACTTCCCAGAAGCCGCAGATGAATGCCGCCAGCAACGACGACAACCCCTATGATCCGCTGCTTGAAACTCCGCCGCTGCCCAAAGGCAAACCAACCTTAATCGGCGGAACCGCTGTGCATGTGGATCATGTGCGAAATCGCCTGACGGTCCAACCGTTTGGCGGAGGCGCGAAAATTAAGCTGATGGTCGACGAGCGGTCGCATATCTACCGTAACGGCGCGGAAACGACCGTCCTTGGAATCCGGAAAGGCGACCGTGTCTATGCCGACACCATGCTCGACGGTAGCAGGGTGTTCGCCAAGAACATTCGCGTGTTGACTGAACCCGGCCTGGCGGAGGTGCGCGGCCAGGTTATTGCGCTGCATCCTGAGAAGGGTACGATCAGCGTGCAGGACCAGTTGTCGTCGCGGCCCGTGAGCTTCGCGGTCAGCGGCATCACCAAATACAGCTCATCCAAAGGCGCCGCCAACTCCGGCGACGTGCAGCCGGGAGCGCTGGTGGATGTGCAATTCGCGTCCGACAAACAGCATCGCGATGTGGCCCAGGAGATCGTTGTACTTGCCAAACCTGGCGACAACTACATTTTCTCGGGCGTCGTGACTGGTCTCGACATGCATAGCAATATGCTGGTGCTACAGAATAGCGCCGACGATCAAGACTATGAAGTTCACTTCAGTTCGGCCGCGCTCGCCGATCCCAGATCTTTGAAAGTCGGGTCGGAAGTCACGGCGCGAGCAACCTTCGACGGCAAGCAATACAAAGCCAGCAACGTGAGAATTGAGAATGCTGGGTCGGCTGAAAACGGGGAACAGTCGAAGGTGGAATAAAAGGATCTTGATGGAAAGCTTCAGGCTTTTTTCGGTTTCAGAAGGATTCCTGCCAATAGCGCTGCCGCTCCACCCAGCAGCCACTCGACGCGCCACACTTGGATCGCCTGCCACTGGATCAAGGTATCCGCACGGTAGATCAATCCAGTTAGCAGAGCGGCTACCATGCAGATCATGCCGACGAGAAAAAACATGAGGCAAGGAACAGACAGGCCAAGCCGTTCACGCAGAATCGCCATATCGAGCAAGTCTACGAAGCCAGCGGGCCTTAGTACCGAACTAGGGCGAGGATCGCGGTCGCTGCCGCAGATGTGACAAAAGCGTGCGCCCGAAGGATACTCGGTGCCGCAATGAGAGCATATAAGGTCGAGCAAGACCGGTTGTGCAAGACGCACAACATCGGGCTTGGGAGGACGCCAGTACTCCTGCCTCAGGGTTTGGGCCATGTGTGGTTCTCCACCCTGTTATTGGCACGCGGCCTACCAAAGTGCGGCTGGAAATAAGTATCGGAAAATGCAGGAGATAAGGTTCTTGGCCAAGCTGCGGAATCGTGCCGCGTAACGAAAATATTCCCTCTTCTACGTAAACCGTGGACTCTTAGAGGAAGGTAGACTGGCCGAGTCGAACGACCTATTTGCGATGCGGCATAGGGATAACCTCCAGCGCCGGTGACTCGGTGCTGGCATTCCAATAGCTCAACAGCAGCAGGTCGCTGGAGGTGAACTCGATGGAGGCTGGCCGCTTGCCGCCGTCGGTAAAGATGTGTTCATCGAGCAATTGATGCAGGCGCGCGACCGTGACGCCCAGCATTGCGGCAGCTTCGCGTTCGGTATAGGAGTCCTTGGGCCAGCGTTTCAGATTCGACATTGGGCGCATTCCGTATCCTTGGGTTCTGTTGTACCTGCTTTTGGGCGCCGGCGATATCAGGTAAACTTCTCATAAGCTGGGCGCGATGAAACCTTACAAACGACTGCTATCTTGCCTGTGCCTTTGTTGCCTGCTTGGGCTCGGAGGACGGTTCAGTACTGCGGCCGATTTGCCCAGCCTGCCTGTTCCCACTCGTGTCGACAACGATGCCAACACTCGCAAGGGCTTCGACCACTTCTACAACCTAGAGTATGACAAGGCGATTCACGAGTTTGAGCTAGCTCAGCAGGCCCATCCCGATGACCCTTTTGCCGTAAACCACACCCTTGCCGGAGTTATCTTCAGGGAGTTGTTACGAATTGGAGCGCTGGACACCGAGGCTTACGCCGGCGATAGCTTTCTGACCAAGGGAAACGCCGCGCCAGTCGACCCTAAGGTTCGTGATCGAGTCATTCAGCTGACCGCCCAGTCGTTGGCCCTTTCGCAGGCGCGGCTCGACAAGAATCCAAACGATGTGGACGCTCTATATGCCCGCGGAGCCACTCGCGCCCTGCGCGCCACCTACACCGGCATTGTGGACAAAGCGTGGTTCGCCGGCCTGCGCGGCGCTGTCGCCGCCCGTCATGATGATGAACGGGTTCTGGAGCTCGATCCCAAGTACGTAGACGCCAAAGTAGTGGTTGGGACGCACCTGTATATCGTCGGCTCGCTGAGTTGGCCGGTCAAAGTGGCCGCTTCGGTAGCCGGCCTCAGTGGCAGCAAAGAAAAAGGTCTCGACGACTTGCGCCAGGCCGTAGCTGGCGGCCACATGGAAGTTTCCAATGATGCCAAGATCGTGCTGGCGTTGTTTCTGCGCCGCGAGCAGAAGTACGCCGAGGCATTGAAGGTAGTCAGCGGCATGCAGGCTGACTTTCCGCGCAATTTCCTGGTCGCCGCAGAATACGCGCACCTGATGAATGCCGCCGGTCATGGACCGGAGGCAATCACCGCTTATCGCAAGGTTCTGGCGGGATGTCGCAGCAACGCCTATTCGCTGTGCCGCATGGAAGTGCCGGCCTATGGACTGGGAGAAGCTTTGCGTGGCCAACGCGACTATGCCGGCGCTGTCGAGGCTTATGAGCTGGCCGCCAGCAGCGGCCATGACGGCGAGTTGCGGCAGAAGTCCACTCTGGCCGCTGGCGAAATGTACGACCTGCTTCAGAAGCGTGATACTGCTCTGGAAAAATATAAAGCTGTGATTGCCGAGAACTCGGCTACCAATTCCGCCGACCTGGCGCGCCGCTATATGAAGCAGGCGTACAAGACTCCGTAGATCCTTCGATTCGGGTCGGGCAGCTGATCTGCCGTTTGCCGGCCTCACCTTCGGAATTCGCTGACTCCCCAATTGCGCGGGCGCTTGATTCCGCGCACTATTGCAGCTTCGCGTACTCCGATTTGGCTTGGATGAGGACGGGAACGTCAGGGTCGGCGTCTTTCCATAGCGTAAGGAAATCCCGGTATGCGGATTTGGCTTTGGCAGTGTCGCCTTGCATGGCGTAAGCGCGAGCCAGGCCAAGGCGGGCCATCGCTCCCCAGGGGAAGTTCGCCACCAGTCCGCGATGGTCGATGAACTTCTGGAATTCCGTCGCCGCGCCGCGGCCATCATGGAGCATCAGATACGCTTCGCCTCGTACATAGGCTGGACACAAAGCCACGGCGGTCAAGGAGGATACACCGAGTTCGATGGTGCTCATGTCCTGCAACAATTCGATGGCCCGTTTGGGATCTTTGCGATCCAGGGCGACCGCGGCCCCGATGGTGGGTAGCCAGTACCTTTGCGCAATTATGTCCAGCGGAAATTGTTTGTCCAGCTCTGCCGCCAGCTTCTCTGCTGTGGCCGAATCGCCCGCGCGTGCCAAAGCCAAGGCCGCAGTTTCCCGCACATACTGGTTGGGGGCCAGCTTCAAGGCGCCATTGGCATCGCGCCGCGCCTGCTCCGCGTTTCCCGCTTCCCCTTCACGCAATGCCTGGTCAACCTGGTAACCGGCGGCAGCCTCTTTGGCGTCGTTGCGCTCGGCTGAGATCGTGGCTCTACGGGTCTGTTCCCGCGCATTTTTCAGTTTTCCGTACCAGCCTTCGGTGTCCGCCTCGGCGGCTAGCACCTGGTCTTCTGTGCCCGGCTTTCCCATGGCCTCGGCTGCAATTTGCGCCATCCGGTTTGCGTCGCCCTTCAGAAAGGCAATGAGATAAAGGTTCTGCAGCAGGGCTTCAGCGTCCAGGTTCTGAGCTTGTGCGTGCTTCAAGACCGACTCGGCCTCGTCCACCCGGTTAAGAGCCACCATTGCCTCGCTCAGGTTGACGTAGTTCAGTCCGTATTTTGGTTCGAGGCGCAGCGTCTCGCGGTTCCACGCCAACGCGCTTTCCCAGTCTCCCAAGTCCGAAGAAATGTCTGCCAAGTTCAGGTAAGGGATAAACGTGTTGGGATAGGTCTGGCGCCAAAGATCGAATACCCCCCTGGCCTTTTCCAACTCGCCGGTGCCATACGAATAGTAGAACCCCTCGATGAATAAGCGCTCCGGTTCGCTTACTTTATCGCGCAGGCCGTAAGCCTTGCGTACGTTCTCTACCATTCTGTCTAATTCGCCCAGGTTGGCATAGCTGATCGCCAACGAGAGGTAGGCCATGGCGAAATTGGGGTCGAGCTCGGCCGCCCGCTGAAAGTAGGGCAGGGCGGCAATGTCGCCCTTGGACAGCCGGGTCCTCACGCCCAGGCTGTAGGCCTGAAGCGCCTCCAGCGAGGGCGTCGTGGCCTCTTCGACAGGTGTCGCATACTTCTGTACCGACTTGAGCGACTCGCCCAGCTTGCCGCGCAATCGAGTCGCCGCGGTATCCAGGCTCTTGAGCACAGCCTCTTTACCGGATGCTTGCTCTTGCACTTCGGCCAGCACGTCTCCCGTGCCGCAGTTAATGGCCTTCAGGCCAATGACGTACTGGCTGCCTATGCCTGCGATGGAGCCTGTCAGCATAGCCGCGCTGGCGGTTCGTTCGCAGACCTCGCGCGCCACTTCCGGCGTTAACCGCTCACCGGCTGGCCGTCCCATCAATTTCAAGGTCTCAAGAATCTTCCGCTCCGAGACCAAATCAAGAAACGGCGATTGCTCCAGCTGCACCGAAAGCCCTTGCTTCAGCGTGTCGTCGAAGACGGCATCTCCAGTGGTGTTGGTGAAGTCGGCCAGCACGATGGTGTCTTTGTTGGTGAGCTTGGCAGGACGGTGCGTGACAAAGTACCAGGCAGCCAGCCCTCCTGTAATCAGAACGATCAGCGTCGCCAGCCAGAGCAGATGCTTCTTGCCGGCCGGCGGTTCCCGGTCCGGGCTGGCAAAACGCCGTGAGTCGGAATCGCGCTTCAATCGCTGCAAGTCTGCCCGCAGGTCCGCCGCATGCTGGTAGCGCAGATTGCGATCTTTCTCCAGCGCCCGATGAATAATGTCTTCCAGCTTGGTTGACACACTCGAATTCAGTTGCGAGGGCGGCGGTGGATTCTTCGTCAGAATCTCTGAACAAATTACGGCCGAGCTTTCGCCCGGAAAAGGCGTTGTACCTGCAGCCATCTCGTAGAGCACGGCGCCAAACGAGAATACGTCGGTGCGGGTGTCCACCTCCTGCGCTCGGACTTGCTCCGGTGACATGTAACCGACGGTGCCCAGCATGGCTCCCGGAGTGGATAACTGGTCGGCAAACATGGCAGTCTCGGCGGAGGCTGCACCGGCTGCCTGCCCGGTCTGACCTGCGAAGCTCACTTTGGCCAGGCCAAAGTCGAGAATCTTGGCGTGTCCGCGCTGGCTTACGAAAATGTTGGCGGGTTTGATGTCGCGATGGATGATGCCGGCCTGATGCGCGGCGTCCAATCCATCGGCAATGTCAATCGCCAGGGTCAGCAATAGTTCCGATTCAAGGGGACGCCCGGCGATGCAATGCTTCAAGGTCATGCCGTCGAGAAATTCCATCGCGATGAAGGCTTGTCCGTCATCTTGGTCAATGTCGTAGACCGTGCAGATGTTGGGATGGTTCAGCGCAGAGGCAGCCCGAGCTTCGCGCCGGAAGCGCTCCAGCGCCTGCGTATCGTGGGCTAACCCTTCGGGAAGAAATTTCAGGGCGACGAAACGGCCAAGACGTGTATCTTCGGCCTTATACACCACACCCATCCCGCCGCCGCCGAGCTTTTCCATGACCCGATAGTGCGAGATGGTTTTGCCGATCATGCGATGGCCGAGAACTCCGGTGGGTCATGTTAGGGTTACCGCGAGTCCCCAGTCAAACATTATGGCCGCGACCGGCACGCACCGACCAGACGGGTAAATACTTCCGGGTAACTACCCCGGCGCGAGCCCGGAAGCAGGCCTTTACATCGGAGGGAACCTTTTCTTATTCTCTACGTATCATTAACTGGAGTCGGGAGGCTGTATGTATTGCAACTACTGCGGAAAGGTCATTCAAGATGACGCCAATCTGTGCCCCTACTGCGGCAAGCGGATTGGGTCCGTCGCCGGCCGTCGCAAGCTGATGCGCTCGCGGACTGATCGCAAGATTGCCGGCGTCTGCGCCGGTTTCGCCGAATATTTCGATCTGGATGTAACCGTGGTTCGCGTAGTGTGGTTGATCGTGGCCTTCTTCGGAGGCGGCGGACTGCTGGCCTACATCATCGCGTGGATCGTGATTCCCGAGGAGCCGGAATACGTTCCGTCACGTCGCCGGCAACGACGCCCCAACCCTATCAAGGCTCTTGAGGGCCCCAGTTTAAGGAGTATGGCGCAGTACGGCAAAGAGTGTCAGCCGGGACTGCGCCTTTTCGCTTAAGCTTCAGCTTTCGCAACCACCGAAGAGCGTGATCCGCCTCGTCCCCCCGTTATCTTGACAACAGACCATAGATATCCACCTCACCGCGCGCGCCTACAAAAACCCAGCCGTCTGCCACGGTCGGAACCCCAAAGATGACGGACGGTCCAGACTCGTCCCGCTCCGGAGACAGGTCGGAGTCGTAGAGCTCGCTGCGCAAGTTGGTGGCGTCATAGGCACGAAGCTCGGCGTCGGTGCCATTATTCCGCAGAACCCAAAGGATGCCGCCGCTAGTCCCGTTAGCCGAAATCGAGGGGGACGCTCCGGGATATCCCACATCCCAGCCTCCGGTGGTCGATGTCGGCGTGGTGTCAATCTGCTGACTGGCAGGGTCGTAGCGAAAAGCTTCTACTGGGCCTCTTAACCAACCAAAATATAAGTTGTTGTTCCAGAACGCCGGCGTGCATAACGAATTTTGGGCATCGCTCTTAAAGGTCTGAACCACCTGCCCGTCATTGCCCGGTTGCCAGTGTCCCAGATTATCGCGATCCAGCAAGTAGACGGTTCCATCCTTGCCGGCGACGGTCAGCAAGTGGGGATGTGCTGTTCCGCTCTGGTCAGGCAGAAGAATCGATCCTCCTGACCCCAGGTCCAGATCGTCATTGAACAACATCTGCCAATCGAAAGGAATGAAATAGTCGATCGTCGAAATCTGGTTTGCGGAATTGCGCAGGCGTACTACCGAGTCCCCATAGTTCGAGCCTCCGGTCATGGCATCGCTTTGCCCGTTGCCGACGGGTAGATAGACGTCGCCGCTGGCGTCGCTGGCAGGCCCAGAGCCGGCCATCCATATGCCACCGTAAGTACCGGAAGGCTCGGGAGTCCAGGCGCCGGTAAGCTGAAGGGAAGTGGCATCGAACGACATGACCCAGCCCTGATAGCTGCCGAAATCGCAATGCGACGCCCATGCCACATAAACCTGTCCATTCGCCAGCAGGAGTGCTGAGCGCTGATTGTTCAGTTGCGGGTCAAACTGGGCCACACCAAATTGGCCACCCGGGTCCGGCGGACTGGTGATGACGGTGGGCGTGAGCTTGTCTTGTCCGGTGGCCAAATCCAGCGCGTGCAGACGCTGATAGAACACCGGCTGGCCGCTCTGCGTTTCTTTTGTCCGAGCCACCACGTAAACCGTCGAGGTAGTGGTATCAATCACCGGAGTACCGGTAATGCCGACCTCGGGAGCAATGGCGGAGCAAGTGAGAAGGTCGGAGGGGGACAGTGTGGTGACGGTTCCCGACGATCCCAGAAAATCGGCATGCCACACGATCTGATGGTTGTCGGCGTCGATTGCGTAGACCTGGTCGTGCTCAGTCGCGGCCACGATCAAATTGTGCGATGCCTGCCCTGCTGTAACGCCGGGAACATACAAGGGTTGAGCAAAGACATCGCCCTGGACGGTAATCGCAGCGCGTTTGCCGAAGGTGCCGACGCTGACATTCGATGGCGTTAGCCAGGTTTCGGTCAGGTTGGCCCCGGTTCTGGCGTTATTGTTGTGGTAGGTTGCCACCACGGTCGGGGTGAAAGTGGCGGGAGGACCAATCTGATTGCTTCCCTGGGCGGGAGCAGCTGCGCTTCCCCCACCGCAACCGGTCGCCATCGTCAGCAGGATAGCTGCAAAGGCAGCTCGCTTGAAACCGCCGCAATCCCTAAAGAAGGGTGGGACGGGCGCGATTAGAACCTGATGTGGGACTTCAGATTTGCAAACACGCAACGCGAATTCCCTGAGAAACAAATGTGCGCTCCTTCGACAGAAAGGCTGATGTCGGACTCACGAGAGTTTAACATTAGTATTACAGCCGTGTTACAAGGCCTCCAGCCGGATTCCCGGAGAAACCCACCTCCCGTGGCAACCGTTGAGGCTCGGGGCCTCGCACGGGTCTACAACCGCTACAATCTCCAGAGATGCCCTTCTTTCGCAGTGCTGATGCTCAACTTTTCTATGAGAAGGTTGGCGATGGACCAGATGTCGTCCTCCTGCATCCCTTTCCTTTGAATTATGGTTTCTGGACGCCGGTCGCCGAGTTACTGAGCCCTCGTTACCGGCTGATCATTCCCGACTTGCGGGCGCACGGCGATTCTGAGTTGGGCGAAGGTCCGGCGACCATGCAGAAACTGGCCGATGATCTGGCGCTTCTTTGCCGCCAGGAGCACATCAACCGGGCGTACTTCGTCGGTGTGTCCATCGGCGGTTATCTGCTTTTTGAATTCTGGAGGAGCCACCGCGAGCAAGTGTCGGCGCTGGTGCTGGCCAATACGCGAGCGAATGCCGAAACAGCCGAGAGCAAGGCCACTCGACTCGCGAGCGCAGAGAAGGTGTTGCGGGAAGGCACTGCGGGATTTATCGAAGAGATGTTGCCCAAGCTGCTCTCACCCTCCACGCAAACCAATCGCCCAGACATAGTCGATGCCGCGCGCCGCCTGATGCAGCGTATGTCGGCCGACGACGTTGCCGGGGTGCAACGCGGTATGGCTGAGCGTCCGGATTCTGTAGCCACGCTCAAGACCATCGATGTGCCAACCTTGCTGATTGCCGGCAGCGATGACAGTGTGCCTTTGGCCGAGGCAGAACTCATGCGCCAGACCATTCCCGGCAGTAAATTGCAGGTGATCCCTAACGCTGGGCACTACGCGGCGTTGGAGCGGCCCGCAGAATTTGCTGCCTTGCTGCGGAGTTTCTTCGACGGCCTGCCCCGCCGCTAAAAGGGGCCGCAAAGTCGCATTGTGATCGCCATCACCACTGGGGCGTCGCGGCTTCGATAAAATAGTCCCGTTATGCTGGATGCATTCCTTCTACCTGCCGCCACCGTTCTCACCGCCAAGGGCGATAGTGAACCGCTCGATGTCAGCGGAGCTTCGAGCCCGATATTTCTGCTCACCTTATCCATCACCTCGGTTGTGGAACAGGAAGCGATCGACATTAGCCTCTACCCTTCCGTGGACGGCACAACTTGGGAAACCAAGCCCTTCGTCGCGCTGCCGCAAAAGTTCTACGTGGGCGAGTATCCTTTGCTGGTGGATTTGTCTGCCGCGCCAGCCGTCAAGTTCGTCCGCGCGCACTGGGAAGTCAATCGCTGGGGTCGCGGTTCGACGACGCCGAGATTCGAGATCGCTCTCCGCCTGCGCGAGGTATCGCAGCAGGCCTTGACGGAAGCTTCGGCTGAGGCCCACAGCCGGCGCTAACTGCTATCGCAAGAAAATCGTCCTGTGACGGAAAATCACTCCACAGCGAAGGTGAGTCCCGTATCCTGTTCAAGGGCTTGCCGGTTAATCTTTTGGAGAGCTTTTCGCTTGACGATAAGAGCCTGTTGCCCTACCCTTTGGGCACGTAATTCAGCCACAAGTTATCCCGGTCGCCGCTTATTATCTCCTGTTCTAACAGCAGTTCAGGTGGTTTCGGAGATGGTAGACGTGCGCCTGCAGACCGGCGTCGTGTGACGCGGAGAAGCACCTCAATGAGCGAACTTCGTTTTCAGAAACATCCTGTGATTGCCGCGATTCTGTGGTGTTGCCTTGCCGCCACCGCTGCGCACGGACAAAGCTCGGACCAGAGCTCCCAATACCCACAGGATCAACCGAACCCGACCGACCAGCAGAGTTCGCAAACTCAGCAGAACTCGCAAAGTCAGCAGAATGCCCCGAGCCAACAGAATCAGCAGAACCAGCAAAACCAGCAGTATCAGCAAAATCAGCAGCAGAACCAGCAAAATCCTTCCGGCGTAATGGGCGGACAGACTTCGACTGGCCAAAACGGATCGAACATGTCTGGAAGCAGTACGAATGCTTCCAACGTCGCCATCCGCAATTTTCTGCAGAACCGTCCCGAGGTGATGGAACAACTGAAGCTTCTATTAGTGCAGCGCTTGCGGGCTGAAGGCAGCCTGGTCGACGAACAGACGATCACGGATCAGGCCGTATACGACCGAATGCAGAACGACCCAATATTTCGGGCCGAAGGTGTTCGCTCCCTGGTCCAGCTGGGATACATCTCTGAAGACGACGCGCGCACCCTGTTGGGTACCGAGGCCAATGCCGCGGGGGCGGAAGAATATCCGGCTGGAACAACCGGAACGCGCACGGGTACGAGGCCCACGAGGATTGGGCCGCCAACCGAACAGCGTTACGACGACTCCGCACTCAATCCAAAGACTATAACCACGCCGAATCCTTATCCCAGTCTTCCTTCTGCGCGAGATTTGTATACCCAGTTTCCCGAGCAATCCAAGCCTTTGAAGCGCTTCGGCTCCGACATCTTTCGGCCCGATGTTGTGGGCATGACCAACTTTCCTATGGATCTTCCGGCCGGCGCCGACTATGTTCTGGGTCCGGGCGATACGGTCACCATTGATATTTGGGGAGGTGTCTCACAGCGCATGAGCCGGCCAGTGGATCGCGAGGGTCGACTTTCGCTGCCTGATGCCGGTCCGGTTGTAGTTTCTGGTTTGACGATGACGCAGGCGCAGAAAGTCGTGCAAGCCGCGCTGGCGCCGCAATATCACGATGCTCGTGTCGAGTTGGCAGTGACTAAGTTGCACACTGTCCGGGTTTATGTGGTGGGAGATGTGCAGCGTCCCGGCGCCTACGATATCAGCTCGCTTTCCACTCCGCTCAACGCGTTGTATTCGGCCGGAGGGCCGACCTCGACCGGCTCGCTGCGTGTGGTCAAGCATTATCGCGGAGAACGGCTGGTCGGCGAAATGGATCTCTACGACTTGCTGATCGGCGGAGTGCGGAAGTCCATTGAGCATCTGGAACCCGGCGATACCATCCTCATTCCGCCCGCCGGCCCGCTGATCGCGGTTTCGGGAATGGTGAAGCGTCCCGCAATTTACGAACTTAAGAGCGAGACGCAGCTTTCGGACGTACTGGAAATGGCTGGCGGCGTGTCGGTGGCCGCCGCCTTGGGCGAAATCAAGGTGGAGCGCATTGAAGCTCACCAGAAGCGCGTCATCCTGCACGTGAAACTTGCGCCAGGCGCAGAGCAAAAGGCGTTGCGCGCCATGATTGGCCCATTTGAAATGCAGGATGGAGACCGGGTTTCCATCGCTCCTATTCTTCCTTACAGCGACAAGACTGTTTATCTGCAGGGACATGTGTACCGTCCCGGTAAGTATGCGTTCAGCGAAGGAATGAAGATCACCGACCTGATCCATTCCTACCAGGAGGTTCTACCTGAACCTTCCAACCACGCCGAAATTATCCGCATGCAACCGCCGGACTTTCGCCCGCAAACCATCGAGGTCGACCTGGCCAGCGCGCTGGCGGGAGATGAAACGATCGCTTTGCAACAGTTCGACACCGTCTGGATTTTTGGACGATATGAAATCGATGCTCCTAAAGTCATGATCTATGGTGAGGTCCTGCGCCCCGGGCAATATCCGATGAGTACGGGGATGACGGCTGCGGGCTTGGTGAACATGGCGGGCGGTTTCCGCCGAGGCGCTTATACCGAAGTTGCCGATCTTGCCAGCTACGAGATGCAGGGCGGTTCCGAGGTGGTGACGAATCAACAGACCATCAAGATTGGCGCGGCCTTGGCCGGAGATGCATCGGCGGATGTGAAGCTCAAGCCCGGCGATACCCTCACGGTTCTGCAGATTCCCGGATGGACCGACATTGGGCGGTCCGCCACCGTCAAAGGAGAAGTCAAGTTTCCCGGGAGTTACGGAATCAATGAGGGTGAACGCCTGAGTTCGTTGATGAAGCGAGTGGGAGGATTTCGCAGTACCGCCTATCCCGCCGGCGCTGTGCTGGAGCGGGTCGAGGTACGCCAGATGGAGGAAAAGGGAAGACAAGAACTGATCCGCCGCATTGAAGGCTCCACGGCCACGGTAAGTTTTTCTCCCTCCAGCACCGGTCAGGACCAGGCCGCTATCTTGCAGGCTTTGCAGCAGCAGCAGCAACAAACGCTCAACCGCCTACGCTCGCAACCCGCCGCTGGACGCCTGGTGATCACCATTTCCAGCAACATCTCCGAGTGGGAAAACACTCCTGCCGACATCTTCCTGCGCGCGGGCGATATCATCACCATTCCTCGCAAACCGAACTTTGTGCTGGCCTATGGGCAGGTCTATAACCCTACCGCTATCACTTATGAACCGGGCAGGCCGGCGGAATGGTACCTGGCTCAAGCCGGTGGGCCGACCGAGTTGGCGTTGAAGAAAGCGATTTATGTGATCAGGGCAAATGGTTCCGTGATCTCAGCGCAGGGAAGCGGCTGGTTCAAGGGAAGCGTTCTCGCCACCAAGCTGCGTCCCGGAGATATTCTGGTGGTCCCTGAAAAGGCGTTGGGTGGCTCGACCGCCTGGAAGACTGCGCTCGAAACTGCCCAATTGGTCGCCAACCTGGCGGTTGCCGCAGCCGTTGCTGTTCATTTCTAGATGGCGTTCCGATTCTCATGCAGGTTAAAGCTGGTGAGTATTCTGCTTTGCGGTTGCCTGTTCAGCAGGTATGCTGCGGCGCAATCCCCGGCCCCGCAACCTGCGCCGGCGAGTCCCTCGTCTGCGACTCGTACAGATGATGACGGGCAAACTCCTATCCATGTCACGGCTCTGCCGAAAAATCTGCTGGAAGACCAGGAGGCTTTCCTTACTACTCCGTTTCGCATGCGGTCCGACAACCTATTCTTCCTCGTCCCCGCCATCTTCGCCAGCTCCGTCCTGGTAGGCAGCGATACGGCTATCGAAGCGCATTTGCCCAAAGGTTCAAGCACCATCAGCCTGGCGGCCAACGCTTCGGACGCGGGAATGGCTGCGCTCATCGGCGCCGGCGGCGGACTCTTTCTATGGGGACAGATGACCAAGGATGAGCATAAGCGCGAAACCGGCTTCCTGGCTGGTGAGGCAGCAATTGACGCCTACATCGACTCCACGGCCTTCAAGTACATCGCCGGACGGCTACGCCCCGACACCGGAGACAATCGGGGAAACTTTTTCTCCGGCGGCGATTCCTTTCCGTCGAGCACCACGGCCGTCAGCTGGGCCGCGGCCAGCGTTATCGCGCGTGAATATCCCGGCCCGCTCACCCAGATTCTGGCCTACGGCACAGCCGGAGGTGTGAGTGTCGCGCGCGTTATTGGTCAGAAGCACTGGGTCTCCGACTCCCTTCTAGGCAGTGCGCTTGGCTGGTATCTGGGGCGGCAGATTTATCGCGCCCGCAGCAGTGGCCACGAGATCAGCCCAGCTTACTGGGGGACGTTCGTAAAATCTCCCGAAGACAACGAGCGCGATCCCGGCTATATGGGTTCGACCTATGTTCCCTTGGACAGCTGGGTTTACCCGGCGCTGGACCGCCTGGAAGCGCTGGGTTACTTGCCGAAGTACGTGCAGGCAATTCGTCCCTTGGCGCGATTGGAGTGTGCGCGGCTGACGCTGCAGGCCCAGGAGAGCACGGGCTATCCGGAAGTCAACAACGAATCTTCCCACGCAGTCGGTGAATTGCGCCAGGAGTTTGCCATGGAACTGGCGAATCTGGAAGGCGCTTCCAATATCGGCGTCCAGTTGGAGTCAGCCTACGCGCGAGCGATCGAGATTATGGGCATGCCGCTGGCCGACAGCTTTCACTTTGCGCAAACCCTTTATAACGACTATGGACGTCCTTACGGCCAGGGATTCAACAGCATTGTCGGAGCGTCCATGCGCACCGAAGCAGGGCCGCTCGCCTTCTATGTGCGAGGAGAGTATCAGCACTCGGCCTCCATTGCGCCCTATAGTCCATCGACCGCTCAAGCCATCGCTAACGTCGACCAGCTTCCGCTCAATTCTGTTCCCACTTTTAACGGTGTCAACCAGTTCAACACGATTGAAGCCTACGCCGCCTTAAACATGGCTAACTGGCAAATGTCATTTGGCCAGCAAAGCCTGGAGTGGGGACCCGACGCCGGTGGCTCGCTCATGCTTTCCAATAATGCCGAGGCCATGCCCATGCTGCGCCTTAGCCGTATTACTCCTTATCAGCTCCCCGGTTTCCTGAGTTGGCTGGGCATGATCCGCAATACGGCCTTCGTTGGAAGAGTCGGCGGTTACTACTATGTTCGCGGGCCTTTTCCTCAATTCCCGCTGGTCGGAAACGGATACCAGCTCATCAATCCGCAACCGTACATGTGGGGCGACAAGCTGGCCCTAAAGATGACTCCCAATTTCGAGATCGGAGTCACCATTACCGTGATGTGGGCCGGTGCAGGTAGACCGGCGAATCTTGCCAGTTGGTTGCACACCTGGTCGAGCCACGGTAACGCACAGCCTGTCGATCCCGGCAAGCGCTTTACCGGATTTAACCTTTCCTATCGCATTCCCGGCCTGCGCAACTGGCTCACGATTTACGCCGATGGCATGGCCAACGACGAACCAAACCCAATCGCCTATCCGGTGCAGTCAGCCTGGAATCCCGGTTTATACGTCCCCCAATTTCCCAAGCTACATAATCTGGATTTGCGGGTTGAGGGAATCTACACGAATATCCCTAATTATCCGGGCGTAGGTCCTTATTACTTCAACGAGCATTATGCCGATGGCTACAGGACTTACGGTGAGATCATGGGCAGCTGGATAGGCCGAATGGGAGATGGCATACAAGCTTGGAGTACCTACTGGTTCTCAGCCCAGAATAAGATTCAGCTCAGTTACCGCAGGCAGTATAACGACCCTATCTTTCTCGGCGGCGGCGGACTGAATGACTTTGGAGCGACCCTGGATTGGCTCATCAAACCTCAAATCCAGATTTCACCGATGGTGCAGTACGAGCGCTTCAATTTTCCGCTGGTCAGTCCAACTCCAAGAACAAATGTTGCCGTCGGGCTCCAGGTGACCTTCTGGCCTGTTCACAATCCGCCGCGAAGGCCGTCCGTCAATTCCAATTCCAGCAATCCCTAAAAGCATTGCGCGAATTCCTTGTGCGAAGCAGGCGCGGCGCGATCGCGCAAACCTTAGCCGCTTCTAATTCACAGCCTATTACCAATGGCATGTCGGCTGCACTTAGACGCCGGAGTTAGGAGCTTATGCCGTGTGGAACAAGTTGCCGCCTTCGAGTTGTCGCTATTGCTTAGAGTATCTTCAAGATCGCACGCAGCTTTTCGGGCTAATTCTTACTGTCCTTATGGTAATGGGATTGGACAACTTCGCTGTAGCGCGTCCAACAATGCCCCCGGGGTCTCCGCCAGGCAGTCTTAACATCGTCGATTTTGGCGCAAAGTGCGATGGTTCGACCGACGATACGGTTGCGATTCAGGCGGCCATCAACGCCGCACGCAACTCAGCTACAGGAGCCTCGATCGTTATACCCAATGGCAGGGCTGGGTGTGTGGTAACCCAGCTTGATATTACGAATAGCCTGGCGCGGATTCGTCTGATAGGTGAAGCTTCCATGAATGGGGCCCAATCCTACATTCTGTGCCGCGAGCGACTGCCCGATGTAGGCGTGTGTGTGGACCTTAGCGGAACCGACAGCTTTAATGTGGAAAATCTGCAGATTATCGGTGGCGCCAGCGCAGCCACCGCGCCGAAAGTGACCGTGCTGCTGGGAAAGACCCGAAAAAGCGACGGCACGATCGCCAATGGTTCAGAAATCACCTGGTTCAGCGTGACGGTCAAGACACATGGAGACTACGGCGTCTACAACTATGGCGGCGAAGTATGGAATTGCCATCAATGTTATTTCTCGGGAGACGGAGTTGCGGATGTCGTGCTTTCCGATGCCAACAGTGCCGCGATTGTGTCGCCGTTCGCAACGCTGGTGACGGCCCCTACTTCCATGACCTCCGTTCACTTTAATGGCGGGACATTCGGCACCAGCAATTCCGCCGTCGGAGTTCAGCTTGATCCCTGGCCAACTTCCGGGGCCGCGCCCTATTTCCGACATCGGTTTTTCTGATGGCTACTCTCATATCGGCGGGCCAACATTCATCGCCGATACGGGTTCGCCGGGTAGCCACGGCATGATTCAGGGAATCCGCATCACCGGTTGGCGCTCGGAAACCTACAGCTCCCCGGCCACGTTCGCACAATTCAACAATGTGGTCACCCAGATCACCATTGACGCCACTTATGCCACCGCACATCCTACGGTTCCGCCTTTGCAATTCCATGGCGCCTGGGGACCATACAGCGTCATGGTGGGTGACATACAATTGCGACCCGGTGATTGGAGCGGCGCCTATCCTTCAACCGTGGTCTATTGTTATCTGGGCACGACGGGAGTGGTCATCCACGATTTTGTGGGGCTTAATGGAAAGCCAACCCACAATAATTGTGCGGGGGCGCATGAGATGTGATGGGCAACGGAAACACCTTTAGCAATTCGGCAATGCGCGCTTGAGGGTGGGGACGTATGACATCCGGCAGCGCGCATGCGACGACGGCGGCCGGTCGAGTGCCGTGCCCTCGTGATCTTCAGGCATTTTGTCTCAATATGAGGTGAGCGATGGTTGGGCAGATTCATCCCTGGTTGGCTCTCGGCGTGGCTGCATCGACGGCGGCGACGGATGCTGTTTATGTCATGTTCAGCGCGGCGGTGTCGTCCCGTCGGCGCGTTCCGGCCGCGACTTGGAGCAGCGTTTGGTATCTGTTGTCAGCGTTTGCCGTGATCAGCTACACCCGCAATTGGGTATATGTTGGCTTTGCCGCCGTGGGGTCGTGGATCGGAGCTTACGTGTCGATGACGGTCCTCCGCCGGCCTGACATTCACTCCGGAGGCCTGGACCGCGGCGAGCCCAAGCCACTCAACTAACGTTCCGGCCAATTATCGCGAGTCAAGCTACGGTTCAAAGTCCACGTCACCGTCCCGTTGGTCTGGAAGAGAGTGGAGCTAACGGCTGAGAAGGCCGTCAGCAACTCGCTGTGCCTCGGGCAGGTTCTTCGACAGTTGGCTGGCCTGCTGTCGCGGCTTCTCAGCTTCGCTGGCGCGGCCTGCTTTTTCCAGCGCCTGGGCTAGCAGTAGATATCCCACATCCGAAGGCTGCTCCTCTACACCCTGCGAGTAGTTCTTGATCGCCGCGCTGAGGTTGCCCGATTCTTGGGCTACTAATCCCAGGCCAATCCATGCCCGGGCGCTCTCCGCATTCAGATCCACAGCCTGCTGCCAACTTGCCTGTGCTCGTGCCATGTCGTTGAGGTTGCGGTAGACGTATCCCATATTCGTCAGGACCGTTGCACGCATAGCGGTGTTCTGCGTCATGGTGAGGAGCGTGTTGTAGCGTTCCAGGGCCTCGGGAAAATTCTTCCTCTGCTGCTCGAACATGGCAGTCTTGAATAAGCTGGTCGGGTCCGACGGCATAATCGCTAACGCCGCCTGGAAATGCCCGGTGGCCGCGTCCACATCTCCCTGCTGCAGCAGCGCAAAGCCGAGATTGTCTTGCGCAATGTAGTTGCCGCTCGTCACTGCGATAGCGTGAGACCACAAGGTCACGTTGTCGCTCCAGTAGTTGATCTGGTGATGAGTTGCAAACCCCAGGATCAACAGCACGACCGAACTGGCAACCGGGAGCAATGCTTGGGGCAGGTGCCGCTGCTTCGCCCAGTCAGCAATGCCCCAGCAAACCATCAGGAAAAGTCCGACACCCGGCAGGTAGGCGTATCGATCTGCCATTGCCTGCGCGCCCACCTGCACCAGTCCGATCATAGGAATCATGGTGCCCAGAAACCACAACCATCCCACCAGTAAGTAACGACGTCGTCGGTATCGAACGGCCAGCAGCGTGACGATTAGCAACAGTAACGCTGCACCGACGACTTGCAACGCGGCGAAAGACTCGGTGGGATAGGGATACAAGGGAGCCAACTGCGACGGCCAGAACACTTTGCCGATGTATCGGACGTAGGAAACGATTGCATTTTCCAGCCTGGCCGGCAGCGGATGCTGCATCAACGACGCTACCGCGCCGCCGGCTTGCTGGGCTCGCACGGTTATTCCCGCACTCGCGGCCGCTAGAGCCAGCAATGGAAGCTTCTCCCGTAGCAGCCACCAGAAACTTCTCTGCGGCAAAGGCGATGGTGCAGAAGAATCGCTGACCGCGAACCTAATTCGGCCCAACGGCCAATAATCCCAAAGAAGCAGTACGAACGGGAAGGTAACAATCTGCGGCTTCGCCATCAAACCCAGCGCAAAAAGAACTGCCACTGCGGCATAGCGGCTTGCGCCAGGCTTACGCACATACCAGTCGTACGCTCCCAGCGCAAGCAGCAAGAACAGCATGCTCAGCAGGTTCTTGCGCTCCGCGATCCACGCTACCGACTCGACATTCAGGGGATGCAAAGCAAACAGCGCTGCCACCATAAAACTTGGCCCCAGCGCCCCCGTCGCTCTTCGCAGCACCAGGAAAAGTAACAGCGCATTGATCACGTGAAGCAGCAGGTTAGTATCGTGATGCCCGGCGGGGTTCAGTTGGAATAGCTGGCAATCAAGCGCGTGAGAAAGCCACGTCAGCGGATGCCAGTTCGATTCATGATAGGTCGTGAACGCCCAGGAAACTGTTTCCCAATGCAGCCCCGATTGAACCTGACTGTTCTTGATGATGTATCCCTCGTCGTCATAGTTGACGAAAGGATGGCTGTGCACCGGGTAATAGACGGCAACAATCGCGAGCGCGAGCACGATTCCCAGGACAAAGGTCTCGGTCGAGGCGAATGACGCTGACCCCGGTTTGTAGCTCGACGTTCTGTTGCTCTTTAATTTGGTCATCGAGCGTGCGGCGACGCTAGCTCGTCTCATTGCGGAAAAGTATATCCGTTGCACTTCCCGGTTGGCGCGATCCAGTGCGCCGCAACCTTCTTGCGCTCAATTCTTAACAGCGTGCGGAGGGTGTGCGGTAAATCACAGGCTCATGTGATGTGGTAGAATCCTGCCACTCATGCGGCGGTATCTCTCCAGTTTGTTGCTGGTGCTTATCTGTTTCGGCGCGTTGCTGCCGTTTCTGCAATCGTCCCCTACCGATCGTCCCGCATGCTGCCGGCGTGACGGCAAGCACCATTGCATGCAGCCCACGAGCGCCGACGGATTTCGATCGGCCGCGGTGGTTTGCCCGTACCGTTCGCTTCGTATTCTAACGACCAGAGTAACGGCCCTCGTAACCAGTCAGACGACTGCATTCCGGTCGGCGTTACGAGGCAAGGTGCAGCCGCCAGAGCTTTCTCAACTTGCATTTCCCATCTCAGAAAGTTGCAGACCGCGCGGCCCACCCCTTTCCTAGACCCGGCTCAAGACCGCAAAAGTATTAGCTGACGAGTTTCGTGTATTCGCACACTTTGCTGCGAAAACTCAGCATGGGACTCCAACGCACGCTCATTGCAGAGCTTTGGGAAAAACCTGAAGAGGATGTGAGCATCGCTATGCGCAGATTGTGTCTTGTGGTGTTTTCGTTATTGTTGGTCGTGCCTAATGCGAGCGCGACGATTTTTGGAACGGTACGTGGCGTCGTCCACGATCCGCAGCACCGCCCACTGCAAGGCGCGCAGATTACGCTGAAGGCTCAAACCTCGGATTGGACCCAGTCTCAAGATTCCAGCCTGAGCGGAGAATTTGAGTTCCGTTCCGTTCCCCTTGGCACCTATACGGTCACAGTCTCATCGCAGGGTTTCCTGGATACCCAACAAGACGTCATTGTGCAGTCCGACACGAGCCCGACGCTGCATTTCAAAATGGCAATCGCAGGAACGAAGGAAAGCGTGGTGGTATCGGGAACTCCGGTAGCAGCACCGATGGATACGGTCACCCCGACCACAATGCTGAACCGTCAAGACATCCAGCAAACTCCTGGTGCAGATCGCACCAATGGCGTGGAGATGATCACCGACTACGTGCCTGCTACCTATGTAGCGCATGACATGCTGCACATGAACGGAGGCCATCAGGTGGAGTGGCTGATCGACGGCGTTTCCATCCCCAACACCAACATTGCCAGCAATCTGGGACCGCAGATCGACCCCAAAGACATCGACTATCTGGAAGTGTTGCAAGGCAGCTACGACGCCAGCTATGGCGACCGCACTTATGGAATGTTCAACATTGCGCCCCGCACCGGTTTTGAACGCGACCGGCAATGCGACCTTGTCGTTACCGCGGGGAATTTCTATCAAACGGACGATCAGGTCAGTTGCGGAGGACACACCCAACGATTTGCCTACTATGCCAGCCTGAATGGAAATCGCAGCGACTACGGCCTTCAGACTCCGATCCCGCAAGTGGTTCACGATGCCGAGAACGGCTACGGAGGATTCGCATCATTCATTTACAACCGCGATCCCAAGAATCAGTTTCGCGTGGTCACGTCCTTACGGCAGGATTATTACCAGATTCCGGTCGACCCTGATCCCAACTCAACCGGAAATCAGATACTGCAAGCGGCAGGAGAGGTCCCCAGTTACGGCCTGCATGATGCCGAGCGAGAACCCGACGCCTACGCCATCTTCTCCTGGGTTCACACCTTCAATTCCACCACGCTGCTTACGCTTTCTCCCTTCTATCACTACAATGCCGCCGACTATCAGGGCGGCGCGAACGACTATCCGGTCATCTCGACGGTGGATCAGGCTGCCAATTACGTTGGTGTCCAGGGAATCGTCAACAAAAGCTTTCTGGAGAAATGATCTGGAAGCCGGAGTCTATGGATTCTTCCAGCACCAGCATAACTATTTCGATAATCAATACACGGATGGAACTCAGAACTTTCCCGCTTCTTCCATCAGCGTAAATGGAGGGGTCGCCGAGGAGTTCATCAGCGACCGGTTCAATGCGACCAAGTGGCTAACCATCATTGCCGGTCTTCGCGGCACCGAGTTCCGATCGTCGATCGCAGAGAATCAGGCTGATCCGCGCGTGGGCGTTGCCCTAAAGGTCCCGCGCCTGAATTGGGTCTTGCGTGCCTTCTATGGTCACTACTACCAACCTCCGCCGCTGGTGACGGCCACCGGCGCACTCTTCGGTTTGGCGAACAGCCAGAATTTCACTTTTGCGCCTCTCCAAGGTGAGCGGGATAAACAGTGGGAGGCCAGTCTCATAATTCCGTACCGCGGCTGGAATCTCGAAGTCGATAATTACCAAACCAACGCCAGAAATTGGCTCGACCATAACAACATCGGAAATTCAAACCTCTTCTGGCCTATCACGTGGTATGCCGCACTGATCCAGGGATGGGATTTGAGCTTACGTTCTCCGATGTTGTGGCACCGCGCCCAATTTCACCTTGTCTACGCGAACCAGATCGCGCAAGCTACCTCGCCCATAAACGGAGGCTTGATCTGCCCCACCCCGGTCACCGCCGATTGCCCTCTCTACATTCCGCCGGGATACTCCCCGGTTGACCACGATCAGAGGAACACGTTGAACTGGGGCATCAATACCAGTCTTCCCTGGCACAGCTATGCCTCGGGGAATGTGTATTACGGCTCGGGTTTCGTGAATGGGTTGTACGGAACGCCGGATTCACAATACCCAGGTCCCTATCTTCCCAGCCATACCACGATTGATCTTGCTCTGGGAAAAAGTTTCGCCGAAGGGAAGTATGCTGTTTCCGTCACCGCGCTGAACGTCGCCAACCTTCGCGTGCAGTTGGATAACAGTCTTACATTCGGCGGCTTTCACTGGAATGAGCCCCGGCAAATTTATGCGGAGTTTCGCTGGCGTTTCCATTACTGATACGGATTCGCGGTTTCCGCACAGTACAATCGAAAGCGTTGCATCCCAGTCGGCACCTTGTCAGTGCGGGTGGGACATACCAGGTCGGAGAAATTGTGTGCGTTATGTGATCGTGGTGTTTGCTGTCCTCGGCATTGTCGTTTCATCGCTTGCCCTTAAGGTTCATTACGACGATCCCGGCAAGGAGCCTTGCAGTATCAACGACAAGTGGGATTGCGGCGTGGTCAATCACAGCCCCTATGCCATGATCCTCGGCGTGCCGGTTGCCGCTATCGGAATTGCTGGATATCTCCTCATCGGCCTTGTGGCATTTATGCGGCGTCGGGCCTTGACCCTGGCTCTGATTCTTGTCGGCCTCGCCTTTGCGTTGCACCTCACCAGCATTGAAGCTCACGTGCTGGAAGTTTGGTGCCTGTACTGTGTAATCTCGCAGGGGATCATCGCTATTCTGACCGTGTTGTCTCTGATTTGGCTGGCATGGCCCAAGCTGCGTCCCAGCACAGCTTAGGCGTACGATTCCTAAGGGGCCGGGTTCGTTCTTCAAGTCTCGTGCTGCGTGTCCTGACGCACTTTTCGCATCGTTTTGCGGCCGGCTAAGACGCGGTTTCTTAGCGGCCGTGAAAAGCTATCGAAATTTGGACTGATCCGTATATCATGTCTGATTCCACCACCCCTGGTTGACTGGTTCCGGCCTGAATTCCAGGTCGCAGGTTTTGTCATGGAGATGGCGCACATTTTCGCTTTGCCGGCAGCGCTGCTGATCTTGGCGTTCGCCGCCAATCGCCTGTCCAAGCTGAGCCGCATCCCCGACATCATTGTGCTGTTGCTGATTGGCATCGCACTCGGCCCGATCCTGCATTGGGTCAATCCGCAAAATTTCCAGGGCGCCATCAGTATCCTCGGAACCCTGGCTCTACTCCTCATCCTTTTCGAAGGTGGGCTCGAACTCAGACTTCGTCAGGCGTTGCGATATTTTCCCGCCGGCATAGTTCTGGTACTGATGAGTTTTGGGTTGAGCTTTGGGTTGATCGCGCTCATGAGCCGCGCCCTTCTGCATCTGCAATGGAGCGACTGCTTTCTGCTGGGGGCGGCTTTAGGTTGCACCAGCGGCACGATTGTCATACCCGTTTTACAGCAGATCGCTACTCCCGATCCCATCAAGATAACCCTGACAGTTGAGTCATCTCTTGGAGAGATCATCGCCGTTCTGGTAGTGGGCAGTTTGCTCAATATGTCGGGGGACCAGTCGGTCATCGCCGGAGTGGCTACCAACTTCTCTCATCACATTCTGATCTCGTTGGCCATCGGAGTGGCGGCGGGCGCTGTGTGGTCACGGTTGTGGCCGCTCATTGCTGGTCAGCCTTATGTGCCCATACTGAACCTCGGCGTGGTTCTGGGTGTGTACTCGCTGGGCGACTACGCTGGAGGCAGCGGATTGCTGACGGTCCTGATCTTTGGAGTGACATTGGCGAATCTGCCCCGCACGCCCCACATGACTCGACAAGGGGCACGATTGCTTGCCTTCCACTCCGAGTTGAGCTTCCTGGTGCGTTCCTTTTTCTTTGTGCTGCTTGGAATTGTGGCGGAGTTTGTAAGCCGCAAATACATCATTCCGATTCTTGGAATTCTTGCGGCCCTGGTTTTGGCGCGGTTTCTGGCCGTGCAGGCCAGCCGATGGGTGGTCCGTGACGTCGAGCCCAAAGATACGGAACTGCTCTTCTGGATGCTGCCGCGCGGACTGGTTACCGCGGTGCTAGCGTTGGAGATTGTGAACGAGCGCGGGGCCGTCTTTAGTTTCCTGCCCGCCATGGCTTTCACCGTCGTATTGGTGACGAACCTGTTCATTGTGTGGGGATCGTTTAGAGCGGGACATGGTACGGCCGTCGAAACGGACAAGGGAAGTGCGTACGTATTGGAAGAGCTGAAAACGCCCACGACTCTCCAGGCTGACAGTTCGAATGCGCCCGTAAAGGTTTCGAATGCCGCCTCAGGTGACGAATGACGGCGCGACTGGTTTCTGCCCTGGAAAAGCTGGAGACTGCGAAGACACAGTACGATTCGGGTTGCGCTGCGCGAGTCGAAAAATTGCTGGCCTCGCTACGGAATTCTGCACTCAACGATCCCCAAACCCTTATCCGCTTCCACGACACGCTTCTGTTCTTTCGGGCTTTTCCCCAGAGCCGGAAGGTCGTTCAGTTAACGGAAGAATTGCTCGGCGGCGTCGAGCGGCAAGTAAAACGGTGGCGGGAGTCGGGCGGCGATATGGATCTCTTCAACTCGGAAGAGTTTTCTGGAATCGCCGGTACGGCGATTGAAGATACGTTTACCTACGAGGTTGCGCGCTGGCTGGCATCGCGACATCCGCGCGAATTGTCCGTCGAGTGGGATCTGGACGAACAAAGCCGTCAGTTTTCCGGCAGTCTGCCGCAGTTGCTTCCGCTTCTCGGTGACGATTGTTTTGTCGAGGCCGACACGCCTTATCTCGAATGGCTAAGCAATGCCGCCGGAGACGAATCGCGGATCCTGAGCTGGCTGTTGCAGCGCCTGGAAAAGGCTCCGCTCACGATTCTGCAAAAGACTGCCTGGTACGATGCACTGAAGATCGACATCTCCTGGGAGCTGGGAAATTCGACTGCGAGCCGGACCCATGCTCGCCGCACTTCGCCGGCGATCTACTATCACAAAGCGCCGCTTATCCGTCGCAACCAGGTTTCTTTGCAGCAGGAGCTTAACTCGCCCGCGTTGCCGCTCCGTAAGCTCTCGCCAAGCCAAGGTGAAGAGGTTCTCAATCTCGTGCGCGAGGTACTGACAGTTCGTTATCGTGAACTCTACGGCACGACTCGAGGTGATCCAGCGCAGGTGATTGAGGCCGATGCCGGACGAGGCGTCCACATCTTTCTTTGGGGTCTCCCGCCGGACCGTCGCCTACCCCTGCGCGCCTATCTTGCAGGCCTCACGGTGAAGAACGGCGTGCCCATCAACTACATTGAGGGCATCTCGCTTTGCGAATGGATGGAAGTGGGATTCAACACTTTCTACGCTTTTCGCGAAGGCGAAACCGCTTGGATCTACTCCAAGGTTCTTCACCTTCTGCATCAACTCGCCGGCGTCACCTGTTTTTCCATATATCCCTACCAGCTTGGGGAAGGGAACGAAGAGGCAATCAAATCCGGCGCCTTCTGGTTCTACCGGAAATTGGGCTTTCGTCCCGGGAAGCCGGAATTGCTCGCATTGACTGAGCGGGAAGAAAAGAAGATTGCGAATGTCCCCGGCTATCGCACGTCAGCCGGCACGCTGCGCAAATTGGCCGCTGAGCACGTGTTCTACGAATTTGGCGAGGGGCGTCAGGGATTGTGGGACAACTTCTCCACCCGAAATGTTGGCATGGCAGTGCAACGACTCATGGCGAAGAAATTCAAGGGCGATCCCGACAAGATGCGCCATGAGACGACCTCATCCTTAGCTCGAATCTTGCGGGTCGATCCCGGTAAATGGAGCGCGCTGGAGCAAGAGGCATTTGCTGATTTTGCCCCGGTGCTGGCGCTGGTTGACGACCTTTCCCGTTGGACCAATGTCGAGAAACATGGTGTTGAACAGATCATCCGTGCGAAGGTGCTGCCTAGTGAAGCAGAATACCTGCGTCTGTTTCGGCAGCATCGCAGGTTGAAACAGGCTTTTCTGCGCCTCGGGTCGGCTCCCATACCAGCCACAGTTCCCCATCAGACCTGAACCCTTTACCCGAAATCGCTGGTCATGATGAACAGCGGCTTCATCTCGAAACTCTTATAGCGAGGCCGCAACCGCTCGGGGTTGTACTGCTCCTTCACGTTCACGACCTTCTTTGTGGAAACCACTACGTCGATCGGAACGTTGTCATAGCGTCCGTTCCGCAAGACGACCAGCCGTCCGTGCACATTCGTCAGCAATAGATCTAGCGCCAGATTTCCGTAGGCCATCGGCACGATGGAGTCGATGGCATCGGGGTCCCCGCAACGCACCAGGTAACCGAGGCTCTGGTTCATCACGTCAATGCCTTTGCCGCCGTTGTACTTTGCCGAAAGCTCCTTTACCTTCTCTGATACCAGATCGCCAATTCCGCCCAGTTTCTTGTGGCCAAACGCGTCTGGCGCGCCTTCCTCGAAGACCATCGCATCCCCTTCCAGCATCGCTCCCTCTGACACCAGGACCACCGAATACTTGCTGGGATTCTTGCGCCTGTCTTTGATGAGCAATTCGGTCAGGCGATCGACGTTGAACTTGGCCTCTGGGATGACGCAGCGGTTTGCTGCACCAACCATGGTGGGAAGCATGGCCGTGAAGCCGGCATAGCGGCCAAAAACCTCCAGAACCAGGATGCGCTCGTGCGAGCCGGCGGAGGTCCGCAGCCGATTTGCCATCTCAATGATGCGGGTCACACAGGTACTGAAGCCAATACAGTAGTCCGTTCCCGGAACGTCGTTGTCCATGGTCTTAGGGATGGCGACCACTTTTACGCCTTCCTGAAACAAGCGCACGCCGTAGCTCAGCGTGTCATCTCCGCCGATGGGAATGAGATAGTTGATTTTCAGCCAGTCGAGATTTTTCAGCACCTCGGGAGTCAGATCGTTCCTGTCGTCGCGGTAGGTATCTTGCAGGTGCGGCGGTACACTGCGCCGGCTTACTTTTCCGGGATTGGTTCGCGAGGTGTGAAGAAATGTTCCACCCGTGCGGCCGGCGCGATTGACCAGCTCTTCCGTAAGGTGCTGGTAATTGTCGCTGTTGTCGTAGTCTTTGTCGCGCACCATGTCGACCAGGCTGGCCCATCCGCGGCGCAGCCCAATGACTTCATAGCCCTCGCGCAACGCCCTGATGGTGACCGCGCGGATGGCCGGGTTCAGTCCCGGCACATCGCCGCCTCCCGTCAGAATTCCGATGACGCCTTTTTTGCCGTTGCCACTTGCCATAATCAATCCCTCTCGTGTCGGATGAACGAATGACTCGCAAAGTAATAGTGTAGCCGGAAGGCGCGGCGCATGTCTGACCACTGCCGTTGCGTATCGTGGCCGATGACTGGCGTCGGCTCGATACTGCTTGAACTGGTCCGATTATGAAAAGTAGTGGCGGGATTTTTGTCCAAACCTGGAAGTTTTCCTAGTAGCCTTTCGGTGGCCGTTCAGCTACAAAAAGGTGATGATTTGTCGACGACGAAGGGATCGGCGAGAGTCCATTGGGGGCCTGGCGCTATCGTCAATTGAGCGTCGAAAATAGCCGCTCCGGGAGGAGAAACATGATCAGCTTGTGCCATAAGAAATTGTTGTCGTCGGTCTTGTGTTTTCTGCTGGTGCTGGTAACCACGCCGCTGGATTCGGGCGCGGTGCCGCTCTATCAGGACCAGACCGCGGCCCCGGCGCCGAGTTCTGCTCCCAGCTACCCGGGCCAGGGGACGCCCATGACGGCCCAGGAACTGCAATCGATTGTTGCCCCCATCGCGCTTTATCCCGACTCGCTGGTGGCGCAGATCCTGAATGCTGCGACATTCCCCGACCAGATCGCGGTGGCCAACTATTGGCTTGAGCAAAACAAGAGCCTTACCGGCAGCGCTTTGATGAAGGCGGTCGACGGCCAGTCATGGGATCCCAGCGTCAAGGCACTCACCCAGTTTCCGTCAGTGCTCAACAATATGGCCCAGAATCTCACTTGGACGTCGCAACTCGGCGAGGCCTATCACAACCAGCAAGCCGACGTCATGAGCGCGATCCAGACCTTGCGAGCTCAGGCCAAGGCGGCCGGCAACCTAAAATCGACGCCCCAGATGACCGTGGTTCAACAAAGTCCACAAGTCATCGTGATCCAGCCGGCGAACCCGCAAGTCGTCTACGTGCCGACATACAATCCAACCATTGTTTATGGCACGCCGTATGTCGTCCCGGGATACAGCACCGGAGACCTGGTCGCGACTGGCCTGCTTTCGTTTGGAGCGGGAATCGCTGTCGGAGCACTGATGAGCGGCGGCTGTTGCGGCTGGGGCTGGAGCAGTTGGAATTGCAACTGGTATCACGGCGGCGCCTATTACCACGGCTATCCCTATTACGGAAATAATGCGTGGCACGGCGGCTATTACGGCGGTTACAACAATTACGGAAATCATCCTTACAACGGCTACAACAACCACCCCTACAATGGGGGATATAACAGCAACGGTTATCACGCCAATAATTACAACAACGGCTATAACCACACCGGTAACAACAGCTATAACCGCAATACGAACGTGAGCGGCAACACGGTCAATGTAAACCGCGGCGCCAGCGGCTCCAATTCCTGGGACAAGTCGGGCGGTTGGGGAAGCTCAGACGCTGCTCGTGGCTGGGGACAAGGTGGCAGTCACAACGGAGGGTCAACGGCGTTTAGCAGCTGGGGCAATCACTCCGGCTCGTCCAGCTTCGGCAACGGTGGTTGGGGCGACAGGTCGGCAAGTTCCCGCGGATGGGGCAGTCGCGGTGGGGGTGGGGGCTGGGGCGGTGGCGGAGGCCATTTCGGTGGTGGAGGCCGTCGATGATTCCAGAGAACGGCAGCAAAAATCACCTCGCGACTGACTGGAGGATTTCCATGACGAATACGTTGCAGCTAGGCCGCGCCCGCAGTTCTGATCTGTGTCGCAGGCTGATAGTTTCGGCACTGCTGGCACTGACGATCTCGCTCATGTCGTGCAGCAAACAGGAAGCCCCGGCCGCGACGGAAGCGGCGCAGAAGACCTTCGCGGGACCTGACGACGCGGGCAAAGCGTTAAGGGAAGCCGCCAAGACGGAGAATCGAGATACGTTACTGGCGATTTTCGGTCCTGGCTCGAAAGACGTTATCTACTCCGGCGATGCAGAAGAAGATAAGGCCGCGATCGAAGGATTTGCCGCTGCCTATGCGAAGCTGAACCGTTGGCGCAAGCTGAATGATGACACTCAGATTCTGCTGGTTGGCGAAACCAATACGGCCTTTCCCATCCCGCTAAAGAAAAGCGGCTCGGGCCAGTGGTACTTCGACACACCGGCAGGGAAGGACGAGATCCTGGCGCGGCGCATTGGCCGCAACGAACTGGCCGCTATGGATGTGTCCATTGCCTTGGCTGATGCTCAGATGGAATATTTCGCCCAAAAACACGACGGCACCGCGCAATATGCCCAGAAGTTCATAAGCGACGACGGTCAGCAGAATGGCTTGTACTGGCAGTCGCCTGAAGGCAAGCCCAAAAGTCCGCTGGGTCCTTTGGTGGCCTTCGCCACGTCCGAGGGATACAAGGTGCAGCCGAAGCAGCAGCAACCCTTTCACGGATATTTGTTCCGCATGCTCTACAAGCAGGGACCCGATGTGAAAGGTGGAGCGAAGGATTATCTCGCGAATGGGAAGATGAGCGGCGGCTTCGCCTTCGTAGCTTATCCGGCCGAATATGGCAATTCGGGAGTGATGACCTTCATTGTTGACAAAGACCGGGTCATCCATCAGAAGGATTTGGGCAAGACAACCTCTGACACCGCGGCTGCCATGACTGAGTACAATCCCGACAAAAGCTGGAGCGAGGCGGAGCAGTAAGTTCTCGGCAGCGAAGTATACTAAGGGGATGGCGAACCCGAGGCTTTTGTTCGTGGATGATGAGGAGGGGATCCGGCTCACCTTGTCAGCGATCCTGAAACAGAAGGGATTTGACGTTACCACCGCTGCTTCTGTGCCTGAAGCCCTGGAAATCATTGGAACGCAGAAGTTCAGTGTGCTCCTGTCGGATCTCAATATCGGCGAGCCCGGCGACGGTTTTACGGTGGTAAGCGCTATGCGGCGGGTTCAGCCTGAGGCAGCCACGTTTATTCTCACCGGCTATCCAGATTTCGAATCGGCCCTGCTCGCCATCCGCAATCAGGTGGATGACTACTTCACCAAACCTGCTGACATCACTTCGCTGGTGGACCGAATGATGAAACGCCTCCATGGCGTCAGGCTTACCGACCGCCCGCTTCCGGTGCGTCGCGTCACCGAGGTCCTGCGGGAGAACGCAAGTCAGATCTGCGAACAGTGGCTTCAGTGGGTTGATGGAACCCCGGAGTTGGCTGCCGTGCCGCTGTCTCGGCAAGAGCGTACCGATCATGTTCCGGATGTTCTTGACGAACTAATCCAACGAGTCCACTTGGATTCGCAGAACATTAGCGAGGCCGCCGTCGCTGCGGCCGAAAAGCATGGCGCCGCTCGGTGCCGGCAGGGCTATTCCATTCCCCAGGTATTATTGGAAGCTCATCTCTTGCAGCGCGCAATTACCTCGACTGTGCAAAGCAACCTTCTCGGAATTGACCTCAGTAATCTGATTCCAGATCTGGTGGAGATCGGCGAGAGCCTCGGATTCCTGTTAGAGGTCTCGGTGAGAGCCTATCAGGCTGCTTGCGTTCAACACAGCGCGCAAGCCGTCTGACAAGGAAGCTATCCGTGGTGAAGTGAGTGTTTCCGAAAACAGGTTCCGTTTCTCAGCTAATCTTTTCTTCGCGATCCATCTGTCGCTGCGCTTCCTTGATTGCTTCCTCGGGATCGCGTCCGGTTACCGCCTTGTACCAAGCCGGATGATGTGTCCACGCCCAAGGCTTCGCTCACCGTGCCGCGCGTCATCGCCTGAATCGTTCCTGGTTCGCCGAATGTGCTGAGGTAGATGTGGAAGAAAATTCCGAACAGCATGATCAGCGCTGAGATGTCGTGGATGACATAGGAAATGGCAACGGCGATACGTCCGAAGATCTCCGGAAACCACATCATAACACCAGTGATCAGGTAAGCGATGGAGCCGCAGACGATCTCCCAGAACATCAGCTTCTGGCCGCCGTTAAAGAAGCCGGTCTCCGGAGATTCCGTCGAATCGCTGCGAATAATGTACCCCCTGATGTGCTTCATCCAGCGCGAATCGCCCGGCGTCCAGGTCATCACCCCGAGCCAGTTGATTGCCTGTAGCGCAAAGAAGAAGACGAATCCGAGGCCGAACCAGGGATGGAGGAAACGTGTCATCGCTCCGCCGCCAAACAGCGGCGTGAAGAAACGGAAGATCCAGGGCAGGTAGATACCGAATCCGGACAGCAGAGCGAGAAAGAAGAAGATGCCGACCATCCAATGCAGAAAGCGCGTGTACACCGGATGACGCAGTAGCTCGCCGGCGTAAACCACCGTCTTGCCCAAGCGATCGATGGCGTTGGGACGATGAATAAAACGATCGGTTGAAGTCGCCATCTAGTTCTCCTTTCCTGTGTCCGGCGGCACGATTTCTTTCACCGGCGGAGTGGGCTGCGTTCGCAACGGGCCTTCGAAAATGTAATGCATCACCACGCCCACGAAGCCCAGCATGGCGCCGAACAGGCCGATGGGCTTGAACCACTCTTTCCAGATGGTGAACGCCGAGGAAATGCGCGGCTCTCGGGGAAGGCCGCCGTAGGCCTCGGTCTTGTTGATGTTGTGCAGCACGTAGATGACGCTGGTGCCGCCAATAGTGGGAGGATCGTAGACGCCGGCTTCCTTGAAGCCCGAAACTTCGCGCAATTGCGTGGCCCGCTTCTCGGCCAGGAACTTCATGTCGTCCTTGGTGCCAAAATGCAGACAGCCCGTCGGACAAGCCTTGATGCAGGCGGGTTCCAGACCAGCTCCCACTCTGTCAGAGCACAGCGTGCACTTGTAAACCTTCTTGGTATTGGGATCGTACTTCGGGATATTGAACGGGCAGCCGGAGACACAGAACTGGCAGCCGATGCAGTTCTCCTGCTGGAAATCGACGATGCCGTTTTCGTACTGCACGATGGCGCCGTCGGCGGGACAGGCATGCAGGCAGCCGGGATCGGCGCAGTGCATGCACTGATGCTTGCGCATCAGCCAGGCAAAGCTGCCGTCGGAGTGCTGATCCTCGTTGAACTTGATCAGGTTCCAGAAATTCCATTCCGTGTCCGGCATGGTCTGGTAGGTGTTGTCGAAGTAGGTCTCGCGGAACGGCATGTCGTTCCACTCCACGCACGCTACTTCGCAGGCCTTGCAGCCGATGCAGGTGGTGGTGTCGATCAGCTTGCAGACCTTGTCCTCGCGCTGGGTTCCTGCGCCGGCGATCGGTCCGGGGTGGGCCGAGATCTTCTGGATTCGTAATGTGCCGCGATCACTCATCTCGTACCCTCCTCTAAACTTTCTCCAGCTTCACCAGGAATCCTTTGAACTCCGGTGTATAGGCATTGGGATCGATAGCCGTCGGCGTCAGCCGATTCGTGGGCATCAGCGAAGTCCTGCCCTCGCTCTCGGAGATCCCCTTGTAGCCCCAATGGATAGGAATGCCGATCTGGTACGTCTTCTTGCCGTCCACCATCATGGCCTTGATGCGCTTGGTCACCATCGCCTTGGCAATGTAGTCGGCGCGAATGCTGCTGACCTTCACTTTCTCACCACCGCGAATGCCCATCTGGTCGGCCAGTTCCGCGGGAATCTCCACGAACGGCTCCGGCACCAACTCCACATTCATGGGATTATTCTTCGTCCAGTAGTGATAGTGCTCGGTCAGCCGGTAGGTTGTGCAGACGATGTTGTAGCCGTCGCCCGGCTTGGCGTACTTGTCCATATCCGTCTTGAACGTCTTCGCCAGCGGATTAGTCGACTGTTGCGGATGAAGCAGATTCGCAACGGGGCTTTCAATCGGCTCGTAAAACTCGGGAATCGGACCATCGGCCATTGCGCCCAGCGGAACAAAAAGGCGTCCCACGCCCTCCGGATTCATGATGAACGGCCCCATGTGTTCTTCCGGCTTGGAATCGGGCTTGAAGTCGGGAACGTCGTTGCCCACCCACTTGTCCGTGGCCGCGCTCCACCATACCTGCCGGCGCGAGGGATCGTAGGGTTTGCCGGTGAGATCGCACGAGGCGCGGTTGTACAGCACCCGCCGATTCGCCGGCCACGACCAACCCCAGTTTGGATAGATGCCCAGACCGGAAGGATCGTCGGTGCCACGGCGCTGCATCATTGGGCCTGCTTCGGTCCACGACCCGCAATACAGCCAGTTGCCCGACGAGGTCGAACCGTCGTCGCGCAACGCGGCGAACCCCGGCAATTGCTGCCCGGCTTTCAGCGAAAGATTGGTCTTCTCGTCGCTAAGATCGGTGATGGCCTTGCCGTTGATCTCCTTCGCAACTTCCGCGAGCGAGGGACTCGTCGGGATCGTATAGTTCCACGTCACGTTCACGACGGGATCGGGGAACGCTCCGCTTTCTTTCTTGTACAGCTCGCGGACCCGGAGGAAGATTTGCGACAGGATGTCCTGATCCAGACGGCACGCGGCGGGAGCGGGCAGCGCGGCGTACTTCCATTGCAGCCAGCGCGCCGAATTCACAAACGTCCCATCCTTCTCCGCGAATCCCGCGCCTGGCAGCTGATACACCGTGGTATTGATCTGCTTCATCTCCTCCGGTGTTGTGCCCGGTGCCTGCCAGAAGGCGCTGGTCTCGTCGGGATAGATTTCGCACACCACCAGGAAGTCGGCCTTCTTCAGCGCGTCGATGTTCTTCTTCGAATCCGGACCGATCATCACCCCGTTCATGCCGAAGGCGAAGACGCCTTTGACTTTGCCTTCGTACATGTCGTTCCAGTTTTGGACCCAGGAATAGTTACGGTCGATCTTCGGCAGCCAGGCAAAGGCGAAATCGTTTTCCTTAGTCGCCGCCGGCCCATACATCGCCTTCAAGAACGAAACCATGAACTTGGGCGTGTTCGACCAGTAGTTGAATGACTCCCAGTCGCCCGGTTTGGAGGGCTTCGGCGTGGTGCGGTCAGAAAGGTCTTCAGGTCCTTGTCCGCGGGGCTGGGCATCTTCAAGTAGCCGGGCAGAATGTCGAAGATACCGGCCATGTCCGTGGCGCCCTGAATATTGGAGTGGCCGCGCAAGGCGTTCACACCGCCGCCGGCGCGCCCGACATTTCCCATCAGCAACTGCAGCACGCACGCGGCGCGAATCACCTGCGTGCCGTTGCTGTGCTGCGTCCAGCCTACTGCGTAGATGACGGTCGACACCTTCTTCATGTCTCCGTCTTTGCGGACGGACGTGTACAGATCCCACGCTTTGAGCAACTGGTCCTGCGGGATGCCGGTGATGTTCGCTACCATCTCCGGCGTGTAGCGGGAGTACTGCTGCTTCAATAGCTGATAGACGCAGCGCGGATGTTGCAGCGAGAGATCGTAGGCGACATTCGGCGGCAGCGACGGCGGAGCGGGAGCGCCGCCCATGGCCTTCGCGCCCACCGGCCCTGCAGCCTGATAGCCATGGCCTTCACTATTTTGCGCGTTGCCGCTGTGTTGTCCGGCAGCAGCGCTGGCCTGCGCCTCATGAGGCTTGATCGAACCCGTCGCTCCGGGCGCGGCGCCACCAGGAATATCTCCAGCGACGCCTGTTGGTGCCATGGCAACCGCTTTGCCTGTTTCGTTTCCGCCTTCCTCGTAGTTCCAGGTGCTTTTGTTGTAGGTCTTGGTCGTCTCATCGAAGCCGGAGAACAAGCCATCTTCCGGCAGCTTGAATCCGTCTTTGACGACGAAGGCGGCGTTGGTGTAGTTGACCAGATATTCGTGCGCGACGCGGTTGTTCTGGATGGCGTAATAGATGAGGCCGCCGAGAAACGCCAGGTCGCTGCCGGCGCGAATTTGACAGAAAACATCGGCCTGCGACGCGGTGCGCGTGAAGCGCGGGTCGACCACGATCGTCTTGGCGTCGCGGTTGCGCTTGGCCTCCACCGCCCACTTGAATCCGCAAGGATGGTTCTCGGCCGGATTTCCGCCCATGATCAACATCATGTCGGTGTTCTTGATGTCGACCCAGCCGTTGGTCATTGCCCCGCGCCCGAAAGTTGGTCCCAAACTTGAGACCGTGGGGCCGTGTCAAACCCGCGCCTGGTTTTCCAGGCGCACCACCCCCATAGCCCGCATCGTTTTCACGACCAGGTAATTGAACTCATTGGTATCGGTGCAACCGCCGCTCCAGAACAGCGATTCGCAGCGGTTCACGGTATTGCCCTTCGCGTCCGTCTCTATGAAGCCGGCGTCGCGCGTCTTCTTGGTCCAGACCGCGATCTCCTCGATGGCCTGGTCCCACGTGATGTCCTCCCAGTGGTCCGAGCCCGGGCGTCGTACCCTTGGGTACAGGATGCGACGGTCGTTCTGGATGTCCTGCTGCAGCGACGAGCCCTTGGGACACAGCGTGCCGCGGTTAATCGGGTGATCGGGATCGCCCTCGACGTGCACCACTTGCGGCGTGACGTTCTTGGCTTTGTCACCAATGGTGTGAATGATGACGCCGCAGCTGACCGCGCAATAGGGGCAAGTGCTGCGCGTCTCAGTCGTTCGCGAAATCTTAAGTGCCTGAGCTTGCGCGTGCAGCGGCGTAAGGTCAAACCCGAGAACCGAAAATCCGACTGCCCCGGCAATACCGGTTTTGACGAATGTGCGTCTGGAAACATCCATTACGCGATCCTCCGTGACAGAGTGCCAAAAGTTTGATTTTGCAGACAGGGATGCAACACGGATGGTGAAATGAGCGGAGTTGCGACGACGGGAACTTGCATCGGACCGTTCCGGCTCTAGAACCCCACAATAACTCGGGAGGCGCGGAAACCGCCCGATGGTTAGGCAGCCTACACCCAGCCACGTAAGACGGTCAATACGCCCACCGATTTATGAAAGATTATCTCTTATTGCGACAAGGAGGCGTTCGGCTGCCTGCTGCCGAATTAACTAGGCGACTACCTCGCTTTCGTTCCTCACCTCGCAGCCATACAATGGCGACATCATCTCCGGAATCCGTCCATGACCCTGTCCATAGCAATTTTGCTGGCCCTGATCTCCTTCCTGATTGGCGTTGCCTTCGCGTGGTTGGCGGCAAAGTCAAATTCCGCCGCGCTGGACGAGCGGAGTGAGGCCCTGCAGCGGGAACTTACCACCGCACAAGCGGCGCTCCAGCGCCAGATGGCCGATCTCCAGGCCTTGGCCGCAGCCAAGTCGGCGCTGGATGCCACCCTCGCCAGCGAACGTCGCAACGCTGACGAGAAACTGCGCTTGCTTTCCGAAGCCGGCGAAACGCTGAAGACCGAATTCAAGGCCCTGGCGGCGTCGGCGCTGGAGAGCAACAACACGAATTTTCTGCAGCTGGCCAACAATGTCTTGCGAAACTCCCAGACTCAAGCAGCCGGAGAGTTAGCTCAGAAGGAACAGGCCGTCAAGAATCTGGTCGATCCCATCGCGCAATCGCTGGCCGGCATGAATCAGCAGATTCAGTCGCTGGAGCAGACGCGAAGCCAGGCCTACGGCGCACTCAGCTCGCAAGTCGCATCGTTGCTGGATACCCAGAAGGCTCTGCAAACGGAGACCGGCAATCTGGTGAAAGCCTTGCGCGAACCCCAAGCCCGCGGCCGCTGGGGAGAATTGCAGTTGCATCGAGTGCTCGAGCTGGCCGGCATGCTGGAATACTGCGACTTCACCGAGCAACTGTCGTTCAACGACGATGAGCGGCGTTTCCGCCCCGACGTCATCGTCGACCTGCCCGGTGGAAAGCAAATAGTTGTGGACGCGAAAGTGCCGCTGGCAGCCTATCTCGCCTCGTTGGAAGCGCCGGATGATCTGATGCGCAACACACGCCTTGCCGACCACGCTCGCCAGGTGCGGCAGCACATCGACTCACTCGCCAGCAAAACGTATTGGGCGCGCCTGCCTTGTACGCCCGAGTTCGTGGTGCTGTTCCTTCCCGGTGAGGTTTTCTTTCGGGCCGCCATGGACAGCGACGCCGAGCTGATCGAATACGGCGTAAGTCAAAAAGTCATCGTAGCCTCGCCCACCACTCTGATTGCGTTGCTCAAGGCAGTAGCTTACGGATGGAATCAGAAGAATCTGGCCGAGAGTGCCCGCAAGATCAGCCAGGCAGGGAAGCAGCTCTACGAGCGGCTCTGCACCATGACTGGCTACCTGGAAGATTTGGGAAAGAAGCTGGGTGGGGCAGTGAAGTCGTACAACGAGATGCTGGCCTCAATGGAGAAGCGGGTCTTGCCGGAAGCGCGAAAGTTTCCCGAACTCGATCGCTCGCTGGTCGCCGAATCCTTGCCCCAGCCCGAGCAGTTAGAGAGAACTCCCCGCGAACTGGAAGCGCAGGACTGGCAGGAGAGCATCGAAGAACCGGAACTGCCCTTTGTGGACGGCGAAATTGGTCGCGCCAAGGTTTGAGGAGGTACGGCCCGAGCTTTTATTTCGACCTGGGATCACGCTTGGGAATGAAGGGAAAGACTATCTTCGTTCGAGTACAGCCCATCGCGTAAGCGAACGACCGCCTCGCGAAGATTTTGTCCCAGCGCTTTTCGATCTCCTGTTGCCGCTATTTCTTCTCCAAAGACAATACGGACGCGAATCGATTTCTTACTCAGCAGATTCCAGACGTGGGGTAGTAGAGTCATATCGCCCCACCAACAGATTTCCTGTCCCGCGTCTCCGTCTTCGAGTTCATACCGAATACTGCACGGGGTTATCGATACACCTGCATCGATTGCCGGTTGCAGCATCGTCGAATGAAACCGAAGTACTCGGCTTCCATCGGTAGTCGTGCCTTCGGGAAAGAGAAACACGGGCACTCCGCTGCTTAGACTCAGGCTGACGCCGGCATTGGCTCGCGCGATGTCCAACTTGTCATGCCGGCGCACGAACACGCTTCCTGCCCATCGGGCATAGCGCCCGAAGATTGGCCAGTCCGCTACTTCCGCTTTCGAGATGAAGACACACGGGACGGCGGCGCTGAAAGAGAGAATGTCGAGATAACTGACGTGGTTGCTGACCATCAGGCCTGGCCCGGGACTTGCGCCTTCGACCGACAATGCAACGTCAATGGACTTCAATCCGCGGATGCAGGTTTCGTTGAGCCATTGGGCACACTCGGCGGGAGAGGCCTTGGACCGCAGTTTACGGTGTTCCCACAGTCCGTAGAAAACGGCAACGGTGAGGAGCAAGAGTCTGCGGATTCGCCGTGCCTGCCGCCTTAGTAGTTCGCCCATCTGCGCAGGCGCATCCAGCGCCTATTGAAATTCTACAGAAGCCATATTCCGGAGCGTTACGGCATGCCGGCCACACGCGGGCGACAGAGCCATTAAGACAGGAGAGTGGATGCAGGAGTAGCCGCACTTTGTTGATTAATGCAAATCTTGCAAACGGCTCACGGCCGTCGTGAGCGATCGCGAGAAATAAAAATAGGTAGTGCGGGCCGCCGGGCCGAGGTAAGCCCTCCATCTTTGTCATCACGAGTCCTCACGTAGCGCGTGATCTGCTTTCCGAATTCTTGAGCGGCAGGTTGGATGGGTGAATCTTGTGGCGGCAAACTTGTTCGAAATTCAAGGACGCTCAGTTTACTGTTGTGGTATTTCCCCCAAATTGAGGGCTTCGTTCTAAGCAGAGTGATGATTGGAGTGCTGCCTGATTTTTGACACTCTTTCCGAGTGGCTGCTAGTATCAGATGTTCGACGTGAACCTCCCACCACGTAAGCGTCCCCGTCGTCTAGCCTGGCCTAGGACATCGCCCTTTCACGGCGGTAACACGGGTTCAAATCCCGTCGGGGACGCCAAATCTTTCCAATGAGTTCCGAGCCCTTTCCGGACCGAAAACCCGTGGCACAACCACGGTACAACTTGATTTTGGCCGGATCATATCGACCACTCTGGGTCAGCAACAACGCGCCTGCGCGACCAGTCCCGGTTTTCTTCATCTAACCGTTCACTAATGCTTGTTCGTACAACTTGGAGATGAAACATGAAAGCAATCGTTGTCCACCAATATGGTGGTCCGGAAGTCCTGAAGTTCGAAGACTATCCTGATCCAGTGCCCGGTCCCGGCGAAGTGCTGGTGCGGGTCGCTGCCACAAGCGTGAATCCGATCGACTACAAGCGGCGTGCCGGATTAACGAAGGATTTTTATCCCATGCAGTTCCCGAGCCTCATAGGAGTCGATCTCGCAGGGACTGTGGCGAAGATCGGGCCGGCAGTGGAAGGCTTTTCCGTCGGCGACCAGGTGTTTGCTATGGCGGACAATACTTACGCCCAGCTTTGCGTCGTGAAAGCCGCGATGCTGGCGAGAGTTCCCCAGGGGCTCGATTTGATCCAGGCGGCGGCCCTGCCGCTGGTGACGACGACCGGCAACCAGCTTCTTTCAGCCACGGGAATCAAAGCGGGCCAGGTGGTCCTTGTCGTAGGCGCTGCCGGAAGTGTCGGGCGTTCGGCGGTATTCACTGCGAAGAAACGCGGAGCGACTGTGATCGCGGGGGTTTTGAAGAGGCAAATGGATGAGGCGAAGACTGTTGGCGCGGACCAGGTCGTCGCAACCGACGACGATACCGCGATTGCGAATCTTCCCCCGCTCGATGCGGTGGCGGATACGGTCGGCGGAGGAACCGCCGAGAAGCTGATCGCCAGGGTCAAGCCGGGAGGAGTGTATGCATCGGTTGTCGAGGCACCGCAGAACGCCGCGAACCACCCATCTGTGAAGGTGGTGCACGTATTCTCGAAATTCGACAGGAAAACGCTCGAGTTCATGGCCGAGGCGGTGCGAGATGGCAAGCTGGTAATCCCGATTAGCCAGAAACTGCCACTCAGTGAAGCGGCCCAGGCTCACGCAGCGGCCGAGAAGGGTAGTGTTGGCAAGATCTTGCTGGTGGCTTGAACTCCTGCGGGCTCTTGTCATCGTTCGGCGTCGCGTCGGATTCGCTTCTTACGAAGTTTTTCGAGGTCCAGCCGCACAAAGATACGACCGGTATTTCCGGCCGGGTGCCCCAGGTCTCGCGTTTCGGCAGACCTGGGTAGATTGCTTGGCTCCGCCACGCACGCCAGGGCAACGGACCAGCAAACAAGCTGCTTCGTCGATCGATCACCTCAGTAACTTGCCGGCAAGCCAGTAATCGACACTGAACTTTCCCGGACCGGAGCAAATCAGCCAGATAAAGAAGAGCACGTACAAGACTTCCGGAAGGTAGAGGACATCGTCGAGCCAGCTAAGAGGCGAAAGTCCTTTAGGCAGGGTGGAGAGCGCGCTGGTCAGGGTGGCGACCGTCATATCGATCAATAAAGCCACGCAGGCCGGGCTTGAAAGAAGCCCCACAGTCAGCAGGGATCCGCAAACGAACTCAACACCCGACACGAAATAAGCCGTCTGGAGCGGAAACGGAACGTTGGCCTTAACGAGCGTTTCGTAGACAGGCTTCGTGCCGCCGGCGACAAACAATTTGTTTGCCCCGGAGATGGCGAAGAACAGCCCGATCGAAACGCGTACCAGCAGGATGGCATATTGTTCCAAATCACTGCTGCCCAACAGCGCAAACTGGACCAACCGTTTCCAATCCATCCTTTGTTCCTCCATCCGCAATGTCCCTGGAATCGAGAATCGCATCCGACGCCGGCCTAGCGCGCGATTTGGCCCAAATAATATCCCAGCCGATTTTCGACATCCCCCGGCTTGTGGAAGCCGCGCGCGATGAGCGCCTTGATTCCCTCCTGGGCGGCAGGTCGCCCGAGCGAGGCGATGCACGCATCCCACCCGGCGCCGAGTTCAACGTCTGGCGGCAGGCTGGTGTTGACCAGGCGCTTGGTTTGGGCGATCGCCCATTTGTCAAACTTGGCGATCCGGGTCGCGAGCGCCTCTACAAACGCATCCAGATCGGCGTCGGGCAGGGCGCGATTAATGTAGCCATAGGCCTCGGCCTGGTCGGCTCTGATGTCTTCCGAACTCAAGAGCACCTCGAGGGCACGGTTTCGGCCGATGAGTCGGGGAAGGCGAGCCATGGGACCGCCGCCGGCGACCATCCCGACGCCCACCTCCCATTGCGAGATGATGGCCTTCTCGCGGCTGGCAAAACTCATATCGCAGGCCAGCGTGATCTCGCTGCCGTTGCCGGTCGCACGGCCGCGGATGAGGGCGATGGAAGCGACGGGCAATCGGGTCAGGCGCACGAGAAAGTCCGGCCAAGGCGGCAACCCTGTGGGACCCTCAGGCAGTGAGGTCAGGTCCTCAAGCTTGGCCGTGAAGTCGGAGTGATTCAGGAAGTAGTCGTCGACCGCGCTGTCGAAGACCACAACCCTGACCTGCTCGTCGGTCTCGAGAGCGTTCATGACTTCCTGGAACTGCTTGACCATTTCCGGGCCCATCACGTTGATCGGCGGGTTGTCGATCGTGACCCGCCAATAGGCGGGCGACCTCCGGGCGATGCGAATCTGTGCGAGTTTCGTAGGAGCGCTTGCAGTTGTCATGACGTTCTCCTTTGTACTGAGTCTCGGAAGCGATTGATTAACCCAACGTTTCTCGAGATCTGGATTATTTGTTCGTGGCCGGGATTTGGTTAACTACTGCCGCGCCTGCCTCGCTGACGATTTCGTCCTGGGAATCCGTGCCTCCCGAACAACCGATTGCACCGATTATCACTCCCTGGTCGATCAGAGGAATGCCGCCTCGAGACGCAATGATTCCGTCGAACGCGAGTAGATAGTTGAGGTGCATAAGCTGGACGCCGTCCTCGAAGACCTTGGTTGGGCGACGGAAGGTCGCGGCTGCCCGCGCCTTGTGTTCGGCAATCTGAATGGAGGCGAGCATCGCGCCGTCCATTCGTTGAAAGGCGACGAGGTTGCCGCCGGAATCGGCCACCGCTACGTTCATCTTCCAATTGCGCTTCTTCGCCTCGGCTACGGCCGCGTGAATAATCGCCTGGGCTCGGGCTAGTGATATCGGTGGACCATACGGAGTGTCGAAAGGAATTTTGTCAGGCACGAAATCGAGAGGATTTGTTTCTGTGGGCTGGAGCGCCCGACTCGCACTGGCGGCGTTTCCTGTTTTCCCATTTGACATACATTCTCCCTCAATGGATCGCGGTACAGATCGCTCGACAGCGGATTGCAACCTGCTGTGGCTGCCCCGCTCCTCGTCGTGAAAGACGGACCGCCGAATAAACCAATCATCGCGACTTCCGCCCTCGACGCTGCCAAGCGCCGCGCCACGAACGGACCAGCCCCGACTGGTCACGATGATGATCGCGTGTACGTCGTTGTCGCCTAAGGTTGGAAGCCGTCCGCCATCCATTTAGCGAATAGTTCAATGCGGGATTGCGGCCAGGGACCTTCGCCTCTTGGCGGTGGGGGCGGCATTACCGCGCCGCCGATTCCCCGAATGCGATCGTAGATGGCGGCAGCGTGCTTTTTGACCTCATCGTAACTTCGCAGGTCGAACCCCTTGCTCATGCCTTGAATGTCCCGCTCCGTAAAGAGCGGGCGAATGTCCATTTGAAAGCTCGTCGTTTTCGTCATTGTGCCTCACAGGTGTTGGATTTTGCGGATGTCGCGGTCTCCTGCGTGAATCCAACACTTCCTCTTGATATCGGGGTATAGGCTGTTCATTTCAAGTTGAACCGAAAAACTTAACGTAACCTTCCGCGGCATAAGTCTGCCCTCATTTAGCCTGAACATAAGGGGCTGCGCAATTGGACGATGGTATCGCCCATACTTTCGTATCGACTGAAGCGTTTTCATGCCCTGGGGCATGGCTTTTCTCCGTCCAGCCAGTCCTGAACATCGATCAAGGCGAAGGAAACTTCCTCCCGAACACTCGATACGAAGGTATCGTCGATACCATTGTCCAATTGTTCTCCTTCAGATTGCGGAAACGCGTGCCGTACGGCCGTGAAGGCGAAGGACTACATCTTCCACCCGTACGAGAAGCGTTGAACCGCGCGACTGTTGTGAGAGTTGAGATTGTCGAAGCTTAATTGCAGTAAAGGACTTTGTAGAGTCGCCAAAAGACGGACGACAAGAGTGCCAGTCCCACGATCCATGCCGCAAACGCGAAATGCACGACCCATGCAGGTGCCACGCCCACTCGCTTCAAAAGGAATGGCAGAAAGTTCCAGGTAGTGATGTGGACATAGTCCCATGGGTCCCAGTGCATGGCGTAGTTGGTGAGTCCCCAGACATCCATTTTTCCCAAGGCGAATGCAGCGATGTTCTTAAGACGCAGGGCAATTACGAAGGTTGGGTGCCCGAGTGTTTCCATCTGGTAAATCTCAAGTGGTAACCAGAAGGCAAGCGATGAGACCTGAATTGCACCGCTGATTGCCATCAGCGCTATTCCGGCGACCCAGACCAGCTTTCCAACCTGGTTGCGATAACGCAATAACAGCGGAACTGCCAGCAGGGAAGCCAGTTCGACGGTAGTCGAAACGTAGCGGTCACCCCAGGCGAAATCGCCGCTCCAAACCGTATATCGCGCGTAAAAACTGAGGTAGGCGAGCAGCAGCAAGAATCCCGTGACGATGTATGCCTTGACGACAGAGTCAAATCGCTTCCACGCGACAGCCGCGATCAGAATCATAAGAATCAGCAAGGGATCGAAGAGAAAGATCGATTTTTCCGGCGCAAATAACGCTCCGAAAAAGCCGACGTGGAAAGGAGTTTCGAAAGGATAGCCGGCAGGCAGAGCAGGATTTCGTTGCCTGGCTTCGGCCGCTACCACGCTCACATAGGTGTTGAAGAAGGAGCCGAAGCGGTAGTACTGATAGATGCGATCGAGCAATCCAAAAAAGACATAAATCGGTAAGGCGATCGCGAGGTAAGTTCTACAACGATTCCAAAGCGCTTCGCCGCGTATGCGCTGGAACCAGAGAACCAGCAATATGAAAAGAGCGCCAGCCAGTAAGTCCAAACCTGTGGTAAGCCGGGTAAGTAGATTGAGACCGAAGGCGCCCGATCCGATGAGAAGGGCGCGCCGATCGCCGCTGCGAAACCACTCGTACTGATAACAGAATCCGGCCAGCGTCAGCAGAAAGATGTAATTGTTTTCCATCATGTTCTGCGTGTAATGCAGGTGGGTTGTCAGAAGCAGCAGCGCCAGCACGCCGGCGACGGACTGCTTCACTTCGAAGTTCAATTGCCGCAGGAACCGGAAACAGACCAGGGCGGTCAAAACGTTGACCAGGATGTTAATGCTGTAGCTGATGATGATGTTGCGCACGCTGGGATCGTTCCCGTTGTAGCCGGCGAAAACGGGCAGCCGCTCCACATAAGTCCCCACGATGTCGGCCGGCAGCAGGATCAGCGATTGTCCTATGCCATACCAGCTTTGTAGCTTGCCGTCGCGGCCATGCACTCCGAACTCTGGATATTCCTGGGGAAACACCGGCGGCTCTGCGGTCCAGAAGGCGTGGGCGGATTGCGCCCGGTGCTGGGTGTCGGCGGTTCCCAACTCGCCTGATTGCACCACGAATGCGATGAGGCCTGCTGCCAGGGCCAGCAGGACGATCGGGTCACCAAGGTAACGGCGCAAAGCGTGGTTCATCGTCTATGTCGGCGAGCGGAATTCGCTCTGGTTGCCTTTGACCAAATTGAGCGCGCGAAGGAATCTTGCTCTGAGAAGGCGCAATGTCCGGAGCAAAAAGCTTTGAAAGCAGTCGTATACCGGTCGGCCTAAACACTGCACACCTTGACCAGCAAACTGGGCCCTCGCTCCAGCACAATGGCAGCAAGTTTGTCTGTCCACTGGCTCTACTGGCCGAGTATTCCTTTTTTCAGGTTCGCAGTCGGCGGTTTCGGGCCGAGCCATACCGACAGCAGGACGGAGCGAAAGGCCGAGCCGGCGATGGTCACCTTATCTTTGCCGTTGATGGCGAAGCTGGTGCCCGTGCCCGGGACATAGGTGAAGATCATTTGGTCTCCGGGCTTGACGGGTTCGAGGGCGCCGAGCAACTGGTCGATGTCGGGCTTCATTGTATTCATGGCGTCCGGTGTGTTGTCGGCGAACGACTGCCTGAAGGCATCAGCCATTTGGCTCTTGCTGGCACCGTGCAGAAACTGCATGACGATGCGGCTAGGCGCATCAGTCTTGATGATAGCGTTGGCATCCGACGACTTTTGCGTAAGATACAGCCCCGCCACGTAGACCTTCACCATAAACTCAGTTCTCAACCCGAGGCCATTTAGCACCAGATTTTTGTCCGCGACCTGTTGGGCGTCTGGGAGGGTCACTCCCGCCAGACTGGCGGCATCGAGAGTGGAGATCGATAGCATCGCGACGAGCACAATGGCGGTAAGAGATATTACAGTTTTTCGCATGAAGACTCCTTAAAACAACAGCACGAATCGCGATGGTAGCACACGCCCGCCTGCGAAACGCCGCACAACACGCGTGGTCTTAGGAGTAGGGTTGCAGTTCGTAGTCGTCTAGATGCTGCAATTGCTCACGAAACGATTTGGGGCATGCCTGGTGGTTGTCTGGAAGCGGCAGTCACCACGTTGACACGGCAGAGGTCGGCACTCCTAAGAGCCCAATGGCAAGAGCCCAAGCCAAATTAACGCCGCAAACAAAAATGCTCCGCCGCGGAGACGGAGCGTTTTTCCTTCGACGAATCGTCGATGCGTTACCGGTTCGCATCGCTTGCCTGGTTGGACGTACCAGAAGTAACGACTGGGCTGGCAGTATCGCTGGGCGTGCTGTTGACCGAGTGTTCGGTGGCTTTGGCTGACGACTTCGCGGCAGTTTTCTGCGGCGGCTGGTAATAGTCGAAGCACTGATACTCAGGGTACGAGGTGCAACGCTGGGCGTAGGACTGGGCCTGATCGTAGGCCCGCGTCTGGCAGGCGCGCAGCGCATTGAGACTTGACCAGCAGTTGTCGTCTTGCGGATTGAGCAGAGCGCTCTGTGCCGACAAAGTTGCCGCAAAGATAAGGGACAACGTTCCGATCAGAGCGATTTTCTGAATTGTCTGAATTGACATAGCCATCCTCTTGGTTCGTATACATGGATTGTCCGCGGCATCTCTTGGCACGGACAATGGAACCTCTTTTCATGCTAACTATGGGGTAGTGTTTTTATTCCGTCAGCTCGTTAACTCATCTCGGGCATGCGAGATTACCTGCGTCGGCAGCAGCGGAGAGCTCGCCATCAAAACCAGGAAACTTTCGAGTTGTTTTGGAGACTTTCGAAAGCGGAAAAGCCGAATGAGCAAAAGGGTTTAGGGGAGTGACCTCAAAATTACTGCCTTACACCGTTGGACGGTATACAGTAAGGCCGCCGTATCGCTCCGCCGGATGGTAATTTTCTTTGATCGCGCTCACCACTCCTGGCGAGTACAAAAGGGAACCATCAAGTTGGCGGATGATCATTACCGAGAACTTTCTTTTGCGGATCATGTCGATGAGGGGCGTTTCGTCCCAAGTACCCACGTCGGCAAGACCCGCGACGATAGCGGGTTCAAAGGGCACTTGCTTGCCGGCCCGGTAAAGCAAGGTCATATTTTCCGACATCACCGGCTCGGGACTGGCCTGGAGGATGCGCACCAGCGCTTCTGAATTGCGAATGTACTCGGCTCGTTCCTGGCTGGCCGCGGCAGGCATCGAATGAATTCCCGTCTCCGCCTGCTGCGCGATCAGCAGCAGTGGGAGTAAGTAGGCTACCGCGACAACGGGAGATGCCCAGGCTGTTCTTCGGCTGCCCCAGATCAGACGGGCCACCAGCAAGCCCGCCAAAGCGCAAGCGCTAAGGTTACATTCCAGGAAGTAGTTGATGTTGGATCCTACTTTTCCGATCGCCAGCGCGAGCACCGCTGAAATTATGAAGTGCACGGTGAACGTCAGCAAGGCGAGGCGATAAGTACTGGTTCCGGCGCGAGCGCGCAGCGGAGTGAGTGAGCGCCGGGAGAACGCGTGCGCGACGTCGAGCAGGGGGCCGGCCGCCGCCGCCGCAGCCAGGGCCAGCAGCGGAAGTGTCCATTGAATGTTCTGGTCCACATAAGTAATTGCTCGGCGGAAAGAGAACGGATTCTGGTTGTAGAGGAAGATGTGCAGCATGATTTGGCCGTGGGTCGCGAGCATGAGCCACGCCATTACTGCAGCACCCAGCGCCACCGCGAAACCGAGCAGTTTGATCGCCTGCCGAACATTCAGGATGGCGGCGACGACCAGGCAAGCGAGAGGGCCGGCAATCAGGGTCTGCCGGGTGTACAACGCCGCGATGAACAGCACGAACGCGGCGTAGCGCCAGCGGGAACTGCGGCCGAGAATGAACAGCGCCAACCCGGCAAAGGTTAGCCAAAGTGCGAGCATATCGACCCGCATCAGCTGTGCCCAGTCCAGCGTCTTCAGGCCGCATGGCAATGCGCCGGCGAAGGTCGCGCCGCCCCACTTTGCCATTCCAGGCGCTCGCGCCGGGAGCGAGCGGTGCACGATCCAGGCTAGCGTGAGACAAATGCCGAGAGTCGAAAGTAGCGACACCAGTCGTCCCGCAAGCAGCAGATCACCCGTAACTTTCGACACCGCCAAGGAAACCGCGTGGTACACCGGAGGGTAATGAAAAACGATGTAAGGGTATTGCGTTATGGGGTGATAAGCGGTGGCCAAGGTGGAAACGTGCGCCGCTTGCCAGAGAACGATTCCTTCCCCGTAGTCGAGCTCGTAAGGGTAGGCAACCGTCGTCGCAATCCGATAGAAATAGGCTGCGCCGCTGCAGATCGCCAGAAACAAGAGGAGGGTGACATATTCTCGGGCGGTAAGAAAGAGCCGGCCGGGTTGTCGCAGCGTGTTCCCCGCGCGACTTTCAACATCTGCTTCTCCAACAGCTTCATGGTCGAATGTCGGCATAGCCATATGGGTCTCTAAGCGGAACGTCCATTCTGACTCAGCGACCGCGAATTGTCAGCTCTTGCATTTCCGGAATACAGCATTCCTCCACTAAGCCCTCCTGAAAGTATGCAGTGCAAGAAGCTTGCCGGTTCTAAGCAGAATGCCCGATTTTCCTCGCCTGCGATTGACGAGAGACTCCTTCCAGTTGGTGGCTGCCGCAGCTGGCGGCCTACACGCTGCTGGTTTGGCCAACTTTGTTAATCGAGGAGCATTCCCTGATGAAGCGTCTTCTGCTGCTGGCAACCGCTTTTCTAGCGTTTTCACTGACCGCATCCGCCGCCAATGGCAATGCCGGAGGCGGCAATGGCCTACCGATCCCGCCACCCTGGGCGACGGTCTATAGCCAAATTGAGAATAGAGGCAATTGGGGCATGTGCAACTCTCCATCCTGTGCTGGCGGCAGCGGCAACGGCACCTACTGGATGGCGCAGTTTCAAAGTTCACCCTCGCGCGACGGTTCCAGTACCGAGTTCTTTAACTCGGGCGTTTGGGCAAACGCGCTGTTCTATCAGAAGCTGGGCGCCAATGACGGCGTGCATAATTTGCTGTGGGACTTCTACTTTTACGTGGATAGCAATTCGCAAACCGCGACTCAGGCGTTGGAGTTCGATGCCTTCCAGTTTGTTGACGGCTACAACTACATGATCGGAAGCCAATGCGATTATGGTGCCGGCCTTTGGGACACGTGGGACGAAGCCTCAGGACACTGGGTACCTACTTCGATTGCCTGTCCTAAGTTCACCCCTAACACGTGGCATCACATTCAGTGGTACGAAACTACCAACACCGCGAATCATCAGTACACCTATGTCACGCTGGTGGTCGACGGCGTTGGCAAGAGCCTCAACGTCACGGGCAATGCCAAGGACCTGAATTGGTCTGACAATCTGGGCGTGCAGTGGCAACTCGATGTGAATGCCACCGGCGAGGGATACCACGAGTGGATTGATAACGCGACCCTCACCGTCTGGTGACCCGAAATTGGATGCGAGCTTTGTGCAGATGCTACGGGACAATCAGCTGATCTTGGTCTCAAGCTCTTGCCACCGGCTGTAGAGTTGGTCGACTAACTGCTGGGCAGTTTGAAGATCGCTCTGCGCAGCCAGCAGTTTTTCGGCATCGCTGGCGATGGCCGGATGTTCATACGTGGCACGCGCATCCCTTAACTGCTCTTCAGCTTTTGCAATGCGCTGCTCCAGAGTCGCGTACTCGCGGGCTTCCAGATAGGACAACTTTTTTTTTGGTGCCGCAATTGTGGCTGTCGAGCTTTCATCGGTTACATCGCGATCAAGCGCTTTTGCATCTGCCTTTGACGCCCGCTCCCGCTCTTCCTGCCAGGCTTCCCACTGCGAGTAATCGGCAAATCGGCCGGCGCCGCCCAGGCCGTCAAGTCCAACCACCGTGGTAGAAACACGATCGAGGAGGTAACGATCATGTGTGACGAGCACCAGCGCGCCGCGAAATTCCAGCAGGCTCTCTTCCAGCACTTCCAGCGTGGGAATGTCGAGATCGTTGGTGGGCTCATCGAGCAGCAGCACATCCGCAGGTTGCAGCATCAGGCGAGCAATCAGGACGCGGGCTCGTTCTCCTCCGGATAAGCGACCGACTGGCTGATTCAACTGCTCGCCGGTAAACAGAAAGCGTGCCGCCCACGAAGCAACGTGGATTACGCGATCCTGGTAGATGACGGAGTCGCTGTCCGGCGCGAGCGCGCGGCGCAGCGTCACATCAGGTTCGAGCACGCGGTTCTGATCGAAGTACACGATCTGCAGCGAGTCGGCGGTACGGATCTCGCCTTCAGTCGGCTCCAGGTCTCGCGAGAGCATCCGTAACAAGGTCGTCTTGCCGCTGCCGTTCGGGCCGACGAGTCCAACCCGCGTGCCGGCCGTGAGGATGAAGTCAAGATTTCGGAATAGAGTGCGGCCGCCGATGTCGATGCCCACATTTTCCAGCTCGATCAGCCGCCGAGTCTTACGGTCGCTGGCGGAGAAATCGATGCCAGCGCTGGCCGTGCGAGTGCGCGCATTCAGATCGGCCAGTTCGCCGATGAGTTGATTGGCCTTGTCGATGCGTGCTTTGGATTTGGACGTGCGAGCCTTGGGTCCGCGCCGCAGCCATTCGATCTCGCGGTGCACTCGATTCTCCAGCGCCTCCTGGTGCTTCGCCTGAGCATGTAGGAACGCCTCTTTCTCTTCGAGAAGCTTGCTGTAATTGCCGGCGACGCGCAGCAGTCCATCCGGATACGCGCGGTTGAGCTCGACCATCGCTGTGGCGACATTCTCCAGAAAGTATCGATCGTGGCTGACCACAACGGAGGCGAAGGATGCAGACTGCAGAAGCTCTTCCAGCCACTCGATCGCAGCGAGGTCGAGATGGTTGGTGGGCTCGTCAAGCAAAAGGATGTCGGGCTGTTGCACCAGGGCTTCGGCGATAGCCAGCCGCTTGCGCCAACCGCCGGAAAGGGAATCTGCTGCCACGTCGAGTTGTTCGAAGCCGGCACGCCCCAGCGTCTCGGCTAAGCGGGCTTGCCACTCATCGGCGGGGACGGTGGAACGCTCGAAGAGCAGCCTCGATAACCGTCCGCACGGTCTGGCCAGCCGCGAACTGCGATTCCTGCTGCACATGGCTAAGGCGGGCGCGCTTGCGCAACGCGACATCGCCGGCGTCGGGCTCGATTGCGCCGGAGAGAATTTGCAGCAGTGTCGACTTGCCCGAGCCGTTTGGCCCGATCAGCCCGATGCGGTCGCCCTCGGCAATAGTGAATGCTATGCCGCGGAAAAGCGGGGTGGCTCCGTAGCTTTTCGAGATACCTTGGGCGTTGAGAATCGGCGGCAAACGGTGCAGCTTCCTTATGAGAACGTTACTTTTAGGATAGCAGGGCAGTTGGTGGTGCAGCTGCCGCGTTCAGTTTACGAGGGATAACAGAGTAGTTGGCCGTGCCTGACGCAAATGCAATAAAGTCGGTAACGCGCGCGACTGGCGGTATATTGGCTCGTAGCAGGGAAGGCAAAAGGGAACCGGATTCGATCTCACCCGAGGGCTGCCCATTTGTTAAAGGTAACGGCTGATCCTATCGCCACCGGCAGAGCACTGTTCTCGCGCCCAGACGCGAGGTTCTTCTGGACACGGCTGGTTATCGTAATCGGATTCCTGTCTGGTTTGTTGCTCTCAAGCAAGCTATGGGTCAGCACCCGGTTTTTTCCTCTGATTCCGGTCTTTCCCGGGTTACCGCGTATTCCGTATCCGCTCGATTACGTTTACTTTGTGGTCCTGCTAGCCCTGCTGGTAGCGATTGCCATATCCTCGAATCCGCGGATCTTCATTCTTGTCTTCGTAATCCTCGTACTCATACTCGCGTTGTTGGATCAAACTCGCTGGCAGCCGTGGGCCTACCAATATCTCTTCATGTTGGCCGCCTTTGGATTTTCCTCATGGAGAAGGGACGACATCCAAAGCCAGACCGACGGCCTGAACATGTGCCGCCTGATTATCGCAACTATCTATTTCTATAGCGGATTACAGAAGGCTAACCCGCACTTTATCCACGAGTTTCCGGAATTCATTGCCGGTATGGGAAGAATCGCTCAGAGCCTGCACGCGTTCGGCTGGATCGCTCCCTTGGCCGAGATGGGCATCGGCATCGGGCTGCTCACCAGGAAATTCAGGGATGTGGCCGTAATTGCCGCGATCGCCATGCATTTGCTTGTCTTGCTGGTCATCGGGCCATTTGGCCGCAGATGGAACTACATCGTCTGGCCTTGGAACCTGGCTATGATCGCATTCTTGCTGATTTTGTTCTGGAACACCGATTTCTCATTCAGTGATGTCCTTTGGAACAACCGATGCCGTTTTCAGAAAGTACTTCTTTTGCTGTTTGGCGTGATGCCGCTGTTCAGCTTTGTCGGCTGGTGGGATTCGTATCTTTCGTCGTCACTGTATTCCGCCAACGTCACCTCTGGCGCTATCCTGGTCAGCGACGCTGTCAACAGTGAGCTGCCCGGCTACATTCGTGGCTACGTAAGACATGTGAAGGGAACCAACAACGTGCTTCAGATTACAAAGTGGTCTATGGGGGAGTTGAACGTGCCCCCTTATCCGGAGTTGAGGGTGTACCGGAAAATCGGGGCTGATATCTGCAAGCTAACCAACAATTCGCCCGATGTCACGCTGGCCGTCCAGGTAAAAAGTACATTGCTGAGCGAGGGCGGCGTCACCCGAGACACCTGCTTCGGCACGCTAGTTGTTCACGGCTGGTGAACCGCCTGGCGTCCACGCATTAGAGCGCGAAAATCTTTCACTCGGGATCCGCCTCTCTCCCAGAAATTCTGCCTGAGCCTCGTCGAACAGAGCAAATGTAAGCACCTGATTTTAAATCGATTAGACATAAATTATCCCTCCAACCTTTCTCCAACAAATTCCTAATCCGCTTTTAACTCAGCCTTTAGGACTTCAAAAGCGCTGCGGCGGTACTTTGCAATCGTCGCCGGTGATGGCACAGGGCCGGAAGCACCAGTAAGCGGATTGGAGCTTCCACCTACCAGGACATCGGCACCAAAACAAATTTCCGGCCGCCGCCGCGAATACAAAAGAGGAGAATCACCATGAAACGCTTTCAACTTTCCCTGGCCCTCGCCTTCGCCCTCACCCTTTGCAGCTCAGCCTGGGCGCAGAGCTACAACTTCCTGTCTGTCAGCAACCCGGGCGACCCCAACAGCCCCTTTACCCAACTGTTAGGCATCAACAACAGCGGTGTGATCGCCGGGTATCACAACTTTCTCCAGAATCAAGGATTCACCCTCGTATTGCCCGCCCACTACACCACCGAGAACTATCCTGGCTCCATGATGACCCAAGTCATCGGCATCAATAACAGCCTGACGACCGACGGATTCTACGTCGACCAGAACAGCATCACCCACGGCTTCACCCACACCAGCAGCGGCACCTATGCCACCGTCGACTTTCCCGGAACCGCGTTCAACCAGCTGCTGGGACAGAACGACCTGCACCAGGCATCGGGCTACTACAGCATGAGCACCAACAACACCACGCCCGACTTTCCTTACGTCTATGATGAAGTCGGTGGCGTATTCCAGGTGATCTATATTCCCGGAGCCGTAGGCGGAGCACAGGCCACGGGCATCAACAACTCGCAGGCAGTTTGCGGATTCTTCATTGACTCGCAGAACGTGAATCACGGCTTCCTGCTCAACGGCGGAATCTTCCTGCAGCTGGATTACCCCGGCAGCACGTTCACCCAGGCCCTCGGCTTGAACAACAGCGGACAAGTTGTCGGTGACTACATGGACGCCGCCGGTCTGACCCACGGCTTTGTTTACACGGTCAGCAGCGGTCAGTTCGTCTCGGTTGACGACCCGAACGGCGTTGGCATGACGGTGGTGAACGGCACTAACGATGCCGGCGTGCTGGTCGGCTTCTTCGGCACCGCTCCAATCAACACTGGCTTCGTCGCCACCCCGCGGTAAGGCAGGATTAAGCGCTCCCTATTCCTGCGGCGACCGGGTGCTCCCCCGGTCGCTCTTATTTTTTGGGAAGCCGAAACACGGGGGCGGCTGCTGCAGATTCAGTAGAACCAGATGAACTCGCGAGTGGTTGGCTCCAAAAGGACCAGAGGAGGCCGTCCACGATCATCGAAAACCTGTATGATAGTCAGAGAGCACGAGATATCACGAACATTGAATCTTTTTGAAACAAGAAGCAATCAAAATATTGAACTTTAAGATTGACTGAGGACTATGGCAGGAAGCTCCCGTACCACATTTACCAAACGGCAAAAGGAACGTGCCCGGCAGGAAAAACGCGTTGAAAAGGCCCAAAAAAAGGCCCAACGCAAACAGCCAGGCGATACCGATGTTGCGGCTCCTGAGACTCAACCAGTGGCTGATCTTGTAGTTACCCACGACGAAGACGGCCAGCCCCTAGGCTTCGACTTCCACGATTTTGGGAAGTAACGGCTGGCAAAGAGTAACTTAGGTGGTGCGTTTGGCGAGATCGCAAAGCGCACTGTGATAGAGTATTACGTAGACGCTATTGGCTGCGGCCGCTTGCAAGCGACATCCGATCCTTATCTGATCTGATTTCCCGCCTTTCCTGCTTCCGTTTCATTTTCGGCGCCGAATAAAATCAGAGCGGCTTCAGCAGTACCATCGCGACTCGCATCTTGTATGCCTCCTCGCGAGACGCCTCTCCAAGAAAGAAAAATCGTTTGACACAATTTAAAGATATGCCCCTGTCTGCTGGGCTCCAGCAGAAGCTGGCACAGTTCCATTTTACGACCCCGACGCCGGTCCAGGCGTCCGCTATTCCCCCTGCACTTGAGGGCAAAGACGTATTGGCGACGGCTCAAACCGGCACCGGCAAGACCCTGGCGTTCCTGATCCCGATGATCGAACGTCTGGCGAAACAAGAGATGCCAAACAAGGTCTCCGCGCTGATCCTTGTGCCCACGCGCGAGTTGGCGATGCAGGTCCATGAGCAGTATGAAAAGCTGCGGGAGCGCAAAGCTGCTCCGGCTGCGCTGGTCATTGGCGGTGTGAACGAGCAGCGTCAAATTCAGGCTGTGCGCCGCGGCGCCAGCGTAGTAGTGGCCACGCCCGGCCGCCTGGAAGATTTCCTTCGCCGCAAGCTGATTAACCTGCGCTCGGTGACGACGTTGGTTCTCGACGAGTCTGACCGCATGCTGGACATGGGCTTCTTGCCGGCGATTCGCCGCATTGTGGCCGAACTCCCAAGCACTCGCCAGACTCTATGCTTCTCGGCGACGCTGGAAGCTTCGGTAGCTCACTTGGTCAACGACTACATGAAGAATCCCGTGCGCGTAGCGCTGGGTTCGACCTCCAAGCCGGCTGACACAGTTGAGCTGCATGCCTTCGAAGTGCCTCAGGCAGAGAAGTCCGAAGTGCTGCGCCAGCTACTTTATGCTGATAAGGGACAGACTTTGATCTTTGCCCGCACCAAGCGCGGAACCGAGCGTCTGACCAAGACTTTGGTGCGTGACGGATTTTCCGCAGCCATGATCCACGGCGATCGCAGTCAATCGCAGCGTACCGGGGCTCTCCATGGTTTCGACCAGGGTAAGTTCCAGATATTGGTTGCCACCGACGTCGCCTCGCGCGGTATCCACGTTACCAATGTTGCGCATGTCATTAACTATGATTTGCCACAGGTGCCTGAGGATTTCATTCACCGCGTTGGCCGTACCGGACGGATGGGTTCGGCTGGCCGGGCCTCAACTCTGGTGTCAGGTGCAGAGATTGGGGAGTTGCGTTCGATTGAGCGCGCCCTAAAGCTCAAGATCGCCCGCAAACAGATGAAGGCCGGTGGCGGAACCGTAGCCCGGCACGTACAAAACACACTGCCAACCCGCACGCTCTCCTGCATGGCTGGCGAGGTGTTCTCCTAATCGAATAGATCGCAATAGCGTATAATCAGTCTATCGTCGCAGTGCGAGATAGACTGATTCCCGCTGTCCTCACACGCGAAAAAAGGCCAAATCCTCAACCCTACTCACCAGGTGTTCTTGCTGACCCTTCTGCCCGAGTTTACTGCTCGCAATGGCAGGTTACTGTTAGCTACAGCTTCTCGCGCGAGGTCAACGCATGAGTGAGAGACAAGAGCGGTCTGCAGCGAAGACGTCAGGCAGCAAGGTGAGTATTCTTCTGGTCGACGCTATCTCGGAAAGACGGGCCTTGCGCAAGAAAGTTATGGCGCTGCGTGGCGTTGAAGTCATCGGCGCCAGCGATCTTACCGAAGCCAGCTCCATCTGGCATCGTGACCGTTACGACATGGTCCTGGTCGACATTCGAACGGATCACCGTGGATGCGTGGCATTTCGCGACGAGATAAAAAAAGAAGATCCCGGGCAAATCGTCGCCTTTCTTGTGGGCAAGCCGAACTACCTGGCGCTGGATCCTTCCGTGGGTTCCTATATTGTCGAGGAACATGGCGTGCGGTGGGGCGATTCGCTGCGTAAAGCGGTCAGCGAGAGTTGCGACTCGTTGTCGCAGCGCAATGGCTTCGTAGAGGCCAGCTGGCGAATAGCCGCGGGAAGGCGAATGAGCGGCACGGCTCAAAACACGCCGGAAGCAGAACCAATCACGACTACCATTGCGGAAACATCAGCGGACAGTCCACTAACCGCCCTCGTTGATGCGAACGCCGACGTTCGCGACGCCGACGGCCTAAGCAAAATTATGGAGCGCCTTGCATGACGAACTTGCCGGCAATCGATGGGCAGCCACTCCCTCGTTTGAAGAACAAACGTGTGATACCCGAGAAACAAGAGAATCCAGGCCCGGTTGTACAGTTGGATCACATTTTGACCAGTGTGGTAGTCGTCAATTGGGAAGCCCTGACTTCCTCGTCGGCGACAGCCAGAATCAGGGTCGAATATCACATCGGTATGGATGGCGCGGTGGAATATCTGAAACTGTGGATGTCGGCTCGTGAATACTGGAGCCTGATCTGCGACTATTCCATCCACCCTGGCTGGTCTGATGGACCGCGTTTTTCCAATGGGTATCACTCACGCTCCCTGGGACGCCTGCTGCAATCGATCATGATGAACCAGAAGCTTTTCGGGCACGGTTGCGAGCCCAACAGCAACGGGCTGCTGGAGATCGTTACTCCCACGCTGCAGGACACCGACGAAGCCAGGTTGCGCGTGAATGAGACCTTCCAGCGTTCGGCCTGACGCCATGCTAAAGGTTCACAAAGACGCTGCCGCCGCGATCAAGTCTGCCCAGCAACGGGTTGAGAAAGCGCTGCGCGAGAGAGACAAGGCCAAAGAAAAGCTGAAGAAAGCTCAGGCTCGGCTGGTGTTGGAGAAAGAACAGCTGAGACGGAGCCAGGACAAGCTGGAGAGTTAAACTCCTCCGGAACGACCAGCAGTTGCTTGGTCACTTCCTGCGGTCCGAATCCACGGGCCGCGCATAGCCGGTCATCTCGAGATATCCCACGCCGCTCACAGCGGCTCCGGCTCCGGTTCCGCTTATACTAATCGCCCCTTCCCAATAGGACAGGCTGGCGATACTGGCGATCGTCATCTCCTGCGAGCGCAATGCGGTTCGTATCTGCAGGTCCATTCCGAGTGAAGGGATGGTGATCCGCCACGCAATGGGATAAGTACCATGGGTACTTGGACTGGTGTAGGTCTCCGCTCCGGGCTGCATAGTAAAGTCTGTGTTGCTCAGAAATGTGGTCTTGCCTTTCGCATCCACATAGGTCCCGGAAGAGAAGGGATCGACGCTGCCGTCTTTGTGCCGCAAGCGGTAGAGCATGAGCTCGGTACTGTTGTCGAGTTGAAGGCTGAGCCAGTCCCAACCGCTCTGGTCTTCGTCGATTCGATGGCTGAAGAATTCGTGGTCCATCCACGACGTGCCGGCGACGCGATACGATTTGCCATTCAAATCAATCGAGCCCGTCGTGAGTAGTCGCGTAAACGAAATATAGTGCGAGGCGTGGCCCACCCCTGCCGACTTTTGGCTGACGCCGTTCTTGCCGTGGATTACGGGGGGCTTCTGCGAACTCATGACGAAGTGCAAGGCAAAGTCGTCCGAGAGCGCTTCCAGACGCTGTTCTCCACTGACCCACTGCACCTGCCAGTTGCCGTTCCAAACTTTTTCCTCCGGGAGACTCGCTCCTGCCAGGCCGGGGCCTGAGCGATTCAGCCGCTCGGTGTGATAGAACTGTCCGCCGCTAAGATCGCTCAACGCCAGGTGAGCCAGATAAAGATCCTGAACGTCCCAGTCGCTCTTGACCTTGGGATCGCGGCTGATTGCCTGCCGAAAGAAGGTCAGCTCATAGCCAAACTTGTGGCCGTCTGCGGCTGTCAGGTTGCCGGTGTAATACCACCATTCCGTTTTGTAGTCGGGATGATTGAAATGATCGCGGGGAAATTCATATTGATATCCCGGAACCGCCAGCTGATATTGAGCGGGCGACGGCACGGAAAAAACGAGCAGTAGCAGCGCCGCAAAAACCTTACTCCTCATGCACGACCTCGATGGGATTCAGCCGGGTTGCGACGCGCGCGGGATAGAATCCGGCGAGTACCGTGGCAACATACACCAGGGTCAACGCTGACAACAGCACCGCGACTGGCCAGTGGAATTGGATGGTCCAGCCAAAAGACTGCTTGTTGATCACGAAGATCAAGAGCAGCGACAGCACGATGCCGAGCGCCAGTCCTGCCAGATTGGCCAGCAAGCCGATCAGCCCCGCTTCCACCAGGATGAGTTTGCGTATCTGCGAAACCGCCGCTCCCAAGAAACGTAGCAACCCCAATTCGCGGCGCCGATCGATGACCAATGCGAGCAGCGCGCCCGCGATTCCGATAATGGCGACGATCACGGCTACAACTTCCAAGGCATAGGTGATGGCGAAGGTGCGATCGAAAATGCGGATCGCCTCCGTGCGCAGATTACGATTGGTGAAGATCACGAGGTTGTGGCCGGCCGCGAGCTTCTCAACTTCCAAGCGAACCTGATCGACGCTGGAGCCGGGAGCGACGTAGACGCCGAGATTCGAGGGCGCAGGATCGTTCACATATTTCAACATCGTGGAACGATCAATCACGATAAAGCCTTTTTCGCTTCCGTAGTCGTAAAAGATGTCGACCACGCGAAACGGCACCTGAGAGCCTCCCAATGGAAGGGTAATAACGTCGCCGGTGCGCACGTGATGTTTGTTGGCAAACGGTTCGCTAACGACGGCGTTGTCTCCGCTGCGCAGTTCCGCGTTGACTACGCTTGTGGCTCGTCCCGAGAAAAATTGGATCTTTGCCAAGTCATGAGAGCCAACGGTGTCGGCTGACCCGAGGGAGGCAGGCAGTCCCTGGTAGCTGATTTCATAGCCGCGAAAACGATCTACGCCTGCCACACCGGGCAAGGATGCAATCTTGTCGGCCAGCGCCGGATCGATGGTCGGATGGCGATCGGCGGCGGGATCGCCCGCAGGCCGCAGAAAGAGATCGGCTTTGAGCTGGTTGTCCATCCAGACTTGCACCGTCTGGCGAAAGCTGCCGACCATGATGCCGACGGAGGTCGTCATGGCGATTGCCGTGGCCAGCGCGCCCACTAGTACTGAGGTGCGCCGAAGCGATGCGGCCAGGCTGCGGGAAGCGAGGAACGCTTCGACTCCGGCAACCTGTCGCAAGAGTCCGGACGAAACCGCGGTCAACCCACTCACCAACGCGGGGATGGCGAATGCGCACGCGGCGATCATCAACAGCGCAGCGGCATACCCGAAGAAAGGCTTGCCGGCGATCGCTGGAGCTAAAGACGCTGCCGCGCCCAGCACACCAAGAGCCACCGCAATCCATAGGTCTCGCACCTTGTGCACGCGAGCGGCGTATTCGCGTTCGCCCCGGGCCATCGCCTCGACGGGCGCAACCAGCGAAGCTTCGCGCGCCGGCGACGCTGCTGATGCAAGCGATATGCAAATGCCAATGGTGAGTCCGAAAATTATTATGCCAGGTGTCAACTTCAATCGGTGCGGGGCGGCTGCTGACATAAAGGTTCTGGACTGTGGCGCCCAGCAAACCTACTGCACCGACGGCCAGCAGTCTTCCGACGAAGATGCCGGCAAGTCCGCCGATGAATCCAAAGCAGGCGGCTTCGCCCAGAAACGCGCAAAGCACATCCGATCGGCTGGCGCCAAGAGCGCGCACGATTCCAATCTCGGGGCGGCGGCGCACCACCGACACCGAGATGGTGTTGAAGATCAGGAACGCTCCGACCACCAGAGCGACGTAGCTAAGAATGCGCAAGTTCCAGCGAAACGCGCTTAGCATACGACGATTCTCGTTGGTCTGGCTGCCTTCGCGGCGAAGTTCGACTCCTGCGGGCAGGACTGCGCGCAGCCGGTGCTCCCACGTGTCCAGCGAAGGCGCGGCAGGAACCTTCAGCAGCACACGATCCACTCGGCCAAGACGATGTAACGCCCGCTGCGCGGTGGCAATGTCCATCAGGACCAAGGACCCGCTGTCGCCTGAATCTTTCAGAACGCCGCGCACGACGTATTCGCCGGTCTGGTCGTTGATCTGAAGACGTATCTTGTCGCCGGCCCTTGCTCCCAGATGATCGCTGACCCAAACACCTTCATTGCGCGGTGCCGCGCAAGCTCGTCAGCCTTGGCCGAATTCTGCCGATCCAGGTTGAGGTTCTCGGGACGCTCGGCGATCAGATCGAGGCCGATCAGAGGGACGGTTTGTCCGGTCGCTTCCACGACTGCAAAATCTTCTATCCGAGGCCGGACGGTAATTGGGTAGGGCAACGTTGCCAACTTCCCAACAACTTCATCAGGGACACCGCCGATTGCTGTGACCTCCAGGTCCGCGTCGCCGGTGAGCGTTTCGATCGAAGAGCGAAATGAGCCAGCAGCGGCATCACCCGCGAGTTCAATGGCAAGCACGACGGCGACACCCAACGCGACGGCAAGCACGACCAGGAACGTGCGTACGGGCTCTCGGCGCAATGGCCGGAGGATGAGCTGATAAAAGAGACGCAGGCGTGGCATCAGGTAGGGACGACCTCTTCGATTTTGCCGTCACGCATTTTCACGATCGCATCGGTAAACGCGGCCGACTCGGAGCTGTGAGTGGCCATCAGGATTGCGGTCTGCCGTTCGTCCGCGATGCGCCGCAAGCCCTGCAGAATCAAGTTGCCGGTGATGGTGTCGAGATTGCCGGTAGGTTCGTCGGCGAGCAGCAACTTGGGAGCGTGCACCATGGCGCGGGCGATGGCGACCCGCTGCATCTGTCCGCCGGAAAGTTGATGCGGCATTCTGGAGCCGAGGTCGCCCAGTTCCACCAAGTCCAACTGCTGCTGCGCGCGATCACGTGTATCCGATTCTCCCGCCAGCAACAGCGGCAGTTCAACGTTCTCCAGCACACTTAAGGTATTCAGCAACTGAAAGGACTGAAAGATGAAGCCGATCTTCTGGCGGCGCAGAAGGGTCAGGCCATTTTCCGTGAGGTCCGAAGTCGAGGTTCCGTCGAGGAGTACGCGTCCGGAAGTAGGGAAGTCCATCGCCCCGGCCAGGTTCAGCAGCGTCGACTTGCCGCATCCGCTACGCCCAACCAGGGCAATGAATTCGCCGTTACGCACGGTCAGCGAGACCCCGCAAACAGCCTGCACATGCTGGCCGTCGGTGACGTAGTTCTTGGTTACTTCGTCCAGTCGCAAAAGCTCCGTCACCTGCCTGGAAGCAGGGAGCGGCGAAACTCCGGTATGAGATTCAGTCAGGCTCATGCAATGTCAGGTGAAACCAGCCACGATTATGACACTTGGATTGGATGCCCGAGAGCGTGGCTGGGATTAACTGTGGCAGCGCCCGCCAGTGCGGGAATTCCAAATGGCATAAAATGATGCCGCCGCCGTAGGACGGCGATCATGAAAGCTGCAGTCTTACACTCTCCCCAAAGTATTGCGAAGAAGCCTCTGCGAATCGAAGACATTCCCAAGCCCGCGCCAGAAGCCGGTCATGTTTTGCTGAAGGTGCGGGCGTGCGGAGTATGCCGCACCGATCTGCACATCGTCGAAGGTGAACTTCCGCCTCGGCTGAGGCAACTAATTCCCGGACATCAAATTGTTGGGGACGTGGTCGATGGAGCTACCACGGAATTGCCAATGGGCACTCGCGTGGGAGTTTCCTGGGTTGGAGGCATCGACGGCACTTGCTGGTATTGCCAGCGCGGTTACGAGAACCTGTGCGACGCGCCGACGTTTACCGGCTATTCCGTCAACGGAGGTTATGCCGAATACGCTGCGGCTCGCGCCGACTTCGTGTATCCCTTGCCGCCGGAGTTGGACGACCTGCATGCTGCGCCACTGCTGTGCGCCGGCATCATCGGATTTCGCAGCCTGCGAGTCGCTGGAACGGAGCCGGGTGAGCGCGTGGGACTATTCGGGTTTGGCGCCTCAGCGCATCTTGCGATTGAGGTTTTGCATTCCTGGAAATGCGAGGTCTACGTCTCTACCCGGGGAGCTTCGCATCGCCGCCTGGCGGAGTCGTTGGGTGCGAAGTGGGTAGGCTCGGAGACTGATAAGCCGCCGGTGGAACTGGACCGCGCCGTGACGTTTGCGCCCAGCGGAGATGTGGTGATCGCGGCGCTGTCGAGCTTGCGGAAAGGTGGAGTGGTGGCAATCAATGCGATCCACCTCGACCGCATTCCGCAGTTCGATTACGACAAGCTACTTTGGGGAGAGCGGCAGATTCGCAGTGTCGCCAACATGACGCGCACGGATGCCCGCGACTTCTTAAAGATTGCGGCCGAGATCGATCTTCGACCCAAGGTCACGGCATTCTCTCTGGATCAAGCCAACGAAGCGTTGCTGGCGGTCAAGAATGACGCAATCGACGGCGCGGCCGCAATCCTGCCCTGATGCGAACCTACTGTTGCAGCTTCGCGTAGTTGGAGTTGTTAGTGGTCACCTGAATCTGCTTGGCCGTCGCGTTCAAAACCGTCTGCTGGGCGTAGTTCGTTCCGTCAGGCAGACTTGCCATTTGCACAGCCAGCGTCACTGCGTCCTGCGGATTGTCCATATAAGTGTTGACGTTGATGGTGCTGATCTTGCGTGTAGAGGTGTCGAAGGCCACCGTCATCTGATCGCCATCTTTCGCATAGTTCTTGAAGACGAGATTGGCAGTATTCGTTCCCATGGTTTTGTTCATGGAGACGTTGCCTTTTTGGAAGGCCTGTTGCATCAGCTGCGGGTTTGGCGGCACATACATGGAAAGCAAGCTCTGCACCTGCTGCATGTACTCCTTCATTTCGTCGGTTTTCTTTTCGATGACCCGCTGCTTCAGCCTGCCCTGACGACCACTGCTCTGCTCGGGAGGAGCGCCCATGGGAACCTTTTGCACCTGGCCGTTCGGTCCGTACGAGCATTGAGAAACCCGCTCCGGCTTCTGTTCGCCCTTCAGGGTTATCTGGGTGGTTTCGACCCATTGGTATTGATGAAGCTTCTGCTTGTTCTCCGCCGCAGCCTGTTTCAACGCCATGAGCTTCTGCTGCAACTCGGGGTTGCTGCCCGCCGCAGCCATCTGCGCTACAGCGGTGGTGGATAACGCCGCCAGAAGTGTCAAGCCGACGACGGGAAGCTTCCAGCGGATGGGACGCGCGACGCTATTGGCTGTCGCGTTCCTTAGGGCAGTCTTTTCCTTCATAACTCTCCAGTTTTTCGTAAAGTGATATTCCCGTCGCAGCCGGTATCAGCGTCACCGCTTTCCATCTGCGCTATTCGATCCGATTCGTGGGAGTACACAGCATTACAGACTTCCAGCAGGTTTGGCCACATCTTTTTCAATGGGAATAAGGGGGATCTCTTTGGTTTGGTCAGTAGACTTGGGCGTAAACGAGGTGAGCTGCGATTTTCCCAACCAGGTCGAAGCCTGGGAAAGGTAATACTTTCCGTCTCGCAGATTAAATATGATCTTCGATTCGGGCTTTTTTCCTGGCGAAGCAATCTGGAAAAAATACAAGTCCTGCTGTAATTTACCGTCCTGGCTCCGTATGGTGGCGTAGGTGGGAACCACGATACTGAGGGTGTACTGGCCGGCAGGCATTTTGTTTCCCGAGATGTAAAAATCGAACGGGACGGTGATGGTTCCGCTGCGCGGATGATCTTGTGCGAATGCCAGGCTGGACAAGAGGATGACCAAGCAGCAACTGAGTGCGAACAGCCATGGCAATCTACGATTCAGCGTCATAAACATTCTCCTGAAAGCACGATCCCATTTAGTCCATCGTCAGGCCCCATGCGGCAGGGTTTGATTCCCGGTATGAGCGATGGCGTGCGGCGTCACGCTAGCCGACAGCTGCATTAGCAAACCCGATCAGTTGCGCCATGCGCCCTTGAGCGGCATCCCAGTAAGCAGCCTGCTGCACGTTCACCTTCAGCAGGATGAGGTTGGGATTTTCGAGTCCGCCAGGGAACCAGGACTTGAAACCGGGATTCCACAATTCTTTGGCCTTGGCATGATCGCGCACCAGTTCGCAATATCCACTGACCGAAACATATCGTTGGGCGGGATGATCCACGTATGCAAGGTTCACACGCTGGCTGGTGCGGATGGCTTCCACTTTCTCGGTATTGTTCGCAGAGAAGAACCACATTATGCCATCCGGGTCCACTCCCCGGCTGGCCATGGGACAGCTGTGCAGTGTGCCATCCGGCCGCACCGTAGTTAACATTGCAAAGTCGATGCCACTGATCAAATCGTTCAGCCGAACAGCAGGATCGTTGGTCTGTGCCATGCAGGCTCCTTCAAGTTCGAGGTCGAATAGGAACGCTTTCGTGTGTTCTGGGAGTATTTCTCATCCACCAGCCGCGGCAATGTAGTCGGCAGCGATATCGGCAGGCTTCCAAGCGTTTCCAGAATATACCTTGAGCACTTTACCATCCTTGCCAATCAGAACCGTGCTGAGGCTGTGCACGATTTGGCCGTCTTTCTGGTTATAAACCAGCCCAAAGAAATCGGCAGCCTTGCGTACTTCCTCCGGAGAGCCGGTGGCAAATTGCCAATGCTGAAATTTGGGGTCGGCTTGGCCAACATAGCGTTTGCCATAGCTTTGCAGGACCGGCGGTGTGTCAGTCTTTGGGTCAATCGTGATGCTTAGAAGTTGTGTTTTATCAGATACTTTTGGATCATCATGCAACTGTTGCATGATCTCTGAGAAGTTGCTGCTCATACGCAGGCAATAGTCGGGAAAAGGGCATTGCGTATAGATAAACGTCAGCAGTAATGGCTTTCCGCGGAACTGTTGCAGATGAATTTTCTGGCCACTCTGGTTGAGCAAAGTGAAGTTGGGAACCTCTTCGCCAGGCTCAGGGATATGCAACGGCGAGGTGCCATCCCCGGCACTATCGCTAACTTTAGTGAAGCTGATGTCCTGCAACTCTGCGTGATCGCTGAGTACCAGCGTGGCGCGAATCTGGTCGCCCGGCGCAATTGCCCGGAACACCCAGTCGTTGGCTTGGCTGACAGTGAAAGGCATCGTCATGCCTTTCATCAACCCGGGCACATCCTGGTGAGCAATGGTCAGGGTGCGAGCAGCGGGATCAACAGCCACCACGCGGCCCTGTAATTCGTAGTGCTTGGCAGCGGGTGGATGGGAGCAGGCGGCCAGCAGCGTCAGGGATACCAGGACCGATCCAAAGAGATATGGAAGAGGACGTAAGCAAAAGCTCATTGAATCCTATTTTATGACCGGAGACGTCCCACATTCTAATCAGCACAGATCGGCTTCCCAGGGGCAATCAGGCCGCGGCCCCGACGCGTTCAGGATGTGGGGTTTTGAGCGTCTTCTCCTTCATCTTGAGGAAGAATTCTTCATACGTTACCCGGGAGAGATAGGCAACCGCCGTGGAGACAACCACGCCAACCGCCAGCAGAACGCAAGACCTTGCAAAGTCAGATACTGGCAGAAATGTCGGAAAGAACTTGCCGAGCAGTCTGCCGCAAACCCCAAACATCCAGTCATGGACAAGATACAGCCCGTAGCTGATATAGCCGTAGAAAGCCAGCAGGGGAATGTTGACCCACCTGCGGTGGACCCCGGTGCCCAGCCAGAGAGCTCCGGCAACGATGGCTAGAGAATAATAGTTGACCGAAGTACCTCTCAGGCAGAAAGCAAGCGCCTGCGGAACTAGAACACACATGATGGTTGCGGCAACCGCAACTGCCCCAGCTATCAGGGCAAGTTTCGCCACCTTGTTTCTTGTGCCCCACGCGGAGCGTGCAAAGAGGGCCAGCAGCGCACCCAGTGCGAGTCCGTCAGCCATCATCCATGAGTAGCGGAAACTACCGCCTGGGAAGGACCGGCCCACCACAATTCCGTCCCCCGCGACAGCGCATACAGTCGAAGAGCAGGGTCGATGACACAGATCAAGAAGGCCACGATGGCGACGCCTCTTTTTGCAAATAGGCGCACTACCATCGGCCAAATCAGGTAGAAATGTTCCTCCACCGACAGCGACCACAATAGCGGATACAAAACACTCACCCCGAACATGGGCGACAGGTTGGACAGATAAATGAAGCTGACGCCGACAAATGCCAGCGTCGCGCGCATCGAGACGCCGGCGAAATAGTTCCCCACCAGCAGGATCAGCAACATCAGATAGTAGGCGGGCAAGATACGGAGCGCGCGATGGGCGTAAAACCGCGAGTAATATCGAGGCTTACCCGCGCCGTCGAGCAGAATGCCCGTGATGAGGAATCCGGACAACACGAAAAATAAATTCACCCCGGCCCAGCCGTGCTTGGAGACGGCGAGAATGGCCGACTGCCAGCCGGGACGCGTTACCGTAAGCCAGGCAGTATATTCGAACCCATGAAACATAAGTACTGAGAGGATAGCGATGCCACGGATGGTATCGAGCTCCGGCATCCGCCGGCGTACGATTGGCTCCTCTGGGGGAGAGCTCTTAGAGTTCATCACCAAGTACCCACATGTATTACATGTATTACCTGCGAAATGAAGGCCGCGACAGAACCAGTCTCGATGATCAAGAGCGTGGAATGAAAGTTTGCGGTGATGATAGCACAAGCGGTTTTACCCGCAGTCTTGTTTCCTATCTCAAGATTTCCCTAGCGCGGGACGCTTTTCAGCACACGGTAGAAGTCCTCCAGCCCATTGAACATGATTTGTATGCCGATGCAGACCACGATGAAGGCCGACAACCTGATGAGAACGCTGGTACCGGTCGGACCTAGTAAGCGTTGCAATTGCTCGGAAAGCCAATAGCAGAGGAAGATGCTGAGCCCGATCAGCAGTATGCCAATGACTGCGGTCAGTGCGCTCACGATGAGCTGCAAATGCGCTTCTTCATGAAGATTGCTGCCTAGAGTGAGGGCGACGGCAATCGATCCTGGACCGACCGTCAGCGGCATGGTGAGGGGATAAAATGCTTGCGACAGAATTTCCTGGTTATCGGGTGGAGACTCCGGCTGTCGCTCGTTCAGGTCGTTTTGTTTGTTCAGGATTCGCCAGCCTGCGATTGTAACCACCAGGCCGCCGCCAATCTGCACTGCCGCCAGACTGACGCCAAAGAATTGCAGAACGTAAGATCCGATGAACAGGGACGCCACCAGCAGAATAATGCCATTAACCGCCACCCGCATCGCGACGGTGCGGCGGATGCTTTCCGCGTATCCCAGGGTCATCTCGGCAAAGATTGGCGCCATGCCCAGTGGATTTACGATGGGCAGCAAAGCAGCGAAGACCAGCAGCACATTGCGAACGACGGCGTACATTTGAGTCTCACAGCATAGCCCAGCAATTCCCGGTTACACAATTGCCGGCGGCGTTCAGTGGATTTCCAGCGTTGACGCCGATTCTCTTTACAGGTTGAATGGAACGAAGACGCCGGGTGATCGACCGGCCGACAAACTTATGGGCATTCCGCCTCGAACGTACGGCGCGTTACAAGTGAAGCTGCGCGAGTCGCTGGTGACTCGGACGCTGGTGATGCCCATTCAACGGTTCATTCACATTCAGGGAATCAGCAGCGTCATCCTGTTAGCAGCCGCGGTTATCGCGTTACTTTGGGCCAATTCGCCCTGGCATGACACCTACCATCATGTCTGGGAAATGGAACTGAAGCTATCGCGGCTGGAGTTGCCCATTCATGCCTGGATCAATGACATGTTGATGGCGATTTTTTTCTTCCTGGTGGGCATGGAGATCAAGCACGAGATTGTGCACGGCGAGTTGGCCGATATGCGGCGAGCGGCCTTTCCCATCTTCGGCGCCCTGGGAGGCATGATCGTTCCTGCCGTTCTCTTTGCGGCGACCAATCTAGGGCATGAAGGCCAACACGGTTGGGGCATTCCGATGGCGACCGACATCGCTTTCTCGCTCGGCGTCCTCGGAATGGTGAAGGGAGTTCCGGCCGACCTAAAGATTTTTCTGCTTTCACTGGCCATTGCCGACGACATCGGCGCCATCCTGGTGATCGCGATTTTCTACAGCAGCTCACTGGATAGGGCTGCGCTGCTTGTGGGGCTGGTGATTCTCGGCCTTATTTTCGTGCTGCTGAAGTTGGGAATTTCGCAGCCAATTTTGTATTTCGTGCTGGGCGTCGGATTCTGGGTGGCCATTCTGCGATCGGGTATTCATGCCACCATTGCCGGCGTGATTCTGGGATTCATGGTGCCGACAACAGCTACCTTGTCGCTCCAAGACTTCCAGGATATTGCGCCCGGTATGGCGCAGCGCTTTCGCGATGCCATGGCCGCGGGCGATGTCAAAAGCGCCAAGAACCTGCTTGGTGGTTTCGATCAACTGTTGAACGGCACTGAGTCGCCATCAGAGCGTTTGACGCGCCTGCTGAACGACTGGGTCTCGTTCCTGGTGTTGCCGCTGTTCGCGCTGGCCAATGCCGGAGTTACTTTTTCGGGAGGCACCTGGCACGACCTGCTGAGCAGTCGCGTTGCCTGGGGAATCATGCTTGGGCTGCTGATCGGAAAGCCACTGGGGATCATAGGGTTTGCCAAGGCTGCGGTCATGGGAGGTCTGGCTCAACTTCCCACCGGGGTTACGTGGCGGCAAATCAGCGCGGTGGGCGTACTGGCCGGAATCGGATTCACCGTCTCAATCTTTATCAGTTCGCTGGCCTTCGACGATCCGGCGTTTCTGTTGCAGGCAAAGACTGCGGTGCTGGCCGCGTCGCTGCTGGCAGGCTTGCTTGGCTATTTTGCGTTGCGCGAAAAAGGAAAGTTCGAGCAGGTAGAGAAGGCTGAGGCGCTGGATAGCCAGCCTATGCAGTAATGCCGTAACACTCCGATGAAGAGAAGGGACTGGAAGACCGCCGACAGTTTACAATTTTGTCGGCTCTCTTCATTGCCGAGGCCACGCCGTGTGCGGTGCATGCGTCTTGTAACAGTCCTCGCCGGAAGGTTTCCGGCAGCGCATGATCGATCGTTCTGCGCAGTAGATGATTGGGTCGCCCCCGATCCCACAAACAACGAAAGAAGGAAGGCCAATGCGTTCTCGAATATCAGCGCTCGTGCTCAGTGCAATTCTGGTAATCAGTATCGCGGCATGCAGCAAGAAGAACCAGAGCCAGAATCAGTCGACGATGGCGAACAGCGCCGCGTCTTCGTCACAGGCCAATCAACCTGCAACCAGCACCACTCCAATGCAAAATCAACCGGCGGCCTCGGCTGCGGCACAGCAGCAACAACAGCAAATGGCTCCCGGTCAGCAGCCTGACCAGCAACCGCAGACGGCTCAGGCTCCTCCTCCGCCACCACCACCGCCTCCACCGCTGGTGGTGCCGGCGGGTACAAGTCTGGTGGTGCGCGTGGGCAATACCATCGACACGAAGACGGCAGCCCCGGGTGACTCCTTTACGGGCGTGCTGGCGCATTCCGTGGCAGTGGGCGGAGTGGTTGCGATCCCTGCCGGTGCAGGCGTGGCGGGGACGGTTGTCGATGCCAAGTCGCCGGGGAAATTCAAAGGCGAAGGCATCTTGTCGATATCGTTGACTTCGGTCAACGTGCGTGGCGTTCCGACAACGATTTCGAGCTCCACCTATACCCGGACCATCAAAGGTAAGGGCAAGCGGACCGCAGTCGCGGTGGGCGGAGGGACTGGAGCCGGTGCTTTGATCGGCGGACTAGCCGGCGGTGGTAAAGGCGCACTGATCGGCGGTTTGGTGGGTGCAGGTGCGGGCACGGCGGGTGCGGCATTCACTGGCAACAAAGATTTACAGATTCCGGCGGAGTCTGTGGTCACCTTCAAACTGGCACACTCGATCAGTGTGAGGCAGTCGGTGCCGCCGGCGTCTGGGAATCAGCCGCCAACTCAGTAGGTTTTAACAGTCTTGGTGAGCTGACGTGCAGGCGATGAGGGAGGCCCCAAAAGGGCCTCCCTTTTATTTGTCAGAAATTCGCGGTGTCGAGTCGAAACAAAACCTAATTGCCGCTGGACTCATTGCCCGGCTTCTTGTTGGAGGTTGCCGCATCGTCTGCCCGCTGGGATGCGGCAGTCATATGATCACCCGGATTACCTTTCATTTGTCCAGCGCGGGTGTCGGAAGGTTCGTTTCTACCCAGCACACGCCGCTCATCGCTGGTGGTGCCCCAGCCCTCGGTTCCGGCAGTCGGGGCAGAGGGATTGATTCCGCCATCCTGAGGCTGAGCATCAAGAGTACTGTCGTCGCTCTTGTTGTCTTTGCTTTGCGCCGTATCTATCGTCATCAGTCAGCTCCTTCCTGACTTAAGATGACGCGAATTCGCAGTTGAGTGGCCCCGAGCGAGTTAATGTTATTCGGCGCTGCCGGCTTTATCGCTCTTCAGCTGCTTGAGCTTGGTCTGGCGATTATTGGCCCAGCCTTCCTTCGTCGTCTGGCGACCGCGGGCTAGCGCCAAAGCGCCGGCGGGAACATCTTCTGTGATGCAAGAGGCGGCGCCAATGTATGCGCCCTTCCCGATGCGCACGGGGGCGACGAGGGTAGAGTCGCTGCCCACAAACGCGCCGTCTTCGATCACCGTCACATTCTTGTTGACGCCGTCATAGTTGCAAGTGATGGTGCCTGCTCCAACATTCACATTTTCCCCGATGTCAGCGTCACCCAGGTAGGTGAGGTGATTCGCTTTCGATCCTTTACCCAGTCGCGTCTTCTTGGTCTCTACAAAGTTGCCGACGTGCGCGCCTTCACCGATGTCGCTGCCGGGCCGGAGATGCGAATAGGGTCCCAGTTGCGCTCCGTTGCGGACAATGGAATCCTCCAGGATGCAGCCGGGCCTGACGAGTACGTTATCGCCGATTTTGCAATTGGTGATAATTGAGTAAGAACGAATGCGACACTCGGCGCCGATCGTGGTCGCGCCTATCAGCTGCACGAAAGGTTCGATGACCGTGTCGGTCCCGATTTCGACGTCGGCATCGATGTCGCAGGTTTCCGGACGAAAAATGGTCGTGCCGGCGAGCATCAGCTCACGAGCTTTCTGGTCGCGAAGTTGAGCGTCAAGCTGGGCCAGTTCCATGCGGGTGTTGACTCCCAGCACTTCGTTGGAATCCTCAGCCCGCAGTGCCAACACCTTTTCACCGGCCTTGCGCAACAGTGGCGCAATGTCGGTGAGGTAATACTCGTGGTGCGCGTTGTCGGTCCCAAGCTTGCCGATTTGTGCGTACAGGGGCTTGATGGCAAAGGCGTAGATTCCGGAGTTAATCTCACGCTGCTGCGCTTCTTTACCGCGTAACGCTTTTTGTTCGACGATACGATCGACTTCGTCCGTTTCTTTGCCGCGAACAACTTTGCGGAAGACCCGGCCGTAGCCGGTAGGATCTTCGGGTTCGGCAGTAAGCATGGTCATCGCCGCATGATTTGCGATATGGAAGTCGCGAACTCGGGCAATCGTCTCCGCTTTGATCAGGGGGACGTCGCCCGAGAGCACCAGAACATGATCGAAGCCCTGAATGGCCGAGCGGGCGGTCATCATGGCGTGTCCGGTACCGAGTTGCTCGCTTTGCAGGATGAAATCAACCCCGGTGGCTTGCAGAGCTTTGCGTACGCGTTCCGCTTCGTGGCCAATGATGGCGAAGATGCTATCTGCAGAAACGACTTCGGCCGCGGCGGCCACAACGTGAGCCAGCAGCGGTTTGCCGCCGATCTCGTGCAGGACCTTGGGGCGCCGCGAGTTCAGCCGCGTGCCTTTTCCAGCGGCCAGGATGGCGATAGCAAATTTGGGGGACTTTTTCTTCGCGGCTTTCATAGAGCGAGAGGCGGGCTTAGGCATTTCGATCCAGATGTGCGAGTGAGCTACGAGTCCCGGCGCAGAGCAGGAACCAGGGATTCGCGCAACTCCATCATAAGCTGCAGCAGGTCTTGCGCAACCCGATGAGTGTCGTGGCGGGCGACCAGGCCATCCGGGCGCATCTCCTCCAGCAAGTAGTCGCCGAGAACCGGCTTCACCCCAAGCGCTTCGATTTGCTCTACGTCAGGCTCAATCTGCGATTGGCGCTTTTCCGCGTATTTCAGGGCCAGGGCCGAAGATGCCGGTGCGCGATTGACGAACGCGTAATCGAAGAAGTGATGACGGGCATGTTTGTACAAAGCGCGTATGTGATCGGCAGCGGATAGCCCCAGGCTCTCATTCGCCTGCGTCATCAGATTGCATACGAAAACCTTCACGGCGCGCGAATTAGCGATCGCCTTGGAAACATCCCGCACCAGCAGGTTCGGAACCAGGCTGGTGAACAGCGATCCTGGCCCGATGGTGATTAAGTCGGCGTTCTCGATGGCCTCCAGAGCCGTCGGCAGGGCTCTTGCATTGGCCGGCGCCATGCGAAGCTCAACGATGCGACGATCGCTGGCAGTAATGTTGGTCTCTCCGCCAACAAATGAGCCGTCGTCCATGATGGCGTACAGCTGGGCATTACTGGTGGTGGCAGGATAAATGTGACCGCGGGTGGCGAGAATCGCTGAAGAATGTTTTACTGCCTGGCTGAAGTCGCCGGTGATGGCCGTCATCGCCGAAAGAAACAAATTTCCGAAGCTGTGTCCTCCCAATCCTTCGCCGGCAGGGAAGCGATATTGGAAAAGGCGCGACAGCAGCGCTTCCTCTTCCGAAAGCGCGACAATGCAACTGCGGACATCGCCGGGCGCCGGGAGGTTCAGTTCTTTGCGGAGACGCCCGCTGGATCCGCCGTCGTCGCTCACCGTCACGATGGCGGACAGATCGGCGATCGCGGGAAGTTCGCCCGGCGGGACCTCGCCAGCAGCCGGCCGCACGTAGTTCTTCAAACCGCGAAGCAGCGTGGACAGGCCAGTGCCTCCGCCCATGGCGACAACGTTCAGGGCCCGCATTTCAGAGGATGGAGTAACTCTGCATGGATACTGCCAGACTCGCGGCTTCTAGAAATGCCACTTTTCAGATTCAGATGGCGCGTCCGCACTGTTATCAGGATAAAGCAGTTCGGTAAATCTGGGATCGTCAGCCAGGTTCTTGAAATCGGAGTCGTTTCGCGCCTGGTAACGGTTCGCGGGATTCAGCCGGATCGATTCGTTCAAGCTCTGGATAGCTTCGGGAAAGTGGCCGGTCAGGCAATTCAACGACGCCATACCGTACCAGACGAAGTCGAGCTTGGGAGATCGCTTCACGAGCATCTCAAAGTTCTCGCGCGCGGTTACATAGTCGCCCATGTTCATCAGCGACACGGCGTAGTCAAACTGCTCCTCAGGCGTCTTGAAGGTAGTCGAGGCCCGGCTGAGCTGCTGGTTGCAGGTACTGAGGTGAACCGAGGCCCGATCGGCAAGTTCCGGGCTTGGCCCAGCGACAACCTTCTCGAAACAGGCCTTGGCCCGGTCATATTTGTGCACTTGAAGAGCTTTGAGTCCAGCCTCGTAGTTTTGCACAGCCTGTGCAAAACGGGGATCGTCTGCTAGTCTCATCGACTTGGCTCCTCGGCCAGAGTTGTCGAACGTTGGTGGTACTGTTCTCAAGTTCTTATCTTTATTGGGCTTGGAAGCCATCTCTTTAACTTTTCCCGCGACTTTTTTCTTCATCCGGTGGCTTCCCTTGGGTCGTTCGTGACCGAGAACCGCAGAGAGGTGTGGAAAAACCCCAAATCACAAGCAGGTTGTTTCGCTGAGTTATACCCGCAACTAAGGAAGACGTCAACCCACTCAAGGAATCAAACGGTGAAGTCAGCTCTAGTTAGTCGCTTTTCGCTGCCGATTCCAAGTCGATGGATTTCCAGTCGCCCTGAATGATTCCGGCCCGGATCTGCGCCGGTGTTCTCTTCAGTCTGGTCTGCTCGTAGGTGTAAAAGAGCTCTTTCATGCAAATTCCGCAATGCGATCCATGCGTGCTCTCGAAACAAGTATGAAGGCTGCTGTGCCCGATGCGTTCACAGTAGCAATAACAAGGCATTTGATTCAGCACAGCGGGAATCTTGGCCGCCAATTGGTAGGCCCGAACCTGATAGGGAAACTTGAAAGCCTCGCCCGTCAACTGATCGTTGGGGAGGATGGGCAACGCGTCGCCGGCTTTCAACGGCCCATTGTTGTAGGCGGGAACGTGATCACCCTGGGCGACGCAAACCACCGCAAGCAACGCTATCAGAATGAGTAGTGCTGGTTTGTTCATGGGGCACATCCTAGCGATGCATTGTATCGGAGAAAGGGCAGATCTGCCCAAACCATGGTCCGACAACCCCTAGTTCGCCCTGGCGAGTATTAGAGGAAGGAGGGTTTCTCAACTATCCGCTAAATGCGTTGATGCCCATATGCGGCGCAGGGCGGCTGAAACTATAATGGTAGGTTAACGTCTAACCTATTGAGATGAGTTCAGCTCAGAACCCTGAAAATCCGGCCAGTGGCGTTTCCGATACAGCTTCGGGTCATGCGAAAGCAGCGCCAGCGTTGCCCGCGAATTCGTTGCGGGTGAGGCCTATAGTTTCGGGGTGGCTGCGCGACGTGATCATCTCGCTGGCCGTCTCGGCGTTTTTCATCATCTTTCTGTACCAGCCGGTCAAAGTCGAAGGCACCAGCATGATGCCGACCCTGCAGGACCAGGAACGCGTCTTCATCAACAAGTTTGTTTACAAGCTGGAGCCCATCGAACGCAGCGATGTGATTGTTTTTCGTTATCCGCGCGATCCAGCGAAAAGCTACATCAAGCGCGTGATTGCCGTTGCCGGCGATCGCGTCAAGATTGATGACGGCGTGGTCTACGTCAATGATCATCGCTTGCGCGAAACCTATGTGCCCGAGGTTTACGAGGACGTGCGCTCCTATCCCGAGACCGTCGTGCCGCCGCACTGCTATTTTGTGCTGGGAGATCATCGCAACCTGTCGAACGACAGCCGCGACTTCGGCCCGGTCGACGAGGACTTCATCTACGGTAAGGCGGTCTTTGGATACTGGCCGGTGGCCAAGGTGGGGACGTTGCGGTAAGCGACGCGCCCCTTACAGCAAACCCACCGTCGCTGGCCGTGACCTCAAATCGATTTTCAGTCAGTTCAAATTCTACGGCGTCAGCGATTGGAATCCCCCCTGCAAAGCGGATTGGTTGCCATTCGGAACAAAAAATACTGCGGCTTCGTAAAGCCATGTGGCCGGAACACTCGTTTCCTCAAGGTCCCGATGCGAACCCTTGCTGCATTGTTCTTAGCTTTCCTGATCAGCGCGCCGGTATTGGCGAAATCTAAACCGGTTTCCATTCCTTTCACGACCAATTCTGACGGCATGGTGATCCTGCCCGCTACAGTTGGCGGCACAATTTCCGCCCAGGTCATCTTCGACACTGGGGCTGGCTTGGATATTCTCGCTCCCAGCCTGATCGAAAAAGTTCATGGCAAACCGGCGGGCCAGTTCACTGGGTTCCGCATGACGGGTGAGCGGCTGGACATTCCCCTGTTTGTCGTTCCAGAGCTTTCGGTCGGGCCGGTGGTGAAGAAGAATACGCTGGTGGGGAGCTGGGATGTTCTGGATAAAATGCACCTCGACGGCATCGTCTCGCTCAATGATTTTCGTGAGCAGCCCGTGACCTTCGACTTCGTCAACAAAGTTGTGATCTTCGAGACGCCTGACTCTTTGGCACAAAGGCGGGCAGCCGCGACATCCGCGCCTATGAAGTTCGACGATCAGAGGGGAATCACGCTCGATGTCTTCGCCGATTTCCTCGTTGGCGACCAGCCCGCTCAATGTGAAATCGATACCGGTAGCCCAAGCCTTACCGTGAGTAGCCGGTATATGGATCGTCTGGGAATAGAAAAAGATGGCAAGGGAGTTAGGAAGATCGAAAGGCGCACCGTTGCCGGGGGAATGCAGACTCGTTACGACACATCTCTGCCCCAGATCTCACTTGCCGCAGCGCCGCAGATCAGCCTCGCACCCGCGCCAACATCATTTTCCGACATTATTTACGATTGCGTTGTTGGCCTGGACTTCTGGTCGAGCAGGGCGCTCACCATCGACATTCCGGGGCGATCGATATTGGTCTCCAAACCCTCTCGGCAGCAGTAGGAATCACAGCGCAGTACGTGGACGGGTCGGTCGTTCGAAGCAATTCCGAACTCCGGCCGCTTGCATCACGATTTCCTCGTGTGCCGTAAACATTATCCGCAGCATCGTCGTGAGAGACGCCGTCAAAAATCCAGCGCCACGGTCAGCCGCGCACTGCCGCTTTGATGGCCGCCACATCAATCTTCTTCATTGGCATCATCGCCTCGAAGGCCCGCTTGGCCACTTCGCCCCCTGTCGCCAGCGCATCGGTCAATACTCGTGGCGTAATTTGCCACGAGATGCCCCATTTGTCCTTGCACCAGCCGCACTGACTTTCCTGACCGCCGTTGCCGACAATGGCGTTCCAATAGCGATCTGTTTCTTCCTGATTGTCGGTCGCGACCTGAAAAGAGAAGGCTTCATTGTGCTTGAAAGCGGAACCGCCATTGAGACCCAGGCAGGGAATACCAGCCACGACGAAATCGACGGTCAGCGCGTCGCCCGCCTTGCCGCCGGGATAATCGGAAGGAGCGCGGTGCACCGCCCGCACGCTACTGTCGGGGAAGGTTTCTGCGTAGAATCTGGCCGCGGCCTCGGCATCCCGGTCATACCACAAACAGACGGTATTTTTTGCAATTTTCTCGGCCATTTTCCCTAGTCCTTTCGCTCCACCAGCGCGAACGATTTGCCAACGGGTCGAGCTGCCACCGCAATTGTAATTGGCGTCCGGTTACAGAGGTTGTACGTAGATGCCGTTCCGGATACAGGGCGGTGCTACCGCGTGATGGAATGCCTGTTTTATGCACCGAAAGGAAATTCAGTTCAGGAAGAACTTGGTGTACAGCGTGTCGCGTTGGGCGGGACGGAAGCCGGCGTCGCGAATGATGCGGCGCAACTCTTCTTCGGTAGTGCAGTTGCGAACGCCGGCGGCGCGCACCACATTCTCCTCGATCATCACCGAGCCCACATCGTTGCCCCCGAAGCGCAAGCCGGTCTGGCAGACCTTCAATCCCTGCGTGACCCAGCTCGACTGAACGTTCTCGAAGTTGGTGAGGAAGATGCGCGCGATGGCCAGCGTTTTCAGATACTCGACGGCGGTGGCTTCTTCCCATCCGCGACCGCCCAGAGCGGTGTTCTGCGGCTGAAACGACCAGGGGATGAACGCGGTAAATCCGCCGGTTTCTTCCTGCAGATCGTAGATCGCCTGGAAATGATTGATGCGGTGCTCGTAGGTTTCGCCTACGCCGAACATCATGGTCGCCGTGGTTCTCATACCGAGCTTATGCGCGGTGCGATGGACATTGAGCCAGTCGTCGGTCAGGCATTTCAGGCGCGCGATCTTGTAGCGGACTTCGTCGTCCAGGATTTCGGCGCCCCCACCGGGGATGGAATCGAGTCCGGCGTCACGCAGGCGCTTGATGGTGTCTTCAATGCTAAGAGCGCTAACCTCGGCGATGCAGATGATCTCTGACGCAGAGAAGCAATGCATGTGGACCTGCGGGAAGCGTTGCTTCACACCGCGCAGCAAGTCTTCGTACCACTCGATCTTCAGATCAGGATGCAGTCCGCCCTGTAGCAGGACGCCGGTACCGCCGAGTTCGACGGTCTCGCGAACTTTGTCATAAATGGTGTCGAGATCGAGGATGTAGCCTTCTTTCGCCAGTTTGCCTTTCAGCGGGCGGTAGAAGGCGCAGAAGGTGCAATATTCGGTGCAAAAGTTGGTGTAGTTGATGTTGCGATCGATGATGTAGGTGACCACACCGTCCGGATGCAGTTTGCGGCGTATGGCGTCGGCTTCCATTCCAATGCCAATCAGGTCATCGGAGCGATACATCTCAAGCGCTTCTGTTTTGGTCAAAGACATAGAAGGTCACAAGCAGCAACGTACAACCCTGCTCTTCATTCTAGCGTTCTCAGACCCGGTAGGGAAGCGGGGACAACAGCGGCGGTGCGACACGAAATAAACGCGGACAACGCGGAATAGCCTGAATTGGACAAAGCTCAGCGCGAAACAATGTTGTTGAAGTCGAGTTTATAAAGTAGAAGTCACTCGATTTACAACGCTCAGACCAAGAAATGCCGGATAATGGAGCCTTGCGCTTCGGGAGCAGAGCATTGTTTCCTGCGCAGCGGTGGCGGAGGAATCATGAAGTCTCTTACCTGTTTTGGACTTCGTTCTACGGGCGGGTTGGACATTTTGCTTGCGTTATTTGTGTTGCTGCTCCCTTTCAACGCATGGGCGGCCCTGGGCGATAACGCGGCGTCGGTGCTCGCCGACCAGGCCCGTATGAAAGGGACGCTGAGCAGCGTCGACAATCGCACGTACGTCCTGCACGAGATCACGATGGCCTCGGGCGCCAAGGTGCGCGAATATGTTACGCCCGGCGGCGCTGTGTTCGGGGTCGCGTGGGAAGGCCAATTTCCTCCTAACCTTGAGCAGTTGTTGGGCCCGTACTACCAGCAAGCTCAGCAGGCCGTCGCCCAGCAAACAACAGCCACGCAGACGCAGCAAGACGGAGTACCGGTGCGGCGGGGGCGGGGTCCAATGGCGATTCAAACGCCAGGACTGGTGCTGTATCAGACAGGGCACATGCGCAGCTTCCACGGCGTGGCCTACATTCCACAATTAGTGCCGCAAGGCGTCCAAGCCAGCGAGATTCGCTGAAGGAGACAATCGCGTGCGCAAACTAGGATTCTTGCTGGTATTGGCAACTGTGTCGCTGCTGGCTGCCTGCGGCAGCAGCGGCAACAACATCGGGGTCGTCACCGGGGTGAGTGTGAGTTGCTCGCCATCTACGGTGACGTCTGGTCAAACCAGTCAGTGCTCGGCGACGGTGACGGGTACAGGGAATTTCAGTACGGCCGTGAACTGGAGTGCAAGCGCGGGCTCGATTTCGAGCTCGGGACTGCTGACTGCGCCCGTGGTAACCACAAGCCTGGTCGATACGGTGACGGCTACCTCGACCCAGAATACGGTCGTATCCGGTACAGCATCGGTGACGGTGAACCCGCAGACTGCGGGCTCCAATGTCGCGCCAATCGTGGTGGACTCCGGGCCCGACCCGGCGAATTTTATTTCTGCCAATGTGCCCTTTGCCACCGTTACGATCTGCGTGCCGGGAACCACGACGTGTCAGACGATCGATCACGTGACGGTCGATACCGGCTCTTCGGGTTTTCGCGTTGTATCCAGTGTGCTGAGCCTGTCACTGCCCGCGGAAAACCTGTCCAGCGGCAATCCACTCTATGAGTGCACCGTGTTTCTGGATGGCTTTACGTGGGGATCAGTCGCCACGGCCGACATTACGGTGGCAGGGGAAACGGCTTCCAACGTTCCCGTGCAAATCATGATTCCATCGACGACCTCGCCGGCGCCTCCGAGCAGTTGCTCAAGTCAGACCACGGGTCCGAATGAGGGCGGCAGCGTGGACGCGTTCGGCGCTAACGCGATCATTGGCGTTGGTTTGTTCCAGCAGGATTGTGGCGCAGCTTGTACGACGCAGAACTCGACTATCCCGGACGTTTACTATGATTGCCCGTCGTCTGGTTGCACTCCGACCTACGTGACCATCGGGCAGCAGCTGCCAAACCCGGTGACTATGTTTGCGGTGGACAATAATGGAGTGCTGATTCAGTTGCCTTCCGTTCCTGATGGAGGGTCCTCGACGGTTGATGGCTCTCTGGTCTTCGGCATTGGAACGGAAACGAACAATGGGCTGGGAAGCGCCGTCGTTTACCAGGTTCCGGACACCGGAAACAATGCCGGCGATTTTATTACGACTTACTCAGGACAACCTTATCCCCAAAGCTTTGTCGACAGCGGATCGAACGGATACTACTTCCTGGATTCGGCGATAACCGGAATACCAACGTGTGGCGGCAATCTCCCTCCCAACACTTGGTATTGCCCGGCGACCTCGCCCGACAATCTGACGGCTACGAATCAGGGAGAGAATTCGTCAGGCACAGGGGTGGGCAGTGCGGTTCCGGTCAATTTCAGTATTGAAGATACGACTACTCTATTCAACACCAACAACACCGCGTTCAGCACTCTGAGCGGACCGCTGGCCGCGACTTGCGGTACGGGTTCGAATCCCGCCTGCGCCTTCGATTGGGGCTTGTCGTTCTTCTACGGAAAAAACATGTTTACGGCGATTGACACCATGAGCACGCCGGGAGGCACGGGACCCTACTTCGCCTTCTAGACAGTTCAGCGAGGCGGGCAGGTCGAACAAACGCCGCCGACTCTCCTCAAAGAGTCGGCGGTTTTGTCTGGCTTAACAATAATTAACAAAATCTAGTTAGCGCTCTCTTCAAACCCCCAGTAAACATTGGGCTTGGCGGAAGTTCGCCCGCTGTGCCCCCGCGACCAAATCAGCCATCTCACATCTAATCAACAGAGGCTAAAGAGAACGAATATGAGGCTGTCAAGGTTGAAATGGATTGGAAGTTTCTTCCTGGCAGCGATTCTGTCTGCGCCCGCGTGGGCCGCAACTCCAGCGCTACCAGGAACAGTTAATTATGTAGAAGGTCAAGCTGCCATTGGTTCAGAAGCCCTGAGTGCACAGTCTGTGGGATCGGCGGATTTGCAGGCCGGTCAGACGCTGACCACCCAGGCGGGCAAGGCCGAAGTCTTGCTGACACCAGGCGTGTTTTTCCGCATCGGCGACAACAGTGCCGCGACCATGGTGTCGCCTAATCTGACGAATACGGAAATGGCGCTGTGGAAGGGGCAGGCCATGGTGGAAGTAGCCGAGATCCACAAAGACAATCTGCTGCAGGTGCAGGAAGACGGAACCACAACGCAACTGCTGAAGACTGGCGTGTACGGCTTCGATGCCGACAACGGTGATGTTCGTGTCTTCAAAGGCGAGGCCGTGGTGCAGGATGGAGATCGCCAGATCCAGGTCAAGGCCGGCCATGAGCTGGAGATCAACAATACAGCGAACTTGAAATCAACCAAGTTCAACCAGGCTCAGTATCAGAACGCCGATCTGTATCGCTTCAGCAATCTGCGTTCAGAGTATCTGGCGCAAGCCAACGTCGATGTAGCCAATACGTATTGGCCTGGTGGTCCTGGCTGGTATGGCGCAGGCTGGTACTGGGATCCGCTGTTCGTGGGTTACACCTGGCTGCCCGGAGACGGAATCTTTTACAGCCCGTTTGGCTGGGGATTTTATTCTCCCTACCTGGTGGGCTACGCCCCGTATTACGGACATCCCTATCCCTACAATGGCAGACCATTTGTCCACAGTGCGGTCAACGGGCATCCGGTATATGGCGGGCATCCTGCTAACGGATTTCGTGGACCCACCAGCGCGGGCGTGTCGGCTCCTCACTTTGGCGGGATGAGCAGCGGCTTTCATGGCGGAGGCGGCGGAGGCGGTTTCCATCGCTGAAACTTTGAGCAGTGACAGCGTGGAGGCGGGGCTTTCCTTGGCCCCGCTTTTTCTTGTGAGTAGCTCGAAAGCCATCGCCAAGCCGGGCAGGATTCACCTTTAATTCACGCCCCGGAAACGTGGTTGCAACTTGTGCTTCGGAGAATGGCGAGGAGATTCCCGCTCGAGAAACGGAATCCTTCAGGCGAAAGGAACGCACACATGTCAAAGGAAGCTGCACATCACCACTCCGAAGCCGCCGATCATCATGAGCACGCGGCCAATCATCATCGGGAAGCCGCCAAGCATCACGAAGCCGGCGATCATGAAAAGGCAGCGCACCATGCCCAGGTAGCTCAGGGGCATCACAACTATGCCTCTCATCACGCGGAGGAGGCAGCCAAACACCACTCCGACGAGCACGGCGCCAAGTAGGAGATTCTCACGGCAGTTTGCGTCGACAGCGGCCGCGGGTGCCGCTGTTGCGCTTTTGGGAACAGACAATGCCCATCGTTCCACCTTGACTGCGTAATCGTTTGGCGTTTCAATTTGCTGATGCCGACTAAGCCTGCCAAGCGCAAATCGTCCGTCAGAAAGAAAACTGTTTCCCCCGATGGCATACCACGAACGCCGATCGCCAGCCGCCCGGTGATGCCTGCCCAGTACGGCATTTCGAAATCGGATAAAGGGATGTTGGACTGGCGGTGGGCACGGGAGCGGCTGACCGAATCGCACAATTACGTGATCGTGACGGTTCGGCCCGACGGGCGTCCGCACGCCATGGGCATGCACGGTCTGTGGTTTGAAGACGCGTTTTACTTCGGCACCGGGGATGCGACGCGAAAGGCGAAAAACCTGGCGACGAATTCGAACTGCATCCTGATCAACGAACGGCTCGACGAGCTGGTGATTGTCGAAGGCACAGCGGAGAAGATTGGGTACAAGGACGCGCCGCCGGCGCTTTCCGCAGAGAGCAAGAAAAAATATGGATGGCCAATACAGCCAAGCAAGAGCGGCTGGGTATTCAGGGTCACGCCGAAGAAGGTATTTGCGCTTCCCGAGAAACTGTTCGCCACGGCTCCCACGCGGTGGAAGTTTGGAAGCCTTAGCTTTTAGCTCTTAGCTATTAGCAAACGCGGAAGAAGTTCTGTTGCCCTTGCGGACCCGGGTCAGTTTTCTCAAATTATCCAGGACTCCGCCTTCGGTTACGTCCATAGCTGGACCGAGGCGCTCTTTCGAGTCTGTGTGAGAACCTCTGTCGTCCCTACGGGACTCGGACCGATTTTTCACCTGACCCAGCATTCCGCCTACGGCTGCATCCACCCCAACTCACGCAAAAACGGCGCGCTTTGGGGGCCCGGCATGCTGGGCTAAGCTCTTCCGCGCCTGCGGCGCTGGTTTTCTGCGCTTCGCGCTCCTCTGCCGAAGCGCAAAGGTAGTACTCATACAGATTCTTTCTGGCTGTATCTTCGGGTTGGCAATTCCACGGGAGGGCCGAACTTTAAGTCACACCGATACTCTTCGGCGCCACGGGCAATCAAAAAGCCGAGGAAAACAGCTGAAGGCTAAGAGCTAAGAGCGAAGAGCTAAGAGCGAAGAGCTAAAAGCTAAAAGCGAAGAGCGTTCTTACCTCACGCCGGCTTTTGGACGGGCCGGGCGCTGGAGCGGTCTTTGCCGCGCCTCTTATGGCGCAGCCAGTAGTACAAAGCGACGAGCCCGCCAACCACGGCCAACGCGATCAGGATGTAGAGCAGGGGCTGGTAATACTTTCCCAGCCAGCGGAGAATGTGGCGTCCATAATGGAAGCCCAGATAGGCCAGCAGGGTGTAACGCACGCCGCGTCCCAGCGACAGTGCAGCGATAAATTTGCGCCACGGATAATGCAACGCTCCCGCCGCAATCAATATCGGAACAATGGGCATAGGCGGCGGACAGACGGCGCTGACTGCAATCGACCAGAATCCATAGCGCCGAAAGATGCGGTAGACCTGAGCCACGCGCTTCTTCGATAGCCTCTTCTCCAAAGCGCCTTCGCCGCCCTTGAGCCCAAGACGATAGGTGACGTATCCGCCAACCACGCCTCCGATGGTGGCCATGATGGCGTAGTACCACCAGGGTTCATGGTGCGCCGCCGCCAGCAGAATAGTGGATGCGTCCATGCTGCCGGGAAGGGGAATCACGGAATTGTCCAACAGGCCCAGCGCGATCAGGCCGGGACCGCCGAAGCGGCGAACAGTATGCCAGATCGTATTTCTAACTGTGGCGGCTGCGAGGAGATGAATCATCATTTGTCGTAGGGTGTCAGAAGCTTTCTTCTTTAGAAGCAGAACAGACCATGAAGGAGCAGGTCAAACGCTAAATGACCACCGGAATCTGGAAGCGATCGCCGAGAATTATTTTCTTACGCTGCCGAAGGCTACCGGACCGAGGAAGCGGAGGTCGGGAGCCGCGGCAATGAGTCCTAATTCAGCCGAGTATTGCAGGAACAGCTTGAGGCCGGCGTGGTTCTCGCGATCCAGGTCGTAATGGATGTTCTCGGTCAGATAGCTGCGGATGTCATTTTCACTCAGCCTCAGTTTTGGAGACCATTCTCGCGCAATGATGTCGATGTGTTCCGGCTGCAGACCGTGGTCGCGCGATTGCTGAAAGGTCTTCGCTAGATCCAGGCTTTCGGGTTTTCGACTGAGCGAATCGAGCCGCAAGGCCCAGAACGCGAAGACGAAAGGCTGGCCAGTCGCCTCGCGCCACAGGTGGGCCAAATCGTAAGAGTGGTAGCCGGTGGCCGACTCAGCTTCCAATGCCGCATCACCGATGAGCAAGGCGGCGTCGTGATCTCGCAGCATCGGCTCCAGTTGCGGAGCGTGGGGCGTCAGATCGCGTGGGCCGCCGAAGAACTTCGTAAACAAGATCTGCAGGAGAGCGACCGAGGTTCGAGACGAGGTATCGGTCGCAACTGTGCGGATGTCCTCGATGGGCTTCTTACTGATCAGCGAAATCGAGCGCACCCGGTCTTTTGCGGCAATGGCAATATTGGGCAGAATTACCAGTCCGGGGATCTGGGCGTAGGTGAAAGCCGGGATGATGCCGATGTCGGCTTGGTTTGCGGCCAGCGCCGCGGCACACTCGGAGGGTACGGTGTAGGCGATTTCGAAGTCGCGGCCGGCATCGCCGTGCTCGAAGTCCCACATGAGAGGTGCCGTGTTGAGAAAGGAAATGGCAGAGATACGTAGGCCCGGCATGAAAGATCGAGTCTAACAAAACCGCCGCGTTGGAAGTCAGGACATGGTTCCCTCGCTGGGAAACCGCAGATCCCTCGGCTCCGCTCGGGATGACAAAACGCTGTCGCAGATCGCTCGGGCTCCGCTCGGGATGACAAGACGCTGTCGCAGATCGCTCGGCTTGGCTCGAGATGAGAAATGCTATCGCAGATTCCTCGGTTCCGCTCGGGACGACAAGACGCTGTCGCAGATCGCTCGGCTTCGCTCGGGATGACAAAACGCTCGAGACGGATCGTCTGACGTAGGCCTGCTCGCGTCGTTTTTCACGCTGCTCGGTGATGCTCATCCTTGACGGTAACCATTCCGCGGGTTACCCTCCGCCCAAGATGCAAGACAAACTCGTGGAACCTGACATGAATGCTGAAACTCCTGTGCGGGCGAAGGATTTTGCCGTAGCTCGTAAATTGCAGTGGTTAGGCCTTTCTCTAACGCCCGGAGTCGGCGCCGGCCGAGGCCGCAAGCTGGTGGAGCACTTCGGCGGCATTGAGCGTCTTTACAGTGCGTCGCTGACGGAGCTGGAGGGAGCTGGACTGCCCGCGGCGGCAGCACAGGGAATCGCGCTGGGAAAGTCGCTGGAACTGGCGGCAGCGGAGTATGACCATGTTCGCGGAGAAGGTGCCGAGATCCTTGCCCCAAGCGATGCGGAATTTCCTGGGAGGCTGCTGGAAATCTACGATCCACCACTGGTGCTTTACCTGAAGGGGCGCGCGCAAGTTATAGGCCAGCCAGGAATTGCTGTTGTTGGTACCCGACACCCAACGCCCTATGGCACGGGTATGGCGGAGCGGCTGGCGTGCGACCTGGCGGCTCATGGACTTGTCATATTCAGTGGCATGGCTCGTGGAGTCGATACCGCCGCTCATCGCGGAGCGCTGAACGCGCGTGGTGGCACGGTTGCTATCTGGGGCACGGGAATCGATGAGGTTTATCCCAAGGAAAACCGCAAGCTAGCCGACCAGATTCTCGATTCCGGAGGGGCGATCCTTACCGAGTTTCCCTTGGGCACATTTCCGGCGCCGCAGAACTTTCCCATTCGTAACCGCCTCATTAGCGGCATTTCGGTCGGGGTCTTGGTGATCGAGGCGGCGGAATATAGCGGGACGCGGGTAACGGCGCGCTGTGCGCTGGAGCAGGGACGCGAGGTTTTCGCCGTGCCGGGAAACGTGACCAACAAATCTGCGTGGGGTCCTAACACGCTGATTAAGCAGGGAGCTGCGCTGGTTGCAACCTGGGAAGACGTGTGGGAGGAGCTGCCTGCCGACACCCGTCTGGCGCTGACGCCGCCCGAGCAGCCTGCATCGGAAGAGCAGGCTCCAGCATCACTGTTTCAGGGGGCCGAGCTTGCCGCCTCACGAAAAAAGGATACTGGCGCTGTTACGCGCGGATGAGTCCACTCACATCGATGCACTGGTTGAGCGTCTGAGTTCTCATCTGTCTTCGTCGGAGATTTTCACCGCCTTGTTCGAGCTGGAGTTGAGCGGCCGGATCAAAGCGCTGCCGGGGAAGTATTACGTGAGGAGTATGTGACGGAGTGGGTGGTCGCAACGTTTGGCTTTTAGCTCTTAGCTTTTAGCAATCTGAAATCAACCATGTATGCGCCCAGACTGATGGAGGAATTAATGAGAGATTTTAAAGACCTGATAGTCTGGGAGCGGTCACATCGATTGACGCTGGCCTTATATCGCGTCACCGATACCTTTCCGAAACATGAAGTGTTTGGCCTGAGTAGCCAGATCGTCGGGCTGGAGTTTCGGTCCCCACCAATCTTGCTGAGGGTTGCGGTCGCTGGGGTGATGGCGACATGGGCCGTTTCATTCAGATTGCTATGGGCTCCGCTAGCGAAGTCGCCTACTTGATGTTGCTGGCTCGTGATCTGGGTTATCTTCCAGCCGGTGACTACGAGAATCTAGCCACCGAGGTGGATGAAATACGCCGAATGTTGACTGTGTTCTACAAGCGAGTCAGGGCTCCTAAGAAGACGGAAGTCGCCGCCGTTTGCTAACAGCTAAGAGCTAAAAGCTAAGAGCGGGCGGCGCTGGTGCTTTGCCGTCGGCAGCCGCCCGTGCTAGCTTCATACACGTAATCCGCAATCATTGAGGTTCCATTGGCAAAAGGTTTAGTCATCGTCGAGTCGCCGGCAAAGGCGAAGACGATCCAAAAATATCTAGGCTCGGGCTACGAGGTCGAAGCCTCGCTCGGGCACATCAAAGACTTGCCCAAGAAGTCGCTCGGGGTCGATCTGGACAACGACTTCGCCACCGAGTACGTCGTCATTCCCGGCAAGGAAAAGGTCGTCGCCAAGCTGAAGAAGCTGGCGAAGTCGGCGGACGCCATCTATCTGGCGCCTGACCCGGACCGCGAAGGCGAAGCCATTGCCGCGCACCTGGCCGAAGAACTGGGCGGCGACAGCGTCGACGGCAAAAGGAAGAGCAAGAAGGGCGCGGTCATCATCCGCCGTGTGACCTTCAACGAGATCACCAAGCGCGCCGTGCAGGAGGCGTTTCAGCACCCGCGCGACATCGATACCAATCTGGTGGACGCGCAGCAGACCCGCCGCGTCCTCGATCGCCTGGTGGGCTACCAGATTTCTCCGCTTGCTGTGGGACAAAGTGCGCCGCGGCTTGTCAGCCGGACGCGTGCAGACCGTCGCTCTGCGGCTGATTGTCGAACGCGAGCGCGAGATCAAAGCGTTCGTCAAGGAAGAATACTGGACGATCGACGCGCATCTGCAAGGGCAGAAGCCGCCGGCGTTCGATGCCCGCTTCGTCGGTATCGGCGAAGAGAAGACGGCGATTCCCAACGGGGAGGAAGCCGAGAAGATCAAGGTCGCGCTGGAGACCGCCGACTGGAGCGTCCGTTCGGTCGATACGCGCGAGCGCCGGCGCAGTCCGGCTGCACCGTTCACCACCAGCAAGTTCCAGCAGGACGCTTCGCGCAAGCTGCGCTTCAGCGTGAAGCGCGCCATGATGATCGCCCAGCGCCTGTATGAAGGCATCGATCTCGGCGGCGAAGAGGGCACGGTCGGCCTCATCACCTACATGCGTACCGACTCGCCGCAGGTGTCGAACGATGCGCTGGCCGAGGTGCGCGAGTACATCGGCAAAGATTTCGGCAAGGAATTTCTGCCGGAATCGCCGAACACCTACAAGTCGAAGAAGAGCCGCGCAGGAAGCGCACGAGGCCATTCGTCCGACTTCGGTGGCGCGCCATCCGGACACGATCAAGCAGTTTCTGCAGGAAGACGAGTACAAGGTCTACAAGCTGATCTGGCAGCGCTTTGTGGCCTCGCAGATGAATCCCGCGGTCTTCGATCAGACGACGGTCGACATCGACGCCAAGAACGGCAACGACGTTTACCGCTTCCGCGTGACCGGTTCGGTGCTCAAGTTCGAAGGCTTCCTGAAGGTTTACGAAGAGTCGAAGGACAGCAAGGACGAAGAGGACGAGGCGCTCAAGCACAAGCTGCCGCGTGCTGGTTGAAGGCCAGAAGCTGACGCTGAAGGGCTTGAATCCCGAGCAGCACTTCACCGAGCCGCCTCCGCGCTTCAACGAGGCTTCGCTGGTGAAGGAGCTGGAAGAGCGCGGCATCGGCCGGCCTTCGACCTACTCCGCCATCATCAGCACCATCCAGGAGCGCCAGTACGTGCAGAAGATCGGCGGGAAGTTTATCCCCACCGAAATCGGCTTTGTGGTAACCGATCTGCTGGTGGAGAACTTCAAGGACATCTTCGATCCGCAGTACACGGCGCGGCTGGAAGAGGAGCTCGACGAGATCGAAGACGGCAAGGAGACCTGGACCGACGCGCTGAAGGGCTTCTACAAGAAGTTCGAGAAGGAACTCCATTATGCCGAAAAGCATATGGAGAACGTGAAGCGGATGGAGAAGCCCACCGACGAGAAGTGCGAACGGTGCGGCTCGCCGCTGGTCATCAAGTGGGGCAAGCACGGATCGTTCTACGCGTGCAGCTCCTACGACAAGACCGATCCCGACAGCTGCACGTTTACCAAAGAAAATCCGATCGACCTGCCGGATCTGGATTCGGCCGACGTGCAGGAGACGACGCAGGAAGAGTATTGCGAGAACTGCGGCCGTCCCATGGTGCTGAAGCGCGGACGTTTCGGGCAGTTCATGGCTTGCACGGGATATCCCGACTGCAAGACCACGCGGCGGCTCGATCAGGGCGAAAAAAGTGCCCGACATTCCGCTGGACGAGAAGTGTCCGGAGTGCGGACGCAATCTTCTGCTGCGCCATGGCCGCTTTGGCGAGTTCATTTCCTGCAGCGGTTATCCGGAATGCAAGTGGGTGAAGCAGAACTACATTGGAGTGAAATGTCCGGAGTGCAAGACGGGCGATCTGGCGGAGAAGAAAGCGCGCCGGGGCAATTTGTTCTACGGCTGCTCCAATTATCCAAAGTGCAAGTTCACCTCGGCGTACAAGCCGGTGGCCGAGCCCTGTCCGGAGTGCGGCAGCCCGTATCTGCTGGAAAAGAACCTGAAGTCGGGAAGCTTCCTGGTCTGTCCGAACAACAAGCGCACCGAGAGCGCGGACAGCGATGAACCCAAGCGCCGTGGAAAGAAGAAAACCGTTGATGAAAGCACGGTTAAATGTGACTACTCGCGGGAAATAAAGCCCGAAGCTGTGGCATCATAGACGGATGCTGCTTCGCTAAAACTCCGCCCGGCCAGAGTGCCGGGCATTCCTTGAAAGGAAGGTAACACCATATGGCAGGAACTGTGAAAGCACTGCGTGAGGGCCAGCACACGATCACTCCGCACCTGGTCGTGAGCGGTGCATCCAAGGCTCTGGAGTTCTACAAGAATGCCTTCGAAGCCGAAATCCTGAATGTGCACAAGACCCCGGACGGCAAAGTAATGCACGCCGAGCTGAAGATCGGCGATTCGACCATCATGCTGGCCGACGAGTTTCCGGGATTCTCGAAGTCGCCGACGACGCTAGGCGGAAGCACGGTCGTTCTGAATCTGTACCGGGAAACATCGATGAGCTGTTTAACCAGGCGGTCAAGGCTGGGGCCACGGTAACGATGCCGTTGGCCAATCAGTTCTGGGGCGACCGCTACGGCCAGATCGACGATCCCTTCGGCCACGCTGGGCTTTGGGACAGCACGTCGAAGACGTTAAACCCGAAGAGATGGAGCGCCGCGCGAAAGAGGCCTTTGCGAAGATGGCCGAGCACGCAAAGCAGCCCGCCTAAAGCCAGACCGAAGTCCGACTACCCACATCCAGAAGCCGTCCTTGCGACGGCTTCTCTAACCTAATGTCTTCTGGAGGATTCATGAGCAATTCGCAACCTACTCATCACGATGCCGAACTTATTCTGAAGCTGTACGATCTTCGCCGCGAACCGGTAATGCGCGAGGCGCGGGATTTTGTTGCCACCTTTGCCCCCAAGTCGATTGACGAATTTATGGCGGTCACCTTTGCGCTTCGGCACCAAGGAAAATGCCTATGTCCGGCAGGTGCTCGGCTACTGGGAGATGGTCGCGTCCCTGATCGTCCACGGCACGCTCAATGCCGAGCTCGCGGCAGATACGTTGGGCGAAATGTATTTTGTGTACGCCCGCGTCCATCCTTTTCTTAAGGAAATCCGGCAGAAGCTGAACTCGCCGGAATTCCTGCAGAACGTCGAGAAAGTAGTGGAAGGCACGCCGGAAGGACGAGATCGGCTGGCGCGGATGAAAGAACGCCAGGCCGAGTTTGCACGCATGCGCGCTGGGGCGGCCAAGGCCTAAGCCTAGCTCAAGTACTCGCGAATATAGGGATCGTTGCAGCGCAACAGCTCGGCAGCGGTCCCTTCAAAGATAATCTTGCCGTCGCGCAGAATCAGAAACTTAGTGTGCACGTCGCGCGAGGTGCCATCGGGAACGGGCACCATCTTGTTCTGCTCGCGGTCGAAGTAATGGCTGGCCATGGTAAAGGCGTCTTGCAGGCGGTGCGTGACCAGCAGGGAACTGGTCTGGTAAACATCGCGCTGCTTCACGATCAGCTCGATGATCGTGTTGGAGGTGACCGGATCAAGTCCGCCGGTGGGCGAGTCGTAGAGCAGCACTTCGGGCTGGGTGATGATGGCCCGGGCGATCGCTACGCGGCGCCGCATGCCACCGGAAAGCTCGGACGGAAACAAGTCGACGGTGTGTTCCAGTTCAACGAAGCGCAACGCCTCCAGCACGCGGGCATGAATCTCGTCGGTAACCTTGCCGGTCTCCTCGATCAGACGATACGCGACGTTTTCCTCCACCGTCAGAGAATCGAACAGCGCGCTCTCCTGAAACACCATTCCAATCTTGCGACGAACCGCGAACAGCGTCCTCCTCCCGCATCTGGGTAATGTCGTTCGTCGAGAAACTTGATGCGTTCCGGAGTCGGGCTTCAACAATCCCATGGCGAGTTTCAGGATCAGAGTCTTTCCCGTGCCCGCCACTCCCATCAGCATCTTTGGTTTCGCCGCGGGGCAGTTGGAACGAAATGCCCTCCAGCACGGGATGATCGAACGCAATAGCGACATCCTCGAAGCGTATGACAGGCTCGCCCGAAGAGGAAACCGACGGCTGGCGTTGCTCCAGTGGTGGGGCAAGGATCGACATGAGGTCAGTACTGAAAAACTCCCATCAACAGCCGGGTCAGAAAGAAATCGCTTACCAGGATGAGCACGGAGGCCGCTACTACGGCTTGCGTGGTGGCCCGGCCGACGCCCTGCGTGCCGCCCTTCGCCGATAGGCCGTAATAGCAGCCAATACTGGCGATGATGAAGCCGAACACGACGGGCTTGCACAGGCCCATAAAGACGTCTCCAAAGCGCAGCGCCTGGTACGCAGTAGTCCAGTACTGATTGGGATCGAGCCCCAGCAGCACATAGGAAATCATGAAGCCGCCCGTCAGTCCGACCAGGTTGGAGATGATGCTGAGAAAGAACAGCATGATGCAGCTGGCGATCACGCGCGGCGTAACCAGTTTCTTCGAAGGGTCGACACCCATGGACGCGCATGGCGTCGATCTGCTCGGTTACCTTCATGGATCCGAGTTCGCTGGCCATTCCGCTGGAGTTGCGGCCGGCCACCATCAAGCCAGTCAGCACCGGTCCCAGCTCTCGCACCATGGAAAGCGAGACCAGCTTGTCCGGTCAGCGACAGCGAACCGAACTGCTGCAGCGTGCTGGAGGTCTGCAGCGCCAGAACCGCGCCGGTGAAGAAGCCGGTCAGCACGACGATGGGCAGCGAGCCTACCCCGATCTGGTCGGCTTGCATGAGGGTGTCGGCAAAATAGCGGGGGCGGGCAAAGATGTTGGTCAGGGAGCGGCCGGCGAGCAGGGAATAGTCCTGCACCGCCTCAACTTGTTCCTTCGCAAACTCTGTAGGCGAGAAGATGGGCATGCTGTAACCGAAATCAGCTATCACCGAAATATACCAGAGCCTTCACTGGATCGCGGCTGTTGGCCCTGAAACACGCCGCCGGCTGTCGCCGAATTGCAATCCAGGAGAGCCAGCGCAGGATTGTCCCTCTTCGGGTTGCGAATCGAGTGCCTGAAGTCAAAGATTAGCGACTTTGCACCTGGGGCGGGGTTGATTTACTATGCAATCCCAAGTTGCGCGGCGTCGGAGGAGGCCGCCTATGGCATTCCAAGTGGACCGCAGTGCGTTCGATCCTGAATCCGGATTCGAGTATTACATTTGCTTCAAGCCCCAGGTCGAGGTCGAGGGCGATGAAGTGCAATCGCGGATTTCGGTGGAAGCGGCAATATCACGTTTCTGAGACCGGCGATGTAGCCGATCTTAGCTTTCATGCTGCCCAAAATGTGCCGCAACGAACATTGCTCTTTCGTTCCTCAAACGCGATCCCACAGCCGTTTGCGTGGAAAATCGGGTATTTATCTCCATCCCCGGACTTAATGGCGACGCTGTGTTAGCGCTCCCGCTACCCTCGAGTTGGACCACGCCGGACGCATTGTGGCCATCGAGATCAACGGCTGCATCCCCAAGACCAATACCTTCAAGCCGGCGCACGCGTAAAGGCCGCTGTTCGCTCTTCGCAACACCCCTCCCGCGAAATGCGCAAAGGGCTCTTAGCCGTTAGCTCTTAGCTTTTAGCAAGCAAGAATTGGGTTAGCAAGCGAGAATTTGGGCAACCTTAGGAAAGGTTCACTCGTTACTCTTCGTCAAAGCCGCCATTAACCGCCTTCACCGATGCGCGATTAGGCGATCGCCTCGGGCCCGGCATACGAAAGCCACCCTTTCAACGGTAGGTCCGCTTCGAAGAAATCAAGAGTCCGTTCAGGTACGGCGCCGAACTGCGGCCGCTCGGCGTGTTAGCTGGCTAAGAGCTAACAGCAAAAGGCTAAGAGCCAATAGCGAATAGCGAAGAGCGAAAAGCGGAAGTCGAGTATCATGTCGGCGTGGAAGATGTAACTGCTTTTGTCCTGGCGGGCGGACGCAGCTCACGCATGGGCTCCGATAAGGCATTGCTGTCTTATGGCGGACAAAACCTGTTGCAGCATGCGCTGCAGATCACGGCGGCGATTGGAAAGAAAACATTTATTGTCGGTCCGCGAGACCGATATGCGGCTTTTGGCGAAGTGGTCGAAGATGTCCACCCGGGTTGTGGGCCTCTGGGCGGAATCCACGCCGCGTTGCGTGCGACCGAGACCGATTTGAACCTGATCCTGTCGGTCGACATGCCGCTGATGGAGGACGAAGTTTCTCCTCTGGCTGGTGGAGCAGGCAAGAGCGACCGACACTTTGATTGTGGTTCCGGATGCCGTGGGTGGGCCGCAACCGCTTTGCGCGATGTACCGTCGCCGGGTGCTGGCGCCGGCGGAACAGGCGCTGCAGAGCGGCGATTACAAGATCGGCAACTTGTTCTCGCGGGTGGCTACGCGCAAGATTTCGGAACCGGAGATTGTTGCTGCCGGGTTCTCGGCGGCGGTGTTCAAGAACATCAATACGACCGAGGACTACGAAGAGATTCTGCGGCAACAGCCGGTAGCATCGGTCCCTGGCGTTTCAGAACATGACAAGGAGCATCGAGCCCAGGTGAACGACGCGAAAGCCCTACATCGAATTTCAGGATGTGCACAAGGCATTTGGCAGCAATGTGGTGCTCGACGGCGTCAGCTTCGACGTCATGCCGGGCGAGACCGTCTGCATTCTGGGACGAAGCGGCGTGGGCAAGTCGGTCTCGTTGCACGAGATCATGGGCTTCCTCAAGCCTGACAAAGGGCGAATCTGGGTGGCCTACGAAGACATCACCGACTATGCCGAGCCCGATCTGGAGCGCATTCGCAAGAAGGTAACCATGGTCTTCCAGAACGGAGCGCTCTTCGATTCGCTGACCGTGGGCGAGAACGTGGCGTTTCCCTTGCGCGAGCGTGGTGGGCTGGAGGAAGAGCAGATCTACCAGATCATCGATGGCTTGCTCGACATGGTGGGAGTGCGCGAGTTTCGCGATCTGCTGCCGTCGGATCTGTCGACTGGAATGAAGCGCTCGGTGGCGATTGCCCGGGCGCTGGCGGCGCAGCCCGACGCCGTACTCTACGACGAGCCGACGACCATGGTCGACCCGCTGATGGCGCATCTGCTGGGTGACCTGATCAAGAAGCTCAAGAAGCAGTTGAAGCTCACCAGCATTGTGGTGACGCACGACATGGCTCTGGCCAAGAAGCTGGCGGACCGGCTCCTGTTCTTGTATGAAGCCAAGGCGATCTTCTTCGGAACGTTTGCGGAGATGGCCAAGTGCCAGGAGCCGATTGTGCAGGAATTTCTGGAGTTCGACTCGATGGACTTTGAAAAGTACTTTGGCGCGCGGCGGCCACAACACCAGCCCCGCTTCGAAGCTCCCTGAGACATTCGATTCCAGGCAGCGAAAGTTTGTACTCGCCTTAATGGTTGCTGAAAGGCTTGAAAAGCAGATCCCTCACCGGCTGAAGCCGGGTTCGGGATGACAAGAATACAAGGGCTGACTAAAGGGCTCTGGCTGTATAAATCAAATACACCGCCAGAATCACTCCGAAGAGCGCAGCAACTAAGCCCAGAACCACAACGATGGTGTCTGCCGCCTGGAACTCATCAGCGTTCAGACGCTGCATAGTTGTCCGGTATCGCACCAGCGATATCAGCGCCATAAAGATGCCCATCGCCATGAAGCCGACGCCAATAGCCAATGACATTCCGCTCTCATGCCTGGTATTGCCCTGCATGCGCAAGAATTCGCGCAAGGTGATTCCAAACTTTGCCACCACAAACCCGAACACAATAACGCTGATGCTGGTGCGAATCCATGCCAGGAAAGTGCGTTCGTTGGCCAGATGATCGCTGGCTTTGCCGATCGTAGTGGGGGAAATGGGCGCGGTCATAGGATTAGTCCTTGTGGGCAGGTCACTTTGCCTGTGTCATGGAAAGTTGATCTGTCTGAGCAGCGAGTTCAACAGTCCACATGATTCGCAGTATTCTCTTGGCCGGCTCTATTGGCCCTTAACGGTGGGATAGCCTTTGTTGACCCAGTCAGTTTCAAAGTTGTCGGCAATGTAGAGTACCTTCACGTTGGTGAAGCCCGCTTTTTGCAGTTCGCGATAAGCCGGACGCACATTAGGACAGTGACCCCAAGGACAACACCCGCAATAGAGCACGATGAACGCATTGCGCGGCAGCGGCTTCACCCGGCGCCGCAACGATTCCACCCCTTGCGAATCCGAGGGAGAGCCGACGAACTCGGCACCCGGAATGTGAGCCTGCATGAAAATGAGATGAGGACCGACGTTGAGGATCAGGGGTTTTGCGCCGTGGGCGGACTGAAGAATAGCCAGCAGGTCATCGGGATTGATGAGTTGGGCGCTGCCGGGCGCCAAAGGATCGACAGCCTGAGTGTCCGTTTTTGTCGGCGAAGCCGCGCTGCGCTCAGTCTGGCCATTCGCCAGAGCATGATGGCTGGGTAAAATTACCGCAGTTCCTACACCGACGACGGCGACGAAAAAGATTATTCTAACCAGGTTATTCATGTGGCTCTAATCCCCACGATCCAACAGCAGGCGAGGGCAGCGACAACGCATGGATTCTCATGGTTGGCCGTCGATTTTTTTCGCCGCAGGAGTTTGGGCCGCCGACGCGTTCGGATTCTGTGGAATATCGCACCGGGACCCGGCGCTGCCTCGAACCTTTCAGGTGGGAACGCCGAGCTTCGGCAAAAGCCACTGGGTCAAGACCAGGTAGGCAATAAGCACAACGACTATAAGCAGCCATCCAGACATGGATTCTCCCATTACACTCCGTCGGCGTTAGCGTTGCCAGCGGAGCATAAGGCTTCTGTCGCCACGGCCTAAAATCCCTGCGCCACCAGTCGATCGACCGTCAGCGCCCCGGTCTGCTCATCGCGATGAGTCCACTTCTCCAGATACTTGGCGACGATGTCGGTCTCGATATTGACCGGATCGCCAGGCTTTAGCGATCCCAGGTTCGTCATCTTCACCGTATGCGGAATGATGGCGATGGTGAGCCGCAGGCCTTCCAGCTTAGCGACGGTCAGGCTGATGCCTTCGACCGCGATCGATCCCTTGAAGACTACGTATTTCTCGAGATCTTCGGGGATATCGCACAGCAGCCAGAAATCGTCGGCGTTGGCAATCGGTTCGAGCGCGACGAAGCGCGCTGTGCCGTCCACGTGCCCTTGCACCATGTGTCCGCCCATGCGGCCGTCGGCCTTGAGCGGTAGTTCCAGATTTACCTGCGCTCCCTCGGTGATGCGGGAGAGCGACGTCAGTCTCCAGGTTTCGGCGGCGAGATCGGCGCAGAACGACCCGGGCTTGATGTCGAGTGCGGTCAGGCAGACGCCGCTGACCGCGACGCTGTTGCCTTCATGGAGTTCCTTTGCGGTGTTGGGAGCGTGAATGGTGATGCGGTGATTTCCACCGCGTTCCACGATGCTGGCGATGGTTCCTACTTCTTCGACTAATCCAGTAAACATGATGATGACCTCACGTGTTGCTAAAAAAATCTCGCCGGCGGGAGCTCAACCTCTATGGGCAGCCGGCAAACTTGTCGGTGGCGGCGACCAGAGCGCGGCTGTTCGGCGGCTCGAAGGCGCTGTGACCACTGTCGGGCGTAATAATGAGCTCGGCTTCCGGCCACGCACGATGAAGCGCCCAGGCGCTTTCCATCGGGCAGACCACATCGTAGCGGCCCTGCACGATCACACCGGGAATGTTGCGGATGCGCGTGGCATTGCGCAGCAACTGGTCGTCGGTTTCGAAGAAACCCTTGTTGGCGAAATAGTGGACTTCAATCCGCGCGAAGGCGAGAGCGAACTCATCTTCTTCGTAATGGCTGGTGAAGTCGGCATCGGGCAGCAGCTTGGAGGTTGCACCCTCCCATCCGCTCCAGATCTTCGCCGCCGCCAGGCGTACCGCGTGATCGTCACTGGTCAGGCGACGGTGATAAGCCGACATCAGATCGCCGCGCTCGGCCTCGGGGATGTGGGCCAGGTAAGGTTCCCAGGCGTCGGGATAAAGGATCGACGCGCCGCGCTGATAAAACCAGTCGATCTCCTGCTTGCGGAGCAGGAAAATGCCGCGCAGTACGAGTTCGGTAACCCGATCAGGATGCGTCTCGGCATAAGCGAGGGCAAGCGTGGAGCCCCACGATCCGCCGAATACCTGCCAGCGTTCGATCCCGAGATGCTGGCGGATTTTCTCGATGTCGGCGACCAGGTCCCAGGTGGTGTTGGCTTCCAGAGACGCGTAGGGCGTGCTCTTGCCGCAGCCGCGTTGATCAAAGTTGACGATGCGATATTTTTCGGGATGAAAGAAGCGCCGCTGTTTCGGCTCGGAGCCGCCGCCCGGACCGCCGTGCAGAAACACTACCGGCTTGCCCGAGGGATTGCCGCTCTGCTCATAGTAAATTTCGTGGACGGGCGAAACCTTCAGACGGCCGGTGTCGTAGGGTTCGACGGGAGGATAAAGCCAGGAAACAGGATCTTTCATTAAGGATGTAGGCATCGCGAGCAGTATACCTCTGGTCAATGGACCAAAATTTTCTCAACAATCACTGCAGAAGAGCTAGGACGAAGATACCAGCCGGATCTCGTCCTCGTAGGGATCGCGCAGGTAACCCTCGACGGCGAAATCTTCTCCGAAGCGATGCAGGGTGAGCGATTGCACCGAAGCCGCTTCGCTGATGCGGCGATAACCGGCGCCCAGGGCAAACGGAATCGATCCCGAACCGGACAGGATTTTGGGCGCGTAGTAAAAGAAAATCTTGTCGACGATACCTTCCGATAGCGCCGCCCAGTTCACCATGGCTCCGCCTTCAATAATAAGGCTGGTGATCTGGCGCTCGCCAAGGTTAGCCATCACACGGTCGAGGTCGGGGCGACCATCGATTGCCGGCGTCGTGCCGGGGAAGACCAGGGTGCCATCCTCTGGCGGACGCCGCATGGGGACTTGCTCCACCATGACGCCGCGCGACTCCAGTTCGCGACGCTTATTTTCTTCCGCGAAACAGCAGAACACAATGAGATCGTTGCGCGCGGTTTTTACTACTCGCGATTCCAGCGGTATACGCAGGCGCGAATCGAGAACGACACGTTGTAGCGGCCGGCGGCGCGGAAGCCCGGTACGATCGGTGAGCAAAGGGTCGTCGGCGATGATGGTACCCACGCCGACCAGGATGGCGTCGTTGGCATGACGCATTTCGTGAACATGCGCCCGCGCCATTACGCTGGTGATCCAGCCACCACTGGGCGCCAGCGAGCCCAGACCAGGTTCGGCTTCAGCATCGCCAGGCGGCGGCGCGATCTTGCCGTCGAGCGTCATCGCCGTCTTCAAGGTGACGAAAGGGATCTTGCGGCGGATGTATTTGGCGAACGACTCATTCAGCTTTTTGGCTTCAGCTTCGTAAATGCCCTTCCTGAACTTCAATGCCGGCTTCGCGCAATTTTGCCACCCCGCGCCCGCCCTCGCTGGGATTGGGATCGCGCATGGCAGCGAATACACGTTTCACTCCGGCGGCAATCAACGCGTCGGTACAGGGGCCGGTGCGTCCGGTATGGGAGCAGGGCTCGAGGTTGAGATAAAGCGTAGCTCCGCGCGCGCGCTTGCCGGCCTGCTCGATCGCCAGTACCTCGGCATGCTTGCGGCCTTCGTAGAGGTGAGTGCCCTGGCCAACGACTTCACCATCAGGCGCGACCAGCACGGCTCCGACGCAGGGATTGGGCGAAGCGAGCGCCACGCCTTTCCTGGCGAGCTCGAGGGCTTGCTGCATAAATTGCTCGTCGGTTGCGTGCGTACTCATTTAGTCGAACAGTGAGTTCACGAAATCTTGCGAATTGAACGGCAGCAAGTCGCCGGCTTTCTCGCCCACGCCCACGTAACGCACGGGCAGGCCGAGCTCTTTGCATATGGCGACCACGACGCCGCCCTTAGCCGTGCCATCCAGCTTGGTCAGGACGATTCCAGTTACTCCAGCCGACTGGGTAAACAGCCGCGCCTGCTGCAGGCCATTCTGGCCGGTAGTGGCATCCATTACCAGCAGAGTTTCGTGGGGAGCGGTCGCGCTAAACCGTTGCGCTGTGCGACGCATCTTCTCCAACTCTGCCATCAGGCTGGTCTTGGTGTGCAGACGGCCGGCAGTGTCGACGATGACGTAGTCGGTCTTGCGCGCCTTGGCAGCCTGCAGAGCGTCGAATAACACGGCTGCAGGATCGCCGCCCGGCTTGTTCTTTATCACTTCAGTCCCGGTGCGCTCGCCCCAAATCTCTAACTGCTCGATGGCGGCAGCGCGAAAGGTGTCGGCCGCGGCCAGCAAGACGGTCTTGCCTTGCCCGCGCAACAGGTGGGTCAGCTTGCCGATAGAGGTTGTCTTGCCGGTTCCGTTTACGCCTACCACAAGAATCACTTCCGGCTCGCCGTCCACCTTTTGCACCGGTCTCTCGTTGGTGGAGTTGAGAATGGCCAGCAATTCTTCTTTCAAGACGCGCTTCAATTCTTCGACATTCTCAACCTGCTTGCGGTCGACTTTTTCACGCAGCGCTTGCAGGACGGTTGCGGTGGTCGCGGTGCCCAGGTCGGCGGAGAGCAGCGTGGCTTCCAGGTCGTCAAGGGTTTCGCGATCAATCTCCTTGCGGAACGCGACTACGTCTTCAATGCGTTCGCTCAGGCTTTCACGCGTGCGCGTGACCGCCTCTTTCATGCGTTTCAGAAAACTGGGTTTTTCTTCGGTGCTGCCAAACAGAGTTTGAATCATGAATAAATCCGTCGCGAGTTGGAAAGTCCGGCGTGGGACGCTGTCGTAGGAGCTTGATTCGTCGCGAAAGCTAATTATAGACAACGAGTCGTGGCACTGCTGCGATTCGTACCGCGCGAGCGAGCTGCGGCGCGAATCGAGTGCGCGACCCCGCTCATCCAATAGGATTTTAAGGAGAACTCCCTAATGGCAAAATGTGAACACGTAAAACTTGCCGATCCCCAAGTGCAGCCCAGCAGCGAGGGCTGCGCGAAATGCATGGAAATCGGCCAGCGCTGGGTCCAGTTGCGGCAATGCTTAATATGCGGACATGTAGGCTGCTGTGATTCTTCGCCTGGCCAGCACGCTAATCAGCACTTCAAAGAAACTGGACATCCGGTAATGCAGGCCTTCCAATCGGGAAGCTGGAAATGGTGCTACGAACACGAAGCGTACATTTAAGGCCGCGGTTCGCCTTTCGCTGTTCGCTATTCGCTTTTAGCTCCTGGCTTTTAGCCTTTAGCTCTTAGCATTCTGTTTTCGCAGATAGACTTTTCACTATTGGCAGCCGAAGTTTGGTCGCTGTCGCGTGTGTTGACGAAAAACGTAGGGAACGCGAAGGACTCTCTGGCGAAGAGCGAAAGGCGAATAGCGAACGGCGTGCCTTCGGACGAATAGCGAACGGCGTCCTTCTTCTGTACTCTGTATGGATTGGCATGGAGTTCCTGGCTTTATCCAAAAACCGATGATCTTTTCTAATCGCACTGCACGCCGATCTTTGCGCCCCGGCGTGTACCACCGCACACAAAACACGCCGATTTTGCGTACAGTTCGCCGGATGCCCGCGTGCCTCTGCGTGCTGCTGGCGCTGACGCTTCTGTGGACGGCGGCATTCGCGCAGGTTCCGTCCCCGTGGGTCGATACCAAACCGCTCTCCGTCGACACCGGTACCACGGGACTGAAGCTGATGCTGCGCCGCCTGCACACTACGGCGCGCCTGATGCACACCGTCGCTCATCCCGATGACGAAGACGGCGGCATGCTGACGCTGGAGTCGCGCGGGCATGGCGTGACCGCCCTGCAACTCACGCTGAATCGCGGCGAAGGCGGCCAGAACAAAGTTGGCAGCAATCTGTTTGACGAGCTGGGCATCATTCGCACCCTGGAGTTGCTGGCGGCCGATCGCTATTACGGCGTGGAGCAGCGCTTCACCCGCGTCGCCGACTTCGGTTTCTCCAAGACGCCGGAAGAAACATTTCAGAAGTGGGGCGGCCACGACATCGCACTGGGCGACATGGTGCGCGTGATCCGCACGTTTCGGCCAGAGGTGATTTGTACGCGCTTCCAGGGGAATTCGCGCGATGGACACGGGCATCATCAGGCGTCGGGCATCTTGACGCGCGAGGCGTTTCGCGCCGCCGCCGATCCTTCGCGTTTCCCTGAGCAGATTCGTGAAGGCTTGCAGCCCTGGCAGGCGAAGAAGCTGTACATGGACAACGTTCGCGCGACGGAAGATTGGACCATCAAGCTGGAGACTTCGCAATTCGATCCGCTGCTGGGCGAAACTTACGTGCAGTTTGGCTGGAAGGGTTTGCGGCATCAGCTCTCGCAAGGCGCAGGAGCGTGGACCGCTCCGGAAGGCGAGCGCTTCAGCTATTACAAGCTGATCGACTCTGTCGTGCCTAACCCGCCGGGCACGGGAGTTCACGAGAAAGATTTCTTCGACGGAATCGATACTTCTTTGCCGGGGCTGGCTTCACGGCTGGGCGCGGACGAAGCGAGAGCGCCGTGGCTGCGTCCGCAGTTGCAGGCCATCGCTGCAAAGGTCAATGAAGCGACAACTGCGGCCGACAAAGATGCGCAAGCGGCGGGCAAGCCTCTGCTGCAAGGCCTGAATCTGACGCGCGCGCTTATCAAGAGAGTTGAAGACTCGCGGCTGTCGGGTGCGGAGAAGGCCGACTTGCTGGCGAATCTTCGCACCAAGCAGGAGCAGTTTGAAGAAGCCGCGAATCTGGCGCTGGGCTTGGATCTTGGCGTGGGGCCGGGAACTCCAGATGGGCGTCCGATGGCAGCAAATCTTCCTACCAGTGATGGCGACGTGTTGGGGGCGGTGATCACCGCAGGCAAGCCGTTTCTGCTGATGGCCAAGCTGCACAATGGCAGCGCCGCACCGATGGACCTGAAGCAATTCACGCTGGACGTGCCGGAGGGCTGGAAGTCGGAGCTCTTCATGGACAACGTGCCCAAGCGACTCGCGCCAGGCGATGGTTGCGCGTTGACTTTCCGGGTTGCGCCTCCGATGGACGCGCAGGTTACCAAGGCTTACTTTCATCGCGATGATCCCGAGACGGACGCGATTTACAAAATCGACCAGCCGAAATATCTGACGCTGGCTCTGCCGCCGCCGCCGGTTTCGGCGCGAGTGCTGTACAGCATCGATGGCGAGGAAGGTGAGATTCGCAGCGTTGCGCGTACGCCCATGCACAACGCCAAGGGCGATGCGTGGTCGATGCCGCTGGCGGTGGTGCCGCCGTTCTCGGTGGAAACCTCACCTACCACGCAAGTCATTCCCGCGGGCGCGAACCCTTCGGCGCAGTTGAGTGTCGACGTGCGTACGACTGCGGACAAGTCGACGGGAACGGTGCGTCCTGAAGTGCCGCAGGGATGGACGGTCGAGCCACAGTCGGCGACGGTCAGCTTTACCCAGTCAGGTCAACAAGCCGCCGAATTCAAAGAGCTGCCAGACGGAGCCAAAGAAGCGCGTTATCGCGTGCGGGCGTTGTTGGAAGCCGGCGGACACGACTATAGCGAGGGTTACAGCCTGGTAGCGCGTCCTGATCTGGGCGGATTTTTCTACTATCAGCCGGCACTGCAGCGAGCCAGCGTGGTGGAGGTAAAAGTTCCGCAAGGGCTGAAGATTGGCTACATCATGGGCGCGGGCGACGATATTCCGACCGTGCTGCGGCAGCTCGGTTTCGATGTCACGCTGCTGACCCCCGACGATGTGGGACATGGTGATCTCAGCCGTTTCGGAACCATCGTGCTGGGTATTCGTACGTATGACACGCGCGATGACGTGGTGAAAAATAATCAGCGGCTGCTGGACTACGTGCGCAACGGTGGCACGCTGCTGGTGCAATACAACACCTCGCCCACCGATTTCAACGGTGGACATTACTTGCCGTATCCGGCCAATCTCAGCCGCGAGCGGGTCACGGTGGAGCAAGCGCCGGTAACGGTTCTCGATCCGCAAAGTCCGGTCTTTCATTATCCGAATCCTATCGGCGGAACACGATTTCGACGGCTGGGTGCAGGAGCGTGGACTGTACTTCATGGATCAGTGGGACTCGCACTACACGCCGCTGCTGGCGTCTAACGATCCCGATCAGCAGCCGCAGAAGGGCGGATTGCTGGTGGCGCAATTCGGCAAGGGCTACTACATCTACACCGGATATGCGTTCTTCCGTCAGTTGCCGTTCGGCGTTCCCGGGGCCATTCGTCTCTATGTGAATCTGCTGAGCGTAGGACATGAGCCAAAATAGTCCGGCTGAGCAGCCGGAGCTGATCCGCGGAGTAGGGCTGGCGGGCGCGACCACGCTCAACATGATCGACATGATCGGCGTGGGGCCGTTCATTACCCTGCCGCTGATCGTGGCCGCAGCTGGTGGCCCGCAAGCCATGCTGGGCTGGATTCTTGGCGCCGTGTTCGCACTTTGTGACGGACTGGTGTGGGCCGAGCTGGGAGCGGCCATGCCCGAAGCCGGCGGATCGTATCGCTACCTCAAAGAAATTTACGGACCGAAGTCGCTGGGCCGAATGCTGTCGTTCCTGTTCATCTGGCAGCTTTCGTTCAGCGCACCGCTTTCAATTGCGTCGGGCTGCATCGGGCTATCCCACTATGCGGGATATCTGTGGCCGTCGCTCGAACCGCACGTTTCTGGCGCACACCATGCATCTTGGCCTACCGCTGATTGGCACGCTGGAGGTGAGCGTGCTGGTGATGCCGGCGACGTTGGTGTCGATCGCTACCTGCGGCCTGGTGGTCTTGCTGCTGTACCGGCGAATCACCGCGATCGAAAAAATGGCGGCGCTGCTGTGGATCGGCGTAGCGCTGGCAGTGGGCTGGGTGATTGTCGCAGGGCTGACGCACTTCAGCGCGGCGCGCGCCTTCGATTTTCCTCCCGGCGCTTTCAGCCTGTCGCCGGCATTCTTCACCGGGCTGGGCGCGGCCATGCTCATCTCGACCTATGACTACTGGGGCTATTACAACGTGAGTTTTCTGGGCGGGGAAGTGAAAGACCCCGGCCGCACCATACCCCGCGCCATCATCATCTCGATTCTCGTGGTAGCGGCAATCTATATCGTGATGAACATCGCAGTGCTGGGCGTGATCCCGTGGCGTGAAATGATCCAGCATTCCGGCGAACAGAACAATTACATCATCTCGATCTTCATGCAGCGGATTTACGGGAGCTGGGCGGGGCGAGCTGTCACCGCGCTGATCATGTGGACCGCGTTTGCTTCAGTGTTCTCGCTGTTGCTGGGCTACTCGCGTGTGCCTTATGCGGCGGCGCTTGACGGGAATTACTTTCGGGCTTTCGCGCGGGTCGATCCCGAGCGACGTTTTCCCACCGTTTCGCTGCTGGCGCTGGGCGGAGTGGCGATGCTGTTCTGCTTTCTGCGGCTAGCTGACGTGATCGCCGCGCTGGTGGTTATCCGAATATTGCTGCAGTTCATCGTGCAGGCGATTGGCGTGATGGTGCTGCGGAAGCGCCGTCCGGATATGCCGCGGCCATTTCGCATGTGGCTTTATCCATTGCCGGCGCTGATGGCTATCGCGGGATTCACCTTCATTCTGGTGGCGCGGAAAAATTTTCTGCGCGAAATTCGCTACGCCGTCGTGATTCTCGTAGTCGGACTGGCAATTTATTTGCTGCGATCCTGGAGACGGCACGAGTGGCCATTCGTCGCCGCAACTGGAGACGCGGAGGTTGCAGGTTGATGACTGCTAAGCCGGCGCGACTGGTCACGAATTGGCAGCCCCTTGGAACAGCGGCCACTAATTTGTACGCACGTCCGCTTACCTTTGATGCCGGGCAAGGTCTGATCTTCGATGGCTACGAGCGGGGCATGGCGGAGTCCGGAATCGCGTTCAGGAGTTGGGCGCCGCGGCTTGCCAGAACCGTTTCCGCCCCTTTCGCCGCGGGAAGAAACCACAACCAAGCTGGTGCGAGCAACTGCCATTCATGCTACGGAAAGCTCTAAGCCCATGCCAGAGTTGAGCTCAATTCCCGAAAATCCCATCGCACCTTCCCGGCGAACCGTATTAGGGCCGATGCAGGAACCGCTGTTTCGCACGCTCTGGATCGCAGCGGTCGTCAGCTATACCGGCACCTGGATGCAGAACGTGGGCGCAGCGTGGCTGATGACCTCGCTGACCATGTCGCCGCTGATGGTGGGACTGGTGCAGGCAGCCGGCAGCATTGCGGTGTTTCTGGTGGTGCTGCCCGCTGGCGCGATCGCCGACGTAGTCGATCGGCGCAAGCTGTTGCTCTTCACCCAGACGTGGATGGTGCTGGCTGCGGTGGGACTCGGCGTGCTCACTCTGGCGGGCAAAGTCAATCCGACCATACTGCTGTTGTTCACTTTGCTGATGGGCGTAGGCGCAGTGCTGAACGATCCGGCCTGGCAGGCCATTACTCCGGAGACGGTTTCGCACCGGAATTTTGCCGCCGGAATCGCGCTGAATTCTGCGGGATTCAATGTGGCGCGGGCGATCGGTCCGGCGCTGGGCGGACTGGTGATTGCCGCGGCGGGTTCGGGGATCGCATTTCTGCTGAACGCGGCGTCGTTTTTCGGCGTGATCTATTTCTTGTATCAGTGGAAGCGGCAGCCAGGGCGAACGTCGCTACGGGCCAGCCACATGACCGAGGCCATGTTCGACGGACTGCGCCACATGCGCGGCTCAGCTGAGGTGAAGAGCGTGCTGGTGCGCAGCGCGGTGTTCAGCATTTCAGCCAGCGCCTTGCCGGCGCTGCTGCCGCTGCTGGCGCATCCTTTTGGCTCGCAAGGCTACGGTCTGCTGCTGGGCTTCTTCGGACTGGGTGCGCTGCTGGGCGCGACCCTGATGCCGTTTTTCCGGCGGACGCTCTCGACGGACCTGCTGGTATCGGTTGCGACCGCCATTTTTGCCTTCACCACTTATGCCGGCGGAAGGTGGCACAGCTTTCCAGTATTGTCGGTCACGATGTTCGCTGCTGGAGTGGCGTGGATCCAGATTCTGGCCAGCCTGAATGTATCGGCGCAAATCATGTGTCCGGGACACATGCGGGCGCGTGCCATTTCTATGTACCTGCTGGTTCTGCAAGGCGGGTTAGCAGGCGGCGCGGCCTTATGGGGATATATCGCAGAGAAGGTTGGCATGCAGCGTTCGCTGCAGTATGCGGCTTTGGGGCTGTTGCTTGGCATTCTGGCAGCGGCATGGTTTAAGCTGCGTCCGTCGGAAATGCAGCCCAGCACGGTGGGAATGGACTAGAATTAGTTACACGACTTACCCGGCCACAGTTTTCAAACAATAATTTTCAATTCTGAGTGGAGGCTTTCGAATGAAGAAGGAATTTGCCATGGCGCTTCTCCTGCTGGCCTTAGGCACGGCAGGAAATCTGGCGGCAGCGAATCCGCAGGGCAAGATGGACCAGAAACCAACCTTTTCGACAGTGCTCAACCATTCGCTTGATGGGGTGGAGCACGAATTTGTTTCGGCGGCCGAAGCCATGCCCGAGGACAAATTTAATTTCGCGCCCACCCAGGGTGACTTCAAGGGTGTTCGGACGTTTGCCCAGCAGATCAAGCACGTTGCCGCCGTCAACTACATGCTGGCTGCCGCGATCCTTTCCGAGAAGCCGCCGGTTGACGTAGGCACTGAGAATGGTCCGGACAACATTACGTCCAAGGCCGACGTGGTGAAATTTCTGAAAGACTCGTTTGCTTATTTGCACAAAGCCTTGAACACGATCGACGAGAGCAACGTTCTGGGCCAGCTGCAGAGCCCGTTTGGCACGAATAAAATCTCCCGGCTGGGACTTTCGACGATTGCCATCAGCCATCCGTTCGATCACTACGGACAGATGGTGGAATATCTACGGATGAACAACATCATTCCGCCGGCCAGCCGGGGACAATAGTTGTTGAGAAGGCGAATCCCGTTTACGATACGAGGCGCGAGTGATCGCGCCTGCTTTTTGCGTTGTACCTTTCCGGTGATCAGTAGCTTCAGTTCCAATAATTCTTGTAGTGCGAAAGCCTGAAACTTCTTGCCAGTAGCGGGGTTTCAGCAGTCGAGCCAAAAAAAGGGAACACCCGGCTGCCAGACAGTGAATCCGTCCAGAGACAATGAATCCATCTAGAATGTTCAGAAAACTCGATGCCATGGTGCTGATGATGAACACGTCCAGCGCGCCCGTTTCGACGGCGGCGCTGTTCGTGGCCAGCGGCGCCTGGCGGAGAATTACCAGGGAGTTTTGCCGAATGAAGAAAGCCATACTTTGCGCTTTGCTGGGAATTGCCATTGTGAGCTGCGGATCGGCGCTATATGCGCAGCAAATGCCGCCGGGACCCAACGCCGGACATAGGCCGGGCAAGCCGCTGACCACCGACGAACGGCTACAGAGGCTGACGCAAGCTTTGAACCTGACGGACGAGCAGCAGCAGAAGATCAGGCCGATTCTGGAGAGTGAGACCCAGCAGCTGAACACTTTGCATCAGGACACCGCGCTGACCGGACCGGAGCGGCGGGACAAAATGCTATCGATCCGCGACACTACCACCGAGCAGATCAAGCCGATTCTGACGCCTGATCAGCAGACGAAGTACGAGCAGATCATGACGCGTCGTGGTCCGCCGCCGGGAGAAGGCCAGGGTACAAGTCAAGGCCAAGGCCAGCCGCCCGCGCCCCCGCAGCAATAGCCTCCAGGGAACACAAGGCCGGCAGCCTTCAGCATTACCGGCCTTGCATTACATTGCGGTCATACATCGCAGTTTTCCTCCCCTAGCGACAGCTATCGAACGAGCCATCGCATCTCAAGTTTTGGGGATGTATATGGCAAGCGAAGCAGGGAATCGGCGTACTACTCGTGGCAGGTTAATTCTTGTCTGCATCGCGGCGTTTCTTCTCATCCTGGCTGCATGCGGAGGTTCCGGCAACGGCTCTTCGGGGACGGGAAGCGCAGGACTGACCGGCGGCGGCTCCAGTGGGGGCGGGAGCGGCGGATCGGGTGGCACGGGAGGCTCTGGCGGGAGTGGCGGTGGCGGATCCGGATCGGGCGGCGGATCCGGATCAGGCGGCGGTTCCGGATCAGGCGGCGGTTCCGGAGGCAGTGGCGGAGGATCGACTGGCATCGCTCAGGTGCAGCACGTCGCGATTGTTGTGCTGGAGAATTGCAACTACAGCGACATTGTGGGCAGCGCCAACGCTCCCTACATCAACAGCTTGATCGCGAAGGGAGGTCTGGCCACGCAGTACTACGCCAACGTACATCCTTCCATCGGCAATTACTTCATCATGACCACGGGCGAGGCCTATAGTACCGACGATAATTTCGACGGAGTGGTGCCGATTGATAACGTCGTGCGCGAGTTTCAGGCAGCGTCGAAGTCGTGGAAGGTTTATGCGCAGAGCTTACCCCAGCAAGGCTACCTGGGAGGAGATGTTTATCCCTACCTGCGGCGTCACAATCCGATTTCGTATTTCTCCGACGTGCAGCCGCCCTCGCAATTGAACATGAACATCGTCGATTTTTCGCAGCTCGCGGTCGACTTGCCGGGCGGACAGTTGCCTGCCTATTCGTTCATCGTTCCCGATGCCGAGCATGACGCACATGATTGCCCGGGCGGAGGCTCGGATTGCGATGTCGGAACCAGGGTCGCTGCCGCCGATGCGTGGCTGTCGGCCAACCTGCCGCAATTGCTGACCAACTCGCAGTTCCAGCAAAGCGGACTGCTGGTGCTGACCACCGATGAGTCGCGGAATGACAACAATCACGGTGGTGGACAAGTGGCGACCGTGCTGGTGGGAACGGGCATCAAGGTTGGTTATCAGGGGACGGTCTTGTACGATCATCGCAGCCTGCTGGGACTGAGCATGAAAGCTCTGGGCCTGACTACGATTCCGAATGGCGCCGGCAGCGCACCTCAGATGACCGAGTTTTACCAGTAGAGCCGTCAGCCGTCAGCTATCAGCCTTCAGCCAAGTCCGGCATCGTTCGCACACCCGCGGACAGAGCAATACAAGCAGGCAACCGGAAGGCACGCTTCAGGGGGTGCTCGACTGAGAGCTGAAAGCTGATGGCTAACACCTGACGGCTGCCTTCCGAATCGCCTCGCGCCCGCACGGAATCCAATGAAAAGCTAGAATAGAGAGACCATGCGACGGGTTTACCTCGACAACAACGCTACCACTCCGCTTCTGCCCGAGGTGTTTGAGGCGATGCGTCCTTACTTCTTCGAGAAGTTTGGCAACGCCTCGTCGATTCACCAGCAGGGGCAGCAGGCGCGGGCAGCGGTCGAGCGCGCCCGCGAGCAGGTTGCCGATTTGCTGAACTGCCGTCCGGCGGAGATCGTCTTCACCAGCGGCGGCACCGAAGGCGACAACCTGGCGCTGTTGGGGATGATGAAGCCGGGCGATCACGTCATCACCTCGGCGATCGAGCACCATGCCGTGCTGAACGCCTGCAAGCGCCTGGAAGAGATGGGTTGCACGGTGACGTACTTGCCGGTGGATGGGCGGGCGCTGGTCGATCCCGATGATGTGCGGCGGGCGCTGCGTCCGGAGACGAAGCTGATCAGCATCATCCTGGCGAACAATGAGACGGGCGTGTTGCAGCCGGTGGGCGAGATTGGCAAGATTGCGGCGGAAGCTGACGTGTACTTCCATACCGACGCGGTGCAGGCGGCAGGCAAGATTCCGCTGGACGTAAAGCAGATTGGCTGCGATCTGCTGACCATCGCCGAGCCACAAGATTCACGGCCCACAAGGCGCAGGAGCGCTGTTTGTGCGCAAGGGAACGCTGTTGCAGCCGCTGTTCTACGGCGGAAGGCACGAGCGTTCGCGGCGAGCGGGGACGGAGAACCTGGCGGGCATCGTGGGATTGGGGAAGGCGGCCGAGATTGCGCGCGAGGGCTTTACGGATGGCAGCGTGGAGCGGATGGCAGCTCTGCGCGACCGGCTGGAGCACACGATCGTCGAAAGCGTCGAGCAGGTCGGCGTCAACAGCGTCGATGCGCCGCGGGTGCCCAACACGACGAATATTTACTTCGATTGCATCGAAGGCGAAGCGATGGTGATCGCGCTCGATCTGAAAGGGCTGTCGGTATCGACCGGCGCGGCGTGCTCGTCGGGAGCGATTGAGCCTTCGCATGTGCTGACCGCGATGGGACTGTCGGCAGATCGCGCGCGGGCCAGCATTCGCTTCAGCCTGGGCAAGCAGAATACGGCGGAAGATGTGGAGTTCGCGCTGGGGCTGGTTCCGGAAGTGGTGGCGCGGCTGCGGGAGATCAGTCCGGTGTGGAAGAAAGCTGTCAGCTCTCAGCCGTCGGCTTTGGGCTAAGACGCTATTCGCTTTTCGCCGTTCGCTATTCGCGGCCAAAAGGTGACGGCGGGGGTGGTTCAAGGTTGGTGCCGTCCCTGAAGGGACTCGGGTTTATTTCCCATGGTCTACCCAGGGCTTCCGCCTTGGGCTAATTAATTTCGCTCCTGCGGAGCTGGGATGACGGCGGTTTCAACGCCTCTGGTAGGTTGCGATCTTGGGGCGTTGCCTTGTTACGAGGATCTACTGAGCGCGATGAGAACAGAGTTAAACCGAACAGCTGCCACAGTAAGTGTTGTACCGACGAGCAGCGGATCGCTGTCGATCAAGCTGCGATCTCGATCTAACTAATTGCTAATTGGTAATGCCGAATTCTAAGACCATCGCCGTAGCCATGTCGGGAGGAGTCGACTCCTCCGCCGTCGCGGCGCTTGCTCTGCGAGCAGGGGTACCACGTTGTCGGACTTACGCTGCAGCTCTGGAATCAGCGCCGGCTGGCCGGTCACGAGGGCATGCCGGAGTCGGTGCAGGGACGCTGCTGCTCCATCGACGACGTGTACGACGCGCGCCGCGTGGCCGAGACGCTGGGCATTCCGTACTACGTGGTCAATCAGGAAGAGCGCTTCGAGCACGATGTGGTGCGGCCGTTCGTCGACGAGTATCTTTCCGGGCGCACGCCGATTCCGTGCAGCCTGTGCAACAACCATCTGAAGTTCGATCAGTTGCTGATCACCGCGCGACAGATTGGCGCCGAGTTGCTGGCTACGGGACATTACGCGCGCAACGAGTTCGACGAGCGCAGCGGACGCTGGATCCTGAAGCGCCCAGCGGATCGCGCCAAGGACCAGACGTACTTTCTCTTCGGCCTGACCCAGGAGCAGTTGAGCCGGACGCTGTTTCCGCTGGGCGAGATGCGCAAGCCTGAAGTGCGCGACGAGGCCAAGCGCGCCGGTCTGCGGCTGTTCGAAAAGCCCGACTCGCAGGAGATCTGCTTCATTCCTGGCGGAGACTACAAGCAGTTTCTCGACGCCTATCTGGAGGAGCAGGGCGAGGAGGTTCCCGACACCGCGGGCGAGCTGGTCACGACGACCGGCGAGATTGTCGGCCCGCATAACGGGATTCACAACTTCACCGTCGGCCAGCGCAAGGGACTGGGCGTGGCCACGGGATCGCCGCTCTACGTGCTGGAGATTCGCGGCGACAAGCGCCAGGTCGTAGTCGGCAGCGGCGACGAGTTGTATTCGCGCACGCTGCGCGCCAAGCGGGTGAACTGGATTGCCATTGACGATCTGCGCGAGCCCATGCGGGTGCAGGCCAAGATCCGCCATCGTCACGAGCCGGCCGAGGCGGTGCTGGAGAAGACCGGGGACAACGAAGTTTTGCTGACGTTCGACGTGCCGCAGCGCGCAATTACGCCCGGCCAGGCCGTGGTGTTCTATGACGGAGACGTGGTCGTGGGCGGAGGCTGGATTTGTTGATCAGGGTGAGGGTTCTTTGTGAAATAGAGGTCCTTTGACTCCGCACGGGCCAAAGAAGCTCGTGCTCCGCTCAAGAAGACACTACTTTTGCCGCTCAGGATCACATTCTTTAGTGCAATAAGAAAGCAGCGCCGAGACGCTGCCTTTTGCATAAATCTTGCGATCTGCTAGATAAACATTTCGTCGTTGGGACCACCGTTGCGGCGGCGTTTCTGGCCGTTGAAGAAGCTGCCAACGCCTACGCTGATCGCCTGCACGATGCCTGAAACCTGCCGTACCGGCGACATCACCGTGTGTTGCACCTTCTCAGAGGTTTCTTCCACGCGGTCCATGGTGCGGGTTATCATCTCATCGCCGCGAATGACCTGCAGGCGAACCCGGTCCAGCGTATCGTTCACGGTGGCGTCGATACGTTCCACACTGCCGCGAGCGGTGGTTGTAATGTGGCTTAAGTTGTCCAGCACCACATCAACCTTGGGCTTGGCCACCTCGATAAACCCTTTGACGTCCTTTTGTATCGATTTAGCTTCCTCGAGGAGTGGCAGGACCTTCGGCATGAGTGTGGTGGTCGTATCCTCAACCTTGTCGGCAAGGGCTTCCATGCGCACGCTGAGTTTGCGGAGCGCAATGTACATGCCCAGAAGGATCAACATCTGCAGCACAACCGCGGCAGACGTGATGGCGATGAAGATGGTTAGCTTGTCGTCCATATCGAACAGTACCGTGAAATTATGTTTTCGGGGACTACGGTAGTAACGCGAATCAATTTACTGGCGATTGCGCGTCGTAGTCTGGCATCGACCTACGGAACGTTAGGCGTAGTACCTTCCACGCTCTCGTTGGTGGCCTCGCGATAGGCCTGGCGTCCAGCCTCGTAGGCGGAGCGAATCTGATCTTTCTGCTGATTCAGGTAGTCGCGCCCTTTGTCTGCCCAAGTTCCAGCCTGTTCACGTGCCTGGCGGGCCCGTTCTTTCACGGTCTCGCGGCCATCTTCGGCGACCTCGCGCAGCTGCTGGCGCATCTCATCGCCGGCTTTGGGGGCATACAGAATACCCACAGCTGCACCGACGCCCAAACCCGCTAAAAACCAAAGAAACCCACTACCGTCGCGATCCGACATAACTGCCTCCTTGCAAAAAGCTTGCGAGTCCGGATGTTAGCACCCGTTTTCCAGAATTACAAACTCACACTAGCTGGAAAGTGGCGCTTCTGCGGAGTTGGATGCACATAGCTATCGTCCGTGATTGCTCGACTCATGCCTGCGTGGTCATTTTTCTCAAAAGCACGATCTGGCCGGCGTGGTACACGGTGTGTTCGATGACGCCGTGAGCCTCGCCATAATAGGTTCTTTTGCCGGCGGCGGTCAGTTCATCGAGCCGCGCGGGATCGATTTTGGTCAATGCCGCTTGAAACTGCTGATTTGATTCTCGAAATTGGTGCAAAGTTTGCTTCCAGTTTTCGTTGGTGGCCGCGGGCATGGCAGGGAAGTTGAGTTCCTCGACCAGCCCGGCCCGCTGGCCGGCCAATCGCTGCGTCGCCACGCCCTCCCAGAAGGTCATGTGCATAACAATCTCCCAAATCGTATGACCGCCTTCGAAAGGCCGCGCTGCCGCCGTTTCTGCCGGGATGCCGTCGAGTATTTGCCAGATGGCGTCGCCATGCCAGGCCGAACCGTTGAGCACGCCGTCGTAATGATTGAGAATGCGTTGGATGTCGGACACGTTTTCCTCCTAACCTTCTAAAACTATAACACAGGTTAGGAGAGTGCGAGTCTCGGCGGAATTGACCGACAGAAAATCTTCCGTGATGATTTTTCAGTGCGCGGCCTGGCGATCGGGAGGTGGCTTTCCGCTACTTCGCGTACTCCCAGCGATCGCCGGTCATGACTAGTGTCGCCGTATCGGATGCCGTGGAATTAAGAGCTGCGGCAAGGTTGGGGTAAGCGGTCTTGATCTCCTGCGAGTTGGCCCATCCGGCGACGTTGGCAATCTTGTAGTGATAAGTCACCGCGACTGTCTTCGCACCGGAACCGTTCGTTCCAGGCGTGGAGTTGTCGATCGAAGTCACCTCGCGATTGCCATAACAGAAGTTGCCGTAGCCAGGCTGTGAGGTGTCGGGTGTCCACGAAGTTCGGCCGCTGTCGGAGAGGTCGTAATTGTTCACCTGCTTGGAGATGATCAGGATCTTCTTTTCTGCCGTGGTGCGAGTCAGCAGGCCCTCTTGCGTGAGCGCGTCGTAGCCTTCGGTCTTGGCGTCGTCAGAGGTGGCAGCTTGCACGGGAAATTTCTTCGGCTCATGCCAGATGCAGGCCGGAAACGCCTTGAAGTGGTCGTTGATGGCTGCTTTGTAGGCGGCGTCGGTGTTTGTGCCGTTGTTGCAACCTGCGGTAAAGAAGCTGAAGAATCCCAGGACGAGAGCGGCGATACGGGTTCGAGCGATCAAATTTTTCTTTCCTTTGCGTGTGATTGAGTAACAGCTTCGCGCCCAGCTGTTCTTTGCGTCAGAAAATTCTCCACATGTAGTGCCCCAGGAAAAGGAACAGCAGCAAACATCCGACTCCGCAAAACCAGATCACGAAGTTAGCGGTCATTAGCGGGGACTTGATTTCTTTCTTGTTCAAGCAATGGCTCCTGACTTAAGCACGAATCAGCTTCGATGCAGGATTCGAGGTTTGAAGCTGTACGGAGAGTTAGTTGGTAGTAGCCAGCAACCAGCAGCCAGTAGTCAGTTAGTAAAACGTGCCCATAGGTTGCGGCAATCAGGTTTGCCTCGGGGGCAGTCAGGCTTGTGTCAGGGCACGTCTTCAGAGGTGCCGCAAAGCGGCGCACTCACTACGGCTTTAGCCCCTGAGGGTTGTTCGTGCAGGGGGTAAAGCCCGATCTTCGTGGCGTGTTTTTTCGGCACGACTAAAAGTCGTGCCCTGACACATACCCAGAACGACCTATGGTGATGGCAGACGGTCTGTAGAAAAGCACGCAACGAAAAACCTGCATGGAGTAAGAGCTGGGTCCTGCGGGAACCTTTCTTTCTCCGGCTCGTATTAGGTTCAGCTTTCGATAGGCAACTGACGCGGCAACGCGATTCAGCACGATGCCGATCTTGAGCGCGACTCCCGGACATCCGAAAAAGAAGGAAGAGATTATGTCGTCAATCCCAGTGATGCAGTCCGTCCAATCTGCGCGGGAACCCATTGTTACAGCGAGTGGGCCCATCGCGCCGTGGTGGCATACCGTGCTGGTACTGTTGCCTATTGCGATCGGATCGGTCGCGGGCTATTACCAGCATGGGCTGCCTAACGCGAACTTGCCCGGCATGAGCTCGCGGCTCTCCGGCTATCTCACAGTGATAGTGGGGGAGTGGCTGCTGATCCTGATGATCTGGCTGGCGCTGCGGCGCCGCGGGTCGTCGATCAGCAGCCTGGTTTCAGGACGCTGGCAGACGCTGGGCAATTTCTTTCGCGATTTAGGGCTGGCGCTCGGATTCATGGTGGTTGTGATTCCGACGGTAGCCGTTGTCATGCATCTGCTCGGCGCCAAACCCGACAGCACTCTGGCCAATATCCTGCCTAAGACCTGGTTCGAGTTAGCGGTGTGGCTGGGACTTTCGGCCACCGGCGGCTTTTGCGAAGAGCTCATCTTCCGCGGATATCTCACCCGGCAATTCGGCGGCTGGACGGGCAGCCGCGTATGGGGCATCGTTCTACAAGGTGTGGCCTTTGGCCTGGGCCATGGATACTACGGCAGGTTGATGCTGGCCATCATGGTTCACGGATGTCTGCTGGGAGTGCTGGCCTACTGGCGTAAGAGCCTGCTGCCCGGAATCCTGGCCCACGGAATACAGGATGCCCTCGGCGGCGTGGTCGGGTTCTTCTCGTAGTGCGAATCAGTTGTCGGTTGTTGGTTGTCAGAAAGTCAAAAGCCCCACCCAAGCGAAAAGAGCTTGGATGGGGTATCACAGCGTGTTCACTGGGCCGGCGGGCTTGGGCTTGAACCGCTCAGGATGTCAAAGGCACTGAGCGTCTGCTGCCCTTGACTGTTCCAAGTGTTGCCGGCGTCGTTGGAAATGAGCTGTATTCCTGCCATACCCACACTGTTGAGGTTCAACATTTCCCAGGTTGTTGACCCCACAGCAGTAGGACCTACGACGAGCCAGTAGTCCGTACCTGCTAACAGGTTCACCCCCGAAATGCCGGAGATGGTGACCAATCCGCAGCAGCCCCCGGAGGCGGTGCTGCTCGACAGGTCACTCCACGCAGCCAGTTGCGTTCCAGGGAGGCCGTCATTGTCCGTGTACAGTGCGACGTAGAAGGAGTTGACGCCGCTCACATAGCTAACGGCTACATCAATTTGCGAAACGCTGCCGCTGTTTGCCGGTTGGAATTGGTTGGCGGCGGTAAAGCTGATGCCGCCTTGCGAGCTGGAGCCCGAAACTCTCTCCCCCTGGCAGCACTGGTAGGTTGGGGTGGCGCTTGCGGGAGAGCTCAAATCGCTGAATAACGTAGTAGAGTCCCGCTCGCCCTGAAACTTGACGGTTACCGTTTCGGTCTTCCAATCGAATGGATAGTCGCCCGCGAGGATGGTCATAAGCTTATACCCAAAGCGCTGTGGGTTTGGTATCGCGTAGTTATCGGTCCCGAAAGAATTTTCAGACTCGAGTCTCGCGGGAAGATCGTGGAAAGCGAGCGTGATCTCTGTCGCGCTGATTACCTCAAACTCCACATCCACAACAATCGGACATGTCGGACCGGGATCTCGGCTGCAAATTCCCAGACCCCGGCAATATTGATGGTGTCTGTTTCCGAACCTGAGGGAACCCCCACCCGTGGCCTCAGCTAGCATCGGCTGCGCCAGCAGGCCGAGAAGAAGAGTAGCAGCAAGTAGTTGCATGATTGTGGTTTTCATAGTGACCTCCTTATGGTCATGGGTTATGGCGGCGGTCGAAGCCGAACGGCGCCCGGGTGTAGGTTGAGATCTCACAGCGGGCCTTCCTTGGCGGGATGGTTGTACCGCCTCCGATAGCTTTTCTTCTGAGACCAGGTCGAGCTGTTTTGCTTGGTTCTCCGCGCTCGTGAGCGCAAAAGTAGGTCAGGTGGCCAGTCGCGATCAATACTTGCGGAGTCATTTGGAGGTGAGCTTTAGGTCAGCGGATAAGCTATTGAAGAAGCGTTGGTTAGGAGAATAAGTTAGCAATAAGAATTGCTGATCCAGTTGGGGCGCGATGCCGATCCAGAAACTTGCGGGCTTTTCAAAGGGTGCCGGCAAAACAAAAATCCCACTCAAGCCAATACCGCAGTTATCAGTAGTCAGTTGCCGGTTGTCACTAAAGAACGAAGGCCCCGCATCGCTGCGAGGCTGGTCAGAAACAAGAAAAACCCCACTCATTCGAAAATCGCGAATGAGTGGGGCACCCGTCTCTTAGTTGTTTAGCTTCTAGCTAGTTGACTAGTCGCTAGTTACTGCCTTTAGTACATTCCGCCCATGCCGCCGCCGCCGTGAGGCATGGCCGCTTCCTTCTTCTCTTCCGGAATGTCGGCTACCAGGGCTTCGGTGGTGAGCATCAGGGCCGCGATCGAACCTGCGTTCTGCAGGGCCGTGCGGGTTACCTTGGTGGGATCGATGACGCCGGCTTTCACCAGGTCTTCGAATTTATCGGTCTGGGCGTTGTAGCCGAAGTTGTGTTCCTTCGACTCGCGGATCTTGCCCACGATGATGGCACCTTCTTCGCCTGCGTTGATGACGATCTGGCGCAAAGGCTCTTCCAGAGCGCGACGCACAATGTTGGCGCCGATCTTCTCATCGCCTTCCAGCTTCAGGCCGTCGATGGCATCAGCGCAACGCAACAGCGCGACGCCGCCGCCCGGGACGATGCCTTCTTCCACCGCAGCGCGGGTGGCATGCATCGCGTCTTCCACGCGGGCTTTCTTTTCCTTCATTTCGGTTTCGGTCGCGGCGCCGACTTTGATCACCGCAACGCCACCGACCAGCTTGGCCAACCGCTCCTGCAACTTCTCGCGGTCGTAGTCGCTGGTGGTCTTTTCGACCTGGCCACGAATTTCCTTTACGCGGCCTTCGATATCGCCCGGCTTGCCCTTACCTTCGACGATGGTTGTGTTGTCTTTGTCGATGGTGATCTTCTTGGCCTGGCCGAGATCCCCGATCTGAACGTTCTCCAGCTTGATGCCGAGATCTTCAGTGATGGCCTTGCCGCCGGTCAGAATAGCGATGTCCTGCAGCATGGCCTTGCGGCGATCGCCGAAGCCCGGGGCCTTCACGGCCGCAACCTGCAAGGTTCCGCGCAGCTTGTTGACCACCAGAGTCGCGAGTGCTTCGCCTTCGACATCTTCCGCGATGATCACGAGCGGACGGCCGCCCTTGGCGATCTGCTCTAACAGGGGAAGCAGGTCTTTCATCGAGGAGATTTTCTTTTCGTGGATGAGGATCAGAGCGTTCTCATAAACGGCTTCCATGCGCTCCGGATCGGTAACGAAGTAGGGGGACAGATAGCCGCGATCGAACTGCATGCCTTCGACGACTTCCAGCTGGGTTTCCATCGTCTTGGCTTCTTCCACAGTGATCACGCCGTCTTTGCCGACTTTCTTCATGGCTTCGGCAATGATGCGGCCGATGGTCTCGTCGTTGTTGGCCGAGATGGTGCCAACCTGCGCGATCATCTCGCCGGAAACCTTCTGCGACAGCTTGTCGAGAGCGGAGTTGCTGCGATTGCCATCTTTGTCGACGGTGCCGCAAATCGCGGACACGGCCTTCTCGATGCCGCGCTTCATGGCCATTGGGTTGGCGCCGGCAGCAACAGTCTTGACGCCTTCGCGGTAGATGGACTGGGCCAGAACGGTCGCGGTGGTGGTGCCGTCACCGGCCACGTCGGAAGTCTTGGAAGCGACTTCGCGGACCATCTGTGCGCCCATGTTCTCGAGCGAATCCTTCAGCTCGATTTCCTTGGCTACGGTGACGCCGTCTTTGGTAATGAGCGGCGAACCGAATTTCTTTTCGATCACGACGTTGCGGCCCTTGGGACCGAGCGTGACTTTTACGGCATCGGCCAGAACATTCACGCCGCGAAGTATCGACTGGCGTGACTCCTCACCATGCAGAATCTGCTTTGCCATTGTGCTTATCTCCTTATGAAAATCAGTTGTCAGTTCTCAGTTGCCGGTTGTCAGTGGGAAGGCGCTTGGGCGACTCAGCTTCATCGGCGAATCGCGAATGAGCGCGAGACTCAGTCGGTAGTGTCAGTGAATTCTGTACTGACAACTGACAACTGGCCCCTGACAACTGGTTCTTACTTCTTGGCGGCGTGTTCCTTTTCCTTGGGCTTGCTTGCGCCTTCCAGCATGCCGAGTACTTCTTCCTCGCGCATGATCAGGAACGTCTCGCCGTCGATGGTGATCTCGGTGCCGGCATACTTGCCGAACAGAATGCGATCGCCCGCTTTCACATCGAGAGGGAAGGTCTCGCCTTTGTCGTTGGTCTTGCCCCGGCCCACGGAGATCACTTCGCCCTCTTGCGGCTTTTCTTTGGCGCTGTCGGGAATGATGATTCCGCCACGAGTGGTTTCGCCCTCTTCAATGCGGCGAACCACGATGCGGTCGTGCAGGGGAGTCAGTTTTGTAGCCATTCTTCGAACTCCTTTCGAGCTTGAGAATTCAGTTAAATTCCGTTACAGATCGTCCGGGACCTGGCGCTGATAGTCGGCGTTGCGGATCGGCACGTTTCATGAACAATGGGGATAAAACCTAAAGCGTTGGAGGGAGAGACCTAGCGGGTGCTAGCACTCACTCACTACGAGTGCTAATATAGGCGGCTTTTTGCTTGATGTCAAGTGCGATGTGAGCGCAAGTGACTCAAATTCTGGCATCGAGGCCTACAATTCTGTCTTAAAATATTCATTATAAACCACTTACTATGAATTTCGTAATCTCGCGGCAAATCAAGCCTCTCAGTCCTTGCATGCAGGGGAATGCCGTTGTGGGAAAAAGATATCTCCCAGAACGGCACTCGCATCTATGCCAACAGCACAGGATCGTCTCCTACTTTTCGGTGAGAGCAACTTTACTTTCTGATCTAACGGTGAACTTTGCAGTTCCCATAGCCCCGGCTTAGGCAGCATAATCGGATTAGTCGCAGGTGTGATTGTGCCAGTCCTCCGTGCCCTTCAATGGTATTCGTACGCGCGAGTGTGGAGAACTGCGTTTGCATTGCTGACCATGATCAGCCTGCAAGCGCTGAGCGCCGCGCAGAGTCCCTCTGCCGTTACGCCGGACGCGACGTCGACCGAAACGCAGAGCGCGCCAGCGGGCAGCGCACAGGTCTCACCCTCGGCCCATCCGGATGCGACCACGATCGAGATTCCAACCGCAGCGCAAATCGAAGCTGCCGGAAAGCAACCAGCCGCTGAAAAGCCAGATGCCAGTGCGGGCTCGCCTGAGGCGCCCGGGGCAGCTCCACATGCTGCGGCCAGTCCTGCCGGTCAAGCCGGAGACCTGCCTCCGAAGTACAACGTGGCGCTGATTGGGCAACGCAACATCGGCAACGGTTTGGACTTCTATTCGCTGGAGCGCGAGGTCGCGCTGGGCAGGCAGTTGTCGCAGGAAGTGGAGGGAAGCGCACGCCTGGTTACGGATCCGGTAATCACGGAATACGTGAATCGCATTGGCCAGAACCTGGTGCGCAACTCCGACGCACGCGTACCTTTTACGATCAAGGTGCTCGACACCGAAGAAGTGAACGCCTTCGCGCTGCCGGGCGGATTCTTCTATGTGAATAGCGGATTGATTCTGGCCGCCGATAATGAAGCCGAGTTGGCGGGAGTGATGGCGCACGAAATCGCGCACGTAGCCGCCCGTCATGCCACCAAGAATATGACCCGGGCGCAGATCTGGAACATCGCCTCTGTTCCGCTGATTTTCGTTGGCGGGCCAGTGGCCTATGCAATCAGCGAAATCGCCAGTCTGGCGGTGCCGTTGGGCTTCCTGAAATTCTCGCGCGATGCCGAGCGCGAAGCCGATCTGCTGGGCCTGGAGTACGACTACGCCACCGGATACGATCCGCAAGCTTTTGTGGAGTTCTTCGAGAAGCTGAACGTCGAGAAGAAAAAACAGAGCATGGTGGCCAAGGCGTTCGCTACGCACCCGATGAATGTGGAGCGCATCCAGGCGGCGCAAGACGAAATTCGCAAATACCTGCCCGACCGTCCCGAATACGTGGTGAACACCAGCGAGTTCGACAGCGTCAAAGCGCGCCTGGCTTCGCTGGAGAGTGGCCATCACATCGGGGGCGCCAAGCAGGAGCCGGGCCGTCCGGTCTTGCTGAAGCGGACGTCTACGGGCAGCAGCAGCGATCCCGGAAGTTCAGGATCAGGCAGTGGCGCGCCGGATGACGGACGTCCCACGCTGAAGCACGCTCCCGGAAGTACCGACTCGGCACAGACCACGCAGGACCAGCGAGACGATGCCGGTCCCACGCTGAAGCAAGCTCCGGGAAGCTCGAACGGTAGCAGCACGAATTCTGGCAGCTCGACGCAAAGTGCTCAGGGTCAGAGCGACGACGATCGTCCGACGCTGAAGCGCGCTCCGGACAGCGCCGACAGCAGCGCCACGAATTCCGCCAGCACGACGCAAACTCCTCAGGAGCCGCCGAGCGATGGCCCTCCAACGTTGAAGCAGGCGCAGGCCACTCCTGATTTCAGGAATTGAAGGCCGCTCTTAGCTGTTGCTATTAGCTCTTAGCAAAAGCGAGAACCGTTTTTGCGTTGGTCGAACTGGAAGGAGAGCCAATGCACATTGGATCGGCACTTATCCTGGCAGCGGTTGTGATCGGCGCCACCGTCAGAGTGGCGCTCTTGCTGCACCAGGGAAAAACGATTTCGTCGACCTCTCGCCGTTAGCAAAGAGCCAATGCTAACGGCCAAAAGCTCATCTACAATGTCCCTATGAAGACGACGCGATTGGCGTTCGCCATCCTGTTTTCGCTGCTGATCTTTTCCGCGCTCCTGATTGCCGGCGACAAGAAGGACCAAGGCCCGCAATCGTCGATGGGGTTCCTGATCCTGAAAGACGACACGGGAAAGCCTGTACGCAACGCGGCCGTGATTCTGCATTTCGTGGGAAAAAACGGCAAGCAGGGGAAGGCCGGATTCGAGCTCAAGACCGATCCTGATGGCAAGACCCATTTCGACGGAATTCCCTACGGCACCATGCGCATCCAGGTAATTGCACCCGGCTTCCAGACTTATGGAAACGACTATGCCGTCAACCAGCCTGACCAGGAAATCACCATTCGCCTGAAGCGGCCGCAAGGGGAATACTCCATCTACGAAAAGCATGATGGCAGCGGTGATAGCACTGGGAGTACCAATGGGACCAGTGCGACTCCGCCTCCGCAGCAGAATAAGCCTCAGTGAACTGGCTCTTAGCCTTTAGCTCTTAGCTTTTAGCAAGCGCAGATTCACATCGAATGGATTTGAACGGTTAGAAGCGCCCACTCGCGACTGCTAATAGCTAAAGGCTAACAGCTAAGAGCCGGGCGCGACGAAGGAGCGCCATCTCATGATCGAAGCCCGCGCACTATGGACCGATAACGAGCGTTTCATTGGACAGGCTGCAAGCGGGCACGCGCTGGTCGTCGATGCCGGCAGCGAGAAGACGGCCAACAGTCCTGTCGAGCTGGTGCTGATCGCACTTTGCGGCTGCACAGCCAGCGACGTGGTCGGCATTCTGCGCAAGAAGCGCGAGCCTTTTACTCGCCTTGAGGTCAGCGCGACCGCCGAGCGCACCGACGATTTTCCGAAGGTGTTCAGCTCGATCAAGCTGGTCTATCGCGTCACCGGCAACGTCACGCACAAAGCCATGGAGGACGCGATCCGCCTGTCGAAAGAGAAATATTGTTCGGTGTCGGCGATGTTGGAGAAGACGGCCAAGATCGAGTTCGAGATCGAATACCTGGGGTGAGGGACAACTTTTAGCTCCTGGGCGCAGTTTTCAGGGTTGCGCGATTCGTGCCAGACGCTACAATCGGGGCTTATGTCCAAATCCACCCTCTTTTGCATAATCGGGATCGCGGCCGTGGCAACCGCGGCTGGATTTCTTTTTGGCGGCCCCGTCTGGGGCTTCGCAATTTTGGCCATTGCAATTTTGTCCTTCGTTATCTGGTCTCGAGCTCGGAAAGAACAGGGCGAGGGCGGCCTTGAGAGCCTGTTCGCCGGCGGAATTCCGAACCCGTCCGAGTCTGAATCTCTGCGGCAGTTCGATCCAACGGCTGTTTTGCCCAGCGATCCAAAAATCGCCGTCGACGTTGAACAAGCACGGGACAAGGAAACATTCCCGGCCACCGGAATAAGAATAAGAAATGTGGGCGGATCACAGCTGCAAAAGCTTAGACTCTCGAGCATTTCCATCGCGGGCAAGACGGTGAATTTCGACAATCACATCCCCGCGATTTTTCCGGCCCAGACCAGCGAGGTCATTTATCCGATCGTGCAGGACACGTTTCCCCAGCAGCAACGAAATCTTCTGCCTCCGATGTTGGACGATTGGGACAGTCAGGGTAGGGGAAACATGCAAAAGCTGACATTCCGTGCCGAAGCCACCTACGAAGACTACCAAGGCGGTTCGTACACCGCGAATTGGGAGTACGAGTTTTATCCCTTCAGGTATCGAATGAAGAAACTGCGCGAGAGCAGCGGGAGTACCGAGGCCGATCCGTCCGGACCGTTCCTGTCCGCGTCTGGGGTTAGGACCCGAAAGCAGCCTGCGCCACCGGTCGCGAAAATCGTGAACGAATAGATTGGCGATCCAATTCTGCCTGTACGTCAGCTACCCTAAAAGTGGTATTTACAGCCTAGCCATAATATGCCAGTTTCGATCCGTGGGGCTGAAGCAAGGTAGACGTACCTTTGTTCGGCTCCTTTTGCTTGCGATCAAGAACACGACGGTGTTTGGCGGTCGCGATAGCAAAACGGGCTGGCCCAGTGCTCGCGTCCGGCCATGATGTTGTTTGAAAATCGAAATACTTGGCCCATCGTTGGCCGCCCCGTAATGCAGTCGATCCCTGCCTGACGGGTGATAGCAAGGTCTTGTCGTCGCATGGAGAAGAAGGGATCGAATTGACCAAGTCGCCTTGCTTTTTTATCAGTTGCGCAAACGGGTAGGATGAATATATGAGTTGCTGGCACTCAAATAGCTAGAGTGCCAATCTTGACAGGGGTTACCTGCTTGCCTAGAATAAAAACTGCGGGATTGTATCTGGTGCTCCCTTAAATATTTGCGGTAGAGTAAGTTACAGTCCCGAGGCATGGGACCTATGGGCACTCCGGCAGGTATTGGCAAACGCGAGCGGGAAATCCTCACGGCCATCGTGGAGACATATATTTCCACGGGCGAGCCAGTTGGCTCGCGCACTTTAGCTCGCAATAATCGCGAAAATCTTAGCGCGGCGTCCATTCGCAACGTGATGGCCGACCTGGCCGAAGCGGGATTTCTCGATCAGCCGCACACCTCGGCCGGGCGCGTGCCGACCACCCAGGCCTACCGTTTTTACGTGAAGCAACTCACCGGCGAAGCCCGCCTGTCGCCTGCCGACGAGAGCCTGATTCAGGGCAGCCTGCAGGGAAGTCAGGATGTGCAGGAGTTCATGGAGCGTACCTCGCACGTGCTGTCGCTGATCTCGCACGGCGTGGGAGTCGCGATCAGTTCGGCGCCGGGACAGCGCAATGCTCTTGAGCATGTCTACTTCCAGCGTATGGCCGACAAGAAGGTTCTTGCAGTCGTGGTCATGCGCAATGGACTGGTGCGCGATCGGGTGCTGCGCCTGACCAACGATCTTTCCGCTGCCGACCTGGAATTTGCCGCAGCCTATATCAATCAAAACTTTCGCGGTTGGGAGATGGAATCGCTGCGCAACGAGATCGCCAAGCGCATTCAACAGGAGCGCAGCGAGTACGACCGCCTGATGTCGTCGGTCGAGCAGCTTTACGCGCAAGGGGCGCTGGCCTCTGAAAGCCCGGCGCAGTCGGTGTATGTGGAAGGCGCGTCGAACCTGGTGCTCACCGAACAGGACAAAGAGCGCTTGCGGCATCTGCTGGCTACCCTGGAAGAAAAACAGCGCATCGTCGATCTGCTTTCGGCCTACCTCGACACGCGGCAAGAGGCGGTGCGTGTAGTTGTGGGTCTGGAAGACGCCATGCCGCATCTAAGTAATTTTGTGCTGATTGGCAAGCCCGCACGCGTAGGCGATGAAGTGATGGGTTCGCTGGCCGTGATCGGCCCGACCCGCATGGATTACGAACACACCATCACCGCCGTGACGTACATTGCGAGGCTGTTCGATGAGCTGTGGAACGAAACGACGTAGCACGATTCACCGAGTTTGAGAAACATATGCAACACAAGAAACAAAATGGAGGTTCCAACACGGAGTTGGAACTGGATCACGAATTACCGCCGGCGGAGAGCGACGACGCTTCGCCGTCGGGGGAGCAAGCTGCGGCGAAAGACGCCGCCAGCCTGGAAGCGGAGCTGGAAAAAGTTCGCGCCGAGCGTGCGGCCTATCTTGATCGGGCGGCGCGTCTACAGGCGGAGTTCGACAACTTTCGCAAGCGCAACGCCAAGGAGCAGCAGGAGTATCGCGAATACGCTCTGGCCGAGGCGCTCAGGCAGTTGTTGCCCATCCTCGACAGTCTGGATCGCGCGGTGAAGACCGACGCTGCCTCGCTGCAGGATTTCCAGTCCGGCATCGAGCTCATTGACAAACAGTTTCACGACGCGCTGGCCAAGCTGGGCGTGCAGCCCATAGCGACGGAAGGCGCGGCGTTCGATCCTAACTTGCATCAGGCGGTGCAGATGGTCGATACCGACGATGCCGAAGACAATCATGTTCTCGACGAGTTGCAACGCGGCTACAAGCTGAAAGACCGCCTGCTGCGTCCTGCTATGGTGCGCGTGGCGCGCAATCCCAAATAAATCGAAATTGAGAAGGTAAACAGTTCTGGCCACCACAGTGAAACGTGATTACTACGAGGTGCTGGGCGTCTCGCGTACCGCCGGCGATCAGGAAATCAAGAGCGCCTATCGGAAGCTTGCCCTGCAATATCACCCCGACCGCAACCCTGATAATCCGGAATCGGAAGAACGCTTCAAAGAGTGCAGCGAAGCTTATGCCATCCTGGCGGACAGCGAGAAGCGCGCCCGCTACGACCGCTTCGGTCACGCCGGCGTCACCGGCGCTGCGGGCGGAGGCCCGGGCGGATTCGATGCCTCGGTCTTCACCGACTTTCAGGACATCTTTGGCGACATCTTTGGATTCAGCGACATGTTCGGCGGACAGGGGGGACGCCGCCGCAGCCGCGCGCAACGCGGTGCCGATCTGCGCGAAGACCTCACCCTGGAATTCGAGGAAGCGGTATTTGGCGTCACCAAGCAGCTGCAAGTGCGCCGCCTGGAAGAGTGCGAGTCGTGCAAGGGAAGCGGCATGGCTCCCGGCAAAGCTCCCATCAACTGCACTACCTGCGGAGGCCGCGGCCAGATGCGCTATCAGCAAGGCTTCTTTTCCATCACCCGCGCCTGCACTACCTGTGGCGGATCGGGCAAGCTGATCGTCGATCCCTGCACCGGCTGCCGGGGACAGGGCCGCGTAAGCCGCGAGCGGGTGGTCACGGTGAAAGTGCCGGCGGGCGTTGAGGAAGGCGCGCGCATTTTGTACTCGGGTGAAGGCGAAGCCGGCGTTTTCGGCGGACCTCCCGGCGATCTCTACGTAGTTCTGCACGCCCAGGAGCACCCGTTCTTCGAACGCGAAGGCAAGAACCTGTATTGCATGGTGCCGATTTCGTTTTCGCAGGCCGCGCTGGGCGCCGAGATCCAGGTGCCGACGCTGGAAAAGGAATACGCCCTGAAGATCCCCGAAGGCACGCAAACCGGGTCGACCTTCAAGCTGAAGAACCAGGGCGTGCCGGTGCTGAACGGACGCGGCCGGGGCGACTTGTTTGTCGAAGTTAAAGTGCAGACGCCGGCCAAGCTGAGCAAGCGGCAACGCGAGTTGATGCAGGAGTTGCACACTAGCATCTCGGTAGAAAACAAGCCGGTCAGCCGCTCGCTGCTCAACAAAGTGAAAGAGATTTTCGGGTAGGGCGGGAAGACGCTGGTCGCTATTCGCTACGCTATTCGCCTTTAGCCTTTAGCTATTAGCTTTTAGCAGACAAAGATCCCAACACTCACGGCTTAACCGCAACTCACCCGCTAATCATATCCGCGGGCAACGAAAATCTCGCACGCTAAGAGCTAACGGCTAAGAGCTAAGAGCCAAAAGCGAATGGCGAACAGCGAACAGCGAACAGCGGCTCCCGAATAACGGCCTCTCTTGGACAAAGCCCTCCGCATCTACGCCTGGTTCCTGCTAGTGGTGACCGTGCTGCCCGCACTCGCACGCTTGGCTAAGCCGCGTGAACTGGCGCACATTCTGCTGGCGCGCTATGAGAATCCTAAGCGCCGCAAACGGGCTCGCATTGGCGGGTTCCTCTACCTTGGCCTGTCACTGTGCGCGATTCCATACCTGGCGGTGGCGCGGATGCATCAGGAGCGCTGGCTGATTATGGCCGTGCTGGTTGGCGCGGTATCGGCGCTGGAGTTCATTCTCAACAGCCGCGTGTTTGACGAGGAAGCCCTTACCCGCCAGAACCGCATCTTTGGCGGAGTCTATGCAGCCATGGCAATCGCCGTCGCTCTGCTACTCTTCACTCGATGACCCGACGCCGTTGGATAGCCGACGAATTTTCCCGCGACCGCGCGGCTTTGATCGGAGCGCACGCTGCACATCTGTCGCGAACCCTGCGGGCGCGTGTCGGCCAGGAATTCGAAGTTGCCTGCGGGGATCGCGTGCGACAAGCCACCGTCTCCAGCGTAGGTGATGAGCGCGTCGAGTTCACCCTGGGTGACGAAATTCCAGCCACTGCCGATGCGCCGATCACGCTGCTGCTGGCCATCTTCAAATTCGATCGCATGGAATGGGCGATCGAGAAATGTACCGAGCTGAATGTCACGACCATCGTTCCCGTGATCGCTCGCCGCACCGAGAAGCATCTTGCCATCGCCGCAGAAAAGCGCGCGGAACGCTGGCGCCGCATCGCGCGCGAAGCCTCCGAACAATCCCGCCGCGTGGCGCCGCCGGAAATTGCCGAGCCGCGGAAGCTCCGCGACGCACTGATACTGCTTCACGAACCGACCCTTCCGCATTCCACTGTCATCCCGACCGAGGGCTTTAGCCCGAGCGGAGGGATCTGCGGTCCCCCGCGAGGCAGCCTGCACGGTGAATCGCCCGATAACGAGCCCCGCAGGGACGGCATTGAACCGCTTGGGAACGAGCCTCGCAGGGGCGGCATTGAACTTAGCCCAGGGCGGAAGCCCTGGGTAGGCGCCCAAATAGAGCCGAGTCCCGCAGGGACGGCAGAAAAGGGCAGCGAGACTGTTCATCTGCGGATCGTGCTGGCCGAAGGCGAACGCGAATTGCAACTCCCCGAAATCTTGCGCTCCCATCAAGACATCGCATCGCTTGCACTTGCCGTTGGCCCCGAAGGCGGCTGGACCGATGATGAGTTACAAGGTTTCGCTAGCTCGCGATGGATCGCAGCCTCGCTGGGCGACACGATTCTTCGTGCCGAAACAGCTGCCATCGCCGCGCTTGCCATAGCGCGAGCGGAAATCTAGCCGTCAGCCATTAGCACTCGGCATTCAGTCCCTGGGCTGTCGTCCTGAACCGAAGCAGGTCGCAACGCGGTCGAACCTCTCTTCCCAAGGCAGGGTCGCGCTGCGAACGACCGCAGATCCCTCGGCTCCGGCGGCCAACAGCAGGCCGCTTCGGGATGACAAGAGCTAAAGAGGCAGCAAGCTGAAGCGTGGATCGATTTGAGCGTGAAGCAATAAATGCAATAAATACAATATCTGACAGCTAAAGGCTAAAAGCTAAGAGCTAAGAGCCGAGCGCGAAAAGCGAAAAGCGAAAAGCGCTCTTTCCCCCTTGCCATCCCGCTTCTGATCGCCGATAATAGTATCTTCGCTTTTTCTTCGTTCAGGCGGATGCAGTGTCAAACAACGGACATCATCATTTCGTACCCACTGACGAGCAGCGCCAGGCCATCGAGCACGTTCATGGTCCGATGCTGGTGGTTGCCGGGGCCGGTACCGGCAAGACCACGGTGCTGGCGCGCCGCATTGCCCATCTCATCCAGAGCGAAGCTGCCAAGCCCGACGAGATCCTCGCTGTCACCTACACGCGCAACTCCGCTGCCGAGCTGATCAATCGGGTCGCGGCCATCCTGTATCCCGGAGAAAATCAGCAGTCGCTCTATCCGGAGATGGACCGGCCCAAGTCGGCACAGAAGCTCCTGCGCAGCGGGCTGCAGGCGCACACCTTTCATTCGTATTGCTACCGTCTGCTGAACGATGCGGGGAATAAATTCCAGCTTCTCGATGACAACGACCTGTTCGTCCTGCTGCGCCGCCGGGTAGCCGACCTCAAGCTGCGGCACTACATCAAGTCGGCCGATCCGGGAAAGTTTCTCAAGGACCTGCTCGACTTTTTTGGCAGTTGTCACGACGAATTGCGCACGCCCGACGATTACGACGCCTACGTCAAGCAACTCGAGCGCCGCGAAATTCCATTGCCGCGCATGGGAAAGGCGAAAGAAGCCGTGGCGATGTCGGACGACGAGATTCTCGGCCGCTGTCACGAAATCGCCTACGCGTTTCGCTACGCCGAAAATCTGCTGCAGCAGGAAGGCCTGGGAAGCTTTGGTCACATCATGAGCCGCGCCGTCGATTTGCTCGCCCGCCGTCAATCGGTTCTGCAGCGGGCGCAACGGCGGGCACGCTTCATTCTGATCGACGAGTTCCAGGACTCCAACGTGGCGCAGATCAAACTGGCTAGCCTGCTTGCGGGCGATGACGCCAACGTCTTCGCAGTCGGCGATCCCGACCAGGCCATCTACCAGTTTCGCGGAGCCTCCAGCGGCGCCTTCGATCAGTTCCTGAATACCTTTGGCGCCGATCGCGTGAAGCGGGTGACCATGTCGGCCAACCGCCGCTCGACTCAGCCGATCCTGCGCTGTGCGTATCAGGCGATCAAGTGCAATCCGCAAATCCTCAGCGTCGAGGCTGCCGATGGAGGCTGGCCGCGCCAGCCGCTTACCTGCGCGCGTCTTGCTGGCGATGCTCGGGCCGGATCTTCGCCGCCGGTGCAGGCCATCGTTCCAAACACTCTGGAGCAGGAAGCCACATTCATCGCCGACACAATCCAGGCGATGCAGCGCGAACGGCCCGGCATCTGGCTCAGCCAGATCGGCGTGCTGTATCGCAGCCATTATCATCGCGAGAAGATTGTTGCCGAACTTCATCAGCGTGGCATTCCGGTCCACGTCAAAGGCGTCGATCTGTTCGATACGCCTGAGCTGCGCGATGCGATGGCGGTACTACGCATTCTCGACTCGACTCATCCGGTAGCGCTCTTCCGGGTCGCGGCCTTGCCGCAGTTCAACGTTGATCCGGCGCGGTTTCGCGCTCAACTGGCGCTGCTTGGACGCGAAGGCTCTGCCGAGGTGGCCTTGGAAGAAAGTCCCGCGGGCGCGGCCGTGGTGGAAGCCATCCGCCGGGGCCGCCAGGAACTCATTGCGGCCGGCGGCGTTTTGTCCGATGCCTTGACGATTGCGCGCCGCGACTTCGGGCTTACTGACTCAATGCCGCTGCGCCGCCTGCTCGATTTTGCTGAGCGCTGGAAGAACAAGCCTAAACAAATCGTCGAGCAGGGAACCCTGCACGAATTTCTGGAGTACGTGACTCTCTTCCGCGAGGCCGGCGGCGCTTTGCTGGAAGAGACCGACGAGGACGATCCGGTAGCCGCGCTTGCGCCCAACGAGGTTGGCAACGCGCCCCTCGATGACGCCGTTCAACTCATGACCGTCCATGCCGCCAAAGGGCTCGAATTCCGCTACGTCTTCGTGGTTCGCGTGGCATCGCAATCGTTTCCCAGTAATTACAAGGAGCCGCTGGTGGAATTTCCCCGCCAGCTTCGCAGCAAAGACACCGCGGCCGACACCGACGCCAAAACGCAACACGAGCAGGAGGAGCGTCGCCTGTTCTATGTCGGCCATGACGCGAGCCATGGACGAGCTCTACCTCGTCGGCAAGATTCCGCGAGGAAAAAATCCGATTCCAACCAAGTACATTCGCGAACTGGTCGGCGAAGCCGGGCTGGCCCTGAAGGGCGCCATCACGGCGCGGGTGCTGGAACCGGAACTCATCAGCAGCCTCCACGCCGCGGCCGAGCCCCTGCCCAACGTATCGCAGTGGACGCAACTTCCTCCGCGCGAGGATGGACACTTGCATGCGCTGAGCGCCAGTGCCATCCAGCAGTATGAGTTCTGTCCTCTGGCTTACAAGCTGAAGTACGATTGGCGGCTTCCCGAGGAGGCTTCGGCGGCTTTGCAATATGGCAACGCCATGCATCTGGCCCTCAAGGCCTACTTCGACGGAGTTCGCGCCGGACGCCCGCCCGACGAGGAAACCGTGATCGCCTGTTTTCTCGACGAACTCACCAAGTCGAAAATCGATGAGCCGCTGCAACGCCAGATGTACGAGAAAGACGGTCGCGAGCAATTGACGGCGCTCTTGCGATCGGAACTCGGCCGTTCGCGCGGCGAGATTCTGGAGACCGAACGTCGCTTTAAGGTCCAGATCGGTGGAGCGCAGGTGTCAGGCAGGTTTGACCGGCTGGATCGGGTTGACGGTGGTGAGGTCGAGGTGGTCGATTACAAGACCGGTAAGCCGAAAACCCAGGAAGACGCCGACGACAGTCTGCAGCTCTCGATCTATGCGCTGGCTGCCCGCAGCCTGGGACACACGCCGTCGGGTCTGGTCTTCATCAATCTGCAGAACGGCATCGCCGTCGAGTCGCGGCGCTCTGCACAGCAATTGCTGGAAGCGGAAAGACTCGTGGCCGATGTGGCCGCGAAAATTGCTGCTGGAGAATTTGAACCTAAGCGCGGTCCGGGTTGCGGGCGCTGTTCCTACAACATTGTGTGTCCCAAGCAGGAAGCTCCACTCCTCGCTCCTGCGGCCGCGCGCGCCGCAAAAGTTAATTAGCCCAAAAGCGAAAGGGGACGCTTGCGCGTCCCCCGGTTCGTACGGTCGAAAGCGGTTAGTGCTTCTTCGACTTCTTTGCCGCCTTCTTAGCCTTTTTTGCAGCCTTTTTTGTTGCCATGGTTTCTATTCTCCCTTTCCATTTTCATGGAATCATTGCGACCTTCATTTCATCGCAATTTGTTAGTTGTATAGAGTCATTGAAAAAAATAGTCAAGCAAAAAACGCACGTCGATGTGCGGTCAGCGACGACGCAAAACTGAGAATCTCGCTCTCGCGTCCACGAATACTTTCTGCCGCGCCTTCCTTCAGCTCGCATGATGAATTTCGTACATGCGTGCGAACCGCATAAACACTGGCTATTTCAGCATTCGCAAAAGTGCGCCGCTCAGCGCGTCGTGCCACGCATGCGCCATCATTCCCGGCGCGAAGGCTCTTTCGCCACCATGCGAGTAACCCAAACATTAATCCATAAATTCCGATCAGAATCATGCGCGGAGCACCTTCGTAGCCGTGTGAGGCGCCGAACACCACCGCCGAAAACAGCACGCCGATCATCATCGAATTGGCGATGGCGGCAAACTGCCGCTGCAGATATCCGCGAAAAATAATCTCTTCGCAGAAGCCGGCAGTCAGGCTCACGCCGAACCACACGGCCAGCTCCAGATTCGATCCCGGTGTCAGAAATCCGAGCTGCTTTCGCATGGCTTCAATCTTGCCGGCCTGGTCGAGATGCATCAGCTTCGCGCCGATCACCAGTACGATGGCCGCGCAGATCCAGAATGTGCCGGCATACACAACGTCAAGGAAGAAATCTTCCGCCGTAGCCCAGCGTCCGCCAATCAGATCGCGCAGCCGGATACGTTTGCGAGTGCCGAGCCAGACAAAGCCGGCCAGCAGCCACTCCCAACCCATGCTCCAGAGATACACGCCGCACTTTGCTCGTCCGCCAGCAGATGCTTGCCGCGCGTGCCATTGACCGAAGCCAACAGAAGCAACGCGATCACAATGACGGTATGCCACCAGGGCGCGAGCAGCCGTTTCGAGCCAGAATAGGAAGATTGAGTTTCAGGCGGGATTTGTGCGTCCGTGGACAAGGCAGCTCCATCTTATAATGTTCGTTAGCTATTTCATCGCAGGAGCTGCGCAATCCATGGCATCGCTAGAAGACGTCGTCATCGTGTCGGCCGTACGTACCCCCATTGGAAAATTTCAAGGCGCCCTTTCCGATTTCACCGCAACGCAACTGGGCGCCATCGTTGTTCGCGAGGCGGTGAAGCGCGCCGGTATCGATCCGCAGACCGTGGACGAGTGCATTATGGGCAACGTGGTCTCGGCCGGCCTCGGCCAGAATCCCGCGCGCCAGGCGGCGCTGGGCGGAGGTCTGTCCGACAAAGTAAGCGCCATGACCATCAACAAGGTTTGCGGCTCGGGACTGAAAGCGGTCGCGCTGGCTCAGCAGGCGATCCAGACGGGCAACTCGCAAGTGGTCGTGGCGGGCGGCATGGAAAGCATGAGCAACGCGCCCTACTTGCTGCCGCACAGCGCGCAAGGGATTTCGGCTCGGCGATCAGAAGGTGGTCGACTCCATGGTGCATGACGGCCTGTGGGACGCCTACAACGACTACCACATGGGAACTACGGGCGAGATCGTCTCCGAGAAGTACCACATCACGCGCGAGGAGCAGGACGAGTACGCGCTGAACTCGCATCGCAAGGCCGTGAGCGCGATGAACGAGTGCCGCTTCAAAGACCAGATCGTCCCGGTCGAACTGCCGTCGAAAAAGAAGGGCGCGCCGCCAACCCTGTTCAGCAAAGACGAGTCTCCGCGCGAGGACACGACCATCGAAGTCCTGCGCAGTCTGAAGCCGGCCTTCAAGAAAGACGGCACGGTGACCGCGGGCAACGCGCCGGGCGTCAACGACGGTGCCTCGGCGCTGGTGCTGATGTCGGCCGCCCAAGCGAAGGAGCTGGGATTGAAGCCGATGGCGCGCATCGTGGCCCAGGCTACCAGCGGCCTCGCGCCCGAGTGGGTGATGATGACGCCGGTCGAAACCGTGCGCAAGCTCTGGAAGAAGACCGGATGGAAGAACGAGGACGTGGACCTCTACGAGATCAACGAAGCGTTTTCGGTTGCGGCCCTGGCTGTGACGCGCGAGCTGGGAATCGATCTCAACAAGGTCAACGTGAACGGCGGCGCAGTCGCGCTAGGACATCCCATCGGCGCCAGCGGCGCTCGCATTCTGACCACGCTGCTGTACGAGATGATTCGCCGCGACGTGCACAAGGGAATCGCCGCGCTCTGCCTCGGCGGCGGCAATGCCGTAGGCGTGGCCATCGAGCGGTAAAAGTAGGGCGGCGCTTTAGCGCCGCGTTACGGCCCTCAGCGGATGTGCAAACTTCCGGGGGGTTGGGACCGACACTTCGCACAAATTGTCATCCCGACCGAAGGCTTCAGCCCGAACGGAGGGATCTGCGGTCCATCCCTCTACATTGAACGTTTGAAGGGGCGCACCTTCAGGTGCGCCGAAACCGCCGCCTTCTTCAAGAGCCGGCGGCATCCTTTACAAATCGTTACACCTTCGCCGGAGCTAACCGGCTCTCATTTTCGTATGTTGGATAGGGGCCATTGCGCCCCACGCTATCATGCCAGCATCGAATCAATTACAAATGAGTTCATCCCCAACGTCCCAGGCCGCCCCCGCGGTCCAAACCGAGAATGTCTGCCGCCACTACCCGATGGGCGGCGGCCTCATCCGCGCAGTTGACGGAATTTCATTAACCATAGGACGCGGCGAGTTCGTGGCGCTGCTTGGCCAATCGGGCTCCGGAAAATCCACGCTGCTCAACCTGCTCGCCGGGCTCGACCGTCCCAGCTCCGGCTCGGTGATGGTGCAAGGCCGCGATCTCGCCAAGATGTCGTCAGAGGAATTGGCAGGCTATCGCCGCAACGATGTGGGCATGGTCTTCCAGGCCTTTCATCTGATCCCGACCATGACCATCACCGAGAACGTCGAACTGCCCATGCGGTTCGCCGAGGTCGATCGCCCTGAGCGTGCGCAACGTGTGCGCGAATCGCTGGAGCGCGTCGGGTTGGGCAAGCGCATGGAGCATCGTCCGTCAGAGCTGTCAGGTGGCGAACAGCAGCGTGTCTCGCTGGCGCGAGCATTGGCCAATCGGCCGTCGCTGCTGCTGGCCGACGAGCCCACCGGCAATCTCGACAGCCGCACCGGCGAAGACATCCTCAACCTCATTCGCGATCTCAGCCTGTCGCTCGGCATGACCGTCGTGATGGTCACGCACGAACGTGCGCTGGCCGAGCGTTTTGCCCAGCGGCTGATTTTCCTTGGGGATGGCAAGCTGCTCTCACAGGAGGCGCTGGCATGAAGGGCTATGACCTGTTCGAGCTGGCCGTGCGCAACCTGCGGCAATCGAAATTGCGCAATGGACTGACCACCGTCGGCATTTCCGTGGGCGTGGCTTCGCTGGTCGCCATGTTGTCCCTCGGTGTGGGACTACAGCAGTTGGCCACCAAGCGGCTGGCCGGATCGGGAATGTTCGACACTGTCTTCGTGACCTCGAAGCAGGATTTTCGCGGATTCGATCGCGAACAGGATCAGAAAGACCAGCATCCCGAAGATGCTGCCGTGCTCGATGAGCCGGCTCGCAACAAAATGACGCATTTGCAGTACGTGACCGAGGTCGAGCCCGAAGTTCGCGTCATGGGTCAGATCGTGTATGACGGTCAAACTCACTTCGGATTCGTGACCGGCCTGCCTATGTCGGCGCGCGAGAACGAGGCCTTCGACAATCTGCAAGGCAAGTTCTTCTCCGGCTCCGCCGCCGCCGAGGTCATCCTGCTGAATGATTTTGCCAAGGAGCTTGATCCCAAGAACCCGAAAGACCTCATCGGCAAAGAAGTGACGTTGCGCTACGGCGAGCATCAATCGCTGGCAGCCGATGCCGACAGCTCCGGGCGACCGCAGATTGCAGGCGCAGAAGCCAGCGGCAGTTCGAAAGGCGACGACAATTACGGCTTCTCGGTCGTGCGCAAGGCGCAGCCCTTGAAGGTGGTCGGCATCATCGACGAAGAGCCCTATGGCGGCATGCGGACGGTCTCGCGCGGCCGCATCTTTCTGCCCGTGGACTTCACCGAGAAGCTGAACATGTCAGACTTCACCGACATGCGCAGTTCGCTGCGCGGAGGCGGCAAGACCTACATGACGCTCACCGTGCGGGTCAAAGATCCGGGCAAGGTCGCGCAAGTGCAGGACGCGATCAATAAGATGGGCTTCCGCACATTCTCCGTGCTCGACGCTACCAAGAGCCTGCGCCGCTTCTTTACCGTGCTCGATCTCTTCCTTGGCATCTTCGGATCGCTTGCGCTGGCGGTGGCGACGCTGGCCATCATCAACACGCTGGTGATGGCGGTGCTGGAACGCCGTCGCGAGATTGGCGTGATGAAAGCCATTGGCGCCAGTGATCGCGACGTGAAGCGTTTGTTCTTCGCCGAAGCCGGAGCTATGGGCTTCTTCGGCGGTGTGCTGGGAATCGCGCTGGGCTTCGCTATCGGCAAGGCGATTAATGTTGGGACTTCGGTCTATTTGCATCGTCATCAGCTTCCCTCGGAGGCGGTGTGGATTCTGCCTCCGTGGCTGATCGGCGCTGCCATTGCTTTTTCGATTGTGGTAAGCCTGCTGGCGGGGCTGTATCCCGCCAGCCGCGCCGCCCGGCTCGATCCGGTACAAACGCTGAAATACGAGTAGGCCTACAATTTGCCAGCAGAATTGTGGCATAATGTAGGTGAGGTTAATTCATGTCAGTGCTCCATCAGCAGATTGGCGAATGGCTGGGCGTTCCGGTTCCGAAGACGGATCAGCAGATGTTGGAAATGGTTGAGCGTCAGCTTCCGGCCTCTGCCATCAATCGCCTGGTCGCGCTGGGCATCACGCGGCCAGAGATCGACAGTCTGGTGATTCCGTTGCGCACGCTGCAGCACCGCCGGTCGCGTCGCGAGAAACTCACTGTCGAGGAGTCTGATCGAGTGCTACGCGTCGCCCGGCTGCTGTCGCAAGCGGAATCGGTATACGAATCGCGCGAGCGAGCATTGGCGTGGCTTCGTCGCCCCCACCCCCGCCTTCGCGATCGCACCCCGTTAGAGATGCTGAAGACCGACACCGGCAGCCGCATCGTCGAAGAATTGCTCGTCCAAATCGATGAAGGCATGTTCGTTTGATGATGCTCTGGCGCGTTAGCCGGCATCGCGACTTGGCCGGTGCGGGCGGATTGCGTGCTCCCGGCCGCTGGCACGAACGCGGCCTGCCGGTCGTCTACCTGGCGGAAAGTCCGGCGGGAGCCTTACTCGAGTCGTGCGTCCACACCAGCGCCAACGACGTTCCTCCCCGCTACACCTTGCTGGGCGTAGAAGTAAACCGTGGGGTTTCGCTGGAAAGTGTCGATGCGGTCACTCTTCCTGCGGATTGGATCAACCGCTTGGAAGTCACCCGCGAAATTGGGACGACGTGGCTTCGTGAACGCCGATCCTGCCTGTTGCGCATTCCCAGCGCTCTGGTGCCCGCCACGTTCAATATCGTGCTCAATCCACTTCACGCCGATGCCGGGCGGCTGCGCATTGTATCGAGCGTGAAATATCCCTTCGATCCGAGAATCAAGAAATGAAATGGGGAAGGTTAGTCCTGAAGTCGAAGCAAACGCATTTTCCGGTTCGTTTAGCGATTCTGCTGCTCGCTCTCTGCCTTGCTCCCCTGCTCCATGCGCAGGGCCGTGCCGAGTGTTCGGTCATCAAGTCGGAAATTCTGAAGCGCCCGGTTCGCTATTGCGCGTTCCTGCCGCCCGGCTTCGACGAAGACAAAACGCGTCAATATCCGGTGCTCTATTTCCTCCATGGACTGGGCGACAACGAGCAGTCGCTGCTGAATTTCGGCGGCTGGGACGTGGTCTCGGATCTGCGGCGGCAGGGCAAAGTCGGTGACTTCGTGATTCTTGCTCCCAGCGGCGGGCACACTTTCTATCTCAACTCAGAAGATGGCAAGCTGCGCTATGAAGATTTCCTGGAGAAAGAATTCATGCCGCAGATGGAAAAGAAATATCGGGCGTTGGCTACGCCTGGCACCCGCGGTATTGCCGGCATTTCCATGGGCGGCTACGGAGCGCTGCGGCTGGCTTTCAAGTTTCCCAACCAGTTCGCCGCAGTCAGCGCGCAAATGCCGGCGCTTATTCCGTCGTTGCCGAGCGACATGAGTTCGGGCGCGCCCGGTTCTCCCGGAGCGCTGCTGGGCGATGTTTTTGGTTCGCCCTTCAACCGCGCTTACTTCGATCGCAACAATGTCTTCTACTTCGCGCGGACCGACAGCGTCGCCAGCCTCAAGCACCTGAAGATTTATTTCGATGTGGGCAACAACGACGACTACGGCTTCGAGCAGGGCGCCCAGGTATTGGATAAGCTGCTCACCTCACGCGGCATTCCGCACGAGTTCCACATCTATTCCGGCGGACACACTGCGCAATTTGTCATAGCCCACTTCGGAGACGTCATTCAGTTTCAGTGGAAGGCCATCGGAGCAGGGAAGTAGGCTTACGGAAAATTGCCGACGAGTCGCCCGCGGTTGCTGGGCACGATCATCAAATTCGAATCACGGCACGTCGACGGCAGCGGGATCTTGCAGCATCCGGTCAATCGCGATAGCCAATCCGAAATAGAAAAACAAAATCATCGCCACCGATTCGATTCCCAGATCGTAGTGCACCAGCGCCGTGGTTTGAAAAGCCACGAAGCTGGCCAGCACTCCGGCGGCCACCCCGGTAGCAAAACGGCTGCGCTCGCGAGCCTTGCGAATCAGTCGCAACAAGAAAATCAAATAGGCAATCACGAACCAGACCCAGGCTGCCAGCGCCAGTAAGCCTCGCTCCACCGCGATCTGCATCATGTCGGAGTGGAAGTGGCTTTCGTCATGGAAAAACGTGTACGCGCGGATGTTCCATTCACTCCAGTGATTGCGAACGGTCTCCATGCCCACGCCAAACCACGGATGCTGCCTGATCAGCCGCAAGCCGTCTTCCCACATCATGGTGCGGAATTGCGTTCCCGAATCGTGAGCGCCGAGCCACAACGGCCCACGCGTATGGTGAATCCACGCGGCAGAGGCAATCACCAGCAGCAATAATGCCGCCGACGCCCAGATTCGCGACCGCTTTCCGGTAAGAATCATTGCGGCGACGAAGCAGCCAATCGCCAGTCCAGCCAGCGCCGCGCGAGTTTCGGTCAGGAACAGCGCCACCGTCAAGGCGACGAAGGTCCCGGCAAACAGCAGTTGCCATCCCCTCTTGCGCCCGGCCGCACTTAACAACATGGCCCAGGTCATGCAGCCGATCTGCATCAGCATCTCGGCAAAATCGACGTAATGGCCCAGCGTGCCCTGGGCTTTGAACGGCCTGCCGCGAGCGAATTGCAGCCAATGCGTGCCGAATCCGCTGTGCATGATCCCGTCGGCCGTGACCAGCGTCTGCTTCTTGTGCAGTGGATAGCTGCGAACATAGTTAATGCGGAGCCACTTGTCCGGCGGACTTTCGCTGACGATGCGATTCAATTCCGCCGGCGTGTGCACCCGATGGCCGTCGATGCTCTGGATGATGTCATCGTGAAAAATGTGCGCCTGGTACAGCGGCGCGACCGGCAAAATGTACGCAACCCGCACTCCGATCCCATAGGTATATTGCCAGGCAGTAAAGCCCGCCGCCGCCAGTCCCGACAGGATGAGCAGGATCACCAGCACTCGGACCTGTTTCAGCCGCTGCAGATTTTGCGCGAACACGATGCCCACCAGTATCAGGCAGACAATCTTCATGCGGTCCCAGCTGAGGTTGGGATCGGGACTGAGCAGGGTCGAAATTCCGCTTAGCGTGATGTAGGCCAGCAGTGGCGCCGACAGTGGCTGCGGATAAGGACGCCGTCGCTCGATCGCCAGTTTGACCAGCCACAAGATAAACGCAATTTGCCACGAATGCTGCGCGCCTTTGATCGAATGCGGCAGCAAAATAGCGAACAGGCCGAAGAAGAAAAAAATCGCGCCGTCGAGAAAATGTCCGACCCGGGTCAGTTGCGGTCCACTCCCGCCGGGTACTGCGACTGGAAACGGAACTGGAGATGTAGCAGTCGGAGTGGTTGGTCGATCAGGGCTCATCAAGGGCAGTTTGGCTTTGGACAGCAAAAGTTCTGTGCGTGGTACGCCGGGTTAACGATGTAGTTCCAATCTAGCCTACACTACTGGCCTCGCGGCGAGAAAGCCTGCTACAGTTACTAGAGAAGAGCGCATTCCGACGCCCGGGCCGTCTCCGTTCCTGCGCCTTCTTCGCCGGCGTCTTCGGTTGACGCTGCCGCTGGATTGGGTGGTTCATTGCATCCAACGGTAGAGAACAACAGTTATTGTGTTCGATCGACGTTCAAAACTTCTTAGTACGATTACTTTGCTGCACGACTTGGGGGTGACCTGTGTCGCCTTCGTCGTTGCCTACTTCCTGCGCAGCCAGTTGGTCCGGTTCGAATTTTTCAGCGCCCATCTGCCAGGAATTTATCCCTTCAGCCACTATCTTCCGCTCCTGTTCGCCATGCTTGTGGTCTGGGCGGTCGTAGGATACTTCTCCAGCTTCTATCGCGACCTCGAACTCAGCAATCCTGTCCAGCTGGTGCTGAACATCGTCAGCCAGCTTGCCATTGTGCTGGTCGTCATCTACGCCGGCTTGTATCTGTTTCGCCGGGTCGATGTCAGCCGCACCTATGTTTTGCTGATCGGCGCAGTGGATTTCATCCTGCTGGTGCTGGGACGGGCCATCTCGTACTCCGGCGTTTCCTGGATGCGCGAGCGTCTGGGGCGCTATCACTATCTGCTGATCGTGGGCTGCGGACCGCGCGCGCGAGAGATGGCTACGCTGATCGAAGAAAGCCGCGGCATGGGTCTTCGTCTGGTCGGCTTCGTCGATCCGGGTCCGGAAGACGCAGTTGTTCCGAACCTTGGCGGCTACGACGTTTTCCCGCTCAGCTCGGTTTCCGGCATTCTGCAAAAGCGCGTGGTCGATGAAATTGTTTTTGCTGTCGGCTTGCAGGAGTTGGCCCGGCTGGAGCCGGTGATGCAACACTGCGCCGATCTCGGCATCCGGACCCGCGTTCAGCTGGAGTTCCTGCCCTCGGCTTATTCGCGGGTCTACCTGGAGAATTTCCGCGAAGTCCAACTGCTCAGCCTGTCGAGCGCGCCCGACAGCGAGTTGCGACTCTTCTTCAAGCGCATGTTCGATGTGGCGCTTTCGCTCGTCTCGCTGGTTGTGCTGTCTCCGTTGTTGCTGTGTATCGCCGCCATGATTCGCGTCACCTCGCCCGGGCCGGTGCTGTTTCGCCAGACGCGCTGCGGCCTGGGCGGCCGCCGCTTCACGCTCTTCAAGTTTCGCTCCATGATCAACAACGCCGAGCAGATGCGCGCCGAGCTGCATCAGCTCAACGAACTCGACGGCCCGGTCTTCAAGATCAGCGACGATCCCCGCATTACGACGGTAGGCCGCTGGCTGCGCCGCTTCAGCCTCGATGAGTTGCCGCAATTGTGGAACGTCTTCCGCGGTGAGATGTCGTTTGTCGGCCCGCGTCCGGCGGTTCCTGAAGAGGTTGAGCAGTACGAAGATTGGCAGCGGCGGCGGCTGCGCATGCGTCCCGGCCTGACCTGCACCTGGGTGCTGGAAGGCCGCAACCACGTCGACTTCAATCGCTGGATGCAGCTCGACCTGAAGTACATCGACAACTGGTCGCTGTGGCTCGACACCAAGATCTTCCTGCGCACGATACCCATCGTGCTCTCCGGGCGGGGGGCGTACTGAGGGTAGTAAGTTACGATATCGCCTGTTTACGATAGTTGACTGCAACGGGATAATCAGAGCATGGGAGTGATAGAAGCAAGAACGGGCCGCGAGCGATTCAATTGGAAGCTGCCACTCTATGCCACGGTGGGCGCAACAATCGTGATGCTCTGTTCGTTCGTATACAGCGACCAACCTGCCCTAACCTACGTGTTCCTGATCGTTCCTATAGTCTGCCTGTGCTGCCTATGTTGTCTGGTCCTTTTTGTGGTTGCCGCCCTTCGCAAGAGGCCAAGCCGAAGTCCTTGGGTGCTGCTTGCACTAATCACCTTCCTGGTCGTGGCAGGAACATTACTCACGGCACAGGGCGTTCTACGTCCTTCGCTTAGGTGGCTGCTGTGGTCGCACCGCCTGAAGGCTGAAGTTCTGACGCAACCGACTACAGCGAACGGAGAACTGAAGCACGTCGAATGGGATGGTTTTGGTGGCGCGCCAGTGGGAGACTGGACGATCTACGTCGTTTTTGACCCAACGGATTCCCTTTCAGTTGCGGCCAAGGACGATCGGTCGGGCAGCTACAGAGGCATACCCTGCGAGGTTGAATCTGTGCGTCGCTTAGAAAGCCATTGGTACTCCGTGACGCTAGGAATGAACGAAGGGTGGGACCGCTGCGGTTGAAGCATTGTTGTTGTCGGCAAGTCCCCATTTCGATTACGAACTCGCCTACACTGAATCTTGCGTCGGGTGCCCCACTCATTCCTGGTGTTGGAATGAGTGGGATTCGTTCTATCGCCATTCCCAATCAACTCACCTAAACTAAATCTTGCGCCTAAGAGGCGTTCTAGCTCAATGGTCTCCATCACCATCGTCACCTGGAATTCGGCGCAATACCTCGACGAATGCTTCGCTGCGCTCGCGCTCCTCGACTATCCCGACTTCGAAGTGATCATCATCGACAACGCCTCCGACGACGAAACGCGCGCGCTGCTGCAACAGGTCGAAACAAAATGGCGAGTCATCTATAACGACTGCAATGTAGGTTTCGCAGCCGGCCAGAACCAGGCGATTCCGGCCTCGCATGGAGAATGGGTGCTGTGCCTGAATCCCGATGTCGTGCTCAGTCCCGACTTCGTGACCCAGCTTGTGGCCGCCGGCATAGCTCATCCCGACGCCGGCTCGCTCTGCGGCAAACTGTTGCGCTGGGATCCATCTCCTCGCGGGGTAGAGCAACCCTTTAGGGTTGCATCCAGCAGCGGCAAGAAAGCGGGTCGGGCTCTGACGTCGGAGACCTCAGAGCCCGACCGGAGTTTAAGCAGCTCCGGACGCGAGCCTAAAGGCTCGCTCTACCCGGGCCTCGACGGCACGCCTGAAGGCGTGCCCCTTCAAACCAATTCTGAACCCGATCGGACGCCAAGGTCAGGGACCTCGGAGCCCGACCCTAATTCTCTGGGCTCGAGTCGTGGAACTGAAGGTCCGCTCTGCCCGAATACAGACGCCGATCCCCGCAAAACCAACATCATTGACTCCACCGGCATCTACTTCACGCCGAACATGCGGCATCTCGATCGCGGCGCCGAAGAAATCGATCACGGCCAGTACGATCGCGTGCAATATGTCTTCGGAGCCAGCGGCGCGGCGGCGTTCTTTCGTCGCGACTTCATCGAGGCCGTCTCGGTCGAAGGCGAGTTCTTCGACGAAGATTTCTTCGCCTTCCGCGAAGATGGCGACCTCGCCTGGCGCGCGCAGGTGATGGGCTGGAAGTGCCTGTATACACCGACTGCCGTCGCCTGGCACGTCCGGCGTGTGACGCCAGAACGCCGCAAAGACCTGCCGCTGGTCATCAACTGGCACTCGGCCAAGAACCGTTTCCTGATGCGCGGCAAGAACGCTTCCGGATGGCTCTGCTGGCGGTTATTCTTTCCGGTGTTGTGGCGCGACATCATGACGTTTGGCTATGCAGCGGTGCGCGACCGGCGCCTATGGTCGGCGGTAATCTACTGGTGGAAAGTTCGAGACAGCATCCGCCGCAAGCGGGGGATTATTCAGTCGCGCCGCCGCGTCTCCGACCGTGATTTGCTATGGTGGTTCAGCAACACTCCGAGAGCGAAGAACAGTAGTCAGTAGTCAGTAGTCAGTTGTCAGTTGTCAGTTGTCAGTTGGTTGTCAGTTGTCAGTGTCAGTTGTGAACAGTCGGGCGAGGTTCTGTGGTTTGTATCAGGGCACGACTTCAGTCGTGCCGGAAAGATGAAAAAACAGCAGGGCTTCAGCCCCTGGAAACTTCAGGCAGTTCAGACGTGTCGAAGACTACGGCCAGCGGTTAGTCATTAAGAGCTGGTAGTCCCTAGAGAGGTTTGTATTCGCGCAAGAGTTCCGAGCCATCACAATCAAGTCTCGCATGCCGAGACGGAAGATCATAGCCCAGCGCTTCAGCGCTGGGTAGGCGACAAAATGTAATTCTGAGTCCCGTAGGGACGGCAGAAAGTTTGTCTTTCATTTGCGCGAAACTTTACGAGTGCCCACAAACTCGACGTCGAATGGTGCACGTGACAATAGCGGTCCTTCGACTCCGGAGCGCAAAGGAAGCGCACCTCCGCTCAGGATGACAGGGCGTAGAGGATTGACCTAACACCGATGGCTGAAAGCTGAAAGCTGACAGCCGATAGCCAATAGCGAAACGCGAACAGCGGCCCTCATGAAAATCGCCATCGTCGGAACTCGCGGCATTCCCAATCGCTATGGCGGCTTTGAACGCTTTGCCGAGCAGATTGCCTCGCGCTTTGCCGATCATGGACATCAGGTCACGGTCTATTGCCGCCGCGCCTTCACCCGTCCCGACGACGTTTACGATCGCCGCGTGCGCCGCGTCATCGTTCCCAGCCTGCACCAGAAGCACCTCGACACCTGGGTCAGCACCTTTTTCGGCGCGGTGCATGTCGCCTTCAGCGACAACGACATCGTGCTGCTGTGCAATGTCGCCAACAGCCCGTTCGCTTACATTCCGCGGCTGTTCGGCAAGCCGGTGGTGCTCAACGTTGACGGCCTCGACCGCAAGCGCGAGAAGTGGGCGGGGCTGGGCGCGCAGGTGCTGCACTTCTGCGAATGGATGTCGTCGTTCAGCTCCAGCCAACTGGTGACCGACGCTCGCGCCATTCACGACTATTACCTCGACAAGTACGGCAGCGAATCGGCGGTTATCGGCTACGGTTCGGAGATGCCCGCGGGTGATTACAACCTGAACGGTCTGAATCTTGACGCGGGCCGCTACGTTCTCTACGTCAGCCGGTTGGAGCCGGAGAACAATCCCGACCTGGTGCTGCGCAGCTGGCGCAACGTGCGCAGCGAGTGGCCGCTGGTCATGGTGGGCGACAATCCTTACGATGCCGGTTATATCGAGCGGCTGAAGTCACTGGGCAATGAGCGCGTGCGCTTCACCGGAGCCATCTACGGTGATGGGTATTGGGCGTTGCAGAAGCACGCCGGGATGTTCGTCTTCGCCTGCGAGATAGGCGGAGTTCATCCCGCGCTCATCGAGGCGATGGCCGCCGGCAATCCCGTGCTCTATCTGGATACGCCGGAAAACGCGGAGACCGCCGGCGACGCGGCGATTCGCTACGACAAATCCGAAGCCGATCTCACAGCGAAGTTGCAGTCGATGCTCGACGATCCCGCCGCTCGCGAACAGGTTGGCCCTCCGCGCTAAGCAGCGCGCCGACGCGTTGTATCGGTGGGAAGCCATCGCAGGGAAGTATGAGAAGGTGTTTGGGAAGCTGGTGAAGAAGTAGCCATCAGCCATCAGCTCTCAGCCATCAGTTAAAACTGGACGACAGAGTTGACCTTGACCTGCAAGCTGAAGGCCGATAGCTGACAGCTGACAGCCCCTTACACTCTTTCGATCTTCACCGAGTTCAGCACCACATCCTTGTTTGGCTTGTCCTGGCGATTACGCGGGAGCTTGGTGATTTTGTCCGCGACGTCCTGGCCTTCGACTACCTCTCCGAAGATGGTGTGATTGCCTGTGAGCCACGGCGTCGCCGCGACGGTGATGAAAAATTGCGAGCCGTTGGTTCCGGGACCGCTGTTTGCCATCGCCAGTTTGCCCGGCTTGTCGAATTTGTGCGGCGAGCCCTTGGTCTCGTCCTGAAACTGGTAGCCCGGGCCGCCCATGCCGGTGCCGGTCGGATCGCCGCCCTGCACCATGAAGTCGGGAATCACGCGATGGAAGATGGTTCCGTTGTACAGCGGAGTCTTGCTCTTAGCTGCGAGTTTGCGGATGGGTCCACTCGCGCGAGCCTTCGGCAAGTTCGATGAAGTTCTTCACCGTGATGGGAGCTTCCTCTTCAAAGAGGCGGCAGACAATGGTTCCTTCGCTGGTATCCAGAGTGGCATAAACGCCGGGTTGACGGGCCATGAGAATTCCTTTCGTGGAAAGTAGAACTGGTTTGAAGGGTAGAGCCAGCCTGCAGGCTGGCGTTGAGTCTATCCCTTAAGAATTGTGAGCGAGTGCTCAACTTGACGGCACTCGCTCACAAAGATTGTTGAACCGCAGATGACGCGGCGCTGAAGCGCCGCTCTACCGCTCTTATTTCAAAAGCCGCATTTCCGGCACAGGAACTAGCTGCTCGCGGCAAACTGACTTTGCCGCGCAGCCTCGGCCATCCGATACCATTCCACCGTACGCTGCAAACCTTCTTTGAAGCTCACCAGCGGCCGGTAGTTCAGCTTCTTTTCGGCGCGCGAGATGTCGGCCAGAGAGTGCTTCACGTCTCCGGCCCGTTCAGGCGCGTAATCCACGCCGCCGGTGTAGCCGGTCATCGGTTTCAGCAGCTGGAACGTTTCATTCAGGCTGAAGCGATGTCCGGTGGCGATATTGAACATCTCGCCCGCAACCTCAGCTTCGGGCGCGGTTGCCGCCAGCAGGTTCGCTGAAACCGCGTTGTCAATAAAGTTGAAGTCGCGCGACTGTTCGCCATCACCGTAGATCGTAGGCCGCTCGCCCCGCAGCATTAGGGTGATGAACTTCGCCAGCACCGCTGAATATTGCGAGGTCGGATCCTGGCGCGGACCGAAAATATTGAAATATCGCAGGCTGACCGTGGGCAGTCCGTACACGCGGTGAAACGCCTTCATATACATTTCGCCGGCCAGCTTGGAAACCGCGTAGGGAGACAGCGGAATCGACTGCATGTCTTCGCGCTTGGGCAAAGTAGGCGTATCGCCGTAGGCCGACGAAGAAGCCGCATACACCACGCGTTTTACCGCTGCATCCCGGGCTGCGATGAGCAGGTTCAATGTGCCGTCAACGTTGGCCCGATTGCTGCGCGCCGGGTCGGCAACCGATTTAGGTACGGACGGAATCGCTGCCTGGTGCAGGATGTAATCGACTCCCTGGCAAGCCGACCGCACGGCATCAAGATCCAGCAGATCGGCCTCACGCAAGTCGATCTGCGAAGATACGTCTTCCAGATTTTCGCGTCTGCCGGTTTCGAAATTGTCGAAGCCGCGGACCTGCTCGCCGCGCTTCAGCAACGCGTGAACCAGGGCCGAGCCGATGAATCCTGCCGCGCCCGTGACAAGATATTGCGCCATGATTAAAGCTTAGCATGAAGAGAGTTTGCAGATTCTGCGCTGCCCTTTGGCAGGTCGAATCGCCCGACCATCATCTCGACAATCTCGTTGCCGATCTCCAGCGAGGCCGTGGCCGCCGGCGATGGAACATTGCAGACGTGGATCATGTTGCGGCTGTGCACGAAGTGGAAGTCGTCGACCAGATTGCCGTTTATGTCGATCGCCTGGGCCCGGACTCCCGAGCCACCTTGTGCCAGATCCGATTCTTGTAGCTCCGGCACCATCTTCTGCAGCGCTTTCGTGAACGCCGATTTCACCCATGACCGGTATTGCTCAACCAGCCCCATGCGCCAGTATTTCTCAGCCATCTTCCAGAAGCCGGGGAAGCGCAACGTCTCCATCGCCTCGGCCAGATCGGGTGGCGCGCCTGTGTAGCCCTCGCGCCGGAAGGCCAGCAGGGCGTTCGGCCCAGCTTCGACGCTGCCATTCACGCGCCGCGTGAAGTGCACTCCCAGAAAAGGGAAGCGCGGATCAGGCACCGGGTAGATGAGCGCCTTTACCAGGGTGCGGCGTTCCGGCCGCACTTCGTAGTACTCGCCACGGAAAGGGACAATCTGCAAGTCGGTTTGCACGCCGGCCATGCGGGTGATCGCGTCGCTATAAAGTCCGGCACAGTTGATCACGTAGCGCGCCCGGAAAACCCCGGCGTGCGTTTCGACCACGTTGGTCGTGCCATCTTCCCGCAGTCCCACAACCTTGGCATTGAAGGCGAGCTCGCCGCCGGCGCTGGCGATTAACTCGGCATATTTCTGGGCCACGACGGTGTAATCGACAATTCCGGTGCTGGGAACTTGCAGCGCAGCCAGGCCCTCGCAGTGCGGCTCGATTTCGCGGAACTGCTCGCGTTGCAGCATGCGCAGTCCGGGCACGCCGTTGGCAACGCCTCGCTGATGCAGTTGCTCCAGCCGCGGCACTTCCTCGGAGCTGGTGGCGACCACCAGCTTGCCGCACTCTTCGTAAGCCACATTCTGCTGCTGGCAGAACCGCTTCATCGAAGCTGCTCCAGCCACGCAGTTGCGTGCCTTCAGTGACCCTGTCTTGTAATAGAGGCCGGAGTGAATGACGCCGCTGTTGTGTCCAGTCTGGTGAGCGGCTACGCGGTCTTCCTTTTCGACCACGACGATGCGCAGGTGAGGGAAGCGGCGCGTCACTTCCAGGGCAGTTGCCAAGCCCACAATTCCAGCGCCAATGATGACCAGGTCATACTCGCGGTCAGCCATAGTCAGTCCCAGTAAAACCAGCGATTATACGGCCCGGAAGTTGCGCCGGCCATGATCTGCGTCACAGTGTTGCGCTCACGCCTGCGCCAAAGTAATCTAAAGGTACCCTGGAGAGAACTATTGAAGATCCTCATTACCGGGGGAGCCGGTTTTATCGGCTCTCACCTTGCTGAGCGGCACCTCGATCTTGGCGACGAGGTCTATGTAATCGACGATCTCTCCACCGGTTCTATCGCCAACATTCAGCACCTCAAAATCCATCCCCAGTTCGCCTATCACATTGATAGCGTCATGAACACCCATTTGATGGCTGAACTGGTCGACCTGTGCGATGTCATCTACCATCTGGCAGCGGCCGTCGGCGTTCGTCTGATCATGGACAGCCCGGTGCGTACCATCGAAACCAATATTCGCTGCACCGAGATCGTGCTGGAACTGGCGGAGACCAAGCGTAAGAGAGTGCTCATCACCTCGACCTCCGAGGTGTATGGAAAGCGCGAGCAGGTCCCCTTCCGCGAAGATGACGACATGGTGTGGGGACCGACGAACAAGAGTCGCTGGAGCTATGCCTGCTCCAAGGCCATCGATGAGTTCCTGGCCATCGCTTACTGGAAAGAGAAGAAAGTTCCCACCGTGATCGCCCGCCTGTTTAACACCGTGGGACCGCGGCAGACCGGCCGTTATGGCATGGTCATCCCCAATTTCGTTACCCAGGCACTGACCGGCGCCGACATCACGGTCTTCGGCGATGGCAGCCAGAGCCGCTGCTTCACCCACGTCAACGATGCGGTGAACGCCCTGGTTGGAATCGCTGCCCATCCCCAGGCGAACGGCGAAGTGTACAACGTGGGCGGCACTCACGAGATCACCATCCTGGAACTGGCCGAGCGAATCAAGCGGATGACTGGATCGAAGTCGCGCATCGTTTTCATTCCCTACAGCACGGCTTATGAAGAGGGATTCGAAGACATGGTGCGGCGCGTTCCCGACATCACCAAGGTCAACAAGCTTATCGGCTATGAGCCCACGGTCTCGCTGGAAGCCGGCCTGGAAAGCATTATCGAAGATCAGCGGGCCCGCCTGCGCAGGAGCGGCGTCCTGGTTCACGTCTGAAACAGCCGTGAATTTTGGCGGCTGGGTAGCGACGGCTTCCTGAAAGAATCTCAACCATGCGTGTGTTGGTGACCGGTGGCGCGGGCTTTCTGGGTTCCCACCTGTGCGACGCCTTGCTGGCCCGGGGCGACTCGGTCGTCTGTGCCGACAATCTTCTAACCGGCCGCATGGAGAACATTGCGCATTTGCGCAATGAGCCGCGCTTCGAGTTCCGCGAGCACGACGTGTCGCGCACGTTCGACTTCGGCAAAGTGGATTACGTTTTTCATTTTGCCTCGCCCGCCAGCCCAGTTGACTACCTCCAGCACGCCATCGAAACTCTTCGGGTCGGTTCCTTGGGCGCCATGAACTGCCTGGAGTTGGCGAAAAAATATCACGCGAAGTTTCTGCTGGCTTCTACCTCGGAATGTTATGGCGATCCGTTGGAGCATCCGCAAAGCGAATCGTACTGGGGACATGTGAATCCCATCGGCCCGCGATCGGTTTACGACGAGGCCAAGCGCTTTGCCGAGGCCGCCACCATGGCCTACCATCGCCACCACACCGTCGACACCCGCATCGTGCGCATCTTCAACACCTATGGCCCCCGACTGCAGATCAACGATGGCCGGGTAATTTCCAACTTCATGAAGCAGGCGCTGCGCGGCGAAGACCTCACGGTTTACGGCGACGGCTCGCAGACCCGCAGCTTCTGCTACGTCAGCGACGAGGTCGCGGGCATTCTGGCGCTGGCACAGTCGGACGAGCACGAGCCTACCAACATCGGTAATCCCGGCGAGTTCACGATCCTGGAGTGTGCGCAGGTTGTGCTGGAGGTTACCGGCTCCAGCAGCAGGATTCGCTTCGAACCGTTGCCGCAGGACGACCCGAAGCAGCGCTGTCCCGACATCAGCAAGGCAAAACGATTACTTGGATGGGAGCCGAAGATCGATCTGCGGACCGGCCTGCAAATGTCGCTGGACTATTTCCGGTCAGCCGTGCAGGATGGCGGCGTTGGCGCCTGACTCCGCGACCTCCAAGAAACCCCTGCGTGCTCTGGGTTCATCCTTTACAACGCGTTCTCCAAGCGGCCCCATGATCATAATGCTTGGGCTGCATTATCATGGAGTTGCATGACTTTCCCCATCAAAGTTTGCGTCGTCTGTTCGCAGGAGTTCGAATTGAAGCCGGACAAGCCCGGCTTTGCCAATCGCTGCCCGGAGTGCAGCATGGAGGAGTCAGCCAAGGTTGACACCAGCCACTCCCGCAGCGCTGAGGAAGCAAAAGCCGAGAGCGAAGTGAACGCGGAGAGGCGGCGCGCGATTCGCGACCTGCTCTACCGCAAAGACGGCTGACGGTTCTACCGTTGCGAGCTTCTCCTGCCCGGACATCGTGTTGCTTGCGCGTGTGGCTGAGGTCAATCCCGTACAATGTTATGCGGAGCCCGGCGCGCTTCAGCTCATGGACGCCTCCTTCGAATTCGAGACATTGCGGCGCGAGAGTTCTTCGTGGTGGCATATTGCGCGGCGCAAACTGTTGCGCGAAGCCGTGGCACAAGCGGTGCACGACAAGCGTGAGGCCCGCGTCCTCGACTTCGGCTGCAGCGCGCAGTTGGATTCTTGCGAATCCCCCGGTATCACTGCGGTCAACGCGCACAGCTCGCTGGCGGTCCTGGCTTTCCAGCAGATCGAAGGCAGCCGAGATCTGGTATGCACGAATCCTGAAGAACTCGGCTTCACCTCCAATTCATTTGACGCTGTCGTTGCCGGAGACATTCTGCAATCGGTTCCCGACGACCGTGCGGCTTTGCGCGAGTTGCGCCGCGTGCTCAAAGATGGTGGCCTGCTGTGCCTCACCGTTCCCGCCTATCCCGCGCTTTGGGGTGAGAAGGATGAAGCCCGGGGGCATCAGCGTCGCTATACCGCGACTGAGTTGCGTCGCAAACTCAACAACTCCGGCTTCGAGGTGTCGCGAGTGTCGTACCTGGTGGCGTCCGGATTTCTGCCGGCGGTCATCGAACGTATCGGAAGAAACATCTTCAGCCGGTCCATTGAGCGCTCTCATGGTTTAGCCCGTCAGCCGAAGTGGGCCAACGCCGCCATGGTGCTGCTGCTGGACTGCGAGCGGCAACTGATCCGCTACATCAACCTGCCCTTCGGAACGCGCGTAGTCTGCTGGGCGCGCAAGCCCGCCGTTGTGGCCGAGCGTGTCACCGCTCCCGCCTGGGAGCGCCAGTGGTCACGGCGTCCGCTGCCCCAAGGCATGAGCTAGCACCAGTCGAGCCTGCCTTCTTTAAAGGTGCGCGACCTTAGAGATGCCGGGCAGTGTGTGTCAGCGGTTTTCGAAGGGGTGCAGCTTTAGCTTCGCCATGTAAGCCCATTATCTTTGTCATCACGAGCCGACCTTAGTCGGCGAGGGATCTGCTTTTTTGCCTTTTCGTGGCGTGTGGAATCCACCAAATCTCGCCATCACGTTAAAATCAATCTGTGGGCGTCTTTCGCAGCATTGGTACCACCCTGGAAATGATCAAGTGGGAGCACTCCGTCCTGACGCTGCCTTTTGGCCTGACCGGCGCTGTGCTGGCGGCGCGCGGCATTCCCAGCTTGCACACGTCGCTCTGGATCATCGTCGCGCTGGTGGCGGCGCGTTCGGCGGCCATGGCTTTCAACCGGCTGGTGGACGCCACTATCGACGCCGCTAACCCGCGCACCAAAATTCGTGCCCTGCCCGCCGGCAAGCTCAGCAAATCGTTCGTGGCCTGGTTCGTCGTAGTCACCTCGGCGATCTTGATTCTCGCCGCCTACGAACTGAATCCGCTGGCGTTTTATCTGTCGCCGGCGGCCCTCGGCATCGTCTTTCTCTACTCGTTCACCAAGCGCTTCACTCGTTGGTCGCATGTGGTGCTGGGGCTGGCGATGGGCATCGCTCCGGCCGCCGCCTGGGTTGCGGTACGTGGCTCGCTCGATCCGCGAATCCTGATTCTCACCGCCGCAGTCATCTTCTGGGGAGCCGGCTTCGACATCCTCTACGCCTGCCAGGACTTCGATTTCGATCGCTCCGCCCAGGTTTATTCCGTTCCCAAGGCCTTTGGCATCCGCAAAGCGTTGCTCATCTCCAGAATATTCCACCTGATGACGGTGCTCTTGCTGGCGTGGATGGTCGTGGCCTTTGGGCTGGGCAAGATCGCGATCGTGGGCGTGGTCTTTGTGGCGCTGCTCCTGATCTACGAACAATCGCTGGTCAAGCACGACGACCTCAGCCGGGTGAACGCCGCCTTCTTCACCATGAACGGCCTCATCTCGATGGCCTTCCTGTTCTTCATCGCCGGCGATTTGTTGCTGGCACGGTGAGTTACGCCTGCGTGGCTGGCGAGAGTCAGGTTGCTTTGTGTCAGGGCACGACTTGAGTCGTGCCGATAGGGCTCTTGTTTAGGTTGTTGGTTCGAGTCGGCTTCAGCCGACGGCACGCGGGGGCTAAAGCCCTAAAATTGATTGACGTGTTCTTTCGGCACGGCTCAAGCCGTGCCCTGACACAAGGCCCTCACACCCTCCTGTCATCCATTTGCCAGGCTGGGATATGATTGAAGAGTTATGCCTAATTCGCCTACCGCCAAGAAGCTTCATCCCTTTCAGACCGACGACCCCCGGCTGCGTCCGATCCACGACAAAGTCATGGCGCAGGAGCGTCTGTCGGCTGACGACGGGCTGGCGCTTTATCGTTCGGGCGATCTGCTGGCTGTCGGCTGGCTGGCCAATCATGTGCGCGAGCGGATGCACGGCGACCTCGCCTACTTCAACGTCAATCGCCACATCAACTACACGAACGTCTGCGTGGCCGCTTGCCGCCTGTGCGCCTTCGGCCGCAAGAAAGACGTTCCCGGCGCGTACACCATGGCGCTGGAAGAAGTCTGGACCACGGCCGGCTCCGGTTACACCGAAGCCATCACCGAGTTTCACATCGTCGGCGGCCTGCATGCCGACCTGCCGTTCCAGTACTACGTCGATCTCATCGCCGGCTTGAAAGAACGCTTCCCGCAAGTACACCTCAAGGCGTTCACCATGGTCGAGATCGCCTTCTTCTCCAAGATCGGCAAAATGACGCCGCGCGAGGTATTGGTCAAGTTCAAAGAGGCGGGACTCGATTCCATGCCCGGCGGCGGAGCTGAGATTTTCTCCGATCGCATCCGGCACATCATTTGCGATCACAAAATCGACGGCGACGACTGGCTGCAGATTGCCCGCACCGCCCACGAAGTCGGGCTGAAGTCGAACGCCACCATGCTCTACGGGCACGTCGAGAACGACGAAGACCGCGTCGATCACCTGCTCAAGCTCCGCGCGCTACAGGACGACACACACGGCTTCCAGACTTTCATTCCGCTGGCGTTCCATCCCGAGAACACGCCTCTCCAGCACCTGCCCAAGACGACGGGTATGCTCGACCTGAAGCAGATAGCAGTGTCGCGGCTGGTGCTCGACAACTTCCCGCACATCAAGTCCTACTGGCAGATGGTGACTCCGAAGATGGCCCAGATCACGCTTGCGCTTCGGCGCCGACGACATCGACGGCACCGTGGTGGAAGAGAAGATCTATCACGACGCGGGAGCCACTACGCCGCAAGGCCTCCAGCGTCAGGATTTGATTCGCCTGATCACCGAGGCCGGCCGCATCCCCTTCGAGCGCGACACGCTCTACCGGCCCGTGACGCGCACCGAGACAACCGTTACCGTCGCGGTATAGGCAGGTTCGCTCCCTGACTGTCTGGAGTACGCAGCGAAATGTTCGAACTGTATACAGAAAAGGCTCGCCGCGTAATTTTCTTTGCGCGCTATGAAGCCAGCCAGTTTGGTTCCCCTTATATCGAGACTGAGCATCTGTTGCTGGCTATACTCCGCGAGGACAGTGCGCTGGTGAATCGGCTGCTTCGGTCCAACGCTACGGTCGAGACGATTCGAACGCAGATTGAAAGTCAAACCCCCGCGCGCGAAAAAACATCTACAAGCGTGGACCTGCCGCTGAGTCTTGAGAGTAAGCGTGTTTTGGCTTACGCGGCGGAATACTCCGAAAGACGGTCAAAAAGGCATATTGGAACGGGCGATTTACTTATAGGGCTGTTGCGGGAAGAGAAGTGCATGGCGGCCACGATTTTGCAGCAGCAGGGTTTGCGCTTAGAAACTGCTCGCGAAGAAGTCAGTCGGTTGGGCGAAGATCGTTTGAAAGGTCAAGCAGTCATGGTCGTGATCACTTCCACTCCCGCTGCTGCTGAGATAGAAGTAGATGGAGCGTTCCTTGGAACCACTCCAGCCGAACTCCCTCTTGCAGTTGGTGAACGCGTAGTCAAACTCACGAAGAACGGCTATCAGACATGGGAACGCAAACTGAGCGTCCTAGCGGGCGGCAGACAGACGTTAACGGTTGACCTGGAGCAGTCGTCCCAATAGATGCAAAGGCGAGCGTGTGAACCTCGCCATTCACGCCGACTAATTTGCAGCCTACCTGATGTGAAGCTACTTCGGCTGTTCCGGCCCCAGATGTTTTCTTCCCGGCATTGGCGGCCAACCCAGCGACGCTCCCTGATACAGCGCCACCGCCGTCTCGTAGCGCTTGCCATCGCCGTCATGCACCGCAAAGCGCCGCAGATGATTCGGCGGACCGCTCCACATGCACACTCCCGCGTAGACCCCATCTTTGCGCAGGATGTAATAGCTCATGTCGACATATTGCAGCTTCTCCGGATAGCCCTCGTAATTGCGCACGATGCGCTTCAACGCGTCCATGCCGGCATCCTGAGGTGACATACCGCGCCGCATGTTTTCCACGATGGTATGCGCGCCGCAGACCTTGATGTTCTCTTCGCCATTGCCGGTCGCCCCAGCCGAGCCGACATCCTGATCGGTATAGCTGCCGGCTCCGATGATCGGCGAGTCGCCCGCACGTCCAGACAACTTCCACGCCAGACCGCTGGTGGTGGTCGCGCCCGACATCTCGCCCTTCTCATTTACCGACGAGCAGTGAATCGTACCGGTTGGCGGATGCAGCACGCGTTCGATGGCCGCCATGCGAAACTCCGGCTCAATGCCGATCCGCGCCGCCAGCTATTTCCATCCGCTCGATTTGCCGGTCATAATTCTCAGAGATATTGCCGGCAGTGTCGGGAAACTTGAATTTAGGACTGGCCAGCCCCGGTCCCCACCAATCGTCGTTCGACATGGTCTCGCGCCACAGTTGCCACGTCTTGCGCGAGCGCTCGGTCAGCAGATTTTCTTTGGGGAAGCCCATCTTGAATCCAAATTGCTGCGCGCCTTCGCCCACCAGCATCACGTGGCCCGTGTGTTCCATCACCGTCTTCGACAGCAGGGAAACATTCTTGATCTCGCGCACTCCGGCCACCGAGCCGGCCATGCGCGTCGGGCCATGCATGCAGCAGGCGTCGAGCTCGACCACGCAGTCTTCGTTCGGTAGTCCCCCAAGTCCCACACTGTCGTCGTTCGGATCGTCTTCCGGCCCGGTGATCACTTGCATCACCGCATCGAGCGTATCGCCTCCGCCAGTAAGTACCGCGTAACCGCGATCGAGATAGTTGTAGCCATTGTGGGCGCAGATGATGACCGGCTTCCTGGGAAGAGTTCCGGACGCCGGCGAAGCGCTTGATGGCTTACTCTGTCCTTGCAGGTCGAGGGCGAGTGAGGCTGAACCGGCCGCCGTAGTAGCAATAAAATCGCGACGTGTGATCTTCATGCGAATCTCCCAACCGAAAGCGAACGGCCAAGCAGGATAGCACGGACGATGCAAGCGCTCGGAGTGAGGAACTCCGGATGCGATCGGAAAACCGCAGATTTCAGACACCAGCGAAATCCGCCAGGTTTCCTGTCTGAAGATCGCATGGTCCTGGACACAACATCAGCAGCACGCCGGCGGTGAACGGGGATCTGAAATCCCAGCGGCCAGAATACGCAACGGCTTCTACAAGCAAAAAAGGAGGGCAGAAACCTCCTGCCCTCCTTGCGTGTTCGTGTTGAGACGTAATTTCTACGGCTCGGGAAGCGCTTCCAGTTCCACGTTCTGTACCTGAACGCCGCCGACCGCAACGCGTCCGTCGGTCCAGGTGATGTAGGCTGTGCTCTCGAATGCGGTGTTGTAGTCGTAGTCGCCCGCGTAGCAGGGCTGAACGCCACCGTCATCCTGGGTAGGCATGGGAATCAGCTGATCGCTAACCTGGATGTTCGATCCCCAGGTGTTGCCGTTGTCAGACGACTGAATGCCATACCGGTAATAGCTGCATCCCGGATCGGTCGATACGTTGCAAGACGTGGTCGCATTGCGGCGATCGTACCAGGACACAGTTACGTCCTGCGGCGGAATGAAGGAAGCGGGATTGTAGTTGACCGAGACGGACGGCATCCAGTGGCTCTGATACTGGTTGGTCTCGGGATCGTTCAGCACGATCGGAGTCGACCAGGTCTGGCCGTTGTCGGTCGAGCGCACATAGTAAATGTCGCCGGTCGAAATCGAGCCTTTCCCGGCATAGGCGTAATGAACCACACCATTCGGGCCGACTGCTGGCTCGCCCCATCCCATGTGCCGAATGATGGGATTGACCTTGGCGAAATAGCTGTTGGACGGGCACGTACCATCACCAACCGGGTTGAAGCGCGGACCCGTGAGGCTACTGCTCCAGGTTACGCCGCCATCGAGCGAGCGATAGATAATGTTCTGACGAGTGGACAGACCACCGCCGCCCTCATCCATGCCAGCGACGATTACGGTGCTGTAATACCGTACGTTTGCCGGTGGCGGGCCAGGTAGCGCGCCCGTGACCTGTACGTCGCGAACGAAGCCGTTCGACAGTGCCGTCGGAGTGCTCCAGGTTACGCCGTCGTCGGAGTGGGTAACGAACAGCTCGCCGCCGTTCACGTTGAAGTTGTTAAAGGTAACGTACATGCGGCCGTACACCGCGCTGAAAGCGTTGTTGTCGACCCAGAACGACTCGCGGTCGTCGTTGGAGCCGGTATGAACGCAGGCTCCGGTGGTCCAGTTGATGCCGTCAGGAGAGGTCCACACGCCGATTCCCAGGCCGCCGCAACCGGTTACCAGGTCGCCTGCATACCACTGCTGCTGCTTCAAGTTGTAAACCACGATCGGATCGCCGTAGTTCTCTCCATGGCCCGTGCCAAGGGGTGGCGGCAAGATCTCGGTGAACGTGGTGCCGCCGTCCAGAGAGTACGACAGACCGGAGTAGTTGGCGCCATTGTGGTCGTTGTAATTGACGACGACCGTGTTGTCGCCAGCTTTGGCGCTGTGCCACACGTTGCTCTCGCTCTTGGTGCAAGTGCTGCCCGAGGTGCAGGAGCGATTGCTGACCAGGACGTTGGGAGGCTGGGGAGCCAACTCATCGACCTCGTCGCCCGAGGCGCCGTGCGGTCTGGGTATTACGCCGCACTCCATCAAGGTCAAGCCGGCGCGCATGTTGTCTTGCTGCAGGAGGTGTAAAGCTGCGATCTGCGAGCAGTCGATACCGGTAGTGGTTTGTTGGGCCACGGCCGATGCTGGGTTAAAGACAAGCGCAACCACTAACAGTGCTGGGAGCGCAATGTACAGGAACGTTCTTGTTCTCATCGTTACCCTTCTCCTCATGTTTACTGCTTGTCTTGGGCCGAAGCTTGAGGCTGTTTACTGGCAGCAGACGTCTTTGCATTGGCCGCAAAATACTGCTCGTCCATCCAGATGCCACTTGCCTTTTTCAACTCATCCATCTCTTCCTTGAGTTTTGCAGTCTGCAACTTCTTTTCGATCTGAGGCGATACTTCCTTCACATCCAGCCGCTTGCGTTGCACCAACTGGATCAGAACCAGAGACTCAGGGGTGTCGTCCAACACCGTCCACTCGCCTACCTTGGTGAGCGCGAATGCCGATTTGTCCATCTTCCCCGGCATCTCGCCGCGCTGAAATGCAAGCGGATCGATATCCAGCACTACGTTGTTGGGATCGTAAGTCAGTTTCTTGGGATCGCCTCCCGTCGCATAGACCTGGCGAACCTGATCGGCAAACGCATGGGCGTCCTGGTCGCTCAAACCCCGTCCGTCTTTCACTCCCGGGCTCTTCTTCCAGATGAATAACCGGCGAAGCAGCACAACGTCGTAGTCATCCAGGTGAGCTGAGTAATAGGCGCTGATTTCTGCCGGCGTGGGTGCAGCCTCAGTCTTCAACCTGGCGTATTCAGCGTTCGACAGAATCTGGTTGCGATCGATCGCCAACAGCCGCAGGACCTCGGGCGACGTGTCCAGGTGATTGACTTGAGCTTGCTGGGCGAGCATGAGCAGGGAAGCGTAGTTCTCGGCGATCTTCTTCCGGCTCAGATCCGCCGGGCCCTGTTGCGACTCCATGTCGCTGACGAACTGCTCGAACTGTGCCTGGGTTAGCTGCATACTTCCGACTTTCAGCACGACCCGATCGGACGGAGGAGTACTGTTGGCAGATACCGGCGTGGGGGTGGAAGGGTTTGAGCTGGGAGCCGATTGCGCGTATCCGGCGACAACCAGAACGCCTGCCAGCAAAATAGGGGAAATTACTCGAGTCCTGATGGTTACGTTTACAGCTCTGAACAAAACAGCCAGCCTTTCGCCCTCAGAGATATTTCTGCGAACCTTCAAGCGCATCCTCCCGGCTAGCTGGGAAGAGCCGCTTTATCCGGGAACATGTTCTAAAGCTATGTACTAAGGTGCTGCAGTTGGGATTCCAAAGAGGAAACTCGGAGGGCTATGAGTCTAATCGTTGGAAACTACAGGCGATAGTAGACAACGGCAGACAGCCGGTGTCAAGAAGTAAGAAGAGGAAAGTTGCAAAATTATTGTTAAAAGTGGAGATTCATTATCACTAAGGTGCTTAGGGGGCAAAGCTTAGGCTTCTCGCGCGTGAACAGAGATCGGACGGCCGGTCAGCTTGGCCGACTTTGGGGGCTCCGAAGCTCTTCAGAGGCGAAGGCACAGCCCACGGCCACACCTTCGCCCGCCATCCGAGACTAGCTGGCTACCTTTTCCGCCGTATTCTGATCGGCGCGGAAGCGCAGCAGGGCGGCGATTCGCCCGATACGGTCGAACTCTTCATCGTCGGAGACGTAAACCAGCTCCACTCCAGTACGGATCGCGTGACCCACAATGGCGTCACCGATGTCTTCCAGTTCAGTGTTCTGTTTTCCGCAGACTGCGCATTCCGGAGTGACGTGCAGGTCCATATGACCGCAGTGATAGCACTTCACTCCCACCGCCTGGAAGTTCGATCCCAGCAAGAGAGTCAGGACCTCGCCGACCTCCAGCGAGCGCAGGACCCGACGCAATCCGATGGCGCCGCGGCCGTTGCGATGGGCCTCGCCGATCGCTTCGTGGATCAGGTTCTGCTTCACGCCGGCGTGGTACTGAGAAAGATGGTCGTGTGACATCTGCTTGACCTGTTCCGGTGTGGCAACCTTGGGATCGATGCGGAAGCGGCCCACCAGACGTTGCCGGGCCAGCGACTGAAGCTGAGGCTCGATCTCGGACCACACGTCGTCGCGGCAGCCGATCAGCAAATGCCCGCCGGCGCCCCGCTCGAAGTATTGCTCGAGATGCTCGGCGAGCAGTTTGAAGTGTTGCATGGCTTCGTTCATCTGCTTGCGCTCGGCGTGACCGGCATCGTAGCCGCCGTAGCCATCGCTTTTGCCTCGCCGGGTCAGTTCGTTGATGAAGTCTTCTTTCTCGACGATGTTGTCATTCGTCAGCTCGAAGACTCGCGCTTTGGTGCGATCGGCCAGCAGCACGCAGGCGCGCTCTTCGCCGTCCAGTACGGCGGCCAGCGGTTTCAGGTGGAAGCGCTGGCTGATGGCAACCTTTGGTTTCAGCAACTGCCCGGGAATGTCGAATTCGCGCCAGAATCCACTAGCGCCGCAGGCGAAGATGGCTTTTGCCTTTCCGCCGTTTCCTAGTGCCGGGTCAACCATCTCGTTGATACGCTCCAGGTCGGCGCGGGTACGGCCGTTCTTGCCGTGCTTTTCCGCCTCCCGCAGAGCGTTGCGGATCAGGTCTTTCACCAGGATGGCCTGGTCGCGGTGCGACTTGTTGAGTGGCGTCGAGGGCTGATAGTAAAAAGTAATCGCGCAACCCTCTGCTGATTGAAAGTTAGCGAGTTCTCGGATGTCATCTCGTGTGATCATTCCGGTTCTCCTGTTCTAATTGTCTGGTGCTTCGATGAATGAAGGGGACTGCCGGGCAGCCCCTGAATCAGGCGCTCTTGGAATACTCCACGAGCCTGTCTTTGAGAGGGTCCTTCATAGGCAAGGCGCGTTGTAGATGTTCGCCGGCCTTGCGAACCGCCGCGCGCACCTCCTCCACCGTGTGGTTGGTGATATCGGCGATCTCTTCCAGGGTGAAACCTTCAACCGTGTACAGGATGAACGCTTCGCGTTCGTTGTGCCCGGCATCGCCCAAGGTCGTCTCTATCAGGTCAATCTGCTCGTGCTGCGCCGCCAGTTCTTCGGGATTTTTCGACACTGGGTCGGCTATCACGTTTTCTTCAAACAGCTTCTCATCCGGTTGGTGAAATTGCAGCCGGGCCTCGTCGCTGGCTTGCACGTTCTGAACTCCGCGCGAGCGCTCCAGCGGCACGTTGTTTTCGTTCCGACCCTCCGCCACCAAGCTGTTGATCGCCTGAGTAGCCAGACGATGCATCCAGGGCTCCAGCTTCATGAGCTCCGGCTTGTCGGGGTGATCGCCCAGGGCATTGGCCACGGCTTCGCTGACTACATCCTCAAGTTCGATCTGGCCGGCCGCGAATTGGCCCTCGTTCTCCCGGTGGGTCAGTTCGCGCTGAATAAAGCGCTTCAATCGCGGAAGGTTCACGTTCACGTAATTCACGATGTCGCCGGCGGAAATCTGCTGAGGTTTCATCGCGGCTACGGTGTCTTCGAAGGGAACCGTGCCCGCCGTGCGTTTCGCTCCGCCACCGCGCGCCCGCTGGTGCTGGTTGCGCAGCAGGTCCTTGTGCTTCTTCACCTGCTCGCTGAGATCCTCGAATCCCGCTTTGATGGCTGCAACCGATGTTCCACTGCTTTTCTGTGCAGCCAGTTGTCCTGCCGGCAGTCGCAAATTCAGCGACACATCGAAACCATGACGTGCGTTTTCCTCGACGCTGCCCTTCAGATGCAGGGCGTCGGGCCGAAAGACCTGAAGGTACCGGCCCAGCTTTTCCACTTGTTGGTTGATGAGTTTTTCGAGGTCGGGTGTTTTAGAAATCTTGTAGCTGATCTGAACATTCATGAAAGGCCTCTCCAGACGAAACAATTCCGTCCGCAGCTACAGCCCTCTTCTAATCTGGATTTTACTCCTCCTAATACAGAAGCAAGCGGAAAATGACGAGTTGCATGGAAGAAGCCGCCCGCTACCCGGAAACTGGCAACTTTAATTTTGAACCTATCTCACAAATCGCCGCAGTCAGGTTTGTGTCAGGGCACGTCTTCAGACGTGCCGCAAACGACCGTACTATCACTAGGGCTTTAGCCCCTGAGGGCCGTCGTTGCAAGGGCTAAATCCCATATCTTGGTAGCGTGCGCACGGCTAAAAATTATGCCCTGACACACCGCAGAGCGATTTATCCACATGGTCCCTCGAAAATGCTAACTCTCAGGATGCCGTGAACCCTAGCGGCCGGGCGCCGGGTTCGACGCCCCGATCGCATCTTCCTGGCATTGATGGGCCGCGGTCAGCAGCTTATCGATATCCGGATCGGCGCGCAGCTTGGCCAGCAGCGGGTCTGACAGCAGATTCGAGTAAGCGCAGTAATTATTTTCGACAGCGCTTTGCAACAGGTGAAGAGCCGCCTGCTTCTTTCCGCAGTAGGCGAACAGCGAGCCTTCGTAGTACCAGGTTTCAGGATCGGGATCAGCCGGAAAGCTGGTTTCCGCCTCATGTGCGATGCGGTCCAGGTCTGAGGCAGGGCGCAGTTGCAGACAAGCTTCCAGCAAATCGCGATGATAGCGCGAAGCCGCCGGCATATGCCTCACGGCCTCTTTCGCTTCCGGGATCCTGCCTGCGCGTAACAGCAGCGAGGGCGTGATATAGGCGGCCCATTCCGATCCGGCGTCGAGCCTGATGAAGTCGGCAGCCCGGTCGGTCTTGCCCAACTCCATGAACGCCCAGGCGCAGGAGCGAAAGACGTAGTTGCCGGGATCGAGCGCCAGCGCCGTGTCGCATTCGGCGGCGGCCTGTTCCAGCATTCCCGCGTAGCGATATACGTAGCTCATCACGAAGTGGGCCTGGGCATTCTCCGGACGCCGCTTGACCAGCGCCTGCGCCGCCTCATACGCCTTGCCCAACTCGCCGCGCTCTACCCGGTTGGTGATCAACTGCCCGGCCGCCACTGTCAGATTCGGATCCAGAGACACAGCTTTCTCACAAGCCTGATTCGAAAGCTGGAACATGGTCTCGCCGCCATTCGAGTACGTGGCGTCGTAGTAGGCGCGCAGACCCAGTTGCTCCCATGCTGGAGCGTAGTTCGGATCCATCTGGACTACGTGCTGCAGCACGGAAATGGCATCCTTGTTCGGTCCCGGGTCGTGCGGCAGCGCTAAAGCGTGCAGGTAGAGATCGTAAGCCTCGGGATCTTTCGGCCGGGTACCAGCCTGCAATTGTCCGCCCGCCACGCCCAGGGTCGGAAATAAACCTTGTTTCAGTTGAGCTGCCATGTCGGACTGCAATGCGATCAGGTCCTGCGAGGGCGCGGTGAAGTTGGTTTGCCACAGCAGCCGGTCGTCGCGAACATCGATTGCCTCCAGCGTCACCAGCAGGTTGTCACCTTGTTTCAGAAAGTGTCCGGTAAGCACGGTCGCCACGTGCAACTCGCGACCGACTTTTTGCGGATCGACGTCGTTGCCGGTGTACTTCCGCGTCAGCGAAGAGGGACGAACGTCCAGGCTTCGGGTGTAGGTCAGCACGTTGGCTATTTCGTCGGCCAGCGCGAAGCGCAGGAAGTCGACGCTGATATCGTTATTCACGTTTTGCAGTGGCAATACCGCAATGGTGTTCTTCGCCGCGCCTCCGCCGGTCCCTTGCCGGTGTTTGAACCACCACAGCCCCGCCAGCGTGAGCACCATCACCAGCACCGCGCTGACTGCCAGCAGCAGATAAGTCTGCAGCTTGCTCGAAGTTTGAAATGTGCTGGTGGCGATGCGATAAGGAAACGGCGAGCGAAGCCGCCCACTTGAGCTTAGCTCGGGATCGGTTTCCTTTTTCAGCGCCTGTAGATCAGCTTTCAGAGCCAGCGCGTTGGGATAGCGATTGCCACGGTCTTTTTCCATCGCCCGCCCGATGATGCCTTCCAGGTCGCGCGGCAGGCTGGGGTTGAGCTTGAGCGGAGGGACAGGCTTCTTGTTGAGGACCGCCTCCAGCGTGGTCACAGCATTATTTCCGGCAAAGGGCTTCTTGCCGGTGGCCATCTGGTAGATCACCACGCCGAGCGAGAACAGATCGCTGCGGGGATCGAGCTCTTCACCGCGCGCCTGCTCGGGAGACATATAGACAGCCGTGCCGAAAATGTCTCCGGCCACCGACAGCGGATCTTCCTGTGAAATTGAATCGTTCCACTGATCGCCTGACAGCTTGACCAATCCAAAGTCGAGAATTTTGACCTGCCCGCTCTTGGTGATGAAGATATTCGCCGGCTTGATGTCGCGATGGATGATGCCTTTGTCGTGGCAGGCGGCCAGCGCATCCGCCACCTGGATTGCGATATCGAGGATCTCCTCCACCTCCATCGGCTCGCCGCGCAGGCGGTCCTTCAGGCTGACACCGTCCAGCTTCTCCATGACGATGAAGGGCTGGCCGTCCACGTCTTCGATGTCGTAGATGGTGCAGATGCCGGGATGGTTTAGCTGCGAGGCGGCGCGGGCTTCGCGCACGAAGCGATCCAGCGCCTTGCGATCGTTGACCAGGTTTTCGGGAATGAACTTCAGCGCGACGTGGCGGCCGAGACGGGTATCTTCCGCGTCGTAGACCAACCCCATACCACCACCACCGAGTTTCCCCACGATGTGATAGTGGGAGACGATCTGGCCAACCATTGCCGAGGGCCTCGGTCCCGCTGGCGGTTATGTTAGGCCGCATGCGCGGTCCGGTCAACCCAACCAGGCAGTATTGAGCAGCAGCACGGGAGTTTTTCTGCACGCCTGCGATCGCGGGATTCTTGCGGGATCGCGGTAGGCGTGCACAGCCAGGCGGGAGACGGATTACCCGTTGGGTGTGAAGGCGAGCAGCCCCGGCCTGTAGAGGCTAGGAGGCCGGCGCTCCTGCGACCCGTCGGCCCCGTTCTGTTCATTTTCCCGACACTGGGCTCAGACCCACAGAAAGGCTAAAGACCGTGCCGTCGTTGTGGGCACCGCCAAACTCAGTTGTGCCGTAGAAATTTCCATCGGTAGCTTGGATCAGCCCTGCGGACGGGTCGTAGCCGTCGCTGCAATTGCTTTGTGAGCAGAAGCTGTAGAGCGTGGTCACCGTCCCGGCGAGCGTCATTTTGAAGATCGTGCCCTTGTTATTGGCCCCGCCCCCGTCGGTTGTTCCGTAGAAGTTCCCATCGGTGCCTTGAACCAGCGCCCCGGTGGGGCCGTTGCCGTCGGTTGTGTCGAAGATGTGCAGCACCGTGAAGGTTCCACTCGGTGTAATTTTGAAGACTGTCCCGGCGTTATAGCCGTTGTGGGCTCCGCCGGCAGATGCTGTGCCGTAGAGGTCGCCGTCGCTACCTTGGACCAGCGCCGTGTTGGGATAGCAACCGTCATCCCCAGCGAAAGTGTGCAGCGACGTGAACGTGCCGCTGGGGGTAATTTGGTAGATTGTGCCGCAACTGTAGAACCCGCCCCCGGCCGTGGCTCCGTAGAGGTTTCCATTGCTCGCCTGGACCAGACCCCCGACCGGATTGGCGCCCTCGACGCCAAAGTGATATAGGCCGGTTAACTGACCGAATGGGGTGAGCTCGAACACAGTACCAGCGCCGCCCCCGCCCAGGGGCGCTGTTCCGTAAAAGTTCCCATTGGTCGCCTGGATCAGCCCCGCGTAGGGAATAGCGCCGTCGAGGGTGTAGTTGAAGCTGTCAGACGCCGTTAACATTCCACTCGTGGTGATTTTGAAGACGGTTCCAGCATTGCCATCTCCGCCTCGAGTTGTTGTCCCGTACAGGCTCCCATTGCTGGCCTCGATCAGCCCCCCGTAGGGTTGGAGCCCGCTCGAACGGGAAGCACGGTTGAAGTTGTACAGCGGGGTCATCGAGCCGCTCGTGGTGATTTCGAAGACCGTGCCGTAACCGTCCGCTCCCGCCGGCCGATGTTGTCCCGTACAACTCCCCGTTGCTGGCTTGGACCAGGGGTGCCAAGGGGTTGCTGCCGTCGGTGCCAGTGAAGCTGTGCAAGGTGGTAAGAGTCTGCGCGGGCAAGCCAACCGTCGCCGCTGCCAGCAATAGGAATCCACCACACGTTCTCAGCACCCAGTTAAGTTTGTCCATAGGACCTCCTCGCGACTCCGGCTCAATTCATGATGCCGCAGGGGATTTCTCCCTTCGCTCTTGACGAGCCAGCGCCGCGCGCGGAGAAAATATAGCAATTCAATGTACGGCAGTTGTCTCGAAGATGTGAACAAACTGTCACTTAAAATGCAGAGCGCCACTCTACGTTTCCACAGGTGATCTGTCGACAGGAAAGAGCAGAGGCTTATCGCCGATTGTCGGTCTGCGGCTCGGGATGAATGAGTACCCGGAACAGTTCCGGAACTTCCTGGCGGAAGCGGCCTTCCACCGCGGTCTGGATGTCGTGTACGCGCGACAGCGGCAGATCGTCCTGCATGGTGATGTGCAGCGAGAGCATAGAGCCGTCCCCCGACGCGCTTGAACATCAGGTCATGCATGTCGACGACTTCGGGGAAGCTCTGCGTCACGGCCTGAAAGCGCTGCTCAAAACTTGGCGCGCGAAGCAGGCCGTCGCTGGTTTCGATGGTTGCCGGTTCGCTCTCGATGTGGGTCAGGATGCTGGAGATTTCGCCTACGTCCTGCTTCATCTCGGCTTCCAGCCGGGTCACGCGATCGTGAGCTTCCTTCAGGCTGAGCCGCTCGTCGAGTTCAACGTGCTGCTCCACGTGCAGGCTGCCACCGATGTCCTGCACGCTGATGTCGTGAACGTTCAGGTTGTTGCGGGTGGCCACCGCGCGAATACGGTCGAACAGGCTCTCCTGGCGGCTGGCGCGAGCCTTAGCGTTGACCACCACATCGGCATCGGGCAGCAGCGCTCGAATGCGCGAGGACACCTCGTTGGATACCTGCTCCGACTTCTGGAAGGTGACAGTGCGCGACATTGCCACCGAGACGTCGGCAAAATAGCGGCTGCCCGAGCGGCGAATGCGAACCCGATCGACTTCCAGAACGCCCTTGACGCGGTAAACCTCTTGAATGATGCGGCCGCGAATGCCCGCCGGAGCCGCGTCGAGCAGCGTGTCGACCGTCTGCCGTGCCAGCCGCCAACTGACGTACACCACGATGCAGGCGACAAACAATGCAGCGATGGGATCGGCTTTGGCCAGCCAGGGCAGGGAATAGTGCCGGCCAGCCAGCACCAGCGCCAGCCCCAGAATGACTACCGCACTCGACCAGATGTCGGTGTTGAAGTGCAGAGCATCGGCCTGCAGCGCCTGGCTGTCGTACTTGTCCGCGATTCGCTGGAGCCGTCGCGAACGCCAGAAGTCTACCACGATCGAGATGCCCATGACCAGGAACGCCCATATCGTCGGCTCAATCTCGACTGAATGAAACCAGAGACGCTTGCCGGCTTCGTAAACGATCCAGACGCAGGTCAGCAGCAGCAAGCCGGTTTCCAGAAAGGCGGAGAAGCTTTCGATCTTGCCGTGCCCGTACTGGTGATCGGAGTCGGCAGGCTTGTCGGAGACGCGTACGGAGAAGTAGGTAATGGCCGCCGCGACCAGGTCGAGTCCCGAATGCGCGGCCTCCGACAGAATGCCCAGGCTGCCGGTCGTAATCCCGACTACGACCTTCATCAGCGGTAATAGCCACGGCAGCAACAATCGAGTTGAGGGCGACAGCCTTCTTCTCTCGCTGCATCGCGGCCGTGCTGACGGCGTCGGTCATACTTAGTTCGATTATTCACGTTCCGCCGGAAATCTGCCAGCCGCAGGCATGCGCCGCACCTTGATGTGTCACTTTAGGTATTTCTGCGACGGGCGTTTTCAAATGACGGATCGACTATGACCGCCATGTAGCTTTCGCCGTATTTCCTTCATGATGTGGTACGATTTTTAGCATCCATCTGCTCCGCCTTGAGCGGCACTATTCCGGAGGATTACCACTTCATGCAACGTTCCACACTATGGGCACTCGCGATGTCGTGTGCCATCACCTGCACAGGTTACAGCCAGCAGCCGAGTTCGCCACCGCAGGCGGGCGGCGCCAACGGCCAAAACGCGGCCGCATCGCCGTCGCCCAGCACTCCACCCCCGCCGGCCGTCAGCAACGTGCCTATGAGTGAGCCCGTTATCACGCTGAAAGGCGCCTGCGAATCCAAACCTCCTGCCGGTTGCGTCAGCAGCTTGACTCGCGAGCAGTTTGAGCAGCTGACCGGCGCTCTTCAGCCCGCCGACAAGGGACCGGTGCCGCCTGACGTCAAACGGAAATTCGCCACCCAATACGCCAAGCTGCTGACCTTCGCCGATGCAGCCCGTCAACTGGGCTTGGAGAACGATCCGAAAGTGCAGCAGATTTTCACGTTTGCCAAGAATCAGATTCTGGCCGAGTCGCTCAACCAGCATTACATGGAAGAGTACGCACATCCCACCGACCAGCAGATTCAGGAGTATTACGACCAGAACCAGAAGAAGTACGTGGAAGCCACCCTGCTTCGCATCATCATCCCGAAAGCCCAGGCCACGCCTGACAAACCAAAGCCTAGCGATGCTGACGAACAGGCTTACGCCGAAAAGATCAGGCAGCGCTGGGTCGCAGGTGAAGATCCGGCCAAGCTGGAGAAGGAGGCCATGGAGCACTCCGGCGTCAATACTCCTGCTCCGGACGTGAATGTTGGCGCGCGCCGGCCTGGCTCGCTGCCCGAGGCACACGAAGCAGTCTTCAGTTTGAAGCCGGGCGAGGTTTCGCCGATGTTTAACGACGCCGCTGCCTTTTACTTCTACAAGGTAGTTTCCGTGCGCCAGGTTCCATTGAGCGAAGTGAAGACCACGATCTCCACGACCTTGCAACGGCAACTGTACAACGACAAGATCCAACAGGTGCAGAGTGCGGTGACGCCGGTGTTGAACGATGCCTATTTCGGACCGGAGGCGCCGCCGTCCGTGCCGACCAGCATCATTCGCCCGGGTGGCCGTCCTGGTCCGCCAATGGGCGGCAGCCCAGCGCCCCCTAACTCCGGAGCCCCGGCTCCGCCTAACTCAGGAGCTCCGCCAAAGTAGTCATGCCCTCGGAACGGACTGTGCTGGTCACCGGAGTATCGGGAAACCTGGGAACCAGACTGCTTCCGTTGCTGTCAGACTTTCGCGTGGTGGGCGTGGATATGCGCCCACCCGAAAGTTCAGCGCTCTACCGCTTTGAAGAAATGGACCTGGGCCGCGAGGCCTGCTGCCGCCAACTCATCGACCTGTTGCGCCAGACCGGAGCGCAGTCCGTCCTGCATCTGGCTTTCGTTCTCGATCCTCAGCGCACCGGCGTTCTTGACTTGGAACGCATGTGGCAGATCAATGTGGCCGGCACGGCCCGCTTGATGGAAGCTGTAAGTGTCGTCAATCGCACCGGCGGCGCCATCAGGCAATTCATCTTCCCCGGCAGTGTTTCCGCCTACGGGCCCGAAACTCCCGGCCCGGTGCGGGAAGACGCTCCGCTGCGCGCTCATACTCTTCCCTACGCCATTCACAAGCGGGAGAGCGACGAAGTGGTGCGTTATCGCGCCGAAAGCCTGGGCGACTGCCACATCTACCTTTTGCGTCCGCACATCTTTGTTGGCGCCACCGTGGAGAACTACATGGTGGGAGCCCTGCGTGGCACAGCCTTCGGTAAAGGCAAGCGCGCCGCCCGCATGCGCGCCGAAGGCCGGCGCCTTCCTCTCATGCTTCCCCGCGGAGAAAAATATCTGGAGAAGCGTTTGCAGTTCTTGCATGTGGACGACATGGCTCGGCTGCTCGTCCAGTTGTTGAACCGCCCGCGCACCGATCCCGCCATCACGATCCTGAATGTTGCCGGACGGGGCGAGTCGATTACTGTTCGGCGTTGTGCCGAGCTCGCGCAGGCTACTATCAAGCGCGTGCCCACACGCGCCGCGTTTGGAGTCGTTCTCCGCTTCTTGTGGAAATTCGGGATCTCGTCCATCCCACCAGAGGCCCTGCCCTACATGCTCGGCTCCTACACCATGGATACGGGCCGCTTGCAGCAGTTCCTCGGGCCAGAGTATCCGCGGGTGATTCAGTACACGGTTGAAGACGCTCTTCGAGACAGTTTTAAGAACAGTGGCTAGTGATTACGGACTAGAGCTGGTGCAGATGACTAATCGTAGGTGACCAGAACCCGTCTCATAAGTTGCGCAGACCGGTTTGTGTCAGGGCACGTCTTTAGACGTGCCGCAAAGCTGCCCGCTATGACTCGGGCTTTAGCCCCTGAGTCCCGTTCTTGCAGAGGCTAAAGCCAGAGTCCCGGTAGTGTGTCGTCCGGCACGACTAAAGCTCGTGCCCTGACACAACCCGGAACGACTTGTCAGACAGTTTCTAGAAGCTAGTACGTCGTGGGCGTCACTACCAGTGGCAAGGAATTAGTGCAGCGATTACTTGCAGAGATGTCATCCCCGTCCGAGGCGAGCGAAGTGCCAGGGATCTGAGAGCTGTCATCCCGACCGGAGCGAAGCGCAGTGAAGGGACCCGAGAGCTGTCATCCCGACCGGAGCGAAGCGCAGTGGAGGGACCTGCTGTGTAGTCTCCATTGCGCGAATTTTTGCAAGCTTTCGTCGTCCTTGCTCCGCTTCGTGCAGGGTCGGGTTTCGTATTCACTAACCCCTAATCCCTGGCCCCCGCTTTTCTTCCGCGATACAGCCCCGCGATCCCAAACGTATACGGTGTCCACGAGACATCGCGAAAGCCGGCAACGCGCATACGCTGCAACATCTCGTCTGGAGAAGGAAATCGCAGCACCGACGCCGGCAGATACGCGTACGGGCCGCTCACTCCCGAGATCATCGTTCCGATGGCAGGCAGAACGCGCCGGAAGTACAGGCGATAGACCTTGCCGACTATGCCTTTGGGTTCGCCAAAGTCGAGAATGCCCACTTCGCCTTCGGGCGCGAGCACGCGATAGATTTCCGCCAGGCCGCGATCGTAATTGGCCAGATTGCGAAAGCCGAAGGCCGACGTTACCAACTGAAACTCGCCGGAATCGAAAGGCAGATTGAGCGCGTCCGCTTCGACCCAGCGAATGTCTCGGCTGCCTGACTTCTGTTCGGCGCGCACTAACATGGCATGCGAAAAGTCAGCGCCGACCAGCTTCGTGGCTGCCCCATTCAGGCGGCGATGCAGAGCGAAGGTCATGTCGCCGGTGCCGCAACACAGATCGAGCGCCTGCGCATTGGGACGGCGCAGAACTGCAGAGAACACCCGCGCGGTGCGATTCCACCACAGCCGGTCGATGTTCATTGACAGCACATGATTCAACAGATCGTAGCGCGGCGCGATCGAAGTAAACATGTCGCGCACCGCCTCAGCCGCCGCTGCTTCGTCGCGAGCGCCAACCGGGGCAGCACCCACAATTCGCTCGCCGGCTTCGGATTTGGGTTCAATGGCCAAGGCTACGCTTTCGATAAATACCTGATCGCTTTGATCGCTTGAATTGTGGTGCGGGCAGGAACGTTGTTGACGATTTCGACATTGCCAAGTGCGGTCGGCAAGACAAAATGCGGAATGCCGCCGACCGTTTTCTTGTCGGAGAGCAGTCGCTTCATCACGCTCCGGCTGTCGATCGGCAGCCTGGGCAATGGACCGTAGGCCAGCACGAGCTGATAAATGCGCTGCGCCGTTCTCGGATCCGTGACCTGCATGCTCGCGCCGATCATGGCCGCTGCAATCATCCCCCAGCCCACCGCTTCGCCGTGCAGCAGGCGCGTGTAATTCGTTTCCGCCTCCAGCGCATGACCGATGGTGTGGCCGAAATTCAGAATGCGGCGCTCGCCGCTCTCCCGTTCATCGGCGCCCACCACGTCGGCCTTCACGCGAACGCATCCCGCAATCAAGGTCTCCAGCAGTGCGCCATCGCGGCGCAGCAAATCATTGCTGTTCGACTCCATCAGCTCGAAGATTGCAGGATTGCGAATCACGCCGTACTTCATCGCCTCAAACAGTCCAGAGCGATACTCGCGTTCGGGCAAAGTCTTCAGCACATCAGGATCGGCCAGCACGGCGAGCGGCTGATGAAACGTTCCCAGCAGGTTCTTGCCAGCTTTCAGATTCACGCCCGTCTTGCCGCCTATAGCGGAATCGACCTGCGCTAGCAGCGTAGTCGGAATCTGCACCACTGGTATGCCGCGCATGAAGATCGACGCCAGGAACGCCCCAACGTCGCCTACGACGCCGCCTCCGAGAGCGAGCAGAACCGAGTGCCGGTCTGCGCCGTAGCGCACCAGCTTGGCTGCCAGCTTTTCCAACTCGCCCAGCGTTTTCGACCGCTCGCCGTCAGGCATGACCAGCAGCTCAAACTTGTATCCCGACTTGGCAAAGCTTTTTCGCAGTACGTTTCCGTAGTGCTTGCGGACCGGCGGCGCAGTCAAAGCAAAGACCCGCGCGCCCGGCGGAATCAGGTCGTGCAAGGTTGCACCGGCCGAGCGCAGCAAGCCGCGCTCAATCAGCACTTCGTAAGGACGGGACGGAGTTTGAACCGGGATGCGAGTCAAGTTTCTAGTGTAATGGATGAGAGATGATGCGGCACGCGACCGATCCCGCAAGACAGCAGCTTCTACCGCACCATCGTCAGATGTTCCAGCAGCGGCCCCAGCGCCAGAGCAGGGAAGTAGCTGAGCGCCGAAACGATCAAGGCTGTGAAGGTCAGCAAAACTGCGAACGACCAGGAGTGCGTAGGCAGCGTGCCGGCGCTATCTGGCGTGGGCTGCTGGGCGGCGAACAGACCTGCCAGGCAGAGCGCTGGGATCGCCAGAGCCGAAGCGGCCGACCATCATCGTGATAGCCGTGGTCAGGTTGTAAAACACGCTGTCGGCGTTAAGGCCGGCAAAGTTCTGACCGTTGTTGGCATTGGCCGAAGCATAGGCGAACAGGACTTCGGTGAAGCCGTGCGTGCCGGTATTGGTCACCAGTCCGGCGAGTCCGGCTTTGGTCAGCACAGCCAGCGCTGTGAATAGCAGGATGGAAATCGACCCCGCCAGAATGTACAGCATGATCATCTTGCTTTCGGCCGCCTGAACTTTCTTTCCCAGATAGGCTGGCGTGCGGCCGATCATCAGCCCGGCCAGAAACAACGCGACCAGGGCGATCATGATGATGCTGTAGATTCCGGTTCCCAGTCCGCCGAAGACGATTTCACCGAGCAGCATGTTGATCAGCGGAACCATGCCTCCGATGGGCGTGTAACTGTCGTGCATGGAGTTGTACGAACCGGTGGCGCCGTTCGAGGTTGTAACCGCCGTCAACACCGAGGTAGTAACGCCAAAGCGAACCTCCTTGCCTTCCATGTTGCCGCCGGCCTGGGCGGCGCTGGCTTGCGTATTGAGCGAGCGCGGCAGCAGTGGATTGCCGTGCTGCTCGGCCCAGCCGCAAATCAGCAGTCCCACGGTAAACAGAAACACCATGACTTGATACAGCACCCAGCCGTGGCGCGGTCGGTCGACCATCAATCCGTAAGTGTGAGTGAAGGCGGCCGGCAGCACCGCGATGGCCAGCATTTCGATGAAGTTCGCCAGCGGCGTTGGGTTCTCGTAGGGATGAGCACCGTTGGCATTGAAAAATCCGCCGCCGTTAGTCCCCAGATTCTTGATGATCTCCAACGCCGCCACGGGGCCTTGCGCGATGTTCTGCCGCGCGCCGTCGAGAGTCGTAGCCTGAGTGTAAGGATGAAAGTTCATGGGCACGCCTTGCCACGCCAGCAGCAGCGCGCCCACAATCGACAGCGGCAGCAGCACCCACAGGATCGAACGCACCAGGTCGACCCAGAAGTTGCCCAGAGTGCTGGCGCGATCGCGTGCCATGCCGCGAACGAAAGCGACTCCGACCGCCAATCCGGCCGCGCCCGCCAGAAAATTCTGCACCGTGAGGCCTACCATCTGGCTGAAGTAGCTCATGGTCGTTTCGCCGCCGTAGGCTTGCCAGGTGGTCGTGGTGGCGAAACTGACGGCCGTGTTCATCGCCAGGTCGGGCGTCATCGGCGTGGTCACGTAGGCGGGATAGAACCAGGGAAAGAATCGCTGCAATCGCAGGATGGCGTAGAGCAGCAGCGTGCCCACCATGCCGAAGACGACGAAGGCTCCGGCATACTGCTGCCAGGTCATTTCCAGCTGCGGCTGCACTCCCGTCAGGCGATAGATTAATCGCTCTGCCGGACGCAACAGGGGATCGAGCAACGTTCTTTCGCCGCTGAAGACGCGCGCCATGTATCGTCCCACTGGTTTGACCAGCAGAGTCACCGCCAGCAGGAAAGCGGCATACTGCAACAGTGCGGATAGGCTCATGCGTCAACTCTCAAGTCGAGTGAGACAGTCCCATGATGCTACCAAACGTCGGCAAGTCCAACTTCCATCGCCGCGGCGATTTGTCCAATTCCCCATTTGGTCGCAGGGTTTCGTATACCAGCTGCCGGGCCCGAAGTGCGTGCTACCATGAACCCTGTAATGCAGATTCTTCCTTCTGAAACCGATTTCATTGTGGTGGGCGCAGGCATTGCTGGATTGCGCGCCTCGGTGGAGTTGGCGTCCGCGGGCCGCGTCTTGTGTCTGGCCAAGCGCGAGGTCACGGAGTCGAACACGCAATACGCGCAGGGCGGCATCGCGGCTGCGCTGAGCGACGACGATGAAGTCGGGCTGCACCTGGAAGACACCCTGAAGGCCGGCGACGGGCTGGTCAATGAAGAAGCGGCGCGGGTACTGGTGGAAGAAGGTCCGCCGCGCATCGAAGAACTCATCGAATGGGGCACGGAGTTTGATCGCGCCGGCGCCAAGATTGCTTTCACCCGTGAAGGCGCACATAGCCGCAATCGAGTGCTGCACGCGCATGGCGACTCCACGGGCCGCGAGATCGGGAGGGCCCTTTTTCTGAAGGCCTCGGCCCTGACGCCCATCGTTTTTCGCGAGTTCGAGTTCACTACCGACTTGCTGATCGACGATGGCCGGGTGGTGGGCGTCCGCGTTCTCGACCAGTCCGGGCGGTCGCATGAGATCTACGCCAGCGCGGTACTGCTGGCCACCGGGGGACTGGGCCACGTTTATAGCGACTCCACCAATCCCGCTGTGGCCACCGGCGATGGCGTGGCGATGGCCTACCGTGCCGGCGCTGAAATCAGCGACATGGAGTTTGTGCAGTTTCATCCCACGGCTCTGTTCCTGAAGAACGCTCCGCGATTTCTGTTGTCGGAGGCGCTGCGTGGCGAGGGAGCCTACCTGCGAAATGTCGAGCTCAAGCGCTTTATGCCCAAGTATCACGAGTCGGCGGAACTGGCGCCCCGCGACGTGGTGGCGCGGGCCATCGCCCACGAACTTGAGCAGGTGAAGCGGCCGGACGCTGCCGTCTATCTCGACCTTACTCACCTCAATGCCGAACGCGTCCGCGAACGCTTCCCGATGATTTACTCAACCTGCATGCAGTACAACATCGACATTGCGACGGAACTGGTGCCCATTCGTCCGGCGGCGCATTATGCCATGGGCGGTGTCCGTACCGACCTGCATGGGCAAACGTCGCTGCCCGGGCTTTACGCAGCCGGAGAAGTCGCCTGCACTGGCGTCCATGGGGCCAACCGGCTGGCCAGCAACTCATTGCTCGAAGGCTTGGTGTATGGATCGCGGGCCGCGCAAAACATGCGTGAGAAACTCGGCACGGGCAATCGAAAGGCGGTCGCTGATGGCCCGAAAGTTGCTGTCACCAGCAGCAATGGGCAGTCGGTTGAGACCGAGAAGTTCATCAAGAAAGTGCAGTCGCTCATGTGGCAGCACGTCGGCGTAGTCCGCGAGGGGAAAGCGTTGCAGCAGGTTGTGCCGGAATTGCGCGCGCTGCAGGCTCAAGCGCCCCAATCGGGCGATCGCCGGGCGCAGGAGGCGATCAATATTGTTGAAGCCGGATTGCTGATCGCTCGATCGGCACTGGCTCGAGAAGAAAGCCGGGGAGCGCACTACCGGCTCGACCATCCGCTGAAGAATGACCAGAAGTACCGCAAACACTCCGTCGTGACCGGCGACAATATTCGCTTCCAATAGGCGCTAGGTAAAGTTTGGCAGTTTTGCTCTTCACTTCCTCTCAATGCCTCTGACTAGCCGATGAATCCTACAAACCGATGCAACCAGGGTTGCCGAGCACAAACACGGCAAGTGAAAAACTATGGCCCATAAGATATAAGTCCCACGTAGTGGGACGAAAGACCTTAGCCCAACGCTTCAGCGCTGGGTAGACGTAATTCTAGGACTCGAGTGCCGTAGGTTCGGCAGAGTTTGATCGCATAGTCTCCGATGTGCCGGAGATATCCCGTCGCCGAGCCACAGATTCCTATTCACAGACTTGTTCCGGCTTAGCCGGCTGCCAGTTTTTTCTTCGGAAACATCAGCGAAACCGCAATCGAGATCAGCAAGAGTCCCACCACTGTTCCCAGCGCTATGCCAATGGGAATGTCGATATAGTGCGAGGCCAGCATCTTCGCGCCGATAAAAATCAGGATCAGCGATAAGCCATAGTGCAGGAACCGGAACGCTTCGATCATGCCGGCCAGCGCGAAGTACAGCGAGCGCAATCCCATAATCGCAAACACATTTGAGGTGTAAACGATGAAAGGTTCGCGCGTGACCGCCAGTACCGCAGGAATGGAATCGACCGCGAACAGCAAGTCCGTGGTCTCCACCACAATCAGCACCAGAGCCAGCGGGGTGGCGTAGGTCATCGCGCCGCGCCGGACAAAGAAACTACCGCCCTCGTAATCTTTGGTTACCCGGAAAAGCTTGCGAAATCCGCGCACCAGCGGATTGGATTCAGGATGAACTTCGGCGCCGTGTTGCCGCAACAACTTGATTCCGCTGTAAACCAGGATGGCGCCGAAGACGTAGACGATCCAGTGAAAGCGGTTCAGAAGGCTTACGCCGGCGGCAATAAAAATCGCACGCATCACCAGCGCGCCCAGCACCCCCCAGAACAGCACCTCATGCTGCAACTTGCGAGGCACGGCGAAGTAGCGAAAGATGAGCAGGAAGACAAACAGATTATCGACGCTAAGCGACTGCTCGATCAGGTAGCCGGTTACGAATTCCAGCGAAAGCTGTGAGTTGGGACGGGCGTTGTTGCCTACCAGGGTATGTCCGAAAAAATAGATGAAGACAGCGAAGACGCCGGCCAGACTGATCCACAACAGTGTCCAGGCAATGGCTTCGCGCAGGTGCACGACGTGCTTGGTGCGATGAAAAACGCCCAGATCGAGCGCCAGCATCGCCACCACAAACACGTTGAAGGCTACCCAGAAGATCCAGTTGGAATGCATGCGGGAAATCCGGAACAGCCATTCTATCTGCCGAACTCAGGAGGAACAGGATTCTGCGGCAGCCGATCGCCACAACTCAGCCTCTGCAGTTGATTTGTTACTTATGAAAGGTTCCCATGTATTCGGTTTGAGCCAGGACGTGTCCTTTCATCGCCGCGTCCAGATCGGCGCGGCTGGCGCCCGCTGCAAGATCGAGCTTTCCATCCAGGGCATATAAGCGGAAGAAGTAACGATGCGTTTGGCCGTTGGGCGGACACGGCCCGCTATAACCGGTCTTCCCATCACTGTTTCGTCCCTGGCGCGAGCCGTCGTCTAATTGATCGCGTTTGGCGACGCCTTGCGGCAACGCATGCGCGCTCGCAGGCAGGTTCCACAGCACCCAATGCACCCACGTCCCGTGGGGCGCGTCGGGATCGTCGACGATCAGCGCGAAGCCGCCACTATTAGCCGGTGCGCCAGTCCACGCGAGCGCGGGCGACGTATCTGCTCCCTTGCAAGTGTATTGCTTGGGAATTTCAGCGCCGGCAGCAAACGCCGAACTGGTGAGTGCGAAACTCGTGGAGGCCCCTCCCGTCGAAGCAGAGTTGGGTTGTTGCGCAACCGTTGAACTTACGCCCGCGATCAGCACGACGAACATCAGTCTCATCAGGGTTCGCATCGGCAATCCACCTTGTGGCGCAGTATACAGAATCGGGCAGCGGTGCGAAACGTATCGAGCTTAGTTCCGGCTGTCGATCGCTAGGCTTTGAGTCCGGCCAGGAACTGCTTGAAACGGTCGATCGATGCCTGACTATACTGGCCCACCTCGATGATGTAGCCGTCCGGATCGCGCATGTAGCATCGCATTTCCCAGCCACGGTTATCCAGCGGCTCGGTCAGGAACTCGGCGCCCTTAGCTTTCCATCTGGAATAGCAGTCCCAGATGTCGGCAACGCGCAGGTTCAGAAAACCACTGACTTTATTTGGATCGTGAGGTACGTCAAGAATTACTTCAGGCTTGTCGGGCGTGGGGCCTCCGCCCGAGTTGAGAATAATCCACGAGTTGGACAGCTTGATGTAACAGGGATTTTCCAGCTTAACGACTTTTCCGCCAAGGACGTCCACGTAGAACTGCGCGGACTTAGCTTGATCTTTAACCGTCAAGAAGTGGGCGACGTAAAAGCCTTCCTGGGCAATGGGGGCATCGGGTAGGTACATGATATCTCCACAGCGGTGAAATAGATTCTCGCGGCGGTCCCGCCGGAAGACACAATAAATCAATGCTACACACCGGACCAGTCGGCAATGACGGGCATCCCGGTATAGGTACTTCTGTTTTTAGCCCGGGCGGCGAGATGATTTTATGTGAGCGCCCCGGCCTCGCGTTCACTTTTCCTGCTGCCTGAAAAACAGATTAAGTATCAGTCCCAGGCCATTTACCTGTTGATTGGGTCTGACCCCGGTACTGTTTGCGTGCGCATAATAGGGGTCGATTTCTACTCTGTTGCGAAGCGGAAAAATACAACCAGCATAAATGGTGGTAGCGCTCCACTTGTCGTAGCGGCTGTTGTAGTAAAACTTAGCCGCTGCATAGGGCGAGGGATGGTACGAGCGAATCGCAATCGTTTTCTGTACGGTGGGCTTGTTACGATAACGCCAGGAAGGCGTGTCGTTGGTGAAGTTGATCTCCAAACGGTTTCTGTCGGATATCAGAATGTCGCCCTTCATGGGAAGGTTCGAGGTAGCCATGAGCAGGATTCGATTTTGCGGCTGAGCGTTCGGCGAGGGCAGATAGCGGTATCCGGCCGATAACACCAGCAGTCTTTTCTTGGAGTTGTCCAAGTCGAATACGGTGCGGGTCTTCAGCTTGAGTAAAGGTTTGACGAAAAAATTGAAGCTGGGTCCAATCTCAGCCTGCGTAGGAGCGCTGTCTTCCCGGGTTTGCTTGGCCTGAAACCAGAACTGAGTATTCTGAGTCACGCCGGTGTAGACATCGGCCTCGGGCAGGAACTGGGTTACCTGAGCGGCCGCGGGAACCCCTACCAGTGCGACAAGTAGAGCTGCCGCCAGTCTCCCCTCCCGGGCTGGAGTCATTGCTGCCATCCTTTAGAGAAGCAGACAGCTATCAGAGTGAAAGTTCCAACCCAGCGAGGGACGTCGCTTCCGCTTGCAGATCGTAGTGCGAAGCGCGCGCGATCGATATGACTTAAGTCTCAGCCAACTCGCTTGGCATCGGCGATAGTGCGAATCATCTGATTCGAAGTTCCCGGCTCGTACACGCAGAACGGCTCTTCCGCCAGGAAGTCGCCGGTAGCGGCGTAGGCGCGCGCGCGGCATCCCATGCAGACATGGCGGAATTCACAGCATCCGCACTTGCCTTTCAGGTTGTCGTCGTCGCGGAGTTGTCCGAATACCTCTGAGTCGTTCCAGATCTCGGCGAAGCTTTGTTTACGCAGGTCGCCGGCGATAGCGGGAAGATATCCGCAAGGGAAGACTTCGCCTTCATGGGAAATGAAACAGACCCCGGTTCCGGCCAGGCAGCCCTTGGTCATGGCGTTCATGTCGCTGGGATGTCCGCCGGGATGTCCGGTGTGTCCTACCGGCGGTCCACCGCCCGGCTTGAGCGAGATTCCGGTCGAGCCTGGCATGGTCATGTCGGTCGGGCCAATTTCGTGGGGATGCGAGGTTGGCGCTGGCGCCGGATGTTCGCGGCCCGCCAGGCGGTCGGCGGCGCGACGCTGGCGCTGGACGCGGAAATAATGCGGCGCGCAGGTGGCCTTCAACTCGATGCCGCCTTCCAGCGATTGATCGTAGAACCAGTTCAGCATCCGCTCGTACTCCTCCGGAGGAACCATCTGCTCGGTGGCAATATCCACGCCGCAGCCCACCGGGACCAGAAGGAATGTGTGCAGCGCATCGGCGCCCAGTTGGCGGGCCAAGTCGAGTACTGCCGGCAACTGATGCGCGTTGTGACGCGCGATCGTGGTATTGATTTGCACCGAGACGCCTAGCTGTTGCAGGTTGCGCATACCGTAAACCGCCGCTTCAAAAGCGCCCGGGATGCCGCGAAACGTGTCGTGCGTAATGGCGTCGGAGCCGTCCAGCGAAATCGAGACCCGCTTGATGCCGGTGTTCTTGATCTTCGCGGCGACGTCTTTGGTGACCAGCGTTCCGTTAGTGGCCAGTGCGGTGCGCAAACCGCGGCTGGTGGCGTACTCGGCCAGTTGAAAAATGTCTTGCCGGTAGAGTGGCTCTCCGCCGCTGAGCACCAGGATGGGGCTACCGAAGTCGGCAATCTGAGAGATGATGTCCAGCGCTTTTTCCGTGGGCAGATCAGCCGGAGACATCAGTTCCGTCGCGGTAGCGCGGCAGTGGATGCAGCGCAGATTGCAGCCTTTGGTTACTTCCCAGAAGATCAGGCGTGGTGTGTATTCCTTCTTGGTGCCCGTATGAGTGCTGCCGTTGCCTTCGGTCATGTTCTCGTTTCCTCTCCCCCGCTTTTGCGGATCACGGCTCGTTGCTATGGCTCTACGATAGGATTTTCACGACCCGAGGGGCCGTGAGTGGCATCACGTGGGCCTGTGATGGAGGTCACTCGGGGAGAAGGTAGCTGTCAGCCGTCAGCTCTCAGCCGTCAGCCAAGGATTGCGTGCCCCGGCATTGGCGTCAGAAAGCGCGCAGCCGGGCAGTTCTTGGGGGACGTAGGGGTCCTTCGACTCCGCTCGCTGCCGCGGGCTCCGCTCAGGATGACAAACATTCTTGGCTGAAAGCTGATAGCTGATAGCTGACGGCTGATAGCTTATTTACGGCCCCACGCCCCCGCTGTGGCAGTCAGCGCAGTTCACCGCGGTCATGTCGCCCATATCCACCGGATGTTTGAAGGTTTGCGCGGGAATTTGCGCGACGTGAGTTCCGCCTTCCACCTGGTCGATCACTGTGTGGCAGGAATTGCAATCCTTGCTGATGACCTTGCCGTCCTTGCTGACGTGATTGCCGTCGTGGCAGCGGAAGCATCCCTGGATAGTAAAAGTGGCCGATATTGTTGGGATGCGTCTTCCAGTTCACTTTCATGTCGGGAAAGAACGTGGTGCGGTAAATACGCTGCAACTCAGCAACGGAGCCATTGATGCTGTCGGCTTTGCTGGAAGCGATCTGCGGATATTTGTCGCGATAGAACTTGTTGATGTTCTCGGCGATCGCCTTCTGGCCTTCGTCAGAAGTCTTGTAGTCGGCGGTCAGCACCTGCACGCCCTGCTGCTTAATGAAGGGCAAGGTGGCATCGATGCTGCGCCCGGTGATGCCGCGATCGACTGAAAGATCGGGCGGGGTATAGATGTGCGAAGGACGATTGTGGCAGTCGATGCAATCCATGCGGCGCTTGCTGGCCTGGTCGATCTGAGCCTGCGTCGGCGGATTGTCTTTGGTCGCATACTCGGTCACGTGCCCCTGAGAATCTTCCATCCGGACCCAGGGAATGACCTGCCGCTGCTCGTCAGTGGCGAAGTAGGTAATCTTGTTGGCGATGTTCATGTGCCAGTGAATGCCTTCGCCCGCCTGGCCCAGCGACGGATCGCCGCCGCCAGTCTTGATCAGCAGGCGAATCACGCGCGGGGTGTTCTGCTCATCGCTGCCGAAGTGGGTAAAGGTCTTGAGCTGCGCGCCCCAGAACTTCTTCGGCCAGTGGCATTGCTCGCAGGTGTCGGGCGCGGGGCGTAGATTGTGAACGGGCGTAGGAATCGGCCGCGGATAGGTCCCCAGAGCGGTGTAGTAAACCTGGCGCGCTCCAGACAGTTTTGACTTCACATACCAGCTTGCGCCCGATCCCACGTGGCAATCCACGCAAGCGACACGGGCGTGCGGCGAAGCCTGGTACGCCGTGAATTCCGGGTGCATTACGGTGTGACAGAGCTGCCCGCAGAACTGCACTGAGTCGGTAAACTCGTAAGCCTTATAGCTGCCCAGCGCGCTCATCAGCGCAGAATATCACTACAAAGACAGCACAAAGGCGACCGTGCTACGCTGCGCCGGATTGTTCAGGTCGAGCGCTGGGAAGATGTCCCGGTGCGCCGGCGGCCTTGAGGCGGCGATGCCGCTCGTAGACCATGCCAATTGGGATCAGAATCAGGCCAACGACCAGAAATACCGGTGCGACCATGTAGGCCAGGATTCCGATGTAGGGACTGGGATGCGCTGGACAGAACGTCGATCAGGACAGAGAAACAGAATATTGATGAAGGCAACCGCAGCCAGTGCTATTCCGATCAGGCTGATCGGGTTCCTGATCAGCCTCCGCGAACCAGACAGACTTGCACCCTGAGGATTCACCTCCGGTGTGTCCTCAGTCATTTTGAAATCCCCTTCTTCGCCTCACCCCAGTGCAAAGCACCCAGTGCTGCCGAAAGTACCACAGTGATGACCTGATGCAACCAAAATTAAGAGTGCAACGTTGGGCGAGACTGTTTCCAGCCCCGCACCTTAGACATTACTTCGTGCTGCTGGTAACTTCAGTTTGCTCTTCCTTAGCAGCCTCAGCGGGCTCAGCTTCTTCCTCTGAGCCTCGACTTTTTTCGATGGCCGTCAGGTCGAGCGGATGCTCGTGTTCGTAATGTTCGATCGACATCTTGCCGTCATACCACGACCAGTTCATGGGATAAGCATCGGGATCGAACATCACACCGTACAAGTGCCAGACGATGATGGCCAGTGTCGCCAGCACAGCCTCGTAGAAGTGAATGGTGATAGCAACGTCGATCCACCAGCCGGGTACACGTTCGCCGACTCCCACTTTGAACCAGGTCATCAATCCGGTGCTGGCCATTACAAACATGCCCCACACCAGCGCCCAGTATTCCATCTTTTCCGCATAAGTGAAGCGCCCGAACATGGGGCGGCTTTCGCTGTAACCGAGGTAGTAGCGGAATGCGTCACGTGCGTCGGTGACGTCCTTCCAGTCGGGCAGCATGTCTTTAATCAGCTGGCGGCCGTCGGCAGTCTTGAGGACGTACCAGAGCGTGATACAAGCTGACCGCGATCAGCACCACCCCGGCGATGCGGTGGATATAGCTGCGTACCAGTTCGTGGACGAAGATCATGGCCAGCCACGATGACGGATAGCGCAGCGCGAAGCCGGTGAGCACCAGGATGAAGAAACTGGCCAGCAGCGCCAGGTGCTGGATGCGCTGGCCCAGGGTCATGCGGAACAGAATTCGCGGCTGTCCAATGCGGTGCAGGATCAGCTTCTTGCGATAGACGATCAGGTTGTGCAGCACCATGCCGCCGATGACAACGATGATCATCCAGACGTACATCCGGCTGATGAAGCCTATGACCTTGCTCCCAAAGTCGGCTTTGGCGGTGCCGTCGAGGTGCACTTTGCTGCTGATGAATTTGTCGTTAGCGCCCGGATGGCACTGTCCGCAGGTCTTGGCCAGGTTGGCGTGATTGACCGTGGAGTGCGGATCGCTGGGCGGAAGAATGTTGTGCACGCCGTGACAGCTGGCGCAGTTGGCAACTGTGGTGGAACCCACCTTTTGCGCCATGCCGTGATAGCTCGACAGATAAGAGGCGACGCGTCCGCCGGGGACGCCAAACTCTGCCGACAGCTTCACGCTGCCGTGGCAGGAGGCGCAAGTGTTCTGCACATTGGCCGACGCAACCGAAGAGTTGGGATCGTTAGGAGCCTTGATGGTATGGATACCGTGACAGTCGGTACAGACCGGCGCTTGCCAGTTGCCGCGCGCGATCGCCTGTCCGTGAATGCTCTTTACATACTCCTGCTTGACGTTATCGTGGCACTTGGCGCAGGTTGCAGGCACGTTGTACTTGTTGATCGGCGACTTGGGATCGGTTGCGCTCAGGATATCGTGCTCGCCGTGGCAGTCGGTGCAAACCGCGGCTTTGTCGGAGCCGGCGGCGACAGCCTTGCCGTGCACGCTTTGCTGATAGGACGTAAAAGGAGCCGAGCTCATTCCGCCGGATGCCATCACGAACTTCTGCCCGTGGCAGGCTGCCGCAGGTCTGCGGAATGTTGGCGCGCGCGACTTTTGATTTGGGATCGCTGGGCGGCAGAATCTCGTGCACGCTGCCGTGGCAGTCCTGGCACTTGGCTACGTTGGTATTTCCGGCGGCCGCGGCCTTGGCGTGAATACCATGATCGTAGGCTGACTGCTGATCGGCATGGCAGGTGGCGCATACCGGCTTGGCCGGTGCGGGATCGTGGGGATAGGCCTTGATATCGGTGTGGCAGTCGACGCAGCCGTAGACACTGTGGACAGAGTTCTTGAACTTGGCGTCATCGACGTGCAGGCTGACCGGCTTGCCGTTCTCATCTTTGCTGAGCGTAGGGTCGCTATGGCAGGCCAGGCAATCGTCGTTGCTCATTTTGGCAGCGGCCTTGGCCGAACTTCCTGACGAGTGCTTCTTGGGCGCAGGTTGGGCAGATTGAGCAGCCGAGACTACTGAGAGCAGCAGGACGGCAAGGAAAACCAGACGACAGCGCTTCACGGAAACCCCTCGCTTTCGCCGTCGCAAATGGCGCGCCGGCAACTATTAAACATCGCCGACCGAGGCAGCAAAGGGCAGTGAGTGTACTCACGGGAGGGTGTGATAGGGGTCACACCCCTTTATGCTTCTCACTGACCGCGGTGAGCCAGATCACTTCTGTCCGGCCCATCTGGGCGCTGCCATCTTAGGCCCTGTTTATGCGGCTTTGCTGGGCCTTTGGCGAGGCAAGAATGAGGGCGCGAACGAGGGGCGAACGGTACGAAATTTTCAAAGTTGCAGCAAAAATCGAACGATCGTTCGAGTACGAGAATCAAGAGTGCAAACGCGCCGGACTCGGCGTGACGCCTCGAAGACTTGGCAGGCCGCGGCCTTTGTCCTGGGCCAATGCGCGGAGGACAGCCGGCAGTGCTGAGCTTCTCCTCCACTACAATCGAAGCGTGAAGACCTGGGACGTTGTCATCGTAGGCGGAGGGGTGATTGGGCTATCTCTGGCGTGGCGGCTGCGACAGAACGGCGCCAGCGTACTGGTCGTCGAAAAGGGCGAGCCTTGGCGCGAAGCTACCTACGCTGCCGGAGGGATGATTGCCCATTGCGATCCGGGCACTCCGCCGGCCTTGCAGGAAATGGTTGCGGCCAGCGCCCGCATGTATGCCGGGTTTGTAAGGGACTTGCGAGCCGAGGCGTTCCAGTCACCTGATCTGCGTGACGCAGGGACGATCGCTTTTCTCGAGGCAGACGACGAACTTCCGGCATGCGCAGGAGCGCGCTTGCTCGAAGAGGCGAAGCTCGCTGAACTGGAGCCGCTGGTCACCTTGCGCGGGCGAGCCTGCCTGCTGCCCGAGAGCAGCATCGATCCTCGCAAGCTAGGCCGGGCGCTGGAGAAGGCAGCGCGAACCCTGGGAGTCGATTTTGTGACCGGCGCAGCCGTCAACGAGGTTGCCGTGCTGGGCCGCCGGGCCACCGGCGTGCGCACCAGCAAATCGTTTTATGCAGCGGACAAAGTGGTGAACTGCGCCGGAGCGTGGGCGGCGGACATTAAGCCTTTGGGCATGCCGACGCGTCCGGTGAAGGGCCAGATCGCATGCCTGGTGCCGCAATCGGCAGGGCATCGCGCCTCGCCTATTGTGCAACACGTTGTCCGCAGTTCCGAGGTGTACATCATTCCGCGCAGCGACGGCCGAATTCTGCTGGGAGCAACGGTGGAGGAGGCGGGATTCGACAAGCGGGTCGATCCCGACACGATTCGGCGTCTTCAGCAGGCTGCAGTGAAGATTGTGCCGGCGATCAGCGACATGCGGCTGCACGATGCCTGGGCTGGCCTGCGTCCGGGTTCGCCTGACGATCTGCCCATCCTGGGGGCAACCTCGTTGACGGGATATTACGCCGCGACGGGACATTATCGCGACGGAATCATGCTGGCACCGGTTACGGCGCTAGTCATGACGCAATTGCTGACCGGGCACGCACCCGATTTCGATCTGGCGGCGTTTTCGCCGCTGCGGTTCGGGTGAATCGCGGAGCCACGCTTTCACTAAGGCATCAATCTCCCGACATCGTGCAGACCACGTGCATCTGGTCGCAAACCTTCATGACGCCCTGCACCACCAGGGAGGTGGCATCGGGTTGCGCGCCGGTGAGGTTAGAGGCGATCACCAACTGGCAAAGCTTGTCGCCCAGCGGCGTAGCCTGCATACTGGCTATCTGATCGCCCTTGGAAAACTTGATAACGCGCTTCTTGGCGTCGTCGCCGTTAATCGTGAGGTCGGTGCGTGCCTTCAGAGCGGTTAGAGCTGTCTGGTACACCTTATCGGCGTTGGCTTGCAGCACGACAGTGGCAACATCGTAACCGCCGCTGCCGTTAGCCGACTCGTTGGACATCCGCTGAACTCGTCCCGAGACCGCTTTAGCCACCATCACCCACTGCGCTTCCGCGCTGACCGCGCTAAACAGACTGGCAAGCGCAACCGAAGCCAACAACCATCGCCGCATTTTCATGCCATCCTCCGTATGAATGCTGTTTCCATGAGGACATCGTCACCCCGACCCGCGCGCTGCGGCACAGATCGGGGTGACCGAAGTCTGCGCGAACCTATTTCTTGTCTTGTGGCGGATAATTCTTGAACAGCTTCTCGACGGACTTGTCGAGGTTGCTGATGTTCTTGTTGCTATTGTCGCTAATGGTGTTGGTCACAGATCCGCGCCATAGCAGTTGCTTGTCTTTGGCGTCGGCCAGTTCAACCACCAGCGTGCCGATCTTGGTGACATAGGTGTTATACATAGCCGGCCCTGATCCCCAACCGCCCCAGCCCCAGCTGGGGCCAAAGCCGTAGCCGGTACCCACGATTTGCTTCTGATCGTGAATGCTGTTGCTGTAGACCACCCACATATCGGGATTGGAGTCGACTTTGGTCAGACCTTTGGCCTGCAACTGCTTGTCGATCGCATCGACGATGCGTGGTCCCCAAAGGCCGTTGGCGGGGTGGGGACTTGGCTCCCACATATAAGTGTGATAGTTGGCGAAGTTTGCGCTGCGGTCCCAATCGATGTTGGTCTTTTGCGCGAAAGCTAACGTGGAAACGAATAAACTGAGGACAACGACAGCGAACACTTTCATCTTCATGGAATGCAGCTCCCTGGAACGGCTTTGAATTGGTGGGCTGCGCGATTAGCTGGCCTCTGGAAATCCGCCACTGTAGGGCGCTCGCCGGGACCGCTCATCGTCGCATCGCAAAGATACTATTCCAGATTGCCGCCGTCCAGAGAAACGCGATGGATTGACTACGCGGGATAGGCACCCCTCGTTCGGGAACCATTGGCCGTGCGGTATCGTAATAGGCGCGGGAGATGGCCATGAACGCGATGCGTATTTGCGAGTTCTTGTGGGTGGTGTTTGTGGTGGTCTGGTTCGTCCGGGCGCTCAAGACCAAGCCTGTACAAACCCGCGAAGGAGTTTCGTCGCGGCTTTCTTATAGCGTGCTCTCGATTGCCGGGGCCTACACCCTGTTCGGCGGGAATTCGCCGCGAACCTGGCTGCATATTGACATTTTTCCGGCGAGCTTGTGGATTCAGGTTCTTGCCGTACTGATCACCGCCGTAGGGATTGGCTTTGCTATCTGGGCCCGCGCCTATCTCGGCGGCAACTGGAGCGCCGCAGTGACGGTCAAGGTCGGACATCAACTAGTCCAAACCGGGCCATATCGCTGGGTGCGGCATCCCATCTACTCAGGAATGATTCTTGGTTTGTTCGGCACCGCGATGGCGCGACGCGAACTGGGGGCGTTAGTAGCGGTCGTCCTGTTTTACATCGGCTTCAAAATCAAAAGCAGGATTGAAGAGCAGGCCATGATCGGCACGTTCGGTGCGCAATATGACGACTATCGCCGAAGCACCGGAGCCATCATTCCGAAGTTGCACTTCTAGCTCGACGCCCCGGAAGATTATTCAGGAATCGGTGCTTCGATCCCGGCAGGAATTATCCTAGCGCTCGATCAACTTCTCCAGATCGTCGAAGAATGCCGGATAGGAGATTTCGACGCAGCCGGCGTTCGGAATCAGCGTTTCTCCTTCGGCCCGCAGCGCACACACAGCAAAGGCCATGGCAATGCGGTGATCAGAGAAAGTTTCAATCTGAGCGCCATGCAGTCGCTGCCGGCCAGGAATTCGCCAGCCATCTTCTGTTTGCTCGACCTGCGCTCCCATAGCGCGAAGATTGTGCGTGACCGCGCTGAGCCGGTCGCACTCCTTCACACGCAGCTCAGATGCGTCGCGCACCTCAAGTCCGCCCGCAGTGTAGGGAGCGATTGCCGCCAGAACCGGGAGTTCGTCGATCAGCAGCGCCGTCTGCGCGTCCTCGATCGTAACCGGGCCGCCATTTCCCGGGATGAGCGTAATCGTTCCCACCAGTTCGCCATGCTGCTCTTCGACGCGCACCATCGAAGTTCGTGTGCCCATTGCAGCCAGCACGTCCAGCAGCGCGGAGCGCGTGGGATTCAGCAGCACACCGTCGATGACCAGGTTGGATTCGGGATAGATGGCGGCGGCGCACATGAAGAAAGCTGCCGACGACATATCGCCCGGGACGTAGGCTTCCAGGGGATGCAATTCCTGGCCACCCGTTATGCTGGCCGAGTTGCGCGCCCTATCGATGTCAGCTCCGAAAGCGCGCAAAGCAATCTCGCCGTGATCACGCGTGCGCGCCGGCTCCTCAATCGTGGTCTTGCCGTCGGCCAGCAGTCCGGCAAACAGGATCGAGGTCTTCACCTGGGCGCTGGCAACGGGCGGACGATAGTCAATGCCGTGCAGCCGCTTTCCGGTAATCCGCAAGGGCGCGCGATCGCCGCTGGAGGCCCGGATTTCCGCCCCCATCAGAGTCAAAGGGTCGATGATGCGCTTCATCGGCCGGCGTGAAAGCGACTCGTCACCGATCAATTCGCTGACGAATGGTTGAGCCGCGAGAATTCCGGAGAGCATGCGCATGGTTGAACCGGAGTTGCCGCAATCCAGTGGCCCATCGGCCGGTTTGAGCAGCGCACCCAGCCCGTCGACGATGACCGCTCCGCTCTCCTCGCGTTCGACCTGGCAACCCAGCGCACGCACGCAGCTCAGTGTGCTGGCACAATCGGCGCCAGGGGCGAAGTTATCGAAGCGCGAGCGCCCCTTGGCGAGCGCCGCCAGCATCGCATAACGGTGAGATATCGACTTGTCCCCGGGCACACGCAGGCTGCCTAAAATATTGCGCGCCGGGCGGATCACGACTGACTTATTTTCGACCATGATTCTGATTTGAACTTTACTATATGCCGGGGCCGCAGAGCTCTGACTCAACACGACGCCTCTGCACAGGCTACAATTCCGCAAAGGTGTCTTCGCTTGGACAATAAGGCTATCGCTCACATTTTCTACGAAACCGCCGACCTCATGGAGGTCAACGGCGATGACTCGTTTCGCATCCGTTCGTACCGCCGAGCGGCCGAGGCGCTGGAAGCGCATCCGCAACAGGTGTCGGAGCTGCTGGACGAGCCGAAAAAGCTGCTGGGGATTCCCGGCATCGGCAAAGGAATGGCGGCGAACATCCAGGAGCTTTCCCGCGAAGGCAAGCTTACGCAGCATCAGGAGCTGCTGCAGAAATACCGGCCCAGCATGCTGGAGCTGCTGAAGATTCAGGGACTCGGGCCGAAGACCATCGCGCTGCTGTGGAGCGCCTTTCAGGTAAGTGATCTTGCCGGCGTGGAGCAGCTGGCGCGCGAAGGAAAATTGCGCGAACTGCCGCGAATGAGCGAGAAGACCGAGCAGAAGATCCTGAAGGCGATCGAAGATTACCGCCGCATCTCAGGGCGATTCCTGCTGGATGAAGCCGACCGCACGGCGGAAAAACTGACCGAGCACTTGAAGCACATCCCGGGCATCGAGAAGATCACGCCCGCAGGATCGTTGCGCCGGGGACGCGAAACGGTCGGCGATCTTGATGTGCTGATCACCGGACCGTGCTGCATGGACGATGAGCAACGCGCCGCCCTGATCGAAGAGATCCTGCGCTTTCCCGGGATCACCGATGTGCATGGCGAAGGGTGACAACAAGGTCAGCTTCAAATTGCGCAGCGGAATGCAGGTGGATGTGCGCATGCTGCCGCCTGAAAGCTACGGCGCGGCGATGCAATACTTCACCGGCTCGAAGAACCACAACGTGACGCTGCGGCAACGGGCGCTGAAGATGGGCTACACCCTCAACGAGTATGGCCTCTCTCGTCTGGATGATGAGCACCGCGTAGCCGGAACTACCGAAGAAGAAATCTACGGCGCATTGAAGCTGGATCTTATTCCTCCTGAGTTGCGCGAGAATTGCGGCGAGATCGAGGCCGCCGCCGAGCACAAGCTCCCGAAGCTTATTACGGCCGAAGACATTCGCGGCGAAGTACACATGCACACAGTCGAGACCGACGGGCGCAACACCATTGAGGAGATGGCGCAAGCGGCCAAGGATCGCGGCTATCAGTACATTGCCATTACCGATCACTCCAAGAACCTGGCATTCGCCAACGGTCTCGACGACAAACGCGCAGTTGAGCATATAGCGCGCATTCGCGCCGCAAACGACCAGATCGACGGCATTACGATCATGGCCGGCATCGAGGTCGACATCCTGGCTGATGGGGAACTCGATCTTTCCGACTCGGTGCTGGAGCAGATGGATGTGGTCGTCGCCAGCGTCCATTCGGCGTTCAACCAGGAGCCGCAGCAGATGACCGACCGCCTGCTGCGCGCGATAGGAAACAAGAACATGTCGATCCTGGGCCACCCAACGGGACGGCTGTTGCTGCGCCGCGATGCCTATCAGTTCGATATGGACGCGATCCTGAAAGCTGCGCTAAAGAATAGAGTGGCGATGGAGTTGAATGCCTATCCCGACCGGCTCGATCTGAACGACGTGCATCTGCGCATGGCACGCGAGCGCGGAGTGAAGATCGTGATCAATACCGATGCGCATCACACATCGCATTTTGAGAAGATCAAGTATGGCATCCTGCAGGCGCGGCGCGCGTGGCTGACCGCGGCTGACGTGTTGAATACGCTGCCGGAAAAAGAATTTCGCAAAGCTGCGAAACACGAGTGGCCGGTGGTGAATGAATAGCGTCGTTGCAAAGTATGCTGGCTTCGTTGACCTACTTTCAGTCAGCTTGGTTTGTAATGCATTTCTGGTTTGGACGGACAAGTCCCGTTCGCGGGACGTCAGAGCATAGCCCAGCGCTTCAGCGCTGGGTGGACAGTTATTAGGAGACGCGAGTGCGTAGGCACGGCAGAATTCCCGCAAGTACGACTTCGGATGTGTCGTCCCTACGGGACTCGTTTTGATTTGTCACTTCACCCAGCGCTGAAGCGCTGGGCTACGCTCTTTCGCGCCTACGCTGTGGTTTGGCGCGAATTATTGGATCGTTGCGGGGCACATAGAGATGCTCGGACGGTTGGGATAAGGCTGAGCCGCAGATCGCTACCGCGATCGGAGGAATGATGGCTGAAAACGAAGTTCCGAAGCCGCCGGCAAAACCGGCCGCGCCGCAGTACGATGCCGGGCACGTTCCTATCACCGAAGAGTTCGATAGCGCCAAGCGCACTCTGCCGCCGGCCGCGCCGGTCGCGATCGCCCTGGTCCTGGTCGCCATTGTGGTTGCGATCATCGCTTATACCGAACGGGCCAAGCCGGTTGTGCAGGGCGGCATCGATGCGGTGTACTTCAGCCAGCCCTCAGGCATGTCGAGCCCGATGGTTCTGATGGATGTCACGCTGCGAAACGTGGGCTCCAAGACGCTTTACATCAAGAACATCTCGGCCAATCTGAAAACCGACCAGGGCGACCAGTCCGACGACGCGGCCTCGGCCACTGACTTTGATCGCTACCTGAGCGCCTATCCCGATCTGCAGCCGCACAAGGGAATGCCGCTGATTGTGGAGACCAAGATCCAGCCCGGAGCCGAGCAGAAGGGAACTGTGCTGGTGACGTTCCCCGTGACCCAGCAACAATTCGACGCGCGCAAAGATTTGAGCGTGACCATCGAGCCCTACGACCAGAACGCGATTGTGTTGCGCGAGAAAAGCGCTGCCGCCCTGAAGTAGCCCGATCCCGACATGAATGTTGTGGTGATTGGCGGAACGCGATTCATCGGCCCACATGTGGTTCGGCAGCTCGTCGATCGTGAACACACCGTCACCGTTTACCATCGTGGCCTGCACGAGACAGAACTCCCACCCAGCGTGCGGCACGTGAGACGAGCAGAAGCGGCGATGCCGGTCCGGAGTTTTCCCGACGAATTATTGATGCCGCGGCCGGATGTCGTTATCCACATGATGGCCATGGGTGAGGCGGATGCGGATGCGGCGGTGAAGTTCTTTCGCCAACAAACACCGCGCATGGTCTGGATCAGCAGCGGAGACGTCTATCGGGCTTATGGACGCTTCACCGGAAGCGAGCCAGGGCCGATCGAAGCCGGGCTGTTGAACGAAGAGTCGCCACTGCGCACGGTGCTCTATCCCTATCGCGACCCGGCGAAGCCTGCGGATGACATTGCCAATGCTTACGAGAAAATTCTGGTGGAAAGAGTTGCGTTAAGCGACCGTGAGTTGCCCGGAACCGTGCTGCGCCTACCCAAGGTATATGGACTTGGCGACAATGCCGACCTGGCGACGGTTTACGGATTTCGCAACCATCCCCAATGGCGATGGACTCACGGCTACGTGGAGAACGTGGCCGCAGCCATCGTGCTGGCCGCGCCTCATCCTGCGGCGGTTGGGCGAATCTACAACCTGGGCGAGGAACACACACCGACGATGGCGGAGCGGTTAGCGCGGTTGCCGGAATCATCCGTGCCGATCAATACCGATCCTAAATTCAACTTCGATCAGGATGTCGCGTTCGATACGATGCGGATTCGCAGGGAACTGGGGTACAAGGAAATAGTTCCGGAAGAAGAAGCGATGCGAGCGACGGTCATAAGGCGGCAGCGCCTCATAAGCCCGCCAACGCTAAGTGACCTTGGCATTCGCCGAATTATGCGGCGTCTGCTTTCGGACCTGGATTCGGATGAGGCCCGCTGTAGCGATATCCTTTCGGTTTGAAGACGCGGTTCAAGTAGTCGCCCTTGGACTCCGCGGCGAGGAAGGACTCATGCTCTTCTGCGGGCACGCCGAAGTAGAAGTAGACTTCTCCGCTTTCGCGAAAGCGAATCCCCAACTCGCGTTTGCCCGGATCGTAGCCAAGCGCGGCAATGCTGGTCGAATCGACCGTCTTCCACTGCATCATCCCGCCTTAAGACTGAGGCTGACTCTACGGCGTCACCGGCGTGGGCGCGTTCTTCGGCGTCGAGAGATAACCCGTAATGCTGTTCTTGTTGGCGGTAAAAACCACCACCTCGTACAGCAGGTGATCGCGGCCAGTGTAGAACTGCAACGGCTCGGCCACGGTGCGGTCCTTCTTCTCGATGGTGCGATCGTCGGCCATAACGTTCAGGGTGAACTTGCTCTTCTTGGGATCAACTTTTTTCAACTGCAGGCTGACGGTCGACACTGGCTGGCGGGCGCCTTTCTGCAGGGTGAAATCGTAGTAGTTACGTTCGCCCTTGCGCTTCAGCATCTCCAGTTCCGAGCTGTTGTGAGCGATCAGTCCGCTCTGCACCCCCAGATCGCCCATGGCATGTTCCAGCTTGGCGTTGGTCGCAGCCAGATCGGTCTGGGTCTTCTGGATGTCGGTCTTGGCAGTGCCGACCTCGGTCTTCACTCCACTGACTTCGCCACTCACGGCAGCAATCTGCTGGCCCTGCTGGTTCTGGGCAGCCGAGAGCTTGGCCGAGGCAGCCTTTTGCTGACGCTCCAACTCAGCCGCGCGCGCTGCCATCTCCTGCTTGGTCATGCCAACCTCGGAGGTCAGCGCCTGCCGGAACTCCGACGACGTCGCACGCAGTCGTTTGACCAAGTCGTCCTGCGAGGTTTCCAGCGCTGTTTCCTTCTGCTCCAGCGACAGGATGCGAGTTTTCATGCCGTACATGAGGTACAGGGACGCAATCACGTAAATCGCAGCCGCGCCCAGCAACACATATCTCAGGATCGTGGCCAGGTTAGAGGACCGTGTGCCACTCTCGACCGAGTCGCTCTCAACTTCTTCAAACATTTAAATCCTTTCTGCTTCTTCCAATTCTCCGGGAGCGGAAAACCGCTGTCAATGAGCAACCTTAGAGGCATCTTGCCCGTTAACGAGCGAATTCCGAAGCATTCCAAAAACCGACATCGCATTTCGGAAGCTCTTCGCGCATTGAAGCCGACGCCACGGATTGCCGGCAACCGTGCTTCGAGCACAGCAAGCGGTCGGTTGCTCTCTAGGCTTATCACACGCTGCTGGCGCTCGCGTCACAGAAGGGTACGGTCAGGCTGCCTAGAATCGAAGGTGGCACGGTAAGTATCAGCCGGACGATCCGTACGAATCCGAATTTGCGGACTTCGAACCAGCCGCATACAGTTCGACGTTGAAAAGACGGCATTGGTGAGCGGTTGTCAACTTTGCCGGGTCATAGCATCGCCATCCTGGAGGCGTCGTGAAAGTTGCGAAACTACTGGCAACAGCATTCGGTTTTCTGATTCTCGTTTTGAATTGTGGCAATGTGTTGGCGCAAGGCGCTCCGCAAGGCCCCATCCTTCTGAAGGGCGCGCCGATGGGAGCTGTGAAGTTCGATCACACCACGCACGTCAAGGTCGCCGGCAAATGCGATGTCTGCCATCATGCTTCGAAGCCTCAGAAGCCGCTGAAGTCTCCGCAAGAGGCTTGCTCCGACTGTCACACCAAACCGCCAACCGCCGCCGGTTACGACCAGCCTGCAGGCGGCGTTTCACAATCCTGCGGCGACCGCCGGACTTTGTATCGATTGTCACAAGAGACAGAACGCCAGCGGCAAGGCGACTCCGGTGAAATGCACGGAGTGCCATCAGAAGGCCAACGGCTAGCTTCTCAGCTTCCGAAGAGCGCGGCGCCGTGGAATGGCGCAAGCACCAGCGTCAGCGCCAGCATGATGACCGCGGCCAGAGCCAGCCATCGGCGTTGCGGGCCAATATCGGGCCACTTCGGCACGTTCGGATGTTGCATCCCGGTGAATCCCAAGATCAGCGCCCACACCAGCCATCCCATCCAGAAGAAGATGCCCAGCGGTATGAGTATGCCAATCGTTGTGCGCGTGACCCACTTGTGCGCGCCCGGTGCGACGGCGTAGATGATGTGGCCGCCGTCAAACTGTCCGCCGGGAAGCAGGTTCAGCGCAGTAGCAAACATGCCCACCCAGGCAGCGATGCCCACGGGGTGCAGGTACAAGCTCCTCAGAGGAGCTGTGCTGTGGGTAAAGGACGCCAGAAAATGGTGAAAGAGACTGAAGATCAACGGATAGCCGAATTCCAATGCCGATTCCGACGCGTCGGCCGGCATTGGCTTCGACAGCGCCAATCCCCACAACAGGACGGGAAGCGCCACCAGGAAACCGGCAATCGGACCGGCGATGCCGATGTCGAACAGCGCCTTGCGGGAACGGATGGGCGACTTGATGCGGATAAGCGCTCCAAATGTCCCGATCAAGGTAGGCGCCGGGACAAAGTAGGGAAGCGTCGCGTACACGCCATTCCTTTCAGCCAGAATGAAATGCCCAAACTCATGCGCCAGAAGAATTCCCAACAATGTCGCCGAGAAGGGAATCCCCATTTTCAGCCGGGCAGGATGTTGCAGAATCCAGCGCACAGGAAACAACGGCAGCGCGAAAGTGTCAGTGGTGAACGCGGGAAGATCGTGAACGAAGTTATATTGCAGACGCGCGCCCACGATCAGCGTGGTCAGCACCGTCAATGCCAAAAGCAGGATGTGCAGCCAATAGCGACGGGGCGGCGCGGACGCAACCACAAAGACCTGCGGATACGAAGGAACTTCGAAGGTGTAGGAAGCCGGGGGCGTGAGGTCAGACATCGTTTAATTAGATGATGAGTAAACAGGCGCGGAAGCGAGCGAAGATTTTCGTCTGCGGTCAGGAGCCCCTGCGGCGACGGCTGTAAAACAGGGCATGCTTGCGCCAACTACTCGATCGATTGCAATTCCTTCCCCGGCTTGAAGCGGACGGCCTTGCCGGGCGGAATGTTGACCTCGGCGCCGGTGCGCGGGTTACGGCCAATTCCGGTTTTCCGCGGCCGCACGGTGAAGACGCCGAAGCCGCGCAACTCAATGCGATCGCCGCGCGCCAGCGACTTCTTCATGCTCTCGAAAACGGTTTCGACCGCCATCTCGGCCTTGGTTTTGGTGACGCCGGTCTTGGTGACAACTTCGTTGATCAGATCCAGTTTGATCACAAGTGGCTCCGCAGGGTACGCTCGCCGGACTCGACGGCCCGAGCCGCGGACGCTGCTGCGATTCTATCCCACTTCGCAGGGCCCACGGTAAGTCTTCTTTCGACTGCGACTTGCAAGCTGATGCGCGAATCCTAGTGAAGCCGGAGGCCATTGTCAACCACAGTTGCATTCCGTAAGATGACATATTCGTCGCACAGAGGTTCGTATCAGGCGCGACACCGGTTTATGGCCGGTACGAACCAGACTTGTATCAAAGCGCGACTTCAGTCGTGCCAACCGCAGCATAATGAGATCCGGGCTTACCGCCCAAGCTTTTACCCCAAGGAGCCGCATGTCCATTAAGAGTGACCGTTGGATCCGCAAAATGGCCACTGAGCACGATATGATCAATCCCTTTTCGGAGAAGCAGGTCCGCGAAGGCGTCATCTCCTTCGGACTCTCGTCCTACGGCTATGATCTGCGGGTCGCCGACGAGTTCAAAATCTTCACCAACGTCAACAGCACCATCGTCGATCCCAAGAAGTTTGACGAGCGCTCTTTCGTCAGCGTGGAATCCGATGTCTGCATCGTTCCGCCGAACTCGTTCGCGCTGGCGCGTTCGGTGGAGTACTTCAAGATCCCGCGCGACGTGCTGACCATCTGCGTCGGCAAGTCTACCTACGCGCGCTGCGGCATCATCGTCAACGTCACGCCGTTTGAGCCTGAGTGGGAAGGCTTCGTCACTCTCGAGATCTCCAACACCACGCCGCTGCCGGCCCGCATCTACGCCAACGAAGGGCTCTGCCAGATTCTGTTCTTCCAGTCCGATGAAATTTGCGAGACCAGCTACAAAGACAGGAAAGGCAAGTATCAGGGACAGAAAGGCATCGTGCTGCCAAAGCTATAGCTCGGATTTCTCTGCGAGTTTAGGGCAGCTGGATTGGCGAAATCCGCTCCCTCAAATGCGGCCGTTGTACTGATTCCGGCGCCAGCGGCACCAATGCGCCTGACAACGACAAGCCTGCCTGGCACCGAATGGCCCGGCTCCATCCATCGCAAGGGCTATTGCCAAAAACAAGCGTAAATTCCAGACAGATTCAGCCTTATCCGCGCTATAGTACGCGAACACTTTCCAATTCAGGTGAGGACCAAATGGCTTCTGTCACCCAGTCGTTCTCCAGTCCGTCGCGTAAATGGGCCCGGATGTTTTTATGGACCTTTATCGGACTGATGATGGTTTACGTTCTGTTCCACAACGAACGTTTCCTCATTAACCAGGCCGACCCGATATGGGCACATTATCAACCGTTCAAGTGGTGGCTATTGCCGCATGGAATTGCGGGCGCTTGTGCCCTGTTCCTCGGGCCGATGCAGTTTTCCGATCGCTTGCGTCAGCGCTATCTGAAACTGCACCGCACGGTCGGCTGGATCTACGTTGCCGGAGCATTGATTGTTGCACCGTTGGGAACCTACATTCAGTTCTTCGAAGAGCGCATGCATGCACCGCGCTCTTTTACCATGGCAGCAGGTTCCGATGCTGCCCTGCTGATGCTGACCACTGCTATCGCCTTATTCTTTATCTTGCGGGGAAACATCCAGCAACACCGGCAATGGATGACGCGCAGCTATGCCGTCGCGCTCGTGTTCCTCGAGGTGCGCCTGATTTCGGGATTGACCGGACTCGACAACAATGACAAAGCAGGTGAGATTATCGTTTGGATGTGCGTAATCTTCGCCGTGCCTTTGGCCGACATCGTTCTCAACTGGCGAGAATTCAAGCGCGGCAAAATAGCCCAGGGCAAAGCGGTCGCGAAAGCCGCATAGTTGAGCGGCTGGCGCACAATTTTCCGGAGCCGTTTCCGCTACTTCCGCTGGCCGGCTTCGCTTTCCTTGAACATGTACTTGATGCTGGGCTTGTAGATCAGCAGATTCGACCCGCTGGTGCGATTCAGCTTCAGGCAGTACTTGTCGTACCACTCGATCATGCCGTGAATTTCTTCCCCGTCCTGCAGTACCAGCACCATCGGCGTCTTCGACTGCATCTGCTTCTGATAATAAAAATTCTCGGCGTGAGTTTGCTCCGGCGGCGGCGTCTTCTTGCCGTTGGTCGGGCGCTCAGCACGCTCACTGCGTTCGCGGCGTTCGCTGGCTTCCTGGCGCGGATGATCGTTGCGGTTGAGGGCGGGACGGATGAGCTTGCGGTTGGCGAAGACTTCCGGGTCAAGAGCTCTTCCTACGGCGGTGGCATCCATGGAATCTTTCATGGTGTTTGCTCCTGTGGTCTGCACACCAGCCTTTCGGCGTTCGTCAACTCGGAGAGGGACAACACAATGGCATACCGGCAAACTGTCTGACGGACCCTGTTCCGAGGTTCTACTAGGTGTGAACTTAAGCGTTACCCTAACACAGGAATAAGTTGATGACAATTCATAGTGAGGTGCTACTTTCGTGTGACTGGTTCCAGCGAAGTAGCGAACGTATCCAGCGCCAGCGAGCGTAGCAGATTCCTGCGCATGCCGGTTTCCAGCTCACCCAGTCGCTGTCCGGCGGCTACGATCCAGGCGAAGTCCACCTGCGCCGCCATCCGTGCCAGCTCCGTCTTGAATGTCTCGATTGCGCACCAGTTCCGGCGTTCCAGATTTCAGGAACAGCAGGTCTTCCAAGCAGCGCATACAGCGTGCGAATCAGTTGCTCGGTCTTAGCTTTACCGTCGGCTCCGGCGCGATAGCCGTCGGTCGCGCGAAATAACGCGCTGTGATCCTGGGTTCCCATCGCCGGAGCCAGTAGGGTGAGTGCGTCCTGACGCGCGGCCACATATCCGGCCAGGTCGAACGTTCGCGCCCGGCCCAGGCCTCCGCCACAAACGCGCGCCACCAGAGTTCGTTCCTTGGCCTTCCACTCGGGACGAGTCTTGGTCAGATATTCTTCCACCTCGGCGGACGGAATCGGCGCCAGCCTCAGATGCATGCAGCGCGAGCGGATGGTCGGCAGCAAGGCCGTGGGATTGTCGGTGAGTAGAAAAATGGTGGCGAATTCGGGAGGCTCTTCCAGAATCTTCAGCAGCGAATTAGCGGCCTCCTTCATAAAATCGGCGTCGCTGAAAATATAGACGCGCTCCCGGCCCTCCGCCGGCTTGTAATAAATCTCGTGGATCACGTGCCGCACCTGGTCAACCTTCACCAGCATCTGCGGGGGATCCGGCGGGATGATCAGCACATCGGGATGGGTCTGCACAAAGAGCCGGGTCTCACGCTTGTCGGTCTCGCGCAGGTTCTCGCGGGCCTCTACGGCCTCGGCGAAGCGGTCGTCCAGGTTGTCAGCCTCGGCAATACGGACGCAATTGGCGCAGCGTCCACAGAAATCCGGCAAGCCGTCGCTGACTGGACGCTCCAGACAGTTCATCGCTTTCGCAACCATCTGACTGAGCGTGAACTTGCCCGACCCTTGCGGCCCGGAGAGAATCAGCGCATGGGGAAAATGCTGGTTGGCGAGCATCTCCCGCAGCGTGTGAACGGTTTCTGTGTTGCCATGAAAGTCAGAAAAGGGCATTCGGTAGCACCGACGAACCGTGAATCGTGGATCGTAAGAAGTCAGCCGACAGAAAGCCTGACTTGTTCAATACGGTGGCCACTCGGCCCCGAACTCACGATCGGTGATTTACGATCCACGATTCACGATTCACGACTTTAGCCTTTCACTAACCACCCGCACAATCTCCTGATGCACGGTCTCGATAGGTGGACGCGCGTCCACCAGCGCCACTCGCTTGGGTTCACGCTTTGCGATTGCCAGAAATGTCTCATGCACCCGATCGAAAAACGCTCGACTCTCTTTCTCGAAGCGATTTTCATCTTGAGTCGCATCCTGGTTGCGGCGTCGCGCCCGCTTGACGCTGGAAGCCACTTCCGAATCCATCAGGATGGTCAGATCGGGCCACAGGTCACCACATAACAATTCGTGCAAACGCAGCACAACATCGCCGCCAAGTTCACGTCCCCCACCCTGATAAGCCTCAGTAGAATCGGTGAAGCGATCGCACAGCACCCACTGGCCGGCCGTCAGCGCCGGCTGTATCACTTCCGCGATCAGTTGAGCGCGCGAGGCGAACATCAGCGCCATCTCGGCATGAGGGTCCAGCCCCGCGGTCCGCGAATCCAGCAGCACATTCCGAATGCGCTCGCCGATGGCGGTGCCACCGGGTTCGCGGGTGGTCACCACGTCGATCCCTTGCTGCCGAAGAGCCACGGCAAGCTTCTCCAGTTGCGTGCTCTTGCCGCAGCCATCGAGTCCCTCGAAGGTAATGAACTTCCCGCCCTGCGCACGCTTCGCCACGCTGGTCATGATATCAGCGACGAAAAATCCGGACTCACCGCACTCGCGCGCGACAAGTCGCCGGTTCATGATCGCGACCAGGCAGTCCCACGCCGCCCTATTGCGACATCACGTCCTCGATCTCGTGCTCCAGCTCCGAGATCTGGATCGTGGCCGAGCCCGCTTTTTGCAGAGCCTGGTTGAGTTTTACGAGATCGTTGCTCTTGACCTCTGACCATTCGGTCATTCCAGATTTCGCCACCTGATCGGCCTCGCGATAGAGTTCGATGGCCTGCGAGGGCAACGTGCGGTCGCTGGTTTCGACCACCCGCAGCGCGGCAGACAATCCTGAGTTGGCCGACTCCAGGCCGCTTATCTCGCCTGGCGCTGATTTGTCGCCCTTCTGAATCTTTGTGATCCTCGCCTCCAGATCGGCGATTTGCGATTGCAACTGCGGGCTCTTCGCCGCAGGTTGCGACTTTAGTTCGCCCAGTCGTTTTTTCACCGACTCCATTTCAGCCAGCGCTTTGCGGCTGAGGCGCACTTCGCCAAAGATCTCCAGGCCGACTCGAAGTTGCTCGTCCAGTTCGGCGCTGTTGACCTGGGCTCGCGGATCCATGTCGATCTTCAACGGCTGGGTGAAGGAATTTCCATCCACGGTCAACTTCACCTCATAGGTTCCGGGCACGACTCGCGGACCGTGAGGCGCGCCGAAACCCTCATCCTCTTCGATCTCGTCGCTTCCGCCGGAACTGCTCCAGCGTAAGTCCCAAACGAAGCGATGCGCGCCAGCCGCATTTTCCAGCACTACAGGCTTCGGCAACCAGCGATCAGCAATGGCCATGGGCGGCCGTTTTTCTTCTTTCCTCGGCATATTCCTGTACCGCCGCACCAGCTTTCCGTTGCTGTCAGAAATTTCCAGCGTGACGGCCTTGGCGGCAGACGGCAGGTAGTAATCGATGATCGCGCCATCGGGCGGATTCTTTGCCGTGGGTTCCTCCGGCGGCAACGGGCTGCCAAGGAAAACATCGTTGTCGATGCGGAAGGCGGTCGCCGGCTTGTAGAGCAAACTGTTTGCGGTTGTGGTTTGAGGGTTAAGCTGCCGCAGAGGGGTGATGTCGTCCAGGATCCAGAACGATCGACCGTAGGTCGCGATGACCAGGTCATCACCATGAATCGTGATGTCACGAACGGAGGTGACGGGCAGATTCAGCTGCAGCGGCTGCCAGTGCTCACCATCGTCGAAAGAGACGTAGATGCCAAGCTCGGTTCCGGCAAAGAGCAGTCCCTTGGTTTGCGTGTCCTCGCGAACCGCATTCACGAACGAGTGCTCGCCAATTCCCGCGGTTATCGGCTGCCAGGTCTGGCCGTAATCGCGAGTGCGATAGATGTAGGGCTTCTGATCGTCCAGCCGATGACGGTCGACCGCAACGTAGGCCACAGCGGAATCGAAGCGCGACGCTTCAATCATGGCGATCTTGCTCCAGTCGCTCAGGCCCTTCGGCGTGACATCTTGCCAGCTCTTGCCGCCGTCTCGTGTCAGGTGCAGCAGCCCGGTGTCGCTGCCTGCCCAAATCTCGTCAGCTTTGATGGGCGATGGCGCAATGCTGAAAACCACGCCGTAGCCGCGCTCCTTTGCATTCTCTGTCGTCGCCGGCTGCGTATGTTTCAGGCTGGAAGCATCGGCGGCCGCGCCTGTCAGGTCGGGACTGATTTGAGTCCAGTGCAGGCCGCCGTCCGTCGTCTTCATAACGTACTGTGTGCCCAGATACAGCGCGTTCCTTTCAGCCTGTGAAAGCACCAGCATCGGCGTCCAGGTATCGCGATATTTGCGCTGATTGATTTCGCTGCCAAAGTTCTGCATAGGCCAGGGAGTGATGTCCTGGCTCAGGGAAGTGCGGCGGTCATAGCGCACCACCCTGCCATAAACGCCGCTGGCGTAAAGAATATTGGGATCGTCAGGATCGGGCGCCAGCCAGCCGCTTTCGCCGCCGCCGACCATGAACCAGTCGCGTCCGGTGATGTTGCCGTGATCGGTGCGATTGGGTACGGCGAGGCTTCCTGTGTCCTGCTGCGCGCCGTAAACGTGATAGGGAAATTCGTTGTCGGTGATGGCGTGGTAGAGCTGTGCCGTGGGTTGATTGAACCATGACGACCAGGTTTCGCCACGGTTCAGGCTGATGGTGGTGCCCTGGTCGGTGCAGAGAATCAGGTGCGACGAATTTTTCGGATCGACCCAGAGTTGGTGATAGTCGTCGCCGCCCGGCGCGCCGCGCACGACCGTGATCGTCTTGCCGCCGTCTTCCGATTTGTAGAGCGCGATGTTGGGCATGTAGATCACATCGGGATTATTCGGATCGACGGTGATGCCCATGAAATACCAGCCGCGGCTGGTCAGGCGGGCATCGCCATTTGCCAGCTGTCCAGGTATCGCCCCCGTCGTCGGAACGATACAGGCCTGACTTCTTTCCCGGCCTCGATCAGCGCATAGACGCGCTTGCCATCGGGCGTAACGGCGACGCCAACCCGTCCCCAATCGCCATCAGGCAGCCCGTTACCGCTCAACTGCGTCCACGTCGCACCGCTATCGGTCGAGCGATAAATTCCACCGCCCGGCCCCGCCAGCGGAGCGTAGGTGCTCCAGGGAGGACGATGCGCATTCCAAGTGCCGGCGAATAGGATGTTCGGGGCTGCGGCCGCAATGGCGAGATCAGAAACACCAATCGATGCTCCCTTGTCTAACACGCGCTTCCATGTATTGCCGCCGTCAGTAGACTTGAATACACCGCGCTCGTCATTGGGCGCATAAGCGTGGCCCAGAGCACCTACGTAGACGACGTCGGGATTGCGCGGATCGATTACGATCCGGCTGATTTGCCGCGAGTCGTGCAGGCCGACGTTCTTCCATGTCTGACCGCCGTCGGTGGACTTGTAGACTCCGTCGCCCGAGCTGAGCGCGGAGCGGATGTCGGACTCGCCGGTTCCCGCGTAGAGAATGTTGGGATTAGACGGCGCGACTTCCACAGCTCCGATGGAGGCGACCGGCTGGCCGTCGAAAACCGGCTTCCAGGTAAGACCGGCATCGATGGTTTTCCAAAGTCCGCCCCCGGCCGAGCCGAAATAAAACGTAACTCCGTCGCCGGGCACGCCGGTAACCGAGACTGACGCGGCCGCCGCGAAACGGCCCGATCAGCCTCCATTGCAATCCGCCGAACAGCTCGGGTGGAACGGTTTGGGCGGCGGAGCAGATGTTCAGAAAAAGTGCAGCGAAAACAATAACGACGATGTGGGCGAAACGTCTTACACAATGGCTCAATCGAAGGTCCTCTACCTGCAAGATCGGTGCGAATAGATTACACTTTCGCGATGTGCTTCACGACTGAAACGCGTGAGCCGGTCATATCGCACTCGCTGCAGGTGTTCAGCAGCACGGCGTACTCGATGACGGTGATTGATTGATGATGCGAAATTCGCTTGTTTGTTTTCTTGTTCTCTTTTCCATTTTTGCTTTTACTCCTCAGCTTCCCGCACAACAGATCGATACCCGGCTGCTCACCGAGATGCGCTGGCGGAACGTAGGCCCATTTCGAGGTGGCCGCACGCGCGCGGTCTCCGGTGTTCCCAGCCAACCCACTGTCTTCTACGCGGGCGCGGTGAATGGCGGACTCTGGAAGACGACCGACTTCGGCCGCACCTGGAATCCGATCTTCGATCAACAGCCCACGGGATCCATCGGGGCCGTCGAGGTGGCGCCATCCGATCCGAATATCGTCTACGTGGCCAGCGGCGAGGGACTGCATCGTCCCGATCTGTCGGTGGGTGATGGGATCTACAAGTCGACCGATGCCGGCGTCACCTGGACGCATCTTGGACTGCGCGACGGGCAGCAGATCTCGGAAATGGCAATTGATCCGCGCGATCCCAACCGGCTGTTCGTTGCAGTCGCGGGTCACCCGTACGGACCCAATCCCGAGCGTGGCATCTACCGCTCCACCGACGGCGGCCAGACGTTTGAGAAAATCCTGGGCAAGGACGAAAATATCGGCGGCGGCGATGTGGAGATCGATCCTTCCACCCCTGATATTGTTTATGCCACATTGTGGGAGGCGCGGGAGGGCCCTTGGGAAAATGGATCCTGGAGCGGCAGCGGCGGCGGTATCTACAAGTCGACGGACGGCGGCAAGACCTGGCATTCTCTGGCAGGGGGTCTGCCGGCAGGCATAGCGCAAGCCTACGTCGCGATTTCGCGTAGCAACCCCAGTCGCCTTTTCGCCTCTGTCGCGACCAAGGACAAGATTGATCTCTATCGCTCCGATGATGGCGGCGACACCTGGTCGGCGGCAACCACCGATCCTCGTCCCAAGCCACGCATTGGCGGCGGCGATCTGGCCATTCCCGCCATCGACCCCAAAAATCCCGATGTGATTTACATGACCAGCACGGTGACCTGGAAGTCGACGGATGGAGGCAAGACCTGGACTGGATTTCGCGGCGCCCCCGGCGGTGACGACTATCAGAACATCTGGATCAATCCCAACGATTCCAAAATCATCATCCTCACCAGCGATCAGGGAGCCATCGTCACCGTAAATGGCGGTGAGACGTGGAGCTCGTGGTATAACCAGCCGACGGCGCAGCTTTACCACGTCAATGCAGACAACGCGTTCCCCTATCGCCTGTGCAGCGGTCAACAGGAGAGCGGCTCGGTGTGCATCTCCAGTCGCGGCAACGACGGAGAGATCACCTTCCGCGATTGGCATCCCGTGGCGGCGGAAGAATATGGCTACGTCGTTCCCGATCCACTCGATCCCGACATCGTTTACGGCGGCAAGTTGACTCGATACGACCGCCGCACAACCCAAGGGCAGAACATCATGCCCGTGCCTTTGCGCACTCCTGATTTCCGCGTGATTCGCACCGAGCCGATTGTGTTTTCACCGCTCGATCCTCACCTGATGTACTTCGCGGCAAACACTCTTTGGGCCACGCGCGATGGGGGTGACAGTTGGACGCAGGTCAGTCCCGACCTGACGCGCAAGACCTTTGAGATACCTGCGACCGTTGGCATCTTCCGTACCGAGCCATCGGCGCAGCCGCGGCAGCGCGGCGTCATCTACGCGCTGGCGCCATCGCCACTGGACATCAACCGCATTTGGGCCGGTACCGACGACGGTCTCATCTGGCTCACCACTGACGGCGGAAAGAACTGGAGCGACATCACGCCGCCGCAGTTATCGGCGTGGCAGAAAGTTTCTGTGCTCGAAGCCAGTCACTCCGATGCGCAGACCGCTTACGCGGCCATCAACACACTGCGTCTCGACGATCTGCGTCCGCACATCTACCGCACTCGCGATTCGGGCAAGACGTGGATCGAGATCGTGAACGGTATTCCCGGAGAATGAAAACGTAAACTCGGTGCGGGAAGATCCCAAGCGCAAGGGGCTGCTGTTTGCCGGAACCGAGCGCGCCGTCTACGTTTCGTTCGACGACGGCGATCACTGGCAGTCGCTGCGGCTGAATATGCCGGCCACCTCCATTCGCGACCTGCTTATCAAGGATGATGATCTTGCCGTAGGGACGCATGGCCGCGGATTCTGGATTCTCGACGACATCACTCCGTTGCGTCAGTTGAACGACAAGGTCATCGCGGGGAATGCGTACCTGTTCGCGCCCGAACTCACCTACCGGGTTCGCTGGAATACCAATCCGGACACGCCGCTGCCGCCCGATGTTCCGGCAGGTCAAAATCCTCCAGACGGCGCAATCTTCAACTATTACTTGAAGTCTTCCTCGGCAGCGCCAGTCACGCTGGAGATTCTGGACGCTGCGGGAAAAGTGGTGAGGCGCTTCTCCTCGGCCGATCCGGTGCCTCCGGTCAGTCCTGAACTGAATATTCCGACCTACTGGTTGCGGCCGCCGGAGGCACTGTCTGCTGCGGCCGGCCTCCATCGTTTTGTCTGGGACATGCATTACACGCCCGTACCCGGAATCAGGCCCGAATATCCGATCGCGGCGGTTTACAAGAACACTGCACCGGCCCCGACTTCGCCCTGGATTTTGCCCGGGACCTACACCGTGGTGTTGACTGTCGACGGACAGAAGTTCACGCAGCCGCTCACGGTGCAGATGGATCCACGGGTGAAAACTTCCATCGCCGATCTGCAACGACAGTTCGATCTTTCGCAGCAGTTGTATCAGGATCTTCTGACGGTGCAATCGATCGCCGCAAAAGTCCCTGCCGTTCGCGCTCAGATGAAATCGTTGCGCGCGAGTTCGCCTACCGATGCGGCCAAGCTGGACGAGGTAAGCAAGCAGCTTGATGCTCTGGTCGGGACGGAAGAGGAAGAAGAGGAAGGCGCTCCCAGACGCGGACCGCACCATGGAACCCTGGCTACTCAGCGGGCCTCACTGCTTCAGGTGTTGAACATGTTGCAGGAGGTGGATGTGGCGCCCACGACGCAGGTGGCGCAGATGGTCCCCAAGGTCCACCAGTCGACCGAAGCGCTGGTGCAACAGTGGCAAAAATTTGAGACCGATGAACTGGCGCCGCTGAAGATTCAACCGTGATTGTCGAACGTAATGCTGCGAAATGTTTGCAGGTGGATGACCCTGGCGGACGAAATTACTTCCGCTTACGCACGCCACACGCGTGACCGCCGTCACCGACCTCTGTCTCCACATCCTCCAGAATTGGTAATGGTAGGTGGAGGCCAATGTGTCGTTTCAAAGCAAGAAGATGGTCGAGGTGTGCTTTGTTATTGGTTTACTCTTCATCTGCGCGAGTTGTGGAGGAAGCACTTCAGCGAATACGCCGCTAATGTCTATTTACCTATCGCCTGCCGCACCCACTGTGGCAGTTAACTCTTCAATATTTATCAGTGCCAAAACCACGCCGTCCCTTCCCGAGTACTACAGCACGATGACCTGGAGCATTCAGGGATATCCGACGCAAACGGATTGCACCGAGGCTGTGCCCAATGCACAGGAAGCGCCTGCAATGTCCGATTGCCCTAATGGATGGTTGGCCTGGGAGCCGCCGCTAACTGGCTACACGCAGACCGGCGTGTACTACTATGGGCCGGCCGCTCCCGGTACTTACCAAGTCCTGGTGCAAGGAGCAATCGCGGACCCATTAACCAGCCAGAGTTTCCAGGGAAATGCCAGCGCCACGGTGACCGTCGCACAGTAGGAATCAGATTTCGAGCAGAGTTCCTACAGGCGTAAACTCGCTTGCCGAAGCGAGTTCTGGCTGCGAGATCTGGCTGGAAGGTGCGCAATCGAAATTGGTAGGGCTAAACCTTCGATTGCGGAATGCTAAGTCTTGGCCACCGGGGCGGTGACTCCGACGAATTCCACGTTCGGCTTTTGCGTGATGACGCCGGCAGCGTAGCCCATGTCCAGCAGCTTGGTGATGGCTTCGCGCCCGTCGTTGCCGTAATCGAGCGTGCGCTCGTTGACGTACATGCCGATGAACTTGTCGGCCATCTGCGGTTCCAGATCGCGGGCAAACTGCATGGCATATTGCAGCGCTTCCTCACGATTGTCGAGAGCGTACTGAATGCTGTCGCGCAGGGCATTGCAGCAGGAAGCGATCATCTCGGGACCAAGCTCACGGCGAATGGCATTGCCGCCCAGCGGCAGAGGCAAGCCAGTCTGATCGCGCCACCACTTGCCCATATCCAGAATCTTATGCAATCCCGCCTTGTTGAAGGTGAGCTGGCCTTCGTGAATGATCAACCCGGCCTCAAATTTTCCTTCCAGTACTTTGGGAATGATCTCGTCGAACGGCACTACTTCGGTCACGATATCGGGCGCGAACAGCTTGAGCGTCAGATACGCCGTGGTCATGGTTCCGGGAACAGCGATCTTGTGGTGCTTGATCTCATCCAGCGGGATGTTACGCGAGGCTACGATCATCGGCCCATAGCCTTCGCCCACGCTGCCTCCGCTGGGCATCAGGGCATATTTGTCCTGCAGGTAAGGATAGGCATGGAACGAGATGGCCGTGATGTCGTAGAAACCCTCCAGAGCCTTGCGATTCAAGGTTTCGATATCGGTCAGGGTATGAGTGAACTTCACTCCAGGCACGCGAATCTTGTTGGTCGCCATGCCGTAAAACATGAAAGCGTCGTCGGAGTCGGGGCTGTGCGCGACTTTGATTTCGAGAGTGTTGTTTCCAGAATTGCGGCTCATGGTCGCCCGGGTTCCCCTGAATTCAAAACTATATTCTTACAAAAATTGCGACCACTCAATCCAAACCGAGCAGCCGTGCTAGAAACTGCGGCGCAAGCGAACTGCTGCGGCTGCCGCCACCATCACCTTGGAAACTTCCGCGAACAAGAATGGATACAGTCCAAAGAACGCTGCCTGCCGCCAGCTGTGCGTCAGAATTGCCAGCCAGCTTATGCCGGCAGCAAATAGCACGATCTCCGCGCTGATCGAGGCCACCAGGTTGCGGGCAAAGCTGGGCTTGCCGTGCTCGGCGATCCAGCCCGCCAGGAATGCGATCACCGGATAGGCCCACAGGTATCCGCCAGTCGGCCCCAGCATCTGAGCAAAACTTCCCGGACCCGACGAGGCGAAGACCGGCAGTCCCATTGCTCCCCACGACAGATAAAGAGCGGCGGCGGCAAATCCCCGGCGGCTTCCCAGAGTGAGCCCGACCAGCAGCACTCCAAAGTTGGCCAGGGTCAGCGGCACCGGCGTGAAGGGCAAAGGCAGCACCAGCCGTGCACAAACCGCAATGACCGCGCTGGCACACATCACGATTCCAGCTTGCTTGACTAGATTCAATGGCTGTTCAGCAATGCCTATTTCGCTATGAATTGCGGTTTTCGACATATCCTTACCTCGCAATCTAATAAGAAGACTGCCTAGAACTATGCTCTGGACTGCTCCCCGGTGCTGTGCCTTGGATCACCGGCGGCAGTGTTGCGTCGACCGATTCTTCCACCGCATCGAGTCCGGATGCGGGACTTGCCGGTGGCCCCGGATTCTCCACCCTAGCCGGTCCAACGGCGGCACTTGTCGGGGACTCCTGGCGAAGATGCCGCTTTACGCGGAAGTGAATCGCCAGAACCACGGCGACGACGGCTACAGTGCAAAGCACCAGAACCGAAAAGAAAACTTTGATTACCACAGAGAATCAGGATATCAGAACGAGGCCTGAGCAGTGTTCAATTTCGCAATGCCACCGGGGTGCGGAATTCCCAATTCCTATCTGCACGTAATTTTGCGTATCACCGGCAAGCCGGCGATGCTTTGTTGAGGATCGTAAGTAACGGAACAGGTCGAGATGTTCGGCGGCAAAGTCTTGGTCAACTCGATGGCTGTGCCGGCGTAGCTACAGGCCATCCAGATTCGGCGGTCGGTTTGCGGCGCAAAGCGCCAGGTTGCGACTTGCTCTGATTTGCCGTGAGTGATCTGATCGTAGGCCAACGAAGCTTTCTCCGCGGGCGGACCGTCATAGAAGGTGATGCCGGCCAGGCTGCGGGGAGCGTTATCCAGCATGGGAGTCCAGCCGGCAACCGGCGCGGTGAGTTCCTGGCGCGTGTTAATCGTTTCCGGACAGGTGATGGAATCGGCAGCCAGGCAGAAGGCGGTGCAGAACAAAATCAGGGTCGCGATGGGGACAATAGTTCGGCAGATCATACGATTCGAAACCCGCGAATGAGCTGGGCACACGGCCATCGGCTAGATTCTGTTTTTCGAAGGCAGTTCGCAGCCAACCAGTAAAGGAGGCCAGCTAGACGCGTTCCAGACCATTACTTGTGTTATGGCGATTTACCGACAACGATTCAATTCGTGTTGGTTCTCCACGAACGTTTCGATAGCTTGTAGGATCTTCCACCGTATCTGTAAAGCTCTTCTTTTTCCGTATCTGGCCCGTACCAGATGCAGCGGACATCCCGATACCCCGCAGTTCCTTGCTTCATGATTTCTAGAGAGTCGCCGCCACAGAACAAGAGAACCCTTACCCCGGTGTGCGAAGACAATATCCAGAACCAATCGTTGTCGGCACCCGAGAATGGAAACTTGCCGACCACCAGCAACTCAGTTTGATGGTAGTCATGCAGATGAATGTTCGTGGCACTAAAACGGCTGGCTACATCGGCAATGCCGCGATGCTTGGCGTCTTCCAATCCTTGTTTGCCTTCACGGGTCGCCAAGATGGCGCTCAATGCTTCGGGAGGCAGAGGCGAAGGTGTTCTAAACGGCTCATCCCCGTGAAAAAGCCTCTGCTCAGCCCCGCTACTTTGAGGAGTGTCGCCGATCTCTGGTTTACCTTCTTGGGCAAAAACAAGAGTCGCAAGGCACATCAGGAGACAAGTTACTCTGACGCGCATAGTTCCCCTAAACAAGCAGCTTAGCGCAAGCAAAAGGTTGAAGTCAGTGATGACTGTTGTAAACAGGTCATTTCACTCATTGACCCTCACTGAGTGCCGGGACGAGGCAGCGAGTCCAATGCAAACTGCCGCAAACAATTCCTTGTTACCGGTGACGAACGTCAAGAATCCGTAATCGCTTTCTGCAATGTAGGCTTCCGGGCTCATCCATTCCAGTTGCTGCCAGAAACGGCTAATGAGGTCCTGCATCTCTCGCGCATCCATAACAAACCCGAAGTTAACGAAGGCCTCAACGTGTCGCGGTGTAACCGGAAAATCAAAAATGTTTCCTTCACGGATAGCTCCTAGATCAGCCGGAGCATTGAAGACGTACCATTCGTCATATAGACCGTGTGCTGGAACCATACCCAGCGACTCAATGCGGGGACTATGCGCAATTCCGCCGTGATAAGCCCACCCGGACGACTTCTGCTCGTCTGTGAGCGCAAGTGGGCCACTGTCGCACGAAGTCACCGCCAGATACTTTCCAAGCACTGCGGTCGGCGAAACGCGCAACAGTTCATCTATCGAGTGTCCGTCTGTCGATAGCCACTCGTAGGAACCGTGCGCTCCTGTCACGAAATGGATCGGCGGCGGTGGTTGGCTGAGTACTGTCATCGGAATCCTTGGGTTGAGAAAGTATAGCGTTGAACGAACCATCCCGATAACTGGCGAAACCAGGCCATAGCGCGAGCTATCAGCAGAAGTACTTTCGGCTCTACACGCCGACTGGAAATGGTTTCGGGCTCCGCTCTTCGGCGCGCTCTTTGACCAGGCTGTCGAAGCGGCCTTGCAGCAGCGACATCAAGCCCGTGTACCAGTAGCCGAAGACGAACAGAAACAGGAACGGAACGGTGATGTAGTTCTCGTTGGCGATGGCGTACCACACGGTCAGCGCGAAGTAGCCGCCGATCAGCATTTCAATCCAGGGAATCCAGCCCAGGCGTTTGCGATACTTCTTGGCCGCGACGCCTTTGTCTTGCTTGCTGACCACGCGATATTTCGGGGTACGGGCGAACGCGCTTTGATGTCCGACGAGCGCTTCCAGCACCGCCTTGCTGTTGGTGATAGTCAGTCCGATGCCGAGCGCCATCAATGCCGGCAGAAAGAGAAATGTCCGATACCAGTTTTCCGGGGAACAATTCTTTTTGCGACACCAGGTAGAAGCTGGAGATGGAAAACGTCGACGCCAGAAATAGCGGGATGTCGATGTACAGCATCTGGAACCATCCCTGATAAAAGCGAATGACCATGGCGGGCAGCAGCAGCACGCTGAGGACGATCATCAGCGGATAGCTCAGATTCGCCGTCAGGTGATACCAGGCTTCGATCTTTTCGCGCCGATTGACGTTAGCGCGGAGCACCTTCGGCAGATCTTTCTTGGCGCATTGAATCAGGCCCTTGGCCCATCGCGCCTGCTGGGTTTTGAACGCGGTCATCTCGATGGGCAACTCAGCGGGACATTCCACATCTTGCAGATAGCGAAACTTCCAGCCCTTAAGCTGCGAGCGATAGCTGAGATCGGTGTCTTCGGTCAGGGTGTCGTGCTCCCAGCCACCGGCATCGTCGATCGCCTTGCGCCGCCACATCCCGGCCGTACCGTTGAAGTTGAAGAACACGCCGGCGCGCGAGCGGCCTCCATGCTCAAGCACGAAATGTCCGTCCAGCAGAATGGCTTCGACTTCGGTGAGGAACGAGTAGTTGCGGTTCAGGTGCGTCCAGCGCGTCTGCACCATGCCGATCTCAGGATTGGCGAAATGGTGAATGACCTTCATCAGCCAGTCGGGCGTCGGCATGAAGTCGGCGTCGAAGATGGCGACAAACTCGCCGCTGGAAACCTTCAGTCCGGCATCGAGCGCGCCGGCCTTGAAGCCTTCCCGATTGGTGCGATGGTGATAACTGATCTTGTGACCGAGCGCGGCATAGCGTTCGACCACGGACCGCGGCGACCTGCACGGTCTCGTCGGTGGAATCGTCGAGCACCTGGATTTCCAGCTTCTCGCGCGGATATTCGATCTTGCAGACGCAGTCCACCAGGCGGTCGATGACGTATTGCTCGTTGAAAATCGGCAGTTGAATCGTCACCATCGGCAGATCGGCGAAGTGCGATTCCGGCTCCGTGACCTTGTTCTTGCGGTGTTTGTAATAGAGATAGACCAGCTGGTAGCGGTGCATTCCGTAAAACGCCAGCAGGATCAGCACCACGAAATAGGGAATCAGCAGCCCCATGTCGAAGGCATTGGCGTGATACAGGCCTTTGAACGTGGTATCGAGAAAATGGGACCGCAGGTAATGGCGAAACCCGTGAGGTTCCACCAGCACGCAGCCAAGCAGGGTGAGGACAGCGTTCAGAAGCGCACTCCGTCGGGAATTAGGAGATCGATAACAGCATGGGGCCGAAAAGGCCCGGTAAACGCTTGATTGTACCTGACGCACTCCCGAAAACTAGCCGGAACCCGCCGGGCCCGAGTTACTGAATGCACACCGGGGACCGCGATCAGAGCTTGGCAGCGAACGGGACAGGATCAGGATTATTAGCAAAGGATCGGCGGCCGCCGTTGACTCTTCGCCCGTAACGGCTAACAATAGTTACAATAGCAAGCGCGCGAGATCGGATGGCCTTCCCAACCAGAGCGTTTACCGTGCTGCTAGGCAGTGTGCTGGCTGGCTCCCTGTTGCTGAGCGCCCAGTCGCCCTCGTCTACCCCACCTGCATCCCCGCAGGCGGAATCCCAAGGCAGCAGCTATCCCGAACAAGGGTATCTATCTGACTCCCATTACATAAACCAATACTTTGACTTTGAAGTTGCCCTTCTGCCCGACATTCATTTCCAGCCCTTCCCGCAGTCGGCCGCGCGAGATGGCAGTTTGCAGTTGTTAGAGCTGGGTGGCCCGCCTCCAGCTCATGCCGAGATTTCCATTATCGCTGTCCCGATAGGGACGGGGAACAATCACGACGCCAAGGCCTATTTGCGATACGCGCTCGACCAGGAACTGTTACATGGCGTGGAAGAGCCGCGCCCCTTATCGAAGATCGAGCTTTCCGGCCATCTGTTTTATTTCTTCGAGACCCGCCGGGGAGTTGAGCAGCACATGCTGCTGGCGACCACGGTGAATGGTTACATCGTGCGAGTAGCGCTGGCCGCTCACGACGAAAAAATCCTGAAGCAGATGGAGGCGTCGTTTCAGCATGTGACGTTTTTTGCGGCTGCCGATTTCCACCAGCACCTGGATGAGGGTGCTCAGCCGTACGACGGACCTGCCATCTCTTCGCACCAGTTGGCAAGATTGCAAGACGATCCGCCCATCAGTCATCTTGATCCCGGAAAAATTGGCGGCGACTTCTACGAGAATCCGTCGCTCGGCTTCAGCTACCGCATTCCGCAGGGATGGACTCTGGAGGCCGAAGGAGCGGTTCAGCCAGCTGTGGAGCGGGATCGCGCGCGCCAGAATTTTGGCAAGCCCACATTGGGCGCAACCGAGCGCAGGTTGCTGGACGCTTGCAGCCGAACCCTGTTTTCCGCCTGGGCCAAGCGGCCGGCCGCAGACGGCCAGATTTCTTACGACGATTTCGGCGAGGTGACGGTGACGGCGGTTTCTGCCAAATGTTTTCCCGGCATGAAGTTTCCGCAGGATGTGAAAGACCGCCAGGGCTTCAGGAATTTTCTGCTGCAATACGGTCTGACCCACCCCATCTTGACCGACATGCGCGACGCCAAGGTTTTTGCCACCGATGGCAGTACTTTTCTTTACCTGCACGGAGCGGTCGCGTTTCGCGTACCGGATGACGCGCTTTCCCGGCGATTGTCGATTGCCCTGGCCGTGACCGAGCGTAGAGGCTACCTGTTGACGTGGTTCTTCGCGGCTCCCCATGACAGCGAACTACAGCCACTGACCGACGAGCGAGTCATCTTCGATTCGGCGCCGCAGATCAAAGCCGCCAGCGCCACGGAGCCGGGAGGCGGAGCCGCGATGTCGGCTACCGATAACGCGCCCGCAGCGGCACCCTCCGCGGTATCGGCCTCCACAACGCAGCCCCGGCCGACATCGTCAGCAGCATCATCAGCTGCGCCTGCAAAGAAAGCTGCCGCGAATTCCGCGTCCGCTCCGGCCGGCGACCAGCAGCAGCCGTCGAACCCTTCGTCCACCAAGCCTACGCTGCTTCGTCCGGACGAGACGATGGAGAGTCAGCAGGGAAAAGGGGCGCGCATTCCTGATAAGCAAAAGCCATCGGATTAACGAACTAGCACTCGTTTCTGCACGACAACTTGTGCACTGCGCAAATTCCTGGCGTCTCCTCTTATGCTGTCGCGCATTCCCTGATAAAATCATTAAAATCCACTCCCCGGAGATGCAATGCAGGCAATCCTTGCGCTGGAAGATGGACGGATCTTCCACGGCAAAGGCTACGGAGCAAAAGGTGAATGTTACGGGGAAGTTGTTTTTAACACCTCCATCACGGGCTATCAGGAAATCTTCACCGACCCCTCCTACGCCGGACAGATCGTAGTTCTCACCAATCCTGAAATCGGCAATTACGGCACCAACTCTGACGACAACGAAGCCACGCGGCCTTATATCGAAGGCCTGATCGTGCGCGAGTTCTCGCGGGTCAGCTCGAACTGGCGCTCGCAGGAAGTTGCGGAAGAATATCTGGAGCGCTACAAGATTCCGGTGCTGGGCGAGATCGACACGCGCGCCCTGGTTCGGCATCTGCGCGACCACGGAGTCATGCGCGGAGTCATCTCTACGCTGGAGATCGACACCGAGAAGCTGGTCGCGAAGGCGCGCTCTATCCCCAAGATGGATGGCACGGACCTGGCGAAGGAAGTCACCACGCGCCACGTCTATGAGTGGGATGAGGGTGTGCGCTCGCACGAGCCGACAGAGGTTGTCGGCGTGAAAGACGCGGCGCCGAAACATCATGTGGTCGCCTATGACTATGGGATCAAGCACAACATTCTTCGCCGTCTGGTGGGCGAATGCTGCCGGGTGACAGTTGTGCCGGCCACTACCAGCGCGGAAGATGTGCTCGCGCTGAAGCCTGACGGCGTGTTTCTCTCCAACGGGCCCGGCGATCCCGAGCCGGTCACTTACGCGCAGGAAAGTATTCGCAATCTGATGGGCAAGGTTCCGATCTTCGGAATCTGTCTGGGGCATCAGTTGATCGGGCTGGCGCTGGGCGGCAAGACTTACAAGCTGAAGTTCGGACATCACGGCGGCAATCATCCGGTGAAGCAGATGAAGACCGGCAAGATCGAGATCACCGCGCACAATCACAACTTCGCCGTCGATCCCGACTCGCTGAAGCAGAGCGAAGTCGACCTGACGCACATCGACCTGAACGACAACACGCTGGAGGGCTTGCGCCACCGCTCGCTGCCGCTGTTCAGCGTGCAGTATCACCCCGAGGCCGCGCCCGGCCCGCACGACTCGCACTACCTGTTCAAGGATTTTGTGAAGCATGATGGAGGAGTGGAAGGGCGGAAAGAACTAACCATGCCACGCCGCAACGACATCGCGAAAGTACTCATCATCGGCTCTGGGCCGATCGTCATTGGCCAGTCGGCGGAGTTCGACTACTCGGGCGCGCAGGCCTGCAAGGCGCTGCAAGTCGGAAGGCTACGAGGTGGTGCTGGCCAACTCCAATCCGGCCACCATCATGACCGACCCGGAGATGGCCGACCGCACCTACATCGAGCCGCTCACCCGCACCTATCTGGAAGAGATCATCCGCCTCGAAGCCGAGATGCTGACCGCCAGCGGCAAATCCGGCGTCTTCGCGCTGCTGCCCACGGTCGGCGGACAGACGGCGCTGAACCTTGCAGTCGAGTTGGCCGACGGCGGCGTGCTCGAGAAGTACAACGTGCAGCTGATCGGCGCGCAGCTTGGCGCCATCAAGAAAGCCGAAGATCGCCTGCTGTTCAAAGACGCGATGACGGCGATCGGCCTCGACGTGCCGAAATCGTCGCTGGTCAACAATCTGAAAGACGGCATCGACTTCAGCAGCAAGATCGGATTCCCGGTGATCCTGCGGCCCTCGTTCACTCTCGGCGGCACCGGCGGCGGCATCGCCTACAACCGCGAAGAGCTGCTGGAACTGCTGGCTCGCGGCCTCGATCTCTCGCCGGTCCATGAAGTGCTGCTGGAAGAATCCGTGCTCGGCTGGAAAGAGTACGAGCTGGAGCTGATGCGCGACCTGGCCGACAACGTCATCGTCATCTGCTCGATCGAAAACTTCGATCCCATGGGCACGCACACCGGCGACTCCATCACCGTCGCTCCTGCGCAAACGCTCACCGATCGCGAATATCAGGCCATGCGCGATGCGGCCATCGCCGTCATTCGCGAGATCGGCGTCGAGACTGGCGGTTCGAACATCCAGTTCGCCGTCGATCCGCACAACGGCCGCATGGTGGTCATCGAGATGAATCCGCGCGTCTCGCGCTCCTCGGCGCTGGCGTCGAAGGCGACTGGATTCCCCATCGCGAAGATTGCCGCCAAGCTCGCCGTCGGCTACACGCTCGACGAGATTACCAACGACATCACGCGCAAGACTCCGGCCTGCTTCGAGCCGACGCTCGACTACGTCGTCGTCAAGATTCCCAAGTGGCAGTTCGAGAAATTTCCCGGAGCAGACGAATCGCTTGGCCCGCAAATGAAGTCGGTGGGCGAAGTGATGGCCATCGGCCGCACCTTCAAGCAGGCGCTGCTGAAAGCGGTGCGCTCGCTGGAGACCGGCAAGAAGGCCACCGCCGATGACATCGAGCCGCGCATCCTGACCAAGCGGCTGGTGACGCCCCATCCCGAGCGGCTGCAATACATCCGCTACGCGCTCTCCGAGGGCATGAGCGTGCGCGAGATCGCGCAGATGACCAACATCGATCCCTGGTTCCTGCACCAGCTGAAAGAAATTGCCGACGTGCAGGCGAAGCTGGGCACCGAACCGATCGACGCCGAGCGTTTGCGCGAGATCAAGCGCATGGGCTTCTCCGACGCCCGTCTGGGCGAAGCCCTGCAGCTGAAGAGTGGCCAGGACGCCAGCGAGAAGATGCTCCAGCTGCGCAAGCGAGCACAATGTTCGTCCGGTATTCAAGCGGGTCGATACTTGCGCCGCCGAGTTTGAGAGCTTCACCCCGTATCTGTACTCGACCTACGAGGAAGAGGACGAGGCGACGCCGACCGATCGCAAGAAGGTCATCATTCTGGGCAGCGGCCCGAACCGCATCGGGCAGGGAATTGAGTTCGATTATTGCTGCTGCCATGCTGCATTCGCGCTGCGCGACGACGGCTTCGAGACCATCATGATCAACTGCAATCCCGAGACCGTCTCTACCGACTACGACACCAGCGACCGCCTGTACTTCGAGCCGCTGACCTACGAAGACGTGATGGCGGTGTACGAGCACGAGGCCGCAGGCGGCGCAGAGATTGGCGTGATCGTGCAGTTCGGCGGGCAGACTCCGCTGAATCTCGCGCTGCCTTTGAAAGCCGCGGGCGTGCCCATCATCGGCACCTCGCCCGAGAGCATCGATCTGGCCGAAGATCGCCGTCGCTTCGGCAAGCTGCTGGAAGAGCTCGACGATTCCGCAGCCGCCGGGCGCAACAGCCGCCAGCGTGGAAGAAGCTGTGGCCAATGCCAACCGCGTGGGATATCCGGTGCTGGTGCGGCCGTCGTATGTGCTGGGCGGGCGCGCCATGGTTCTGGCCTACGATGACGAGTCGCTCATCCACTACATGAAAGAGGCGGTGGAATATTCGCAGGAGCGGCCGGTGCTGATCGATCACTTCCTGGAGTCGGCCACCGAGATTGACGTGGATGCGCTGTCCGACGGCGAGGACGTGGTGATTGGCGGCATCATGCAGCACATCGAGGAAGCCGGCATTCACTCCGGCGACTCGTCGTGCGTGCTGCCGGCGGTCGACATTCCCGCAGCACACTCTGACCACCATTCGCGAATACACCTTCCGGCTGGCGCGCGCGCTGAATGTCGTCGGCCTGATGAATGTGCAGTACGCGATACAGCGCGACAAGGTTTTTGTGATCGAAGTCAATCCGCGCGCTTCGCGCACCGTGCCTTACGTTTCCAAGGCGACCGGCGTGCCGCTGGCGAAAATTGCCGCGCGCCTGATGACCGGCCGCAAGCTGCGCGAGTTCTTGCCCGACAACATCGATCGCGCGACCGATCTCGACACCGGCAACTTCTACTTCGTGAAGTCGCCGGTATTTCCCTGGGGAAAGTTTCCTGGCGTCGATACCGTGCTCGGTCCGGAGATGAAGTCGACCGGCGAAGTGATGGGCGTGGCCGACAATTTCGGCGAGGCCTTCGCCAAGGCGCAAGCCGCCGCCGGACAAGTGCTGCCGACCAGCGGCACCGTCTTCATGAGCGGCAATGATCGCGACAAGCCCTTCATGGCGGAGTTAGGCAAGCGCTTTGTCGAGATGGGTTTCAGCATTGTGGCCACGCACGGAACGGCGCGCGTACTGGAAGAAGCAGGCTTGCGGGTCGAGCGCGTCTACAAAGTCAAGGAAGGCCGGCCCAACGTGGTTGACCTGATCAAGGGCGAGCGCATTCAGCTGATCATCAACACGCCGCACGGAGTCGAGCCCTGGTTCGACGAGAAGGCGATTCGCCGGGCCGCCGTGACCGCGCGCATTCCCACCATCACGACGCTGTCGGCCGCGCGCGCGGCGTGCGAGGGCATCGCGGCTCTGCAACGCGGCGAAGCCAAGGTCTACGCGCTGCAGCAATTGCATGTGGACCGAGTGAAGCAGCAATTGGCGACTAGCAGCTAGCGGTTAGCAATTGAGCTACGGTCAATATGCAAACAGCATTATGAATCGAAACACCCGGATCGTATTGTATTCGGTTGGCTGGGCTGGCCCTTGTTGCCGCGGTCGTTTTCGCCGGAATTCAGGCGATGCTTGCAAGGGTGCTTAGCGGATCTTGGCCGTGGCAACGACGGACGGCGATTGAGTACAAAATTCCAAGTGGCTACTCAGGGATGGGTGCAACTGAAGTGGGGAGTTAAGGGCGCTCCGCTGTTAGCGACGTCTGGAGCGGGATCTCGTCGTTTCCTTGCAATTCCGATGGCGAAGCAGTCACGTCGTCGGCTCCGCAGCAGGAGTGGGCAACGGATAAGTTCCTTTAGGTCACTCCAACAAGCAGCCAGCAACTTCGTGATACCGGTTGGTGCAAAGGCGGAATGATCTGGGGCAATAATCAAGAGTTTGAGACGGTGCCACACGACATTAATAGCAAGACGACATACAACTGCAAACCTCACCTAATCCAGTCGAGAAAGTTTTTCGTTGGGATCGAAAAATGATATCGAAGAGCCGTCGATCGCCAAGGCCGAATCTTTTCACCTTGCCGCTAGTCATCGAGACTTCCGATATTCTTATCGTCCTCATTTGAGATGTCACAGTTGACTAATGCGGCCCAGACCACGAATTGTCATCCCGAGGAGAGCTTCAGCTCGACGGGGATCTGCTTCTCGTCGGGAAAGAGCAGATCTCTCGCTCCTCCACCCCACCGACAGCAAAAGCGGCCCTCGCCGGGGACCCGGTCTTCGCTCGTGATGACAATTTCTAAAGGGCCGGCTATTTCTTAGGCGGTTCCTTGGGAATGGCTGTTCCTTAGGATTGGCCGTTCCTTTCCGGCGTCCTATAATATTCCTTATGCTTCTACACGGAATTTTTCCTCCCATCACTACTCCGTTCTATCCCGACGGCAGAATTTACTTCCGCAAGCTGGAACAGAATGTCGAGCAGTACTCGCGCACGCCGGTGACCGGCATCGTGGTCCAGGGCTCGACTGGCGAGGCGATCCTGCTGAGCGATGAAGAGCGTCGCGAGGTGCTGAAGTGTGCCCGCGAGTTTGCGGCCAACGACAAAGTCCTGATCGCCGGAACCGGGATCGAGTCGGCCATCGAGACTTTGCGGCTGACCGAATACGCTGCCGAACTGGGCTACGACATTGCCATGGTGCGCACGCCGCATTACTACAAAGGGCAGATGTCTGACCCGGCGAACATGCTGGCCTTCTACCGCTTTGTGTGCGATCGCTCGCCGCTGCCAGTGATCATCTATAACTTTCCGCAGGCCACTGGTTACGACATTCCTGCTGAAGTAGTGGTTGAACTTGCGGAACATCCCAATCTGATCGGCATCAAGGAGTCGTCCGGCTCCATCGAGAAGGTGCAGAAGATGGTGGCGGGCACTCGCCATATCAAGCGCAGCGCCACCGTGACCGAGACTTTCGCTCCGGTGACGGCTCGCATGCTGGCTGCTGCAACGGTTGCTTCGGCGAGCGCTGAAGGCGGAGCCCTGGTGACCGTCGGCGCACTGGTGGGAACCGCTGCGCCCAAGCCATCGTCAGCGGGAGTTACCGTGGTCGGCGGACTGAAAACTCGGCGGAAAGAAGTTGGGTTCCAGGTGCTGGTAGGCGCGGCGCAAAAGCTGCATCCGTCGTTGGATGCAGGTGCGGTCGGCGCGATCTTGGCCTTTGCAGATTGCGCTCCCACGGCGTGCTACGAAATTTATGCTGCGTGGAAGGACGACGACGCGGCGCTGGCTCGCGAGAAACAGGAACGCATTGCCAAGGCTGCAGAACGGATTGTCGGCAGCTTGAGCATTCCCGGCGTGAAGTATGCGATGGACTACAACGGCTTCTTCGGCGGCGTTCCAAGACTGCCCTTGTTACCGCTGACTGCGGACAAGAAGGCCGAAGTCGAGCAGTTACTGGAGAACATCAGGAACTGAAAAGCAGTTGTGATCAGTTGTCAGAAGAAACAGCCGCAGACAGTTCATGCCTGCGGCAACTCTTTGGACCGTTGTGTCGCGGCCGATTCATGATGAATCAGCGCTGCTCGCCATCTACGCGCAACTGAGCGCTCAGGATTTCTTTTCCCCTAGCGCTTCTTGCGATTCTTACCGTTTGTCTTTCCGGCACGATTGCCGCTGCCTGACGAGGATCCCCGGCCGGGACTCTCCAGCACCGTCTTATCACCGCTGACCAAATTGCCTACGCCTTCGCGGTTCTTGCCGCCCCCAAGGCTCGGCTGCTGCGGCTGCTTCTCGCCACCGCTGCGGCGCGGTGTGGCCGGGATATCGAGCTCCCGATGGTGGGAACCCTTCTGTCCGTCGGACTCGCCGCCCGTGTCGCTTGCCTTCGACTTCCCTCCGCGTTGCTGCCGCGATTGCTCATCATGATGCATGTCCAGAGGGTGAGTGCCCGGATCCTCGCCTTCCGTCTCGCCGCTGCGGGGATCGACGATGAACAGCAGATCCGAAAGATCGCTGGCATGCTCCTCTTCTTCGCTCAGAATGTGTTCGATCAGCACTCGCGTGGTGGGATCATGGTCGGCGAAGTGCCGAATCATCTTCGAATAAACCTCGATGACGATACGTTCGGCGATCAAGTCCTCTTTGATCATGTCGGCCAGCGTCTTACCTTCGGCGTACTGCGAGGCTGAGCGCTGCAGCAGCGAGGCCGGATTGAAGTCGGGCTTGCCCCCCAGTTGCTGGATGCGCTCGGCAATCTCGTCGGCGTGCTCACGCTCGGCGTCGGCGTGCTCCTTGAATTCGTCGCGGACGGCAGTTCCATGGACGCCGGTTGCCATGAAGTAATGATGCATGTAACGCAGTACGCATACGATCTCGGTTGCTAACGCCTCGTTGAGAATAGAAATCGTGTTTTCGACATCTCCCTGGTAGGAGTGGGTTACCGCTCCATCCTCAATTTTCTGGGCCGCGCGTTTGCGTATCTCTTCCACATCAGTGACAAAATTTGGCATAAGATTTCGACCTCGCTGAAAGCTGCCGCCTGCGCTTCGGGCACAAGTTCGCGTCTACCGAAGTACTTGACGGTGCGTGCTGTTGGATTCCGGCTTGCCGGGTATGGATGCACGAATGCCAATGATGGTTGGGGGTCCAAGGCCCGTAGATAGAAATCAGAGGCATCGACTGTCGTCCGGATGGCAGCAAGCTATGGGCTAGATCTCGACTGTGACCATGAACTCGCCTGAGGGTTCTGAGTGGACCCTCACTGCGCTCAGGGAAGGGACAATCGCGTCAGCCTGCGACAATTGATCCCGAGGATAGGTCGTCGTCACCGCGATCGCGATCATTCCTGCAGATTGGGCGGCACGAATACCAGAAGGCGCGTCTTCAAAGACCAGACAGCTCCTGGGCTGGCGAAGCAGCACTTTGGCTCCAGCCAGGTACGGCTCGGGATCGGGCTTTCCGCGATTCACGTCATCGGCGGTAATCATGTTTGAGGGAACGGGCAGCCCGGCGACCTCTAGTCGCTTGGTCGCCAGCCGGCGAGTACCGGATGTAACGATGGTGTAGCGATCTGGCGGCAACGCGATCAGCAATTCTTTTGCTCCGGGCAGCACTCGCAGGCCTTCGGTATCGTCGATCTCGAGCTGCTCGATCTGGTCGGTCTCCCGTTGAGCATCCAGTAGACGATCTACCTGGCGAACGGTCTCGATAGTGCGTTGCCCATGCGCCACATGGACGACATAGTCTGGGTCGAGCCCATGCTTCCGGGCCCAAGTGGCCCAGACGCGGGTCACACAGGGAGTGGAGTCGACCAGTACGCCGTCGAGATCAAAAAGAATGGCTTCACAGGGGAAGGAACGCATGATTAAGTTTCGCAGAGGGCAGGGCACTCGGCAAAGATAAGGTCTCCCAGAACGGGCTGCGTACTATTCATAATTATGAGGAGCGCGAATTTCGCTGAAAGATTAAGACTGCATCGAATATATTGACTGCAATGCCTTCGCTCGCACTTTCGGAATTGATCGGCGCGGCCGTGACCGACAACACCGGCTCGCATGCCGGCAAAGTACGCGAAGTCACCTTGGTTCCACAAGACAACTCCAGCTTAGTCACCGGCTTCGTGGTGAAGACCCGGCACGGCAATCGTTTGGTGCCGGTTACAGCCCTCAGCTTGATCAACGGTGGTCTGCGGATCGCTACCGCGGCTGCCGAATGGAGTCCCTATGGCGGCGGTGAAGGCATGCTGCTGCTGGAACGCGACTTGCTCGATCAGCAGATTATCGACGTTCACGGGCGCAAGGTGGTGCGGGTCAACGATGTGGATATCCACGAGGAGCGCAGTAACGATCACATCGTGCTCAAAATTGGAGCGGTGGATGTGGGAGCACGGGGCGCCATCCGCCGCCTGCTGAAAGGAGTGGTTCCGGCGGCCGCGCTGCACGTGCTTTTGCAGAGAATCCCCCCGCGAATGATTCCGTGGGAGTTCGTCGACCTGATCGAGATTGATCCTGCCCGGCGCGTCAAGCTGAAGATCTCGCTCGATCGCCTGGCCAAACTGCATCCTGCCGATATTGCCGACATCGTGGAAGACCTTGCTCCGGCGGAGCGCGAAGCCATCTTCGAGACTCTGGATGAGGAGGTCGCGGCCGAAACCCTGGAAGAGATCGATCCCAGGATGCAAGTGTCGATTCTGAGTTCTCTGGATTCTGACCGAGCCGCTGACATTGTCGAGGAAATGGATCCCGATGCTGCCGCCGATCTGCTGGGCGACATGCATCCCGATGCATCGCAAGAGATCCTCACGGAAATGGAGCCGGAGGAACGTGCCGAAGTGGCCGGTCTGATGACCTTTGAAGAGGACACGGCGGCCGGGCGCATGACTACCGACTACATGGCGTTGGGTCCGAGCGCCAAAGTGGAAGACGCCATCGAGATGCTGCGCAACTTCGAAGGCGGAATCGAGAGTGTCAGCACGATCTTCATCATTGGGGAGAAAGAGAAGCTGCTGGGATCGGTTCCGTTGGCGAAGATCGTCTTGGCGCCGCCCGGCACTCCGCTGATGATGTTGAGCACCGGCCATCTGACGACGATCCATCCCGGCGCCGACGAGAAAGAAGTAGCGGAGCTCTTCGACAAGTACAACCTGCTGACCCTCCCGGTAATCGACGACGAAGGCGTGCTGACTGGCGTGATTACCGCCGACGACGTGATCAACATGCTAAGGGCGAAGCTGTGAAGACCAGTTGTCAGTTGTCAGTTCTCGGTAGTTGGTCGGTTTAAGTGTATGGCGACGCGACCGAATCGCTGCCAAGCAAATTGACAAAGGAATTATCCTGCAGGCGCTTCAGTCATGAGTCCACTTATAACCGCGATCTCGGTTCTGTTTGTCATTCTTCTTGCGGGTTATGCTTGGTTCCTCGTATTCCGCCCACACATGCTCACCGGGAAGGTGAGGGCGAGCCTGGAGAGACGAAACCTCACCGATAACCTCATCGCCCATTACTTCATTTTTAGGAGTTGGTATCCGACGTTGCTTCGATGTGTAGGTTTGTTCATATGGCTTTGGGCTGCTGCGTTCATACTGGTTACCGCAAGCGCCCTGTGGAAATCAAACTGATCCACGACCTTCCGTTCTTCCGATTGGCGCATTTCCTAACATGCGTTTATTCTGGGTGTTCTTCGCATCTCACCATAATTCCTCGGTACCATGCCTGATCCCCGACGCGTTCGAGTTTGGCGAATTCGCCTGCTGATGTTCCTGGCCGTCATCGGCCCAGGTTTCATTACGGCGAATGTCGACAATGACGCGGGCGGCATCTATACCTACTCCGCCGCAGGAGCACAGTTCGGATACCTGCTGCTGTGGGTGATGATCCCCATGACGGTCGCGCTGGTCGTGGTTCAGGAAATGTCGGCGCGCATGGGTGCGGTCACCGGCAAAGGCCTGAGCGATCTCATTCGCGAAGAGTACGGCCTGCGCATCACGTTTTTGATGATGCTGGGGCTGGTGATCACCAACTTCGGCAACGTGGTCTCAGAGTTTGCCGGAGTGGCCAGCAGCCTGGAGTTGTTTCACGTCTCCAAATACATCAGCGTGCCGGGCGCCGCGCTGATCGTGTGGTTGCTGGTGGTCAAGGGAACCTACAAGAGCGTGGAGAAAGTTTTCCTGGCGGCGTCGTTCTTCTACTTCGCCTACATTATTGCGGGCGTGCTGGCCGGGCCGAGTTGGAAAGAGGCGTTCGTCGCTACGTTCAAGCCGCCGCACAGCGGCGCCTTCCACGATTCGTCTTATATCTACATGGTGATTGCGGTGGTGGGAACCACGATTGCGCCCTGGATGCAGTTCTACCTGCAATCGTCCATTGTGGAGAAGGGAATCACTCCGCGCGAATATAAGGCTTCGCGCTGGGACGTCATCCTAGGCTGCTTGTTCACTGACATTGTCGCCTGGTTCATCGTAGTGGCGTGCGCGGCGACCCTCTATGTCCACGGCATCCGGCAGATTCGGGATGGCGCCGATGCGGCGCAGGCGCTGCGTCCTTTGGCGGGCGAGTATGCCTACATTCTTTTTGCGGCTGGATTGTTCAATGCTTCGCTGTTCGCCGCCTCCATCCTGCCGATCTCAACGGCGTACACGGTGTGCGAAGGGCTCGGCTTCGAATCCGGCGTTGGACACAAGTTTGGCGAGGCCAAGGTTTTCTACTGGCTCTACACGCTGCTGCTTATCGCCGGGGGCGGCGTCATCCTGCTGCCCAACCTGCCGCTGGTGAAGATCATTGTTCTTTCCCAGGTGGTGAACGGAATTGTTCTGCCCTTTGTGCTTGATCTTCATGCTGCTGCTGATTAACAAGAGCGAGTTGATGGGCAAGTACGTGAATGGGACCTGGTTCAATCTGATCGCGTGGGCGACAACCATCATCATGATCGGGCTGACGATTGCCTGGTTCGCGACCGGTCGCGGCGGAAGCTAGAGCAGTTTGCCGGCGGCGATCTGTGCCACCAGGGTGCGATCGGCGTCGAGGAAATCAAGGGTCGGCAGTTCGCGGCGGCTTACCCAGCGTACTTCGCGGAAAATGCGATTCTGCAGCTCTCCCTCATAATGTTCCACAACGAAAAACTGAAGGTCCACCGCGTTGCCGTTCTGATATTGATGTTGCAGTTGGAAAACTTTCGGACCGATCTCGGCGTGGATTCCCAGCTCTTCGTCCAGTTCGCGTTGCAGGGCTTGGGCAGGCTCCTCGCCCGGCTCAATTTTGCCGCCGGGAAACTCCCATTTCAGCGGCAACGCCTGATACTCGGTCCGCTGGCAGCACAGGATTTCTTCGCCTCGCACCATGAGGGCGGCAACCACTTGCTTGATCATCGGATTCGTTCCGTTCGGTCACCGCAAAAGCCGGCTGTCACGCTGTTTTCTCCAGATACTGGCCGACCAGCCGGGCACAATGTTCCACCAGTTGACGGTCGTCAGCGGTGAACGCCGCCGGAGTGTGACTGTCGATGTCGAGTTCGCCCACCACTTCGCCCTTCACAAATATCGGGACGACGATTTCTGATTTGGTTTCGAGCGAACATGCCAGATATCGCGGGTCAGCGTTGACGTCGTCGACGATTACCGTTCGCCCGGTCGAGGCAGCCGCTCCGCAAATGCCTTGATTGAGCGGTATCCGGGTGTGAGGGGTGATGGCGCCTACATAGGGGCCGAGAACCAGGACCGGATCCTCGCCGGCGGCGGCTTTTTCGATCATGTAAAAGCCGACCCAATCAAAATGAGGCAAGTGCTCTTTCAGGCGTCCGACCACGATGCTCATCAAGTCTTCGACGCTATTGGCTGCTTCGGAGAGAGTCGTCAGTTCCTTAGCGAGCTGTTGTTGAACGGTGGGCATTGGCGTTCCTTTGTATCACAAGCGTGTTGCGTTCACTGGACCTGCGAGCTGGCGGATTCCGGAGGGACGCGGAAAGCGCTCGGGATGAGCGCCCAGGCAATGGCGTCCAAGCCTCCCAGCACGGTCGTCGCCGGCGTGTTGAATAACTCATCCTGGATGCAGAACACGCGTCCGTTGCGCACGGCTGCAAGTTCGCTCCAGCCACGCTGCTCCACAATTTTCTCGAGCGGGACCCGGTCGCCGGCGCCGCACCAGGCCGCAAAAATCGCATCCGGCTGCTCGGCGGCGATATCTTCCGCGGTCATGGGTTTGCCCGGCTGGCCAATGAACTCGCCTCCCGCGACTTGCACTAATTCCGCAACCCAGAGTTCCGAGGCAATGATGGGATTTCCCCACTCTTCGCAGAACACCCGTTGCTTCGTCTGACCGGCAGTCTGTTGGCGAACCTGTTCGATGCGATTTTGCATGCCGCTGATGACCGCCTCGCCCTTTTCAGGAGCGCCCATGATTCCGGCAATCGCGGCAATATCTGCGTAGATGTCGTCAAGGGATCGCGGTGTGAGGCCGAGAAACCGTACTCCGGCCTTCAGGATTTCTGCCACCGCGCTGGATTGATAGGGAACGGAGGCCAGCACCAGGTCGGGTCGCGTGGCTAGAATCTGCTCGGATTGTGCCGTCCAGGAATCGGAGACGATCACGCGCGAACCATCGGCAAGCTCGGGACAAACGTCCACGCAATATTTGGTACAGGCCACCAAGCGATCGAGCAGACCCAAGTCGCGTAAAGCGACCGTGGCGCTGGGCTGCAAAGAGACGACGCGTTGTAAACGGTGGTTCATGGCTGGGGACGCCTTCGATTATACGGAGGGACGGGTAAACGGCGCGGCTACTGAGATTCGAACAGGAAATGACGAGGTCAGGATTTGTCATCACGAGCGCAGCGAAGGATCTGTTTTCTTGCCTGTCCGTCCAAAAGCAGATTCCTCGCGCCCAAACCTAGGCACTCGTAGTCACAATTAGCCGGGATTCAACAGAGGCGTCGCGGTCAGTTATCATGTACATATCACTCATGTATTCTCCCGAACTCCTTGACCACTTCGAACACCCTCGCAATTCGGGCGAATTACCTGGCGCCGACATTCATGTGCAAATTGAGAATCCTGCCTGTGGCGACGTGCTCGAGCTCTCGGCCAAGATCGATGGTGGCCACATCGGCGAGATCCGGTTTCGTGCGAAGGGCTGTGTTCCGGCGATGGCCTGTGCGTCGGCGGTAACGCAGTTAGCCGGTGGAAAGTCGATACAAGAGGCTCGGGCGATTGGCAAGGATGATATTGCGCGGGCGGTGGGGAGCCTGCCTCCGGCGTCCGGACATGCAGCGCAGCTCGCCCTGGATGCCCTGCAAGCCGTGTTAAAGATGGCGGCTTGAGCTGATTCCGCTCCGGCGGATCCAGGTTTGCGCGATATTCGAGGAACGCGGGACTGTCCATATTTGAAACATATCTGTCGATGTGGGGGATTGCGAAAATTAACCACACCCATTTACCGGAAGGGCGCATCCTAAGCAGAGACAGGTTTTGGGCTTGCGTTCCTGCCCTGTAACTGGGTAGGATAGAAGCGTCCTCCAATCGCCGCACTTCCGTGCAGGCGTTCCTCGCGCCGAAAATTCCGGGCGCCAGACGGACGCAACTGATTCGATTTCAGTGAAGTATCCAGTCGCCGCCACCAGGCACACTGATAGGTTTGCAGCCTTCGGGCCAAATATAGCGGTATACGAATGTGGGGATCCTGCCATCTGCAGGTGAACCTTATAGAGAGAAGCATGAATCAAGGATCGAATCCTCCTTCCGGGCCTTCCGGAGGGAAAGGACGTAGACGGCGGCGCGGCCGCCGTGGACCCGTCGTGCACGGGGCAGCACCTCAACAACCTGGACAGCATCGCCACGGGCCGGGAAAGAACCGTTCGCATGGCCGTAAGCCCGGGCAGCGTTCCGGACAAGGCGCGCTGGGCGGAGGTATTTATACCGCCCCCATGGATCACAGCTATCGTGCGGCCCAGGGTAACAACAACGGCAACACGCACAAGCCAGGCCGAGGGGGCCGTATGAATCAGCCGCTGGGCAAGGAGTTTGTGCCGCCCGAGCCGGAGCCGTTGGTTGGCTCTTCGGACGCGCCCGCGCGCATCTTCGCGTTTGTCGACGATCTGTTCTTCCTGGCCAAGATCCAGGAAACGGCGCGCAAGATGAACGTGAAGGTCGAGTTCGTCAAGACCGAAAAAGATCTGCAGGAGAAAATGGGTCAGAACGGCGAAGAGAAGCCGTCGCTCATCATCTTCGATCTGAATAACATTGCTGCCAAGCCGCTCAGCATGATTCCCAAGCTCAAAGCGAAACTGAAAAAGGCCACCAACATTATTGCCTTCGTCTCGCATGTGCAGGGCGAGTTGAAAATGAAGGCGCAGGAAGCAGGATGCGATATGGTGCTTCCGCGGTCGGCATTTTCGCAGAACCTGGCGCAGTTGCTGCGTCGCCACGGAGCTCCCGAGCCACTGCAGGAACAAGGCCAATAGAATCGCTGAGAGATTTTCCTTCCAGCCCGCGATGCCTGCGCTTAAAAGGTCAACGCGCGAGCATTTAGAATCGCATCTGCATGGGTAGGCCTGCGCTTCTTCTTAATCCGGCAAACATTTGCCGATACCGCACTGCTTTACTCGATTGGTACGACCACCATCGTCGCGATTTGCCTTGGCGTCGCGACCGCGCGCCTTATCACGTCTGGGTTTCCGAGATCATGCTGCAACAGACACGCGTGGTAGCCGTGCTGGATCACTATGCGCGATTCATGAAACGGTTTCCCACGGTGCAGTCGCTGGCTGCGGCTCGTGAGGCATCGGTGCTGGCGATCTGGAGCGGCTTGGGCTACTACCATCGCGCGCGGCGAATGCATCAGGCGGCGAAGGTGATTGTCGGGCAGCTCGATGGATGCTTTCCGCAAACGGCGGAGGAGTGGGCCACGCTGCCTGGGATCGGACGGTATACGGCTGCCGCGATCGCCAGTATTTCGGTTGGAGAAGCGATTGCTGTAGTGGATGGTAATGTGGCCCGGGTGATCGAGCGCCTGCGTGGGAAATCGCTCGGCGAAGAGGGGACGTGGAGACAAGCCGAAGCTCTACTGGAAGCGCAGCGTCCCGGAGATTTCAACCAGGCCATGATGGAGCTGGGCGCAACCATCTGCACGCCGCGATCGCCGCAATGCCTGCTGTGTCCGGTGAATGCGTTCTGCCGGTCGCGCGGAGCAGAGCCGTCGCCTCCGCAGACTCCCCGCAAGCGTGAGCAACTGAGTTACGGCTTGGTCAAGAAGGATTCGTCGATATTTCTGGTGCAGCGTCAGGCTGACGCCTCGCTGATGGCGGGAATGTGGGAACTGCCGGAGATCGGGCTCGGGGAATTAAATGGTGATGTACCCTTGGCGCGGCTGCGTCATTCCATCACCGATACGGATTACCAGATTGCGGTGTTCGCTGTGCCGCCACGAGATTTGCCGGGTTCGGAAAGTGCCGGTCGATGGTTCACTTGCAGGCAGTGGAACCGGCTTCCCTTAACCGGCCTGACGCGCAAGATTCTTCGCCGGTTGCAGCTTGAGTCGAAGCCGAAGGTCGCAGAATCTAAATTGTAGCGACTAAAGTTTGGAGGTTTGAACGGAATGGCTGCATTGATCGCGGGAGTTCGCGCGCCGGAATTCACCTTACCAACGGTTGATGGGCAACCAGTGTCTCTGCGGGAGGCGTTGGCGAAAGGGCCGGTTCTGCTGGCGTTTTTCAAAGTAGGCTGCCCGGTCTGCCAATATGCTTTTCCGTTTATTGAGCGCCTGTATCGCGCCAATCAAAGCGCAAAGATCACCGTGCTCGGTATTTCCCAGGATAATGAGCGTGATACGCAAGCATTTACGCGGCAATACGGAATCAGCTTTCCGGTCGCACTCGACGATCCGGCCAACTACGCGGTCTCGAATGCCTATGGACTGACTAATGTCCCCACACTCTTCTATATCGCTGCCGATGGCGAGATTGAAATTTCTTCGGTCAGTTGGTCGAAATCCGACATGGAAGCGATCAATCAGAAAATGGCTGCGTCCGGTAGCCAGACGCCCGCGGTTCTTTGGCGCAAAGGCGATGATGTGCGCGACTTCCGCTCTGGTTGAAGCTCGAAAAACTGATCCGCGGTCTGCGGATCAAATTTCGAGTAAGGATTGCTCTCGCAGAAAAAGTTTCTCGGAGCAGCGGAAAGCAGATCCCTCGCCGACTAAAGTCGGCTCGTGATGACAACATAAAGGGCTTACTATGGCGTAGCTGAAGCTACGCCCCTTCCAAACTCCCGTCTGCTCGAGTTTTTGACCACATGGTAAAGCCCGATCCTACCTGGCCTGTCTGAGCCACGTCTGAAATAGCCTGTCCCGATACAAACCTGCTTGCGAGATTGCTCCAAATAGCCTCCATTTTCATCACGCCATCGACGGCCCAAGATTTCGCGTAAAATTAATAGTTTTTCCGCACCTGCATGCAACGCACAGGAGACCTTGACTTGCGTAGACTGGCGCTGATTTCCCTGCTCGTCACTTTATTTGTGTGCCTGCTGCTGGCGCAGGCTGTTCGTCCTTCCGCAGCGGCAGCACCTGCCGGCTCTGACGCGACCGTTCCTCATGTGGCTGGACTGCCTGCGGCGGCGGAGCAGGCCATGTCCACCGTTGATCCGGAAAAGATCCGCGCCCACGTGCGTTTTCTGTCCCATGATTTGTTGGAAGGCCGCGGCACCGGCCAACGCGGCGGCGACATTGCGGCCGAGTATATTGCGACGCAGTTTGCACTCTATGGACTGAAGCCTGCCGGGGAAGATGGAACCTACATGCAGAAGGTTCCCATGGTGGGCATCGCTACGCAGGATGTTTCGACTCTCACGGCCGTCCCGACCAGCGGCCAGCCGATTGAGCTGATCTACCGCCGGGATTTCGTGGCCATGGATGAAACCGGTAAAGCTCAGAATGACCTGGACGCCGACTTGGTGTGGATCGGCTATGGCATCGATGCTCCCGAGTTCAACTGGAACGACTACAAGGACGTTGACGTGAAGGGCAAAGTGCTGCTCATGCTGGTGAATGAGCCGCCGTCGGACGACCCGAAATTCTTCGCCGGCAAGGCACTCACCTATTACGGACGGTGGACCTACAAGTTTGAGGAAGCGGCGCGTAAGGGAGCCGCCGGTGTGATCCTGATCCACAAAACCGATATGGCCAGCTACGGGTGGAACGTGGTGCGGAACTCGTGGTCGGGCGAGCGGGCGTACTTGCGCAACGATCCAGCTCCGAAGCTCACCGTCGCCTCGTGGGTTCAGGCGGACGCGGCGAGCAAGCTGGTACAGGCTTGCGGCATGAATCTAGACGAGATGATCGCTGCGGCGCAGAAGCCTGGCTTCAAGGCGGTTCCGTTGCCGGCAAAGCTGAAAGCGCACATCGTCAGCCAGATTCGCCAGTTCGATTCCAACAACGTGCTGGCTATGCTGCCGGGCTCCGACGCCAAGCTGAAAGAGCAGGCCGTGGTTTACACCGCGCACTATGACCATCTGGGCATCGTGCCGGGAACCTATCCCGATGCGATTTATAACGGCGCGCAGGACAATGCCACCGGCTGCGGCATCCTGCTGGAGATTGCGCGGGCTTTTGCCGGCGTCCGGCAGACGCCGAAGCGCTCGATTTTGTTTGCCGCAGTGACGGCCGAGGAGCAAGGGCTTCGCGGCTCGGAGTATCTGGGCAAACATCCCCCCGTTCCGGCGAAAGACATTACGTTAGACCTGAACTATGACGACGTTCCGACACTGGGCGTTCCGGAAGAAGTGAATGTGGCCGGGGCCGAGCGGACGAATTTTTACCCCACGGTGGAAAAGACGGCGCAGGAGTTTTCTCTGACCATCGTGCCGGACTCGCAGCCGGGCGCTGGCCATTACTATCGTTCCGATCACTTCAGCTTCGCCCGCGCCGGTGTGCCGGCGTTTTCCATTGACGAAGGAGATAAGTATCAGGGCCACGATCGCCAGTGGGGCGCACAGCAAGCGCAGGATTACGTTGCTCACCGGTACCATCAGCCCAGCGATGAGTATCGGCCGGACATGGATTTTCGCGGTGACGCAGTGATGGCGCGGTTCGGCATCGCGCTGGGATGGCAAGCCGCGAATCAGCCGACGCTGATTGGCTGGAAGCCGGGCGACGAATTCGGCAAGGCGAGAATGCAGTAGCAGTTGTCGGTTGTCAGCTAGCTGTCGGCAGTCAGCTCTCAGCAGTTAGCAATTAGCTCTTAGCAATAGGCAATTGGCTCTTCATTTTCAGCCAGCACCTTTAGAACTGTCATCCCGACCGAGCGGCTTCAGCCGCGAGCGGAGGGATATGCGATCCTTCGCGGCGTAGAACCGCATATCCCTCGACTCGGACTAAAGTCCTCGCTCGGGATGACAGCAACGATGAGGAAAGCACTCAACTACTGACAACTGACAACCGGCAACTGCCTACAGGCAACTGTTTTACTGCAGCCGCTTCATCCTGAAGGGAATTTGCACTACGGCTTCTACGGCGACAGGCTCGCCATTCTTGATGCCGGGGCGAAAGTGCCACAGCGACAAGGCGTGCATGGCGTTATTGTCGAGCCGGGGATCGAGGCTGTTGAGAACGCGGACAGCGTCCACGGTGCCATCAGCGCGAATGATGGCGTAGAGCGTCACCGTGCCTTCCACGTGGTCGCGCAGGACATCGGGCGGATAAGCAGGATCGACCTTGCTGGTCACCACCGGCGCTGTCAGCGCAGTCTTGTCGTCACTCTGCTTCAACTCGGCAAAGCGAATGATCCAGCTGCCGGTTGCCGAGGTGAGGTTGGGCATGTTCATGATCAGCGAATACGATCGCCGGGTGCCGAAGATTCGCTGTTCGATGCTGAGGTCAGGATCTTCCGGCAAAGTCGGAGCCGGAGTTGCCGCGGGACGATCGTGAATGCTGGGCAACGACGGCTTCATGGCTGCGGCAATCATGCGCTTGCGCGCTTCCAGATCTGGATTCGTCGAGCTGGCCGGCGCCGGCTTCGGCAAACTTCCTCCAGCGGTCGGAGTTCCTGCCACGGCTGAGGTCTTCGCTCCCGGCGGAGCAGCGCCTACCATGATGCCGGGCGGTCCATTACCCGCACCATGACTTCCTCCAGTATTGGCTGTGCCCGTGGCCACCACGTTGGGCGTGCCCGGCGCGTCAGCTTTCCCGCTAGGAGAAGCATGGAACTCTCCACTGCGATTTCCATTGGGCATGGAGATAGGCCCGTGAACTTCGGCCGGATTCAGACCCAGCGCGATCAACTGACCCTGGCCTTGCGACGTGGGCAGATTCTGCACGTTGGGCGAAGGAGGAATATTCTTGGCACCGCTATCGCTGACTCCGCTAGCTCGCTGCACCGGTGTCGGCAACTTGGGTGCAGCCACCTGCGGCTCCATCTGCCCCATGTTGATCTGGCCGCGCTGCAACTTCAGCTGATCGGCCGACAGCGGAGGCTCAACCACGGAGGGCTGCGGCATGGTCGGCAATTGCAGATGCTCTTTCATCTGCGAGACATCGGCGGTCGGCCCGACCACTTGCGGATCGAACTGCGGAACTTTCAGTTGCGAAACCGAACGCGCCGATGCCGCCACTGGCTGCGCCGAGGGAATCGGCGTCCAGGCAACAATATTCGGCAGCGCTACGTCGTGATCGAGCTTGACCTTGGGCGGCGTGACGATCGTCTGATGCGTGTTGTCGGGATTTGGTGGAACCGAAAGAATTTCCTGCTTAGCCAGCTTGGGCGCGCCCTGGCGAGGCTTCATCGCCGCTTTTTGCGCGGTGTTGATGGGCGGCAGATATTCGCTGACCGGGTAGTATTCGATGTGGGTATTTTCAAACGGCGACTTCAACTGCGGCGAGCGATTGAAAAACGGCAGAGTGCAAACCAGGTAGATTACAACGACAAGCGCGATGTGAGAAGCGTAAGACTCGGCGAAGCGTACCGGAGCAATGCCGGTACGAATGAAGAAATCTTTTCCGACGGGAACGGGCGCGGCTGTGGTTTCAATTGGCGGAGGTTCGCGATGGAAAATCAGGTCGCCAAGATTGCGAAAGAAAACCCGATGCCGGGGTTCGAGTTCGCATAGCAAGACAGGAGCAACATTCGCTGCATCCTCGCGCTGTACCCTGGCTGCCGTTACTTCCGACATCATCCTCTACCGTGTGGCGTGTATCCGGATTATATCGAAAAATGTTGGATGTCGCGGCTCGGATAAGCTGGGCGGATATACTACTTCGCAACCGGGGCGAGCCCATGCCATCATGCAAAACAGGAGCCATCATGATTCGTAGATGTCTAAGTTTGCCGGTGCTCGCCGTTTTTCTGCTGCCGGTCGCGATCGTCTGCCAGCCCTTGACTTCAGCGGCACAGGAAAATACCAAGTAGCAGTCAGGCGGCTGATATTTCTGGGATGTATAGCTTCCTGCGGGAGGGCGAGTTCGTCCAGCTTACGGTGGAGGATGGCCGGGTCTCTGGCTATCTCTCGCGGCTCGGTGATACCGAAACCGATAAGGGACAAATTATCGACCAGTTCTTCGACAAGACCTCACTGACCGGCGATCATCTGACCTTCAACACCAAGACGGTGCACGGCGTCTGGTACGACTTCAAGGGAGTGATCACCACCGCAGCTGGTAAGCAGTCGGCGCAGGAAGGCTTTCGTGTGATCAAAGGCACGCTGATTCAGCACGCGACTGATGCGAAAGGCGCGGAGAAAACCATGCAACGGCAAGTGGAGTTCAAGTCGTTTCCGCCAGACTTGAGTAAGCCGTAAAGAAGTAAAGTCAGTGAATGCTGGTTTGATCGGCAGCATCAGCCGCGGGATCTTGACTGAAGTTTTGTTCCAGTTTCGCTTCGAGATATTCCACGTGTCCGTCTTCCATCTGCGCCAGTTGCTGGTAGATTTGGCGCATCGGTCCGGGCTGAGCCTTTTCCGCCAGGCTGGAGTAAAAAAGCTGAGCGGCGACTTCGGTCTGGAGGGCGACTCTGAGGGCGCGCTCGCGTGCGTGCAGCCGGTTGCTGGCGTCATCCGCTAAGATATCGCTATCCAGCCTGGGAACCTCAATGAACTCGATCAGATCTTCCTCGGTTAGAGCGCAGCTCTCATTCCCATAATGTTCTAAGTAGGTAGCCCGCAGCAGGGAACTGTGACGGCGTTCTTCGACCGCCATCTCCCAAAACACGTTGGCGATCTCGGCGGATTCGATGTCACCGAATTCAATGAACAGCTCGGCGAAATGGTGGTACAGCTCGGCATTGCGTTCCTCGATGAAGATGCCAAGGTGGAGAACCTCTTGTGGGTCGAGGGCCGTGAAGCTGCGTTTTGGAGGAACTGAGGCGGCGTTGGACACCGCCGCATTTTACCTTGATCGGGCACGCGACGAAACACAGAACCAGCAGATGGGCAGGTTTTCGGTTCCAAAAGGGAACTGGCAACCGGGATTATGACGGTTGGGACGGTGGAGTGCTTTAGCCGACTTTTTGCTTCGCACGATCCGCTTCGATTTTCGCGATCGTGCGTTTCAGCCAGTGCTTCACGTTTTCCCGCAACTCTTCTTCGGTCTGATTTGCCGTGGCGACGGTAACTCCATGGCGATTCAGCGGAATATGGTGGCAAGGCACGTCGTCGGTGCGGTATTCCTCGGGGACAAAATCGTAGAGCAAGCACTCATGACAGGCATGGGGCCGCGTAGGATCCCCATGATTGGGGCAGGTAAGGGAATCCTGGAAGATGGAAGCCGGGCCCCAAGGGGTGCTGTACCAGTTTCCATACCCGCCCTGTTCGATAAAATTCAGCTCGTAACGCAGTACTTCCAGCACATCCCGCTTGTCTTCGGACATGATCGCCCTCCAGTGGCAGGCGTTCTTCCTAGCCACCCATCCTGTCGCCATTGTGGTCTGAGTTAGTACCGCGAAGCTGTGACGTTCCTCACGTCGAGGTGTGATTTGAGTCCGTCCGGGGAACAAGCCTGAATCGAGAAAACGAAACGCGAGGGCGACCGGCTAACTGCTACCGTTCTCCCGTCCCTTCTTCTTGATCTCGATATTCAGCCGCTTGATCTTCTGATTCAGGGTGGATAAGGGAATGCGGAAACGGTCTGCCGCTTCGGTCTGGTTCCAGCCGCATTTCTCCAGCATGTCGCCGATGACTCGCCGTTCGATGTTTCGATGATCTCAAACAGGGAAGCGTCGGGACGGTGGTCCATAAGCGCCATATTGCTGCCGCGGCCAGTCAGGTTTTCGGGAAGCAGATCAGGCGTCAAGGTCGGGCCGGTCGCCAGCACCACGGCGCGCTCGATGACATTTTCCAGTTCGCGAACGTTGCCCGGCCAGTCGTAGTCGAGCAGAGGACGAAGCGCTTCGGGCGTTACGTGCAGCGGGTGTCTGCCGTTCTCCTGGGCAAACTTGACGATGAAATATTCCACCAGCAGCGGAATATCGTTGGTGCGCTGGCGCAGCGGAGGCAAGTCGATGGTGATGACGTTCAAGCGATAGAACAGGTCCTCGCGAAATTTGCCGTCCTTCACCTGCTGCCGCAGATCGACATTGGTGGCGGCAATTATTCGGACGTCGACCTGTATCTCGCTGATCCCGCCCAGGTGCATGAACTTGCGGTCTTGCAGGACGCGCAGTATCTTCGCCTGGGTCTCCAGGCTCATGGTGCCGATTTCGTCGAGAAACAGCGTTCCGCGATCGGCAACTTCGAACAGTCCTTTCTTGCTGGCGATGGCGCTGGTGAAGGCGCCCTTCACGTGACCGAACAGCGTGGACTCCAGCAGATCGCCGGGCACCGAGCCGGTATTCACCGGCACGAACGCACGGTCCTTGCGGGGCGAGTTCATGTGGATGGCTTTGGCGATCAGTTCCTTGCCGGTTCCGCTTTCGCCTTGTAGCAGGATGGTGGAGCGGCTGGGAGCGACCTGGGCCACCAGATCGAAGATGCGCAGCATGGGCTCGCTCTTGCCGATGATGTGCTCGAAGTTGTAGCGCTGCTTGAGGGCGCGCTTGAGCTGGATAACTTCTTCTTCGGCGCGACGGCGGCCCACCGCGGTGCGCACGTCGGCCAGCAGCTTCTCGTTGTCCCAGGGTTTCTGGATGAAGTTGGTAGCGCCAGCCTGCATGGCATTGACGGCATTTTCCACCGTGCCATAGGCGGTGATCATGATTACCGGCAGATCGGCGTCGCGTTCGCGAATATCGCGCAGAATCTCGATGCCATTGCGCTCGGGCAAAGCAAAATCCATTAGCACCAGATCGAAGGGCCGCTCGGCGATGCGGGTCAGGCCTTCCTGCCCGTCGTTGGCCACTTCCACCGAGTAGCCTTCGAATTCCAGCAGAGTTTGCAGGGACTCGCGAATGGCAGCTTCGTCATCGACGATCAGCACCGAGCCTAGAGAGGAAAACTCGTCGAGCCCCGGAGTGCTTCGGCTTACGGTTGCTTCAGGCACTGACCGCCTTCCGTTGCAGAGGGAATTCCATGGTGAATGTGGTGCCGCGGCCGGGGACGCTGTCCACGCGGATCTTGCCGGCGTGCTCCTGGATGATGCCGTAGGTCACCGAGAGTCCCAGGCCAGTGCCGCCGCTGTGCCCGGTCTTGGGCTTGTTCTTGGTAGTGAAAAACGGATCGTAGATGCGATGAATATGTTCCTGCGCGATTCCGGTACCGGTATCGGTGACTTTCACTTGCGCCTTGTGTCCGTTGATGGTGCTGATCATCAGCGTGCCGCCGCCTGGCATGGCATCTTTCGCGTTGAGGAACAAATTCAAGAAAACCTGCTGCAGCTTGCCGGTGTTGCCATGAATCGGAGGCAAGTCAGGATAAAGGTCCTGCTCCACTTTGATGCGCGCGGTTTTGAATTGATGCTCCAGCAGGGTCAAGGTGTCTTTGATAACCCGATTCAGATCGACGTCGCCGAATTCTCCCACCGAGGTGCGCGAGAAATTCAGCAGGCTGTTAACGATCTCAGAGGCGCGGAACGTCTGCTTAGTGATCTTGTCGAGCAGCACGGATTGCTTGTCGTCGCCGTGCACTTGTTTGGCCAGCATTTGTGCGTAGGAAGAGATGACGGCCAGCGGCGTGTTGACTTCGTGCGCGACGCCGGCTGCCAGCAGGCCGATGGAAGAGAGCTTTTCTGCCTGCGTGAGCTGCGATTCCAGATCGATGCGCTCGGTAATGTCGTCAACGATGATCAGGCGACCGATCACGCTGAAGTTCTTGGCGACCAGAGGTGCAATCGCGATGTTGGTGACGCGAGTATCGCCGGCGGTGGTGCCCAGCCTGAATTTGTACAGGTTATGAATTCCCTGGCTGGGACGTACGCGGTAATACTCTTCCAGAAATGCCGGAGGCAGTACTTCGGTCAGCGGCCGTCCTAGTGCTTCCAGACGGGGCAGCGCAAACATGACTTCCATCTGGGAATTCCAGGACTCGATGTGGTCTTCGAGATCGACAGCCAGCACGCCCACGCTGATGGACTCGACGATATTCTCGTTGAATTCCTTCAGCCGCTCGTACTGACCCGCTTTCTCTTCCAGAGATTTATACAGGCGCGCATTCTGCACGGCGATGCCGATGTAGCCGGCGAGGGTTTCGAGGAGCTGCACGTCTTCGCTCGAGAGGAAATCGCCTTCAGCGGTCTTGCCCAGTCCCAGTACGGCGATCATGCGATTCATAACCGTGCAGGGAATGTAGTAGTTCAGTTCGAGGCGGCGAATCGTATCACGAGCTGAGGGATCTTCGCGCACCGCCTGACTTGTGTTGTCGAAGAACAAGTGGCCAGCTTGCCATTCCGGTCGCTCCACCCGCAGGAAATCAAAACTGAGTCCGCCGGTATTGGCGATTCCGTAGGACTTTGCCAGCAAGAACTGCTCCGGCTCCTCGGGATTCGAAAGGAAGATGGCCAGGCGATCCACCAGCAAAGTTCTGCGACAATCGATCGATGATGGAGGTGAGCATCTTGTCGAGATCGGTCTCCGAATTCAGATCGCGCCCGAACTCGATCAGCGTCTTTCGATAGTCGTAACGCTTGCGATAAAAGAACTTGTCGAGATAATCCTGCACCCAGTTCTTAAAGGGATCGAACAGCAACGCGGTGACCGCAATAGCGACGGCCAGGCCCAGCGGACCGGCGCTGGGAAAGTTCTGGTGAAACAGCACAGACGCCAGGCCGACCGCGCCGAAATAAGCTGCGGTGATGGCGCCGGCGGCGATGGTGTAAGCCATGCCGCGCTTGAAGATCAGGTCGACGTCCATCAGGCGGTAGCGGAAGATGGCGTAGCCGAACGTCAGCGGCAGGAAAACCAGCGACAGTACGGAAATCTTCATCCCCAAACTGGGCACGCCGCCGGAGAGGTAGGGAATGATGTAGAAAATCGTAAACGGGGCAACCGACAAAATGGTGCCGCGGGTGACCCACTTCATCTGCTGGCGCAAGATCGCAGTTTCGGCATGGCGGTAGCTGTGCCAAAGCGTAAACGTTGCCGCCACGAAATACGCCGCCAGATAGACCCAGTCCAGCCGGTCGAGGTTCCAGCGCAGCAGCTCGCTGGGCTGTAGCAGGGTAATGGCGCAGATGTGTATCGCGAGCAGGATTGCGCCGGGCACATACACCGCCGGAATAAGCCACCGCTGGCGGTTGACCAGGGCCTTGCGCTCCGGGAAAGTCAGCGAGAAATGCAGGAACAGGGCAGGCTGCAACAACCAGGCGACTACGTTGGACCAGTAAACAATCCAGTCGAAGTCGTTGAACTTTCCGGTGTAATGGAACGAATAGAAAATGAACGATACGACACAGAAAATGTAGAAGTGCGCGCTCTTAGGCGCGGTCCAGCGTCGCAGCAGAACATACAGCCCGATGCCGAGGTAGACCAGCGCGATCAGCCGCAACCCGCCGTAAAACGACCGGTCCGCCGGAGCCAGAATCAAGGGCGCTTCCACCGGAACGCCCTGTCTCACCAGCGAGTAGTCAGCTTTGGACCAGACTCCGATCCGATACAGTTGACGTTCTACGCTGCCGACGTTGGTGACGTCCCGGCCATCGACGGCAACCAAGCGGTCGCCAGCCTTGATGCCAGCCTTCTGGCCAGGGCCATCGGCGTCGACGCGTTCGGCCCGCAGGTGGCCGCCATCTTCTACCCACCAAACGCCATCGTAGGGAGTAATAACCTCGCGCTCTTTTTCAAAATTAATCCAAGCAAAGGCAATGGCGGCTACGCTGAGGAGCGCCAGGAAGAGAGCGAAAAACCGTGTTTGTAGGTCTCGGACCATCGGAGCTGGTGGCTGATGGGGAAGACACACCGATGGAGTATGGCCCACCGGCCTCTTTTCATTCAGCAACTTCGATGCCAAGGTTCCAGCCAATTCGATTTCACTAACCCGAGGGTTTTGAGTAGCTTCCGTAATTATAGATCGGCGATCAACGGGAGATTACTATTTTTGGAATCTTCATGTGGAATATGAGATTATCTCCCGCTCCATAAGAGACTCCACCTCTGGATTTTTGTAACCCTCAAACTGTGAAGGAGTTGTTAATCCTAATTCTGGGACTTCTAGACAGGTCGGACTTCCCCAGCCTTCGGAATCGCCTTTGGATGCGTGTACCCTGAATCGATGAACGCGGGAACGGCAATGGCCTCGGGGCTCAGCTTGGGAGCAGCGGGAGTTTGGGGCGGAGCCGACTTTGCCGGCGGAATTGCCACCAAACGGACCAGCGTGTTTCGCGTGGTGGCGGGAGCGCAGATCTGCGGCCTGATTTTCATGCTCGCGCTGGCATGGCTCAGCGGCGAACTCATGCCGCCGCACTCCTCGTTGTATTGGGGAATCGTCGCTGGACTGGCGGACGCGTTTGGCGTCGCCGCTCTCTACCAGGGACTTGCTCTGGGGCGCATGGGCATGGTCGCGCCGGTAGCGTCGGTGATCACCGCAATCCTGCCGGTGCTGGTCGGATTGGGCACCGAGGGCCTGCCCGCTCGCTTGCAGTTGGCCGGATTTGTGCTCGCGGTGGTGAGCATTTGGTTTATTGCCCGGCCCGATGGCGAGGTCGACTCACACCGCGGGCTCGGATTGGCGGTGCTGGCGGGCATAATGTTCGGAGTGCTGCTTATTTCCGGGCGGCAAGCCGGCTTGTACGGCGGAGTTTTCTGGCCGCTGGTGGCGGCGCGCGCGGCTTCTACGGTTCTGATGTTCGTGATCGTGGCGTTCTCGGCCAGTAATTCGCGCCCGATCCGGGCTGCTCTTGTTCCTATTGTGCTTTCGGGCCTGCTCGACTCCGGCGCTAATGCATTGTTCATCGCCGCCACCCGTCACGGGCGGCTGGATGTGGCTGCCGTGCTGTCGTCGCTGTATCCGGCAAGCACCGTGATTCTGGCGCGAGTGCTATTGAAGGAACGCATCTCGGCGATGCAGACGGTGGGAATTGTCGGGGCACTTGTTGCCGTGGCGCTGATCTCGGCTAGGTAGGGCACACACCTGGCGAGGGGTGAAGGGAGTTAGAAGGCCATCAGGTCATGCTCGGAGCCAACGTGGGCGCGTTCGAAACTTAGCGTTCCGGGGTGTTGCGAATGGTGGTGACTATAGTTTCACCCATGATTCGTTTCTCCTCTGATCGCATGATTTGACTGTCAGGTTTGAGAAAACCGACTGGGCGCGTTTAAGTTCGATTCTTGCGAGCAACAAAAAAGGCACGGGGAAGGAGTACCCGTGCCAAACGTGCCGGTTAGCACGTTTCCTCTGCTAGGGGAAAATCTAGTCGTTCGCCGAGGCGTTGCCACTCCGCACATGCTCGTGTTCGTGCTCACACGTCAGCGGACACTCGCCAAGAATCGGCCGGCAAGATGGGTCCTGTCCCACTTCAATCATCTGCTCCGGCACCTTGACTTCGGCGAACTGCTCCGCCTCAGTGGAATGCTGCAGCGCGCCCAACGACGACTTGCCGCTGGCGATGACCTGCGTTACCTCGTCGAAATATCCCGTGCCGACGAACCTCTGATGCTTCGCTGCCGCGTAGCCGTGGCTGAATTCGCGAGAGAATTCTTTTTCCTGCAGCCGCGAATAGGCCGTCATGCCGGTTTCTTTGTAAGCGCGGGCCAACTCGAACATGCCGAGGTTTAGCGCGTGGAAACCTGCCAGCGTGATGAACTGGAACTTGTAGCCCATCTCGGCCAGCGCCGGCTGGAAGCGCGCAATCGTGGCATCGTCGAGCTTCTTCTTCCAGTTGAATGAAGGCGAGCAGTTGTACGCCAGCATCTTGCCGGGGAACTTCGCGCGGATCGCATCGGCGAAGCGCTCGGCTTCCTTCAAGTTCGGCTCCGAAGTTTCGCACCAGATCAGGTCGGAATACGGGGCATAGGCCAGACCGCGCGCGATGGCTGAATCAAGACCTCCGTGGATGGCGTAGAAGCCTTCCTGCGTGCGCTCGCCGGTGCAGAAGATGCGGTCGTAGGGATCGATGTCGCTGACCAAAAGATGAGCGCTGTTGGCGTCGGTACGCGCCAGAATCAGCGAAGGAACGTCCAGCACATCCGCCGCCAGCCGCGCTGCGATCAGCTTCTGTACGGCTTCCTGCGTGGGCACCAGAACTTTGCCGCCCAGGTGTCCGCACTTCTTCGCCGACGACAGCTGATCTTCAAAGTGAACGCAAGCCGCGCCCGCTTCGATCATCGCCTTCATCAGCTCGAAGGCATTCAGCGTGCCGCCGAAGCCGGCTTCTGCATCGGCGACGAGCGGAGCGAACCAATTAATGCCGTTCTTGCCTTCCGAATGATGGATCTGGTCGGCGCGCGTCAGCGCATTGTTCAGGCGGCGGCAGAGGTTCGGAACGGAGTCGGCAGGGTAGAGGCTCTGGTCGGGATACATCTGGCCGGCATTGTTGGCGTCGGCCGCAACTTGCCAGCCGCTCACGTAGATCGCCTTCAGTCCGGCCGCGACCATCTGCACGGCCTGGTTGCCGCTCATGGCGCCCAAGGCGTTGACGTAGCCGTCCGAGTTCAGCATCTCCCACAGGCGTTCTGCGCCCAGGCGGGCCAGCGTGTATTCGATGCGAAGCGTGCCGCGCAAGCGCACAACGTCTTCCGGAGTATAAGGACGGGTAATTCCGTTCCAGCGGGGATCGGTGTTCCAGGATTTTGCCAGTTCAGCCGCGGATTTTTGCGCCGCCATGTTCGTGATCTCCTCTCGTTGTTCGAGCGTTTGAGTAGGGGTCGAACCACCCTGAGTAAGTTGCACTGCGGGGCCGGCTAGAACGAACGTTCGGTTCAATAGGCTGAACACTCATTCCATAGGCTGCACCAACCATATGCGTCATCTCCGGAGTCGTGCAACCCTGTTGTTCAATATATTGAACAAAAATTCATCATTCTGTACCATGGTCTCAGATTCTTCCGCTGCTAGACTGGTTGTGTATGCCGCGTCAAAATGAAAATCCTTCGACCGCCGTGGAACGAACGCTGCTGATTCTGGAAGCTGTGGCGCAGCGCGAGGGTGGCATGTCGAATGCCGAATTCAGCCGTAAGCTAAAGATTCCAAAGAGCTCGGCCAGCTACATCCTGCGTACCCTGGAGCACAAAGGCTATCTGCGCCGCAACAACGACGACGGAACCTACCGCCTCGGCATGAAGGTGTTGAGCCTGTCGCGGGGGGCTCTGAGCGGGCTCGACGTGCGCGAGGTTGCCCTGCCCGTCATGCGTCGCCTGGTCGATCAGATCCACATCACCACCCACCTGGCGATCCTCGACCACGGCGAGGCGGTTTACGTGGAGAAGGTGGAAGCGCCAAGCTTCATCAAGATGAACACCTGGATCGGCCGCCGCATGGAAGTGCACTCTACGGCGGTCGGCAAATGTTTACTGGCCTATCTGGACGCAGCCGAGCGCGACAGCATTCTGCATCAGCGAGGGCTGAAGAAACTGACTCACCACACCATCACCACGCTGTCGCGGTTGACGAAGGAATTCGAGCGCGTGCGCCAGTCGGGCTATGCTGTAGATGACGAGGAGAACAGCTTAGGCGCGCGCTGTGTCGGTGCGCCGATCTTCAACAGCCAGGGACAAGTGGAAGCGGCAGTCGCCTCCACCGGCACGATCAATGACGTGCCCCACGACGCCGTTCCTCACATTGCCGACATGTTGAAGGAGGCCGCCCGCCGCATCTCGCATCAGATCGGCTATCGCGGACCGTATCCCAAAACAGTGGATAGTGACTAGGGATTAGTGGATAGTAAAGCTCGGAATGTCAACAGATCCGGCAAGGATCTAAACTCGCTTTAAGGGACAGCGTTTGTTGAGGTTTTGCTATCCACTAACCACTATTCACTATCCACCGTCCCATTGACTCCGCGTCCCTAAACGCGCTAGTTTAGTCGCCAGCGCGAAGGGCGCATCCAGTCCGCGGAAAGGGCCGTGCCCACCTTATGCAACACAAATTACAACGAACCTCCTTTTAGCCTGACTCGGGCGGACTCCAGGCGCAGCATGAAAGGAAGGTCGTAATGGATGTCAAAGAACTACCCGCCCGTCCCAACCTCGATCAATACAAAAAACAGGCCAAAGACCTAATCAAAATTTGCGCGTCAGGCGACCCAGACGGCGTGTGGCGCATTAAGCGGAACAATCCCCGTCTAGCTAAGCTGTCGGACGAGAAGTTTTGCAAGGTTGCGTTGCGACTGGCCGATGCTCAACTCGCTATCGCTCGCGAGCACGGATTCGAAAGCTGGCCAAAGTTTGCCAGGCACATCGACGATCTGACGCGCGCGACCTCGCCGGTTTCAAAGTTCGAGGCCGCCACCGACGCTGTTGTTGCCGGTGATCTGGCCACGCTGGAACAGTTGCTGCGCGAAGATCCAGAGTTAGCTCGCGCCCGTTCTTCGCGGGCGCATCGGGCTACGCTGCTTCACTACGTAGCCGCCAACGGCGTCGAAGACTTCCGCCAGAGAACTCCCGGCAACGCCGTTGCGATCCTGCAGCTTCTGCTTAAAGCTGGCGCAAGCGTGGATGCCGTTATCGAGGCCTATGGAGCGAAGTGGACTGCGCTGGGTTTGGCCGCGAGCAGCGTTCATCCGCAGCGGGCGGGCGTGCAACCTGCCTTGATGGAAACTTTGCTTGAAGCTGGAGCGGCGATCGAAGGCATCTCGGGTGGACCGCGGCCATTGATAGCGGCGCTGGCCAACGGACGTGGAAAGGCCGCCGAGTTTCTTGCCCGGCAAGGCGCGCGACTGGATCTTGAAGCTGCTGCCGGAGTAGGACGTCTCGACGTGGTCATGAGCTTCTTCGATGACGATGGCGATCTGAAGCCCGGTGCGACGAAAACGCAGATGGAGTCGGGATTCCTGTGGGCTTGCGAGTATGGCCGAAACGAGGTGGTCGATTTCCTGCTGAACAGGGGTGTGGACATTCGGACGCAGGCGAACACCGGACAGACCGGTTTGCACTGGGCTGTGGTCGGAGGGCAACTGGACACCATGAAGTTTCTTCTGGAACGCGGCGCTCCACTCGAAGCGGCAAATATCTACGGCGGAACGGCTCTGGGGCAAGCACTTTGGTCGGCGGCCAACGGCGACCGCAGGATCGACTATGTTCCGGTTGTGGCTACGCTGCTGGCGGCCGGTGCAAAAATTGATGAGGTCACTTATCCGACAGGAAGCCAGCGGCTCGATGAAGTTCTGCAGCGCTTCGGCGCAAAGCCTCCTCAGGCCTCAGCCCGACAACCAACAGCAGGCACCGCATCAGCCGTCGCCAACGATCTGATACAGCGAGCGCTTCAGGCGCGAAGAGAGAAGCGGTTGCTGGATGCCAAACACGATCTGGCCGAGGCTGTCGCTCTCTTTCGAGAGCGCGGTTCGAGAAACAATCTGGCACGAGCACTGCGAGAACTGGGCGAGTTGGAAAGACATCTGCCGGACGCCAATGCCGCGATCCAGCATTACGGGGAAGCGATCGCTATCCTTCGCGAGTTGGACGGACCGCTTCGCCTCGCACACGCGCTTCGGCATCTCGGCGACGTCCATCATGAAGCGGGCCACACGGCCTTGGCCGAAATCCATTATCAGGAGGCGCTGGCGCTTTATCGCAGCAATGAGGACACGCGGCCGCTGGAGCTGGCAAATGCTATTCGAAGCCTGGCTGTTCTCAAAGGCGAGGCTGCTGAAATCGAAGAAGCAACAAAGCTCTGGCGGGAAGCTCATGATCTTTACCTGGCTGTCAACGTAGCCGCGGGAGTTGCCGAAAGCGCCGCTCGGTTGGCTATACTGGCTTGGCGCCAGGGTGATAGAGAGCGAAGCCGCGAGTGGTTGCGCGCGGCGAAAGCGGCGGCCGAAGCATCAGACGATCCAAAGTCACCACGCTATGTGGACCAAGTCAGAGCCATGATTGAATCCTAGCGTCAACCAGGTAGTTATAAAACACGTCGGAGGAGCGTAACGATGCCTGAAACCAAGCTGCAGTCCGGCGCCACCGTACTGGAGTGCGTGATTCCGATCCTTCGGGTCGCCAATCTTTCAGACAGTATCGAACATTACGTGAATGTTCTCGGCTTCAAGGTCGATTGGCACGAGCCGGGGATTATGGCGTCGGTTTCGCGTTATCGCTGTAGCATCATGTTGTGTGAAGGCGATCAGGGCCATCCCGGGACGTGGGTGTGGATCGGCGCCGAAGACATCGAACCGCTCTTCAAGGAATACAAGCTGAAGGGAGCGAAGATACGGCATCCACCGACGAACTATGCCTGGGCTTACGAGATGCAGATCGAAGATCTTGATGGACACGTGCTGCGCTTCGGCTCGGATCCTAAGGCGGATCAGCCTTCAGGCGAATGGCTCGATGCACGCGGCGATCGCTGGGTGAAGTCAGACAGTGGCGGATGGACGAAGGTCGATCAAGGTTGAAGACTGTCAGGCACGCCGATCGGTAACGCCCTTGAACTGACCACTATCCACTCGCTCTTTCATACCAGTCGGCGCGCGTGAGCGGCAGGTTAGTCTTTCCCTCTTTCGACTTACTCAACAGCACTTGGTAGAGGTTGACGCGTCCGGTGGCAAAGGCGTGAGCGCTGCCCGCCAGATAAATCCGCCAGACTCGATACAGCATGTCGCTGGTAATCCGTTTCGCCTCCTCACGCCGGCTCTCCAGTCGCCGCACCCATTGCCGCAGCGTGCGGGCATAATGTTCGCGCAAGCTCTCGACGTCACGAACTTCGAATCCACAACTTTCCGCCGCGCCCACGGTGGAGGCGAGTGGGACTAATCCGCCGTCGGGGAAGACATACTTGTCGATGAACGACGGTCCTTTGCGTTGATAGGTCGCCGAAGCGGCAATACCGTGATTCAGAAAGACACCGCCCGCCCGAAGCAGTCTCCAGGCCTTGAGAAAATAGTCCGGCAAGCGCGACTCGCCGACGTGCTCAAACATTCCCACGCTGACGATCTTGTCGTAATTGGCAAACTCGGGGAGATCGCGATAATCGCAAACCTGCACTTCGCACCGGTCACCTAAGCCGGCATCCTCAATCCTTGCTTGGGCCAGATCCGCTTGTGGCTGGCTAAGGGTGATTCCGCGCGCCCTGACGCCGTAGTTCCTGGCCGCGTATAAAATCAGCCCGCCCCAACCACAGCCGACATCCAGCACCCGCTCCCCCGGCCGCAGTCTGAGCTTGCGGCAAATGTAGTCCAACTTGTTTGTCTGTGCGCTGTCGATGTCTTCTGCGCCCGACCCGAAATAAGCGCACGAATACACCATGCGACGATCGAGCCACAGGGAGTAGAAATCGTTGGAGAGGTTGTAGTGATAGGTGACGGCCTGGTGGTCACGCTGTTTGGAGTGCGGGCTGCCAACCAGATGAGGCGTCAGATGGTTGCCGTTGTGACCATTGTGCGGAAGCCGCAGCAGAAGGCCGGCCAGGCGGACTTTCTCCAATAACTCCAGTTCGTGCGCCACCAGGTAATCGCCAAGTTCGAAAGCCGCTTCCAGGTTACCTTCTATGTCGAAATCGTCGTAGACAAACGCCTCGCCCAGGGTGAGCTCATTGGCGCCAAACAACATCTCCCGCAACGCCCCAGGATGCTTCAGCACCAGCGTGAAGCGCGGAGTTTCCGCATTGCCCCAAACCTCGCCATTCCAGAAGCGCACGGCGAAATCGCGGCGTGGATAGTCGGCAGTGACGGTATCCAGAAGTTGAATGGAAATGTCGACAGAGTGATCGTGGACGGATGTGGCAAGTGTTGACATGAAATCTTCCTCAGACAACCGAACCCATCGCAGTGAGCGATCACGATGCAGAAGACACCGGAGTCCCAGCTCACTTCACACAGACAATTATAGGCCTTCCCAGGCGAGGCAGAAAGCGCTTGCTGATCTGCACTTCGATGAACCAGCCCGATATGGACTGCGGTTTCATCTACGAGCTACGAGGCTAGTTAGCGGGTGACGGGTTGTCTGGCAGAAAAAGTTTGCGAAGGACCGTGGACTCCCGTCGCCCAGAAGCTTTCACCGGCTGGGAGTCTCGGCATTCAATAATTTCTGCGCTCTGGTTTTGCCAAGCCGTCGTGCTCTAAAGACTTTTGAATGCCGTCCCACACTCGCGGGCTGGGATCTTCCATAGGCACCAACAGTTTGGCGCACTCGGCAATATACTTCAGGTCACGGACCAGGTCAGAACACACGTGGCACGAAGCCAAATGCTCTTGCTCCTCTTTGCTGCCCTCTCCATCGATGATGTAAGGCAGAACCTTTTGAAACTCCGCGCACGTCATAGCTCTTATCTCTCCCGTGGAACCGGCCCGCGGTGTGTAACTATCCTCCGCTACGCTGATTCCATCAACTGACCTCAACTCATTCGCGAACGCTTCTTCCTGCTATCGTCTGGCGGCCTTCTCGGCCTTGCTCAGCTTGAGAAGATCGCGAAGTTTCATTCGCGCTTTATGAAGCTGCGACTTACTATTGCCGATTGAGCAGCCCATCATCTCTGCGATTTCGTTGTGTTCGTAGCCTTCCACGTCGTGCAACACGAAAATAATCCGGTACCCCGGAGGCAGGCTCTCGATAGCTCGCTCCAGGTTGACCCGGTCAATCGATCCGGCCAACACGTTATCGCGTGTTCCGATGTCCTTCTTGGGGCCGTCTTCCTGTTGGGGCTCCATGGTCTCCTCCAACGAGACCTCAGGCAATCCCTTCTTGCGCAGATGCATGAGGACGACATTCACCGCCAGACGGTGCAGCCAGGTGGAGAACGCCGACTCTCCGCGAAACGTCGAGATCTTGCGGTATAGCTGCAAGAAGGCTTCTTGCGTCAGGTCTTCCGCTTCCGCCGTGTTACCGGTCATGCGCAGACACAAGGAGTAAACGCGTCGCTTGTGCAGACCGTACAAGGCCTCGAAGCACTGGGCGTCGCCCTGCTTAGCCAGGTCGATGGCCTCATGCTCCGACATTCCGTTGGCCAGAATCTTCTTAGCTATGGTCAATGATTCGCACCTCTGCCATTGCGCTTTTGATGCCGTCAAGGCGGTGTAATGTTGCCTGCCAATTCGTGGTACGGCTCTATTAGACTGTAGCGCTTGAAGTTCCGCAAATTACTGGTTCCAGATTGGATGCCAATTGGTAAGGATTTGCACGCCCAGGCCGGGGAAACTCCGTGCCCCGTCGGCAATTCTGCGCCGGAAATTCGGCGTGACACTTAAGTTGGGCAGGTAACTGTGAATTAGCACGGAAATTAATATGAGAAATGCTTGACAACCAATAACCCCGGTCTACAATACCCGACAATTGAAATTCCTTCTTCCCTGAGACTAATTTTCATATGAATGGCGGCCAGCCAGCAAACACAACTCACAACTACCCTCAGAGCGACGCGATGGACAACCAGTGTCGGCATCCCCGAGTCCAGGTGGTCTCTCGAGACGAAGATGCGGAATACGTGGAGTGCCTCGAATGCCGCGAAATCTTCGAATCGAGCGAGTTCCGCGACATGGATATCGAATCCAAACTCCCAGCTGAAGAAGAAGAATAAGTAGTTAGGTCGAAGCGCCTGCAGCCTTCGGAAAGTTGCATAAGTGTGCCCGGGGCCGAACCATGCGAACCTGGCTGCCAACGATCTTTCTGTTCCGTGCGGAATCCTATAGCGGGATTCACCCTCAGCGCAATCGTAATCCGGCATCGGCCGACAACTCCGGCTCGGCATACTCTCCCGCCAGGAACCGTGGGTAGGCGGCAGCCGCGATCATCGCGGCATTGTCGGTGGAGAGTTTGCGGGAAGGGAACAGCACGGTCAGGCCTTCTTCCTCGGCCCGACGATTGAAAGTGTTGCGCAATTCGGAGTTGGCCGCCACGCCTCCGGTGACCAGCACCGTAGCGACATTGTGCTCGCCGCGCGGCCGATAAAGTCTTGCTCACCAGATCGTTCACGATAGCTCGCTGAAACGAGGCGACCAGGTCGAGGGTTTGCGAGTCGCAAGCGGCCAGAATCTGCTCGCGAGAGGGAAGCGAGCCTCCCGCCAGCCTGCGCCGGCGCTGCTCGATGCTGGCGCGCATATTGTGGGTCTCCACGTAACGCAGCACAGCCGTCTTGATCCCGCTGTAGGAGAAATCCATGCGCTGCTCGTCGTCAGGATGCCGATTCTGGGGATTGCGGTCGCGGTGCTTCATCTGGGCGAAAGGAAACTTCACTGCCTGAGGATCGCCGTGCTGGGCAAGATAGTCGATCACCGGGCCGCCCGGATATCCAAGTTCCAAAAGCTTGGCGACTTTGTCGAAAGCCTCGCCGGCAGCGTCATCCCGGGTATGTCCTACATCGTGGTAGGTCCAGGCAGCGGCTGTACGTTCGCGCGAGATATAAGTGCGTATGTCCGCCGCTGACCACCAAGGCCAGCACCGGAAACTGAAGTTCGCGATTGCCGTTTTGCCGCTCCTCCAGCAGAACGGCGTGGATGTGGCCCTCCAGATGGTTCACGCCGATAAGCGGCTTCTCGAGAGCGTAAGACAACGCTTTGGCATAGCTCAGGCCTACCAGCAGCGCGCCCGCCAGCCCCGGGCCTTTGGTTACGGCCAAGGCGTCGATGGTTTCGTAGGTTTTGCCAGCATCCTCGACCGCCTTGCGGACCACGGGAACGATGGCGCGGAGATGCTCGCGCGAAGCCAGCTCGGGTACCACTCCCCCGTAAGGCTGGTGAGTGGCGATCTGCGAGTAGACGACATTCGAAATCACCTCTTCGCCAGAACGGACTACGGCCGCAGCAGTCTCGTCGCAGGAGCTTTCGATGCCCAGGATGAAAACATCGGCCACAAGGCTATTGTACGAGGCGATCCCGCATCGAGCCTGCGTCCCCAGGCGTCCAACGCGGTATCATCAATTTTCCATGCGGCAACACGCCACCAACATCGTTCGCGAGCTTCGCCAGCAAGGCTTCCAGGCTTACTTCGCCGGAGGCTGTGTGCGCGACATGCTGCTAGGGCTGGAGCCCACCGACTACGACGTTGCCACCGATGCCACGCCGCCCGAAGTCATGCGCATCTTCCCCGAGACCTATGCAGTAGGCGCACAGTTCGGAGTGGTGCTGGTTCCCGCGCCCGACGACATGCCACGTCCGGCCACGCCTTCCGAGCACCCCAACTACGTAGAAGTTGCCACTTTCCGCAATGACGGTGCTTATTCCGACGGCCGCCATCCTGACCAGGTGCGCTACTCGACCGACCCCAAGGAGGACGTGCAGCGCCGCGACTTCACCATCAACGGCCTGCTGATGGACCCGCTTGAGGGGAATCGCGTGCTCGATTTCGTCGGTGGTCGCGACGATCTGAAGGCTGGCGTGATCCGCGCGATTGGCGATCCCGAACTCCGTTTTCAGGAAGACAAACTGCGCATGTTACGCGCGGTTCGCTTCGCCGCGCGCTTTCACTACGTTATCGAGCCGGCGACGTTTGCGGCGATTCAGAAGCTGGCGCCGTTGATCCATCAGGTCAGCAAAGAACGTGTGCGCGACGAACTGACCAAGATGCTTACCGAAGGCAGCGCGCGGCAGGCGTTCGAGTTGTTGGATGAGTCCGGCTTGCTGAAGCAGGTGCTGCCGGAAGTCGACCGCATGCATGGAGTGGAACAGCCGCCGCAATATCATCCTGAAGGTGATGTCTGGATTCACACCATGCTTCTGCTGGAGAAGCTGCCACCCAAGTGCTCGCGAACGCTGGCATGGGGAACGCTATTGCATGATGTGGGCAAGCCTCCAACGTTCCGAGTCGCGCCCGACCGCATCCGTTTTGATGGACACGTCGAAGTCGGCACTCGCATGGCAGAGGAGATCTGCCACAGATTGCATTTCTCCAATGACGACACCAAGCAGATCATGGCGCTAGTGGCGAATCACATGCGCTTCGGGGATGCGGAAAAGATGAAGAAATCGACCCTGAAGCGTTTCATGCGCCTGCCGCGATTCGAGGAGCACCTGGAACTGCACCGCCTGGACTGCCTGAGCAGCCACTGCAACTTGTCGCTCTACAACTTTGTGCGCGATCACCTGGAACATAGTTCTGCGGAAGAGATAAGGCCGACACCGCTGCTGACTGGCGAAGATCTCATCCAACTCGGTTACACGCCTGGTCCGGAATTCCGTTCGATGCTGTCGTCGATTGAGGATGCGCAACTGGAGGGCTCGCTGCGCAGCAGGGAAGAGGCGCTCGCCTTCGTGCGGCGTGAGTTTCCCGCGGCTGGCTAGGCGAACAGTCGCGTACGAAAACCGGTGCTAAAATCGAAGTTCCGCCATGCAACATGCACGTGCAACGCTGAGGAAGATTTTCACCGATACCCTGCGCCGCGAAGGAACGAATGCTCCGATGCTGGCGTGGCCACTGGCTTGTGGGGCAAGTACGGCGGAGCGCACCAGCGCCGTGCATTTTGCTGATGGAGTGTTGACAGTGGCAGTGCCGGACAAGACTTGGAAGGATCAATTGCAGGGTCTGAGCCGGCAGTATCTCACCGCGCTCAATCAGATCAGTTCGGAGCCGGTGAGCGCAATCCAGTTTGTCGCTGCCGATCGGGCAGAACGTTAGTACAAGCTTTCAAGAAGGTGTTACCGGATGGTTTCGGAAAAAGATGTTTCCTATGTTGCGGACCTGGCGAACCTCGAACTGACAACCGAGGAGCGCGCGCGCATGTTGAAGGACCTGAACTCGATTCTTGGTTATATCGACCGGCTGAACCAGTTGGACACCAGCAACGTCGAGCCCATGGCGCAAGTCGCCAGCCGCTACGGTGAGACGAAAGACAAGAATGGTGCCAACCCCTTCGCATACGCCATGCGCGCCGACGAGCCGCGGCCTTGCCTGCCCCACGACGAGGCGCTGCGCAATGCGCCGGCAACCGACGGAACCTTCTTCAAAGTGCCCAAGGTCATCGAGCGCTAGAAAGCGGCCTGCTCCTACATCATGAATCTCGATCTGCTGACAGTTGATGCCGCGCGTACCGCGGTGCTGGAAAAAGAGACGACGGCGACCGCGTTGGTTGACGCCTTCTATGCCAAGATCGTTGCTGAAGACGGCGCGATCGGCGCTTACCTTACTCTGTCGAAGGAACGCGCTTACGCCCAGGCAAAGCGCATCGACGCAATTGCCGACAAAGGCAACGCTCTGCCACCGCTGGCTGGAGTACCGGTCGCGGTCAAGGATGTCTTCACCACCAAAGATGTTCGCACGACTGCGGGCTCGAAGATTCTGGGAAACTTCATCGCCCCTTATGACGCGACAGTCGTGGCCAAGTTGGAAGAAGCGGGCGCCATCATCCTCGGCAAGACCAATTGCGACGAGTTTGCCATGGGCTCGTCGAACGAAAATTCAGGCTTCCATCCGGTGCACAATCCGCACGATTTGTCGCGCGTGCCCGGAGGCTCTTCCGGAGGCTCCGCCGCTGCAGTTGCCGCGGGAACGGCGGTGGCGTCGCTGGGTTCTGATACCGGAGGCTCGATCCGGCAGCCGGCTGCGTTCTGCGGCGTAGTGGGCCTGATGCCGACCTACGGGCGCGTCTCGCGCTATGGTCTGATCGCATTTGCCTCGTCGCTCGATCATCCGGGCCCGTTCGGCAAGACCGTGAAGGATGCGGCCATCATGCTGCAGGCCCTGGCGGGACGCGATCCTCTCGACTCCACCACCGCCGAAGTCCCCGTGCCCGATTACTGTGCGCAAATCGGGAAGCCCGTGACGGGCATGAAGATCGGTGTTCCACTCGAATACTTTGAAGATGGGCTTGACCCTGAAGTGCGGGCGGCGGTTGAGTTCGGCCTTCAGGAACTGGTGAATGCCGGAGCCGAGGTTGTACCGATCTCTCTGCCGCACACTGCGTATTCGATTCCGACCTACTATGTGATCGCGACGGCCGAAGCGTCGTCGAACCTGGCGCGCTTTGATGGCGTGCGTTACGGGCTGCGGTCGAGCGAGGCCAAGACTTTAAGCGAGATGTATCGCCGCACTCGTGACGCAGGTTTTGGAGCTGAAGTGAAGCGCCGCATCATGCTGGGAACCTATGTGCTGAGCGCTGGGTATTACGACGCGTATTACCTGAAGGCGCAACGGGTGCGCAGTTTGCTGGCGCGCGATTTCGACGAAGCTTTCGCCAAGGTGGACGCAATCGTTACGCCCACGACGCCGACTCCGGCGTTCAAGCTAGGCGAAAAGACAGACGATCCTCTGGCAATGTACCTGGCTGATATCTTCACGGTGACGGCGGACTTGGCCGGAATTCCAGGAATTTCTATCCCATGTGGGAAGAACAAACAAGGCCTGCCGATCGGCATGCAGATTCTGGGAAAACACTTCGACGAGGCGACCATCTTGCGGGTCGCTCACGTGGCAGAACATGCGCTGGCGCCGCGGACGCTATGAAAAAGCGCCTCTTCAGGCGATTTCTTCAAAAGTGAATCACGAAATTTCTTCGTAGTACCGTTCGCCGGCGCAGGCTCGGCAGAGAATCGTCCCGTCACGCCGCACTTCGCGCTGAAAGTTAATACCCTCGCCGCATTCGGCACAGACAATGCGCTCGCCTTTGAAGCCGGGCAGTTCTTCCGGAGGAAGAGCCACTTTCACCCACTGCTCGCTGAACAAGTCGTCATTCGACATTTCACGATAGGCGAGCATCTGCTGCTGGTTCTTGTTTTCGATCTCAGGATGCATCTGCCGGGCCAGGCTCTTTGAGCTTTCCTTGGCACAGACGCGGACCGCACGGCCTGAGTCGAGGTCCACGAAAGTTGCGGCGACTTTGCCCCAGTCGCGAAATTTCAGCGCGCGCTTGCCCAAGCGGCATCCGGTGACCACGCCGACCGCATCGGTGGCACAGCGATCGATCTCGACAAACGTAATCAGGCGCTTGCGGTCTTTGCCGTGAGGATCGTCGATGCCGAGCAGCTCCAGTCCGCGCATGGCCAGGCGAACGCCCAGGATCTGTCCGGCGCAGAGATGGCCGTGAGCTATCTCGGCATCGCGCAAGAGGTCGTCAAAACTTTTCAAGGTTGCGTGCTCCGTTTACTGGTCGTCCGAATCATTGTCAGGCGCCTCGTCGGCAAAGCGTCCGCTGACGTTGACGCTGAATTTATCGCCTTCTTTCGGCAGGAACGTCACCCGCGCGGGCTGCCGGTCCCAGTGGGGCGGCGCGCAATTGCTATCGGGCGAATCTCCCATGCTGGCCTTGCCCAATTCTTTGCGGAATAGCGGCTTTCTTGCCTCCGATTTCGCCTACGACCGCCGTCGCCCGCTCGCCATTCGTCGTGATGCCGCAATAGGCGGCATAGTCGCGATACCAGCTTACCTCCGAATAGAACGGATCGAAATCCGGCAGTTTCACCAGTGAAATCTTTCCCGAGACACGATCCACCAGCAACCATCCGCCGCGCTGCCACAGCCACTTGGCAGCTTTGCGGCTATCGTCGGGTAAGGTGTCGTTGATTCGATAGGCGCGACGCACAACGAACTCGCGATCGGTCACGTCGTGGGAGTCGCCGGTGGTGAACTCCTTGAGCTTTGTGTCCACGTACAGCGAACGGACGGTGATGTCCAACGTCTTGTCTTCCGACGGGCCGATCAAGAGCTTCACCGAGGTCGCTTTGCCGAATGCCACGACGTGCGGTTTAGAAACGGCTGTCGCGAGTATCGGAATCAGCAGGGTAACCATAAACAGAGTAGGAGTTCGCATAATGAGGTTACTGTCTGGAAGGCTAATCCCGCCTGCGTGCAGGCCGCAAGTGCGGATGCGTTGCCCGGCAACCCTGCGGGGAACATTTTTCAAAGTAAATGTTTACTTGCTTACAACTGCCATACAATGAATGTGTTTCTAACATGCGTGATGGATTTGATCTACAGCTTCATAATTCCGGCTTATAACGAAGGCGAGCGGCTTACGATGTCGCTGCCCAAAGTACTCGACTACATTCGCCAACGGCAAATGCAGAGCGAGATCATTGTGGTCAATGATGGCTCCAGCGACGACACCGCCGCAGTGGTGCGCCAGTTGGCCGCGGGCAATCCCGATGTTCGCGTGATCGACAATCCGGGCAATCGCGGCAAAGGATATAGTGTCCGCAACGGCATGCTCCACGCTCATGGCGATGTAATGCTGTTTACCGACGCTGATTTGTCGTCGCCCATCTACGAGGCCGACAAACTTTTCCGCACTCTCGAACAGGGCGCCGATATTGCCATCGGGTCGCGCTGGCTCGACGCCGAGCTGCAGACCGAACGCCAACCCTGGTATCGGCAGCTTTATGGACGCCTCTTTAACGGCGCTCTGCGCCTCGTGTTGGGGCTCAGGCATCGGGACACACAGTGCGGTTTCAAGGCTTTTTCCCGGCGGGCTGCACAGACCGTCTTTACCCGGCAGCGCATCGAACGCTGGGGATTCGATCCTGAGCTATTGTTCCTGGCCGACAAGTTCAAGCTACGGACGGTCGAGGTTCCGGTTGAGTGGGCGCATGATCATCGCTCCAAGATCAACCCGCTGCGCGATGGCATCAAGATGGGTCTGGAGGTGCTGAAGGTTCGCTGGAACGCCATCCGCGGACTTTACGAGCGGCCGTCGGCGGTTCTAGAAGAGCCTTGCGCCGAGCCTGTGGCTCCCCAAATCGCAGAGTAATGGACCGCTCCTTCCGAGGTTTTTCGCTAATCTGTAACATAAGGCCTCACGCTACACCTTGTGTTTGATAGCAGACCTCCAGACCGCCATTGATCTTCTGCTACGAATTTTTGTACCCTTCTTGAGCTTTCAGCATCTTTTGTTCAGTCGGCTTGGCCTCAGGAGCAGTTTTGGCCTGGGGCAGTGCGAGCCACGTATCTTCTGCATCTAACAGAGGCCATGTTGCAGCCAGTTATGCATAGCACTGAAGCTGGGTCCACGCGCGCGGAAGCTTCCCGATGTCCGGAAGACTTGTCGCTGGCGGGGAAGTACCGAAGCGTGCGCGATATGTCGTTGCGACTGTGCGCTCCGCTTTCGATTGAGGATCACAGCCTGCAGCCCATGGCAGATGCCAGTCCTGCGAAGTGGCATTTGGCGCATACCACCTGGTTCTTCGAGACGTTTCTCCTTTCGCAATACGTTCCTCACTATCGTCCGTTCCATCCGGCGTTTCGCAATCTCTTCAATTCTTACTACAACACGGTCGGCGACCGTCCACTGCGCGCCTTGCGCCATACCCTGTCGCGTCCCAGCCTGGACGAGGTTCACGCTTATCGCGCTGATATCGACGAAGCCATGGCCGGCTTGCTAGGAAACGAATTACCGCGCTGCGGCGCTCGACTTGATCGAACTGGGTATCAATCATGAGCAGCAGCACCAGGAACTGATCGTTACCGACGTGAAGAACGGGCTCTGGACCAATCCGCTGCGTCCGGCTTATCGAGATTCCGCCGCCGCAAAGCACCTGAAATCTGTTTCGCCCGTTGAAGTGGCATAGCTTTTCGGAAGGCGTCTTTTCGGTTGGCTTTCGAGGGAAGCGGTTTCGCTTTCGACAACGAAGGTCCGCGTCACAATGTTTATCTCCAGCCCTTTCGCCTGGCATCTCGACTGGTGACCAATGGCGAGTACCTGGAATTCATGCGCGACGGCGGTTACGGGAAAGCCACGCTGTGGTTGTCGGACGGATGGGACTGCGTCCGCAACAATCAGTGGAACGCGCCTCTGTATTGGGAGCAGCGAGACGGCGAGTGGTGGTCCTACACCATCGAAGGAATGCAGCCTGTGCAATTGGACGAGCCAGTCTGTCACATCAGCTTTTACGAAGCCGATGCCTTTGCCCATTGGGCTGGAGCGCGGCTGCCTACTGAATTCGAATGGGAGATTGCCGCGCGGTCTGCTCCTGTGACCGGCAACTTCGTTGAGACTGGAGAATTGCATCCTCGGCCTCAAGATTCGAATCAATCGTTAGCCCAGATGTTCGGCGACGTATGGGAGTGGACGTCGAGTGCGTACACGCCTTATCCCGGGTTCAAGCCCGCGGCCGGAGCTGTGGGCGAGTACAACGGCAAGTTCATGTGCAATCAGATGGTGCTGCGCGGCGGTTCTTGCGCAACGCCGCAATCGCACATGCGGGCCACTTACCGCAACTTTTTCCCGCCCCATGTGCGCTGGCAGTTCATGGGCATTCGGTTAGCCAATGGCGACTAGCAAACAACTGCAGTTCCTGACCAACGATGCCATAGCCCTCGACGTGCGCGACGGGTTAACGGCGATGCCCAAACGTCTTCCCTCCAAACTCTTTTACGATCAGATCGGCTCCGCAGCTCTTCGAGCAGATCACCGAGCTTCCCGAGTATTACCTCACCCGCACCGAGCGCTCGATTCTGGAGAGTTTTGCCGGCGAAATTCTGGAGCAGGCTGGCACGGCTTTGACGCTGGTGGAGCTTGGGCGCAGGCACTGCCACCAAGACGTGCATTCTGATTGAAGAGCTGCTGCAGCGGCAGAGCCGCACGCTGTTCTATCCCATCGACGTTTCGCCCACCGCGCTGGATGAAGCCGTGCGCCAACTCGGCCGGCAATTTCCAGTACTGCGCGTGAATCCCATCGTTGCCGATTACACCGGCGGCGTTCCTGCGTTGAGCCGCATCAGCGGCCGCAAGCTGGTGCTCTACATCGGCTCCAGCATTGGCAACTTCGAGCCCGACGAGGCCATCCGAATTCTGCGCCGCATCCGGCGGACGCTGCGTTCGGGAGACGCCTTGCTGCTGGGCGCCGATTTCGCCAAGAGTCCCAAAGATTCTTGTGCCCGCCTACGACGACTCGCAGGGCGTCACGGCTTCTTTCAACAAAAACATCCTGGCGCGCCTGAATCGCGAACTGGATGCCGACTTCGACCTCGACGCCTTCCGCCACATCGCCCTGTGGAACCGTCGCTGCTCGCGAATGGAAATCTACCTGGAGAGCATGGCCGAGCAGACCGCCTTCCTGCCGCCGCTCGATCTGGATGTGAGATTCGAACGAGGCGAGCGCATCCACACCGAAAACAGCTACAAGTACACCGACGCCATGATCGAATCGATTCTGCGGGAGAGCGGCTTCGCTCTGGAGCACACCTGGTGCGACCGCAAGAAATGGTTCGGGGTTCATCTGGCGCGGGTATGAGTAGGCTGTCGGTTATGCCGCGTGCCTTGCTCCTTTGCGGGCTGAACCAGCGGGAGATAGCAGAAGATCGCTGACCTGACTCGCAGGAGCCTTCGGCTCTTTACGTGATCCTCGCTGGGCTACTTGCGGTATTGCGCGTCAGTCACCTGTTCCATCCAGTCGACAACCTTGCCGTCCTTCTTTTCCTGAATGGCGATATGCACCATGGCCGTGGCCGGCGTAGCGCCATGCCAGTGTTTTTCGCCGGGCGAGAACCAGACCACGTCACCTGGCCGAATTTCTTCGACAGGTCCGCCTTCGCGCTGGGCCCAGCCGCAGCCGGCCGTGACGATGAGAGTTTGACCAAGCGGATGTGTGTGCCAGGCTGTCCGTGCGCCCGGCTCGAAGGTTACGCTGGCGCCTTGAACGAGCGCCGGGTCGGGCGCCTGAAACAGCGGGTCGATGCGGACCGTGCCCGTGAACCAGTCTGACGGTCCTTTGGCCGAAGCTTGCGTGCCAGCTCGTTTAATTTCCATTCGCTGAGCTCCTATTTGAACTTCCTCAGTGTATCGAAGCTGGGCCAAGGGCACTTCAAAGCCCCCGAACCCGGCATCGGTCTTGTGCAGTAACCGCAAGTGCGGCATTCCGGCGATTTGGGCAGCGGCTACGCTGGAGGAGCGGCCTTCGGCATCGATGATCTGCAGGGTTTGGGCCGATACTGCAGGGATGAAGAGCAGTAAACATCAGGCTGCACACAGGAACGGATACCACTTCTTTGTCATTGAGCTCACCGAGGCTGCACGATGGGAACTGCCAGCGCACCATGGTATCGCTATCCTTCGCGGCGCGAACCCACAGGTCGGCCCGGGCGAACCCAACAAAACGACTTAAATCGCTTTGACATGGCTTATTGAATCGCTTAGATTCGTAAATTCGCCTCTGCCTCCTAAAGGAGGCCCGTCGCATTTCGAAAAGATTCAGGAGAACTCTCATGAGGTATCGTTTGGCTGCCCTGGCATTCCTCTTAACCGTTCTCTGCCTGGACAGCGCCGCATTCGGCCTATCGACCACCGACTCAAGCACGTCGACCCGGTCGCAAGCCAACACCACGCCTCAGACCTCAAGCAACACAACGGGTCAGACCCAAATGGGAGCGAGCCTTTCCGGCATGGTGACGGACCAAACTGGCGCAGCCCTCCGCGATGTCGAGGTGACAGTCAAGAACATCGATACAGGTGAAACGCGCACGATCAAAACCGACAGTGGCGGGCACTATCAGACGTCCGGCCTGCCTCTGGGGCGCATCGAGATCCGTGCAGCAAAACAAGGGTTCACCGATGAAACGCACGCTGGAATCAGCTTGGCGGCTGGCCAGGACGCCACGGTCGACATTCAGATGCGGCGGGGCGGCCCCGACGCCTGCGCCGGCGGCCACGAGTTCCTCACCACCGATTGCACGCTGACCTGGCACGGCATCACGCTGTACGGTGCGTATGACATCGGCGTCGGATGGGTCAGTCACGGTTTGCCGGTAAATGGCTATAACTATGAAGGCGAATCTCTGGTGAACCGAAACGGCTATCAAAGTATGTTTCTCCCCGCCGTGAATAATCTGCAGCAGACGGGTCTGGGCATCAGGGGCAAGGAAGAGTTTGCGAAGGGCTGGTCGGTTGTGTTCAACGCTTCCACTGGCATCAATCCGAATTCCGGCTTGCTGGCCAACGCGTCGGCCACGCAGATCGCCAATAACGGCCTGCCCAGGGCCGCCTATTCGTTCGCCATTGACGGTGCGCGCGCGGGCCAACCCTTCAATGACGAAATCTATGGCGGCATATCGTCCACGCAATTTGGCACGGTGACCTTTGGTCGTCAGCGCACTCTCGGTACCGATGCGATGCTCGTCTACGATCCAGCCGGGGGAGCCTATGCCTTTTCGTACATCGGGTATAACGGCACGATGGCTGGCGGCGGCGACACCGAAGACTCCCGTTGGGACGATGCCATTAAGTATCGCCTCACCTATCGGCACATCCATTTCGGGGCGATGTATAAATTCGCCGACGGTACGGGCGGCTGTTACTCGGCCTCCCCAACCTGGACTGCGGCCAACTGTACGGCGGAGTCGGCGCACAACAACGCATACGGATTCGACATCGGCGGGAACTACGGCAAGTTGTCGGTCGACCTTGTCGCCCAACGTTACAACCAGGCGATCAGCGTATTGAACCCCTTGCTGGGGCCTCAGAGTCCGACCCAGCCCTATCAGTCGACCACCAACAGCATCAATACCAACCCGATCACCGGGAACAATGTCATCCCGACGACCAACACCGTATATGGCATCGTAACCAACAACGTCGCCATTATGGGCGCTGCCAAGTATACGTGGGACCGGTTCAAGTTCTATGCAGGCTACGAATACATCTGGCAGCATAACCCGACGTACCCGTTGGGTGTTGCCGCCTCGGACCAGGGCGGTTATCAAATGAGCGGAGTCGAGGACAACAATCTTGATTCTGAAAAGCTGGTGCAGGTCTTTTGGACGGGTGCGAAATACGCTTTCGACCAAAAAACCGACATCACTTTGGCCTGGTACCGGCAGTGGCAGAACGACTTCCGTGTTCCCCCAGAGTGCTCGACCGAAGCGGGATTCCGCGCTTCCTGCGCGGGCAGCCTCAACGAGGTGTCGCTCTATGCGGATCATCACTTCACCCCGCGTTTCGATGCTTTTGCCGGACTTGCGTACTCCTATGTGACCGGCGGACTCTCCATCGCCATTCCTCATGGCCCGGGCGTTCCCTATTACCACAACAGCAACTTTGCCCCGTTAATCGGTGCTCGTTTTGCTTTCTGATGGTTTACGGAGATGACCGGAGAGCGGAAGGACGGCACACCAATCCGACAATTTCATAAAGAAATCTGAGGTGGTGAAGTTGATGGAGTCTTGCGGCTCTGCACGGCGCCAGAAAGATGGCGATGCAAATGCCAAGAACCGATTTTCCGCCGGGAAGTTCTTAGTCTTTCTGCAGCATTACCTCGGTTGACTTGATCACGACCTTGACGACGTCGCCCTTCTTGAGCGCCATCTCCTCGGCGCTCCGGCGGGTAATCACGCTTTCGATCAGGTTTTCCCCCACCCGCACTACGATGTGAGCCATTACTCCGCCGAGCTGAAGCTCCTCAACGGTACCCTTAAGCTGATTGCGAGCTGAAAGTGTCATGCCATAAGCTTACTCGCAGGCGAATCCGATGAAAACTACCGCGCGTCGCACCGCTGTTTGCGTTTTGGCAATCTTGTCTTTGATGTGTCCGGCCTGGCCGTGGGGCAATGAAGGCCACAGCGCCATCAATCGCGTGGCCGCCGAAAAATTGCCGCCCGAGGTTCCTGCCTTCTTGCGCAATGCCGCTGCGCAGCTCGCCTATCTCGCGCCCGAGCCCGATCGCTGGCGTGAACCGTCCGAGCTGGCCTTGAAGCGCTCGCAGGAACCGGACCACTACATCGTTCTGGAATCGATAGAAGGCATGGAGCTGCCGCCCGATCGCTACAGCTTCTATCGTGCGCTGGCGGCGAAACGGGCGCAGACGCCGGGCAATCCCGAGGATCTGCTGCCTGAGCACGTGGGGCTGCAGCCTTACATCACGATTGAGGTTTACGAGCGGCTAGTGGTGGCTTTCCGCGAATATCGCCGCGCTCTTCTCGCCCATCGCAATCCTGATTTTGCCGAAGCCAACGCGATCTTCTACGCTGGCTGGTTGGGCCATTACGTCGGAGACGGCTCCAATCCGATGCATACCACCGTTCATTACAACGGATGGGTTGGGCCAAATCCCAAGGGATACACCACGGCTACCACGGTGCATGCAAAGATGGAAACCACCTTCGTCGTCGCTAATCTAAAGGAGCTGCAATTCGCCGACCTGGTGCCCGCGCAGCCGCAATTGCTCAGCGATCCTTTCCAGGACTACCTGCGCTACCTTCGCGACTCTCATCAGCTGGTTGAAACCGCATATCAACTGGAGAAAGAACGCGGCTTCGATGGCGCGGGTACAACCGCGTCGCGCGACTTCATTCGCCATCGGCTGGCTGCCGGAGCGGAGATGTTGCGGAACATGTGGTACAGCGCCTGGGTGCAAAGCAGCCAGCCGTCGGGTCTTAACAAGTAGATCAGGTAGTGCGGGCCGGGCGCCCGAACTTTTCGAACTCCTGGCAATCAGCAGGGTAGAATGGGGCGAGATTGGGTAAGCTCCCTTGGTTGTTGCTTCGTTTTCGAGATCACGCCCGATCGATTCGCAGCTCTAGGTCGGTGTTCGCAGAAAGCTAGTTGGTGGACAAACTCAGGGTTCTGATCACGCGCCAGCAGATCGCGGCCAAGGTAGCCGAGTTGGGCGCGCGCATCACCACCGATTTTGCTGGTGAATCGGTTTTGCTCATCGGCGTGCTCAAGGGCGCGACAATTTTTCTGGCTGACCTGGCGCGGCAAATTAAGCTCGACGTCAGCTTCGATTTCATCGCCGTTTCCAGCTATGGAAACGCCAAGCAACAAAGCGGGGAAGTGCGGCTGGTAAAGGATGTGGACCATTCGGTGGAGGGCAAAAACATCATCCTGGTCGAAGATATTCTCGACACCGGCCTGACCTTGACCTATATCCGGAACCTGTTGCAGGCCCATCGTCCAAAGGCGCTAAAAATCGCCGCTTTGCTGGATAAAGTCTCGCGACGAACCGAAGATATCCAGGGAGATTATGTTGGTTTCCAGATACCGGACGAGTTTGTTGTAGGATATGGGCTTGACTTTGCCGAGCATTATCGTAATCTGCCAGATGTCTGTGTATTGGAGTCCGTCTCCATTACGACATGAAATCTGATCTCGTCATGGCTGTTTATCCTTCCGTCGTGGCTGGGACGCTCGCTCTTCCCGTGAGCGATTGGCGAAGTGCAGCTAATCTCATCGATCACACCCTGTTAACAGCAGACGCTACGCGCAACCAGATCATCGCACTTTGTCACGAGGCCGTGCGTTTCGGATTCCATGCCGTCATGGTCACTCCGGCAAACGTCGCTCTGGCTGCGTCGCAGTTGCGCGGAACGACGGTGAAAGTGGGTACGGTCGTGGGCTTTCCATTAGGTGCCAACCTGACGCTCACCAAGATGGTTGAGGCCGATGCGGCTCTGCGCAATGGCGCGCATGAGTTGGATATGGTTATGAACATCGGCGCCTTGAAATCGGGGGATCGCGTCCTGGTGCAAACTGAAATGCGCAGCCTTACCCGGTTGACTCGCCAGCACGGTGGGCTGTTAAAGATCATTCTGGAAAATGCGCTGCTGAGCCAGGAAGAAAAAATTCTGGCCTGCGCGCTAGCGGCCGACGCTGGTGTGGACTTTGTCAAAACATCGACGGGCATGTCTGAGGCCGGTGCAGCGCATGCCGACGTGGCCTTAATGCGTGGCGTGGTTGGTCTGAAGATCGGGGTCAAGGCGGCGGGCGGCATTCGGACTGCCGCGCAATTCATGGACATGCTCGATGCCGGCGCCAATCGCATTGGCACCAGCTCCAGTGTGCAGATCGTGCAGGAACTCGGCGCAGTGGTCAGTGAATAGTGGTTGGTGGATAGACTTGCGGGATGTCCATCTGCCCTGATCCACCCGCTGCAACGAAGCGCTTCTATTCACCACCCACTGGTTTCGTGACTCTCCTCACAACCCGTTGTGACGTTAGCCCTTTTGCCTCAGCCTGAAGCAGCCCATCCTCGAACTACGGGGCCTTCTTTGGGTTCCGGAGAACTTGTGTGGTGTCCGCACCAAAGGGCGCATCTTTGCCGCAGATAATTCATTACCGCTGGCCGCTTGGTTAATCGGCAGCCTCGGCCATAAACGCGCCCTCGTAAACGTGCTCGCACACCCACTCCCAGTTCATTTTCTTGGAGGCCTTCATGGCAATCACTAAGCAGGACGCTCTCGATTATCACTTTGGGTCACGGCCGGGGAAAATAGAAGTTACTTCCACCAAGCCTTGTCTTACGCAACGCGATCTTAGTCTCGCCTACACGCCGGGTGTGGCCGACCCCTGTCTTGAAATCGAGAAGAATCCGCAGGACGCATACAAATACACCGCTAAAGGCAATCTGGTTGCTGTGGTGACCAACGGAACGGCCGTACTCGGATTGGGCGACATCGGCGCCCTGGCTGGCAAGCCAGTCATGGAAGGCAAGGGCGTCCTGTTCAAAAGATTCGCTGACATCGACGTGTTCGACATCGAGCTGAACACCAAGAATCCCGACGACATCATCAAAGCCTGCCAATTGTTGGAACCCACCTTCGGCGGCATCAACCTGGAAGACATTAAGGCGCCGGAATGCTTCTACATTGAAGAGACTCTGAAGAAGACGATGAAAATTCCCGTCTTCCACGATGACCAGCATGGCACCGCGATTATTTCCGGCGCCGCGCTGGTGAATGCTGTCGAGCTGACCGGCAAGCGCATCGACCAGATCAAGATTGTCGTCAATGGTGCTGGAGCCTCAGGCATCGCCTGCGCCGAGCATTATGTCTGCCTGGGAGCCAAGCGCGAGAACATCACCCTCGTCGACACGAAGGGCGTCATCTACAAAGGCCGCAAAGAAGGGATGAATCCCTACAAAGAGCGGTTCGCCAAGGAAACGGCGATGCGGACGCTGGCTGACGCGGCCAAGGGTGCAGACGTGTTGCTGGGCCTCTCCAAGAAAGGTGCGTTCACGCCGGAGATGATTGCCTCGCTCGCACCCAGCCCGGTCGTATTTGCCATGGCGAATCCTGATCCTGAGATCACCTACGATGAAGCACGCGCGGTGCGTGACGACATCATCATGGCGACCGGCCGCTCTGACTTTCCCAACCAGGTCAATAACGTTCTTGGATTCCCCTTTATCTTCCGGGGCGCGCTGGATGTGCACGCCACCAGCATCAACGAAGAAATGAAGCTGGCAGCCACCTATGCCCTGGCAGCCCTGGCGAAAGAAGACGTCCCCGATTCGGTTTGCCGGGCCTATGGCGTAGAGACTCTGAAGTTCGGCCTCGACTACATCATTCCCAAACCGTTCGATCCTCGCGTGCTGGTGTGGGAAGCCGCAGCGGTGGCGAAAGCAGCCATGGAAACGGGTGTGGCGCAGATGCCGGTCGACATCGTCGAATACCGGGAGCAACTGGAGAAGCGACTGGGCAAGGCCCACGAGCTTGATGCGGATGATGATTCGCAAGGCGCAGGCTAATCCCAAGCGCGTTGTGTTTCCCGAGGGTTCGCATCAGAAGATCCTGCGTGCCTGCCACGTGCTGCTGGAAGAAAAGATTGCCATTCCGGTGTTACTGGGCCGCAGTAATGAAATCCAGCGGACAGCGGCGGAGATTGGCATTAACCTCGACGGGGTCACGATTGTCGAACCTGAGACCGCCCCGCGCCGCCAGGAATACGTCAATGAGCTATATCGCTTGCGGCAGCGTCGCGGCGTGACCCTGGGCTCGGCCGACGAGCTGATGAACGATAACAACATCTTCGGCTCCATGATGGTCCGCATGGGTGACGCCGATGCCATCGTCTCCGGCGTCACGCAAAACTATCCCGAGACCATTCGCCCGGCATTGCAAGTGATCGGCGTGCGCGAGGGAATTCACAAGGTGTCGGGCGTGTATCTGGTCATCACCCGCAAGGGCGATCTCTATGTACTGGCCGACGCTACTGTCAACATCGAACCCACCGCCGAAGATCTGGCAGAGATCGCGCTGTGCGCAGCTCAGGAAGCCCGCCGCTTCGATATCGAGCCGCGCGTGGCCATGCTCTCGTTCTCCAGCTTTGGGAGCACCAAACATCCGTTGTGCGACAAGATGCGCCGCGCCGCCGAACTGGCTCGCTATGCCGATCCATCCCTGATCATCGATGGGGAAGTGCAGGGCAACATCGCGGTCAGTGCCAAGAAAATGGAAGAGGCGTTTCCGTTCTCGTCATTGAAAGGCGGGGCTAACGTGCTGATCTTCCCCGACCTGCAGTCGTGCAACATCGCCTGCAAGCTTCTGGGCTCAATCGGCGGGGCAGAAACCGTTGGTCCGATTCTTGCTGGTATGGCGAAGCCGGTCCACCTGCTGCAGCGCGGTGTCGAAGTAGAAGAGATCGTCAACATCACGACCATTGCGGTAGTTGAAGCGCAAGACAGCTCGCATCCGGTGAGCGCGCACACGGAGCGTGCAGCCGCTGCGGTGGTCTAAATGGAATAGCAGTTCGATTCGAGGGCGCGCCAGCGCGACGTGCCCTTCTTGATAGCGAACAGGTGCGGGAACCGGCTGGCGGATAACTCCTGCCATCCGATTACAACAGAAGTGGTAGGCAGCTACGGCGGATGGGGTATTGGCCTTACTCGGCGCAAGTGTAAGAATCCCGGGTGTTGGGTCATTTATTCGAGACAGTTTGAAGTAAGGATCCAGAGAGAAAGTACAAGAGCATCTTGCTCCGTCTTTGTTCTGGCCTCTTCACCGGGTTGGCGGAATTCTCAATACGGAAGTGCAACTGGGCGCTGCGCTTCCGGAAAGAATTCCGCCCTCTTTTTGGGATTCGCCGGTCCGGCGCAGGAAGAAGTACTCCACGGCATCACCTCGCCACGTGCGGACGGTCACACCGGCTCAGCTGACAATCTGATAAGAGTTAACACGTGGTAGGCGTGCACCTCCTGCATGCTCTACAAAACTCTTAGTGCCGCGGTGTATGGCATTGATGCCAGCCTCATTGAAGTTGAGGTCGACATTGCCGCGATAAAAACCGAGAAGGACAGCTTCACCACCGTCGGCCTGCCCGACACGACGGTGCGGGAGAGCCGCGAACGCATTCGTGCCGCCCTGAAGAACAGCGGTTACGACATTCCACCGACCACGACCACCATCAATCTTGCCCCAGCCGACATTCGCAAGGAAGGCTCAGGCTTCGACCTTCCCATGGCGCTGGGAATTCTGGGCGCTTATGGCGGATTGAACAACAAACCTCCTGACGACGCCCTCTTCGTGGGCGAGCTGTCTCTCGATGGCGGGATTGCGCGGAGTCCGCGGCGCATTGCCCGATCGCTGTAGCCGCGCGTGCCAACAACATTCGCAAGCTCATTGTTCCCGAGGTCAACGCGCGCGAAGCCGCCCTGGTCGAGGGCGTCGAGGTTTATCCGGTTCATTCCCTGATGGAAGTCGTGCACCTGCTGAACACCGGCAACGGCATCCAGCCGGTCAAGGTCGATACGCGCGCTCTGCTGGAGACATCCCAGGCCTTCGCGCGTCGACTTTGGCGACGTGCGCGGCCAGCAGACAGCCAAGCGAGCCATCGAGATTGCTGCCGCCGGCGGACATAACCTGCTGATGATCGGGCCGCCCGGCTCGGGAAAGACCATGCTGGCCAAGCGCATGGCGACTATCCTTCCGCCGCTCACCTTCGACGAAGCGCTGGAGACCACCAAGATCCACAGCGTGGCCGGCGTACTGGATGCCGCCAGCGGATTGGTCGGGACGCGCCCGTTTCGTTCGCCGCACCACACGATTTCCGATGCCGGTCTGATTGGCGGCGGCATGATTCCGCGGCCGGGCGAGGTTTCGCTGGCCCACAACGGAGTGCTGTTTCTCGACGAGTTGCCGGAGTTTCCGCGCAATGTTCTGGAGGTCATGCGGCAGCCGCTGGAAGACGGGACTGTGACCATCGCTCGTGCTGCCATGTCGCTGAGCTTTCCTGCCCGTTTCATGCTGGTAGCTGCGATGAACCCATGCCCCTGCGGATATTTCAATGATCGCTCGCGCGAATGTCATTGCAGTCCCATGATGATCCAGCGTTACGTTTCCAAGATTTCGGGCCCGCTGCTGGACCGCATCGACATCCACATCGATGTTCCGTCGGTGAACTATCGCGAGTTGCGCAGCGGGTCGGTGCCGGAAAGTTCGGCCACCATCCGTAATCGGGTAATAGGGGCGCGCGAGGTGCAACTGCAGCGTCTGCATGCGGAAGGCGAACGCATTTACGCCAATGCCCAGATGGGCTCGCGAGCGATCAGAAAGTACTGCGAGCTGGGCACCGATGCCGAACACCTGCTGGAGCGGGCCATGATGAAGCAGGGACTGAGCGCCCGGGCCCATGATCGGATCCTCAAGGTCGCACGGACCGTGGCTGACCTGGCGGGCAGTGCCGTTATCGAGCCCGGGCACATCGCCGAAGCCATTCAGTACAGAACCTTGGATCGGACGTTCTGGGCATAAAGCAACCATGGCTGACCTGCCAGCCGAGGCGTTCGATATCAGGAGTTTGGAGGGCTGCTGGAAGCTTTCCCGGGGGAGGGCACCTTCGGAAATTGTTGACGCAACTTACTGAGCGGAAGCGGGTTAATAAAAACTTAGCAACATTTTGCGCAGCTGAGCGTCTAAGGAACAACTTGGGAAGTTGATGTTGGTGAAAGTGGGTCGGGAGGGACGATTTTCCTTGACTGGGAATGCCTCGGGCGACTACCTTACTATTTTCGCACAAGGCGTCGTCCTGTAAGCACCAGTCCAAAGGCGTCCTGCCCCCGAATCGGCCCCCACTGAATGCCATCATCAAGGGAATCAGGAAGGCATAATCCGGCGCGACAGCGTGCCGGTCGAGGGTCGTAACACAGGCAAGTCGTTGTTTTACATAGGTTTCCCCAATTAGTGCGGACCCGGGGGAAAGGCGAAAAAATACCGAACCAAATTCGCCAAGGCAGCATCTAAGCGGGTAACTCCTGATGCGGCTGGCAGCTTCAATCGGTTCCATTCGCCTTGATTTCTTACGCCAGGAGTTGTCTTTTCCACTCTGGCCGGGCTCCGGAACATTCATTCATATAGACATAGGAGAATTCGATGCGATCTGATCTAGTTTTTGAAGCAGTAAGCACTCTGCGCAACCGGTACACACTGTGTCAGCTGGCTTCCAAGGCTACGCGCAAGTTTCATAAACCCAACACTCGTATTCAGGATACGACCAACGACGTGTTGCACCGCATTGCTGATACGGACCGTCGCAATGTGATCATCGAACCGGAGACGGCTTCTGAAGCGCAGCGGCGCGCTGCATAAACGCGCCGCGCCTTCGGGCGCTTCTTCTTACGTTCCTCCGGCCCGCCCTTCTGCAAAATCCCTCGTAGGTGAACATGACAATCTCAGAACTTAAAGAAAAGAACATCACCGAGTTGACCCGCATAGCTCGGTCTCTCGAGCTCCCCGGCGCCAGCGGCCTGCGCAAGCAGGACCTGATCTTCAAGATCCTGCAAGCCCAAAGCGAAAAAGAAGGACACATTTTCGCCGAAGGCGTGCTGGAAATCCTTCCTGACGGCTACGGTTTTCTCCGCTCACCCGACTACAACTATCTGCCCGGTCCGGATGACATTTATGTTTCTCCCTCGCAGATCCGCAAGTTCGATCTGAAAACCGGCGACACCATCAGCGGCCAGGTTCGTCCTCCGCATGAAGGCGAAAAGTATTTCGCCCTGGTCAAGATCGAAGCAGTCAACTTCGAATCGCCGGAAGAGGCGCGCAATAAGATCCTCTTCGACAATCTCACGCCGCTATATCCGCAGGAGCGGATCAAACTGGAGACGGTGCGCGAGAACATCAGTGCTCGCGTCATGGATCTGCTGACCCCGGTCGGCAAGGGGCAGCGCGGCCTGATCGTCGCTCCGCCCCGTACCGGCAAGACGATGTTGCTGCAGAACCTGGCGAACTCGATTACCACCAACCATCCTGAAATCGTTCTTATCGTGCTGCTCATCGACGAGCGCCCGGAAGAAGTTACCGACATGCAGCGCTCGGTGAAAGGCGAAGTCATCTCTTCCACCTTCGACGAGCCGGCCGCCCGCCACGTGCAGGTTGCCGAGATGGTCATCGAAAAGGCCAAGCGCCTGGTTGAGCACAAGCGCGATGTCGTCATTCTGCTCGATTCGATTACTCGCCTGGCCCGCGCGTACAACACCATCGTTCCGCCCTCCGGCAAGGTCCTGTCAGGCGGCGTGGATTCTAACGCCCTGCAGCGGCCCAAGCGCTTCTTCGGCGCGGCCCGCAACATCGAAGAAGGCGGCTCGCTCACCATCATTGCGACCGCGCTGATCGAAACCGGTTCGCGCATGGACGACGTAATCTTCGAAGAGTTCAAGGGCACCGGCAACATGGAAATCATTCTCGACCGCAAACTGGTCGACAAGCGTACCTTCCCGGCCATCGACATTCAGCGCTCCGGTACGCGTAAGGAAGAGTTGCTGATCCCCAAGGAAGATCTGGCGCGCATTTGGGTGTTGCGCAAGATTCTCAACCCGCTCTCTCCGGTGGAAGCGATGGAACTGCTCATCGACAAACTGGGGAAGGCACGTTCCAACGGCGAATTCCTGTCGAACATGGGGTCGCTGTAGGGACGCTCACGGGCATTGGCTCTTGGTGGAATCGCGGGCCTTCAGGCCCGCGTTACTGGAGTTTTAGATGATGGGGCTTTAGCCCCGGGTGATCGAGGTGATGGCGCGGAGGCCACTGGCTTCCGCGCCTTTCGATTTTGCAGCCTGGCTAGTTCTTGGCCGGAGCTTCCGACCGCAAGCGCTGCACCTGCTACCCATGGCTCCGTTTTCATATCTTCGATGTTCTGGTACCTTCGTGAGTAACGACGATGTGCAGAAATATCAAGAACCTTTTCAACTTCGAGCCTCCGGTGACCTCGGAAGAGATTCACGCGTCATCGCTGCAGTTTGTCAGAAAAATCAGCGGGTTCAACAAGCCGTCGAAGGCCAACGAATCTGCGTTCCAGACAGCCGTCGAGGAAGTGACCGCGATCTCGACTCGCCTGCTGCGCTCGCTCGAAACCAACGCACCGCCGAAAAATCGTGAAGAAGAGGCCGCCAAGGCCAAAGCCCGTTCCGCAGAAAGATACGGAGCGTGACGCGATCCTTCACTTTGCACATCGCATCCGCTGTCAGTAGAATCGAGTTTTGACCGCATCGTTTGAAAGCCCATGTCACTGAAGCAGTCGGAAGCGATCGTGTTGCGCACGTATCCGCTGCGCGAGGCTGATCTGCTGGTGACGCTGTTCACGCGGGCCGAAGGCAAGGTTAAGGGAGTAGCCCGGGCGGCCAAGAAGTCGAAGCGACGTTTTGGTGGAGCGCTGGAGCCGCTGACCTGGGTACGGGCCTACTACGATGATCGCGAGGGTCAGGAGCTGGCGCGCCTGGATTCCTGCGATATTCTGGAGTCGCCCCTGTCGTCGACGGTCGATTACCCGCGCGTGGTCGCCCTCGAGCATGTAGCCGAGATGCTCGACGAGTTGCTGCCGGACCGCGAGTCCAATGACGCGATCTTCCGGCTGGCGGTTTCAGTTTTGCATCAGTTGCGGGCCGGATCGATCTGGATGCCGCTGACCTATTTCCAGCTCTGGTTGGTACGGCTGGTGGGATTCCTGCCCGAGTTGGGCGAATGTCTGACCTGTGGTGGGGCGCTGAATGGGAGCGTGGCTTATTATCACGCGCTTGCCGATGGCGTGATGTGCGTGCAGCATAAGCGACTGGCATCGTCCAAATTGGCTCCTGAATCGCGCGAACTGGCGGCGCAGATGTTTCGCGCTCCAGTGGAAAGTTTCGCTGACGAGCCGTGGGTGGCGAGTCAATACGCGGACCTGCGGCGCTTTTTGATACAGATCATCGAGCGCCACATTGAGAGAAAGTTGATAACCGCCGGTATGCTGGCGAAGCTGTAACGATATTCGAGATCCACCTGCAATTCAGGATATCGCTCGGTTGTACAAAGCCCTCAAGCACCGGCCCGAAGGGCGAAACTGTTTAGCCCCGGGCGGAAGCCCGGGGTAAGTGCCAACAATGATTGAGAGTCCCTTCAGGGACGGCACAAATTCCGGGGCAATTGACCTTTTTATCGGAACGGAAAACTCGTTGCCATCGTCGCAAAATTCGTTGACCTTTCAGGAACTGATCCTGCGGCTGCAAACTTACTGGGCAGAACAGGGCTGCGTCCTGCAACAACCTTACGACGTCGAGGTAGGCGCGGGAACCATGGCACCCGAGACTTTTCTGCGCGTGCTTGGTCCTAAGCCCTATCGCGTCGGATACACGCAGCCCTCGCGCAGACCAGCTGACGGGCGTTACGGCGAGAATCCGAATCGACTGTTCAAGCACCTTCAATTTCAGGTGATCTTGAAGCCTCCGCCGGTCAATGTGCAAGATCTCTATCTCGAGTCATTAAAGGCGATTGGCATCGATCTGCTCAAGCATGACATTAAGTTCGAAGAGGACAATTGGGAGTCGCCTACGCTGGGTGCCTGGGGCATTGGCTGGCAGGTCATGCTCGACGGGCTGGAGATCACCCAGTTCACCTATTTTCAGCAGTGCGGCGGCATCGATCTCGATCCGATCTCGGCCGAGCTGACCTATGGCCTGGAGCGCATCGCCGCCTTCTTGCAGGATGTCGACAGCATTTACGACATCACCTGGGTGGTCGATCCCGAAGGCCGCGCGGTGAAGTACGGCGAGATCCGGCTGCAGGACGAGCTGCAGTTTTCCGTCTATAACTTCGAGATGGCTGATGTGGGGAAAGCCTGGAAGCATCTTGAGCTCTACGAAGCAGAATGCCAGGCGTTGCTGGTTGATTACAACGCGAGATTTGCCCACTCCGAAAAATCTCAAGCAAGAAGTTCTGGCGAAAAGCGAAAAGCGAAGAGCGAAGAGCGCGGAGACGGCGAAGAGCCGGCGTCCGGCGAAGAGTGCTCCGCAGACCGTCATCGATTCCCGGTACTGGCCGCTTTTGATTTGTGCCTGAAGTGCTCGCACCTGTTCAACATTCTCGACGCGCGGGGCGCGATCAGTGTGACCGAACGCGTGGGCGTGATCGCCCGCATCCGGGCGCTGGCCGTGGGGGTAGCCAAGGCCTACGTCGATCAGCAGAAAGCCGAAGCCGAGACCGCGGCTGCGTCGGAGGAAAATGGCGCGGCAAAGTCGGAACAGTTGGCAGCGAGCCGGCCGTAGCTTGATCGACCACCAACGCGACACGGCCGAACGCAGATCCCTCGGCTCGCTACGCTCGCTCGGGATGACAATTTTGATGTTGGGAAACTTCAAATCGACTTTTAGCTGTGACTTGAATCGCAGCGGAAATTCTGAGCTCGTCAAGATGATTGTTCCTTGCGGTTTTGCAAACCCCTAATTGCTAAACGCTTTTCTTATGCCTGACATCCTGCTTGAAATCGGTACCGAAGAAATTCCCGCTCGCATGGTCGACAGCGCGCGCGAGGAACTGGCTCGCCGGGTCACAGATTTGCTGCAACGCGAGCGCTTGGCCGATGCGCCTACAGTGCAGTCTTACTCCACTCCTCGACGGCTCGCCGTGATGGCGTCCGGCGTTGCTGACGCACAACCCGACATTCGCGAGCAAGTGACCGGGCCCTCGATCAAAGTCGCCTATAAGGATGGAGCGCCCACGGCTGCGGCCGAAGCCTTTTCGCGCAAAGTAAATGTCCCAGTGGAGGCGTTGGAGAAGATCACGACCGGCAAAGGAGAATATCTTGCCGCTACCGTGCAGAAAAAAGGCCGGCCCGCCGCAGAGATTCTTGCCGAATCGCTGCCCAAGGAGATTGCGGGAATCTATTGGGCCAAGAGCATGTACTGGCGAGGCAAGTCGGCGGAGCGGTTTGTGCGCCCAGTGCGCTGGCTGGTGACGCTGCTTGATGGAGAAGTGGTGCCACTGGAATTTGCCGGCATTCGTGCCGGGCAGCGATACCGAAGGCCACCGCATCCTGTCGTCGGGAACTCTGTCGATCAGCCGGCCGGCGGACTACGCTTCGACCTTGGCTCAGGGCTCGGTGATCGCCACAGCGGCGGAACGGGAGCAGCGCATTCGCAAGGCTCTTGATGCAGCGACGCGAACCATTCCCGGCGCCCGTTGGCGCGAGGATAAGACGCTACTCGACACCGTGGTGAACCTCACTGAGTTTCCCTCAGTGGTTCTGGGCAACTTTGATCCGGAATTTCTTTCGCTGGCTGATGAAGTATTGGTGACGGTAATGCGCGATCATCAGAAATATTTCGCTCTCGAAGATGCCGATGGCAAGCTGCTGCCGCATTTTCTCGCCGTGCTCAACACTTCTGGGGATCCCGACGGGCTGATCCGACATGGCAACGAGCGCGTGCTCCGCGCCCGCTTCAACGACGCCCGCTTCTTCTGGCAGACCGATCAGAAAATCCCTCTGCGCGACCGCGTCGAGATGCTGAAGTCGGTCACCTTCCAGAAGGACCTGGGCAGCTACTACGACAAGACCCGCCGGGTGCAGAAGCTGGGCAGCCTGGTATCGGAGGCGTTGCGGAATGCGGGCAGGCCGGTGCGTCCCGGCATCGCGTTCAAGGCCGGTTTGCTGTGCAAGACCGACCTCACCACCGAGCTGGTAAAGGAGTTTACCGAGCTACAAGGCATCATCGGCGGCCTCTATGCCAAGGCGCAACAACTCGATCCCATGCTTCCGCCGGCCAGCGCCGAGGCCATCGGCGACGCCATCTACGATCAGTACAAGCCGGAATCAATGGACGACAGCGTTCCGCGCAGCGTAGAAGGCGCGGTGCTGGCCATTGCCGATAAGGCTGACAGCATCGCCGGAATGTTTGCGCTGGGTTTGCAGCCGACCGGGTCGAAAGATCCGTTTGCGTTGCGGCGCGCGGCCAACGGCATTGTGAAGATCATCGCCGAGCACAAGCTGCCGTTGCCGGTCAGCAAGTTGTTCTCGGATGCGCGCGCGGAATACGTGGGCTCCGAAGCCGAGCGGCGCTTCGATCCAAAGGTAAACTTCGACGAGTCGATTGCCAACTTCATGCGCGAGCGGCTGGAGTTCTATCTGCGTGATGTGCGCGGCTTCGCCTACGATGTAGTGAAGGCCGTGCTTGCGGCGGGAAGCGATGACGTGGTCGACGCGATCGCGCGGGCCGAAGCGGTCAGCGAGGTACGCGGGTCGGAAGACTTTGCCTCGATCGCCGTAGCCTTCAAGCGGATCAAGAACATTCTGCGCCAGGCGAGCGAGAGCAAGAAGGCGATTGCAGACGAGCTTGACCCATCCGCTCTGACCGAGGACACAGAGAAGCAACTGGCGGAGACTATTCCGGATACCGCAATCGCAGTGCGCAAGTTACGCGAGGAAAGAAACTACGCTGCGGCGCTGGCGCAGGTCAGCCAGCTTCGTCGGCCGGTGGACGCGTTTTTCGACAAGGTAATGGTAATGGTCGATGACGAGCGAGTTCGGGCGAATAGGCTAGCATTGCTACGGGACTTGCTGAGTGAGTTCTCCACCATCGCCGATTTCAGCGAGATTGTTACCGAAGGTAAGACAGCTTAACCGTGAGCCATTGATTGAAATGAATTGTCATCACGAGCCGCTTTTGCCCTCGACGGGGTGGAGGAGCGAGGGATCTGCTTCTACTCCGCCAGCAAAGGAAAACAGATCCCTCGTGGGCTGAAGCCCACTCGTGATGACAATTCGTGAAGACCGATTGGTTCCGGAGTAACATTGCTTAATAACCTGATCGCAACCTGTAAAGGACTCATCATGAGCACTCCTACTACTGAACTTGAAAATGCGGCGGCCAACTCCAAGGCCGTGAAATACGTTTACTTCTTCGGAGACGGGCGCGCCGAAGGTCACGGCAAGATGAAGGACGAGCTAGGCGGCAAAGGCGCCGGGCTGGCCGAGATGACCAACGCCGGACTTCCCGTGCCTCCGGGCTTCACCATCCAGACCGAAGCCTGCCGCGAGTACATGAAGAGCAACGCGGTTTCTGCCGAAGTCAATCGCCAGATGGACGAAGCGCTGCGCCGCCTCGAGCAGCTGCAAGGCCAGAAGCTGGGCGGAGCCGATAATCCGTTGCTAGTCAGCGTGCGGTCGGGCGCGAAGTTTTCCATGCCAGGCATGATGGATACCATCCTCAACCTTGGCCTGAACGACAAGTCGGTCGAAGGCTTGGCCAAGCGCACCAACAATCCGCGGTTCGCGTACGACTCCTATCGCCGCCTGATTCAGATGTTCGGCTCGCGTCGTGCTCGACATCCCCAAGCATGCCTTCGAAGAAGTCTTTGACGGCAAGAAGAAGCAGAAGAAGGCCAAGCTCGACACCGATCTTGACGCCAAGGCGCTGCAGGAAGTCATTGCCGATTACAAGAAGGTCGTGCAGAAGCACACCAAGCGCGAGTTTCCGCAGGACCCGCACGAGCAGCTCGTGATGGCGCGCGATGCCGTGTTCCGTTCTTGGCTGAACGATCGCGCGCAGACCTACCGCCGCATTAACAACATTGACGACATGCTGGGCACCGCCGTCAATGTGCAAGCCATGGTCTTCGGCAATCTGGGCGAGACCAGCGGCACCGGCGTGGGCTTCACGCGCAATCCCGCGACCGGTGTGAAGGAGTTTTACGGCGAGTTCCTGATGAACGCGCAGGGCGAAGACGTGGTCGCCGGCATTCGCACTCCGGTACACATTTCCGAACTCGAAAAGATCATGCCCGACGTGTACAACCAGTTGCGCGAAATCACCACGCGTCTGGAAAAACATTATCGCGACATGCAGGACTTCGAGTTCACCATCCAGGACGGCCGCCTGTACATGCTGCAGACGCGCAATGGCAAGCGCACTGGACGCGCCGCGGTTCGCGTTGCCATCCAGATGGTGGACGAAGGACTGATCAGCAAGGAAGAAGCGATCTTCCGCGTCGAGCCCAACCAGCTTTACGACTTCCTGGTGCCGAGCCTCGACGAAAAAGGAAAGGACATCGAAGTTCTCGCTACCGGCTTGCCGGCATCGCCCGGCGCAGCCGTTGGCCAGATCGTTTTCACTGCCGAGGACGCAGTGGAGAAATTCCACAAGGACAAGAGCGCGAAGCTGATCCTGGTGCGCAGCGAGACTACTCCGGAGGACATCGCCGGCATGGAAGTTGCCGCCGGCATTCTGACCTCGCGTGGCGGCATGACCAGTCACGCCGCTGTGGTCACGCGTGGCATGGGTAAGTGCTGCGTTGCCGGAGCTGGCGACATCGAAGTCGACGAGAAAGCCGGCGTGATTCGCGTCCATGGCAAGACGCTGAAAGAAGGCGACTGGATCTCGCTCGACGGAACCACGGGCCGCGTCATCAATGGCAAGCTCAATACGGTCGCCGCCCGGCCAGACGACCCCGAACTGCTGAAGCTGATGGGATGGGCTGAGCCGTTCCGCCGCATGGGAGTTCGCGCCAATGCCGATATTCCCCGAGATGCTCTACAGGCGCGGGCCTTCGGCGCAGAAGGCATCGGGCTGTGCCGCACCGAGCACATGTTCTTTGCCGAGGATCGTCTGCCCCACATGCGCGCCATGATTCTGGCGAACAATGAAAAGGACCGCCGCACGGCGTTGCGCAAACTCCTGCCGTATCAGCGCAACGATTTTGTCGGCATCTTCCGTTCCATGGACGGCTTCCCGGTAACCATCCGCACCCTCGATCCGCCGCTGCATGAATTTCTGCCGCGTCGCGAGGACTTGATGGTCGACATCGCCAAGCTCGAAATCACCAAGCCGAAGTCGCCCAAGCTGAAAGAGCTGCGTACCCTGCTGAACCGGGTTGAGCAGTTGCATGAAGTCAATCCTATGCTCGGCCTGCGCGGATGCCGTTTGGGCATCACCTATCCTGAGATCACTGAGATGCAGGCGCGCGCCATCTTCGAGGCCGCAGTCAAGGTAGCCAAAGAAGGCGTGAAGGTGAAACCGGAAGTCATGATTCCGCTTACCACGGGACTGAAGGAGATGGCGAATCAGGCGGCCATCGTGCGGCGAGTCGCGGAAGAAGTGTTCGCCGAGAAGGAACAGAAGGTCGAGTACCTGGTAGGTACGATGATTGAGCTGCCGCGCGCCGCGCTGGTTGCCGGCGAGATCGCCAAGGAAGCCGAGTTCTTCAGCTTCGGCACCAACGATCTGACCCAGACCACCTACGGCTTCTCCCGTGACGACGTGGGCAAGATTCTGACCGCCTATCTGGCGGAAGGCATCTTGAAACAGGATCCGTTTGCGGTGCTGGATCGTGAGGGCGTTGGAGAATTGATGAAGATCGGAGCCGAGAGGGGTCGCGCTACCCGGCCGACCATCAAGATCGGCATCTGCGGCGAACACGGCGGCGATCCCTCGTCGGTCGAGTTCTGCGCGCAGCTCGGGTTCACTTATGTGTCCTGCTCGCCGTTCCGGGTTCTCACGGCCCGATTGGCGGCAGCCCAGGCTGGAGCCAGCGCTGAATTGAAGATTGAAGGCGGCCGCACAAAGTAGGTATCAGAAGCCGGTAGTCGGTTAGCAGTGGAGGCTCGGTCTTGGCCGGGCCTTTACTTTTTGCATCGTCGCGATCCAGCTTCATCCGGACGGATCCTCAGCGGCGTGCTTGAGGTTCAGGACTAGATTTCTCCCAGCTCGGCGCGGACCTGCTCGAGCGCCATCTCACACTCTACTAATTGCCGGCGCAGCGACGATTTGCTGCACGGTCCGGTGACGATGGCCAAGCTGGCCTGGTAGCCGGCGATTCGCTGCTCCAACAAGGTTTTTTGAGCAGCCAAGTGGTCAAGGTCAGTTTGTGCGTTTGCCATAATCCCACATTACACAAACCGATACTGCGTGTCAGTGAGCGTCGTCGCCTATTGTTGTTCGGCGATTGGCGGATCAAGAAAGTCATCAACACGCGGGAAGGGAAGCGAGAACTTAGCAACTCAGAAGGCTGTCACGGCGAAGGCGAAAGCGTCAAACTGCTCCGCTTGGGACAAACGAATGCCATGTTTCGTGAGCGACTAGCGCGTCTGAATTGACACCTGACAGCGGACTCACTGCGTTTGCTGCAGCTTGGCAATTAGCTTTTGCGCCAGGTTCTCTTCCGATTCCGACCACAGCACGCGTCCGCTGACCGCGCAGTTCTTTTCGACCGCGGCGGAGAAAGCGACCAGCTTGGCAATGTTGGCGCGCAAATTCTTCTCAATCGCCGGCGAGATGTGCGGACCTTCATAGACGAAGGAGGAGTCGAGTCCGAAGTCGACCTCGATGTGGCCGTCGTCCGTATAAATTCCTTCATCGAACTGCAAACCGTGAACCAGAAATCGTACGGCGACCGGCCGCTGCACCCAGCTGTCGCCGTGCTCGTCGTCGCTGGGAACCCAGATGTCCCAGAAGGCCTCGAAGACAAAGGCGAAGTCATCATGAGCAAACTCGCTGGCTATCTCAACCGCTTCTTCCGGCGAGATCCCGGGATTGAAGCGGCGCTCCAACACCGTGGGTTCTGACCAGGCGACGGGATGGACCGAGAGGTAGGTGATGCCCTCATGCAACGCGGAAAAAGGGAACTGCCGCAGAACTCCGACGGTGCGAGGCATCATCTCGCCTTCGCGGAAGGTAGGAAACCAGATGCTGAGATAGAGCGAGTCGGCCATCGGGGTATTGTAACGCGAGGGGCGGAGGAGGAATGCATATGGCCAGAGTCATTTGTGAATATTGTCATCACGAGCGAAGCGAGGGATCTGCTTTTCTGCCTCTGCGGCGGGAAAGCAGATTCCTCGCGCCAAAACCCGGCACTCGTAAGGACAGCGTCGAAGGTTGAAGTGTGATAACGCCGAACGCGGGCTATACCTCCGCCCTCACGCGCTGAGCCGTTTTTTGGCCTTAATCTCCTCCAGCAGCGTGTCGATCTTCTGCTCGCGCTCCAGGGCATCGAGCCGGCCATCGATGTCGTCGCCCATGATCTCGCCCTTGGCGCGGCCCAACGCTTCCTCGCGGGCGACTTTCGTGCGCATGCGCTCGAAGGTGCGGCTTTCGCCGCCGGGCGTTAACTGCGCGTCGGCGGCGCGACTTACCGCCCGCGAGCGGCGATGCTGCGCGATCAGCAGGTCGGCCTTGCCCTTCGCCTCAGAGAGCTTCAGCTCCAGCTTCTTCAAAGCCGACTTCAACGATTCAACCTGGATCTCCTGATCGGCAATCTGCTGATCGAAGCTGTCGGTCAGCTGCTGAAAGCTCATGGCCCGCTCCAACGCGGCGCGCGCCAGTTCATCGTCTTTCTTGTCCACGGCCAACTCCGCCTTGCGTATCCACTCGGCATGCTTTTCGGCGTTCTCTTTCTTCTTCTTTTCCAGCAGATGCAGATCGGCTAGGGCGATGGCCACCTGCGTCTTCACCTGGATAAACTGATTTTCCATGTCGAGAATCACCTGCTTCAACATCTTTTCCGGATTCTCGGCCTTATCTACCAGGTCATTCAGATTGGCCCGAACCAGAGTTGCAACACGATCAAGTAATGCCATAACGGACTCCCTTTCGGCTGTCGGCTGTCGGCCGGCAGCTCTCATCTAAACCTTCGAATCAGAACTGCTCGCCGCGAACTGCACCCAATAGGAAGGCGACGAGCAACCCTCCCACGGCACCGATTGGAACGGCAATGTTGGAGTGGGTGATGAAGCGCACCATGACTCCCAATAACGTGCCGATCAGTCCAAGATTGACTACAAAGCGCGTACTGTCGTTTTCGGAATACATATACGTCCTTGTTGAAAGCTGTCAGCAATCAGTGACTTTGTATCAGGGCACGTTTTTAGACGTGCCGAAGACGATCACCTTCAGTTGGGCTTTAGCCCCTGCGGCCATCTGTGGCAGCGGCTAAAGCCGTTATGGTTAGGGCTTCGTACGGCACGACTAAAGTCGTGCCCTGACACGAATCACCACCGCTTTCCTACCGGGTGCCTTACTCATTCGCAGTTTTTCGAATGAGTGGCCTTTAGTGGTTCGCTCGGCGGCTGAAGCCGCCTCGGGATCAGAAGAAACACACCGTTTCGACGCTGGCCTAAAGGCCAGCTCTACCAGACCACTCACTTTCCAGCACCTGCGGCTTTCGCTTTGCCGTCGTCGTCGGACGGCGGCAGCTGATCAGGTTTAGGCGACTTGTCGCCGATCGTCCTGATCTTGCCCAGCAAGTCCGACATCTGCATGCCTGATAGCGCCTCGAATAACGCCGGCACCTGCGCCGCCATCTCGGTAATGTCGCCAGTGATCTTGTGCATGCCGGCCGAACTGCCATTGCCAGTGGAGACGATGGTGATCTTGTCGACATTCGACAGCGGGCTGGCCAGAGCTTTCACGATCTCCGGCAGTCCAGTGATCAGCTTGTCGACGACCGCGGCCTGGTTATACTCCTGGAAGGCCTCAGCCTTAACGTTCATGGCGCGAGCTTCGGCGTCGCCCTTCTTGAAGATGATTTCGGCTTCCGCTTCGCCCTGCGCGCGAATGGCGCTGGCGCGGCCTTCGGCTTCCACCATCGTTCGTGAGCGCTCGGCGTTGGCCAGCGTCTCAATGCGCTGGCGCTCGATCTCGGCGCCCTTGAGAACAGTTGCGATCAATTCTTTCTCACGGCGATTGATCTCGGCTTCCTGCACCTTGACCTGCGCCTCTTTCTCGATCTGCTGCACCTTCACGGATTCAGCGATGACCTGCTGCTGCATCACGTTGGTCTGGATCTCGTACGCTTTGTCGGCCTGGGCCTGCTGGCGTTTCACCAACTCGTTATAAGTCGCCCGCTTCACTTCGAGATCGCGTTGCGCCTCAGCTTGTCGGGCAAGGGAAGCAGTTTCCGCCGCAACCCTCTCCTGGTCTGCTTGTGCTTTAGCCGTCGCCGATTCGCGGAGTGCGATGGCGCGCTTGATGGCGGTATCGCGATCAGCTTCGGCGGTAGCCACGTCGGCGTCGCGCTTGATGCGGGCGATGTCAGGACGGCCCATGTTGGTGATGTACTCGTTCTTGTCGCGGACTTCCTTGATGGTGAACGAGATCACCTCCAGCCCCATCTTGTTCATGTCGTCGGCGCAGGTGGTACGCATGCGGTCGGCAACCATTTCCGGCTGTTTCACGATTTCTTCCACGGTGAGCTGGCCGATGATTCCGCGCAGATGGCCTTCCATCACCAGGCGGATCAGCGCTTCGCGGTCCGGCGGAGTCTTCGTCAGAAACTGCTCGGCAGCCGTCATAATCGACTCAGGGTCTGACTTGACCTTGATCTGCGCGACCGCTTCCACGGTGACGGCGACGCCCTGCTTGGTGTAGAGGTCCTGCTGTGGCGCGACGTCAAACGACATCAGCTCCAGCGACAGTTCGCGGCAGTTCTCCACCATCGGCAGGATGATGGTGCCGTGTCCCTTTATGATGCGCGGACCCCGGAAGCCATATACGACAAGGGCTTCGTTGGGTCCGGCCTTGCGATACAGTCTGGCAAAGACGGCCATCAACAGAATGATGGCAGCTACGGCTGTCCAGGCAATGATTAACGCTTCAGTTGGTATGTGCGGCATAAGCCTCCTTCAAGGCAGCAACTCGCAAATGAGCAAGCTAGCTATGTATCAGTGCAACCGCTGCTCCCGGATCGGCAACTTCAACAATGAGCTGGTTGTAACGTTCGTCGTGCAAGTCGATGACAACCGTGTTTTCGGGATTGTGCACATCCCAGAAGACGCGCTTTCCGTCTTGATAGAACGTGCCGGCAGTTATTACGCCGGGCAGATTGGTTCCCGGCATTCTCCATCCGTGCCACCAACCCCGTGCGACCTCGGGGTCAGCCCGAATGGCCGCGACATGCTGCAGGGGAATCTCCAGGGAACTCTTGAAAGCCCATAGTTTGTCGGCTCCGTGAACATGCAGCAGCAGCTTTCCTTCAAAGATAGACAGATCAACCATAAAATCCTCTTGTGTTCGTAGTTATGAGTTCGGTCCGTAAAAGCTGGCTACTTGTGGCTCAGTTCCTTTTCCGCTAATTCTTCCCATCGCCGAACGTAGGCGATGCCATGTTCGTATCGCGTAATGATGACTTCGGTTCCTTTGGTCAGCGCCTCGCCGGCTTCGCTGCGAGCGCCGCAAGTATTGCGTGCGCCCTCCTGCGAAAAGATGATCTCTCCGGTGCCACCCTGGCAAATTGGACTGCTGATGCGGGCGAGGACACCTATGCGCTCGTAGTCGGCTGGATCTAGTTCGCGATCGTGCTTCATCAGCAGCTTGGCCACGAACCAGAAGACGATGGTCGAGCCCACCAGTCCAATGACCACCGCGATCAGCATGATCAAGCTGACCACCAGCGTGGAATAGCGCGTCAGCAGGTAGCCCGAGCCGCCGAACCAGGCCAGAAACGCGGTGATGGTGGCGAAGTTGAAGAACGGCATGTCGGCAGTATTCGACGTGCCGGCATGCCCGCCTCCAGCAGCATGTGGCGTGGCGAGGTGTCCGCCGTGCGGTACATGAACATGCACATGTGGCACGTGCCAGCTTCCGCCGACGAACGACAGCACGCTCAGCGTCACTCCCACCAGAAAGCACACGAGATAGAAGATCGCCCAGGTCATAAATTTGCTCCCGCCGATTTCTTGCTGCCGTGGCCGCGATGCGCTGGCGCCGCCAGGCCCGGCTTCAGGACTTCCGTCAGGCGCTCCACCAGTTCCGGCGTTTCCAGAATCGCGCCCAATAGGACCAGGCATTTGCGCGTGTCCCGATGCTTGGCCACTTGCAACAAGGCGTGGCTCAGTTCGGGATCGTGCCCAAACTGCTCGGCTCCGTTGACCAGCCAGAGATCGAGCCGGTCTTCGGTGGCGCGCAGATCGCTAGTCAGCTCGGTGTGATAGCCCTCGGGATCGTCGACCAGGTAGCCGGGATGCACTTTAAAGAAGCGCGCCAGCAACATGCGCGAGGCGTTGGTCAGGTGCGGCCGGGACCCACTCTCGATCTGCGACAGGTACGACTGGCTCAGGCCGCGGCCAGTTTCCTTCTTGAGGGCGCGAGCCAGGTCCTGCTGGGTCATCTCGCGGTCCATGCCGCGGAGAGTGCCTTCGACCAGACGCAGGTAGCGTAATTTCTCGCCGAGTTTCATATTACGATTTGCAATTATGATATTGCAATCTGTAATTGTCAAGAACTGGATTTGGCGTGGAATCAGGGAGATGCGAAACTAAAGGAATTCGACGCGGCGCCGAGGAAGGGTCAGTGAGCTCGGGAAAGCTAGCGTAGGAGCCTGTAGAAGGAGTTACAGCTTTGAACTAGAGTACTGTTTAGTTTAGTACTTCATCACAACGTGCCAGATCGATTTCCATTCCGCACACTGCCGGATTATCTGCGCCCCGATCTGGATCTCATTTTCATCGGGATTAACCCTGGGCTCTATTCGGTCGAGCAAGGGCATTACTTCGCGCGCACAACGAGTCGATTCTGGCCAGCCTTTTCCCGATCCTCACTCAGCGAAGGCGTTCGGCGAGGTCTGGCTACGGACGTCCTGCGTCCCTCACACGATTGTGAGTTGCTGCGCTTTGGAATTGGTTTAACCGATCTGGTCAAGCGGCCCTCAGCGAACGCCTCGGAGATCACTCCGTCCGAGTTCGAACACTGGACACCGAAGTTGCTTCGCAAGCTTCGACGTCTGCGCCCTCGGGTGGCATGTTTCCACGGTTTGACTGCGTACCGCCCATTTCTGAAATACTCGTGGGATTCCGCGGAGGTACCCGCGCTCGGCTTGCAAACCATGAGGTTAGGCAAGACCCGCTTTTATGTGGTGCCCAACCCGAGTCCTGCCAATGCTCATTTCACTGTAGGCGATCAGACAATGTGGTATGACCGTTTAGCCGACGAAATCGCTGGTCTCGACGTCAATAGCACATAAAAAGGACTACGCCTTCAGCCGTTCCGCGTATTTCTGACGAATCTTTTGCACCTTGGGCGCGACGACGAACATGCAATAGGGCTGCATGGGATTGTTGGCGAGATAGTCCTGGTGATAATCCTCGGCGACGTAGAACGTGGACGCCGGCTCGACGGCGGTGACGATGGGATCGGCGAAGACCTTGTCGCGAGTTAATTCAGCGATGACTTCCTCGGCGGTCTTTTTCTGCTGCTCATCGCGATAGAAGATGACGGAGCGGTACTGCTCGCCCACGTCGTTACCCTGGCGATTCAGCGTGGTGGGATCGTGCAGGGTAAAGAAGACATGCAGCAGATCGCTGAAGCTGATAATCGCAGGATCGAACGTGATCTCGGCGACCTCGACGTGTCCAGTTTTGCCGGAACAAACCTGCTGATAAGTGGGGTTGGCGGAACGGCCGCCCATGTAGCCGGAGCGAACGGATTCGACGCCTTTGAGTTGTTGGATGGCGGCTTCGACGCACCAGAAGCATCCGCCGCCGAGAATGGCAGTTTCAGTTGTAGCCATATCGATAGGATGCGCGAGAGCGCGAGTTGTTGCAAGAGGGAGAAGCTGCTGGGTAGTCTATCTAGGCGATAGCGGTCCCTCGGCTCCGGCGACGCAAACTCCGCGTCGCCTCTGCTCAGGATGACAACAGGGTAAAGTGATGATGAAGGTTGTCGCGGCGCAAGCGAACCGCAGATCCCTCGGCTTCGCTCGGGATGACAAATCCGTTGTCGGCGGGTTGTTGCTTCTCAGAGGGGATCACTAACTACTGATTCCTACCTCTGCCTCTAAATCCCCACTTCAATACGCGATCGCGGATCAAGATAATCTCGTAGACCGTCGCCGATGAAGTTGAATGACAGCACCGCCAGCATGACGGCGGCGGCAGGGAAGAGCACCAGGTGTGGCGAGTCGAACAGGTGAGCGCGCGCGTCGTTCAACATGGTGCCCCAGCTTGCTGTTGGGGGTGGCACGCCCAATCCAAGAAAGCTCATTGTGGCTTCAGCAAGAATTGCCCCGGCCATGCCAATCGCGGCCTGCACGATGACCGGCTGAATGATGTTGGGCAGGATGTGGCGCACGATGATACGCGTGTCGCTGGCGCCGAGAGCGCGCGCGGCTTCCACGAATTCGCGCTCGCGAACTGCGAGTACTTGGGCGCGAACTAGGCGAGCGTAACCCACCCATCCGCCAATCGACAGCGCGAAGATCAGATTGAATATACCGGGCCCGAGAAAGGCGACGAAGGCGATGGCCAGCAGGATTCCGGGAAACGACATGAACGCGTTCATCACCACAACGTTAAGCACGCGATCGGTGATGCCGCCGTAGTAGCCGGCAATCGATCCCAGAATCAGCCCCAACGTGAGGGAAGCGGCGACCACGCAGCCACCGACCAGCATGGAGATGCGAGCGCCATAGATGATGCGTGAGAGGATGTCGCGACCCAGTTCATCGGTGCCGAACCAGTGCGAAGCCGATGGCCCCATGAGGCGCGCCGGCAGATCGATGTGCGCTGGATCCTGGGGAGCGATCCAGGGCGCAAACAGCGCGCAAGCCAGGAAGATGATGACCAGCACGACTCCCGTGGTCGCCAGCAAGTTGTAGCGGGCCACGCGACGCAGAGAAGCGAGTTGGACGGCCGATGCCATGCAGGGTCATCTTAAATGAAAATGCGACCCCGGCAGTTAACCGGTGTCGCAGGGAGGGTGAAACGATTGCGGATTTACTTCAAAGCCACATTGCGTATCAGGTAACTGGCGACCGTCTGCATATTTTCGACGCGCTGGTTGATCACGTGCTGCTCTTTACTCTTGTCCCCGTACTGCTTCATCCGCAGGTCAAGAATCTTCATTCCCAGACCGTCCAGAGCTGCCATGTTCTTATAGGTAAGCGAAATGCCCGTGTCCCAGTCCTCGGGATTGGCTTTCGTCTGGTTGAAGAAAATCTGATAACCCTCGATGAGTCCGGAACTCTTTTCCGCCTCGTAGATGGGTTGGAGGTTTTTCTTCAGGTCTTCCATCGCCGCGTTGAAGTGACCGGGAAGGATGTGGAGGAGAATGACGCGTTCCACCGTACCTTCGGTGTATTGATCTTGAGCGACCGCTGTCGCGAGAAAAGCCAGAGAGAGACAAAGTGACCCCACTGCAAGCCGCACAACTTGCTTCATACGTACAGCCTCCTATTTGGTGATAGGTGGAGTGTGCACGATATCGTCGATGTCGTAAAGGAAAAACTCGCAAACGACAAGGATCTCCGGGCCTTCGAGCTGAGATGGGACGTTCGAGGATGGGTGCGAGGTCACGAATTGGGAGCGCGATGATCGAGCGCGGCCACCAAGGGGCCGCAAATATCATTCGCGGTATTGGGCTGCCCGGTCTAGAATCTAGTTTGAGTTACGAAGTGTTTGTGTCCTGAACATAGGCCCATGCTGCCCTTCAAGCTCGTCTATAGCGAAAAGTACTTCCTGCCCATCGGCGAACATGTTTTCCGCGCCGACAAGTTTCGTTTAATTCGCGAGCGCCTGCTGCAGGAGCGCGCGGCTGAGGAAAGCGATTTCGTCGCTCCTGAGCCGGCCAGCGAGTCGGATGTGATGCTGGTGCATTCGCCTCACTACGTGAACAAGTTGATGGAAGGAAGCCTGACCGCGCGCGAAGAGTTGCAGATGGAGATTCCCTATTCGCCGGAGGCGGTCGACGCGTTCATGCTGCACACCGGAGGATCGATTCTGGCGGCGGAATGCGCGCTGCGCGATGGCGTGGGCGTGAATATTGGCGGTGGTTTTCATCATGCTTTTCCCGACCATGGCGAAGGTTTCTGCATGATCAACGATTTCGCAGTAGCGATTCGCGTTATGCAGAAGCGGGGACGGATTCGGCGCGCCATGACCGTCGATTGCGATGTCCACCAGGGCAACGGCACGGCATTTATCTTCGGTAATGCGGCGCCCAAACCGAACACGCTGCCGTCGGCGCCGGCGGCGTCGCTCAGGTCTGCTGCGGGCGGCAGCATGACCGAGGGACCGAGTAAAGATGTCTTCACTATCTCGCTGCATCAGGAGAATAACTATCCCTTCATCAAGCCGGCATCGTCTATTGACGTCAACCTGCCCGACGGTTGCGGAGACAAGGAATATCTGGCTTGGCTGGATAACGCGCTGAGTTCTGGGTTGCGGCAGTTCGAGCCGGAACTGATTTGTTATGTGGCGGGAGCCGATCCTTACAGCCAGGACCAGCTGGGCGGATTGAATCTGACGATCGACGGATTGAAGCGACGGGACGAGTTGGTCTTTCGCGCCGCGCGGGCTCGCAACATACCGGTAATGACGACGTATGCGGGAGGATATGCGAATCGGGTTGAGGATACGGTGACGATTCATTGCAATACGGTGATCGCGGCGAGCGAGGTGTGTCGGACAGCGGGGATACCGCAGGACAGGTGAAGGAAAAATCCCCACTCAAGCCCAAACGATGGGCTTGAATGGGGCACCCGGCTGTTGAGAACTTCGCATTGTCACCAGGTCGCCTCGTCACCAATTATGGGTCGACGGTATGTAGGAGCATCGCGTGTGTTAACGCCCCGTTTCCGCACAATCCGAACGACGTGGGTCGCCGTATGTGTGCTTCTGCTAATTGCATCCCTGCTGACCTACAACCGCACGACCAACCGGGATAACGACATATTTCTCTATCTAGCGATGATGGGTTTGTCGTTCCCGGCAGGTTATCTTGTTCCGGTGGCGTATTCCTTTTTTCCGGCACACCGCTACATGCCACAGCTGGAAATGGCGTTGCTATGGATGGGCTGGTTCGTCGTCGGTTATGTTCAGTGGTTCGTTCTAGTTCCACGCGTCGTACGTTTCTTCCGACCTGTGAAACAAGAGTCGCAGCTATAGAAGGCGTAAATCGCCACATCAAGTAATCGGACGGCGAATAGGCGGGTGGCCCAGGTCTCGCGGTTTTCGAGACCAGGGGCAAAACATCCCTCAGGAAAGCTTGTTGGTTCACGCAGAGTGACGCTCACCCACGTCTCGAAAGGCGCGAGACGTGGGGCACCCGCGCGGTGGTATCCTGTTATAAGAAGCTGATAAAAATTCACCCCAGCCAGTCTTGGACTCCTGACAATGTTTGAGAACCTTACAGATAAACTGCAGCGCGCCTTTAAGAACCTTCGAGGGCAGGGTACGCTGACGGAAGAGAACATCGGCGAAGCGCTGAAAGAAATTCGTATGGCGCTGCTGGAAGCTGATGTCAATTTCAACGTCGTCAAAGAACTGATCGAACACATCCGGGAGAAAGCCATCGGTCAGGAAGTGCTGACCGCGCTGTCGCCGGCCGAGCAGGTAGTGAAGATCGTTCGCGATGAACTGATCAACGTTCTGGGCAAAGACACCGCCAAGCTGAAGTTCAGCTCGCAGCCGCCCACGGTTGTGCTGATGGCGGGCCTGCAAGGTTCGGGCAAGACGACCACGTCGGGCAAGTTAGCGAACTGGCTGAAGCAAGGTGGACATCGGCCGATGCTGGTGTCGGTCGACGTGTACCGTCCGGCAGCGCGTGAGCAGCTCAAAGTGGTGGCCAACGCCATCAACGCGAAAATCTACGAAGGCAAAGTCGATGAGTCGAACACTGCGACCGTCGAACGCCTGGTGAAGGAAGCGCGCCGCGAAGCTATTAACAACGCATGCGACGTGCTGATCGTCGATACCGCAGGCCGTTTGCACATTGACGAGCAGTTGATGGATGAGATGCAGTCGCTGAAGAAGATCCTGAATCCGCAGGAAATTCTTTTCGTCGCCGATTCCATGACCGGCCAGGACGCGGTGCGTTCGGCCGACGAGTTTCACAAGAAGCTGACGCTGACCGGCGTTGTGCTTACGAAGATGGACGGTGACGCGCGCGGCGGTGCAGCGCTGTCGATCCGGAACGTGACCGGGCAGCCGATTAAGTTCATCGGCGTCGGCGAAAAGTACGATGCGCTGGAACCGTTTCATCCCGATCGCATCGTCGGCCGCATTCTCGGCATGGGCGACATTCTGTCGCTGATCGAGAAGGCCGAATCGAAGCTGGACAAGTCGAAGTCGGAGGAGTTTGCGCGCAAGGCGATGAGCAGCGATGGCTTCTCGCTGGAAGATTTTCGCGGCCAGCTGCGGCAGGTGAAGAAGCTGGGATCGTTGCAAAGCATTATGGGGATGATGCCGAAGATCGGGCCGTTCGCCAATATGCAGCAAGCGGCCGACAAGGTTGACGACAAGCAGCTCAACCGCGTGGAGGCGATCATCAACTCGATGACGCAGCATGAGCGCGAGCATCACGAGGTCATCAACGGCAGCCGCCGCAAGCGCATCGCGCGCGGGTCGGGAACCAGCGTTCAGGAAGTGAATCATCTGCTGCGGCAGTACGCGCAGATGAGAAAGATGTTCAAGAGCATGAGCAAGCCCAGCTTCGCGAAACGGCTGGCGGGGATGAAGATGCCGGGGATGTAGGGAAGAAGCAACTAGCAACTAGCAATTAGCCTCTAGCAACTAGCTTTAAGTGCCTGCGCTCGCCGTTGCCGCACAAGAAAGAAGAAACGAACGGCACATATAGAAAAGACAATATGTTTTGGCTAAATGCCAGTTGCTAGTTACTAGTTGCTTCCTCTTCCTCCAGCATGAACTCCAACACCTCCTGCGGCGCCGACGACGTCCAGACCGGCGCGAACGAGAGGCGATGCAGCGGTGTCGGCCCTTTCTCGCGCAGAGCTTTCAGATGATGCGGCGTGCTGTAGCCTTTGTTCGAAGCGAGGCGGTATTCGGGGAAGACCGGGTCCCAGGCGCTGATCATGGCATCGCGCTCAACTTTGGCGATGATTGAGGCAGCGGCAATGGATGCAGACAAGGCGTCGCCGTGAATGATGGGCGTTTGCTGGCAATCGAAGTTAATGCGCAAGGCATCGATCAGCAGATGATCGGGCCGCATGGTCAACAGGCCGACGGCTTCTTCCATCGCGCGCTTCGAAGCCCAGTAGATATTGATCTGATCGATAGTGGCGACGTCGACCGCGGCGATCGCCCAGGCCAGCGCGTGCTCGCGAATGCGCGGTGCCAGCTTCTCGCGCGTCTCGCGATCAAGCAATTTGGAATCGCGCAGGCCGCGCAGGCGATAGCTGGGGTTAAGAATCACGGCCGCAGCGACTACGGGTCCAAACAGCGAGCCACGGCCAACTTCGTCGACGCCGGCAACCAGCTTGGCGCCAGCGGTCCAGGCCAGCTTCTCGTATTTCAAAGTACACTTCAACCGCTTCAGCAGGCGCAGTTTGAGCGTGGCCTTCGATACGGGTTTTGCGCCATTCTCGGGCGACGACTTTTTACTGGGATTCGGCAAGGCTGTATTACCGCTTCGACTTCACTCTAGTCAGTTTAGGGACAATGTTGCAACCAACCTAAATATAACGAATCGCCGGGATAAAGTGCGGGCAAGGATGGACGAAACGCACTTGTATCCGTCAATCGTATTCAATCTGCGGTAGGATGAAATCGAAGTGGAGATTTGTGATGGCAGACTTACGATATCCGATAGGAAAATTTAGCTGGGTTGCGCCCGAAACCGAAGCGCAGAGCGCGAAGGATCGCCTGCTTTATATTGATACGATTTCGCGGGTCCCGGCGAAGCTGCGCGCCGCGGTTGCGGGACTGGAAGCGGCGCAGCTTGACACGCCGTATCGTCCTGATGGCTGGACGGTGCGGCAGGTAGTGCATCATGTGCCTGAAAGCCACATGAATGCGTATATTCGCTTCAAGCTGGCACTGACCGAAGAACAACCAGAGGCCAAGCCTTACAAAGAAGCTGAGTGGGCGAAACTGCCCGACAACCAGGTGACTCCCATCGAGACCTCTCTCCAACTACTGACCGCGTTGCACTCGCGCTGGGTTGACACGCTGCGGTGCATGCAACCGTCCGATTTCGGACGCACACTGTACCATCCCGAACACGGCGTACTCCCACTCGACCGGATGCTGGCGATGTATGCCTGGCATTGCGATCACCATGTGGCGCACATCACATCGTTACGTGAGCGCATGGGTTGGAACCGGCGAGCGGCAGCGCAATAATAAGACAAGCTCGCCAGATATTGGTTGTGATGAAATGCGGTGAGCCGCGGCGTGCGCACTGTTTCTGAATGTAAGGTGAATTGTGGCTTGATGTGGACAAGCCACGCTCACATCAGGAACAAGAATTCGTCCAAGCCCACGACGCGAAAAGTTTCCAACGTAGTGAACCTTTGTCCCGCGTCCTTCGTATAACAGGGAAGGATTGAGTAGGAGTGTGTTGGTACTTTAGCTGCAACAGAAAAATAGGGGTCAAACAGAATGTTTCGCCAGCGGTTTGGCGGCCCAGGCGAGACACACTGAGGGAAGTTTCTAGGCGTCCCTGATGGCTGTTCAACCCCGGTCTGCATTCTATGCGAGGCAGTGGGAAATGCAAGCAATTCCTGCTGCCACGGGCTGCCGGAACGACGTTCAACGAAGGAGATTGAATATGACTCGTAACCTGGTCCGTGCCGCTCTGTTTATTTTTGCCCTAACCATGACCGTCAGCGTTTTCGCCGCCACCAAATCTGAAACCGTCACCCTCTATCACGACGCACAACTGAATGGGAAGACCATCCCTGCCGGGGAGTACACGGTGAAGTGCGACACGAAGGGATCGACCGCGCAGGTGAAGTTCCTGAAGAGCGGCAAAGAAGTGGCATCGGCGGACGGACAAGTGAAGCAGCTTACAAATGTGCCCGACCACAACCAGATCGTGACGCAGGATGGTAATGGCGGCGCGACCATCAGCGAAATAGATTTCGGCCATAGCAATACCGGCGTCAGCTTCGACTCCGCAGGCATGGCAAACGCGGGGAAGTAAAGTGCAGTTGTCGGTTGTCAGTTGTCAAAAGAGCCCCCACCCAAGCGTTATTGTTTGGGTGGGGATTTTTGTTGCACGGGCGGGCAATGAAATCTGCTGGGAATGGCCTGCGTCCGTCCCGCAAAGCGGGACGACTCAGTTCAGCCCAGGACGAAGTCCTGGGAGATGGTTAATGAAGGAGAGAGTCCCGGCAGGGACGGCACAGAATGCAGTGTCGGACGTCACGGATGGGTTCGGAATTTCTCCGGTAGGGTTGGGATATGTCGCACACCCACGCCTCCGTGCTGGTGCATTGCGTCTTCAGCACCAAACAACGCATAAACATGATTCCCGACCCCGAGGCGCTGTGGCGTTATCTCGCGGCTGTGGCTCGGGACAACAACGTCACAATGCTTGCGGCTGGCGGCACCAAGAATCACGCGCATCTCTTGCTTCTCGTACCGCCGATTGTTCCGTTAGCGAAGGCGATGAAGGAATTGAAGGGGAGCAGTTCGAGATGGCTGCACGAGCATGGGTACAGGTTCGTCTGGCAGGAAGGATATGGCGCATTCAGCGTCAGCCAAGCACAGCGACAGACGGTAATCGATTACATTTCGAATCAAGAAGAGCATCATCGAAAATGGAGCTTTGAGCAAGAGTTCATGACGCTGCTGCACAAATCCGGAATGGAATACGATCCGCGATTTGTGTTCGGGTAACGTCCCTGCCGGGACGGGGAGTTCTTGGGATCGGCTTACCCAGGACTTCGTCCTGGGCTGAACTGAGTCGTCCCGCAGGGCGGGACGGACGAGTGGCTATTCCCAGCAGATTTTCATTGGGCTGGAGTTCATGCGGGCGTTCCACAGGTTCGCCCCGCTGCCGGATGGGTGGCACGTGTACTTTGTGCTTGCGAGAGCGCCACACGCGCAGCAACCCTCGGGTTCTTGCAGGTCAGGTGCTTCTTTTACGCTGTGGCGCCCACCAGCTTCGACGATTCCTCGTGGAAGCGCACCGACACCAGCTTCGAGACGCCGGGCTCCTGCATGGTAACGCCGTACAGCACCGGCGCCATGCCCATGGTCTTTTTGCTGTGGGTGATGATGATGAACTGGGTTTGGACGCTCATCTCGCGCACCAGTTCGGTGAAGCGGCCGACGTTGGCTTCGTCGAGCGGAGCGTCCACCTCGTCGAGAATGCAGAACGGGCTGGGCTGAAACTGGAAGATGCCGACCAGCAGAGCCAGCGCAGTAAGCGCCTTCTCGCCGCCTGACAGCAGCAAGACATTTTGCAGCTTCTTGCCCGGAGGCGATGCTACTACGTCGATGCCGCTCTCCATCGAGTTTTCCAGGTCGGTGAGGCGCATGAAACCTTGGCCTCCGCCGAAGAGTTTGCTGAAGGTGCGGCCAAAGTTTTCGTTGATGATGTTGAAGGCCTCTTCGAACTTCTGCCGCGAGATGGTGTCAATCTCTTTAATGGTGTTCTGCGTGTTTTCGATGGACTGCAGCAGGTCCTGGCGCTGGGTCTCGAGGAATTCGTGACGCTGCGCCGTCTCCTTATACTCTTCCAGCGCCATCATGTTGACCGGACCCATATTGTCCAGACGGGTACGCATCTCACGATAAGCGTTGTCTTCGACGGTGAGTTCTTCGCCCGCGACGCGGGGCAGGGAAGCGTCGGCCATCAATTCTTCACGTTGCTGGCCCAGTTCCTGCATGCAGGTCTCGGCCATGTGCTGCATATCGGACTGCACACGGGCTTGCGCAGCTGAAAGTTCGCCACGCCGGTCGCGAGCGGCATCCAGCGCTTCGCGCGCCGACTTCAGCAATTCTTCCAGTTCAACGATACGCACGCGGACAGCCTGTAACTCCTCAGACAGCTCGCGATCGTGAGTCTGGGCGATTTCACGTTCGGCAGTCCATTGCACGGTTTGCTCTGCCAGGCGCACATTCTCGGAGTCACGCTGCTGCTTCTCAGCGGCAGCGGATTCCAGTTGCGACTTTAGCTTGGCCAGATGCGAGGACACTTCCGACAGCATGGCCTCGATGCGCTGAACCGTGAGCATCGCTCCGCGACGGCGCTCTTCCAGTGTGGCGACGTTGGCACGAACTTCGCTGGCGAGATGTGCAGCCCCGTCACGCCGTTGCCGCAAAGTCTCAAGGTTGCTTTGCGCCTCCTGCATTTCGGCTTCAAGAGAACGTTGTCTCTCTTCGTGCTGGAACAATTCGCCCAGCTGCGTGGTAATGAAACTTTCGCGCTCGCGGTGTTCTTCACCGACGCGCTGGAGTTCATGATCGTAGGTGGCGAGACGTTCGCGCACCCGCGTCATCTCGTTTTCAAGTTGGCGCAGGGTGTGCTCGGAGGTCATCGCCTGACGCTCGGAGTCGCGCTTTTCGTCTTCCAGTCGCTGCAGCAGACCGGTGAGTTCGGCAATTTCACGGGAGAGGCCGGCGATGCAGGTTTCCTTCTCGCCGATGGCGCGTTCCAGTTCTCCCATTTGCAGCAGCACATCGCGCAGCTCGCGTTTCATGGAGAGCGGTCCCTGGCTGCGTTGCTTGCCGCCGGTGACGGTGACGTTGTGGAAGCACTCGCCCGATTGCGAGAGGAAGAATGCGTCGGGATTTTCCAGCGCCAGTCCGCGACCGACTTCGGGATCGGGAACGATGTAGCCGTTGCCTAGTTTGGGCAGAATCACTTCCAGCGATTTACCGAAGCCATCGAGCACTCGAATGCAGTTCTTGAGCGGAACCACGGTGTCGCCGTGCGTGACGTGATGCATGGACTCATTGAAGTCGAAAGAAAACTTGGCCTGCGAATCTTCGGGATGAACGAGGAAGGTCGCGCGGCCATCGACATCGGTGCGCAGCAGGCGCAGACCTTCGTCGGCGGCATCCCACGACTTCACGACGATGTAGTTCAACTCGTCGCGCAGGAAGTCGTCGACCACATGCTCGTAACGATCTTCCACTTCAAGGAAGTCGGCCAGAACGCCGGCGGGCGCGCGTCCACCTTGCAGAGCGCCTGAGGTGAACAGCTTGCGTACCGACTCGGTGGCATAGCCATGTTCGGTGATGACGGCTTCGAGCGAGCCTCGCTTGCCCATGAGGCTGGCGAATTCGCCGCGCATGGAGTCCAGATGCCGCTTGGCCTCGGTTTCGGCAGTGCGCTTATCATCGAGTTTCTGGCGAGCGTCGGTGATTTGCGCGGTGAGCGCGTTGACGCGCTGCGAGGCAGTCTCAAACTCCAGACCAAGTTGACCGCGCTGCCCGCCGAAGCTCTCCAGCTGCTGGTGCGCGGACGAGGTATCTGTCTGCAAGCGTTCCGACTCGCGATCAAGTGCGGCGATGCGCTCTTCGGCCTGGGTGATGCGGTTCCGTACGGCCGAAGCCGCAGACACAGTCTGTAGAATTTCGGAGCGGCGCTGCTCCTGTTGGCGCTCGACTTCGACGAGCGATGCCGCAGCCGCGCCAGCTTCCTGCTGCCGTTCTTGCAATTCGTGCTGGGCATTTGCGGCATCGGTGTTGGCCGACTCGAGCGTGGCGCGGTCCGTCTCTAATTCCTGTTGCAGACGCGCCGATTGCTCTTCGGTATTAGCGATCTCGGCCTGCGCTCCGGCTGAGCGAGCATCGAGTTCAGCACAACGCTCTTCATTGGTGCGACGGCGGGCGGCAGCGCGATCCAAGTCCAACGCGAGAGTATTGAGTCTCTCGCGATTCTCCTGCGATTCGCGCTCGATGGCATAGCCGCGCTGCGTGCGGTCGGCGTGTTCGGTATCCATCTGCTGCACCGCTTCGCTACGGGCGTGAATGTCGCCGGCAAGCTCGGTGAGTTGTTGGTCGAGCGAAGACGCTTCGGCATCGAATTGCGCGAACTTGCTGGCCAGCACGATGCGCAGTTTCTCGCGCATCTCGTCGCGCAACTTGGCATAGCGCTCAGCCTTCGACGCCTGGCGCTTGAGCGAATTCATCTGCCGCGTTACTTCGTCGAAGATGTCGTTGATGCGCGCCAGATTGAGCTTGGCATCTTCCAGACGAGCCTCGGCCAGCCGCTTGCGCGATTTGTACTTGGTGATGCCGGCAGCCTCTTCAATGATGGCGCGGCGGTCGGTCGGCTTGCTGCTGAGGATCTGGCCGATGCGGCCTTGCTCGATGATGGCGTAGGACTCGGGGCCGAGGCCGGTGCCCATGAAGATGTCTTGAATGTCGCGCAGACGGCAGAGTTTGCCGTTCAGCAGATATTCGCTTTCGCCGGAACGGAAGAGGCGGCGGGTGATCTGGATCTCGCCGGCCTTGAAGGTGCGCTTGAATTTGCGGCGGCGAATCTTGAGGACCACTTGCTGCGGAGCAGTAGCGGCTTGCGAAGTGCTGTCGGCCGGCGGCTGGGTCGCAGGCGTACTTCCGCCATCGGCAGAGGCTCGGCTCGCGGGTGCGCTGGCATTGTCGACGGTAGAAGAGGAGACCGATGCTTCGTCGTCGCTCTGGCCGGGACGAACTTCTTCGGAGTAGCGTTCGGCATCCTCGGCGCGAGCTGCACGCAAAGCAGACTCGTCCCAGTCGTCGGACATTTGATCCTGAATGTCGATTTCGGGCTCAGCGACATCGCCATAGACTTCGGGGTCGACGAGCGTGAGCGAAACCTCGGCCATGCCGGTCGGCTTGCGATCGCGCGTGCCGGCGAAGATGACGTCTTGCATGTTGACGCCGCGCAACAGTCGCGCCGATTGCTCGCCCAGTACCCAGGAGATGGCGTCGGAGATGTTCGACTTGCCACAGCCGTTAGGGCCGACGATCGCCGCGATGCCTTCGCCTTGAAAGCGGAGGTCGGTGCGGTCGCAGAACGACTTGAACCCGAGGATTTGCAGCTTCTTCAGTTTGAGCAACGATCACTCCTTCAGCGCGGGGAGTCGGGAACCGGAAGCGCCTGCTCCGGATGGAATGCGCTCTTAGCATTCCACCCCGAGATGAGCGATCGGAACTTGCTCCCCGTTCGAGCCTAGGCAACTTTACGTCCGAACCCGAGGGAGGGTCAAGATGTAAAACACTATATTTGGGGCCCCGTCTGTGGAAACCACACTATATTGCACCAAGGCTGTAACAGACAGGGAAATCCCTAAAACAGGAATCTCAATTTGGCAGAAAAGGGAGGTCAGCAGTCGCACCAGAGCAACTACTAGTTTAGTGATTCCCGCTATCCGATTCAACCGCAAAACCTTGGGGGTATCTCGGACGTTATCTTGCCGGCTCTTCCAGCCACTTCGGCACCGTCCGAACCAGCGTCGCATTCAGCAAAATCGACAGCAGCGACGTCGCCAGTGTCGCGTAATAAAATTCGTCGCCCACCAGTCCATTGGCGTGCGCCACCTGCACCAGCACAAACGAGAACTCTCCAATCTGCGTCAGCCCTGTGCCCACCAGCACCGCCGTTTTCATCCGATACCCAAACAGCTTCACCACCGCCGTCCACACCACGAACTTTCCCACCACCACCAGCGCCAGAATCGCCAGCAGCAATCCCGGCCGGCTCAGCACCGCGCGCGGATTAATCAGGATCCCCACCGTGACGAAGAACAGCGCCACAAACGCGTCGCGCAGCGTCATGATCTGTTCCAGCGCGCGATGCGCAAACTCCGACGCACTGATAATCAGTCCAGCCGCAAACGCGCCCAGCGCCAGCGACAGCCCAACCGCCTCAGTCAGCGCCGCGGTCCCCAGACACACCGCCAGAATCACCAGCAGAAACAGCTCGTTATTTTTTGATCGCGCCACGCCCGCCAACCCGCGCGGCACCAGGTACACCGCCAGAAATCCAATCGGCGCCAGGATCAGCGCGGCCTTCCCCAGCGCCAGCCCCACGCCCAGCAGATGATGCGGCGTCAGGCTCACCATCACCGGCATCAGAATGATCAGCACCACCACAATCAGATCTTCCATCAGCGTGATGCCGATCATGATCTTGCCATGCGTCGACTGCAGTTGCCCGTCATCGATCAGCAGCCGCGACAGCACCATCGTACTGGCGACGGAAATAATCATCCCCATCACCAGCCCGCACATCGCGCCCCAGCCCAGCAGCCAGCCCACGCCCGCACTCATCAGCGACAGCAGCACCACGCCCAGCGGCGCGCCGATCAGCGACATCCATTTCACTTCCATCAGTTCGCTGATCGAAAACTCCAGCCCGATCGAGAACATCAGGAACACCACGCCGACCTCGGCCACGATCTGGAACGTGTGGGCCTCGCGTACCGCCGGCCCCGGCGTAAACGGACTGAGCGCGATGCCCGCCACCACGTACCCGAGAATGAGCGGCTGCCGCAGCCGCCACGCCACCGCCCCGCCCAGAATTGCGGCGATAAACACATACGACAGTTCTTTGAAGATGACCGAATGTTCAACCATAGGAAGTCAGTAGTCAGTTGTCGTAGCCAGCAGAGCTCAGCTAGCGATTTGAAAGGGCGCAGCTTTAGCCGCGCCGCACCAGTCGTTTTCGTTAGCGCCCCGAGGCGGCTGCGAGCCGCCGAGGGATATGCTCTTCCATTTTCTCTGCGCTGGGCAGCCGACCTCAGCATCCTAGCCGAAATTGAAGGGAGTGTGTAAATAGTGGATGGCTAATAGTGGATGTGAAAGTGAATGGCGTATATATGTCTGTCATCCCAAGTGCCCGCGTCCTCCCTTAGGTGTCATCCCGAGCGGAGGCGGGCCGCTTTTGCACGCCGCAGTCGAAGGACCTGCTTGTTCGTGCGGCGTCATCCCAAGCTCAGTGGTAGGGTTTCACACGCTGCCTCTTTTGATTTGTCATCACGAGCGCAACCGGGGTCCCCAGCGAGGGCCGTTTTTGCCCTTGATGGGGTGGAGAAGGGAGGGATCTGCTTTTCCTGACAACCGGTTTTAGGTGTCATCCCGAGCGCAGCGAAGCGGAGCCGAGGGACCTGCTTGTTCTTGCGGCGTCACGCCAAAATGAGTCAAAGGACCTCCCACGCTGGTTTTTCGATTGTCATCCCGGGCGCAGCCAGGGATCTGCTCTCCTGACAAACGCTTTTTTGATTTGTAATCACGAGCGCAACCGGGGTCCCCAGCGAGGGCCGTTTTTGCACGCCGGAGTCGAAGGATCCCTACACCCACGATGCACTCCCCAAACTTTGCTTGTCATCCCGAGCGAGCGCAGCGAGTCGAGGGACCTGCTTCCGGCAACTGCCAACTGACGACCTACAAGTTGGTTAGCGTTTCGTATTCGCGCTCTTAGGTGTCCTCCTGAGCGCAGGTGTGCCGCCTTTGCACGCCGGAGTCGAAGGATCTCTACACCCACGATGCACTCCTCAAACTTTGCTTGTCATCCCGAGCGGCGCGAGTCGAGGAATCTGCTTTTGCCGACACCCGCGAACTGACCACTGACAGCGGCGTCATCCCCACGTTCCAACCGAGGCCCTTACTGTTCCGTGGGAGTGATGGTGACATACGACAAAAACGCCGTGTGATCGCCGTGGTTCACTCCTTTGAACTGCAGCAGGTGGATGCCGTTGGTCGTGACCGTGAACGAAGCGGTCTCCGGGGTGAATGGGGTAAAGCTGGCAAGCGACCAGCTGCCGATCACATTGCCGTCGAGCAACGCCTCAACCGTCTGGTTGCCGTCGTATTGTCCGCTGAGATAACGCGACCCCAGGTAAAAGCCCAGGGTGTAACTTCCAGCGGTGAACCCTCCAATCGCTTGTGAGACCAGGCCGTCAGCGTCTTGCAACAAAGCTGCCTGGATGAAAGGTAGTCCGGTGAAAGGCGGGGGATTGAATGCACTGTCGGGTGCGGTGACGCCAGATCTTCCACCCTTCGTAACATCCCCGCCCGAATTAAACTTCAAGGTCCATCCGAATCCAGGAGCTGCATTAAAATTCTGTGCCGGGTCTGGCCATTGACAGCGTTCCGCATTACCTTGGTAGCCAAAGTCGATGCCTGAATCACAAATGACGGGTACAGACCCGAAGTCGAAATTGACGATGGTAACCTGACCGAATCCATTCGCCGCGATCACCAAAATTCCACAGAGAAGGACGACCCTCAGAGCCTTGGACATAATTACCTCCAAGTCGGGGTACAAGCGGATGTTCGAATGGCAGAGAGGACTTGTCACTGAGCGGGACTAGATTTGGGAAAGTCACCGCGCGCGTTAACGATTTTGCGCGATTACGGTACGCTGTAGTTCCTATCGTCCCCGCCGCTCCTTAATCCGGAATTTCCGCTTTGGGGCCCCAACAGGCGGACACTATATACCTCTTTGAGAACTCCCACGCATAAATATTTCTCTTGGTCCGGCTCGGCGGGTGGCCGCCTTCGACCGGCGGATCCCCCACCCAAGCCGGGGTCCCCAGCGAGCGCCGCATTTGCGCTGGTTGGGGTGGAAGCCGGGTTTGCTTGGGTGGGGACCTTTGTTCCTGCCTAACCGAAAATGCGTTGTGCCAGGTTCACCCCTCCTCTGGGCTAACCTGGGCGGGATACCTTGGTTTACACTGACAACCGACAACTGATCACTGGCCCCTAACCACTGCCCCTATGCGCTTCCTCTTCTGGAATCTCAACAAGAACGACATCCCCGGCTTCGTTCACAAACTCGCCCTCCAAGAATCCGCCGACGTCCTGATCCTTGCCGAGTGCCGCATCCCGACGGCGCAAATGCTGGAGCAACTCAACGCCGACTCCTCCGACTACCACTACGCGCCCGGTAACTGCGGACACCTCGTCTTCTTCACCCGCTTCAACGCGCACTTCCTCACCCCCATCATCGAGAACCATCGCATCTCCATTCGCCGCCTCGCCCTGCCCGCGCGTCAGCCTATCCTCATCGCTGCCGCCCATCTGCCCAGCAAGCTCAACTTCTCCGACGACGACCAGATCTTCGAATCCGTCCACCTGGCAAGCATGATCGACGAAGCTGAAAAATTAGAGGGCCATCAGCGCACCGTCCTGCTGGGCGATCTCAACATGAATCCCTTTGAGGTCGGCATGGTCGCCGCCCGCGGAGGCCTCAACGCTGTCATGAATCGCCGCGTCGCTGTCGACGGCCCGCGCACTCTCCAGAAAACGAAATACAAGTTCTTCTACAATCCCATGTGGTGCCACTTCGGCGATCGCGGCCCAGCCGGCGGCACGTTTTATTTCGAATCGGGCCAGCCGGTTTGTTATTTTTGGAATATCTTCGATCAGGTGCTGCTGCGGCCTGATTTGCTGGACGGTTTCGCCCACGAACAGGTCCGCATCCTTACCGAGGTGCGCGGTTACTCGCTGCTCCAGGACGACGGCTGTCCCGACAAGACGATGGCCTCCGACCATCTTCCAGTGCTGCTGGACCTGAATTTCTGACGCTGGTGCTGCCGTGGACCAGAGGGTGCCCCATCCAAGCTTCTTTTGCTTGGGTGGGGGTTTCCAGGGAGTTGAGTGAGACAATAAGGACACGACATGCCTGACGATCTTTGGCCATCCAACATTGCCGACGCCAGCCTCACCACTCCAGTCACCATCCTCAAGCAACAGGCAGCCCTGTTAGGCGAGAAAACCAAGCAGCTCGTCACCGGCGAAGTCACCACTCAAACTACCGGCAACCTGTTCGTTCACTCCTTCTATATCGCCGCACCTACCCTGGGCTATAAGTACGAATTATTTCAGGTTCACCACAGCATCAACTTCTATCCCATAACCTTCAAATATCTGAACACCACCTCTCAACTCCCATCCGAAGGCGACCTGAAAGATAAGCTGAAAGAGATCCTTGCCTCGCAGCACACCCTTAATGTCGTGCACTCCATCCTCGCTCAAGTCCGCTCCTGACGCTCGCTGCACTCCCCCCGGCATGTCACTCCTGATGACTAAGGTTACATTTCAGACATCGCGGTAATAATTTCTTCGTGTTTGTCACAGAGATGTCAACAACCCATTGACTGCGAGTTTACTTTAGTACGTAATGACAACAGGAAGTATAAGTACGGTCGCCGCCGGCGGCGAACTAGGAAACACAGCGCCTCGTCATCGCAGATGAACGGTCGTAGCCACGTCTGCCGGAAGCGCCGGGGTACAGCATTCTCAGGGGTTAAGGAAAGGTAGTAATTGGTTGGCGATCGGTAACTCGCGCCAGCTTGGCTACCATCTTTCACTAAGTTAAGAAACAAGGAGTAGAGTGTGAACAGCTATAGCTTGAATCTCCAGCCACCTCACCTGTCATCCACTATCAGTGACAACCATAAGGTATTTGAGAAACTGGCCGGCATAGCCGTATTGCTACTGATGTGCACGTCCACGCTGATGGCACAGGCTCCGGGCGGTGGCTTTCTGCCCTATCCGATAGAGATAGCATCTACCGTCCCTGCCAATGGTGACGTCAATCCTTATGGCGTTGCTTTTGTGCCGGTAGGGTTTCCCGGTGGCGTGCTCAATGCCGGCGATGTCCTGATTTCAAACTTTAACAACTCTCAGAACCTCCAGGGCACGGGAACTACAATTGTCCGCGTACCGCCAACCGGATCGCCATCGCTCTTCTTTACGGCCAGCCCGGTCCAGCCAGGATTGTCAACCGCCTTGGCGGTTCTCAAGGAAGGCTTGATCGTCGTTGGCTATTTCCCCTCGACCGATGGAACCTGCGCCACGGCGGGCAACGGCGGCCTGTTGGTGATCAACAGCCTTGGCCAGCAGGTGCAAAGCATCATTGACCGGAACTTCATAAACGGTCCTTGGGACATGGCCGTCTATGATTTCGGAGGCGGAAGAGTTGATGCTTTCATAACCAACGGCCTCAGCGGTACGGTCAGTCGCTTTAACATGACCCTCAGCAACGGATCGCTTACCGTGCAAAGTAAGACTACGATTGCTTCCGGCTACTTATTTCAATGCGACCCGGTTACTTTCGTAGACGCGCCCACTGGGCTAGTCTACGATCCCAAGAAAGATATTCTCTACGTAGCTTCCACTGTCGACAATGCTGTCTTCGCAGTCGCCGATGCCTCTCAGCGAACCGATAGCGCCGGAACTGGGACCGTCATCTATCACGACCAGACCCACCTCCACGGCGCGCTAGGACTGGCAGCGGCTCCCAATGGAGATCTTTTGGTCAGCAACAACGATGCCATCAATGGCGACCCCAACCAGCCCAGCGAGATCGTTGAGTTTACGATCACCGGCCACTTCGTGAAACAAATCTCGATGGATCCGGCGCAGGGTGGTTCGTTCGGACTTAATGTAATGACCAGTGGATTGATTTCGCGTTTCGCCGCAGTGGATGACAATCAATCTAATATCAATATCTGGACATTGCCTAACCCATAGGAAGTGTGTAGTTCAGTGGTAGTGTAGAGGTAGTACCCCAGGTTGGCTCTTCCTTTGGGCTGACCTGGGTAACTGCCAGTTATCCCGTTCAACCTTCTCTTGGCCGAATGGGATATTTTGTCTCCGGCGCCATAAACCACCGGATAGGGTATGAAAGACACTCGCTTCAGTCTAAGAGGATGGGTCGCCTGCCCGCGCAATCAGTGACAACCTCAGTTTGCAGGTACCACACACTTCACCTCGGCGCACGTCGTCTTCCCAGCCATATATTGTTCGAGCGGCTGCCATCCGCCGCTGGCGCAGTCGCCTGATGGGCAGACCTCAAACATATAGATGGGGTGAAGCTCCCATAACGACACGCGTTTCGGATTGTCTCCGTCAGGCACTCCGTTTGTACATGGCAAATGGCTGCCATCAAAGAATTGCTGCCCGGTAATCCGAACCTTAAGGCCTTTCTTCGCCACGGCGTTCACATTGCACGCCGTCCATTCCGCCGGTCGATGATGCGGAATCATTTCAGCCACAAACCCGGTGCACTCTTCTTTGTCTTGGGCTGCCGGGGGATCGCTGCTGCGCGTCTTTCTTGGCTGCGCAAGAACCGCAATATGGATGTCGTGGGAGGCATTCACATTCGGAACCGTCTCACCGCAGTTGACCGTCTCCCCGCATTCCTGCCGCGCCTCGAAGACGTAGCCCTCAAACACAACCAGATTTCCTTCGCCCAGCGCGCTCAGAAAACTCCGGTCCTTCGGGGCCTGTCCGGGAGTGAAGTGCAACGCCGTCTCTTGGGTTTGGGCATCGCCCTGTAGAGAAGTAATCTTGGGAAGATCGATGGTCGCGGCAGTAGCCGAGCTGGTGCAGAAATTGTTCTTCACTAAATTTTGCGGACCATCCCCTGGATCGTCGGAAGGTGGAGTTCCCTTGGGCGGGCACTTGCTATCGATCGCCGTGGCTTGCGCGCTGGGAAAGTGCGCCGACTTGCCGCTGGGACAACTGCTGGGAAACACCTGCTGCGCCGCCACCAAGGCGGTAAAGATCATCGGGCAAACAATCGTCCACAAGATTCTCTTCATGGTGCCGCAAACCCTCCTCATGCGGCACAATCTTAGTCCTTCGCCGGCTTGCCTCCGAAAAACCGGGTTAAGTCCTGCCACGATCCAGCCCGACCACACTTTCCACAGTATCAAAAGAAAATCCCCACCCAAGCACACAGTCTTGGATGGGGACTAAGCTATTGCAAACTGAAAACTGACAACTGTTACTTACTGTCCTCCCAATATCTGGAAGAAGCGAATGATCGATTCGATCCCGCGATAGAAATTCGGAATGTGAAACTTCTCATTCGGAGCGTGCAAATTGTCGTCCGGCAGACCCATGCCCATCATGATGCTGGGAATCTTCAAGTCCTTATCGAACTGGGTGACAATTGGAATCGAGCCACCCGAGCGGATGTACACCGTATCTTTGCCGAAGATCTCGTGCATAGCTTCTACCGACGCCTTCGCATAAGGATTATCGGTGTTGACCACACAAGCCGGACCTTTGCTGTGGATCTTAATGTTGGTAGTGATACCTTTCGGCGTCACCTTCTTCACGTAGTCGCTGTACTTCTTAAAGATGTCGTCGGCGTCCTGATTGGGCACCAGCCGCATCGATACCTTGGCCGACGCGCGCGCCGGAATCACGGTCTTGGCGCCCGGAGCCTGGAAGCCTCCCACGATACCGTGCACTTCAAGCGTCGGCCGCGCCCAGGTACGATACAGCACCGAGTATCCCGGCTCGCCAGTCAACACATTCGACCCCACTTCCGCCTTGCGATAGTCCTCTTCGTTGAACGGCAACCGCTCCCATGCTTTCAACTCATCGGCAGTCGGCTTCTGCACGTCGTCGTAGAATCCGGGAATCAGCACCTTGCCATCGGCATCCTTCAACTTGCTCAGAATCTCAATCAGCCCAAAGATCGCATTCGGCGCGGCTCCGCCGTACACGCCCGAGTGCAGATCGGTCTTCGCTCCCTGCGCTTCCAACTCGGTATAGACCAGGCCGCGTAGCCCGACGCACAGCGTAGGAAGATCGGGCGCGAACAGTTCGGTGTCGGTCACCAGCGCGAAATCAGCCTTCAGCTTTCCGTTCTTCGCGTTGGCCTTGACGAACTCTTCGATGCTTTCGCCGCCTACTTCCTCTTCGCCCTCAAACAGCACGCGGACGTTGATAGGCAGCTTGCCGCCGCCGGCTTTGAACAGCGACTCGTAGGCTTTCATCTGCATCCAGAGCTGGCCCTTGTCGTCGACTGCGCCGCGCGCATAAATATTCTGATTACGCTCGGTCGGCTCCCACGGCGGAGTGTGCCACTCGTCCAGCGGCTCGGCCGGCTGCACATCGAAGTGCGCATAGCACAGCGCGGTAGGCTTGCCCGCAGCATGCAGCCAGTCGCCGTAAACCAGCGGATGTCCTTTGGTGGGGATGATCTCAACATTCTCGAAGCCGATGCGCTTCAGGTCGGCAGCAACCATCTCAGCGGCCTTGCGGACATCGCCTTTGTGTTCTTCGGTAGTGCTGACGCTGGGAATGCGCAGCAGGTCTTTCAGTTCGTCGAGAAAGCGCTTCTGGTTTTCGCGCGCATAGGAAACAGCGGACGATACGGCTGTGGATGACATTGGAAAAAATTCTCCTTCCGGATTAGAGCAGGCTGGCTACAACTGCTCGGAAACGTACATTGGTAGACTCAAAAGTATAGCGCAACCAGCGGCCTTCCAACGTCTGTCAGCCTGAGCGGAAGCGGCCGGCTTTTGGCCGACGGCGTCGAAGGACCTGCTCGTGTGTCGTCCCGAGCGCAGCCAAGCGGAGCCGATGGACCTGCTTTTCTTCCAGCGTTGCTCCAAACTGAATCGAGGTAGATGCTTTTACCGACCACCGACAACTGATTCTTGTCATCACGAGCCGGCTTCAGCTGGCGAGGGATCTGCTTTTCGATGTTTTCAGCAAACAGCATAGCCACATAACCCCATGCGGCAACCTGCCTACCCCGCCCCGCCACTACACTTCATCCGGAGCTCCCGCTCGGCTTGCGCCAGCACATTCAACCGGTCAGGATCGCTCCTCAGCCGCGATGCCAACCCTTTTGCTTTATCCACCGTGCCGGCCAGCACCGCACAATTCTCCGCCGGAAGATTGACCACTGCATCCAGCAGCGCCACCGCTGCGTGGTAAGCGACAAACGGCTTTTCCACTTCCGGGTTCAATCGATCCGCCAGCCATTCCAGATGCGCGACACTGGGGAACATGGTGAGAATCGCGATCGCCAGCAACCGCACTCCCGCAGAGTTGTCACCCTCAAACTGTTGCAGCAGTCCCTGAACCTTGGGAGCCACAACTTTCATCTGCGAGAAAACGCCTTCCATGGTTCGCGTGCGCTGGTCTCCCGAGGGCATGTCCAGCCGGATCTGGTCGTACTTCCGCGCCAATTCCAGTGCCGCATCACGGCTCGAGGTATCCACGGGGAGCGCTGCCGCCGGCGCCGGATGATCTGACTGTTCTCCAGATTCGCGCAGGATGTCTCGAATCGCTCGCAGCAATCCGCCGCGAACATTTTCCGCAAACTGCGCGTGCGATGGATATCGCGAGGTCAAGCCTTGCGAGTCGAGCTCGCCGCGGAACTTGACGACCTGGGTCAACTGCTGCAGTTCGTCAGCGGTGGGCAGGGGAATCGGCTCATCGCAGAAGTAAAACATGATGCGCGGCAGCGACGACTGTTTGCGGCGCGCACAGGCGCGATGGAATTCTTCCACCGTGCCACTGGCCTCGGTCGCGGTGGGCGTGCCGATGCGCTTCCACAAGATCCCGATGAAAATGTCGTAGTCGACTGGAATCTCGCGGTTGATCACGTCTTGTGGAGTTCCCAGGTCAGGATAGGAATGAGTCTCGTAGCGCACTAACTCGATGCTCAACGCTTTTTCCGGAGCGAGGTAGAGCAGGACATCGTTAATGTCGCCGATCAGCTTTGCCAGCGCATTTCTCTCCTCGATGACGTCGCTTGGCGATGCTACGAAAACTTTCAGTACACGGGGCTCGCTCATAGTGGAGGCGGCAAGTATAACTCCGCGTGCTAGTCGAAGCTCCCGACCTTACAGCTTTTTTGCTGAGTGGGGGTTTGGTTTGCAAGCCGAAGGAAACCGTCTCGCGGAGGGAAATTTGCTACCAATGCACTCGCACTTCACGACTTGTCATTACGAGCGCCGGCTCTTTGGCGCGAGGAATCCGCTTTCAATGGACCGCCTAGAGAACAGATCCCTTGCTGCGCTCGTGATGACAATCTCGGAATACCGAAGGGCTCGCTTTGGCCGCCGAGTGTAACAACCCGGGAGGGCTCCATCCCACTGTCCGCTAACCCCTGCTCTTACGGCGTAATCTCGTAAACCATTCCGTAGTTATGCGCGCCTCCGGCCGACGCCGTGCCCCACAGGTTTCCGTCTGCATCCATCACCACGCCCTCATACGGCGACGCGCCCTGGTTGCCCCCGCTGAACTGATGAATCATCGTGTACGTCCACGATCCCTCGACCTGGGTCAACTTGAATACCTCGCCGTCGTCCTGCGCGTCCGACGCTCTCACGCCATACAGGTTTCCAGCGTTGTCGAAGATCAAGCTGGTACCCACAGTTCCCGTGCCTCGATTGAACGGATACAAAACTTGGAAGTTCCAGCTTCCGCCCGCGGGAGTCATCTCAAACATGGTGCCACCCTGGCCGGGCCCCAGCGTAAACGTGTCACTGTACAGATTGCCTGCATTGTCGAAGATCACGCCGGCTTCCGAACTAAGTCCGTCAGTGGAGAGTTGGAAGTTATGCAGCACCGTCTCGGTCCAGCCGCCATCGGAAGGTGACAACTCGAACACGCCCGTGTTCATCGTGCCGTAGAGATTGCCCGAGCGATCGAACGTGACTCCGCCCATGGGAAAATATCCGTCCGCTCCTCCGGTGAAAGCCCACAGAGTGGTTTCGGTCCAGACTCCTCCGGAGTTCGTCAGCTTGAACACCGAGCCGAAGTTAGAAGCGTTGCCGCTGGTGGTGCCGTAGATCGAGCCGGCGCTGTCGAAGATGATGTCGCCATACTCCGGAATCGCGCCGTCGGCGCCTCCCGTAAAGCGATACAGCACAGTCTCCGTCCAGGGACACTGCACCGCCCGGCAGATGGTGGCCGGAGGCATAAGCTTGAAGACCGTGCCGCATCCTCGTCCGCCGCAACCGTTGCCGCCGCCTTGACTCGTCGTGCCGTAAAGGCTGCCGTCCGGGCCGAAAACCACGCGCGCCGCCGGAAACGCCCCGTCACGTCCCCCCTGAAACTCATACAGAGGGCCCGCCGTAAATGCGCCGTCTTTGAAGGTCAGCTTGTAAACCGTGCCGTAGCCCACGCCATAAACATTGTTGGTGCCGTAGACGTTGCCGTGCGCATCCAGCGTTACCCCGGCAAAAGGGAAGACTCCGATCGGTCCAGTGTTGAAACTGTAAATTACGTTGAAAGTTTGGGCCAGCGCCGATTGGCTTACGATGACGATCAGCGCAAGACTCGCCAGCATTACGATCAGGGCCCGCTTTCCAATGACCTTTTCCATCCCGGTTCTCCTGCTCATAAAGATTGGACTCGGCCCAAAGCGCCAGCCTATACGCTCCCCGGCATTTTGCAACCTGGGATATGTCAAAGAATTGTGAACTTTTTACTGGGATGGCCGTGGCGCAGCGTTTTCGGTTGCGGTGAACTTACCTCTCGGGTGCGAGGGTGTCCCATCCAAGCCTCTTTTGTTTGGGAGGCGATGTTCGTCTCCAATCATCGAACCTTCGACTACCTCATCGCACCCGCCGCGCGTCCATCGACAACGATCCCGCTCCCACGATCATTAGAAACAGCAATCCCAGCAACATGCTGAAGTCGGCGCGAGCCTCGTGCAGCATGCTCCACATCCCAGTTTTCCCAATCATTGGAATCTTGGTCGTCGCGATGGCCACCAAGATGACGCCGAGCAGCGGAATCGTTGCCAGCCGCGTCAACAATCCGATTAGCAACAGCAGGCCGCACACAATCTCCACCGTTCCCACAAACGGCGCCATGATGTGCGGCGAAGGAATACCGATCTTGGCGAAACGCCCCACGCCCAGCTGCGCCGGAAACAAGAACTTCTGCACGCCTTCAGACACGAAGACCCAGCCCACCAGAATACGAATCAGGATCACGGCCTTCGACGTTCGCTCTGCGAACCACGGATTGTCGATCGCTCTCATTACTAGCCTTTCAGGCTCGGAGGCGGCGGCGCAGTGAACTGGCTCAAATCAGCCAATCCCAGCGTCGTCTCAATCGCGCCAATCTTCATGACCGCATCGTCGAAGCCGTCTTTGCCAAACATCTTGTGCTCGATGTCTTCGAACTGATCCGACAATTCGTCCAGCTGCTTGTTGGTGAAGTGTGTCTTCCAGGCCGGAAAGACGATGGTATCTTCCCGCGCCGCATGGTTGCGATACATCAGAACGAAGGCATCGAGCGAGCGCGCCAGCGGTTCGGCGTTGGCGGTTGCAATCTTGCCGCTCTTGGTCACCGCCAGCAGATAGCTCGTGATCTCGCGTCCCCGCGCATGTTGCGCCAGCAGAATGTCGGTAAGCTTTGCCGGCTCTCCGCCGCCTTTGCGCACCACGGGGAAGATGTGTTCTTCCTCCAGCATCTTCTCGTGATAATTCTCGCCGAAGTCGCGAAACAGAATTCCCGTGCGGTAAAGCGCACTTGCATCCACCGAGGCAGCGTTGCTTCGTATCTTCGGAATCGATTCGGTGTAAACCAGCAGCGCGCGGCGCAGGACGCCGTGTTCGCGCATCAGGTCTTCGGTGGCAGTCACCTCTGGCTCCTTCGATTCCGGAGCAGCATGGAGCACGCTGGGAACGATCAGGGTTGCGGCGGAAACGGTTGCGGCTTTAGCGATCAGTTCACGACGAGTAAGCTGTTGGGCGCTCGAAGACATGCTTACCTCCAGGGTCCATGATAGTAGCTAAGCCGGCCGCTCGTCGGCGCACCCACAGACTTTCGAGTTTAAGAAAAGACCCACCCCAGCAAGAAGCTTGGATGGGCCGTCGTTTCTGTCTTAACTTGAAACCTGAAACCTGAAACTGTTTTACTACTTAGTTCCAATCATCAGGTTTGCCGGACCCGGCATGTGCACCCGCTTGGTCTGCGCAAATCCTGCCTGCTTCAACCACGCATCGTATTCCGGCTCGCTGTAACTTGATCCTGCCCGCGTGCCCACCAGCATGTTCAAGGCGAACAACGCTGCAAACCGGGGCGCGGTCTTGTCTGCCTCCAGGATAAAGTCCGAAATCACCAGCCGTCCTTTGGGAGCCAGTGCCGCGTAGGCCCGCTCAAGCAATTGCTGATTCTCTTCCGGCGAAAACATGTGGCAGATCGCCGCCAGCAGAACCAGATCGTACTTGCCCGCTTCCAGAGGCACACTCAGCATATCGCCAGCGCGGGTCGAAATGCGATTGTCCAGTCCGGCCTGGTGCACGTATTCATGGGCCAGTGGCAAAACTTCCGGCAAATCGACAATCTCAGAATGCAATCCCGGTGCGGCTTTCACGAAGGCGATCGAATAGGCTCCCGACCCTCCGCCCAGATCGAGCATATGTTTGGCGCCATTGACTTCCACTGCCTGCGCTACGGCCGGCGCTCGCCCGCGCGCATTGTGATCCATCGCAGCGATAAACGGTTTCACCCAGCCATTGTCGGCCTTCGGCGCAACTGCGCTGCCTGCCTGCACTGCTTCCGTCAGGCTCGACCAGCGCTTCCACATGTTGACGGTGTGCAGCTGTGCCGTACGCGCGCTGTCGGGCGTGCCTTCCACGAAGAATCGCGCCGTCAGCGGCGTGTTGGTGTAGAACGTCAGCGCTCTTATTCAGCAGCTTCAGACTCACCAGCGCGTTCAGCAGCATCTCCGTCGCTCGCACCGCCCCCTGAATCTTGCCCGCAATCTGCTTCGCCGTGCCTCCATCGCCGACCGCTGTGAATGCGTCCAGCTCCAGAGCAGTCAGGATCACGCGGCTCGGCATGAAGCCGCGAATCATCTCGTTCACGTCGTCCGGCAACATCCCGGCCACATCTTTGCCCTTCAGCGTGGCGAGATACTTGTGATGATGGTCGACCATTTCGGCCTTCATCGCTTCCCGGTCGGTGCGCAGCAGACGCGCGACCTTCTCGCCGCGCTCGAAGTGCGACGCCACGATCTCCGGAACATCGTTGCGCGTGACTTTGGTATACCAGGCGCCTTCGGGGTAAACGATCATCACCGGGCCGCTGTCGCACAGTCCCAGGCAGCCGCAGCTCGACACCTGAACTTCTTCGGCGAGACCTTTCTTGCCAAGTTCGCCGTGCAGCGCGTTCAAAACTGCAAACGAACCTGCCGCCGGGCAGCAGGGAACTCCTTCAGGTTTTTCTTGCGTACAAACGAATGCGTGATAACGATACGGTTCCACAGAAACCTCCTTAAGAAAAGTGAGTCGTGGTTAGCGGATGGTGGCGGTAAGACCTCAAACCCTCCTCATGAATGCAATGACGCTACGTTTTGCGTCAGGGCACGGCTTCACAGCCGCTGCTGCAAATGCCTCCTCTTTAAATGCTTTGAAGGGGCGCACCTTTAGGTGCGCTGTATAATCCCTTTATTTTTGTCATCAGGAACCGGCTTCAGCCGGTGAGGGATCTGCTTTGGAGGCTTTTTCAACATCCTATTCAGCCGTGGCGCAGTATTTTCTAACGCCCCCCAGAGTCTGTGTGACTAGCTTTGCGATTTGGCCGGGAACCCGAACCGCAAAAAACGAGCGCCGCAGGCACGGAAGAACTTAGCCCAGCATGCAGCCGAAACGGGGTCCCCAGTTCGCGCCGATTTTGCGCGAATTGGGGCGGAAAGGCGGAATGCTGGGTCAAGCGGAAAATTGACCCGAGTCCTGTAGGGACGCCAGAGTTTCTCACACAGACTCTGCAGAACCCTGCTAAACCTTCCTGCATACCAGCGCCCGCAGTACACTCGCCGGCTCTCCCTATCAACCCTCATCATCCCGCCCTCACGACGATACGAAAAGTGCGTGGCTCACAAGGACTCGTGACGCCTATCAAAATCCGCCCGCCTGCATCAATCACTCATTACTCCCCGGTAAATTCTTCGGATCTTAAACCGCACAGGTGCCGAGTTGATCAATAATTCACCTTGACAGTGCACAGGGCTGCACTATGATGTTTAAAACATTTCGTGCTGAAATTGTTTTGGATGGCAGACACGATGCAGTCAACGTTCACATCAAAAGAAGTGGTGGCGCTTACCCGGATCAGTCCGCGCCAGCTCCAGTGGTGGGACGAGCAGGGCATCGTCATTCCAGAACGGCAAGGCCACAAGCGCATTTACTCGCTCGACGATCTGGCTGAAGTTGCCATCGTGTGCGATTTGCGCGCGCGCGGCTTCTCGCTGCAAAAGATTCGCCGCGTGGTTCGCTTCCTGCAGAAGGAGCTGGGCAAGCGCCTGGTCGAGACCGTGGCTGCAGCCTCCGAGTTCCATCTGCTGACCGATGGCCGGCACATTTTCCTGGAAGATTCGGCCCGCGGCGTGGTCGACCTGCTGAAAAACGCTCGCCAGCCGATGTTAACGGTGTGCCTAAGTGACACGATTCAGCGCGTCCTCAATCCCGTCGAGCGCGACCGCCGGCGGACGAAGGCGCACGCTACCGCCTCCAGCGGGCGCAAAGGCAATGCCCGTGTCGAATTGCGGGCAGCTGGAAAACATCATGGTTCCGTTCGGCATCTTCATTCTAATGATCGGCGCAGTAAGGCTTCTTGAACGGTCCTGAAGGAGGGCACATGATCGGAGAACTCAGTATCCTCAGCGAGTGGATCCCCGAGCAGATGGAGCCTGGAACCATTTTCGTGCTGGAGAACGCCGGCGAAGTGGGCGAAACCGACGATCCCTACTGGGCCGTCCTCTCCTGTCCCACCTGCGGCCAGCTCGGCCTGGTCACCCGCAAACAAGTCAGTGGCTTGCTGCCCGTAATCTGCGGCTCGGCGCACTGCTCGGCCCAATTCTTCATCCGCGACGAGCAAATCATGCCCCGCAAACCGAACTAAGACGGCGCTTAGCAGAGTTCTTGAAGAGGCGCACCTTCAGAGCTTGCCCTGAGCTTGTCGAAGGGTGCGCCGCGCGATTCTCTTCTTAAGTTGTCATCCCGAGGAGGGCTTCAGCCCGACGAGGGATCTGCTTTTCACGCTCGGAAATTGCTCAGCTCGGTAAATGTTTGAACACCAACTCGCCCACTCGGCCTGGTTTCCCTCGTGAGTAACATTTATCGGCGACAAACTAAACCCTACCCAAGCGAGGAAGCTTGAATAGGGTGACGCTCTTATCTGCAAGCTAGACAAGTAACTACCTTGCTCTGCTTGGTATTCGTAAAACTCACTTCAGTAATGCCAGGACCGATGGTAGCGACGGCGCAGTAATTGCTCTGGGGTTGGCACTGGCTAAGCTGACCTTGACTAACCGTGATACTCGTTGGCGTGTAGGGCGGATTGGGCGTTTCCGCAATCGTTACCGGCGTATTGACCGGGAATGTGCCGCACCAACTCGCAGAAACCGCCTTGGTCTGCCGGGCCCGCTTCCAACTGGAAGGAGGGTAGACCGGTTACCGTAAAGGTGAATTCTGTGCCGACCGGAGTATTCATGCCCGCGATCTTACAGACCTTCAACTGACCGGGCGAAGCTGCATAGTTGGTAAAGGTTGCGAGAGTTTCCTCCGAGATCGCCACCTGCATTGACCGGTACTGTGGCGTAGAGGTCTGGCGGCGTCCACGAAATCAGGTCTGGGACGCACTGTCCAAATAGGTTATACGAGCAGGCGGTAACGTCGGAAACCAAGTCGCCGACCGTCGGCGCTTCGGTGACCGTGACCTGACCGGACGGAACATCGACCGCTCCCGAGCACTCGCCAACCGGAACCTGAATGGTCCCGCTGCTGAAAAATGGGACCGTCGCCGTGAAGTCGAATGTCCCGCTGACCGGAAACTGGGGATTCGACTGCTTGCAAATCTCAAGGTATCCGTTATTGTCGGGATCAGGACAACTCGTATAGTACACAGGGTATTTCGGATTGCCGTTGAACCCGTTTACGCCAGCGGGGATAAATACCGCCGACGTACAGGTTCCGGGAGCGCCCACACTGCCCGTACAGGTGCTCGTAAGGACTTTTGGGACATCCCCCGAAAAGACATTAGCCACGATAACGTCGCCAGCGTTGACGGAGTTGCTCGGAGCAATGGCGATCCCTACCGGGCCCCCGCCGACGGTCAGGTCAGGTGCAAAATTCAAAGGAATAGCATAAGGATAATATTGATTTCCGGGTACGGGTGGGGCGAACTCAAAGACGCCGTGGCCCGTCGATGACTGACTAGCTACCCAGAGATTCCCATGCGCATCCCAGGCCGTTCCCCTAGGTTGTACCAACAGTACTCGGTTGCGGGACTGCCAAAGTTGGCACATGGCGTGTTGTTAAGTGCGTTCATAGGAAGATACTGCCCAAGAGAGTTTATAAGCTGCGAGTCATACACCTGAATGCCCGTAGATTGGTCGGCGTTCTGCGTCGCGTACACATCCCCGTTCGGACCGACGCCGGCATCGTGTGAGTTTGCTGGTGTATAGCTGCCGGCAAGTGTTAACCATGGAGGCTGCGGTGGAATCACCGGAAGTAGCTCCAAGATAGTACTGTCGTCATACTCAGCCGCGTAAACCTTTGTCCCGTACCCATCGGCATTCAGAGATGCCATGCCCCTCGAGCAGGAGGAGAAAGTTGGCGTTTGTCCAAGGGAAGCTCCATTGGTCAGATTGAATACACTGATGTAACAGTCGATGTAATCTGCCACGTAGATCACATTCGCGCTTCCTGAGAGACAGGAAACCCCCTCGCCGGCCCCCGCGTTTCTTGGAATAAAGGCATGGATACCCGTCGCGCCGTTGTCTGTCCATAGTTGGATCGTTTGGTTGTGAAAATCACTTATGAAAAGGCAGTACGATGACGCAGAGGTACAGGGTCCGGGGCTTTGTGCCTGGCCGATTGCAGTGAAGAGAAATAAAGCTACGGCCACGCCGGCCAGTAACTGATGGACGTTGTGTCTCAACGCCAGCACTCTCGGGGTCGATACTCTTCCGCTTAGGCAGCCTGATCTGTGCATTGATTTGCCATTTCTATTCTCCTGTGGCGCCAATGGGCGCGCTCCGATTAGCGACGGCGACTTCGCGTCGCCGAGTTAACCCAGTTGCCGCCAAAGTCGGTCGTCAGTCCGACGCAGCAAACCTGCGGTCGATGCGTCCGCCCAACTATCTGTGCGAGTGGCGTACAACGGAGTCCATGCCTGCACAAGAGCGCACGCGATTCTTCTGTGTCGATTGGGGCCGGGCCCTGGCTCACGAAGGAGAAGTTTGCAGTACGGCGCCGCAGAGAGCCAAGGACGACGAGAGCGGCGCTAGTTGAATCGGGGCCTGGGGAAAGGCATCTTTACTCCTGCCAATCCGCCATTGGCCATGGACGGATACCTTGCAGAAGTTCCCTGCCTCTGGTGCGTACAGCTTGGCGCTGAATTACCCCAACATATGGATGTAGCGCTTTAGTACTCGGCCGAAGAGCACCTACTTATTAGGGAAGAGGAGTGGATACTTACGCTAACGTGGAGGATTGTCAAGAACAATTTAACCGGATTGTAATATTTCGCTGCTTTGCCGACCTTACTAGCTTCACTCATCCAGCCCTTTCACCTTGATCTTGAGCGAGCGCGAGATCGACTCATCATAAGTATGGTCTCCTGAGTAGCTGGCCGTCACCTCATGCATCCCGCCTGTCTCGAATGAAGTGCTGAACTCCGCGCGGCCTTGCGAAACTTCTACTGGCTTGCCCGCCTCGATGCCATCCACGGCGAACTGTACAGTTCCCGCAGGCGATGTCTTTCCGGCAGCCACTTCCGCGGTAATCGGAATCACCGTGCCTATCTCCGCATGCGATGCGCCCGACAGTCTGGTCTGAGTAGGAATCCCAGCCGGCAGCACCTGGATCTCGCCCATCATGCCCATGTCTTCATGCTTAACGATGTGGCAGTGGTAAAGAAAAGTCCCTACGATCTTGGGATCGCGAAAACTGAGCCGCAATTTCACACTAGGATACGGGCCAGAGCCGCTCCAGTAAGGTAGATCGACGGTGTCCCGCATTGTAGGATCATTCGCCGGTTTTCCGTCGACTTCCAATACCCGAAAATGTACCTGGTGAATATGGAAGACATGGTCTTCACGCGATCGGTTCTCCACCGTCCAGTCCTCCACGTCGCCTTCATGCAGCACGATGTTCGGCGGTGCTCCCATCTTGAACATTTCCGGTTTTTGTCCCACCACGGTCACGAAATAGAAGATAGAGGCATCCGGTTCGATCTGGTTCGGAGTGAGCTGCGAAAAGTAGAGCTTTCGTTGAATCACAGGTTGCTCTTGCAAGTCCGTCCGGCGAGCTTCCGTCGCATGCCGGGCCACCGAAGCATGTTCGCTGTCTTGGCGCTCGCCAGGGTGGCTCACAATTTCTGCGATAGGCCGGCTCGGATCCCGATCGCCTTCCGGCCCTGTATCCCAGCTCTTGGTTACAAGTTGAGCCTGCTCGCCTATGCGAGGGGTCGTCACCACAAACTCAGCTCTCGCCCCCGGCGGCAGCAACACGCTAGTTTCAATCAGCGGATGCGCGCGGCCGCCGCGATCGACCGGTACTCCATCGAGGGCGACAATCCGCAATGGTTGAGGCTGGTGATTGACCAGCAGTTGCAGGTCAAAGATAGTGTCAGCGCCCGCGTTGACCACTCGCCACAGTTCGCTCTTGTCCGGCGGAGCTTGGATCGTTGCAGGCCGGTATTCCGGATAGGTGACCGGCACATAGTTGATGGATATGTCCCACGCAGGAATGTCCGTGCCGATGGCGCCAATGTCGCTTCTAGGCTGATCACGAAGGACCAGTACTCGTTGAGGCAGCCCCGCCACCGATGGCCTGGCACTGGCTTGCCCTTCCACGATGATTGCTCCGGAAGCTCCGCCCTGTAGCTGGCGCTCGCCGTAGCCATGGGGATGAGGGTGATACCAGTAAAGCCCGGGTGGCTCGTCGCGCGGAATTTCAACCTTATAAGTGAAGTCCTGCCCTGGCTGGATCAGCGTGTGGAGTACATCGTCCTGATGGCAAACCGGAGGTATGTTCAGTCCGTGGAAATGCAGGTTCGTCACCGACGCACTCATCGGGCCGCCGTTGCAATCGTCCGGCGTACCGTCCGGCGTTTTCGCGCCGGGCATTACCATCGCATGCTCCGACGCGGCCGGCTGCATCTGCGGCAGGTCGTTGTGAAGGTGAATTATCAGCCTGTCCCCCGGACGCACGCGCAACGTAGGAGACTCCATGCCGTCCGCGGTCGCGTAACAATACCGCGGTGGTCCCTGGTTCATTAAAGTCACTTGATACCTGAAATGCAGCGTGACCTCCAGCAATCCATTGTGACTTTGCAGTTCGGGCGGATTGCTGACCTGGGCCGCAACCTCCGGACGCGGACACGGCTGCGTGTCGGGCTGACTTGTCTGAGCGCGCAAACCGGGTACCCATAGCAAAAGCGGGCACACTGCCAGCGCTACCGTCCGGCACACACATTTGTTCGATAGGAAACGAGATTTCACGTCAGGAACAGTTTGCTGATTTTGACCGGCACACCCTTAGATGCAGTCTGAAGCTTGCCCTGATGATCTTGGGCGGAGTTATCCGGCAATGGGACGCTCCCACGATGTCGAACCAACTAACCGACCCCGAGTCTGTCACCATCGTTGTCTTTCGCTCCAGAGGCCGCAGATCCAAAAAAGCACTTGGCGCTTTTGAAGAAAACAATCTCCGTCCGCCAGCCGCGTCCCTCGGCTGATCCGATCGCCGAAGTTCAGAAGGCAAACTATCAGAAACTGCTCTCTCATGCAGCGACAGGCAGTTGTTCCTACCGACACCCACCGGGAGCAAGCAGGAAAGTCGTTTTTCCACTCCCTCAGCCTTGCGGAGGCAACGATCATAAGTTCTGCTATCCATCGCATTATCAATGGTATAGACGATCATCTGCAAATCATCTCCAAATCATGCCTCATCCATTGAACTAAAAGGCGAACCCCCTCATTCTGCGACAGACAAGCAGGAAGTTGAGCAGACCTCAACGACCTAGTCTGCAGGGGAAGCTTCCGGGGGGTTCGCAAAACCCTCCGGACAGCTGAAACCAAACAACAGGGAAGGAGGAGCCATGAAAATACCAGGAACTCTACAAGCGTACCAACTGGAGACTTTTGCCCGTTTTCTGGAGGAACATCCCGGCTTCTCGCCCTTGTTACTTGGCCCCGACGCTCTGGTATGTGGCTTCCAGGTGGGCGGCGCATGTCTGGCGATCGCCGAGATGGAAAAAATGATGGCCATTCAGCCGCACTTCGACGCCCGCGACGCGGCCCTGTTGCTGACTCCCGTGGTCCGGCCCGAACGTGGGAACTCGAAGCGAAAGTTCTGACCCGGTGCCGGAACGACCTGCGAGAGGGGCGTTAAGCACAGGTGGGAGAAAAGTTATGAAGTTTGATCTAGGGAGGCGTTGAAGGTCTGGCCGACATACACGCGCGCTCCCGGTGAGGGGGTAGCTTCAGCGGTGAAGTTACCCCTCGCTTTCTTTTTCAAAATGTCAGGGGTTGATCCGGCCGTTCCCTAGCCGCTGGTTTTTACCGTCTCGTTTGCCGGCTTGGCGAAGACGATTTCCGACACCAGCAGGATGGCGCCGATCACGATAGCGCTGTCGGCGACATTGAACGCAGGCCAATGATAACTGCCAACGTAAAAATCGAGGAAGTCGACCACGTGGCCGCTAACCATGCGGTCCCACAAATTGCCGGTAGCCCCACCCAGGATGAGCGACAATCCAATCGTGGTAGTGCTGAGGGAATGACTGTTCTTCCAAAGCAAGGCGGAGACGATCACCAGCGCCACCACTGAGAAGCTCACCAGCGCGCCCACTTTCCACTGTGCCGACGAGTCGGCAAACAATCCAAAAGCTGCGCCGGTGTTCTGCACGTGGGTCAGGTGAAAGAAGCCGGGGATGACGACAATGGAGTCGTGCAGCGGAATATTGGTCGCCACGATCCATTTGGCGAGCCGATCGAGTAACAGTACAATCACCGCGATAAGGAAGAAGTATTTGCGCATGGCGTGCTTTTGCTGTGTGCTGCCGGTCATCCGCTGCCGAATTGGCCTCCTCTGTTAGACGCTGCAACTCCGCTGAAAGGAGCAGCAGAAGCAGCACTTCGCACCCTACTGAGCTGCGGTTGTAGCTTCGATTTCCGACAAGACCGCGCTGCAGCGTTCACACACGGTAGGATAATTCTTGTCCTCGCCCACGTGAATGGAGTAGTTCCAGCAGCGCTCGCACTTCTGTCCGGGAGCCTTACTGACCGCAACTGCCAATCCAGTGTCGCCGTTGCCGGCTGCCGATTTCTCCAACACCACGTCTGAAACGATAAACAGATAGCGCAATTGATCGCGGTACCGCTCCAGAACCGGGTAAATGCTTTCCGGAGCGGCGAGGTGGACCTGCGCTTCCAGGCTGCTGCCGATCTGCTTCTCGGCGCGTGCGGCCTCCAGAACCTTTAGAGCTTCGTCGCGAACGGACAGCAGCGTCTGCCAGTCACTTTGCATCCCGGCTACATCGAAATCCTCCGGCAGTGGATTGGTCAGATCCTGAGGAGCAGGGAAGAGTGTCAGGTGCACGCTGTCAGGCCGCCCCGGCGATGCTGGCAGAAATCCCCAAACTTCTTCTGAGGTGAAGCTCGTCACCGGAGCCAGCAGTCGCGCCAGGGCATCGCCCAATCGCCACAGCGCAGTCTGCGCCGAGCGCCGGGCCAGCGACTTGGGTGCCGAAGTGTAAAGCCGATCCTTCAATACATCGAAGTAGATCGAGCTCAGATCGACGATGCAGAAATCCTTCAGCCGCTGATAAAGCCGGTGGAAGGTGAAAGTTTCGTAATGCTCGCGCACATCTTTCGTAACCTCGGCGGCGCGCAGCAGGATGTATTGGTCCAGTGGGTGCATGTCTGCAAAACCAACGCTGTCACGCTCCGGATCGAAGCCGTCAAGATTGCCCAGGATGTAGCGAAAGGTATTGCGGATCTTGCGATAGCTGTCGGCAATGCGCTGCATCAATTCGTCAGAGCCCATTACATCTTCGCGAAAATCCACCGAGGCAACCCATAACCGCACGATTTCCGCCCCCAACTTGTCCGTGATTTCTACCGGGTCAACCGAGTTGCCCAGCGATTTGTGCATGGCGCGGCCCTGCGGATCGAGCGTCCATCCCGCGGTTGCGGCGTTGCGGTAAGGCGCTTTGCCCCTAGTCGCCACCGCACATAGCAGGGAAGACTGGAACCATCCGCGGTGCTGATCGCCGCCTTCGAAATACAGGTCGGCAGGCCAGGGAAGTTCGGGCTCATGTCCCAGAACGGCGGCGTGGCTCGATCCTGACTCGAACCACACGTCTAGGATGTCCATCTCTTTGTGAAGCTTGCTGCTGCCACACTTGCCGCACTTGGTCCCGGAAGGCAGGATTTCTTCGGCTGAATACCGGTACCAGGCATCTCCTCCCTCTCGGGCGAACAAACCAACCACTAAGCGATTTACTGCGGGATCCTTCAGAAATTCATTGCAATCGCCACATTGGAAGACCGCAATCGGTACGCCCCAAATGCGTTGGCGCGAGATACACCAGTCCGGGCGCGTGGCGACCATGTTGGACATGCGCTCTTCGCCCCACGCCGGGTCCCACTTCACGTTCTTGATCTGCTCTAGCGCGCGGGTGCGCAGAGTTCCGCCTGAACCCTCTGAACCTGTAGAGCCTTGACCTTGCCGGGTCGGTCGGAGCTTGCCTTCCATGGCGATGAACCACTGCTCGGTGGCGCGAAAGATAATGGGATTGTGACAGCGCCAGCAGTGCGGATACGAATGTTCGATTCGTTCGAAACCCAGCAACACACTGCGGCTCTTCAGCAGCTCAACGATCAGCGGATTAGCCTTGAAGACCTGCTGGCCCTTGTATTCCGGCAATCCGTTGCGCAGAATTCCGCCATCATCGACATCGCAGTGCAGGTCCAGACCGTACTTCACGCCGGTATTAAAGTCGTCGGCGCCATGCGCCGGCGCAGTATGCACCGCGCCCGTGCCTGTATCCATGGTGACGTAATCGCCCAGCACGCCGAGGATCCTGCGATCCAGGAAGGGGTGGGCGAAGGTCGCATACTCCAGCTTCGACCCCGGAAAGATCGCCAGTTCCTTCACATCACCGAGCGCGCACTTTTCGATTGTCTGCTGCGCCAGTTCCTTGGCTACGATGTAGATCCATTCTCCGGCGTCGAGTGCGACATACTCGGCATCGGGAGCGAAGGTCACCGCCATCGACGCAGGCAGCGTCCAAGGCGTCGTGGTCCAGATGATGGTCGCCACATTTTTCTTCCCGGCCAGCGCAGGATTAATTTTGCCCGGATCGCTGGTCAACGCATAGCGTACCCAGATGCTGGGACTGGTATGCATCTCGTATTCGACCTCGGCCTCGGCCAGGGCGGTCTTGTCGTGAATGCACCAGTAGACCGACTTGAGCCCCTTGTAGACCAATCCCTGTTCATAGCAGGAATAGAACGTCTCCAGCACCACGCTCTCGTATTGCGGATCCATGGTGGAATACGGGCGCTCCCAGCGGCCAAGAACGCCTAGCCGTTTGAACTGCGAGCGTTGCAGATCCAGATATTTCTGGGCATACTTGCGACATTCTTCGCGCACAGCCAGGGGATCCATGTCGAGTTTCTTGCGGCCTAATAGATCGTCGATCTTGATCTCGATAGGTAGCCCGTGGCAGTCCCACCCAGGCACATAGGGAGCGTCGAAACCACTCATGCTGCGGGACTTTACGACAAAATCTTTCAACGTTTTGTTGAGAGCATGTCCAAGGTGAATCGGGCCATTGGCATAGGGCGGGCCATCATGCAAAACGTAGATCGGCTGCCCCCGGCGCGCTTCGCGGATGCGGTCGTAGATCCGCGTTTCCTCCCAGCGAGCAAGCATTTTCGGCTCATTCTTCGGCAGGTTCGCCTTCATCGAGAAGTCGGTCTTGGGCAGATTCAACGTTGATTTCAGATCGAGCGGCACTCCGTATGTCTCCCGCCTGCCGGTTACTGGAATTGGAAACTGGCGCAAGCTATCTCTTCATTATAGGGAGCAGAAAAATCCGCGTCTATCAGCCGTTACCGATCATGGCTCGCCTTTATTTCACAGGTTCGTCTGAATACTGTCACAAACGCCACACAACAATCTGAGGATTTTTGCATCTAAAGATGAAGACTGAGCTGCACCTTCTGGTGATTCCAGGTGCGGCCAGTATGGAAAGAGCCGTCGTTGCGGGTTCTGCGATGTGTGGTTGGCAGTAAGCTGCCGCCCCGACCGATAAGCAGCACGGATGGCCGTCCGGCCCAAGGACTAGAGACGAGTTTATGGCAAACGCGACCCTGATTCCAAAGTCCGAGCAAGACGATCTGCATCTTCTTCCCCAGACCAACATGGACGAGTCGTTGTGGAGTTCACTGCGAGACAACATCCGCGCGGCGTTCTTTCCGGAAAAGCTTCCGCCCTTGGAACTGACCTCAAGGCCCGTCAAGGTCAAGGACATTTGGGGTGAATACAATTACAAGAAGCAGAGTGCGGGTGTCTCGCTGGTGGTCCACATCGCCATGGTCGCCGGATTGATTGGGCTCTCCATCATGGGCGCCCGGGCGATTAAGCAAGAGAAGCCCCGCGAGATCGTGACCCTGATTGCTCCCGACTTGACCCCTCAGCTGCCGATGACCAAAAAGAAAGAGCAAAGTTCTGGCGGCGGCGGTGGTGGCGGCGACCGGGACAAGATTCAAGCTCCCAAGGGCAAGCTTCCCAAGCAGGCGCTGGAGCAGATTACGCCGCCAGCCATGGTGATCCGTAACGATCACCCCAAGCTGCCGGTCGAGCCGACCGTGGTAGTTCCACCCGAAATCAAGCTTGCATCGAACATGCCCAACATCGGCAACCCCATGGCATCGGTTCCTTCGGCACCGTCGAATGGTACCGGTAGCGGCGGCGGAATCGGTTCGGGTTCGGGCGGCGGCATTGGTTCTGGAAGCGGCCCCGGCGTTGGTCCCGGTCACGGAGGCGGCATTGGCGGTGGCGCGTTCCGCGTCGGCGGCGGCGTCTCGGCCCCCCGCGCGCTGCAGACCCCTGATCCCGAGTATTCCGAAGAAGCCCGCAAGGCTAAGTATCAGGGCACATGCGTTCTCTGGCTGATTGTCGATCCGGATGGCAAGCCGCGCGACATTAAGGTAGCGCGAGCGCTGGGCATGGGTCTTGATCAGAAGGCAATCGAGGCAGTTCGCAACTGGCGGTTCTCGCCTGCCATGAAAGACGGCCGTCCGGTCCCGGTACAGATTAACGTCGAGGTAAATTTCCGGCTCTATTAATCGGCGGTAGCGCGTGTAACAAAAAGGGAGAGGCAGGTTCGCCTCTCCCTTTTTTCTTTTGCGGGCCTGTTCTGAGGGGCAAGTCCGGAGTATCGGGTCGGATTCTTGCACGCCGTGAGTATGCGGGCCAGCCACTTAGGTGACAAAATCAAACGAAAGTAACCTTGGTCTAAGTAAGCGGGAACAGCCATCCGGAAGAAGTGGATCTTACAGTTTGTTCAAGTAATCGACGATATCGGGCGAGGTCCAATCGGTTGCGCCGATGAATTTGCGGACAATTTTTCCGTTGCGATCGATGACAAATGTCTCCGGGAATTTGAAGGTGCCGTACAGTTCGTTTTTCTGCTGCGTGTCGCGAATCGTAAGCAGATCGACCCCGTGATCATGGACGAACTGCTTATAGGCGCCGTCATCGGCATCTTCGCTGACTGCCAGAATCGTAACCTTGTCGCCCATCTGCTTTTGCAATAGGACCAGCGAGGGCATTTCTTCGACGCAAGGAGGACACCACGTCGCCCAGAAGTTCAGCAGAACCGGTTTACCTCGCAATTGGCTAAGAGCGACGGTGTGTTGCGAGTCGGTAATACTGAAATCGGGAGCGGCATTGCCGATGCGCGGCGGATGCGAACCGCTGTTACAGCCAGCCAATAGAAACAAGCCGATGACCAGGGCGGCAGAGAAGAAACGCTTCACACTCTTATAATAATCGAGATGGCGATTGAGGTGAGTCCCGGCGTACAACTCGATGCTGCAACTTTTGTCGAGTCGAAGGACGGCCCGGTGGTTTCGGTGATCGTTCCTGCGCGAAACGAAGAAGCCTGTCTGGCGGACTGCCTGCGTAGCCTGGCCGGGCAATCGTGTCCTGACTACGAGGTCGTCGTGGTTGACGATCGCTCGACCGATGAGACAAGGAACATCGCCGGCAGCTTTGCGGTTCGTGTAATCGAGGCCGATCCTCTGCGTCCGGGCTGGAGCGGCAAGTGCAATGCAGCGTGGAGCGGTGCCAAAGTCGCGAAAGGGAAGTGGCTGCTGTTCACCGATGCCGATACGAAGCACGAGCCCGGCTCCATCTCGCAGGGATTGCATGAGGCGAACGCTTGTGGCGCGGCTCTGCTCTCTTATTCGCCGAAGCAGGAAGTCCACAGCTTTGCCGAGCGCGCTTTGATGCCGGTAATCTTTGCTGAGCTGGCGGCGACCTATCGGCCGAAGAATGTTTGCGATCCGACATCGCCAGTCGCGGCAGCCAACGGCCAGTACCTGCTCATCCGGCGCGATGTGTATGACGCGATCGGCGGACATGCCGCCGTGGCGGGAGCTATTCTGGAAGATGTGGAACTGGCGAAGCTGGTGAAACACGCCGGATACAGACTGCAATTTCGCATGTCCGATGTGGTCAGCACCCGCATGTATCGCAGCTTCCCGCAGCTCTGGGAGGGTTGGACCAAAAACCTGGCGCTGCTGTTTCCTCATCCTCGGAAGCTGGCTTTAACCAGGCTGGGAGAGTTCGCGGCCATTGTGGTTTGTGCGGTAGCAGCGGCGTTGAAATTCATTCATGGCGAATGGGTTGTAGGCGTCACGGCTTCAGCTATTGCGGCTGCGCTCATGTTTTTTCTGATGCAGCGCATTCGGCGGGCCCATTTTGACTGGCTTTCCACCAGCCTCGCGATTTTCGGCTTGCCGCTTTTCGCGATACTTTTGTGGAACTCCGACATCTCTCATAAGCGAGGGTCGGTGCGCTGGAAAGGCCGCGAATACGGCACAACTGCAAAGCCGGAGAGCATCGAACTGCCCGCTATAAAGGCGGCGGGATCGCCTCACGAGTTGTAAGTCCAGGAGCTTATGGTCTACCTAACCCGGAAATGTGAGTTTTCTGCGTCGCACTATTACCACAATCCTGAGTTTACGGCGGAAGAGAACCAGCGCGTCTTCGGCAAGTGCGCCAACCTGAATGGCCACGGGCATAACTACACTCTGGAGGTCACGGTGAAGGGCGAGGTCGATCCCCGGACCGGCTTTGTCGTCGATCTGAAAGAGTTGAAGGAAATCTTGAACCGCGAGGTGATGGACGCGCTCGATCATCGTCATCTCAACAAGGAAGTACCAGAGTTCTCACAGCAGATTCCAACGACCGAGAACCTGGCCATCGCGATCTGGAACCGGCTGGAAAGTAAGTTCAACGTAGCGAAGTTGCACCGCGTGCGCGTTTACGAATTACCCGACCTGTTCGTCGATTTCTACGGAGAAGCATGAAGGCCCATCTGACCCGGCGTTATCTGTTTTCCGCATCGCACCGGCTGCATAACGACGCAATGTCGGACGCGGAGAATAGCGCGGTCTACGGCAAGTGCAACAACCCCCATGGACACGGCCACAACTACGCGCTGGAAGTCACGGTGAGTGGGCAGGTCGATCCTAGGACGGGCATGATCTGCAACTTGGTCGATCTGGATGAAGCGGTGCGGCACGAGATTCTCGATCATTTCGATCACGATAATTTGAACCTGCGTACCGAATTCGATTCCCTGGTTCCGACGACAGAAAATCTGAGCGAAGTCATCTTCAACATTTTGAAGCAAAGCTTTAAGGCCGCTCATCTTGAAAAGATACGGCTGGAAGAGACCATGATGAACAGCTTCGAGTACGCCGGCGGAGCGGAATTGAAAATTTGATTGATAAGCTCGCCCTAAGCCGAAAAGCCCTGGAATCGAGCACCCGCGCACTTGCCAGTCGCTAGTCGCTCACTTATGAAGGACACTATCGAAACTCCGACCCTGACCAGCGCCAGCCTTGACGAGCTGATGCGCGAGATGCTGATACGCCTGGGCGAAGATCCCCAGCGCGAAGGCCTCGTCCAGACACCGCAGCGCTACGCCAAGGCCTTGCAAGATCTCACCAAAGGCTATCGCGAAGATCCCGAGCAGATTCTGCAAGGCGCACTCTTCAGCGTGGATTATGACGAGATGGTGATCGTCAAAGACATCGAGATGTTCAGTTTGTGCGAGCATCACATGTTGCCCTTTTTCGGCAAGGTACACGTCGCCTACATCCCCAAAGGCAAGGTTATAGGCCTGAGCAAAGTCGCGCGCCTGGTAGAAGTCTTCGCCCGCCGTCTGCAGGTGCAGGAGCGGCTTACGGTGCAGATCGCCGAAACCATCCAGAAAGTAATCCAGCCGCTGGGCGTGGGAGTAGTGGTGGAAGCTCGGCATCTCTGCATGATGATGCGCGGCGTCGAGAAACAACACTCGGCGACGGTTACCTCGTCGATGCTGGGTGCCTTTCGCGCGCAGCAAACACGGCAGGAATTCCTCTCGCTCATTCACGCCAAGAACGGAAACGGAATCTAATCGATGGCTGCGAAGACGCCGCAGTCCAAACGAGCAATCAAATCCAATACGCAGCTTCCGAATGGCGAGCGACTGCGCGGAAAGATTGCGGTCGTCACGGGCGGCAGCCGGGGGATGGGCTACGCCATTGCCGAAGCGCTCGCTCGCGAAGGTTGCAACGTGGTCATTACGGGGCGGGATGCCACAGCGCTGAAGAAAAGCGCGGGTGAGATCACTAAGGTGCTCGCTGCCCAGCCGAAGCCGCCGCAGATCATCCCTATTGCTTGCGACGTTCGCGATCCGAAGTCGGTGGCGTCTTTATTCGCCGAGGTCAAGGAGCGCTTCGGGACGCTCGATGTCCTGATCAACAATGCCGGCATCACGCAGCCGGTTGTGAGCGTCGAGGATACTTCGCTGGAGTTGTGGCGCGACGTAATCGAAACCAATCTCACCGGCATCTTCCTGTGCACGCGCGCCGCTCTTCCGCTGATGAGAACGGGAGCGACCATCGTCAACAATCTGTCCGCGGCCGCCAAGCAAGTTTTTCCTAACTACGCTACTTACAGTGCAGCCAAACGCGGCGCCCTCGGCTTTACGCTATCGTTGCGTGAAGAGTTGATCCCGCGCGGCATTCGCGTGATGGCGCTGATTACCGGCGCGACCGCTACCGACATGTGGGACCAGATCATGCCCAACGCTCCCCGCGATCGCATGATCGACGTGAACAGCGTGGCTCAAGCAGTGCTCTACGCAGTGCTGCTGCCGCCCAACGTAAATCCATCGGAAATATGCCTGGATCCAAGCGGCGGTGCACTGTAGGTCTGTCAATCAGTTTTTTTCACCACGGAGGACACGGAGAGCACGGAGTTTTTGGATTGTTCTTCCCGAGAATTTCCTGACTGATTTCCTGCCTATACCTGGAGCGAGTTTAAGAAAAGTGCGGGGCCATTTTCTTGACTCCGTGCTCTCCGTGGTGAAAAAGAGTTACAACCCGTAGTGATACCGCCGGGTGCGAACAGGGAAGAGCTTGATGAGCAGGACTCCAGCCACGAATCCACCAACGTGCGCCCAGAAGGCAATGCCGCTGGAGGCTGCGCCATGGGTCGCAATGGAAGTGGCGGCCCCGCTCAGAAATTGGGCTATGAACCAATAGCCAAGCACGACCCAGGCGGGCAGCCACATAAAGAATACGAAGAACAGCGGCACCAAGGTGAGTACGCGGGCCCGTGGAAAAAGCACGAAGTACGCTCCCATCACGCCGGCAATGGCCCCGCTGGCTCCGACGGTAGGCACGACCGAGGCGATGTTGAACAGGGTGTGCAGTAAGGCAGCCGCAACGCCGCAGACCAGGTACAAAACCAGGTAGAGCGAATGCCCCAGATAATCTTCCACGTTGTCGCCGAAGATCCATAGCGCCCACATGTTGAAGATCAAGTGAAGCCACGATCCGTGCAGAAACATCGAGGTGAAGTAGGGCAGAACAGCATTCATCGGGGGAATGTAACGCATGCCTAAGCCAGAAATCAGGTCCCAAGGCACGTAGCCGTGATTAAAGATGACCACCGGGAATCTTGCCGGAACCACACCAAGAAGAATCAGAATCTCCGCCCGCGGCTCCGGCAGGCGCAGCTGCCAATTCAGCGACAACAGAAACGCCACGCAGTTCACCACGATCAACACGTAGTTCACGTAAGGAGTGCCGATGCGGGGCGCGTCGTCTTTCAGCGGAATCATATCTGGGCGTTTACCGCTGGCTCAGCAGGGAAGCGGCGTCCGTTAGTTGACTCGTTCAGGCGCAATTAGCAACGATTTGACCAAACCACCTTGGAACCTCCACGATAGCAGAAGGATGCCACTCAACGGTGTGATGGTCGTGGATAAACCTGCGGGATGGACGTCACACGACGTGGTAGCCAAGGCGCGACGCCTCCTGGGTGAGCGCTCCATTGGCCACTTGGGCACGCTCGACCCCATGGCGACTGGAGTTTTGCCCCTCGTCCTGGGCCGCATGACCCGGCTCTGCCAGTTTTATTCCGGCTCGGAGAAGATCTACGAGGGGACGGTGCGCTTAGGAGTTGCCACCGACACCTACGATGCTGACGGCGAACCCGTCGGACCGGCCCATACAGTTCAAGTAACACTTGAGGAAATCGTCAATTGCACCTCCGCTTTCCAGGGTCTGATCCAGCAGACTCCGCCCTCATTTTCAGCCAAGAAAATCAAGGGCGTGCCTGCCTATAAGCTGGCTCGCAAGAAGCAAGAGGTCGAGTTGCAGCCGGTTGAGGTAGAGATCAAGGAATTTACAGTCGTCGGTCTCGAGGCCGACCTAGTTGAGTTCCGCTGCCGGGTTTCCTCCGGAACCTATGTCCGTAGCCTGGCTCACGAGTTGGGACAAAAACTTGGCATCGGAGCGCATCTGGCCAGCCTGCGCCGGACCGCCGTGGCCGAATTCAACATTGACCAGAGTCACACCCTGGAAGTGATCGCCGAGGTCTGCGCGCGTAATGGGGTCGAAGAACTGCTGTTCCATCCGCGAAGGGTGCTGCCGGACATTCCCTGCGTCACGGCCACGGACGAAGACGTCGCCAAGATTCGACACGGACGCACCGTCAACCTGCCGGAGATGTCTCGCTCGCGCTGGGTGAAAGTTTTTGCCGGGCAGTCGGAGTTGGTCTGCCTCGCCAGCCGGGTTGCTGGAACGCTTTTCCATCCCAAGGTTGTGCTGATCTGAAGCAAAGTCATCGGGCTGGCTCGAACCTATAACTCTGAATCCTGCTAAGCATACTGCTGTGTGATTGGCGTCACTGCCCGCCCATTCTGGTTGTGCTAAAACCAGACCGTCTCTCCCCTGTTTTGGGGGTTACCCATTGGACGCATCAATCTCCTCCTCCTCAAATCATAAGGCCCGAGTAACGCCATTAACGAGGTGTTTATGAATGCTCGGCTGGTCAATGAATTTCGTTCGATCGTCGGAGATGCAGGCCTGGTCAGCGGACCCGAGCAGCTCCGCACTTACGAATGTGACGGCCTGACTCTGTTCCGGGTAGTTCCGGAACTGGTTCTCCTTCCGGCAACAGTACAAGAAATGCAAGCCATTGTTAAGGTGTGCCACCGCGAGCGCATTCCCATGGTTGCCCGTGGCTCGGGTACCGGACTAAGCGGCGGGGCATTGCCGGTGAAGGGAGGCGTGGTGATTAGCGTCACCCGGATGAATCGCATCCTGGAGGTTGACTTACCCAACGCCCGGGTGGTGGTCGAGCCGGGCGTGACGAATTCCGCCATAACCGCCGCGGTTTCCGCCCGCGGCTATTTTTATGCCCCGGATCCGTCCTCGCAGGTGGTCTGCACCGTAGCCGGAAATGTGGCAGAGAACTCGGGCGGCGCGCACTGTTTCAAATACGGAGTAACCACGACTTACATATTGGGACTGGAGGTGGTGCTTTCCGACGGCACTCTGGTCAATCTCGGCGGCACGACCCTGGATCAGCCGGGCTACGATCTGGTGGGAGCTTTCGTCGGTTCGGAAGGCACGTTCGGGATCATTACCAAGGTGACCCTGCGAATCATTAAGAAACCCGAAACCGTGCAGACCTTGATGGCTGCATTCAACTCGAGCAGCGAAGCCGGCGCCGCCGTCAGCAGCATCATCGCTTCCGGCATGTTTCCAGCAGCCATGGAGATCATGGATCGCCTCGCCCTTGAGGCCGCAGAAGCAGCCGTTCATCCGAATTATCCCAACTGCCAGGCCCTGCTGCTGGTGGAGCTCGACGGCTCGACTCGTGAAGTCGAACTCTTGATGGAGCAGGTTGGCCCGATCTGTCAATCCTGCGGAGCCTGGGAACTGCGCCTGGCAAAATCCGAACCGGAGCGTGCCGCCATCTGGAAGGGCCGCAAAGCGGCATTTGCAGCCGTCGGACGGATTTCCCCGAATTATCTGGTGCAGGATGGCGTGATACCGCGTACCGCATTGCCGCGAGTGCTGGGAGAGATTGACCGCCTCAGCGCCGATGCCGGGTTGCGCGTGGCCAACGTCTTTCATGCCGGAGACGGCAACCTGCACCCACTGGTGCTTTATGACCGTCGTATTGCCGGGCAAGAGCAGGGCGCCATGAATCTGGCGGAAGATATCTTGCGGCTGTGCGTGGAAGCAGGCGGCTCCATTACCGGCGAACACGGTATTGGCGAGGAAAAGAAAGCGTTCATGCCGGTCATGTTTTCCGCAGCGGACCTGGACGCCATGCAGCGGCTCCGTTCAGCCTTCGATCCTTATGATCTTTGCAATCCGACCAAGATGTTTCCCGGGACTGACGCGAAGGTGCAAAAGCCGGTCGCTTACGAACCACATCCCATCGAGATTGCGGGATTGGCCCAACGGTATTAGCAGGGAACTGCCGAGGCAGAGACGAACCTGCGCAACGTGTGCCGGCGATGAAGAGGCCACGGGAGTGAAATCATGAGCCAAGCTGGAGTGCAGAACAAGCAAGCGTGGATCGACCTGAGCGCGATCGTAGGTCCGGAACATCTGCGTGCAGCGAAACCGGAGGATGCGGTAGACAGCGTGCAACCGGATGGCGTGATTGCACCTGGCACGGCGCAGGAAGTAGCGCAGGTGCTGCGTTACTGTAGCTCCGCCGGGCTAGGCGTCATTCCCCGAGGTGGAGGCAGCCAGTTGGGTTTAGGCAATCGCCCGCGCAAGGCCGATTTCATCCTCTCGCTGGAGCGGCTCAACCGGGTCATTGAACATGCCTGGGGAGACATGACGGTCACGGTGGAAGCTGGCTGCACCATCGACAAGCTGCAAAGTGTGTTGCGCGAACACGGCCAGCAATTAGGCGCCGATCCCATATATCCGAAGCAGGCCACGGTTGGCGGCGTGCTGGCGACGGCTGAAAGCGGAACCTTACGCATTCGCTACGGCGCCATTCGCGACCTTGTTCTCGGAGTGGAAATGGCGTTGCCGGACGGTAGCGTTATCAAAGCGGGCGGCAAGGTCGTAAAGAACGTCGCCGGATATGACCTTACGAAACTTGCTATCGGTTCGCTGGGAACCTTGGGCATCATCACTCGCGCCGTGTTTCGTCTGCATCCTGTTCCAGTTGCCGTCGCCACCTACGCCGCAACTTTCCCGACAGCGGCGCAGGCGTCGAAACTGGTGCTCGCCATTCTGGATTCACACCTGGTTTACACCGGGCTGCAGATTTGCACGAGCCGCGAGGACCAGGTTTTTGTCCACGTTCGATTCGAGGGTATTCCAGAATCGCTACAGGACCAATATGTAAAACTGCGCGGGATCGCAGGCGCTTACGAGTTTGTTGAGTGCTCGGGCGAAGTCTGGATGGAGCGCCAGAAACTGTTTGCCGATTCCGGAAGTTCGGTGATCTGCAAGTGCGGTGTGCTGCCTTCACAGCTGGGCGCGCTCGGCGATGCCGTTTTCCAGCAGGCGAAAGCGGCCGGCGTTGCGGTAACTCTAGTGGCCCAAGGCACCGGCTTGGCAGAGGTGAGTCTGAAAGCCGCCAGCCTGCAGTCCCTGACGACCATGGTGGGCACCCTGCGGAGGGAAGCGGATTTGTTGGACGGCACGCTGACAGTGTCGCGCTGCCCCGTCATGATGAAGGATGTATTGGACGTGTGGGGCACCCTTAAGGATGCGATTACCGCTGATGCAGCGAATCAAGCAGAAATTCGACCCGGAGCAGACACTGAATCCGGGTCGTTTTGTGGGGGGCCTATGACCCAGCAACTCGCAACCCCAGTGAACGGCCAAACCAGGATTTTCGACGATCACAATCCTCCGGATGCCGAGGTTTTGAATTCTTGCGTCCATTGTGGCTTTTGCTTGCAGACCTGCCCGACCTACACTCTGTGGGGAAAAGAGCAGGATTCTCCGCGCGGCCGCATTCACCTGATGAACATGGCGATCGAGGGCGAGGCGGAATTGACTGACCTCTACGTCTCACACTTCGATCATTGCCTGGGATGCCTGGCCTGCACCACCACGTGTCCGTCAGGAATTAAGTACGGAAACTTGATTGAAGCCATGCGCGGGCAGGTCGAGCGGCAATATCGGCGGCCGCTACACGAACGAGCGTTGCGGCGGATGATTGCCGCAGTCTTCAGCCGGCCGTCGCGCATGCGTAAGCTGCTGTTGCCGCTTCGCGCCTATCAGCAACTCGGTCTACAACGAGTGGCACGGGCCTTGCGCCTGACTTCGCTGTTGCCTCGCAGCTTGCGTGCCATGGAGCAAATGCTGCCTGACTTATCGGGTCATGACACAGCGGTGATTTTGCCGCCTCGCATTCCCGCGCAGGGCGAGAAGCGGCGCACGGTTGCCTTGCTCACGGGCTGCGTGCAAAGTGTTTTCATGGGCCAGGTAAACGCAGCGACCGCGCGCGTGCTGGCAGCTGAGGGTTGTGAAATTCTGGTGCCGTCAGACCAGGGGTGTTGCGGAGCACTGCATAAAGACCTTGGCCAGGAGCACGACGCCATGGACAGCGCCCGCCGTTTGATCGACCAGTTTGAGGGCTTGCCGGTGGATACGATTGTGGTGAATGCCGCCGGATGCGGAGCCGCACTCAAGGACTATGGATACTTGCTGCGCGACGATCCCAGCTATCGCGACCGCGCCATCGCGTTTTCCGCCAAGTGTAAAGATGTATCGGAGCTGCTGGCAGAATTGAAGCCACGAGCCCCGCGGCATCCGATACCGTTGCGGGTGGCCTTCCACGATCCGTGCCACTTGCAACATGCCCAGGGGCTGCGCGAGCAACCGCGTGCCATGCTGCGCGCGATTCCTGAACTGCAATTGCTGGAGATTTCGGAGGCCGCACTTTGTTGCGGTTCGGCCGGCCTCTACGGGCTGGTTCAGCCGGAGACGGCCCACCAACTAGGTCAGCGGAAAGTGGAGAAGATTGTCGCGACGTCGGCTCAGGCAGTGGTGACCGGCAATCCTGGCTGTCAATTGCAAATCCAGGCGCTGTTGAATGAAACGAAACAGCCGCTGCCGGTGATGCACTACATGGAGTTGCTAGACGCTTCCATCACCGGAACCCAATTGCCGGGGAAGCGCCACTAACCGCGTAGTTGTCACCCAGGGTTCGCCAACCAGGCAGACCTCTGTCTGCGCTGATTCGGAGTCCCATGAAAATTCCTGGCGCAGATTGGAAGCCGTTAATCGCCCCCTCCGAGAAGAAGATCCTAGTAGCCCCGGTCGGCGACATCCTCAATGTCCGATAACAGATATTATGTTAAGTACGGTAAAGGCACTCTAGAATCCGATCTATCAACGCTGCCCAGTTCTGGAATTCACGAAAGTTCGTGAATCTTCAGCAATTCCCTCAGGGCCCAGCCCGTAAGCAGACCAATGCAGTTGCCATAAGCCGGTTGGGCGATCGAGACATTCCTCGGTGTTTACGACACGACACGTCTGAGCGATTGAGAAGGTGTTCAGGCCGTCGCCGTCAGCAGTTGCTCCAGATCGGCTTTGAAACGCCGCAACGACTCCAGTCTCTCAGGGGTTGCTTCCACAACCTCAGTCTTGGCCTGAAAGAGCTGCTTGCCATCCTTTTCGACCAGCACGCCCAGGACTTCGCCCATGCGCCACCCGGGCGCTCCGATCAACTGCAGGCCGACGGGTGCCGACCTCAGTAAAGCGATGCAGCCGTCGCGAATCACCCCAACAGCATTGGGATAACGGTCGAAGGTTTGCAGCTCGAATCCGGCGAGGTAAATGCGCTGCAGTTGTTCGGCAGGATCGGGCATGGAAATCAGCGGTTAGCAACTAGCAATTAGCCAACACTTCCGGCCAGAAAAGACTGGAGGTCGTCGAGACGAATGATCCAACGCCAGTGTGGCGAAAAGCGAATAGCCAAGAGCGGCTGCTTCCTCACATCTTGTAGCGCCCGAGGTCGTCCTCGCCCAGGTTCTCCAGCCATTTGCGCAACTCCTCACCTGAGGCGCGGTCGCTGACGCTGTTAGCCAGCTTACTGTTCTTCAGCACCTCGTCCTCAACGAAGATGGGGCAATCCATGCGCAGGGCCAGTGCCAGCGCGTCCGATGGCCGCGAGTCGATGCTGATGGTCTGCCCTTCGCGTTCCAGCCAAATCACGGCGAAAAACGTGTCGTCGCGCAGCTCAGTGACGACTACTTTGCGCACCATCGTCTCCAGGCCGACCAGCAGATTCTTTAGCAGGTCGTGGGTCATGGGCCGCGGCGTTGTAACTTTTTCGATCTCCAGAGCAATGGCGTTGGCTTCATAGACGCCCACCCAGATGGGCAGTACAGTTTCGCTGCCTTGGTCTTTGAGCACCACGATGGGCATGTTGGTCACTGGATCCATCATCAGCCCGCGAATTTTCATCTCGACTTCCATCGTGGTCCCTCCCGGCCCTTGCCCCTTGATACTCCCTCTAGCGTACGCAACGCAACGGGTTTGTGGATGTTCACACCATCATTTTCCCCAGCAGGCTGTTGGGGAAAATCTGCGTAACTTCCACTTGCACGTAGTCTCCGATGCCCGGCTCGGGCCGATCGTTGGTAACAAAGTTCAACGTCTTGTTCTGCGAGGTGCGGCCGATCACCTGTCCGCGCGCCGTATTCTTTCCTTCTACCATCACCTCAAGAACTTGCCCTAAGTGCCTGGCATAACTTAGCCTCTGCAACTCGCGCTGATGCTCTTGCAAGATCTGAAGCCGGCGCGATTTTTCATCCTCCGGGACGGAATCTATATATTGCAGCGAGGGCGTGTTGGGCCGCGGCGAATACTTGAACGAGAACACGCCGTCGTAGCCGACCTCGTCGAGCAAACTGAGCGTTTCGCCGAACTCGGCTTCGGTCTCGCCCGGGAAGCCAACAATCACATCGGTCGTGATGCTGATTTCTTTATTGCGGGTCGCCTTCATCCAGGCAATCCGCTCCAGATACTGCTCGCGCGTGTACTCCCGGAACATGGACTGCAGCACCCGCGAAGAGCCGCTCTGCACCGGAAGATGAACGTGATCGCAGAGCGCCGGCACGGCATCAATCGCGTCGATGATGTCCTTAGTGAAATCTCGCGGATGCGACGTGGTAAACCGCACACGGCGAATTCCCGTCAACTCTCCCACGGCTGCAAGCAACTCGGCGAACGACTTCTTCCCTGCCGGATCGCGATAGGAATTCACGTTTTGGCCGAGCAGTTGGATGTCGGTATAACCAGACTCGGCCATGCGCCGGGCTTCCTCGAGTACGGATTGCGATGTGCGGCTGCGCTCTTTACCCCGAGTGTAAGGAACGACGCAATAAGCGCAGAACTTGTCGCAGCCTTCGATGATGGTGATATATCCGCGATGCGGATTGGTGCGAGCAGTGAACTCGGTCTCGAAGGTTTGGTCGGTCTCGCGATCGTCGAGTCCCGTGACACGAGTCGCGCCGGCTTCGATCTGCACCAGCATGGCGGGAAGATTGTGGTACGATGCCGAGCCCGCCACCATGGAGACGTAAGGCGCGCGCTCGAAAATCTTTTCTCCCTCTTGCTGAGCGACGCAGCCTAGAACAGCAAAGCGCTTCCCTGCCTTCTGCAGCTTCTTGACGTCGTTAAGGCGATTGAAAACCTTCTGCTCGGCCTTATCGCGGATGGAGCAGGTGTTGTAGAAGATGAGGTCCGCATCCTCTTCCCGCTGCACCTGCTGATAGCCCTCGGAAATGAGCGTCCCAACGACTTTTTCGGAGTCGTGGAAGTTCATCTGGCAGCCGAAGGTCTCAATGTAAAACGTCTTTTGCGAAGAGCTCACGACCATCCTCGGAAAGTATCAGTATATCGCGCTATGGGAGCTGTGAGGCGCATCACTGGCTTGCGACGTGGCGCTTTGATAGTCTTCAAGGCATGGCGCTATCCCCCAGCATTTGCGGCGTGATTCTGGCCGCTGGATTTTCCACTCGCATGGGCCGTGACAAAGCCCTCCTGCCATGGCCGCCGGTTGCCGAGGGGACGCCCGTTGCTAACACCTTTCTGGGCGCCACAATTGACTTGCTGCAGGCGCATACCGATCTGGTGATTGTGGTCGCGGGTAAGAATGCTGCGACGCTTACTCCCGTGACCTATGCCCACGGGGCGTTTCTGGCGGTAAACCGGCAGCCCGAGCGCGGACAATTCAGTTCCCTGCTGGTTGGGCTGCAAGAGGTTCTGAATCATGGGCGCGACGCGGCGTTCATTGCATTGATTGACCGTCCTCCTGTGCTTCCCAGAACGCTAAAGCAACTCCGCCAGGCATTCCTCGACGCCGACCCAGACATCTGGGCCGTCATCCCCGAAGTCAAGCGCGGTGAGGACTTGGTGCATGGGCACCCTATCCTGATTGGGCGGGAGATGATCGAAGCCTTCCATCACGCGCCACCCGCGGCGACCGCCCGCGATGTCGAGCACGATTACCAGAAGCATGTGCTCTACCTCCCGGTCGAGGACGCGCGTGTGGCCGCCAATATCGATACGCCGGAGGATTACGAGCGGCTGTCGAAGGCAGAGATGATTTCTTCGGAGAAACAGTTTTGACGGCAACCGATCTCCGCCAGGCCAGCGACTTTGTGGAATCCGTGCTGGCGCTGAAACCTTCGATTGCGGTTTTCGACTGCGATGGCACGCTGTGGAGCGGCGATGCAGGCGCCGACTTTTTCTACTGGGAGATTGAACGTGGCCTCGTCAGCCGCGAAGTTGGCGAACAAGCCCTTGCCCGTTACAAAGAGTACGAAGCCGGCATCGTGGGTGAAGAACAGATGTGCGGCGAGATGGTGACGCTGAACCAGGGCGTCTCGCAGGCCACGCTGCAGCACGCCGCGCAAGAGTTCTTCGAGCAGGTGGTCAGCCCAAGAATTTTCCCGGAACTACGGAGGTTGACCCAGCGCCTTAAACAACAAGGGTGCGAGTTGTGGGCAGTCTCTTCCACAAATAATTGGGTGGTGGAAGCGGGAGCCGAGCGTTTCGGAATCACGGCTGATCACATCCTGGCAGCCTGCGTTCATCTTGAAGACGGCAACGCCAGCGATCGCCTGATCAGGGTGCCGACCGACGAGCTAAAGGCAGTCGCCATTCAAGAGGTCATTGGCAAACCGATGGAAGCCGTGTTCGGCAATTCGGTGCACGACCAGGCGATGCTGGAGATGGCCAAGTATCCCTTTTGCGTGAATCCTAATCCCGATCTGGAGCACGTCGCGCGGGAACGTGGCTGGACCTTGTATTGGCCAGTACAATAACCGGAAGCAGTCGAATTTGCGGGAGAAATCATGTCATCCTCAACATTTATGACCGGAGCCGTTGAGCTTTCCGTGGACGCTACCGAAGCCGCTCGTCGGCCGCTGGAAGTCGAGCGATGCGCGCTGGTGGTTGTCGATATCCAGGAAAAGCTGCTGCCGCCAATCTTCCAGAAAGACCGTTTGGTGAAGAATTCTGCGCTGTTGATGCGGCTGGCGAACATTCTGTCACTTCCGGTGATCGTAACCACCCAGTACGTGAAGGGCCTGGGAGCCGTCGTGCCCCAGATCGCTTCCCTGCCGAGGGACGCGCCAGTAATCGACAAGCTGGAGTTCGGCTGCTTTGGCAGTGATCAGTTTCGCGCCCGGCTGAAGTCGCTCCCGGGAAATCGGAACACTCTGCTGTTGTGTGGCATGGAAACGCATATCTGCGTTATGCAGACGGCGGTGGGCGCTCTCAACGCAGGCTATCTGGTGCACGTTGCTTCTGATGCCGTGGGTTCGCGGGCAGAGTGGAACTGGAAGATCGGACTGGATCGAATGAAGGCCGCCGGCGCCGTAATCTCGTCAACCGAAATGATGATGTACGAGCTTCTGCGGTGCTCAGGTACGCCGCAGTTTAAGGAACTGCTGCCGCATCTGAAGTAGCTATGCCTGCTGCCGGCGATCTGCCGGATGCCCCACTCATTCGCGATTTTCGACTGAGTGGAACCGGGATGACGTTACGCGTGCAGCGGTGCGATCTGCACATAATCCTTCGGTGACCTCGGCGCGCGGGCGACGATCTTCGGCAGCGTTCCTTTATACATCGCGATCTCGTCGCAGGCGTTCCGCCGCGGACATTTCAGGCAGTCTTTGAGCAGCTTGTCGGGTATTGCCTCTTTTTCAACCACCTGAAAGCCCATCCGGCCGAAGAAGTCGGGGATGCGTGTGAACAGGCAGACGCAGGTAACGCTCTGCTTCTGAGCTTCTTTCATCAAAGCGTCGATCAATACACGGCCCGCTCCCTTTCCCTTCGATTGGCCCGTAACCGTGATGGAGCGGATCTCGGCAAGATGCATTCCGTAGAGGTGCAAGGCGCCGCATCCCACAATCTCGCCTTCGTTCTCGACCACGATGAAGTCGCGGATGTTCTCGCAAATCTCTGACAGCGAGCGCGGCAACAGCGTGCCATCGCCTACGTGGACCTGAATCAAGTGCTCAATAGCGAAAGCGTCGGGAAGTTTGGCACTACGTGCATGCATGGGCGACTCCTGAATAGAGAGATAGTTTTTCCTTCGCCGTCTGTAAGGCCTCACGCACGCGTGCGGCGGCAGTACCTCCCGGGACGTTGTGAATGGCCAACACGTCTTCCAGTGTCAGCGCGTCATAGAAGTGCTCGTCGGCATCGATGCCGCAGAGCGCGTAATCGTCTTTTGACAGTTGCTCAAGTTCGCAACCTTGCTCCACGCAAAGCCGTACGGCCTTGCCGATCAGTTCGTGCGCCCGGCGGAACGGCACTCCCTGGCGCACCAGATAAGCTGCCGCGGCCTGGGCGTTCATGAACCCGCAACTGGCCGCATGCTGCATGCGGTCGTAGTTGAAGCCGACCGTCGCCATGAAACCGGTGGCCACGCGAAGCATGCTGGAGACCTGCTGCGCGGCAGAAAAAACCGGCTGCTGCGTTTCCTGCATGTCCTTGTTGTAGGCCAGCGGCAGGCCTTTCACTGCCGATGAAGAGCGCCGTCGCGTCGGCGAAAACCTTGCCTGCCTTGCCGCGAATCAGCTCCAGGGCATCAGGATTCTTCTTCTGCGGCATGGCGCTGCTGCCGGTGGAGAATTCTTCCGGCAGCTTCACGAAGCCGAACTCGGTAGTCGAGAAGAGAATGAACTCCTCGGCCCAGCGGCTCAGATGCAGCGCGACGAACGAAAGCGCCTGCACGAACTCGATGGCAAAGTCGCGATCGCTGGTGGCATCCATGCTGTTGGCCGTCGGCGCCGCGAAGTCCAGTTCTTGAGCAATCGCCTCGCGGTCCAACGGAAGAATCGTTCCAGCCACGGCTCCCGAACCCAGCGGACAAACATTCAGCCGCTTGCGGCAATCAGCCAGCCGATCCACGTCGCGCAGGAACATCTCGACATAAGCCAGCAGCCAATGCGCAACCAATACCGGCTCGGCGCGTTGCAGGTGGGTGTAAGCGGGCATGGCATTTGTGCCTGCCGTTTCAGCCTGCTTCACGAACTCGCCGGCGATACCCGATCAGTAATTGCGCACACTGCGTCGATCTGTTCGCGCACGTACAGTCGCAGGTCGGTGGCGATCTGCTCGTTGCGGCTGCGGCCAGTGTGCAGCTTGTAACCAACCTCGCCGACCAGCTCCACCAGGCGGGTTTCGACGTAATGATGAACATCCTCGATCGCCGGATCGTCCTCCGCCGGCACGCCTTCGCGCCGCAATCTGATCGAGTGCGAAAAGTGTGGTCGACAGCTCGTCGTCGTTCAACACGCCGGCCTTGGCCAGCGCCGCCGCATGCGCCTTGCTGGCCGCCACTTCGTAGGGCAGCAGCACGCGGTCGAAAGGAAACGACCGCTGCCACTGCTCGAATTCGGCATCAGGCCCTGGCTGAAGCGGCCCGACCACATCTTCATTTCGCGACCTCTTTCAGCGCAGTCGACGCAGGCACAGCAGTGGCTCCCTGAGACTTCTGCGCATGAATGATGGCACGCGACCGCGCCGGCAGACCGAGAATGCGGATGAAGCCCTCGGCGTCCTTCTGGTTGTAGCTGGCGCCCATGGTGAAGCTGGCGACATCGGGCCGGTAGAGCGAGGTCTCCGACTTGCGGCCGGCGACATCCACGTTCCCCTTGTAGAGAGCGAGGGTGACCGTGCCGTTCACGTCTGCCTGCGAGCTTAGCGACGAACGCCTGCAGCGACTCCCGCAAGGGCGTGAACCATAGTCCGAAGTAGACGACCTCGGCATACTTCAGCCCGATGTGCTGCTTGAAGTGCGACAGCTCGCGATCCAGACACAGCGCTTCCAGCTCGCGATGAGCCGCCAGCAGCAGCGTGCCGCCGGGCGTCTCATAGCAGCCGCGCGACTTGATGCCGACGAAGCGGTTCTCCACCAGATCGATTCGGCCGATGGCGTTGCGCGCGCCGATCTCGTTCAGCACTTCGACGATTGCCACCGCATCGAGCGCGACACCGTTTACCGCGACCGGCAAGCCATGCTTGAACTCGATCGTCACCTTCTCGACCGCGTCGGGCGCATCCTGCGGCGACTTCGTCCAGGTCCAAGTCGTCGGCAAAGGCGCGTTGTTGGGATCTTCCAACTCGCCGCCTTCGTGGCTGACGTGCAGCAGGTTGCGGTCGCGGCTGTGGATCTTCTCGCGGCTCTGGGCTACGGGAATCCCATGCTGCTCGGCGTAGTCGAGACAGTCTTCGCGCGATTGCAGCGTCCACTCCCGCCAAGGCACGATCACCTTCAGCTCGGGCGCCAGCGCCTGATAGGCGTGCTCGAAGCGTACCTGGTCGTTGCCTTTGCCGGTGCAGCCGTGGGCCACCGCGGTCGCACCCTCGCGCAGCGCGACTTCAACCTGATACTTAGCGATGATCGGCCGCGCCAGCGATGTCCCCAGCAGATACTTATGCTCGTAGACCGCGCCCGCCTGGATCGCCGGGAAGACGTAGTCGGTCAGGAACTCCTGCCGCAGGTCTTCGACGATGACTTTGCAAGCGCCGGTCGCGTAGGCCTTCTCGACGACTGCCTCGATGTCGTCGCCCTGGCCAACATCGGCGACGAAAGCGATGACGTCGTAGTCATAGTTTTCTTTCAGCCACGGAATGATGATGGAGGTATCGAGTCCACCCGAATAAGCAAGAACGACTTTTTCACGCATTGGCACTCCTCGGCGGGAAGCGGTGAACACCGCCTTCCAGCAGCAAAACAAGAATCGATTTCTGAATGTGCAGGCGATTCTCCGCCTGATCGAAGACTACGGAACGCGGCGAATCGATGACCGAAGCCGCAACCTCGTCTCCGCGATGCGCCGGCAGGCAGTGCATAAACACGGCATGCTTTGGCGGCGTAAGAAAACAGCTTCTGATTCACCTGGTAGGGAGCGAAGAGCTTGCTGGCGCTCGGCTGCTTCCTCTTCCTGACCCATGCTGGCCCACACGTCGGTGTAGACGGCATCAGCGCCGGCAACAGCTTCGATGGGATCGTTCACCAACTGCACTTGACGCGCCGGAAGCCGACGCGAGTTCGCGCGCCGCCTTGGTGACCGCTGCATCGGGCTCATATCCGGCAGGCGTTCCGACCGAGATCGACGCTCCCAGGCTGGCCGCTGCCAGCATCAGCGAATGCGCCACATTGTTGCCGTCGCCAACGTAAGCAAGACGCACGCCTCGCAGATCGCCGAAGTGTTCCTGCAAGGTAAGCATGTCGGCCATCGCCTGGCAGGGATGCTCCAGCTCGCTCAGCGCGTTGATCACGGGGATGGACGCGTGCATGCGCCATCGCCGTAACCGTCTCGTGCGCGAAGGTGCGCAGCACGACGCCATCAATCCAGCGCTCCAGGTTGTGGGCCACATCGCTCAGGCTTTCGCGAGCGCCCAGGCGCGACTGCGTCTGATCGACGAAGAACGACGATGCCACCCAGGCTGTTGATTCCAGCCTCGAAGGTCAGACGCGTGCGAAGCGAGGGCTTCTCGAAGAACAGGACGATCTGTTTGCCGGCAGCATGCCGCGAAAATCCGCCGGGCGCGCCTTCATCGACGCCGCCAGCTCCAGCGCACAGGCCAGCTCATCGGGCAAGAAGTCCTGAATCGAAATCAGGTCACGGCCGGTCACGCCGCGATAAGCGTAAGAACTCGGGCTCGCTCCCGGTGGAATAGTTGTTGCAATCAATGTCGCACCTCCTTCTGGTGGACTCAGCAGGTCATAACCACGGACAAAATGTCTGGATAACGGCGCCTTGTCTATAGACGTCGCTCTAAGGCACGATCGAAGCGCGGCCCCGGCCACGCCCCGTTTCGGCGCTCCGTGGGATGGAGGATCAGGCTGGTCATGACGCAATCACCTCGGTGCCGCAGTCGATGGGATGGGTGAAAAATCCGGGTAAAACTTCGGCGCGCGTCGCAGGCAGGATGCGCACCCGCGTTACGCCCTTCTTCAGCGCTTTGGTGCAGGCTTCCAGCTTGGGCAACATGCCTCCACTGACCGTGGCCTGTTGCACCATCGCGGCGATGGCATCGACGTCGAGCCAGCGAATGACCGTGCCGCCGCTATCTTTCACGCCGGCAACATCGGTCAGATAGACGAGGGCATCGGCGTCGCAAGCTACGGCAAAGGCCGACGCCATTTGATCGGCATTCACGTTGTAGTACTCGCCGTCGAAGCCCAGCGCCAGGCTGGAAACAACCGGCACGACGCCGGCATTCCAGAAACGCTCGATCCATTGCGGATCGACAGCGCAGATTTCGCCGACGAAGCCAAGGTCAGGCTGCTTCTTCCTGGTGGCCAGTACCATGCGCAGATCGCCACCGCAGATGCCCGATCGCAGGCTGTCCTGCCGCGCCGATCGGCCGCTACCAACTGCTTGTTGAGCTGGCCGGCGAAAACCATCATGGCGATGTCGCGGGTCTGCGAATCGGTAACGCGCAGGCCATTGATGAAGGTGGTCTCACAACCAAGCTGCTTCATCGTCCGGCTCAAGGCCGCGCCGCCGCCGTGAACGATCACCAGCTTGTGTCCTTCGCGGCACAGGTCTGGGAATGGTTTTGGCAAACTTGCTGACCACTTCCTTGTCGTCGAGCGCCGCGCCACCGATTTTGACCACCAGCTTCATTGCAAGCCTTCTTTTTCGTCGAACCCAAACATCAGGTTCATGTTTTGCACGGCCTGTCCGGCAGCGCCCTTGAGTAGATTGTCGATGCACGACACCAGCACCGCCCGCTTGCCGTCTGGCGACAAGGAAAAGCCGATGTCGCAATAATTCGTGTTCAGGGAAAACTTGATCTGCGGCAGCCGCGCAGCGCCGAACACCCGCACCCAGGGCTTACCCGCATAGAACTCACGCAGCGTCTGCTCCAATTCCTCTGCGCTCACGGGCTTCGCCAGCTTCACGTAGATCGTCGAGAGGATGCCGCGCGGAATCGGCAGCAGATGCGGCGTGAACTGCAGCGACCCGCCACCGAGCCCGAGCTGCTCCAGCACCTCCCCCGTGTGCCGGTGTCCAAAAACGCTGTAGGCGCAGAAGTCGCCATCGACTTCGACGAAGTGCGTCTTTGCGGTAGGGCGTCTTCCCTGCCCCGGAAACGCCAGACTTCGAGTCGCAAATGATGCCGTGCTCCACATCGACGTAATCCGGCGCGAATCCAGGGCGCCAGCGCCAGAATGATCGACGTCGAATAGCACCCTGGATTCGCCAACAACGCCGCGCTTTTGATCTCTTCTGCGTGCAGTTCCGGCAGTCCGTAAACCGCGTAGCTGTCCAAGCCACGCTTGTTCTTGAGCTTCGTCGAATCCGTAAACCTTGCGATTCTCCGCCTGCTTCAGCCGCCACGCTCCGCTGAGATCGATCACCCGAAAGCCCTGCGCGATCGCCTCCGGCACCAGCTCGCGGGAAAATTCATGTGGCGTGGCGAAGAACACCACATCCACGCCGGCATCCTTCATCCGCTGCCAGGAAAAGCTTTCAAGGGGAAGCCGCCATTGCCCAGCAGTTGCGGATAGGCTTCGCTCAGATCGGCGTAGCCGCCGCTCTCGCCATTGCGCCGCACCAGCATTGGCTTCTTCGCTCCGGCATGCCGGGCGAGCAGGCGGACCAGCTCGAAGCCGGAGTATCCGGTGGCGCCAAAGACCGCGGGCTGTATTGAAGCTTTCATTTCTTTCTAAGTAAAACTCCTGCGCAAACGCTGGGCCAACTTCACCGCGCTTCTCGAATCCGGCGTAATCGCCAGAATGGTGTCGTCTCCGCCGATGGTGCCTACGACTTCTTCCCACTCCTCGGCATCGATGGCCGCCGACACCGGCTGAGCGCTACCCGCACTGGTCTTGATGATCACCTGGTTCAGCGCCGTCTTCACGTCGTATACGAACGTCTGAATCAGGCGCTCAATCGACGGCAGAGCCAGTTCGCCATCTTCGCCCTGCGGCAACTTGTAGCCTTCCGCCGTCTTTACCAGGCCGAGTTCGTGAATGTCGCGCGAAAGCGTCGCCTGGGTTACGTGGTGGCCCCGCCGAAACAAGATCCGCCGCAACTCATCCTGGCTGCCGACCTCACGGTCAGAAAGCAGCTCCCGAATAACGGCATGGCGTGACAATTTCGACATCGCATAAATATACAGCTGTATGTATATTAATACGCCAGCCCTTCGTGTCAAGCTTTTTTCAGAAACTTTGTGACGGTTCCCGACATGCCGGAACGACCCCTATCGGGATGCAACGCCAATCGGGCCATGGCGTCGTTGAAATCAGGAATTTCACCCAAACGTAAGATCCTCGCCGTAAAATCCTGCCCTGACAAAAAAGCGCTGGATGGGGTGGCGACAAGGTAAGCTTTCGCAGGAGAGTTTTCTTTCCCTGTGGGCGGCGGTTTTGCCCAACTGATCATCTATCTGCGTATAAGACAACATGAACCTGTCTCCTGATGTGACGTGGTACAAGGATGCCGTCATCTACGAAGTACACGTGCGTGCGTTTTTCGACAGCGAATCGGACGGCATCGGCGACTTCGGCGGCTTGACCCAAAAGCTGGACTACCTGGAGGACCTTGGGGTCACGGCGATATGGCTGCTGCCCTTCTGTCCCTCGCCGTTGCGCGACGATGGATACGACATCTCCAATTACACCGACGTTCACCCGTCCTACGGCACGCTGCGTGATTTTCAGCGTTTTCTGCGCGAAGCCCATCGCCGGGGGTTGCGCGTCATCACCGAGCTGGTGCTGAACCACACCTCGGACCAGCACGTATGGTTTCAGCGCTCGCGACGGGCCGCTCCTGGAACCCGCTGGCGCAACTTCTATGTCTGGAGCGACACGCCGGAGAAATACCGCGACGCGCGCATCATCTTCAAGGATTTCGAGACTTCGAACTGGGCGTGGGATCCGGTGGCCAAGGCGTACTACTGGCATCGCTTCTACTCCCACCAGCCGGACCTGAACTGGGACAATCCCGAGGTTCGCGAAGCCATGTTCGCGGCCATGGATTTCTGGTTCGACCTGGGAGTGGATGGCCTTCGGCTTGACGCCGTGCCTTATCTTTTCGAACGCGAAGGCACGAATTGCGAGAACCTGCCGGAGACCCACGATGCCCTGCGCGAGCTGCGCAAACACGTCGACGAAAAGTATCGCGACCGCATGTTACTGGCCGAGGCGAACCAGTGGCCGGAAGACGCCGTCGCCTACTTCGGCGGCGGCGATGAGTGCCACATGGCATTCCACTTCCCGGTGATGCCTCGCCTGTTCATGTCGCTGCGGATGGAAGACCGCTATCCCGTCACCGACATTCTGAAGTTGACGCCGGCCATTCCCGACAATTGCCAGTGGGCGATGTTCCTGCGCAATCATGATGAGCTGACGCTGGAGATGGTCACCGACGAAGAGCGCGATTACATGTACCGCACCTACGCGCGCGACCGCGAAATGCGGATCAATCTCGGCATTCGCCGGCGCCTGGCTCCGCTGCTGGAAAACGATCGCCGCCGAATCGAGTTGATGAATGCCCTGCTCTTTTCGCTGCCGGGCACGCCCGTTCTCTATTACGGCGACGAGATCGGAATGGGCGACAACGTTTTCCTGGGCGACCGCAATGGCGTTCGCACGCCCATGCAGTGGAGTGCGGATCGCAATGCCGGGTTCTCGCGCGCGAATCCGCAGCGGCTGTACCTGCCGGTAAATATCGATCCTGAATATCACTACGAAGCAGTCAATGTCGAAACCCAGCAGAACAATCCGCACTCGCTGCTATGGTGGACCAAGCGGCTGATCCAGCAGCGCAAGCAGTTCCGCGCTTTCGGACGCGGCAGCCTGGAGTTTCTCTATCCCAGTAATCGCAAGGTGCTGGCGTTCATTCGGCAGTTCGAGGACGAGCGCGTTCTGGTCATCGCTAATCTGTCACGCTTTGCGCAATGCGTGGAGCTCGACCTGGCCCCGTTCCAGGGATCGATGCCGGTTGAAGTATTTGGACGTGCCAAGTTCCCGCCAATCACCGAGAACCCATATCTGCTGTCGCTCGGTCCGCACGCCTTTTATTGGTTTCATCTGCAGCCGCGGGAAACGACGCAGGAATCGCTCAACGTCAGCACCACGCCGCTGGAGTTGCCGGTTGTGCAGGTAGGCCCGGCGGAGGATGTTTTCTCCGAAGACACTTTACAGAAACTGCAACACATTATTCCGCCGCTTGTTGCGCACGCGCCCCTGGTTTCTGGGACGGCGGCGCTACATTACCGGCTTGTCTTTGCAGAATGTCTTGTCCTTGCCAGAGACGGCGGCTCATCTGCTGTTCTTAAATGTCGAGTATGGCGATGGCGATCCCGAAATTTATTTGGTGCCGATTTCCGTGGCGACGGGAGACAAGTCAGAAGCCATTCTGCACGACCGTCCAGATGTCGTATTGGCCCGGTTAGACGGCCCCGGACCGGAGACTACGGCACTGCTTTATGGAGCAACCTTCGACCGTGATTTCAGCGATTCGTTGCTGCGTGCAATCGTCCGTCGCCGAAGAATCAAGGGCGAGAGCGGCGAATTGATTGGGGCTCACACCCGCGATTTTCGCGCCGCCTGGAAAGCCGTTCATTCCAACCTCGAGCCGGGTCCACAGCAGGCCGATGCACTCCTTCACCGTCATCCATTACGGCGACGATTTTGTGCTGAAGCTTTATCGCAAGCTGGAGGAGGGCATCAATCCTGGACGCGAGGTTCCAGAGTTCCTTTGCGAGCAAACAAGTTTCAAGTCCGTGCCGCGTGCATTGGGCTCGCTAGACTATCGCCGACCCAACGACGATCTTAGACACGAAATCACTATCGGTACGCTGAGCAGTTTCGTTAGCAACGCAACCAGTGGCTGGACACTACACGCTGGATCACCTGGGATTGTTCTTTGAGCACGCTCTGGCGATGCCGCAAGAGCATGTCGTCGGCACGCGACTTAGCGCTGCCTAATCCGCTGACGGCACTTACGGGACCGGTTCCTCAAGTCGTCGCAGAGCTACTGGGGACCTATTCCGATAGCATTCGCGTACTGGCTCAACGCACGGCCCAGCTGCACGCAGCCTTGAGCAGCCGGGCCGACTTGCCTGATTTTGCGCCCGAACCGTTTACCACCTTCTACCGCCAAAGTGTTTATCACGGAATGCTGGGGCAGCTGAACCGGTCGTTTGAACTGCTGCGCAGCCAGGCCCGTGCTCTGCCGGAAAATGCGCAGCAAGATATTGCAGAGACGCTTAACCGCGAAGCAGAGATCCGACAGGATTTGCTGCTCTTGCGCGACAAGCGCATGTCGGGAAACCGCATCCGGAACCACGGCGATCTTCATCTGTCGAATGTGCTGTTTTCAGGCAGCGATTGGCTGGTCACAAATTTTGAAGGCGATGCTACGCGCCCACTGAGTGAACGCCGCATCAAGCGCTCGGCGCTACGCGACGTGGCCACCATGCTGCGATCATTTCATTACGTTTCTCACGCTGCGTTGTACGGCGACGTGCCCGGCATCGTGCCCAGTCGCGAAGGCCATCCCCAGCTGGAGAAGTGGGCGTTAACCTGGTATCGCTGGGTGAGTGCCATCTTCCTGAAGGAGTACCTGCAGGCTGCAGGCGGTGGTCTGTTCCTACCGCAGAAAGACGATGAACTGAGGATCCTGCTGGGCGCTTATATGACCGATAGGGCCCTGGGCGAGATTGAGTACGAGCTCGAGCACCGGCCGCAGTGGATTCGCATTCCGGTGCACGGCATCCTGGAACATCTCAAGGCAGAGTGAAGCAACACCGGATCACGCTACTTTTTGGGAGTCAGACGGGCATTCTCATACTGACTGAAGACGGCATTCGCGCCTTCGTGCGCCGGAGTGCCTGCCAGCAGTGCTTCCTTGCGATAGACCAGGTTGCTGGCATTGTAAGTCGCCAGCTCGAAACCGTGGCCGTGGGTGATGGCGTCGGTGGGGCATGCTTCCACGCAATAGCCGCAGAAGATGCAGCGGTTGTAATCGATGTTATAGACCTTGGCATAACGCTCAGCGCCACTGACGCGATGCGTCTCGGTGTTCTCCGCAGCCTCGATGTAGATGCAGTTGGAAGGGCAGGCCGCGGCGCAAAGGAAGCAGGCCACGCACTTCTCCAGGCCGTTTTCGTCGCGCTGTAGCACGTGCATGCCGCGAAAACGATCCTGAAACATCGCGCCCCGGGTAGGGCCAGGGCCATCCGGATAGTTCTCTACCGTCGTGGGCTTGAACATTTCCATGAAGGTAACGCTCATGCCTTTGGCGATCGCGGCTATGTTCTTCACGATTCCCATATTGCATTCAGTATAGCAATCTGAGCGCGCGCCGTGCGCCGGCGCGGGTAGATCAGCCGGCAGCGCGGGTGGCGCGTCCGGGACGCGATTTCAACAACTCGTAATGATGCGCAGCATGGCCGCCGGCGATATAAGCCAGGGCTCGTACCGTGACGCGGTTGCCGTTAGCGGTGCCGGCTTTCGTTTCTGTTCCGGCCGGGAGCGAGCGTAGGAGCGCGATGGTCGACTTGCGAACGCACTCCAACTCGGCCAGCAAGTCTTCCAGGCTGCGCGAATTTGAACCTGCCTCGCGCACGTAGTCGTCCTGCTCGAAGCCCTGCAGTTCCTTCTCGTCGCCGCGGGCGAAGCGCAAGATGCGGTAGGTGATGACGCGCTCGGTGTCGGAGAGGTGTCCGAGAACCTGCTTGATGCTCCACTTGCCGGGAGCGGTCGGAGCCGCGGCGTCCGCCTCGGAGACGCCCACCAGAAGTTGGCGGTAATCGCCGGGCTGCTTGGTCATGAAATCGAGAAGCGAACCATCCGGGACCCGGGCAATGTAGTTCCGGTAAAAGTCGGCGTATTCGGTGCTTTCGGGGCGGGTAATCATGGATAAACTTTGACACAGGCGGCGAGCAGGCGGCAACTCCGTTCCAGTACCGGCAGCGCTGGAAACCGGGGATCTTCTAATAGTAGGGCGGCTTCACAAACTTGGTTCTGTGCCCTATTTCAGCTCCCGCGATGGAGCCGGCCATTGATCGAGAAAATCGTTCAGCGTGTCGATGACGATCCGGGTCGGGTGCCCCGGGTCTCGCGGTTTTCGAGACCCGGGAGGAAGGTACTTTGACAGGATTGCGGCTTCGACGGAATGTCAGGGCGAGCGCGATTCCCACATGTCTCCGCGACAGTGAGATCAGGAAGACCAGCTCCAACGAATGTCCAGATCGTTGTCTCCCAGGTCTCGAACAACGGAGACCTGGGCACCCAGCAACTTCATTACTGATCCGCACTGACTACTGACAATCCGCAACTGACAACTGCTTCCTCATTCCAGCCCAAACTCCTTCCAACGCTTCGTTACCTGCTCTTTGGTCTTTTCATCCATGCGGATTTCGTCAGGCCAAGGGCGGGTAAAACCTTCGCTGGGCCACTTGCGCGTGCCGTCAACGCCCATCTTGGAGCCGAAGTCGGGCAGCCGCGAAGAGTGATCGAGCGAATCGACCGGGCCAAGCGTGAACTGGATATCGCGTTCAGGATCGATGTTGTTCAGGACCTTTAGCGTCACGTCGCCGATGTCCTGCACGTTGACGTCTTCGTCGACCACCAGAATGCATTTCGTCGACATCGCCTGACCGAGCCCCCAGATGCTGCTCATCACCTTGCGGGCCTGGCCGGGATATGACTTCTTGATAGAGACGATCATCAGGTTGTGGAAGACGCCTTCGATCGGCAGGTTGATGTCGACGAGTTCGGGGATGGTGAGCCGCATGAGCGGCAGGAAGATTCGTTCCACCGCCTTGCCCATGTAGGCGTCTTCCATCGGTGGCTTGCCGACAATCGTCGTCGAATAAATGGGATTCTTACGATGGGTGACACAGGTGACGTGGAAGACCGGATACAGATCTTCGGGCGTGTAGAAGCCGGTGTGATCGCCGAACGGGCCTTCCATGCGAAGTTCGTCGAGCAGCACATATCCTTCGAGCACGATCTCCGACGACGCGGGCACCTCCAAGTCTACGGTCTCGCATTTCACCAACTCCAGCGGCTTCTGTCGCAGGAAGCCGGCGATCAAATACTCCTCGATATCGGGCGGCGCGGGCACGATGGAGGAAAACATCACGGCTGGCTCGGTGCCGATGGCGACCGCAACCTCCATTTTTCCGCCGACCTGCTTCCCTTCCGCCACGCGCGAGCCTCCGCCGGAGCGGGCCATCATGTCCAAGCGCGGCACTAACAGGATGAGCTTCGCCGGAAGCGGCTGCGCGCCGCATCTGCTCGCGATAGTGCTCGGCTCCCTGCTTCTGGCGCTGCCAGTGCATGCCCGTGCTGTCGGGACCATACACCTGGAGCCGATAGGTCCCAGAATTTCGCTTGCCGGTCTTCGGATCTTTGGTGATGACCGACGGCAGGGTGATGAAGCGTCCGCCGTCCAGCGGCCAGCATTGCAGGATGGGAAAATCGAGCAGCGAAAAGTTGTCGCGCTTGATGACTTCCTTGCAGGGGCCGGTGGAAACTTCCTTGGGAAAGAACTTGCCCATCTCGGCCAGCATGGGCAGCATCTTGATTTTGTCGAGAATGCCCTGCGGCGACTTGACGTCCATGAAGTACTTGATACGTTCAGCGATTTCGTCGAGCGAATCCACGTCGAGCGCCATGCGCATGCGGCGCTCTGAGCCGAACTGGTTAATCAGGACCTTCGCGCCGGGATAGCCTTTGACGTTTTCGAAGAGGAGTGCCGGACCGCCGGGGCCATGTTTTCCGCGCGGCCCCCACTTCGAGACACGATCGGTGATTTCGGCGATCTCCAGGACGGGATCGGCCTCCGCCTTGATGCGCTTCAACTCCCCGGCCTTTTCCAGCGCGGAGATCCATTCCCTCAAGTCTTGATAGGCCAACGTGAGCCTCGATAGAGATTCGTCGGATTTGAGTCCCGCACGATTATAGAGGCAGCGGGTGCGCCGTCACCCAACTCCCCAGCTTGCGGCAACATCCAAGCTCGTAGGGGAATTTATGCCTAGTCGCATTGGAGGCACCCCGAAACCCGGACACAGGATGCTGAACTTGCAGAAAACCACTTCGCCAGAACTTCATGCGCTGTTGCAGTTAACCTTGAACTCGTCGACAGCTCAACCCGCCGTCAACTACATTGCCGGCATGAACGATGCCGACCGCGAGCGACTGGTCGCGCTCGCCGATTCGAACCATGTCATCATCCGCGCTTTTAGCGTGGTTGCCGCCCTGGCCGGAGACAATCAGGCGCTGGGCAAGTGGGCAAAGGGCGTGCTCTCGAAAGAGCAAGCTCGTATCGAGAATGCCGTGACCTTCCTCCATCACATTTGCACGGAACTGGAGGCGGCCGGATGTCCAACGACGGTCATGAAATCGCTGGACCACCTTGCCCGACTTGGGAACGATCTGGACCTCTACACGACTGCCGACGAACGCAGCGTCAACCAAGTCATGCTGAAACGGATGGCAGCCCACACTGAACCGCGCAGCTGGGGCGACCGGCTCGCCAACAAGTGGAATTTTGTGATTCCAGGCTTGCCGGAATCGGTTGAAGTGCACGCCCAGCGTCTGGGGCAAACAGGCGAGCATACGGCCATGGCCAAGCGCTTTATCACGCGCCGTGTTCCCAAGACGGTCAACGGGCTCACTTTCCTGGTTCCGGCAGCGGAAGAGCGTGTGATCGTCGCCACCTTGCAGCGAATGTACCGGCATTTTTATTTCCGCGTATGCGATATGGTCAACACGGCAGGAGTGCTGGAATCCGGGCAACTGGATTTCGACGAACTGAAGAAAGCGGCTGACCTCGGCGGCATCTGGCCGGGAGTCGCCACCTACCTTACGATTGTCTGCGACTACGTCCGCCAGTATCGCGGCGTCGCGCCACAATTGCCGCAGGCGGTGCTTGCTGCGGCGCGGTTCGGCGGAGAAATGATTTTTGCACGCGGCAAGTTTCTGCGGGTACCGATCATGCCCAATGGCGCCGATCTTTACACCCGGCAGGTAACGCACACGGCCATGCGCGGCGATGTACCGGCAACTCTACGCCTGTCGCTGCTTCCCTACCTGGCCTCGGCGGCTGCAGTGGCCTTTCGAATTACCGGAAGCGATAAAGGAATTTGGTGAAGCCTGCAGGTCTTCATCCCGCATCTAGCCTCGATCAAGACGTCGAAATAACACCTGCGTCTGATAGTCGACATTGGTCGTGGGTGGCACGCAGGTGCCAAAATCTAAATGAGCAACTGAATTGCCAACAATTCGTCTGCTGTCGCTTGCCGCGACTGGCAATCGAATTGATAATAGCCACCAAGGGCGTGGGGAGATCCGGTGACGTGATTGCTTTCTTCTTCCCTCCCTGTGTTGTAACAAACTATTATTTTTGCAAAGATTGTTTACGCCGTGAGAGTTTTCACCCGTATCGGCCGTCTCTGCAACTGTCGCACTCGTCGTCCGCCTGCGCCGCACCTATTCGAGTGCCACTACATTCATCACTGACAATAAAATCAAAATCAATTCCACTCGAGGAAGAGGAAGACTATGCCCGTGACTCGCATCGATTTCCCCATTGACGAATTGACGCGTCCTCAGACCGAAGAAGAGATTCAACGCAAGCTGGCGCAAGAGCGCGCGCGGCTGGCCAGCATGATGGGCCTGGACAGCGGCCCGGTGCGCCACTTCAAGCGCCCGGTCGAGCGGCCCTTCGGCGCCGAAGAGCGCGGCAAGGTGACCATCCTCTTCGGCGGACTGACCTGGAAGCATGAGCGCGTTATCCAGGCGGTGTTCGAAGGCTGCGGCTATCGCTGCGAGATTATGCCGGTGCCCAACGTCTCAGCCTTCCAGCTGGGCAAGGAATACGGCAACAACGGCCAGTGCAATCCCACCTACTTCACCGTCGGCAATCTGGTGCAGCATCTGCAGACGCTGGAGGCGACGCGTGGTCTTACCAAGCAGGAGATCATCGACAACTACATCTTCTTCACCGCCGGATCCTGCGGTCCGTGCCGCTTTGGCATGTATGAGGCTGAGTATCGTCTGGCGCTGCAGAATGCCGGTTTCGATGGCTTCCGCGTGCTGCTCTTCCAGCAGAATGATGGCGTGAAGGCAGCGTCGGGAGAAGCCGGATTGAAGTTCACCGTCGACTTCGGCATGGGCATGTTCAACGCGCTCAATCTCGGCGACATCATGAACGAGATGATCTACCGCGTCCGGCCCTACGAAGTGGAAAAGGGCAAGACCGACGAAGTTTTCCAATGCATCGGTGGACACTCTGTGCCAGATGCTGCGCGAGCGCAAGCCCTTCGAGGATCACGAAGATCTGCCGGAATGGATGGCGAAGAAGATTCGCGCCAACAAGGGCAAGAAGTGGGAGCTGTGGGTCAACTCGCTGGGCAAGGTTCGCGAGCAGCTTTACGGCAATCCGTATAAAGAGGCGCTGGCAGCAGTGCGTGAACAGATGAACACCATCGAAGTCGACCGTCTGAGGTGAAGCCGGTGGTGAAGATCATTGGCGAGTTCTGGGCGCAGATCACCGAAGGCGACGGCAACTTCCACATGTTCGAGTTCCTGGAGCGCGAAGGCGCGCAGGTGCTGGTCGAGCCCATCGGCACCTGGGTGATGTACATGATGTACCAGGTGAAAGCGCGCGCAGCGGCCCGCCGCTCGCTCGACGCTCCCTACAAACACCCGCAGTGGTATGAACTGAAGAAGCTGGCCGCGAACGAATGGAAGTTCCGCTCCGAAGCAGTGGATGATCAGCGTCGGCGAGCGCATCTACGCGCGGCAGTATCAGCGCGCGGTGCAGGGCTTGGGCAATATCGCCCACGAGCTGGTCGACCAGAAGACGATGGCCGCAACTGGCGAATCCCTTCTATAACGAATTCGCCCGCGGCGGTGAAGGACACCTCGAAGTCGGCAAGAACGTGTACTACACCAAGAACCAGCTCTGCCACATGGTGCTGGCGCTGAAGCCCTTCGGATGCATGCCTTCCTCGCAGTCGGACGGCGTGCAGTCGGCCGTGGCCAATCACTTCAAAGAGATGATCTTCCTGCCCATCGAGACTTCGGGCGAAGGCGAGATCAACGCTCACAGCCGCGTGCAGATGGCGCTGGGCGAAGCCAAGGTGAAGGCTCGCATGGAATTCGACCAGGCGCTGAAGTCCACCGGCAAACGGCTGGACGACATTAAGGACTACGTTGCCGAGCATCCCGAGCTGCGGAACTTGTTCTATCCGGTGCCGCATCGTCATGGATACGCCGGGCGTCGCGGCGAACTTCGTCTTGCACGTTAGCGATCTGATGAATGGCAAAGCGAAGCTGGCGAAGCGTGCCGGCGTCCGCCGTTGCGTAAGTTGGCGGTAGCTGCGGCCTAGCGCGCACGCAGTACCATCCGTAAACATGTTAGCGACCCAGTTGGCTGGGTATGAGGAGAAGTGAAACGTCAGGTAGCGGGCCATAAGGCCCGCGCTGCCCGAGCGCGCAATTGAACGAAAGGAAGCTCTGTTACATGCCGGAAGTGCAGCAGGTACCAGAGGGGACCCAGGCCGCCCCTACTTATCGTCTTGATGTTCAACTGCACGAGCTGCTGATGAAGCCGCCCGAGCAGCCACGCCTGCTACCAGCCGCCTCCGAATGGCAAGGAGCAGAAACTGCCGACGCCGGTGTTCCCGCAGCATCCCGAGCTGATGTCGGCGCCGGACGAAGACTACTTTCCCCAGAACGGCAGACGCACATGGTCTAGCAAGCACATCTACCGGGCGATGCGAGGCTGGGCCTTTCCCTGGATTCGCTCGCGAGTCCTGCCGGGCGACTTCCACCCGATCATCGCGTATCTGTTTAACGAGTGGAAGTGCAACCTTGACTGCCACTACTGCTGGGCCTTCGACAACAGCGTGCGCGGCATGACCGAGGACACAGCCAAGCGTTCGATCGACTGGCTGCGCGACTCCGGCGCCGGCGTGCTGGCCTTGATGGGCGGCGAGCCGCTGCTGCGTCCCGACTTCGCGCACAAGATCATCTATTACGCCGCCAAGAAAGGGCTTCTGGGTTTATCTGCCGACGAATGGCCGGCTGATGTGGCCCAAGGTGATCGACAAGATCGCCGATGCGGGAGTGGGCGTGGTGAATCTGGCGGTCGATGCCTGGGACGACGTGCCCGGCAGAGGGCTGCCCAAGGCGATGGTGCCGATTCGCGAGCACTTCGATTACCTGGTAAAGAAACAGTACAAGTACGGCTACTCGGTGTTTCTGAACATCAACATCTGCGCCAACAATATGGACGATGTGCGGCAGCTGACGGAGCTGGCGCACGACAACGGCATCGCGACCGACTATCACATTTGCGAGTCGCCGATGACCGAGCAGCCGCATTTCAAGCATCTGTACACGAACCCGACGTTCATCCGCGAGGAGCACCATGCCGCGGCGGCCGAACTGATTGACTGGCTGATTGAAAAGCAGAAGTCGGGCTATCACATGGTGAACTCGGTCGAGCGCCTGGCGCAGATGAAGAACTTCATCCAGGGCGACCTGCACGATTGGGGCTGCCGCGCCGGACATAATTCGCTGATCGTTCGCGTGGATGGAACCTTGGCGCCCTGTTTCCCCATGTACTCCGCCGGCTACGATTGGGGAACGATTGAGAACCACAAGTTCGAACGCGACCAGTTGAAGGAAATGAAGAAGGAGTGTCAGAAGAGCTGCTTCTCGACCCTGAATCACATCCTGGCGTTCTGCTATAACGACCAGCGCGTGATCAGCTGGATGTGGAAGCAGGCCAAGCACGGCTTCCGAAGGGTTGAAGGCAACTTCGGAGATTAGTCGCGAGGGTGGTTGTCGATGCCGAGGCGCGTTGCGCTGGTTTGATCGGTAGAGCGAACCTTTAGGTTCGCGTTCAACGCTGTTTTTTGAATCACGGGGCTTTAGCCCCAAGAAAATGCCGTCATGACTGGCGGCTACGTTAGAACTTCCGCGATTCGGAACTGCGCATCGCGTCGCGGAAGACCCTGCTCACCGACGCACGCTGTTGGGAGCCGTACAATAGAAGGGGCTTGAACCCCTCACCGGCAGCACCTGGAGGTTTCGTGGGTCACTCTCACCAACACGGATCGTGCGACAACGCCCCAGCCAAGGTTGACGTTCAACTGGATACTCTGCTGAATCCTGCGCCGGCGGCCGAGTCGCTGCCCGCGCGCATTCTCGCCAAGTCGCGCGAGGTTGCCGCCCAGTCGGGCCACAAGGCCGTCTACAGCGTCGGCATGGACGTCGGCTCGACCACGGTGAAGGCCGTGATCGTCAACGCCGAAACCGACCAGATGATCTGGCAGGACTATCAGCGCCACGAGACCAAGCAGCCGGAAAAGCTGCTGGAATTCCTGAAGCGCATGGAAGAGGAAGTCGGCATTGCTCCGCACAACTGCCGCATCTTCATCACCGGCTCGGGCGGAGGCGCGCTGGCCAACCTGGTTGGCGCCAAGTTCGTGCAGGAAGTCACGGCGGTTTCGCTGGCGGTCGAGAAGATGCATCCGGAAGTGAACTCCGTCATCGAGCTTGGGCGGCCAGGATGCCAAGATCATCGTCTTCAAGGAAGACGAGAACACCGGCCGCAAGAAGAAAATTCCCTCGATGAACGACAAGTGCGCCGGCGGGACGGGCGCCGTCATCGACAAGATCAATGCCAAGCTGAAGATTCCTGCCGCAGAGCTCTGCGATCAGGGCTACATCGGCATCAAGCTGCATCCGGTCGCAGGCAAGTGCGGTGTCTTCGCCGAGACCGACATCAACGGCCTGCAGAAGCAAGGCATCCCGCCTGATCAGCTGATGGCTTCCCTGTTCGACGCCATCGTTCTACAGAACCTCACGGTGCTGACTCGCGGCCATACGCTGCGTCCGCATGTGCTGCTGCTGGGCGGTCCGAACAGTTTCATTCGCGGCATGAAGGAAGCGTGGCAGCAGAACATTCCGCGCACTTGGGAAGAACGCAAGGTCCAGCTGCCCGAGGGCACGAAGCCGGAAGAGCTGATCAAGGTTCCGGACAACGCGCAGTATTTCGCCGCGCTGGGCGCGGTGGAGTTCGGCAAGGACGAAGAGCCCGAAGTCGGCATCTACATGGGCACCGAGTGCCTGGAGGATTACATCTCGGTCGGCCGTCAGGCAGAGAAGGCGAAGTCGGGCGCTGCCGGCCTGAGCACCTCTGACGAAGAACTGGCGCAGTTCAAAGAGAAGTATCGCGTTCCGAAATTCATCGGCGCGAAGTTCAGCCCCGGCGAAACCGTTCGCGGATTCGTCGGCCTCGACGGCGGATCGACCTCGACCAAGGCCGTGCTGCTGTCCGAAGCAGGGCGACGTGATGTGCAAGGCCTATCAACTGTCGGGCGGCAATCCCATCCAGGACACCATCGACATGTTTGTCGCGCTTGCGGCAGCAGGTCGAGTCGCAGGGAGCGACGCTGGAAGTACTGGGCGTCGGCACCACCGGCTACGCGAAAGACGTTCTGAAGGACGTGCTCAAGGCCGACGTGGCGCTGGTGGAAACCGTCGCGCACACCGAGTCGGCGATGAAGTTCTACAAGAACCCGCACGTCATCGTCGACGTCGGCGGCCAGGACATCAAGCTGATCGTCCTGAAAGACGGGCGCGTCAAAGACTTCAAGCTGAACACGCAGTGCTCGGCCGGCAACGGCTACTTCCTGCAAGGCACGGCCGAGTCGCTGGGCTACAAGGTCGAGGAGTATGCCGACATCGCGTTCGCCGCGAACACCATGCCGATCTTCGGCTATGGCTGCGCGGTGTTCATGCAGTCCGACATCGTGAACTTCCAGCGCCAGGGCTGGCGCGGCGAAGAAATTCTTGCTGGACTGGCGAACGTGCTGCCGAAGAACATCTTCCTCTACGTCGCCGGAATTCCGAACCTGGCCAAGCTGGGATCGAAGTTCATCCTGCAAGGCGGGACGCAGAAGAACCTGGCTGCGGTGAAGTCGGAGGTCGACTTCATCCACTCGCACTTCCACGGCGCCGGTCACGAGCCGGAGGTCATCGTCCACGAGCACTGCGGCGAGTCGGGCGCTATCGGCGCGGGTGTCGAGGCGATCCGCATTTACAAGAACGGCCATCGCACCAGCTTCATCGGTCTCGAGGCCGTGCAGAAGATCGGCTACAAGACCACGCGCAACGAAGACACGCGCTGCTACTTCTGCAAGAACAACTGCCTGCGCACCTTCATCGACGTGAACGTCGGCGACAGCAAGAGCGACGCAGTTTGAACCTGCCTCGCCGCTGCCGGTCTTCAAGTCGAAAGTTCCGCTGCAGGCCGGCGAGCGGCGTCTGATCATCTCCACCTGCGAAAAAGGGCAAGTGGAAGATGTCGAACGCCATGCGCGGCATCAAGGCCGGGCTGGACGCGATCAAGAAGGAGAACCCGAACTTCGTCGATCTGGCCGCCCATGAAGTATGGCGCTCGCGCAATCCCGAGAAAGTTGCCGATCCCCTTCCCACGTCCGGGTCGCTGGGATTTTGGCAAGGCGAAAGCAGCCGTGCAACAGCGCGCCGAACTGATGAAGAAGCGCGAGACGTTGCGCATCGGCATGCCTCGCGTGCTGAACATGTACCTGTTCGCTCCGCTATTCAGCGGCTACCTGGAAAGCCTGGGCGTGCAGCCGGAGAATCTGGTTTACTCCGAGTTCACCGGACAGGACATGTATCGCGCAGGGCGCAGGCCGCGGCGCAATCGATCCCTGCTTCCCCTCGAAGATCGGCATCCCGCACGTCTACAACCTGATCTTCCAGAAGCACGTGAAGAAGCCGCTCGACGCCATCTTCTTCCCCATGATCGACACCATGAATCAGCCGCTGAAGAATTGCAGCGGCGCGAATGCGTGTCCGACGGTGACCGCGACGCCGAATGCGGTGAAGGCCGCGTTCATCAAGGAAGGCGATGTCTTCAAGGAAAACGGAATTCAATATCTCGATCCCATCCTGAACATCGACGACAAGAAGCTGCTCGACGCTGCAGATGTTCCAGACCTGGCAGCCGATCCTCGGCCTCTCCGAAGAAGAGAACGAGCGCGCCATCGAAGCCGGCTTCAAGGCTTTTGAGGATTACGATCGCAGCATGCGCAAACGCTCGCGCGAAATGCTGGACACGCTGGAGCGCGAGAACCGGCTGGGCATCGTGATGCTGGGCCGCGTCTATCATCATGATCCCGGCCTGAATCACGAGATCATGGAGGAGTTCCAGAAGCTGGGCTACCCGGTATTCTCGCAAAGCCTATTGCCGATGGATGAAGACATCCTGGATCGGCTCTTCGGCGAGGAAGTACGCTCCGGCTCCATCACCCATGCGCTCGATATTCGCGATGTGTGGAAGAATGCCTACTCCGGCAGCACCAACATCAAGATTTGGGCGGCGAAGTTTACCGCGCGTCATCCGAACCTGGTGGCGCTGGAGATCAGCAACTTCAAGTGCGGGCACGATGCGCCCATCTATACCGTGATCGAGGACATCATTGAGAAATCGGGCACGCCGTACTTCTCGTTTAAGGACCTGGACGAGAATAAGCCGACCGGCTCGATTAAGATTCGCGTCGAGACCATTGACTACTTCCTGAAGCGCTATCGCGAAGATCTGCTGAAGAAAGCCGATACCGCCAAGCAGTTGGAGCAGCACCTGGCCGAATACGAGCGAACACTGCGGATGTCGTTGACCCATAAGTCTGTGGAGCGGGAACGCAATGTCGTGGTTCCCTTCCCGCAGCCGATGGCGGATGAACCGCAAGCGGCAACAGCTTCAGGCGACGACTAACTGTCTCACCAAACCATGCACTGCGCCGTGAAGCAGTGCTTTACCCGTCTGTAAGACGGCACGAGACCAGGCCCATGCCACTGACGACCGACACCAAGAAAGTGATGTTTGAGATCTATCGCGAAGCCGATTTCGGCGGCCGCTATAAGGTGGTGTATTTCACCGAACTCGGCGAGCATGACAAAGAAACCGAGATCGAGAACGCCATGCGCGGCCAGCACATTTTCGACGGCTTTCTGCTGCATCGCGAACGCAATCAGGCGAAGCAAGTTGTGGATGAATTGTTGGAACGCCTGAATCGCGGAGAACCAGTGGACGAAGGCGTCATAAAAGACAGCCTGCAGAACTACCTGGCATGACCCGTTGGCGGCTGGCTACAGCCGCCTGATCTACCCTAACGCTTCTTTTTTGCCGCCTTCTTAACCATCACTTTTTTTGCCGCCGGCTTCTTCGCGGGAGCTTTCTTGGCTGGAGCTTTTTTCGCAACCGCTTTCTTGGCGGGCGGCTTAGCTTGCTTTTTCGCAGGCTTGGAGAGCGCGGTTTTCTTAGCTGGAGCTTTTGCCGGCGCGGCGACCGTCTTTGCCGGAGTCGCAGGCACCGCAGTCTTTTTCGTTGGAGCGGCGGGCTTGGCTTCCTGAACCACAGGTTGTGCCGGAACTTCTGGCGCGGCGGGTGGCGGAGCAGCGGCTCCCTTAGGCTTGCGTCCACGTTTGGACGGCGCCGGAGCTCCCTCCGTGCCAAGGACCGCAGCGGCAGCCTTGCCGCGTCCGCGCTTGGGCGCTGGAGGAGGTGGTGGTGGCGGTGGCTCAAACGGCTTCAGGAAATTCATGAGTTCCGTATGCGACCGCAGCTTGCCGTCCATCAACAGCAGAAACGCCTGATCCATGACCTGCTGATATTCCGGAATTTGAGGTGTAATTCGAAGCTCTGCCATCTCAGGAAACGGCAATTTTTCTTTGACTTGCCGCCATTTTCCAAAGAAATTCTTTAGCTTTTGATCGACGGCCTGCTGCTTGGTCGTCAGGGTCAGGAACAGAATGTTCTCAGGTGTCGCATGGGTTAAAATTCTCCACGCGCCTGACGGCATTCCGGCTTCCTTGCTGGTCAGCTTCTTGGCCAGATCATGAGCGCCACTCTCCAGATGCTTCCACTTATCCACGAAGTCGCGCCGCGGAATCATTCGCTGAATTTCTGACGTGTCCTTGTCGCCCATGCGCCGGGTGAGGAAGTACATCACGATCGGGCCGGTCTCGACCGAATAGCCAAGATCGTTCATCATCTGGCGTGTCTTCACCACCTGTCCCAGATCGCTGGAGTCGACCTTAGCCAACGTCCAGTGGGGATGCAGAATCTTGAGCCAGCCCTCTTTGTCGAGCGCCCGCATGATGTGCTGCGGATCGTCTTCGTGGGCCAACTGCTCCAACTCATAGCCGATCATGCGCCGGCTGAGATACTCAATGTAGTTGCCCTCTTTGGCCGAATCGTAGCGTGCCTGGGTACGTTCTTCCAGCGGCCAATGAAAACGCGCGCTGAGCCGAGTGGCGCGGATCAAACGGACTGGCTCTTCCAGGAAAGCATAGTTGTGCAGCACGCGCAGGACCTTGGCTTCGATGTCGGCTACGCCGTTGAAGGGATCGAGCAGCAGCCCGCGCGAGCCCGGATTCAGCGAGAGCGCCATGGCGTTGACGGTGAAGTCGCGCCTGCGCAGATCCTCGTTGATGGTGGCTGCGGTGATGACAGGCGGCTTGCCAGGCTTGTCATACGCCTCGGCCCGGGTCATGTTGAGCTCAGCCCGCACGTTACCCGGCATCAACAGTTGCAGTGTCCGCAGATCCTCATCCACGCCCTGCACCGAAACCCCGGCTTTCTCCAGTTCTTTCTGAAGCTTGAGCGGATTTCCCTGGATACTGAGGTCGATGTCGCGGATAGGAAAACCGGTGATGAGGTCACGAATGGTGCCGCCGGTGAGGTATAAATTCAAGCCGGCGCGGCGGGCAATTTCCTGTACCAGGTTCACACCACCCTGCTGATCCGGTGTGAGCCGGGTTTCCATGCTATATATGTAGTCTGCCATCTAAATGTTTGACTCTAAAGGCAAAAACCAGCAGATGAACGGATCTGGGAGAGGATGCAACCGACAACCGAACCGATTCCTGCTCCCCGCCGTGGGATGACAGCGCTCCGCACGCCGAACTTCCTACACTCGCCCGTACAAACCTGCAACTTGCTCTTAAGACAGCACTTAAGAAAAGTTTGCACCTCGGTCGCTGCAATGCGAACAATAACACAAGGTTGACGATTTGGCTACAGAGTAGGTTCAAAGCGGCACTTTTTCAGTAAAAGTGCGACAATCGGGGCTAGGCGACCCGATTCGCCACAGCCATGGCCACCACCCATAAGAAAGTCATCGTTCGCAAGATGGATCGCGATAGCGTCAACGGCTATGTGGGCGCTGCCTTCATCTCCGATGGCAAACTCGAGCTGATGAACACGGCCGGCAACGTGGTGGCGATTGAGCTGCACGAGGTGAAGGGCGTGTATTTTGTGCGTGAGTTCGGTGATTCCGAATCACTCACGCGAAAGACGTTTACTTCCCGCCCGCGTGTCGAAGGACTGTGGGTGCGCCTGCGTTTCCGCGACAATGAAATTATTGAAGGTATGATGCCTAACGATCTGCTGCACGAGGGCACCGATGGTTTTTTCATCATTCCTCCGGACACTCGCTCCAACACGCAACGCATCTTTGTGCCGCGGCCGGCCTTGGCGGAGATGACCGTGATCGGTGTGATCGGCGACAAGAAGTCGGGCCGCCGCGGACGCCGTCCGGAAGACACGCTCCAGGTGCCGATGTTCACATGATTACGGGTGCGGTTGATTCCTTAAAGTGCAATCATTTCGAAGCGCCGCAAATATGAAACTCTCCGAAATCGCGCTCGCCTTGGGCGTCACTCTGGAACAAGGAAATCCCGACGCCGAGATAACCGGGGTTGCGGGTATTGAAGAAGCTGTCGACGGACAGATCACGTTCGTCGCAAACCCAAAGTACGCCGCTGTTGCCAAGACCACTGCCGCCTCAGCAGTTATCGTTTCTGAGGACTTCCCTGCCGTAGCCACCGGTCTATTGCGCAGCAAGAACCCGTATCTGACATTCGCCCGCGCGATTGATCTGTTCTATAACCCTCCCTGCTATAGCGCTGGCGTGCACCCTACGGCGGTGATCGCTTCCACGGCAAAGATCGGCAAGGACGCCCATATCGCGGCCTATGTGGTGATCGACGACGACGTCCAGATCGGCGATAACGCAGTCCTGTTGCCGCACGTGGTCATTTATCGGGGAGCGCGAATCGGAAAGAGATTTTTCGCGCACGCCCACGCCGTGGTGCGCGAACATTGCAGGCTGGGCGACAACGTCATCTTGCAAAATGGGGTGATTATCGGCAGCGACGGTTTCGGTTTTGCCCGCGACGGCGATCATTGGGAAAAAATCACCCAATCCGGTCCGGCGGTTCTCGACGACAATGTCGAGGTGCAGGCGAACTCGTGCATCGACCGCGCCAGCGTGGGCGAAACCCGCATTGGACGCGGCGTCAAGGTCGACAATGTGGTACAGGTGGGGCATGGCTCCGTCGTGGGCGACCATACCCTGCTATGCGCCCAGGTGGGATTGGCGGGGTCGACCGTGATTGGTAAGAACGTGATTCTGGCCGGACAGGTAGGTGTCGCCGGGCACTGTAATGTCGGGGACGGAGTCGTCGTGACCGCGCAGAGCGGCACTCACGGCGACATTCCTGCCGGATCAATGGTGAGCGGGTCGCCGGCGTTCGATCACAAACAATGGTTGCGCGCGGTCAGTATCTTCAATAGACTCCCAGAACTTGCAAAAGCGGTGCGCAGCCTGACGATCAATCGGCCCAGCACTGAGGGCCCCGCAAAGAAACAACCGTAGCACCCGGCCACATCCAGGGAGAATTACTGAATAATCGCCTAAATTTGCGTTACTTGAGTGGCCGAAACTGCTTCTAATTGCATAGTGATGAACGAAGATCTTTCCAAATCCGGGACTCTGACCCCCGTCGGCCCACAATCTGTCCCGACAAACCCGATTCGGGTGTTGCTGCTCGATGATCGCGAAGAAAACCTGGTGTTGCGGGCAGCCATCCTGCGGCAAAAGGGTTATCGCGTGGTGACCTCTAATTCGATCGAGGAAGCCGAATCCAAGCTGCAAGCCATTGACATAGCGGTGCTCGACTATCACTTGGGCGCCGGCAAGTTTGGTACAGACGTGGCGGAGACTCTGCGGCGCAAGCGGCCCCAGGTGCCGATCATCATCTTGTCAGCGACCTTGGAACGGAAGTTCGGAGGCATCGCCGATATGCACCTGCTGAAGGGATACAGCTCGGTCGATGACCTGGTTCGTGCCCTACGCTCGTTCGAGGCCAAGAAACGGGGCCGGCCCGTGGTGGTAGATGCGCGCGACTTTTACTACTCGCGTATTTCGATGGCCATGGGTGACGATATCGTGCTGGAGATTCTTGACCGCGAGGGAAATTGGCAGTTCGTTAACGACTACTTCGCTGCCATGAACGGACACAAGCGCGCCTGGTTCGCCGGGAAGAACCTGTTCGAACTTTTTCCGCAGCTCGGTGAAGAGTGGCGCGAGATCATCCGCACCGTGGCGGATACGCGGGAGACGTACATCGATCGCCGAGGATTTCGTGGTGCATCGCACCTGCCCGACAAGAGTCCGCACTGGACCTGGAATGTGCTGATCTTTCCCATTAAACTGCACGACGACCGCGATGGCGTGGTTTTGACGGCGCGGTTGATTGAGAAAAAGTAGGCACAAAAATCAGAGTTAGAGGTAGTGACGCCCCCCAAAGAATCGCCATTACACCCGGCAGCGTCGATAAAACTCCCCGACAAATTGTCATCACGAGCGAAGCGAGGGATCTGCTCTTCTCCCCTCAGTAGGATATGCGCTCCGCCGGCAACGCGCTCTCCATCGCCTCTCGCACAGCCTGCATGAGCGCTTCCCTATCGGCATAGTTGGCAGGGTCGAGCGGGGGATGAAACACGACTGTCGCAGTCCCCGGCCGCAAAGCAAATCGTGTCTTTGGCCAGGATTCGTAGGTTCCCAGCAGCGTAACCGGTAGCACTGGAACCCCGGATTCCATCGCCAGATGAAACGGTCCCTTCTTGAATGGCAGCAACCGCCCGTCGTTGGATCGTGTCCCTTCCGGATAAACCAACATGTGCAATCCCTGACGCAGAACTGCGACGGCGTTATTGACACTCTCAATCGCTGCATCGCGATCTCCGCGATCCACAGGCACGAGCTGCGCCAGCCTCATGCCGGTTCCGAGGATTGGAATTCGAAACACCTCTTTCTTAACCAGAACCGAGCAGCGCCCAGGAATGCTGGGAATGAGTACGGGCGGATCCAGATTAGAAGCGTGATTGGACATGACAATGTAGTTTTGCCCCGGCCGCAGGTTCACCAATCCCTTCCGCTCGATCCTCACTCCGGCCAGGCGAACTCCCCATTTCGCCAAACTTGCTGAAATGTAGTAAAGAGGGTTGATGTTACCCGTGAGCCAGGCCCATATCAGCAGTGGCGGCCCGACAATCAGGATGGAAAGCCCCCAGAAACATAACATCGCAACCGCCCGAATCAAGGAGTGCCTCGCGTTTCATCGTCCCCATGAATCCAGGCTGTGCGATGAGCACGCTGCGCCGCCGTCACATTCGGCAGATCGCTCAGTTCATAGGACTGCTCTTCCCGGGTGCCCAGCCGCAACTCAACCTGCCGCTTTCCGCTTCGGTTCTCCACCTGAATTCGTACGGGCGTGCCCGGCCGCAGCCGCGACAATTCGTCGTCAAGCGAAGCAGCGGCTGGTTTTCCATTGACGGCGGTTATGCGGTCGCCTGGGACAACGCCGGCGCGCTGCGCATCGCTGTCGGCATCAACCTGGGCTACCTCCGGCTGCCCGGCGAGATTCGTAGTGGTCGTGAATCCAGGGGTTGCAACCTGGTAGGTGTTCAAGACGACGTGCAAGCCGGCGAACTGGAAGAAATCGTCGTAGGGGATTTCCTTTACACCAGCTACATAGTCGCGAAAGAACCCATCGAAGCTTTGGCCTGTGAGGGCCTCAACCGCCTGCTCGACTCCAGAGGAGTCGGGAAAAAAGTGATGCTGCCTGGCATAATGTTCATTCATCCACTGCAATAAATCGCGCAACGACTTGCTGCCATTGGTTAGCTGGCGAATGCGCAGGTCCAGAAGTATGCCGAGGATCTCGCCCTTGTTGTAGTAGCTGACGCTTCGTTGAGGTGAACGATAGAACGCGTTGCCTTCGAACCAGGCGTCCAGGCTCGACTCTTCTGCCGACTGCCAGCGGTGCGCTGGGCGACGCTGCAACTCGGAGATTTCGTCTGCCACCTGTTGCAGATATTCGGTTTCGCCGATCAGTCCGGAACGAGCCAGCATCAGGTCGCCGACGGTACTGGTCACGCCTTCGCTGAACCAAAGGGCGCGTGTATCGTTTTCGTGCTGATAATCAATTGGTTCGAGCGACTGGGGGCGGATGCGCTTTACGTTCCACAGATGAAAAAACTCATGCGCGGTGACGCTGGCGACCGGCATCAGGCTGTTACGCAACCGATCGGTGTTCACGTCAATGGCCGTGCCATAGGCGTGCTCCATTCCGCCGCCACCGTGACCGCGGGGAAAGTGGTAGAGAAAAGTGTATTCGTCGTAGGGACGGTCCTGCATCCAATCCACTTCGGCGTGGGTGATCTTAATCAGCATTTTGTCGAGCTTGGCCATGTCGTAATCCGCCGGATCGCCGTCTACCACAACGTGGTAGGTGGCACCATCCTGTTGAAAGGCCGACTGCTGAAATATGCCTAGCTCTGCTGGACTATCCACCAGCTCATCGTAGTTATGCGCGATGCCGGCGACCTGGTCGACTTTGCCGGGCTCGGCCGCGCCGAGGACGTGAAGATCGCGCATTGCCCAGTTCGAGGGCACGTCCAAGAGGCGAAGACTAACTGCCTGAGAACGCAATGCGGGAGAGTACATGAGCACCATAGCCCAATTGAAGAAGCCATGGTCGGCGCTCAGGCTGCTGCCAAAGGGTCCGGGGCTGTCGAGATAAATATCGTAAGTGACCACGATGCAGCCCGCGGGCGCGGTAATTTCCCATTCACTGGTCTGAGTGTTGAGCACTACAGCTGATGAGCCCGCTGCGTCCTGCGCATGAACATCTTCGATGTTCGCGGCGAAGTTGCGGACCTGATAGAGAGCGTTCCATACCGGCATGTCGAGCGTGCGAATGCCTGCGCCTCCTGGCAGGCGAATACTTACGTGAGCCAGGTGGCGGGACGAATCCGCCATGGAGACGAAGTACTCGGTCGGCTGTGGCTGGTTATCTTGGGGCGAGGCGCAGGTGACTGTAGTAGCAGCCCAGGAATGCCCGGCGAGAACAGTGAGAATAGTTAAGGTGCAAAGTGAGTGGGCGATAGCTGCAATGCGATATCGCATCACGCTGTGGTCGCGACCTCACGTAGTGATTTGAGTTTCGCAGGCAGCTTTTCGTAGATTCCGCCGAAGCCGCCGTTGGAAAGAATTGCCACGACATCTCCTGGCTGCAATTGAGACGCAATAGTTTCGGTGATGGCATTGGCATCGGCTAGTAGTCGTGCGGACTTGCCATTTCTCTTCAGGTCTGCAATAACCATGGCGGGATCGAGCCGCTCCTGCTCCGGAATTGCTTCCGACTTGAAAACATCGGCCAGCACTACCTCGTCAGCCAGCGACAGGCTCTGGGCCAATTCGTGTTGAAACACTTTCCGCCGTAGCGTATTCGAGCGCGGCTCCAGCACTGCCCACAGCCGACGCCCAGGATAACGCGTGCGCACCGCCTTCAGGGTTTGGGCAATTGCCGTGGGATGATGAGCAAAGTCGTCAATGATAGTGATTCCGTGAACTTCAGCTTTCACTTCCAGGCGGCGCTTCACGCTGCGAAATTCTTTCAGCGCCGCACCGATTGCTTCTTTTGCGATGCCATAATGAGCTGCCATGGCAGCGGCAGCAGTGGCGTTGAGCACGTTGTATTCGCCTGCCAGGGGAAATTCGAAGTCGCCCCATGCATTGCCATCGTGTACGACGCGCCAGCGGGTTACCTCCGCTTCATATTTCACGTCGGTAATGCGCCAGTGAGAACGCTCGCCAAACCCGTAGCGCTCAACCCGGCAGAACGCGTGGCTCACGCATTCATCTACATTGGGATGACCATCCCATGCGATCAGTATCCCACGATGCGGGATAAGGTTTACCAGGCGCTTAAACGCCGTCTTCACCTCGTCAAGGTTGTGGTAGATGTCGGCATGATCGAATTCAACCGACGTCAGGATGACAGCGTCAGGAAAATAGTGCAGGAACTTGGGCCCCTTGTCGAAGAAGGCAGTGTCGTATTCATCGCCTTCCAGAATGAACTCGCCGCCCGAACCGAGCGCAAAGGAGCTGCCGAAATTCTCCGGAATGCCCCCGATCAGGAAACCAGGCGAGCGGCCGGCATGATCGAATAGCCACGCTAGCATTGAGGAAGTGGTGGTCTTGCCGTGAGTTCCCGCAACGACCAGCCGCTCCTTGCCGGTCAAGAACTCGTCGTACAAAAGCTGCGCCATCGACTGAAACGGAATGCGTTCATCGAGCACCGACTCTAGTTCGACATTGCCGCGTGAGATGGCGTTGCCGACTATCACCAAATCGGGCCGGGGCAACAGGTTGTTCCTGCTGAAAGGCTGCGACACAGAAATGTTGAGGGACGCAAGGAAGTCTGACATCGGAGGATAAGACGCAGCGTCGGAACCGGTGACCCGAAAGCCGCGCTGCTGGAGCATTCCAGCGAGAGAGGCCATTGCGGTGCCGCAGATGCCGATGAGATGAATGTGCTTCTGGGTCATGATTCGGAATGCTGCACGACAGCCCTGTCGCACCCTACCGCCGCCTCGTAACTCAAAGCAACGGTCTTCCCTACTGTCAGTTTTGCCCGCACGCCAAAAGGAAGCGTGATACTTGCACTCGACACGTGGCCCGACTTCAGCCCGAACACTACTGGAACTCGCAGATCCCCAAGGATTCGCATCACCACCTGCTGCAAGGTGTAGTCGAGAGATCCGGCCTCGCCACAATCGATCATCTCTCCGAACACAATGCCCTGCACACCTTGAAACTTGCCGGCGAGCTTCAGCTGCATGAGCATGCGATCGATACGATAGGGGCGCTCGGCGCGGTCCTCGATAAATAAGATCGTGTCTTGAGTACGGATTTCGTAAGGCGTACCCAGCGACGCGCATAACAGTGACAGGCAGCCGCCGTAGAGCATACCTTCCGCGACACCCTCGGCTAGCGGCTCGACTTCCTCGACAGCGAATTCGCGATGGTACACTTTGCCCGATGACAACGCCGCAATCCACGCTCCCTCGTCGAGGCCCCCGGGCCGGGCGATGTCGCCTGCCACCATCGGCGCATGAAACGTTACCAGGCCAGCGGTGTCGCACAGATAAGTCAACAGCGTCGTCACGTCGCTGCAACCGGCAAAGATCTTCGGATTTGACCGGATGAGATCGAGATCGAGATGCGGCAGCAGATAATTAGACCCATATCCGCCGCGCGCGCACAAAATCGCTTTCACGTCCTGACGGGCGAACATCTCATGCAACTCCCGCGCACGCCGCTCCGCCGATCCGGCAAAGTACAACTCGCGATCGAAGATGGAAGGCAGAAAAAAGGGCTTATATCCCAGGCGTAGCAGTTCTGCGCATCCCGCTTCGAAATCATCCCGGTGAAAGCCACTGGCCGGAGCAATGATGCCAACCGTATCGCCGCGTTGCAGGGCGGCTGGTCGCACGCGATCAAATTGGGAGAGAGTCGCCAAGAGGCCTATCTTAAATGAAAAACTCGCCGCGGCAGAGCAGCGTCGCCGGTCCGGTGAGAAAGACCTCATCGCTCCATTCCACGGTCTGCGCTCCCCCTGGAGCTTGTACTCGCACGGGTGACTTCACCTTCCCCGCGTGAATAGACGCCACCGCCGCAGCGCACGAGCCGGTTCCCGACGACATCGTTTCTCCCACGCCGCGCTCGCAGAAACGCACTTCAATCTCGCTATCGCTGTTGATCTTCACGAACTCGACGTTCATGCCGTACTTGAAATCGTGGTGCAGCGAGATCTGTTCGGCAACCGCCTGCCATCCTAGCTCGAACTCGGGAACAAAGACCACGTAGTGCGGATTGCCCATGGAAACGGGCGTGCCAGTGACCTCACCGTAAGCAAACTTTATCGAGAAGTCATCACCCACTTCCGGCTCGCCCATGGAACTGCGGAATTCAAAACCGTTTCCTTCGTGGGCGATAAGTTCGCAGGTTTTGAGCCCCGCGCCAGTACGAATCACAACCGAGGGGCGATGCTGCTCGCTGCAATACCAGGCCGCGACGCAACGAGTTCCATTGCCCGAAATTTCGGCTTCCGAGCCATCGGCATTCAGCAAGCGAACCCGCAGATCGGCGTCCTTGGCCGGCAGAACCCACTCCACTCCATCGGCGCCCACTCCGTTGTGGCGATCGCAGATGCGCCGAGTGAAGGAGTGAATATCATTGGGAGCGTGAACGAAGTCGATGATGAGGAAATCGTTTCCGCAAGCCGTAGCTTTAACGAAGGGGACGGTCGGCATTTCAGTCGCGCTCGGCGCTCCTGGTTGCAACGCTGGCCACGGCGAGTTCGCATTCGATATGCATAAGCGGCTGCGCGGATTGTAACAAAATCCAGAGCGTTCCCGATGTTAACTCTGCTAGTGCCGGCTACTTGATTCCAACCGCGCCTGGGGCGGTTGTGGCGCCAGACCGGTACACAACACACCGCTTCTGCCCGGGTGAGACTATCGAAAACATTTCGGTCAAGTTCGCCTGGTGGCCCTGAACGGCCGCCCACACCGGATCGTCCTGGCAGGCGACGATGTAGTTCGCATTGCCCGTCGGATCAAGTAGCGCCCACTCCCAGTCCGGATGTTCAGCTTCCGAGATGATCTGGTGCAGAGGAATGCCGGCCATCGGTAAAGCGCCAGCATGTTCAGCTTCGTACATCAGCAGTGTGGATGAGCGCGGAAGGCCAGCCATGAATCGTGCCAGGCCCTGCTCCAGAGCGATTCGTCCACGTGAATTGACCTCGGCTTCGCGCAGGGTGATGGGTGACTCTCGACAAGCGGACAGGTAGCCGGCGGCAACCACGGCGATCAAGACAAGCCAGACGGCGATCCGTTGGGCTGGAGCGATGAACCGGCCGGCGAGGTAGCCGGCAAGTATTGCGGGCAAGACGGCGAAGACCGGAAGCAGTTCCAGGCCATAGCGAACGTTGTAATACGAGAACGGGTACCAGATCGGTATGTAGATAGGCACGCTGCCATAGGCGATGGACAAAGCGTAAAAGGCAAGCGGCAACCACAGCAGCAGAAGAATTCCGTAAGTGCGAAAGCGCCAGACGGCGAGCGCTGATCCGGTCAACGCGAGAACGAATAGCAACTGTCCCCAGCCAGCCGTGCCAACATTGAGTTGGGCAGCCTTCACAAAGTAAAGTGCTGCGGTGAGGAGATGGTGTTGGCCAGGATAAGGCACCGCACCCTGTGCCGTAGTACGCAGCGCAATTGCCTTCGCCGAATAGGGACCAGTGGCGAAGTCCATCGCGCGTCCCGAGATGAAGTAGGTGTAGATGAGCCAGTAAACCGGGACCAATGCGTTGAGGACCAGAACCTCGGCCAGCGATTTCGCCATGGCACGGCGTTGTCTTGGATCGGGTGTCCTTCCCCACCACCTTAGAACTGTCCAAACCAGTATCAGACCGACGATCGCGCCGGCGAACCATCCGTCGTAACGGGTGAGCGCTCCGCCTGCCATCGTGATGCCGCAGGCTTCCAAAGCACGCCGCGGCTTCATCTGAGCGGGCTTGACCAACGAGTCCGACCCTGGCGGGAAAGCGGCGCGCAGGAATTCATCCAGATAAAGCAGCGTCCAGAGAAAAAAGGCCAGGAAGATTGGCTCGTTCATGGCCGTGGCTTGCATATAGAGCAGGTTGGGATTCAGCGCGTAGATCGCCGCAGCCAAGTAGGCAGCAACGGTTCCGGAACGCACGCTGACCAGGCGAAACACGGCCAGCGAGCCCAGGACGTAGGCCACCATGCCGGGTATCGCCCCGGCAATCCCACTGCGCCACAGCGCATCGTTCCACATAAACGGCAACATGGCGATGTGCTGCAAAGGCAGCCACACGGTTCCTAATTGTCCATAAGATTGGATGGGATGGCGGTTGTCGACCACGCGACGTGCGATGTTGATGTGCGCCACGGCGTCGCCGTAGAGCAGTAACTGGCGCTGCGCGTAGTAATAGAAGAGGGCGCCTATAGAAAGAGCGCCCAGCAGCAAGGTAAAGCGGGCCTCATTGCGCTGTTGTTGGTAGCGTTCCGGCACGACGCGATCAGCGCGCTTCAAGGAGGGCCTTTGCCTTTCAGTCCAAATGCGTCAGCTCGCGAAAGATGTTGAAGCGCTCATCAATTTCTTCGCGGGTCAGCGATTGCAGCCGTTCGGTACCGAAGCGTTCCACGGCAAACGAACCCATGACGCTGCCGTAGAACATGGCATGCTTCATTACGCTGCGGTTGACTTCGCCTTGCGACGCCAGATATCCCATAAACCCACCGGCAAAGCTGTCGCCGGCGCCGGTGGGATCGCGCACTTCATCGAGTGGCAGCGCGGGAGCGCGAAACGGGTGGTGGCCACCGGCAAACTCTCCGTCGCGAAAGAAGATGGTCGCGCCGTATTCGCCATGCTTGATAACCAGGGCACGCGGCCCCAGATCCAAGACCTTGCGTGCGGCCCGAGGCAGGCTGTTGTCATCGGCCAGCATTTTGGCTTCCGTATCGTTGATCAGCAGCACGTCGACGCGTTTCAGCATCTGGTCCAGATTCTGCCGATGGCCGCCGATCCAATAGTTCATGGTGTCGCCGCCGACCAGCTTCACCTTCGGCATCGCATCACGCACACGGACTTGCAACACGGGATCGATATTGGCAAGAAAGAGATAGTCGGAGTTGTTGTATTCGGCGGGAATCGACGGTGCAAAGCTTTCGAAAACGTTTAACTCGGTATTGAGTGTCCTGGCTTCGTTCACGTTCTCGCCATACTCGCCGGTCCAGTGAAAGGTCTTCCCTTTCGCGTGCTGGATGCCGCGGGTGTCAACACCCCGCTTATTCATGACCGCTTCATTTTCCGCCGTGAAGTCTTCGCCCACCACAGCTACCACGCGAACATCGGTGAAGTGGCTGGCGGAAAGCGAAAAGTAGGTAGCCGCGCCGCCAAGAATCTTCTGGCGCTCGCCGTAAGGAGTTTTCAGGGTATCGAATGCGACCGAACCAACGACCAGGATGGACAAGTGCTATGTTCCCGCTTTCTGTTCGGAATCAAAATATTTGCCGACCAGCAGATGCAGCCGCTGCAGGGTGGCCGCCGGCACCGCGCTCTTCTGCGTGATGATTGCGTTCTTCAACGCTGCGCCGCAATTACAGCCACGCGTTTTGGGCATGGCTCCAACCGCCTCACGCACCACGCTGCAAGCATGCTCGGCATTCTTCTGCAGCACCGCGACAATCTGGGTCACGCTCACCGAATCGTGCGTCTGGTGCCAGCAATCGTAGTCGGTGACCATAGCGACGGTGACGTAACAAAGCTCGGCTTCCCGCGCCAGGCGAGCCTCGGTGAGATTGGTCATGCCGATGACGTCGAGCCCCCAACTGCGATACAGATTCGACTCGGCGCGAGTGGAGAACTGTGGGCCTTCCATGTTCAGATAGGTGCCGCCGGGCTTAACGTTGACCCCAACTTTTCGGCAAGCTTTTGCCGCGACTTCCGCCGCTTCAGCGCAGATGGGATCGGCAAACCCGATGTGCGCGACCAGTCCGTCGCCGAAAAAAGTGTCGACCCGATGCCGGGTGCGATCGATGAATTGATCGGGAATGACGAAATCCATCGGGTGATGCTCTTCCTTCAGCGAGCCGACCGCCGACAGCGAGAGGATCCGCTCCACTCCCAGCTGCTTTAGTCCGTGGATGTTGGCGCGATAGTTGATCTCGGTGGGCATGAACCGGTGCCCGCGACCGTGACGCGAAAGAAAGGCGACCCTGCGCCCTTCCAGAGTTCCCAGTACATACGCGTCGGAGGGAGCGCCAAAGGGCGTGTCCAGCGAAACCTCATGCACCTCGCTGAGCCCGGGCATGGTGTACAGACCGCTACCGCCGATGATGCCGATTTCCGCCTGGTGCAACAGAAGCTCCTTCGGAACAGTGTGCAAGCGAACGATTATACAGGCAGGGTCTGCGGATTTCAGTTGCTATCAACGCAATCAAGGAGCGATCGGGCGAGCGGTTCCCTGCTTGCGCATGTTGCAAGGAAACCTGGGATTTTCTCGAAACGCCGTCAAATCATCCCAGATATCGCAGGAAGGCGTGCGTCGAGTTGTCGAAGCCGGGAAATACGGTTGCCAGATTGGCATTGCCAAGGTGACGCGAGACGGCTTCGCCCAGTACCAGGCGGAAATCGGTGGTGAGCGCCAGGTCGCGGCCTTCGTTGAGCTGCGATGGATCGAGGCCCGGCCAAGCGCCCGTAAACCCGCCCGCCGCGCACCGGACCGCCCAGCACGAACATCACATTGGCGTGTCCGTGATCGGTGCCGCGATTGCCGTTCTCGCGAGCCGTGCGTCCAAACTCCGACATGGTCACCAGCACCGTGTCTTCGGTGAGCGGGCCAAGGTCCGTCCAGAAGGCAGCGATGGATTGGGAGAAATCGCGCAGCACATTGGCCAGCTGCCCTTCGGCTGCGCCTTCGTTAACGTGGTGGTCCCAGCCACCGATATCGGTGAAGGCAATCTGCACACCGAGATTCGCTTTGATGAGCTGAGCGGTCTGCCGTAGCGCATCGCCAAAGCGGCCGCGCGGATAGTTTGCGCCCGGCGCCGGGGTGTAGCGTTGCGGATCGGCTGACTTCAGCATCTTCACCGCTTCAAAGGTCTCGCGACCGGTACTGTGCAGCACGCTGTCCACTGATTCCGAATACATAGCTTCGAAGGTGTTGCCCAGCGGCGCAGCCGCCGGATTTCCGCCGGCGATGCCAAATCCGTTTACATTGCTGACTGCAACTGCCGGAGCTTTGCCGGCAAGAATGCGCGGCAACGAAGTACCGAGTGCGATGCCGCGGAACGGAGTGTCGGCGACGGACTCCGATTGCAAAGTTCGATTGAGCCAGCCATCGCTGGTGATCTTCACGCCCGGAGTCCCCGACTCCATATAGTCCTGCGCGTCGAAGTGCGAGCGGGTCGTGTCAGGCGAACCTGCGGCATGAACGATAGCCAGTTGGCGCTGGTCCCACAGCGGCTTGAAGGACGCCAGCGACGGATGCAGACCGAAGAATCCGTTGAGATCAATCACCTGCTGCCGGGGAATGCTGATGCTGGGCCGCATGGCGTAATAGGAAGGCTCGGCATGAGGCACAACGATGTTCAGGCCGTCGGCGGCTCCGCGCTGAAAGATCACGACCAGGCGCTTGTTGGAGCCGGCCGCAGTCGAAGCCCAAGCCGCTCGAGTCAGAAAAGATGGGATCGCCGCGGTGCCGACTACCGCCATGGCCCCGTTTTTCAAAAATACTCGTCGTGTGATGCTCATGATTTGCTCACTTCACTTCCGCTGGAATTCCGGTGAGCCCAGCAACAATCCTGCGATGACATTGACGTTGGCCGGATGCGCAGCGTCCGCGAAGGCGGGCATAGCTTGCGGGCCGACAATCCGCTCCTCGATGGTCTCGTGCGTCTGCTTGGAAATGTCGCCGGCTACCAGCGTTTGCTCCAGCCTCAACTGGGTTTGATATGGATCGGCACCAGCCACCGGCTGTCCGTCCAACAGCGGAGCGAGATTGAAAGTTGTGCCGGGCAAGCGGTTCGTCGCCAGGGTAAGCCCAAAGTTCATGCGATCCAGCAGGGCCGCTGAGTTCACCCAGACATCCGCCTTGGTTGAATAACCCGTAGGCGGCTGCATACCATACAGCGGCATACCCATCTTGTTCAGCACGCCCAGCAACGGTTGCGGGTCGGCAATGTCGGATTGCGTCGCCCGTAACGATGACACCACGAATTCGAATGGCGTCTTTACGCGAGCGCGATAAGCCTCAGGCGCCCAGAACTCCTGAGAGGTGAACATGGTTTCCAGCACGGCCCGAATGTCGCCATCGGTCTTGAGGAAGGTCTTCGACATCGCGGTAATCAAAGCTGGCGGCGGATCGTCAGACACGAATCGCTGCGCCAACTCAGTCGAGATGAAACGTGCTGTGGCCGGCTGATGGGCGAGAATTTCCAGTACCTGTACGCCTTCGTTCTCACCGTCCTCCTTGATCTTGTGACCGAGCACCGTCTTTTCTCCCGGCTCATGCAGACGAGGCCGGTAAACAAATCCTCCGCCCTGGCGTGGCTCCTCGATGGTCCAGCCGGTAAACACGCGAGCCACCTGGGTGACGTCTTGCTGCGTGTAACCGCCATTTACGCCGAGCGTATGCAATTCCATCAGCTCGCGCGCGTAGTTTTCATTCAGTCCGTTGCGCCGTTTCTGTTGATTGTTCTGCGGATTTGCCGGCTGCGACTGCTGAGGATGCGGCAACGGATACATCGCGACCGCGCCGCGAGTCGCACCGTTCATGCCGGCATTCTGGGCGCGCGCTGGAACACCGCGTGCCGCATCGGAATCGGGACCCTCGCTCTGCCAGTTGTCGAGATAGAACAACATTGCCGGACTCTTGGCCGTGGCAATCAGCAGGTCGCTGAATTTGCCCAGCACGTGCGGCCGGATCACGTCGCGCTCATACGCCGTGACCAGATAGCGATCAGCGCCCTTGCCGATAAAAATATTGAAGTGGTTAAACCAGAAGTCGGTGAGCACCTCTTCCAGTTGGCGATCACTGTAGACCGCCCGCAGCAGCTTGGCGGCCTGCACCTCGTTATTGATGACTCCCACCGGATTATTGAGCGCCAGGACGGTTTCGCGTTGCTCGGGAGAAAGTCCGGCAAACAACGCCTGCCGCTTTTCAAAAGAGAGGCCCTGGGTCAGATCGCGTTCCTGCGCCACGGGCAAAGCCAGTATGTGTTGCATACGAGTGGCGGGCGGCAGCAAAACTAGATCGTCTACCACAGTGTGGGCTTCACGCTTGTCTTGACGGCGTTGTGCGAGATCGGCTGGCTGCACCGTAGGCTGCGTGACCGGCATGTTGGCGGAAGGCATTGCAGAGTTGGCTGCAGCCGCTTTAGCTTCGTTCTGCTTTTTTTGTTCCTGCTGGTTGATGCGGTCGATCGCAGCGGTATAGACGGCATGGCGATAGGGATCGCGTGGCATGGCCAGTTTGCCGTCCATTACGGCTTTTACCATCGGATTTGGCGGAAACTGCAACAGCATCTCGGCGCTGCTCATCTGGAGGGTCCGATAGTTTGCCAGCCGCGCCTGCATGGCGCTGTCATCGATTTTGTCGGGATGAAGTTGCAGGTCGATCCACTTGTCCACGCCCATCGCCGTGACGGTTTGCACATCACCGGGACGCGGGCCAAAGGTGAGCCGGTCGAGCGCGTGGAGCGCTTGCTTTTGTTTGTCGGCCGCGGTCGTAGCCTTGTGCTTCTTGGAGGCGTACAGGCTTGCCGCAAGCAGCAGTACTAGGGTCAAGGTAGCGGCCCGGCGCAGCCGTAGTCCGCGAATGGCGTTACTTCGGGAATGGCGGCGATGAGGGCGACTCACGACTGGTGCTCCGTCTCAATGATCCAGTCTGTATAAACCTGAAAAGCCGGAAAAGTTGTTGCTGGTCGGTCAGTTTCGCCGATCTTTGTCCGTGTACACCGGATTCGGGAAGCAGAACGTACTGGTAAGAAGAAGTCCAGCACTGGATCGGCTGCAGACTCCGCAGGGAGCGCAGTTAAGCTACTTTTTGACCGTTTCCTTTTCCAGCTTCTCCAGCTCTCGAGCCATTTGCTCGGCCTGATCGCGAAGTTGATGAATGCGTTCAGCCAGAGAAGGTTCGGCTTTTTCCGTTGACGCCGAGGCGGCGGCCGGAGCGGCGGCGACGGCAGCCGGCATTGGAGTGGCCGTTAACTCGGCCAAAGCCTGGTCGAAGGTGTCGCGGTAAATGAGCCGGTCCCCCATGGCCAGCACCACTTTCTTGAGTTGCGGCATGCGGGCTTCGGTGGCCTGGATGTAAATCGACTCCAGGTAAAGGAAGCCGCCCGTCACCGGCAAAGCGATGATGTTGCCACGCAGCACACGCGAGCCTTGCTGGTTCCACAGCGTCAGATCTTTAGAGATGGTCTGGTCTTGGTCGATGCGCGATTCAATCTGCATGGGACCGTACATCAACTGCTGTTTCGGCAGCTGATAAAAGACCAGCTTGCCCAGTTGATCGCCGTCGCAACGCGCGGCCATCCAGCCGATCAAATTGTCCTTACCACGCGGCGTGAAGGGCAGAATCAGCAAGTACTCTGGCTGCTTTTCCCCGGGCAACGTCGCCACGACATAGGTCGGTGCGATAGGTTCGGGTTGTCCCGACTGGCCATATAGATCGCGCGCAACCTCCCATATGTCTTCCTTGTTGTAGAACACCTGGGGATCGCGCATATGAAAGATCCGGTATGCCTCGGCCTGGGTTCGGAACATTGCCTCCGGATAGCGAGCGTGTCGGCGCAGGTCGGCAGGCATTTCGGATGCGGGAAGGAATAACTTGGGAAACAGCTTCTCGTAGGCCTGGATGATGGGATCGGTGGGATCGAACACGTATAAAGAAATCTTTCCGGTATAGGCGTCGACCGTTGCTTTTACGGCATTGCGAATATAGTTTGCGCCCTCATCTGTACCGGCTACAGGTAGCGGCGCCGAGTAAGGATGGTTCAGAGAGGTCGTGTAGCCATCTACCATCCACACCAGCCTGCCATCATCCGTAATCACAAGATATGGATCCGGATCCCACTGCAGGAAACCGGCTAGATGAGTCAGCCTCGCTTTCACGTTGCGATAAATCATCATGCGGCTTTGGCCGGTCAGGTAGCCGGTAAAGACGATGTTGGGCTCGCCTTGGGAAATCGCCGCTGCAAGCTTCAGAGGAAACGAACCAACCGGAAATCCGCCCGTGCCCTGGTAGGTTGAATACTTGTTCTGATCGCCGGAAGGATAATCGAATTCCTCGCGGGCGGTATGAACAAAGACCGGATCCTGCGTTTTCTCGCCAAAATAGATCTCAGGCCGGATGAGCTGAAATGCAGGCGAATTGATCTCAGGCGGCGCGTTCTTGATCAGCAGAACAGGCAGGCCGTCGGGGGTAATTTTGTTGACCTCGGCCACCACCGCTCCGAAGCCATGGGTGTAAATAAAGCGCGGATTGATCCAGCTCTCGCTGGCCTCGGCTGACAGCTGCGTGACATCGATTTCGCGGGGCGACAGCAGGACCTGCTTGATGTGGCCATTGACAAAGTAGCGATCAACGTCAGTGTCGGGAAACGTGTAGTAAGGGCGCAGCGCTTGAATCTGCGTAATGGTCGCGTTGTAGGCCCGCAGGTCCCAGAGTCGAACATTGGCCAGCAGCGTTGCGTCCTGCACGGGATCAACTACACCCTGTCCCGAAGGTGTAAACGGGCTTTCCGTAGCGTTGCGATTCAGGCCAAAAGCAGCGGTGGTCGCCTCAATGTGGCGCTCGATGTAGGGACGTTCGATGGAAATCTCGTTCGGCCGCACGTAGACCGCGCGAACAATCGCCGGAACAGCCATTTGCAGGATGAAGCAGGCCATCACCAGCAGGACGGCCTGCTTGAACTTCGACAGCCAAGCCAGCGGTAGCGCTCCCAGTGCGGCAATGATGAGGAGCCAGCGCAGAGGTAGCGTTACCTTTTCGTCCACGAAGTCAGCGCCCGTCATGAAGGCGTGAGAATTGAACAGAAGCTCATAGTTGCCCAGATAAACCCAGGCAGCAAAGCCCAGCAATAAAATCACAGCAATCACGCGGACGAAAGGCGCACGCGCGGCGCCTGGCAGGCGCAAGTAGCTTCCCAGGCTAACCGTCCTTTTGGGACCATCCAAAAGCTGACCGAACCGTAGCCGTTCAAATAACTGCCACCCGCGCGCGGTGATCCAGAACAGCACGGCCGACAGAATCGCCAGGACAAAGACAAAACTAAGCAGATCGGAATAGAACGGCAGATCGAACAGATAGAACGGCAGGGCGTGCGAGAAAACATGGTCTTGCCAGGCATCTGCAGGCGCTGCGATGCCACGCGATCCGACGAAGCGCATGACCGTCCAGAAGTCGATCGAGGACGATGCGAATATGATCGCGATCACCGCCAGCGCGATCGGAGTGAGGCGAGAGTATAGGGGATAATCCCGCTGCCGGACGCCGGCGAAGTGCACCCCACGCGCATGCGCCAGGTAGAGTGCGATAAACGCGACCACCGCGCCGACTGCACCTGGGGCAAGGCTGTACCACAGCATACTGAACCAGGTATTAACCTGCGCGACTTCCTTCCACCAGTTGTACTCGATGACGAAGTTGGCTGCCGTGGGGACGGCCCAACCAAGAAATCCCAACGCTACTAATACGAAGATGAAAACTCGGATATGAGAAGGACGCATAAGAACGATTCTTGCGTGTCCAGCAGTAGTGCCGCTTTGAGGCCAAGAGGGTAGCTCTTGCGCAACGCGGCATTGCTATTTGGGCAGGTGGGAAAATCGTATCACAGGCTATGTGTAGATGATGGCGGCCGCTCTTAACCGGGCTTCATCCAGAAGGAGGCAGATCTTTTCAAGGTCGCCGAACAGTCGAGCTGTCGTGCCCTGACAACCTGCCTTGACGGACTGCGGCAGCGAGCTCTGCCAGCAAATCCTTGGTCTCGTCCCATCCGATACACGCGTCGGTGATGCTTTGGCCGTAGACCAGCGGCTTACCTTCGACCAGCTTCTGTGCTCCAGCAATCAAATTGCTTTCCAACATCACGCCCAGGATGCTGTGGTCTCCATTGGCAATCTGTGCCGGCAATATCGCGACAGACCAGCGCCTGCCGAGTGTGGTCTTTATTGCTGTTGGCGTGGCTGCAGTCGATCATGACCTGCGGCCGCAACCCGGCTTCCCGCAAACGGCGGCCTGCATCGGCAACCGCATCGGCCGTATAGTTCACCAGCTTGCTTCCACCGCGCAAGATCACATGACAATCAGGATTGCCGGTAGTCACGAAGATTGCCGATTGTCCATGCTTGGTGTGTCCCAGGAAAGTATGCGGGTGGGCTGCCGACAGCACCGCGTCGATGGCGATCTGCACGTCCCCAGAGGTGGCGTTCTTGAATCCGACGGGACAGGACAGGCCTGAAACCAGCTGCCGGTGGACCTGGCTTTCCGTGGTGCGCGCTCCGATGGCTCCCCAACTGACGATGCCGGCGAAATACTGGGGCGTGATCATGTCGAGGAATTCGGTTCCCGCTGGCACTCCCATAACCGCCAGGTCGAGCAACAGATGCCTGGCCAGCCGAAGGCCGTCGTTTATTTTGTATGACTGATCCAGATGAGGATCGTTGATCAAGCCTTTCCAGCCGACCGTAGTACGCGGCTTCTCGAAGTACACGCGCATTACGATGATCAGTTCCCGGGAGAACTGATCGCTTATGTCGCGCAGCCGGCCAGCATATTCCCGGGCGGCGTGAACGTCGTGAATGGAACATGGACCGACCACCACCAGCAGGCGAGGCTCCGTGCCGGCGAGGACTTCCCTCACCTGGTTGCGAGCCTGGTGCACCGTGGCCGAAGCTGTTTCCGTGAGCGGCAGTTCCTCCTCAAGAAAGACCGGAGGGAGCACAACCTTGGTCCACTTTATGCGCAGATCGTCTGTGGGATAGAACATGAGAGGCTACAACTCAGAATAACTCAATAGCGATGCAGTGCGGCCGGAGTGCCGGCCGTTCCTATGCTTGAGGCTTGACGGGCGAAGTTAGGGACTCCAATTCTTCCGCGGTTTTCGGCCAATCGTCACGTAACAACCGCGACAGGCTGCGGTCGGCGAGCAGCTTCCCTCCGGTCTGGCACACGGGACAGTAGTTGGTTTCGTTGGTCGCGTAGCGAATGCGTTGAATCTTCGCTCCGCAACGAGGACATGGCTGTTTGTATCGGCCATGTACGGCCATACCTTCCCGGAAGGCCGTCACCTTCTCAGGAAATTTTTCACCTGATTCGAGTCGTAGGCGCTCCACCCACTGTTCAAGTTGATGGCGCGTGGCTTGGAACAGCTTTTCGATCTCGTCCGGGTTCAGTTTCTGCGTCAAAGCGAATGGAGACAGGCGCGCTTCGAAAAGGATCTCGTCCGAGTAAGCGTTGCCGATACCACTTAATAATCGCGGATCGGTGAGCGCCCGTTTCAGCGTGTGATTAGCTGATTGAAGCACGCGAGTGAAGTGTTCAAGGTCGGTTTCCAGGACCTCCAAACCGCCCGGATCGAGCGCCTTAAGTCCCGCCTCTCCGACGACGATGTGTAGAGATGCGCGCTTTCTGGAGCCGGATTCGGTCAGGTAGAGAGTTCCATTGGCGAAATCGAAGGCGGCCAGGCCACGAGCTTTTGCGGCACTCCCTTTGCGCTGCTGCCAGTGAAGCCTGCCCGCGATCATCAGATGCAACGCCAGCCAGAGATCACCTTCAAACTCAATACAAATGCGCTTGCCCATGCGTAGCAGTCGAAGGGCTTTCTTGCCTTCCAATGCCGAGACTGGCGGGTCTGCCGTCCGCAACAGTGACGGGCCGCTGATGCGGACATGTTCCAGGGTCTGGCCGAGAATTCGTTTCCCTAGCGCTTCCAGGTAGACAACAATGTCAGGTAGTTCAGGCACAGGCGTTTCGGCTCATCGCAAGATGTAGAAGATCGTACATCCTGCGGCGGCAGGAACGGAAACACCGATGTTCTACTGATTTTGCTTGCGGCGGTAGACCTGCGGAGGCATTCCATGCCACTTATGAAAAGCGTGCTGGAACGCGCTGGGTTCGGAAAATCCGAGATGATATGCCGCCTCGCTGGCGGTCGTCTGCATACCCAAAAGCAGATATCGCGAGAGATCGCGGCGGGCCTGTTCCACCAAAATGCGGTGAGAGCTCGATTCCTGACTCAACTTTCTTTGCAAGCTGCGCCGGCTCATACCCAGGTGCCGAGCGGCATGCTCCAGGCCAAATTCTCCGCTGCTCAATCGCTGGCGAATAAAGCTCAGCACGGTTTGGGAGCAGCTTGCCTGACTAATCTCGGCTGTCAACAACTGGTCGGCCGCTTCAGTTATGGCTTGGTGTCCGACGGGATTAGCAGTCTCCAGCGGGAGAGCGAGCAAGCGGCTATCCAGCAGCAGGGCGTTGGTCGGCATGCCAAACCGAACCGGAGCGCGGAAAATGCGGGCGTGCTCGGAAACGTCCTTGGGCTTGGGGTGCTGGAACCACACTTCCCGCGGCTTCCAGTCAACACCCGAAAGGCGATTGAACTGTACGACTGTCGCCATTGACGTCTCGCAATCATGCCTCGGTTCTGGCAGCGAGCAATTCGCGTATTTCCACTGGAAGTGCGCAACTGAGTTCTCGATTTCCAGCTTAAATTCGCCAACATTCGTCCAGATAGGTAAGTACCTCTCCAGGCAGCGGAGGCCCTCGCCAAGGGTCGCGCTGGTAATAACCGAGTGTCCCACGATGCCATACGAGCGCTGATCAAACTTCTCTCCTACGTGAAGACCGAAAGCAACGTCCTTGGTCATCCGGGCAGCGAGTTCGAACATCAGCATCATGTCAGCGGAGGGGATTCTGAGGACCGGATCGGCGATGGCTTCGTGGTCCAGGCCCACGGCCCGGAGCAGATGACGGGCGTTATCGCGGGACGCCACGCTGTCGGCAATCTTGCGCACGGAACGTGCAAGAACCGTAGGAGCGGTTGACATTAAGACTTACTCCGGATTGCTGTCTGAATGTACTAGACGGCCCATCGGCGAATTAGTTTGGCGCAATTGGTCATAGTTCACGGAACAGAGGCGCTGTTAGCCTTAGTATTGCTGATTTGGGGTTCAATCTTCGCTAAATGTACGCCAGGTGAGGTACCCCAGCTCTGTCGCGCGTGTGGTTTCGGATTCGATCGATAACAGCTCAGCGAGTTGGGCGGCTGGTTAGCAGCAACAACTTTTTCAGATTGGAGGATCCCATGGGCCCCCGTCGGTGGTGCGGCATAGCGTTCTTCGTTGTTCTTCTGGGTTTAGTCTATGGATCCGCTCAGCAAACCGACCCTTGGGGTCCAAGCGGTTCTTCTTCTGGAGCCTCAGGGGTCGCGCTCGGGCCTGCCGGCGATGTCCCGTCTGCGTCGCGCCGGGCTGACGAAGGACGAAACCTCGAATTCAAATCGCAGACGACGCTGGTGGAAGTGCCCGTCGTCGTAACCGACAAATCGGGCAATCACATTCACCAGTTGACCAAGGCCGATTTTAAGGTCCTGGAGGACGGCAAAGAACAACGGATCGCCAGCCTGGAGGAAATCACTCCTGCCAATGACCCATTGATTGTTCGCGCCAATGCTGCCGGCACATTCAGCAATCTACGCCTGCAAGGACAGCAACCTCATTCGGTGACGGTCATTGTCCTCGACATGGTCAACACTCCCTTCCTCGACCAGTCCTATGCTCGTGCGCAATTGATCAAATACCTGGCCGACAACCTGAACTCGAAGCAGGTGCTGGGCCTGATGGTAATCACCAGTAAAGGGCTGAAGGTTCTGAGCGGCCTTACTACAGATCCGGCAGCACTCATCGCGACGCTGAAGAAAGTTAGCGGCGAAGTTTCTGCCATGGAGAAGTATCCGATTTCCGCGCAAGCCACCGCAGCTACCGGCGATCCGCCAAGTGGGTTGCTGGGTGGAATTTCGCCGGGTGAAGAACCTGCGGCCGTATTCGCCAGATTCCTCCGCGAAGACGCGGTCGAGGCGACCTACCAGCAGGGACAGGTTATCGAAACTACGCTGCGGGCTTTTCTGTCGCTCGCCTGGTCTCTTTCCGGCGTACCCGGAAGAAAATCGGTCATTTGGATGACCGGAAGCTTTCCTTTCTATCTGGATTCGTTCGCTTCGGTACCTGGCGACAACACGTTGCGAGCGCTCTACGAGCGGGCTATGCAGGCATTGAATGATGCCGAGATCTCAATTTATCCCCTCGACGTGCGCGGCCTGCTAAGCGACCCGGCGTATTTCGCGAATAACGCTGCTGCCGCGCCCGCAAGTGACACTACAAAGTTCTTGCAGGACTCCACGGTCGATAGTCTTAAGAACTTCGCCAAAATGACGGGCGGACGCGCCTATTACGGCAGCAATGACTTGACCGGGGCACTTAAGCATGCAGCCGACGATTCATCTTCCTACTACCTGCTTAGCTATTATCTCGACACCCACCATAACAAGCCGGGCTGGCGCAAGCTTCAGGTGTCGGTATCGCGCAAGGATGTAGAGGTAAGTGCGCGTGCAGGCTTCCTGGTCACGAATGCCAGCGTCAATCCCGAAATAACCCATAAGGCCGATGTAGAGTTCGCCATGAATTCGGCATTTGATAGCACGGGAATCGAAGTAACTGAGCAATGGCTCGAACCTTCCGGTCATGGCGGCAAGAAGAAGATTGGTTTTGTGTTGCAAATGCCGGCTAACGATCTGATCGATGAAGCCGACAGAAATCGATTCGATATGGAAATCGTCGCCCGGGCCACAAAGAAGGGAGTGACCGCCAATACCGTGGGGCAAAC
>CAWHXN010000016.1:0-351168 GCA_963833305.1 uncultured Acidobacteriaceae bacterium | reverse complement strand
CGAATTCTCCGGCGATCACCGCGCTGGCTGGCGACGCCAAGGCCTCAGCCAAATGCTTTTCTTCCTGAACGAATACCAAATCGCCGGGCTGCGCCTGCGCGATGCTGGCCACCTTGGCCACCTCAATACTTCCGTCGCCGATCAGGCGCGCGCCTATGAACTCTGTGATTGCTTGCAGGGTGTGCGGCATGGCTTTGTTATAGCAGGGGCTGGGGATCAGGGGTTAGGGGCTAGGGGTTAGTTCATGAGCAACGTTTCGATTATGACGTGAGCGCCCCAGGACGGGTGGTGGACTTAACGACGGCCTCTTGAATGCACTTCCATAATCTTTGCAATCCGAAATCGTCGGAGCTTCGATCGGAAATTTGATGCGCCCAGACTGACGCCTAACCCCTGACCCCTGCTTTCAGTACAGCGGTGCGTCGCCTGACGGCCGTGTCTTCCATCGCCGATGCACCCACAGCCACTGATCAGGATAGCGCCGCACATATTCCTCCAGGATCCTGGTAAAGATCGCCGTGTTGGCGACGGCGTCGGCGTCATCGTCGCCGGTGCGCACCATTTCGACTGGACGATCGAACTCGACGCGATACTTGCGCAACACCGGGTCCCAGATGGTGAAGGCCGGAACCACGGTCGCTCCGGTATGCAGGGCGACGCGCGCCACTCCGCTAGCGGTGCAAGCGGGTATGCCGAAGAAGTCAACGAAGACGCCCTGCGGCGGCGTCATGTTGGTGTCCATCAAGACGCCGACAGTTTCGTTCTTGCGCATGGCCGCGATGATTCCCCGGGCGAATCCATCCTTGCCGATCATGGTGTTGCCATGCAGACCGCGATAGCGGGTCACCAGCGCGTCCACGTAGGGATTGTCGAGCGGGCGCACCACGATCTGCATGGGATGACCTTGCAGCGAGTGAAAAAACGAACCAACCTCCCATCCGCCGAAGTGGCCGGTCAGCAGCAGAACTCCTTTGCCGCGCTTCTCGGCAGCCTCAAAGTTTTCGAAGCCCTGGTAGACCGCGACCTGCGAAACGTTGCGCGCGGTGTAGCGGGGAAAGAGGCAGGCTTCGCCCAGCAGGCGCCCCAACGAGACATAAACACCACGCAGGATTTTGCGCCTCTCGACTGGAGGTTTTTCCGGGAAGGCCATTTCGAGATTGCGCAGGCCGACGCGTCGCAAGCGAGGGTGCAGATGATAGACCGCGCCGCCAATCAGAATTCCAACGCCACGGGCCAGCGGACGGGGCAATGCGCCGATCAAGCGCACGAATAGCGCAACCGGCCAATATTGCAGCCTATTACCCATGAGAGGTATCGGCTTCGACGTTAGCACCGGGAAAAATCGGGGTCAAACTGCGTGGCCGCAAAAAGCAAGCGGCGGCCGTAGCCGCCGCGGTTGGACATTCAAACCAAAGTCAGCGTCCGCCAGGCGCGCCAGATCCGGGGGCAGGGCTTGCTCCGGCAGGTTGCGCTGGAGTTGCCATCGGCGTCGCAGTTGAAGTTGGAACGGGAGCGGAAGCAGGAGCCGCGGTGGATGCCGGCGCCGCATCCGGGGTTCCCATCACTCCTGTGGTTGGCTCAGCCGCAGTGGACTGAGTCGTCGCCACAGTCGTCTGGGTTGCCGACGTTTGCGTGGTCACGGTTGATGCTGTTGTCGCACCGGAACTGATTGCCGGGCTTGCTGTCCGTGAGGTGGAATTAGCGGCCGGTGCCGGCGTGCTTGCCGGCTCTGAGTCCGCGGTCATGGCCGGAGCTGACGAGGGCGCTGCCTGACCCGCTACCGGAGTACCTGCCGGAGCCGGACTATAAACTCCAGCCGCAGCCGGCGCGACTCGCGGTCGAGGCGTAGGAGCGTATTTCTCCACCGTCTGCAGTAGGACCTCGGCGTCGGTGGGCACCGGGACTTGTCCATTCAACAGCGAGTAAAAGCTCCAGTCTTTGCCGTAGAACGCCTGGGTGTCGGCCTGGTCCTGCTTAATGACGCCGCCACTCAGCGAGACGCCCAGAAACAGTCCGCGCGAGCGGGAATAAGTGAGCACCTGGGCGCGCATGGTGATGTCGGTCATGGCCTGGGCATCGCGTCCCACCGGTCCGGCGGCCGCGGACGCATCCGCTCCCAGTTTGAATTTGCTCTGCAGCATGTGTTGCATGCCGTCATCGGTGCGAACGATCAAGACCAGGTCCGACGCCTGGCCGCCCGCCTGAAAGCCAAAACTTCCGCCGGTCAGCTTGAAGAATGCCGGCGCGCTCCAGCCATGCTCGGTGCGGCAGGTGGCGACACCCTTACCGTAATTAGCGCCGAACACGAAACTGGCCTTCAGCATTGACGGCATAATCGCAATGCACTTGGCCCCCGACATGATTCCGTCAGGGATGGCGCGGTCCGGAGCGGACATGATCTGGCTGAGGACAGTGTTGGCGGTTTGAATCCGGTCCAGATCGGCATCTCGCCTCTCTGATCCGGCCGCATACACTGCCAGCGAAAACAAAATCATCAATGTCACAAAGGTTTTTTTCATCGCTCGACTCCGATTCGGGACTGTTCGGTCGCCAGCCTTCGCCAGCCAACCTTCATCTTAGAGTGTTTGATTGGGGATCGAGTGTGAAGAAAACGGTTTGGCTGGTTACTCTTTAGTGTCCCTGATCAACATTCCGAGATCACCAGAAAGTAAACCTTCGGAGGATTGCGCCTTAGTCCTGTGCCGCACAACCTAGTGCCTGCAAAAAATAAGGGCTGGAAGAGGAGACCCTCGTAACCTCTTCCAACCCTTCTCCCAGGTTCTGTGGTAGGTGAATGCAGTATGGAACGCGCCAGTAGTTCGCGCAAGATAACGGAAGTACAAGTACGGTAACTGTACTTTCGTAATAGAACGGGCGTTCGGTAACCCGGGCACGAAATGCCCGAACTCGCGCAGGGTAGCGAGGTATTTGTCGCGGAAAAGCCGAAAAGCGCTACCGCCCCTCCCGCATCTGCGTCAGAGCCTGGCGTTATGTTTTATGACTTGGTAGAAAGCAGCGAGTGGGTTACCGCGTGGACCGAGAGCGCAATGCGGTTCTGTACGCCGACCTTGCGCAGCAGTTGTGCGACGTGCGCTTTGACGGTACGCTCTTCGATCCCCAACTCGCCCGCGATCTCACGATTGGAACAGCCTGAAACCAGCAATCGCAACACTTCGCGTTCGCGGTCGCTGATCTTGTCATCTGTCTGCGGCTGCACTTTGCGAGCCGATGCGGTGGAGCGTTCAATGAACGTCGCCAGCACATGTCGCGGTGCCCAGACCGAACCGGCGTGGACTTCCCGGATGGCACGCTTGAATTCCTGAGGCGAAGCTTCCTCTGAAACGTAACCCTTGGCTCCCGTGGTGATCGCTCGCAGTACATCTTCGTCGCGCTGCCCCGGCCCGGTCACGATGATCCGAATGCCCGGACGCACGGCTTTCAAAGCCGACATGGCGGCGTAGAACGCAGCCCCCTTACTGGCGGTCATGAGGATGATGTCTTCGTTAGGACTGTGCAGAATAGCGGGAATGGATGCCGAGTGAACCTGCATGTCAGCTTCGGAAGCAAAGATCGTCCGAAGCCCCAACAAACGAACAGGATCGCTCTCCACCACGGAAATGCGGATGGTGCCTTTCCTTGCAGATTTCATAATGGCCAGTAAAGCTGCTTAAATACGCTATACCACTGTTCTTCACCACACAGTTAACCCAATAGTGGTGAATTACAGCGAAAGTGCTATGGGAGGCCGATCCCAGCGCAAATAGAAAACGGCGCTCCTATCGAGCGCCGCGTTTCCCGGGTTGTCGGCTCATAGATCGATTTCTTCTCTAGGCGGCCGGCTTCCGGCGTGACTTCTTCGCGGGCGCGCCTTTTGCTATCACCTTGATCTCCGACTCGCGCTGGGCTGCCTCGACGCGTTGCGGCGGCTTCTTCGGCATCTGCGCCAGGCTCTCTTTGAGTGCGGCCATCAGATCGACCACCGGAGCGGGTTTGCGTGGCTTTTCGATGGTCGTAACTTCCTCGCCTTCCAGGCGCGCCTTGATCAGCGTCTTGAGATTCTCTTCGAAGGTGTCGTTGATATTTCTCTGGCTCGAACTCGCCAGAGAGTGCCTCGATGAGCTGGTGGGCCACTTTCACTTCGGCGTCTTTCAGTTCGACATCGGGACGGCCGAAGTTGTCCAAGTCCCGCACTTCGTCCTTGTAATACATCGTGTGCAGCATCATGCCGCCCTTGTAAGGACGCAGGAACACGGTGTATTCGCGGTTATGCATGGTCAGCTTGGCGATGGCAACGTACTCGCTCTCTTCCAACGCCTTGGACAACAGCGCGTAAGGACGCCGGCCCGCTTCTTCCGGCGTGAGGAAGTAGGACGACTCGAAGTAGATGGGATCGACCTCAGAGGCCTTGACGAACTCCAGGATCTCCATGGCTTTGGCGGTCTTGGGCTCGATCTTCTTGATCTCGTCGGGCTCGATGATGACGTATTCGCCCTTGCGATACTCGTAGCCCTTGACGATTTCGCTGCGCTCGACCACGCGTTCGTCATGCGGACACCAGAGTTGCTGCTTGATGCGGGTGTTGTCGTCGCGGTGCAGCATGTGGAACGAGATGTGATTGCCGCGGGCGCCCGAAAACAGGCGCACGGGCATCGAGATCAAACCGAACGTCAAATATCCAGACCAGACGGAAGATGCCATGTTTTCATCCTTTTCCGGAGAAACTGCCCTGTGGAAATCTAGGGCACAATATCATCCGGCGGCAGATGCGGCTTCGTCAAGGCCAATTCGCCCAACCGGGGAAGTATCAAGCTGAGTGCCACCTCCCGGCGGAAAGCTGGGTCGTTCTCTTCCAAGCCGACCCGCATGTCCCGCAAGAACTTAAAGTCGGCAGGCGTCAGACTGCTTTCGAACTTGTCGACATCGGAAATAACCGCTCGCGAGCAAGTGGAGGAATGGTAGCCGTTCGGCCCGCAACACTCGTCGCACTGGAGAAATGGCTTGGGTTTCGAGATTTCGTGGCTCATGTGATTTTGTACAACATAGGTGGGATGCGTGCACAGAGGAATCCGCCGTACGGCCAGGCAAGTTCCCAGTTCGTCACCTTGACGGCGGGCGTCGTGCGATACTGGCCTGACAAACGTGACAAGTCTCTTCCATTCCAGAGGTTTACCAGCGGCAGTCGTGGGAATTGGGTTCGCGGTGGTGGCCCGGGCCATGGGTTCGGTTACCGACGGCGGCGCGCTGGTGGGCGTGCTGGTGGCGTTTATCCTGATGCTGGCCTGCGGATTCGCCGGCTTCATTCCCCTGCTCACGGTGTTCCTTTTGACGGTGATCTCCACGCGCTGGGGTCGCCGGCGCAAGGAGCGGTTGGGCGTTGCGGAGCGGCGTCGAGGACGCACTGCATCGCAGATTGCTGCCAACCTTGGCGCCGCCACACTTTGCGCGCTGCCTCTGATCTGGTTTCCCGACCTGAGTGAGCTTCTGCTGGTGGGTGCAATGGCGGCATTGGCTGAGGCGGCCGCTGACACCGTCTCCAGCGAAGTCGGCCAGGCTACCGGCCGCGGCGCTTACATGATCACCGACTTTCGCGAAGCTCCTATCGGGACCAACGGCGCTATCAGCGTGGAAGGAACGCTGGCGGGATGCGTGGCCGCCTGCATCGTGTCGTGGGTGAGCGCCAGCAGCGGATTGGTGGATTGGCATTGGACGCCCGTCATCGCGCTGGCCGGAATCAGTGGCATGTTCCTCGACAGCGTCATGGGCGCGACCTGGGAAAACGCCGGCAAGATGGGCAATGACTCGGTGAATTTCGTGAGCACAGTGTTCGCTGCTGATGTCGCACTGGTTGTGATGATGCTGATGACTCGGTTAGGGCTGTGATGTACCTGCTTGGGACCGGGGGTTCGTTAATTTCATCACGCCTTGTGGTTGTTGAATTTTTTCCGCACCGATTGCTTGCGGTGAGGCCTGTTTTCTCCAACTGCCATGCAGAACGTCGCGCGGGTTCAGCAGTCCCAATCCTCAACGCTTCCAGACTGTGTAATTTTGAACAGATTTCCGAATTGGTGCTGATGTACTTTGCCTTCCGACAAGCTATGCGGCCCTTAGATTGTCTTTTACAGTTTGCGAGATTTCGCAGGGAGGACACCATGTGGCGAGAACGAACGCTGAAGGTTGTATTGGTGTTGGTGGGATTGATTTTTTCGGCTGGCGCTTACCCCGTGACGGAGTCTTTGTGGCATCAGAATCAGTCGATGTATACCTTCGATATGATGCTTAGCCTCTATGTCGCACTCGGCATTTTCCTGCTGATAGCAGCGCGTAACCCTTCGGCAAATCGCAGCCTGATCGCCTTCACAGCATGGTCGTGTTTCGCTCACGCGGCTGTTATGGCGGTGACCTCCTTTTCGAAGGGAGGCTATCGCGGAGACATCTGGGGCGTGCCAATGCTTGTCATCATCGGCGCAGCCCTGATCGTGCTGGCTCCGGCAAAGCAGTCAGGCGAACGAGTTTCGGTAGCCGTTGTGTAGGCTGGCACTCCAAGAGCGCCATGCACGCCTGATCCAAGCGCTCGAATAAGTAGCAAGAGCATGAGCATAGACTGAAATGATGGGACGGATTGCAGAAACGTCGCCGCGTTTCAAGGCCAGGTTAGCCGGTGTCTTTCAACTGCTCGAAGCCCTGACGGCAGCATCCCCCGGGGTATTCGTTCTTGACAGGCTTGTTGTCCCTGGCAACGGCGCGGCTACCGCGGCCAATATCCTGGGACACGAGAGGTTATTTTGGCTGGGGTTCGCATCCTCGCTCATCGGGGTTGCGTTCCATATCGCATGGGCGCTTCTGATGTATGAGTTGCTTAAACCTGTGAACAAGAGCCTCTCTTCACTCGCAGCGTTCGTCATTCTCGTGGGATGCGCTATTCAGGCTCTTTCCAGCCTTTTTTACTTGGCTCCTCTGCTCATCCTGCAAAGCAGTAGCTCCCCGAGCGCATTTACGGTGGAACAGTTGCAGGCGCTGGCGCTCATATTTGTCAAATTGAGAGTTTACTCGTTCGACATCTACCTGGTGTTCTTCGGGTTCTGGTGCATCCTGATCGGCTACCTCATTTTCAGGTCGACCTTCCTGCCTCGAGTTCTGGGAGTGCTGGTGGCGATCAGTGGTTTAGGTTGGGTGACCTATCTGTCGCCGCCGCTCGCAGACCGTCTGTGGCCCTTCATCGCTTCCGCCTCCGCCCTCGGTGAAATACCGCTGGAGCTATGGCTCATCGTGATGGGGGTGAACGCTCAACGATGGAAGGAGCAGGCCAGCGCGGCATGAAAGCCGCCGTCCTAGGTGTTTCCCAGTGGATGGTCCGCGAACCGAAAACTAAGTGGTAGTTGGCGCAAAATCGCCATCTCACGAGTGATGACGGACCGGGGTTTTCAACCAAATAGCAAATAGACGCCAGCCTGTTCCGGTGTAGGATGTCCTGATCCAACGGTTGCGCCAATCCATTCAACGGAGCTGAGCTTGCTACGAACGAAACTCGTCCTGCTCTTGCTGTTCTGCACTCTCGCACTTCCTCTCTTCGGCCAGCAGTTTGACTACCTCATTCGCAATGGCCGCGTTATCGATGGCAGCGGTAATCCCTGGATCTATGCCGACGTGGGCATTATCGGAGATCGCATCGCCTTCGTAGGCAAGGCGGATCCCACGCTCATTGCCAAGCGAACGATCGATGCCAAAGGGTTGATCGTTGCGCCCGGCTTCATCGACATGCTCGGCCAATCGGAAACCAACCTGCTCATCGACAAGCAGGCAGTCAGCAAACTGACGCAAGGCATCACCACCGAAATCACCGGCGAAGGCGACTCCATCGCTCCCACCAACGACGTGCTCAATAAGGAGCGCGCTGATTATTACCAGCACTTCCATCTCACCCCGGACTGGACCTCGCTGGAGGGATATTTCGAGCGCCTGACCAAAGATGGAAGCGCCATCAACCTCGGAACCTACGTGGGCGCGGCCCAGGTGCGGCACATGGTGATTGGCACGGCAGATCGCGCTCCTACCGCCGACGAGCTGAAGCAGATGGAAATCATGGTGGACGACGCCATGAGCGACGGCGCGATGGGATTGTCGACCGCTCTGATCTACTCACCCGGCTCCTACGCGAAGACCGATGAACTGATCGCGCTCGCCAAGGTTGCGGCCAAGAAGGGCGGCATCTACGCCACGCACATGCGCAACGAAAGCGACGCCGAGGTTGACGCGTTGAACGAGGCCTTTCAGATCGGTCGCGAGGCCGGCATCCCAGTCGAGATCTTTCACCTCAAGTGTGCCGGCAAACAAAACTGGGGCAAGATGCCGCAGGTCATTGCCGCCATCGAACAGGCGCGCGCCAGCGGTGTTGATGTCACCGCAGACCAGTATCCCTATACTGGAGCGGCTACGTCGCTGGGCGCGGTAATTCCGGCGAAATATCACGCGGGCGGCCCCGATGCGTTGATCAAGCGGCTCAAAGATCCCAAAGTTCGCGCCCAGATCCGCAAAGAAGTCTCGGCGCCCAGCACTTCTTTTGAGAACCTGTGGCTTGGCGCCGGCGGCGCCGATGGCGTGCTGGTGATCTCGGTGCTTAATCCCGATCTGCGCAAGTATGAAGGCAAGACCATCGCTCAGATCGCCAAGATGGACAACAAAGATCCGCTGGATGCGCTGATGGACCTGGTCATCGCCGACCGCGACAACGTGGGCGCGGTCTACTTCCTGATGAGCGAAGACGACGTGAAGCTGGCCATGCAGCAGCCGTGGGTGAGCGTTGGCACCGACTACGGCGCGGTCAGTCCTACGGGTCCGTTGGGCGAATCGAAGGTGCATCCGCGCGCTTATGGCAGCTTTGCTCGAATTCTCGGCAAGTATGTTCGCGATGAACACAACTTGCGGATGGAAGACGCGATTCGAAAGTTCACCTCGCTGCCCGCGCAACGCGAGAAGCTTGATCATCGCGGCTTGCTCCGCACCGACTATTTTGCCGACATCACCATTTTCGATCCCGAGAAAGTTCGCGACACGGCAACCTTCGACGATCCCAACAAGCCTTCGGTCGGCTTCGAGTACGTCTTCGTCAACGGCGTGCTGTCGCTGGAGCACGACAAGGTTACGGGACAATTGGGCGGCCATCCGTTGCGCGGGCCGGGATACATGTTCCGCGACTTCAATCCCGAAGGCCTGCCGCCGCATGGAAAGTTGCAAGGCGTGATCACCGACGAGGGTGGCTGGCCTGTGCCTCGCGCCAAGGTCACGCTCACCGATGCCAGCGGCACGGTCGTCGGCACCGCAAACTCCAAACGCGATGGCCGCTACCAGATCATCCTGGAAAAGCCTTGCAACGGCTGTTCCCTGCAGGCCGAGCACATGGGCTTCACCAACCAGCAACGCTCGGGCGTGGATTACAACGGCTCAAATTCGCTGTGGTTCAGCTTTGCGATGCAAAGGCAGTAGCTGTCAGCCGTCAGCTATCGGCCATCAGCTCTCAGCAATCAGCATTCAGCCATGAGTTGTCATCCTGAGCGCAGGCGGCCTGCTTCTGGCCGCCGGGGTCGAAGGCGCCCCTGTAGTCAGCAGTCTCGGACCATGCGTTCAAACCGAGGCCGCGGAACCGCAGATCCCTCCGTTCCGCTTCGCTCCAGTCGGGATGACAAGAGGTTACGGTGTCATCCTGAGCGCAGGCGTGCGGCTTTTGCACGCCGGAGTCGAAGGACCCCTACTTGTGCAGTACCTTCATCAGCGGGATTAGACGACCTCAAAGCTATCGGCATGGGGAGGCTGCGACCGGCGATCCATAGCTGTCACATCTTTCGCTCGCCGGCCGTGTTCTCTTTGGGTTACGTCTGATTCCCGGAAGCGTCTCACCTTTATCCGGCATCTTTCACAAAAGGACAGTCGCCGCGATCGCCATGCTGAACTGGAAGACATTTGCGATAGGTTGTAGTCTGGCGCTGGCGCTTTTGTTGTTCGCGCGCAAACCTCCCATGTCTGATCCCAAGACTCATCGCGCCGTCATCGACCTCACGCACGGGCTGAACGACCGCTCTCCCAACTGGGAAGGCACGGAGAAGTCGCCGTTTCACTCGACCGAACTGGGCAACCTCGAGCGCGATGGCTATTACTCGCGCCACTTCAGCACCCAGGAACATTACGGTACGCATCTCGACGCGCCCGCGCATTTCGCCGCAGGAACCTGGACCGTCGACCAGATTCCCGCCGAACGCCTGGTTCGCCCACTGGTGATTCTCGACGTTCGCAACGCTGCGAAGAATAACGCCGACTATCAACTGAGCGTCGCAGACATTGCTGCATGGGAAGCAGCGCACGGGCAGATTCCTTCCGGTGCGGTAGTAATGGCGTACACCGGCTGGGACCAGCGCTGGAATTCACAAAAGGAATTTCGTAACGAGCAAAGCGATCATCTGACACACTATCCGGGATTTTCTCTGGAGGCCGCGGAGTTTCTGGTCAAGACGCGCGACGTGGTCGGCCTAGGCATCGACACCATGAGCGTCGACATTGGCGCGACCACCACTTATCCCGTTCACTATTTCACTTCGAGGGAAAGTGTGTACCACCTGGAAAATGTCGCTAATCTGGCGCTGGTTCCTCCAGCAGGAGCGACCGTGGTAGTTGCTCCCATCAAGCTGGAGAACGGGTCAGGCGGCCCGGCGCGGGTGTTGGCGCTAGTGAAGTAGCTGTCAGCCATCAGCCGTCAGCTCTCAGTTACTGCACCTACTCAGTGAGGGCGTTTTCATTGGACCAGTCCAATTTTCGCGTCCGCACTTTAATCTCTTGCTCAGTTATTCGTTGTCGGCTTGACCTTCGCAACCACCAGCAGAGTGCCGCCAAAACGCGGGAACAACTCGAAGACTTTTCTTCCTAATGTGAAGGAAGCGGTGTGGTGCTGCTCCATCGAACGCGGCTGAAAGCACGTATGTAATTCGCTGAGGGAATATCCGTGCCTGTCTAAGAGGGTCGCCAGATTCTGCTCGTTGAAACTCATCACGTGTTCAGCGCCTTCGCGGAACTTTCCTGCTGAATATCTAAGAAAGTTCGGCGCACCGAACGCATTCGGGGTGGTGATGATGACCTGAGTATTGCGGGTACAGAATCGCTTGATGCCATCCAACATCCGCCCCGGGTTGGAAAGGTGCTCGATAATATCGCCGGCGATTACGACGTCGAATTTTTGGCTGATTGGCAGTTCATCAAGTCGCTCGACATCGCCAGCGAGGATGTTGGTGAATACTCCCAGATTCCGGTATTCGTCGATCACCGCAAGGCTGTAATCGACACCCACAGTTTCCGATACCTGGGTGAGTTTCCAATGCAGGCTCTGTTTTGCGAATTTCGCCCGATCGCCGGGCGCCACGTCCGTAAAGCCCACGCAACCCAGATGCAAAACACTGCGGCCCGAGGCTATTCTTAAAATGAAATCCTCTTTAGCGACGTACATCCCAGACTAACCTCGCGCTCCTTCCACCGATGGACCTATCGCACATGCGCCTTATACAGCATGTAACTAAAGCTCTCCCGTAAGGCTCCCATAAATCGGCCGAACGAGGTCTTGGGAATCGAGCCCGGCCGCGGTGAAACGTATGCCGTGATGCCTTGGGCTGCCATCATCTGCTTGGCCCGGAACATGTGATAAGCGTCGCTCACCAGCAGGCAGCTGTGCATGTCGTTGGCCCGCAGGATGACGGCTACCCGTTGCGCCGATTCGTCGGTGTCGCCGCCCTGGGTTTCGGCGATCAGGTTTCCGTCGGGTACGCCGCGGCCTTCCAGATAGTCGCGGCCGACCTGGCCTTCGCTGAAGTGAGGATCGTTGCCCGCGCCGCCGGTGGTAATGATGACGGTCGCCAGTCCGCGTTCAAACAGGTTGTAGGCGTGGTCCAGACGCGCCCGGTAAACCGGCGAAGGATGGCCAACGTACTCCGCCGCGCCAAATACAACGATGGCGTCGACCGGATGCTCTTCGTCGACGCCCGCCTCGCGCATGATTCTGGTGCTGGTGTAGAGCAGAAATCCCATTACGCCGAGGATTACGAGCCCCAGAATCCAGCGGGTGGAATGAGATTTGCGTGTCTGAACTGCCGTTTCGATTACTCCCGCCCTAACAGCTCGATAATCTGTTCCTCGGGGATCGCGCCATGCCGCAGCAGCCGCCAGCTTCCATCTTCGCTGGTCAGATCGATAATGGTAGAGGGCATGTCGCGAGGAGACAGGCCGCCGTCGACGATGATCGACAGGCAGTCGCCAAGCTGATCGCGGACCTGCAGCGCCGACGTGCATTCCGATTCACCATGCAGATTGGCCGAAGTCGCCGTGATGGGCAGTCCGGCCGAACGGATGATGGCCAACGGAACTTCCGCGGCCGGCACTCGCAATGCAACGTTGCCGGTATTCGCTGTGACCTTCAGCGGCAGCTTGGGATCGGCTTTCACGATGATGGTCAGCGGTCCGGGCCAGAAACGGCGGGCCAGCAGGTAGAAGATCTCTGGCACGGGCCAGGCCAGTTCGGCGGCCTGGTCGACTGACTCGATCAGCAGCGAAAGCGGCTTATGGCGCGAGCGGGTCTTGATCTCGTAGACGCGATCGACCGCATGTAGATTGAAGGGGTCGACAGCCAGGCCATAAAAGGTATCGGTCGGCATCCCCAGCACTTCGCCGGCGCGGATCTTCTCCGCCGCGTAAGTTACCAGTGAGGCTTCCGGTTCTTTACTATTGATCTTGACGATTTCGGGACGCACCGATGTCTTCTCTTCGTAAGCAGGTTGAGGAGCGAACCGTAACACATCGCGCCGTGGAACAGCAACACAGCAGATTACCACGAGGTGGCCTCGCGCGACTGTACCAATTCGGGAGCAATCCTCGGTGTACGATAGACGCCGGTTTTACCAGACCGCATGACCCTTCCGGCCAAATTCGACGATCGCTTGCGGCGGGTTGACAGCCGCCAGAACGCGCGCGTGAAAGAGTTGCGGCGCGCCTTCGCGGAAGCCACTCCCAACGATCAGGGCGAGATCGCCGTCGAGGGTATGCACCTGGTGGAAGAGGCCATTCGCAGCGGATTGCGGCTGAGCGCGGTATTTTTCAGCGAGTCGGCCCGCGAGCGTTCACACAAGTTACTGCCTCAACTGTCATCTCATGCCGAAGCTCTGCTCTTGCCCGACGAGGTTTTTGCCAGCGCGGTCCCCAGTGAAACTCCGCAGGGCGTGGCCGCGCTGGTGCGAATGAAACCGTCGAAAATCGAGGAGGTGCTTGCGGCTAAGCCAGCGCTGCTGGTGATCACCGCTGGTCTGCAGGATCCGGGAAATCTGGGAACGATTGCCCGATCGGCCGAGGCCTTCGGCGTGACTGGCTTGCTGCTTGGCGAAAAGACGGTTAGCCCGTGGAACTGGAAGGCGATGCGAGCCTCTGCGGGATCGCTGTTTCGATTGCCGGCGGTTAGAGTCGAACTCGCCAAAGCCTTGCCGCAGATTAGGGCTGGCGGAGTGCGAGTGCTGGCAACATCGTCGCATCAGGGCATCGCAATTTCTGATGCCGATCTGACTGGAGCATTGGCATTTGTCGTGGGCAGCGAAGGAGCGGGTGTTCCCAAAGACGTGCTGGCCCAGGCCGACGAAGTAGTCAGGATCCCGCAATCGCCCCGAGTGGAGTCCCTCAACGCCGGCATCGCCGCCTCGATCATGTTGTATGAAGCGGCGCGACAAAGAAAAGCTTAGTCACCACAGAGGCACTGAGACACAGAGGTTTAGAATTCTCTACAGCGAACCGGTTCTCTGGTAGGTGAAAAGAGGCCCATTTGAGAACAGTGTGTGGATCGTCTCCTGCAGCGTCTTGCTTGGCAAACAGGATTGGAGTACCCGTTTACGCGGAACAGGCACTCACCAGCGAAATCATTGCGGCCGCCATAGAAGTTCACCGCGCTCTTGGTCCCGGCCTGCTGGAATCGGCTTATCAAGCCTGCTTATGTCACGAGCTCGAGCTTCGCAACATTGCTTTTCGACAGCAAGTCCTTCTTCCTCTGTCCTACAAAGGCATTGAACTTGATTGCGGATACCGTATCGACCTGATTGTCGGAAACCGTGTGGTCATTGAGTTGAAATCGGTACAAGATATCCTGCCAGTTCACGAGGCACAGCTTCTAACCTACTTGCATCTGGCTGGCTTGCGGGTTGGGTTGTTGATTAACTTCAATGTTCCAGTGCTTAAGCATGGCATTCGCAGAAGAGTTTTATGATTGCACTCCTCTGTGACTCTGTGTCTCTGTGGTGAATTACAGTTCGTGAATCTGTTTCAAACCAATCCGCCGCCCGATGATGCCGTCGACAGGTCCCGTCCGCTGGCCGATCGCATGCGCCCGCGCACGCTGGATGAATTTGTTGGCCAGGAGCACATTCTCGGCCCCGGCAAGTCCCTACGCGTACAAATTGAGCGCGACGATACCGGCTCACTGATTTTCTGGGGACCTCCCGGCGTGGGCAAAACCACGCTGGCCAAGATCATCGCCCGCATGACTCATGCCGACTTCATCGAGTTCTCCGCCGTGCTCAGCGGCATCAAGGAAATCAAGCAGGTCATGGCCGATGCCGAGCGCGCCCGGCAATACGGCACTCGCACCATCGTCTTCGTCGACGAGGTGCATCGCTTCAATAAAGCCCAGCAGGACGCTTTTCTGCCGTACGTCGAGAAAGGCAGCATCCGGCTGATCGGCGCGACCACCGAGAATCCGTCGTTCGAAATTATCTCCGCGCTGCTGTCACGTTCTCGCGTCTACGTCCTTAAACCGCTGAGCGAAGAGCAGATCGTTGAACTGCTGCGGCGGGCTCTCCGCGACGAAGCCCGAGGTCTGGGCGAGCTGCACGTCGAGGCGGAAGAGACTGCGTTGCGCAAGATTGCGGCCTACTCCAGCGGAGACGCGCGCAGTGCTTACAACGTTCTCGATGTGTCGGCAACGCTGGCCGTCGAACAGCAAGGCAAAAACGCCGAGCCTCGCATCACCGATGCCATCGTCAGCGACGCTCTGCAAAAGCGCGTGCTGCGGTACGACAAGGCGGGCGAAGAGCATTACAACCTGATCTCCGCACTGCACAAGAGCGTGCGCAACAGCGATCCTGACGCCGCCCTCTACTGGCTGGCGCGCATGTTGGAAGCCGGCGAAGACCGGCTCTACGTTGCGCGCCGTGTGGTTCGCATGGCGGTGGAAGACATCGGCTTGGCCGATCCGAACGCGCTTGGCATCACGCTCGCGGCTCGTGACGCTTTCGATTTTCTCGGCATCCCCGAAGGCGATCTGGCTCTGGCGCAGGCGGTTGTCTATCTCTGCGCCGCTCCCAAGTCAAACGCCGTTTACATTGCCTATGGAGCGGTGCAGGAGGACGTGGAGCGCACCGCGCAAGACCCCGTGCCGCTGCATCTGCGCAACGCGCCGACCGGACTGATGAAAGCGTTTGGCTACGGCGAGGGCTATCAGTATGCGCACAACCTGGAATCGAAGGTCGCCGACATGCAATGCCTGCCTGACAACCTGAAGGATCGCGTCTACTACCATCCCACCGACGAAGGCATCGAGAAGCGCATCAAGGCGCGGCTGGAAGAGATCAAGAAGCTAAGAAAAGCAACTAGCGATTAGCAACTAGCTTGACCCATCCAATCGTCGGTTTTGGCTAGTTGCTAGTCGCTAATCGCTATCCCCTCCTGCGATGCTCTTTCAAAATGCACAAATCCATCACCACGAAGATGCCCGCCTGGCGTGCCTTTTCGGCGGCTTCTTCGTGCACCACGCCTTCCTGCATCCAGATTGCCGGAGCTTTAATTTCTATCGCCTGATCCACTACTTCGGGCACGGCTTCAGAGCGGCGAAACACGTTAACGATATCGACCTTCTCCGGCACGTCGAGCAGCGATGGGTAAGCTTTCTCACCCATCCATGCTGTGATATTGGGATTCACGGGAATAATGTGATATCCGCGCGACAGCATGTAGTGCGAGACACCGTAACTCGGCCGCAAGGGCGAATCAGTGAGCCCGACTACCGCGATCATCTTGGCGGTCTTTAGTAATTCGGTAATGCGCTCGGCTTCGGTGGATGCCACAGGTTCCTCGAATCCAGCAGGCGATTCCAGCGCGCTTTTCCTATCGCCTGCTCTTAAGCTTGTTGGTAATGCGCCGGGGCGGACGAATGGGCGAAGCCAATATCCCAGACAGGTGCTCGACTTCGGTTACCACGCGGTCCAGATCGTCAATGAGCGGCTTAAGCCGATGAGTCACTCCGCCCAGACGATACTCCCTCACCAGCGAGCGGTAATACCATAGCGTCTTCGCCTTGGGCGCCGAAAATCGTGTGAAGGCGCTCTCGCCGTCGTAACGCAGGTCGCGCAGAACCGCGCGCACGTTGTAAAGCTTGTCGGCGGCCGACACAAAACGAGTCTCTGCGTCCTCGTGACGCACGCGATGCAAATAGCGAATCTTGCGGCGCTCCCAATTCTCTTTCCTCTTCGGATCTTCGACGTACGAGTCGGTGCAGCCGTCGACGATCTTGGCCACCCGCGGCCCGAAAATCTGCTCGATCACCTTCAGCATGGGCCGGCCGCCGTGGTCCTCGACGGCATCGTGCAAAAGGGCTGCGATCGCCATCTCCTCATCGCCGCCGTAGTCGAGCACGATCGAGGCGACGCCGAGCAAGTGCGACAGGTAAGGAATGCCGCTCTTCTTACGCTCCTGATCGCGATGGACCTGGGAGGCAAACAGCAAAGCATGATCGAAGCGAGTCGTGAGCGGAATGAACTTGCGATCGAACGAGGCGGGGGCTTTGGTTGTCATAATGAGCGCGGGAGTTTACTGCACCCAGAATAGCGGAAAATGCAGGGAGCGGTAACAGGGAATTAGCGGCTGGCTATGGGCTATCAGCCGTCAGCTGTCGGGCACCAGCCATCGGCCACTACCTTAAACATTAGCTCCTTCTGATTTGTCATCCCGAGCGCAGCGAAGCGGAGCCGAGGGATCTGCGGTTCGCCGGCAGAGGATCAAAGCCTGCGGCAGCGATAGGTCGATTCAAAACCAGAAACGCTCCGCGCCCCTGTGGTGAATTATCCGCACTGGCAGCTGTCGCACACTTCGCCGCGCAACCCTTGCACGCCCTCGCGCGCGATGATTGGCACCATGAGGAGTGCGGCCGCGGGATCGGCCCACCACCAGCCCAGCAGCGCGTGAAGGATTAAGCCCACAAGAAGTATGGCTGAGAGGTAAGCACAGAAATCTGCCTGGCGCGAGTCGGCATGAAGCGCCCGGCTGCCGAGCTCCGCCGCTATGCGCCGTTTGGCCCGGCCCAGCAGCGGCATCACGATCACAGCCGCTACCGCGATCAGGATTCCCGGCAGGCTCCGCTCGGGCTGTGCCTTGATCCAGAGCGCGCGCACAGACTCGATTCCAACATAAGCTGCGAGCAGCAGAAAGCACACTCCCACCAGCCGTCGCGCGATACGTTCGGCACGTTCGCGAGCACCGATGTCCAGGTCGGCGCGCAATCGCCACAGCAGGACTGCCGCTGACAGGGTTTCGATCACCGAGTCGAGCCCGAAGCCCACCAGCGCGATGCTGCCCGCCATCAGGCCGGAGCCCAGCGCGACGGCAGCTTCGAACCCGTTCCACGCGATGGTCAGGTATTCCAGCCGGCGTCCGCGGGCGACGAGAGAGGCGCGATCGACTGCGAAAAGAGGTTTCGCCGGAAGAATGGCAGCGGGCTTCATGGCTGAAGAAAGTATAAGCGGGAACTGCTTCGAACCATCGGGTTTCCCCCTTCGCAGAACCGCAGATTCCTGCGGCTTCGCTCGGGATGACAAGAGGCAGGTGGCTATTGGCTAGTTAAGAGGTAAAGGCTAAGAGCTGAGGGCAGAGAGCTGAGGGCTGACAGCTAACTATCCACCATCCACGATCCACTCCTCTCAATCCAACCTGACCAAGAACACGCCGCCCTCTTTGACGTGCGTCTTGCTGGCGACTTCTTCGGCTACGCGCTTGTCGTCGCCTTCAGGGCGGATGCGGACCCATTCTCCGGTCGGTCCCGTAAACTGAATTACGTTGGCAGTCTCATAGCGATCCTGCAGCTTCTCTTTCAGCTTGCGCGCTTCGCCCTCGCTGTGGAAGGCGCCAATCTGCACGCACCAGCGGCCCCCTTGCGCAATGGGCGCAGGCGCAGACAGCACCTCCAGCTTCACCTCGGCCGTACCCGGCTGCCACACATCGACTGCCCTGGCCGCTGCTAGAGAAAGATCGACGATGCGATCTTCCACGAACGGTCCGCGATCGGTGATGCGCACCATGGCTACGTGTCCGGTGGTGAGATTGGTGACGCGCACCATGGAATTCAGCGGCAGAGTGCGATGCGCGGCGGTCATGGCGTTCTGGTCATAGATCTCGCCATTGGCTCCGCGACGATGGTTATACGGCGGCCCATACCAGCTGGCCAGTCCGGTCTCAACGTAAATAGGTTTGGCGTTGTGGGGAGGGGTCGGCTGCGGTTGCGTGGTCGCGGTTTCCGCAGGTGCGGGCGCCGGCGTAATGGTCGGCGGAGGTGGAGGAGGGTGGCTGCGGGCAGTCTTGTGCCCGCCACAGGCGGAAAGCAACAGCAGGGCCGCGGCAAGTGAGGCGAACAGCGGCGCCCGCGTGCCTAGCCCTTCTTTTGCTTGGTCGAGTCCATCAAGTCGGCAGCCTGAGTCAGCTTCTCGCTGGCGATGCGCAGGGCATTGCTCGAGTGGTCGCGAATAGCCGGCACCAGTTCGTCGTTGATGTACTTGATCAGCAGCTGCGTTTCCTGCTCGATGCGCTTGGAGGCATCGCCCAGCACGTCGTCGAGCCTCTGCCCAGCCGTCTCGAATGGACGGCGGGCGTTCTTGTTCTGATCGTTCACAGCGAGCCACCTTGTGAGTAGCGAATAATCGTCAGGCACAAAGATTATGAGATGAAGAGCCGCCGCCGGTCAATTGGCGAGGGTGGTGCGGGAAGGACGGCACTTAGAAGTTGGCATCTTAGCATTTAGCCATCTAGCCATCAGCCGTTAGCTGTCAGCCGTCAGCGTTCGGCATTCATCCAAGCACCCATCAGTAGTCCTCTACGAGTTGTCATCCCGAGCGGAGCGAAGCGCAGCCGAGGGAACTGTGGCCTTTTGCAGTGGTAGGATCGGTGTTCCCCATTCCTCCGACAAGTCCTGCCAGGTTGGGTTCAATGACTCAATAAGGGCAATCTTCTTCTCCCGGCGCCAGCGTTTGATCTGTTTTTCCCGCGCAATCGCGTCGCGAATGTCGCCGAAAATCTGGTACCACACCAGCCGTTCAATGTTGTATCTGGCGGTGAACCCCTCCTCGAACAAATGTTGTTTGTGCTGACGCATGCGCCGGTCGAGACTGTTAGTTACGCCGACATAGAAGTTGTGAGATCGGCTGGCGAGAATGTAGACGGCGTAGCGATGTTCTTTCACATTGCGATATTGGCACCGTTGGCTGACGCGCGCAGTGTGCCGCATCACACCTCGTCGGGACCGCAGATCCCTCCGCTCGGACTGAAGTCCTCGGTCGGGATGACAAGTCAGATGACAAGTCATAAGAAGTTTCGTGTGAGAAGAGACGTTCCTTATATTTGTCATCCCGAGCGAAGCCGAGGGATCTGCGGTTCGTCGGCAGCCGCAGGATCGCGAGTGTCGGAATTGGCCAGCAGTCCTCGCAGTAGCCGACGGCTGACAGCAGATACCCGACGGCTGCTGTAGAATTTTCCTATCCCTATGCCCTCTCGCAAGCTTTCCGGCTCCCAAGTTCGCCGCATGTTTCTGGACTATTTCGTCTCCAAGGGACACAAAGAAGTCCATTCCTCCTCGCTGGTTCCGGCCAACGATCCCACGCTGCTGTTCACCAACGCCGGCATGAACCAGTTCAAAGACGTCTTCCTGGGCATCGAGAAGCGCGACTACAACCGCGCCACCTCGTCGCAGAAATGCGTGCGCGCCGGCGGCAAGCACAACGATCTGGAGAACGTGGGCTTCACCAATCGCCACCACACCTTCTTCGAGATGCTGGGCAATTTCAGCTTTGGCGACTACTTCAAGAAGGACGCCATCGCCTATGCGTGGGAGTTGGTCACCTCGCCCGAGTGGTACGGCATCGAAAAAGACAAGTTGTACGTGACCATCTTCAAGGGCGAGCAGGGCATCGCCCGCGACGACGAAGCCTATGACCACTGGCGCGCGACTTTAGAAAAGGATGGCGTCCCGCTGAATCGCATTTACGAAATGGGGATGAAGGACAACTTCTGGCAGATGGGCGATACCGGCCCCTGCGGCCCCTGCAGCGAGCTGCACTACGACATGGGCGTCGCCGCCAGCGATGCCGGACACACCGACTGCGAGTTCGGCTGCGAGTGCGGACGCTACGTCGAGATCTGGAACCTGGTCTTCATGCAGTTCGATCGCCAGCCCGACGGGGAGATGCGTCCGCTGCCCAAGCCGTCGATCGATACCGGCGCCGGCCTGGAGCGCGTGACCGCGGTGATGCAGGGCGTGATCTCGAATTACGACACGGATTTGTTTGTGCCGCTGATCCAGCGGGCGGCGGAGTTGACAGGGACGTTTCGACTCGATCGAGGAGAAAAGACGAGAAGACGTCGAGCAGACGCACAAGCAGGCAGCGTCGCTGCGCGTGATTGCCGACCACGCGCGTGCGTCGACGTTTCTCATCTCCGACGGCGTGGTGCCCGCGAACGAAGGCCGCGGCTATGTGCTGCGCAAAATCATTCGCCGCGCGATTCGTCACGGACGATTGCTGGGACAGGAGAAGCCGTTTCTGTCATCGAAATGGTATTTGCTGTTGCGCGACCTGATGAAGGACGCGTATCCGGAGCTGGTCGAGAGCGCGGATCGTGTCGCGGAAGATGGTCAAGGGCGAAGAGACGCGGTTTGCACACACGCTGGATATCGGGACTCGAGAAGCTTGACCGAAGCTGATTCAGCTCTTAGTTGATCGCGTTCAGGCACTACGAAGTCGATCACGCAAGCTCGAGCCGCAGGTAGCTGCCGAGATCTCGAACGCGAGTATCGGCTGGGGCTGCATGAACTTCGGTAACGGGCCGGACCAGCGGCTATTTTCTGAGGCTGTGGCAAAGCAGACTGCTATGGAACCAGCAACTAGAGTCTCGCGAGGCGACGAGGCTTTCAAACTCTATCGAGACGTTTGGACTGCCCGCTCGATTTCATCGACGACGCCTGTCGCGATCTTGGAATCGAGTTTGATAGCGCTGGCTTCGACGCACGCCATGGAAGAGCAGCGCAAGCGCGCGCAGGCCTCCTGGAAAGGCGGCTCCAAAGCCGACGGCCTCGCCCCTGTATCAGTCGTCTGCCGCGGACCGAGTTCGAGGGTTATCAGAAGACGCTCTACGACGCGGCGCCGAAGTTCTGGCGATCATTCAAGTCGCAGGTCGGTACAACGGCTCTGCTGGAGGGCGGTCGATGACCATCGGAACTGAAGCCCGGCGAGCGCGGCGAGATCGTGCTCGATCAAACGCCGTTCTATGCCGATGCCGGCGGACAGGTCGGCGATGTGGGCTGGCTCTACGGCGAAGATCACAACACCGTCGTCGCCGAAGTCGAAGGCGCGACCTATCCAGTGCAGGGCGTGCGCGCGCATCGCGTCGTCGCCAAGCAGACCATCCACGTGGGCGACAAAGTCGACGCCATGGTCAACGACGAAGTTCGCCACGCCACTATGCGCAACCACACCGGCACGCACCTGCTGCACGCTGCGCTGCGCAATGTGCTGGGCACGCATGTGAAGCAGGCGGGCTCGCTGGTCGATCCCGGTCACCTGCGCTTCGACTTCTCGCACTTTGCCTCGCTCGACGACGAGGAGTTGCAGGACATCGAAGACCTGGCCAACAGCGAGGTGCTGCGCAACGACAAGGTCGAAGTCATCGAGGACGTGCCCATCGATGTCGCGGTGAACGAGTATCACGCCATGGCGCTGTTCGGCGAGAAGTATGGCGACCGGGTGCGCGTCATCCGCATCGGCGACTTCTCCACCGAGCTGTGCGGCGGCACGCACACCGGCCGCGACCGGCGAGATCGGGCTGATCAAAATTTGAAAGAGGGCAGCGTCTCCAGCGGCGTGCGGCGACTGGAAGCCGTGACCGGCGAAGGCTCGCTGCGACCACTTCCGCAAAGATCATCAGCTTGGAGAACGTGGTTGCAGACTACTGGTGCGCGGTGGCGACGATCAGTCTCCCGCCGAGGCGCTGAAGCACGAACTCGAAAGCCGCGAGGAAGAAATGAAGAAGCTGCGCAAGGAACTGGAGCAGGTGCGCATGAAGTCGGCAGTCGCTCGTCGGTGTCGTCGGCGACGGAGAATGTGCGCGAGGTGAAAGGCGTGAAGGTGCTGGCCACGCGCGCCGACAACCTGGAGCGGACGCAACTGCGCACGCTGGTCGACAATCTGCGCAACAAGCTGGGATCGGGCGTGGTGGTGATGGGATCGGTGAGCGATGGCAAGGTCGCGCTGATTGTCGGCGTCACCAAGGACCTGACCTCGCGGGTGCAGGCGGGCAAGATCATCGCCGAGGTGGCGAAGAAGGTTGGCGGGTCTGGAGGCGGCCGTCCCGACATGGCCGAGGCCGGCGGGAAAGATCCTGCGGCCCTGGATGCGGCGCTGGCCGAGAGCTATGGCGTGGTGGAAGGGTTGCTGAAGTAGGGCTATTCTCACCACTCTTCGACTTCGCTCAGGGCAGGCTCGGACACGGAGAGCACGGAGAAGAAGGTCATTAACCACAGAGGCACAGAGGATTATTTCTTGCTTGTCATCCCGAGCGAAGCCGAGGGATCTGCGGTACTTCACGGTGAGACGATGTCTGCGACATCTTTGGATTCAAGTCCGTTGGTGAGGTTGCCGTAGCCCGATTTTGCCCCGGTCAACGAACCGCAGATCCCTCCGCTCGGACTGAACCACCCCAACAAGCGCAAGAGCGGCGCTTGTCGGGGGCCCCGGTCAGTCCTCGGTCGGGATGACAGGGGGAAAAGAATACCTAAACGCGTCGCGACCATTGTGCCACTGCGAAGAAACAGCAGGTCCCTCGACTCGGCGCTGAAGCGCACTCGCTCGGGATGACAAATCAAATGGTGCGGTCGGGATGACAAGACGCGGAGGCTGTTGCCGTGGAAACATTCTTGCCGACGGCGGCGAACCGCAGATCCCTCGGCTTCGCTCGGGATGACAAGACGCGGGGCTGTTGCCGTGGAAACATTCTTGTCGACGCCGACGAACCGCAGATCCCTCGGCTCCGCTCGGGATGACAAACAAAGGAATTCCTGCGTGTTCTCCGTGGTAAAAAACCCTGCTGGCCGACGAAATGCTTTGGGCGCAAGATGCGGGCTGACGGCCTTCCCGAGCAGGGCTAAAGTTTCGTTCGTGGGGTAAGGATTCAGCCGGAATGCCTACTCAATCGCAGCAAAAAAGACTGCATCCAGGCATCATCCATAACCCTCTAACATGTAGAAGGTGGTTAGCCATGGCAATCGGAGATACGACTTACGTCAGTTCTGTCCGCGAGCAACTGCTGTCGGGGCGAGCTCGCTTGAGCGATGTGCTGGGCGAAAACCAGAGTGAGCAGATGCTCCATCTCCTGGAAGAAGTCGACAGCGCACTGCAACGCATCGATCAGGGTTCCTTCGGTGTGTGTGAAATTTGCAAAGGGACCGTGGACGAAGAAGTTATCCATGAGAATCCCCTGGCGCGGGTTTGTCTCGACTGTCTTACGCCGAAGCAGCAGCGCGCCCTGGAGTATGACCTGGAGTTGGCGGCGGAGATTCAAAAGGGGCTGTTGCCGCCCTGCGACGTTGCTTTTGCCGGATGGGACGTCTCCTATCACTATCAGCCGGCAGGCGTAGTCAGCGGCGACTATTGCGACCTGATCAGCGGTCCGGATGGTGCTTTGTATTTCGTCATGGCCGACGTTTCCGGCAAAGGTGTCGCCGCGGCCATGCTGTCAGCGAACCTGCGGGCAGTATTCCGTTCGTTAATCCCCATGAATTTCAGCACGGAAGAGCTGGTGAGGCGCGCGAATCAATTGTTCCGCCAGAGCACGCTGCCCACGCAATACGCCACTCTGGTTTGCGGCAAGATGAAATCCAGCGGCGAGTTGGAGATCGTCAACGCCGGACATCTCCCGGCGTTGTTGGCTGCTCAATCGGGAACCCGGACCTTCGAAAGCACCAGCCAGCCCCTGGGAGTGTTTGACGATCAGCGGTTCAGCACGGCGCACACGCGACTGTTGCCAGGAGATACGCTGGTGATTTATACCGACGGCATTTCCGAAGCAGAGAACGACGGGGGCGATGAATACGGTGTAGAACGTCTGCAAAGGGTGATCGAGGAAGATTGGTTGCGCTGCCCGATGCAGCTGATTAACGCCTGCAAGAAGCATCTGGAAGATTTCCGCGGGACGCGCGAGCGCTTCGACGATGAGACGTTGCTGGCAATTCAATACGCGCCCACAATGCAGCAGCACGCTCAAACCGCAGTAGTGTAAGAGCCTTGGGATTTCCTGGAAGGTCAAACAGCGCAATAGTGCTTCAGTTTGATAGCTAAGTGTCGTGCGTTATCGAAGGCAGCACCCGAGGCAGTATTGTCGAAAATGCACCAGGTCTGTGAACTCCTGGCTGCGTTCTTCATTTGAGCCGCCAGCGTGCGAAGGAAGTCGTCGGAATAAGAAGAATAATAGCGCTGCGGAGAGCCGTGTAGCCGGTAATAAACGAGGCTGCCATCACCTGCGGGACTGCTCGCGGCAGCAACGCAGGCCGGGTCAGACCCTACCCGGCCAACTCGGAATTCTGCGAGTAGTTCATTGACTTCATGGTCAAACCAACTGGGGTGCCGTGGTTCGCATACCACCTCGCCTGCATAACTTTGTCGCAGCAACGATAGAAACGATCTCGCTCGGGAAGGATCGAAATGCAAGCTTGGAGGCAGCTGCATAAGGATCGGTCCCAGCTTGCCTCCCAGACAGCTGACTTGATCAAGAAATAGCGACAACGTTTGAGAGTCGCAATTCAGCTTCGCGTCGTGGGTGATGGTGCGCGGCATTTTCACCGAGAAGCGGAATCCCGTGGGGACCGAATCTCTCCAACGCTGCCATGTGGTATTTCTGTGCGGACGGTAAAAAGAAGAGTTGATCTCGCTACAATTCAGCAGCTGCGAATAACGTTCTAAGTGGCTGCCAGTGGAGATGGCATGTTTGGCGAACTGTTTTGGGATATTCCAACCTGCACATCCTACCCGGATGGGGCTTTCGACCGGCAAGTCGCCGTTTGCGAGTGTCGCGTCAGAACTCTCCGCGTTGCGCATCTGTGATTTTGATGCGCAGTCGAGTAATTCTGTCGAGCAAAGTGAGTAAGGTCGCCACAAAGCGAAAGCCCGGCTAATCGCCAGGCCAGACACAGCGTTATGAATCTTGGTGCCGAAGAAGGGACTCGAACCCCCACACCCTTGCGAGTACGTGGACCTGAACCACGCGCGTCTGCCAATTCCGCCACTTCGGCACGATGACAGCGAGTGAAAACTGAACTCGCCATTGCAGCAGGCAAGAAGATTGTACAGGTGAACTCCCGCAGTTAGCAATCGCGGCTCGTCCGGAATGCTGTGCGAAATCCATCCGCACCCAATCGCGTCGGCGATTGCGGCGAAGAGGTCAGATCTTCGCCGCCGGTCCAAATTCCGCAGGCACATTCGTCTTCGATTGCCATCGGCACCTCGCAGCTACAGGGCCTTCAACTCGAAGGTCGTAGTGGTGTCTCGGTCCCAATCCTCCCATAGAAAAGCGTCCTGGCGATTGTCGGCGATCAGCCGCATGGCATAGCGAACCTGGTCTTCGTAGAGCTCGCAGAAAGCGCCGGTGCGGTCCATGCCGCCGTTCATCTCGTGGGCTTCAGCGGGGCAAGGCGAGCCGCAGAAATGGCGGACGGCGCAGCGGCAGCAGGGATCGATGTCTTCCACTTTGCGTCCCGTGACCAGCTTGAACGGCGGAGTCTTCAGGATGGCAGAGATCTCATCGCGGAACAAATTGCCGCCATTGAACGCTGGAACGCCAATGAATTCGCTACAGGGAAAGACATCGCCATTCGCCGACAGCGCGAAGAAGGAACGGCCACCACCACACGGCGAGATGTCGCACATCAGACGGCGAGCCTGCGGCGCCAGAATCGCGATCAGAATATTCGCGAAGTTGGCGACGACCAGACGACGACTGGTTTCGCGGTACAGTTCTTCCGTCCGGTCTAACGCGGCCAGATAATGACGGCTGATATCTTCGTCGGCCGGCTTGATGTCTCGCGCTCCCTGGCGCGTACAACGCACCGGATTCAACATGCAGGTGGTGACGCCGCGCTCGTGAAAGAACTCCACGGTCTGAACCAGTTGGTGCATGTTCTCGCGGGTCACGGTGCAAATTACGCTGTAGTTGGAATAGCCGCGTAGCTTCTCCATAGAAGCCACGACCTTGGCATAAATGCTGTGGCCATCCCAGGTCTTGCGGGTGCGAGTCACGATTTCATCCACCGCACAATCGAGCGACAGGCCTATCGCTACGCCACGCTTCATCAGGACGTCGTACTGGGCGTCGCTCAAAACCGTGCCATTGCTCTGAACCCCGAAGCGAAAGTCATCGCCATAGCGATCGAAAGCGGCCAACAAAGCTTCCCAATTCAAAGTGGGTTCGGCGCCGTGAAAGATGATCTGCGGTTTGAATCCCTCGGGCAGAGTCGAGAGGAAGTAACGTTTCAGGATCTCCAGGGCAGACAACACCTCATGGGTCGGCATGTGACGACCATCCTGACGCAGCGTCTCCGGCAGATAGCAATAGGAACAGTTGAGATTGCAACGCTCAGTGGGATTGAAATACACGGCCGACGGCGTCATGGCGAAACGGAACTTGTCCATCTCCGCGGCGAAGTCGGCGGCCTTTTCCCGGTACTGCTGCAAAAAAGGTCCGGGCGAAAGAGCTTCGCCGAGTTTGTCTTTCTGGATCAGGGCCCAGAACGCGGTGTCAGGGTCGACCAATCCGAGGTAATCGTTATGGCCAATGTCCAGGGGCTGAAGAGTATTGCCATTGCCGGAGTTGAACTGCAAGCCGCGAGAAGAAGCGCATTGGTCGTTGGCTTCGATTGTCATGGAAAAATCCTCTCTGTCTGTAATTCAAGGTCCGAGGCGGCGAGGTTGCCGTCCGCCTCGGGATAATGCCGTTAGTCGCGGCGGTTACTTCTTCGAGTCCATCATGACGTAATGGGACAGACCAGTACCGTTAGCATTGCAGCCCTTGCGAGTGGCGATAATGGGACGCTTCGCGTCGCTATTCTTCGTCGTCTTCACGGAATCACCTCCTTTCGTAGCGCAGTGAAATCGCTATGGCGATCTGCACCACCAGTGCGTTGGAGGCTCAGCGAGACCTCGGCACAAGCGGGCAGATTAGTGCGGATGCCGCAATTCTTTTGTCGTTTGGAGGGGGTGTTCTTGCCCCAGAAATGAAAAACCCACATCCCCGTTTCCACGCGGAGATCATCGAGTTTGGGTTTCAGTCAGGTGTTCTGGCTCGTGAGTTCGGAAGGCCTACGCTTTCGCCTTCGGCGGCATCTTCCACCTTCCCCGGCATTTTCTGACGAGTGGTATTTAGGAAGCTGCCTTCTCACTTACAGCGGCGGGACCGCTCCGGTATCGCACCGGAATTCCCTGTTGCTCTTTGCGAGCAACCTGAAACCGATTGAGAATTCGTACCGAGGGTAGAAGAGGTTGGAAATTTACGCTAGGACCGAGATCACATCGCGATGTTCAAGCCGGTGGCTTTCAGCTGGCTGCTTCCGCAGCTTCGGCGGCGTCCTGGGTTCCGTACTCTTTCAGTTTGTTATGCAGGGTCTTCAAACTGATGCCGAGGATCTCGGCGGCGCGCGTCTTGTTGTTGTTCGTTGCTTCCAAGGTTTTCAAAATCAGCAGCCGTTCGGCTTCGTCTACCGTAGTGCCAACCCCCAAACGAACAGCATTGGCCTCTTGCACAGGCGCGCGCGGAACAACCTGGCCAAAGCCCGGCGGCAGATGCCTGGGCTCGATCAACGCGCTGTCGCAAACGATCACGGCCCGCTCTAATGCATTGCGCAATTCGCGAACGTTGCCCGGCCACGCATAAGACTGGAAGGCGTTCATGACGTTGTCGCTGACACCGGCTACGGTGCGATTGTGCTTTTCGTTCATATCAGCCAGCAAGGCTTGCACCAGGGCGGGCAGATCGTCCTTGTGTTCGCGCAGCGGCGGCAATTGAATGTTGAAGACATTCAGGCGATAGAAAAGATCGTTGCGCAAGTAACCTTTGGCCACGGCATCTTCCGGAACCTTATTGGTAGCGGCCAGAACGCGGACATCGACTGACGTCTCACTTTTGCTGCCCAGCCGGCGCAACTTGCGATCTTCCAACACGCGCAACAGTTTTGCCTGGGTGCCAATCGGCATTTCGCCGATTTCGTCCAGCAGCAACGTGCCACCCTCGGCCAGTTCGAAACAGCCAGTCCGGCGCTCCAATGCGCCAGTGAAGGCGCCCTTTTCGTGACCGAAGATCTCGCTTTCAATCAGGGTCTCGGGTATTGCAGCGCAGTTGATGGCCACAAACGGCTTAGCCTTGCGATTGCTCAAGGAGTGGACGGTACGGGCCAGTAATTCTTTGCCGGTACCGCTCTCACCGGTGATGAGAACGCTGGCGGTGCTGGGCGCCACCATTTCAATCAGGCGAAAGACTTCCTGCATGCGTTTGGACGGACCGACCAAAGAGCCCAGGACGCCGACATCCCGCAGCTTGCGGCGGCTGGCTTCCAGTTCGCGTTCGGTGCCGCGCAAACGCGATGCGTTTTGCAGAATGTTACGTAAGCGCGTGGGATTGACCGGTTTCTCGATGAAGTCGAAGGCGCCGCTCTTCATGGCACTGACCGCGGCATCGACGCTGCCTTGGGCAGTCAGCAGAATAACGGCAACCTGATGAGGTTGAGCCGCGATGCGCTCCAGCAGTTGCATGCCATCCATGCGCGGCATGCGCAAGTCAGTGACGACAATGGCCGGATTCCAGAGTTCGACACTTTCCAGGCCCTCCACGCCGTCGCAGGCGGTTTCGGTCTCATAACCCCAGGCACGGACCAGTTCGGCCAAACCTGTGCGTTCGTTTTCTTCGTCTTCGACAATCAAAACTTTTTCTTGCGCCATGGGATCTGAGTTTCTCGCAGTACGGTCCGCACTTTACCTGGATTCATGGACCAGCAGAACGCTAGCTTAGATGCCGTCCAGCGGCTTCGAGTCGATTGCCACCGGCGCGACCTGGCCGGAAGCGGCATCGCGATTAGGGCTTCCCATAAGGTAACACTTCCCGCGCTCTTCGGCTTGAGTTATGGGCCTTTAGATACGCCCTGACTGGGGTTGCCCATTGGGTGTTCTCAATCAGGATGCGATTATTTGCCTTCATGGCCCAGGGGAGTGATAGGATTGATGTTCTACACCGGGAGCGGGTCGCTTCCAGACCCGGCGGCTAAGGTAAAGCCGGGCAGCCCCAAGTCACGCGCCTGCGGGTACAACATCAGTAAACAGGCAGGCTGGGACGTAAGAGATTGACAATGAAAGTTTTGTTAATTTCTACTGCTGCGGTACAATGGCGTGCTGTTGCGAGCAGGACTTTATCCCTGCACTTGTATCAGAAAGCTTGCACCAAAAAGAAATTTGGATTGAACCCGAGCTGCGCTACTTTGCTTGCGGTACTGCTGAGTTTTGGAGGATCATAAGAATGTCTGCACGTATTGGAGTAGTCCCGAGACGCTTCATTGCAAAATCAGTCGTACTTGCATTCGCGCTGTGCCTGTTGGGCACATTTGCCGCGTCGCAAGTTGCCATCCAGCCCAAAGATGAGGTCTATGTTGGATATTCCTGGCTGCATCCTGGCGGTCACTACGATCTTGGTATACCCGCCAAGGATGTTACCGACGGCATAGATATCTCAAACGTCTACTATCTTCGCAGCATGCACAATGTGGGCGTGTTGGTTGATGGCAGCATACACTGGGGCAGCAACTATGGTGGTCCTGGAAGTGCTTCTGACTATTACATGTTGGGTGGTCTGCAGTACAAGTATCACACCGACGTGTTTTCTCCGTTTGTCCGCGTATACGCCGGAGCCCTTCGTCAGGTAGCCCCTGGGTACCCGAACACTCCTATCCATTCAATCGACCAGTGGAACGCTGCTTTGGGCGCGGGCGGCGGCTTCGATTACAACGTCTGGCATGGAGAAAATTCCAGTTTGGCCATTCGTGTCGCGCAGGTAGATTACATCTACAGCAATTACAACGAAGTCTATAAGTTCAATTCGCCACAGTGGAACAGCATTCGGCTGTCGGCTGGCCTGGTGATGGGCTTGGGCAATTACTACGCAGCCCCGCTGACGGCAGCTTGTACCGCGCAACCTACCGAAGTGACGGAAGGCGAGCCGGTTACGGTAACCGCGACGGGTACGAATTTCAACCCGAAGCACCCCACGAATTACGCCTGGACGACCAACGGCGGCAAGTTGGACGCCTCCGACAAACAGTCGGCCCGGATTGATACCACGGGCGTAGCTGCGGGAAGCTATTCCGCCAATGCGACCATCAGCGATCCCAAGATGAAGAAAATGGGATCGGCAACTTGCGCGGCCAACTTCACGGTGAAAGCCAAGCCGATGAATCCGCCGCAGGTAAGCTGCTCGGTCAACCCGTCGACAGTTAAGTCGGGCGATCCGTCAACCATTACCGCAATGGCGAGCAGTCCGGATGGCGCGCAGATCACCGGCTATGCCTACCAGGCTTCCGCCGGCAAGATCAGCGGCACTGGAACCACTGCGACCCTCGACACGAGTGGAGCGCCTTCGGGCCCGATCAGCGTGACCGTCACTGCGACGGATGCACGCAACCTGACCGGTACCGGAACCTGCTCGGTAGGCGTCGAAGTACCGCCGCCACCGCCGACCTGCAGCAAGATCAACTCTATCCAGTTCCCGGATCTGAAACGTCCGTGGCGCGTGGATAACACTGCCAAGGCCATCCTGGACGACGTTGCCAGCCGTCTGAAGGCCGATCCGAACGCCAAGATTGTCATCGTCGGCTACGCCGATGGCGAAAAGGCGCCGATGATCGGAACTGGCAAGAACCGTCATCCGATGAACCTGGCGGCGCAGCGAGCGGTGAACGCCAAGGCTTACCTGGTGCAGCAACAGGGTATCGATCCCAGCCGGGTCGATGTCCGCCAGGGTACGGGCCAGCAGAAGGTTGCCGATATCATCTGGGTGCCGCAAGGCGTCGATGAGAATGCGTGCGCCGATCTGCAGAACACCACTCCGGTGGATGAGTCGGTGGTGAAGCCGAGCGAGAACGCGTATCCGAAACCACGGAACGCGCCTGCGGCACATCACCACAAGAAGGCGGCAGCACCGGCTGCAGCTCCGCAACAGTAAGCGAGTAGCGAGTAGATTGACTGTAACTGTGGGGCCGATGAGAGCACGACGCTCTCATCGGCCCTTTCTTTTCCGCATGCCAAAGACGTGCGGTTCTTGATGTCAATCCCCTATGCCCGGCGCGTGTACGGCATCCGTCGCCAGGCCGCCGGCCAAAGAACTTTGCCGGGGAAAGACAACATCAAGTTCCGGCGACACCTTAACGGGTTTGGTTCTTTGCATCTTCGTGGGTTACATTGCTTACAGCCCGGAGTTATGATGGAAAGCGAAGCGGGCAGTGTCTGGCCAGCCTGGATACGCGGCATTATTTTTTCATCGGTATAAATTTAGATTGAGCCCGAGCTGGGTCACTTTGCTTACGGTACGTTGAGTTCCGGAGGATCATCAGAATGTCTTCACCTGTTGAAGTAGTCCCGAGACACTTCATTGCAAAATCAGTCGTCCTTGGGTTCGCGCTGTGTCTATTGGGCACATTCGCCGCGGCGCAAGTCACCATGCAGCCAGTGGATGAAATTTATGCTGGGTACTCGTGGCTGCATCCTGGCGGTCACTATGATTTTGGAATTCCGACTAAGGACAACGCCACGGGAGTAGATTTCTCCAACGTTTACTACTTCCGCAAAGTCCACAACCTGGGGTGGTTGGTTGACGGCAGCATGAACTGGGGCACCAAATACGGTGACGATGATGCCGCTACTTACTACGCTTTAACTGGACTGCAGTATAAGTACCACACGAATTCGTTCTCCCCCTTCGTCCGTGTATTTGCCGGCGCCGTGCGTCAGGTTGCTCCCACCTACATCGATCAGTGGAACGCTGCTTTAGGTGCGGGCGGCGGTTTCGATTACCTGGTATGGCACGGATCGATGGGCGGTCATGACCCGAGTCTCTCCATCCGGGTTGCGCAGGTCGATTACATTTACAGCAACTACAGCCAGATCTTCAAATACACGTCGCCGCAATGGAACAGCGTTCGGTTGTCGGCCGGACTGGTAGTTGGTCTGGGCAATTACTACACCGCCCCGCTGACGGCGGCCTGTACCGTTCAGCCTGCGGAAGTGACCGAAGGCGAGCCGATCACGGTGACTGCGACGGGTACGAACTTCAACCCGAAGCACCCCACGAATTATGCCTGGACGACCAACGGTGGCAAGCTGGACGCCTCCGACAAGCAGTCGGCCAGGATCGATACCACCGGCGTGGCGGCGGGTAACTATACCGCGACCGCGACCATCAGCGATCCCAAAATGAAGAAGATGGGATCGGCGACCTGCTCGGCCAATTACACGGTGAAGGCCAAGCCGATGAATCCGCCGCAGGTAAGCTGCTCGGCCAACCCGTCGACAGTTAAGTCGGGCGATCCGTCAACCATTACCGCAATGGCGAGCAGTCCGGATGGCGCGCAGATCACCGGCTATGCCTACCAGGCTTCTGCCGGCAAGATCAGCGGCAACGGAGCCACCGCGACCCTCGATACCACCGCATTGCCTTCTGGCCCGATCAGCGTGACCGTCACAGCGACGGATGCACGCAACCTGACCGGCACCGGAACCTGCTCGGTAGGCGTCGAAGTGCCGCCGGCCCCGCCGACGTGTAGCAAGATCAACTCTATCCAGTTCCCGGATCTGAAACGTCCGTGGCGCGTGGATAACACGGCCAAGGCCATCCTGGACGACATTGCCAGCCGTCTGAAGGCCGATCCCAACGCTACGATTGTCATCGTCGGTTACGCTGATGGCGAGAAGGCGCCGATGGAGGGCACAGGCAAGAAACGTCACCCAATGAACCTGGCGGCGCAGCGAGCGGTGAACGCCAAGGCTTACCTGGTGCAGCAGCAGGGTATCGATCCCAGCCGGGTCGGTGTCCGCCAGGGTACGGGCCAGCAGAAGGTAGCCGATATCTTCTGGTGCCCGCAGGGAGCTGATGTGAACGCCTCGCCCGATCTGCAGAACACCACTCCGGTGGATGAGTCGGTGGTGAAGCCGAGCGAGAACGCATATCCCAAACCACGGAATGCGCCTGCGCCACATCACCATAAGAAGGCCGCAGCACCGGCTGCAGCGCCGCAACAGTAAGCGAGTAGAGTGACTGGAACCCTACTGCCGGTGAGAGCAAACCTGCTCTCACCGGTTTTTTTCGGTACTCGGCCGAAGTCACACGCTGTCTGCCAGGGGTTTACAACACGGGTGTGCGGCGAGCGCATCCGTTGTAGTAATGGCGTTTGCGCAGCATTGGTGACACTTTGGCCGCCAAAACACTGCTCGGCATTAGCACGTTAGGTGGCTGATACTTGGTACTTTTCGTGGGTACCAGGCCGGGTCGCTGCGAGTTATGATGGAACAAACCAGAGAGAGCCTTGGTTGTCATTCAACATGGATATGCATAAGATCACTTTGTCTTCAGTAAAGCTGTTTGTCTGTTTTTTCTTGATCTTCACGCTCACGGCATTTGCCTCCGACTGGCGGCTGATCGGGCCCGAGGGCGGAGACGTTCGCAGCCTGGCTTATGATCCGGCCAACCCTACCCGTATCCTGCTGGGAACCAGTGCCGGACAATTGTTCCTGTCGCAGGATGGCGGCAACTCGTGGAACCTGTTCGCCCACCTGGGGCCGGGCGACGATTACGTTCTGGACCACATCATTTTTGATCCTGCGCACTCTTCCACGATCTACGTCGCTGGCTGGAGTCTCTACAACTCCGATGAAGGCGACGTATTTCGTTCCGACGACGGCGGCCGCACCTGGCGCACGCTGAAGGCGGTGCATGGCAAGTCGATTCGCGCCTTGTCCATGGCTCCCAGCGATCCCAATACGCTGGTGATTGGTGCCTTGGATGGAGTTTTCCGCAGCCGTAATGGCGGCGAAACCTGGGAGCGCATCTCGCCCGAGAATCACGAGGAGATCAAGAACATTGAATCGATCGCCATCGATCCGGTGAATCCTGACGTGATCTATGCCGGAACCTGGCACCTGCCCTGGAAGACCTCCGACGGAGGCGCCAGCTGGCACAGCATCAGCAAGGGCATCGCCTTCGACTCCGACATGTTCAGCATCATCGTCGATCCGAAGAATCCTGACACGGTGTACGCCAGCGCCTGCTCGGGAATGTACCGCAGCGATAACAAGGCCGAATACTTTCATCGCATCTCGCTTACCTTGCCGCATTCGGCGATGCGCACCCGGGTGTTGAAGGAAGATCCGCAACAGCCAGCGATCGTTTACGCCGGCACCACCGGCGGCTTGTGGAAGACCCTCGACCGCGGCGGCAAGTGGCAGCTGGTTACGGATGACTCGGTCATCGTCAACGATGTGATGATCGATCCGCGCAATCCGCAGCGCGTGCTGGTGGCGACAGATCGTGGCGGCGTGCTGGCCAGCGACGATGGCTTTGCCCACTACGACACCTCGAACCGGGGCTTCGCCCACCGGGTAGTTGGCGGCGTTGTCGTGGATAACAAGGATCCCAACCGGATCTACGTAGGGGTAGTCAACGATAAGGACCTGGGCGGTTTCTTCGTTTCCCATGATGGCGGCGCAACCTGGAGTCAATCGAATCGCGGTCTGGACGAGCGTGACATCCTGAGCCTTCAGCAGGCCGACGATGGCGTGATTTTCGCCGGCACCAATCATGGCATTTTCTATCTGACTTCCTTGAGCGGCACCTGGGAGCCGGCTACGTTGATGAGCGGGCCGCCGCCGCAATGGCAGGAGAAGCCGGCGGTCGAGCCGAAGCCCGCCAGCAAAACCAGCAAAGGCAAGGCGGTAGCCTCCAAGCATCCGGTGGTGGCGCACAAGACGGCTCCGCCGGAGCACGGCATCCCGTTAGAGAAGGCGCCCCGGGTCCGGGCTATCGAGATAACCGACAAAGCCTGGTATGCGGCGACCAATGAAGGATTATTTGTCAGCGTCGATCAAGGGCGGAAGTGGTATGGCCAGCCGGTTGACGGGGAAAGCGACCTTATCGCGGTCAACAGTTTTGCCGATGGCACCCTCAGTCTGGTCAGCCCCAAGCATGTATTTCTTTCTCACGATGCAGGCCAATCCTGGAGCGAGATCGCTTACCCGCAGTACGTAACCGGAATCTACAACTTGACGGCGGTGCCGGATGGGTCGCTGTGGTTGGCCACCCGTGAAGGCGCCCTGCGTTCGACCGATGGCGGCAAGACCTGGGAACACATGCTGAATGGATTGCCGTCGCGCAACGTGTTCGCCGTACGCTACGACGCCACCTCCCGGCGGCTGCTGGCCACGGCACTCTATGCCCACGGCGTGTTCGAGAGCAAGGACAACGGTCAGACCTGGCAGCGGACGCCGGACACCGGAGTTTCGATTCGCGCTGCTTTGGGCTATCAGGGACGATTACTGGTGGCTTCCTCCTATAACGGCTTGCTGTTGCAGCAGGGAAGCGGCGGGGCTGTTTCTTCGGAGACCGCTCACGTTGCGGAAGGAAGCTCCACGGCCAACCGGCAATGACTCTAAAACGAATCCGTCCAAGAAAGGGGAGCGCCTTGGCTCCCCTTTTTTGTTGTCGCTCGGGGCCGTTTCCTCTCTGACCACGGCAGCCTTCCCAAATCGACCGCTGTTCTAGGCGAGATTCCCGTCTCCGGAAATCTACGAAAACCCTGACCCGGCAGGCGTTTCCAAACAATCGCTTTCGCAACCTGTCTCAAATTGAAACTTGGACCTTGGTGGGCTGCCTTGCAGGCGTCACTCACTACGGCGCCAACTCCTTGCGAATCAGTCCCGCCAAGTGACTGGGAGGTTTGGTGTAACACGTGCTTCATAGGAGGTGTCGGGAGCGGCGACAGTGATAAGTGAAACGCAACAAGCTGAAGAGCAGGAGAAACCATGCGGCGCAGCTTCCGGATCACTTGGATTACCGGCATGAGCTGGCCAACATCATTGTGGCGGTCTTGCACTCCGGAGTGGCAACCGAAATGGGTTACGGCATTGAGAATTGGACGGTGGTGACGGCCCGGGAGCCGAGCGCGACCAGGGCGGGGATGGCGAACTTGCCGCCAAATCTTGCTTCGGCTCCTGGTTTTTCAATCGACATGGCTAAACTCACACTCGATTGTGACCCCTGCACTAGTAGCTTTTTCCCAAAAGGGGATGATGGTAATGAGCGCTGAAAACCAGTTGACTCGGCGTGGGGGCTCGCCACCGCCGAAAAGGGGAGTCTCGTGATTGCAGCAGAGGCGGTTCCGGTCCATCAGCAGAGCTTTGAAACGAATCTGTTAAACCTGTTGATCGTGGAGGACGAACGGTCGGTGCGAGAATGCTGCCGCGAGGTGGCCCGTTCGCTGGGATTTAATACCCAGGTAGCGGAATCGCGTGACGAAGCTTATCGCATCCTGGAAACTGCCAATGCGGATGTAGTTCTGCTGGACCTGCGCCTGCCCGGCAACAATGGGCTGGAAGTTCTGCGCGAGATCAAGCGGCAGCACCCCGAGGCAGTCGTGATTGTCATGACCGGTTTTGCCACCGTGCAGTCGGCAGTGCAGGCCATGAAACTGGGGGCTTACGACTACATCACCAAGCCCTTCAACTTCGACGAACTGAAACTGGAACTGGAGCGGGTGGCGGGACACCTGAAGCTTACCGCCGAGAACCGGCTGCTGCGCGAACAGTTGAAATCGAAGCATGGGTTCGGCCAGCTGGTGGGCCATTCTCCGGAGATGGAGAAGCTGTACCGCATCATCGCCAAGGCGGCGCATAGCACCCATCCGGTGCTGATCCTCGGGGAGAGCGGTACCGGCAAGGAACTGGTGGCGCGCTCCATCCATTACTCCGGACCATGCAAAGACAAGCCCTTCATACCGGTGGATTGCGGCTCCCTGGTGCCGACCCTGATTGAAAGCGAGCTGTTCGGCTACGTACGCGGTGCATTCACCGGCGCCGTGCGGGCCAAGGATGGATTGCTGGCAACTGCCGAGGGTGGAACGATTTTTCTGGACGAAATTGGCGAGTTGCCCGTGGACCTGCAAGCCAAGTTATTGCGGGCGATCCAGGAAAAGGAAATTCGTCCCGTAGGCAGTACGCGAGCCGTGCCCATCAACGTGCGAATTCTGGCAGCCACTAACCGCGATCTGGACACCGCCGTGAGCCAGGGAACCTTTCGCCGCGATCTCTATTTCCGGCTGAATGTGCTTACCTTGAGAATCCCTCCGCTGCGCGAGCGCAAACAAGACATCCCGCTTCTCATCGGACATGTACTGGATCGCATCAACGAGGCTCACCAAGCCCAGCATACCGTGGGCGAGGACGCGCTCCGGCTGATGCTCAACTACGACTGGCCGGGAAATGTGCGCGAGTTGGAGAACTGCGTGGAGCGCGCCTGCACGACCTGCTCGTTGCCCACTATCCACGTGACCGACCTGCCCTCCCCTCTGCGCGCCTTCGAGACCCAGGCCAAGACGGCAATTCCCCCATCCGATCCGCAGGCCATCACACCCCTGGATCAGCTGGAGAAACAAGCAATCCTGCATGCCATTGAGGTTCTGGACGGCGACAAGCTGGGAGCTGCACGCCGTCTGGGCATCGGCAAGACCACTCTGTATCGCAAACTGAAGGAATACGGCCTCGGGCTCTAGGTTCGACCTGCGCCCGACTGCGGCGCAGGCCGCCTCGATGAGTCCGTCGGGCACAGCCAGGACGAAAAAACACCGCGCGCCAGCGGGAGAAATGAAGTGTGCTCTCTAGGCGCGGCGAAAAGGAGAAACTGTGATTCTGCTAGTGACAACCTCTTCTCGGGCCAGGGAATGCGCCGCGGCGCTGGAGCAGGGAACCGGCCACAAGACCCACGTGGCAAGCTCAGTGCCGCAGGCGGTTCGTAAGCTGCAAGCGGCGGAATACGACGGGATGGCGATCGATCAGTCGCTGCTGGAAGCCGACTTTCGCGCCCTCGATACCCTGTTGAACCACGCGGGAATGGCGATGCCGCTTTATGTGAACCTGGCCCTGCACCGCAGCGAACGCGTAGTGCGCGAAGTGCAGGTTGCTCTAAAGCGCGTCGATAAAGAAAAAGCCGTGGCCATGCGCGCCGCCGAGAGCGTGTTGCGCAACCAGCTGCGCGATGAAGTGACCGGCATTTTATTGAACTCCGAGCTGGCCCTGCGGCAGAAATCGCTTTCCGCCGATATCGCTATGAGGGTCCAATCGGTGCGGGAACTGGCCGAAAAGATGCGGTCGCGGTTGGAAATAGCATAGGCTGGGAGACCTGCAGCAAGGGCCGACGCCGCAGCGGATCTATGTCGCGTTTCCTCCTCTCCAGCGGTACGGAAAGGAAACGGAGGCACAGGGGCGGGCAATGCATAACTGAGGCCAGGAGTGCGTCGTACAACTCCAGAGTGGCATTGTGATTCCTAGTACGTACGCCAGTCTTCTGGCTCTGGGGTGACAATCCATGCTTTGGACAATTTTTGCCATTCTGTTGGTGCTGTGGCTGTTGGGATGGGGTTTTCATGTTGCCGGAAGCTTGATTCATCTGCTTCTGGTCGTGGCCGTAATCGTTCTCATCATCAACCTGGTGACCGGGCGCAGGACAGTGTAGTGGGGTAAGCGTTTCTTCCGGTCGTTGAAATTTGTAGCAAAGGGTCAGGCTTCGGACGCGAAGCCGACAGCACATTTTTTATTGATTCCTTGGCGTGACTCCGGAACGTCCGGCCGGCGTGTTGCGGCAGGGACATATCGCTCGCTAATCCCTCATGGCAGGTTCCGCAACAGGCCGCAAGCCGCCTCCAAGGTGAGTTGCTGTGCCGAGCCGGGAGTCATCCAGGTAAACCAGGTGTTGTCCGATACAATGCCGTCCACTGTTGCAGCGGACCACGTTTGCAGCGCTCGAACGGCCGCATCGGTTTCGGGGCCAAAGATACCGTCGATCGGTCCCTTGTAGCTGGCAAACTCGACCACGATGTCGGTTCCCGCGAGCGCTTGCTGCAACCATGCCACCACCGGACCCGTCGAACCCAACTGCAGAGTAGGCGAGGCTTCGCGGTAGCTGGGCAGCGCTGCCCAGGTAGGCGGACCGACTACGCCGTCTGCTACCAAACCGTTGTTTTGCTGGAAGAGCTTCACGGCAGCTTCGACGCCGGCGTCGAATACGCCAGTGATTGGCCCGAACGGGTTGTAGTCGAGCATGCGAGCCAAAACTCTCTGCACACGCTTTACGTCGTCGCCGGTAGAACCTAAAGATACGGTGCCGGGCATATATGCATTTCTCCTAGGAGAAAGATCAGCATTGTGGAATCGCCGGCCATCGCAAAGCGAAAGATGGCAAGCGAGTTTGCGAACCTATGGTTTGTCCGCATGGCGATGGCAAAGAAATATTCGAAATTAGAACACACAATCAGACCTAATCAAAGCTTCGCGTAAGACGGTTCGCAGGACGAAGTTTACTGCGGATTCACAGCGCGGACGAGCAATCGACAAAACCTGTGCGAAGCGTGACGATATGCTTTCTCGTTTCTTGTATTAGGCGGTCGACCATGTCGCGATTGATTGGTCACAAATTGGGCCGGCAGGAAATCGGCTGAGCATCAGAGTTGAGTGGAATCGCCCCCTAGCGGTTGAGGGAAGAAATATGGTGCGCCCGGAGAGATTCGAACTCCCGACCTAATGCTCCGGAGGCATTCGCTCTATCCAGCTGAGCTACGGGCGCACTGCAAAAATTATACACGCGATAATTTGGACTGCCCTTCGATCTTGATATTTCCAAGTAGCGATTATCGTCCCCGCGGTCCCTCAGGAATCGCGCTGAACAATCATCCCAAGAGAAGACCCACCATGAGCAAGCGCTTTATCGTCTCGCCACGAGCGGCCGACACGTGAGGTTTGTGACACCGCCGAATGCCTCAATTTGCGGTAACGGTGATTGCCACCGTGTGCTGCAGCTCACCGCTGGTTCCCTGCACGGTAACCGTTCCGGTCTGGAAAGACGGAACATTGTTCTGCTGTGAGATACCCGCGCCGCTGCCGCCTCCACACGAAACCGTTCCGGCCAAAGCGCAAACGCACAGACCCAACACAAAGCTTTTCAAGTTGGACCTTCGGTTGCGCCTGGTCTTGCGTCCCTGGCTTAGCACAAGTCCGGCGACGAAGAGGAAACTAGCTGCCATCGACCAGCCCGGACGGAATGTTGGCTTGCGCCGCAAGCCTGCAAGGGAGGTTGCAGAGACCGTCAGGGTCGCCGTCCCGCCGGGATTAACACTGCCGGGGGCGACGGAACATGTAGTGGCGCTGAGCGATCCCGACACGGAGCACGACAGGGTGACGCCGGCGGAGTATCCGGCCAACCCGGCCACGGTGATCGTATCGGTTACCGGAGACCCGCGCGTGATGGTCAAGCTCTGGGTTTGCGCGGTCACAGCGAAATCGGGATTGGTGGGGCCATTCCAGGCGGCGGCCAGAGCTCCAGCGTCGACCGATCCCAGACCAGTGGCCAGATCGTAACCCGGACCGGCGTTGAATCCGATCATGCCGCTGGCAGGGCAGTCCTTCGATCCTGCCTGGCAGGGCACCAGGTTATTGCCGGTGGTGATGTCGTGAAATGCGTTGGGCGCACTCGCGGCCAACCCGTATAGATAGGGATTGACATTGCCTTGGCGATCATTGGTCTGCTGCACCAGCAACGTGATCAGGCCGGCAAAGGTAGGCGCGGCCACCGACGTTCCTCCGATTAGCGTTACGTCGTTGTTCGATCGCCGGTAGCCATTTACACAGCTCGATTGCGAGCAGATCAGATAGCCATCGTGATCGGCCGACGCGCTCAGCGAAACGTCGGGTACGTCGCGTTGCCCGTCGTTGGGCACGCCAGTCCCGGTTTGCCAGGCGGGCTTGGTGAAAAGAGTGCTGACCCCGCCGCCGCCCGCAGCCAACGATCCGTTGAGGGCGGTATCGTTCCACGTCGTCTCCGGAATGTAAGAAAGCGCGGAGCCATTGTTGCTGTTGTTGGTGCCGCTCCAATACTGGGTCGCTCCAGTTTGATCGCCTTCGCTGAATTCCGTGCCGCCCATCCCCGTCACGTAGGGAAAGCTAGCGGGCACATCGACGGCATAGCCATGAGTGGCGATTTTCACCGGGTCCTTGGGATCGGTGGTGAGGTCGCAGTCGGCCGGACCGCTGTCACCGGATGAGGCGACGATGGTCTGGCCTTGCACGTTGGCTTGCTGGGTCATTCCGGTGAGCGTGCTGATGTCGGCACTGCTGAAGTTTGCCTCGCAATCTCCGTAGCTGAGGCTGATGACTGGAGCCAGACTCTGATCGACGGCGTACTGCAGAGAATTGAACAGAGCGTTATGTGAGATCACATAGATGAGTTTGGCATTTCGCGCCACCGCACCCGACCATTCCACATCGAGGTTTGCTTCATCGACATCGTTCTGCACAATGCCTGGATCGGAAGTGCCGGGCACCAGAATGACCTGCAGATCTACCGGTGGTAGCTTCGAGACATCACGGAAGGTCACGACATCATATTGATCCTGATGCCCGCTATCCTTCGAGAGATCTGATTGACCCATGATGGCAATTGCCTGGCCGGCGCCATCAATCCCGCTGGCATAGAGTCCTTGAACATCGTAGATAGTCGCGAAATCGTCAGGAGCGAGAAAATGATTGCCACTTAAGCTCGAAGTGAACTGGGGTTGAACGTTCTTGACGATAGCGCGCGGCCGGGGCCGGAAATCATTGAGGCCGCTGATGGCGCCAACCACGCCGCGAAACGCTCCGGGCAGCGAAGGCTCAACGGTATTTGCATAGTGCGTCTGTCCGTCGACCAGGTATTGATGGATGGCAGTGTGAAAGGCGGCTTCAACCTGCGCTGCAGAACCGTTGAAGCTAATCCAGGTGCGGCTGCGCGCGGGAATAATGTTGCTGAAACCCTGACGGCGCAACCATCCGGCTACTCGGCTGATGTCAGTTTGAGATAGTCCGAAGCGATTTGCATATTCTTCCGGCGACAACCAGCGATGATAGTTCGCCGAGGACGTGTCCGTTTGTTGCTGCAGCAGCGCCGCCAGACTTGTCTGTTGAGCCGCGGTAGGTTGAAACACCAGGGTCATTCCCTGCAGTTGGAGCGATCCACTCACGGGACCGCGATCGAATTCCGCCGGCAGACGAGGCCGAACATTGCCTTGCATGCGCCATGATTGCGCGTCGCTGATGTTTTGGGGAATACGGTCGGCGCGGACATACCCGGCCGTGAACAGGAACAATCCAATCAGCCAAAGGAATACGAAAGCAGGACGACGGGGCCGGGGCAATTGAGGACTCCTCGGAAGAGTGACCCTTCGGAGACTCTCGGCCTGAGATGATGACGCGATCCCACGAAGTCCCGAAAAGTACCGCAACTATAGCAGCGTTTCTCCTGGTTTGCAGTCAGAATTCACCTGCGTCCATGGACGCCGCCAATGCAATCTCTCCTTCCTTGCCGGAAGCCCAGGGTTGAGCCCAATCACAATGTCGAGTGACTCGCGGACTTGCTTCGTGGCCGGGCCAACGGGTGAACTGATAATGGTGAACTATGAAACGATGTGCGCTGCTTTCGATCGCCTTTGCGCTTGCAGTTCTCCCCTGTTTTGCCACTCGGACTTTACAAGACGAACTGGGTCGCACCGTTGAGGTACCTGACCATCCTCGCCGGCTTATTTCCCTGACGCCAAGCGTGGCCGATGCCCTTTACGCTCTGGGTGCCGAAAGCGATGTGGTCGGGGTGAGCGCATACACCAAATATCCACCTCAGGCTCGCCAGAAGCCGAGCATCGGACTACCGCTCAATCCGTCGCTGGAAACCATTGTGTCGCTACATCCGGACCTGGTCCTCGGAAGCGCCGATCTGCCTCCACAAAATCTGAAGGCGTTCGAACGCCTTGGCATACCTGTCTTTCTGGTCAAGCCTCGCGGCATCGAGGGTATTTACAGTTCTCTGCTCGATCTGGGAAACGCCCTGAATCGTGAGGCGGAGGCAGAAAAGTTGGTGGTTCGTCTGAGTAGCCGGGTAGAAGCCGTCCGTGAACGAGTACAGGGCAAGGAGCGGGTGCGCGTCTTCATGTTGATCTGGGCGGACCCGATCGTCACTGTGGGCAAGGACGCGTTTATCACCGACCTGATTACGGCGGCGGGCGGTGAGTCGGCTACCAGGAATCTGGCACACGAATATCCCGAGATCAGCTTTGAAACGGTTGTGGCCCTGGCCCCCGAATCCCTTCTGCTGATACGTGCCTCATCGATGTCGGTTGAAAACCTGGCACAACGTACGGGATGGGAAAGCTTGCCGGCCATTCGCAACCGCCGCGTGTACTACGCCGATGACCGGCTCAACTTGCCCAGCCCGGTCGCAATCGATGCTTTGGAGGATTTGGCCAGACAATTTCATCCTTAAACGGCGTCGATTCGCCGTGAGAGCTACGGGCGAGCTTCGATTCTAATCGTTCGGATTTGCCGTTTTTCCATGAGTTGTAATGGAGTGATTCAATGCCTCTTTGTGAAGTAGATGCAATGCCCATTTGCGAAGTAAACGACGTCGCCCGGCGGATCGTGTGCATAGCCCCGTCGAACACGGAAATCCTACATGCGCTGGGCGCCGAAGACCGGATCGTAGGAGTTTCGTCCTACTGTGATTTCCCCCCTCAGGCCTCAGATATGCCGCGCTGCGGCGGCTTTTTCGATCCCAACATAGAACGCATCCTGTCGCTGCATCCAGATCTCGTGCTGGCGCAGTCTTTCCTGCAGGAAGATGCGGTTAAGGCACTGGTGCACGCGGAAGTCCGGGTTATGGCGTTTGCCGCAACCAGCGTGCGGGAAATACTGGAGGACGTTGTGTTGCTTGGCCGTATGGTGAACAGAGAACCCCAGGCCCACACCATTGTCCGACAGATGAGTGAAGAACTCCAGAAGGTGCAGCAACGGGCTTGCGAACTCTCGGCTAAAGTTGGCCGAAGGCCGCGGGTTCATCTGGAGGAGTGGGGACCGGCCGAGCCCTATTACCTTGCCGGAGACTGGGCGGCAGAACTGCTTTCCCTGGCTGGTGGAGAGAATTGCTTCAACGATCGGCCACTACGCTGCCCTTCGCCCCAGCGCAAAGTCACGGCCGCTGACATCGCCGAGCGCGACCCCGACCTTATCATCACAGCGTGGTGCGGCTGCAACGACAAGGTCGATCTGTCGCGCGTGGCTCGCCGTCCCGCATTGCAAAACAGTCGCGCAGTTCGACAAGGCTGGCTGCGATCCGTCGATGATCGCTTCCTGATGCGCCCGGGCCCGCGCATCACCGAAGGTGCGCGCCGCCTCCAGGCCCACATCGAAGACTGGGCCGCGGCACAAACTGACCGGGCGCTGTAATTGACTCGCGGAGTCGAAAGAAAAGAACAGCGCGAGTTTGCCGCACTACGCTGCGCGTCTCTGGTGGGTGCGAGCAGCTTTTTGGGCGGCCTGCTGGCGGCCTTCCGCTCCTTTAGTGCGGACCGCTTTTCTAGCTGCCTGCTTGCGCGCGGCGCTGCCACGCTGGCGGGCTGTCCTCGTCGCCTGCTTGGATAGCGCACTATGCGATGCCGCGGCGTGACCTTCGCGCTTTAGCGCTGCACTGACTGCACGTGAGCGCGTTGCCGAGGTCTTCTTCTTGGCCGACGACTGTCCTTTGCGCTCGTCCCGCATGGCCTTGGTGCGGATCGCATTCGAGGTCGTACCCTTCTTGGGCGGAGCCAGTTTCACCCCGGCTCGTCTTGCCTTCGACAAGCCAATCGCAATCGCCTGCTGCGGAGAGCGGGCGCCGTGCTTGCCCTCGCGAATGTGGTCCATCTCTTCCTTAACGAATTCTCCAGCTTGCGTGCTGGGCGATTTGCCTTCGCGCGCATCTTCTTGAGCCCGTTCCAAGGTCTTCTCATCCGGCATTGCAATCCTCCTGGCAAGTTGTTTGCGCGGCCAGATACCAGCAGCGATCGAGCCGCATCAGTACAGATGATGCGAAGTATTCGTGTCGGGATGGACTACACTATTGCGAAGCGTGTTGTCGTCGGCTCAACCTATGGTGGGAACCACGTCGCGAGGGCGCAACCTTCGCCCATTATTCTTAGCGGCCGCTATCTTGTTGGCGGCAGCAGCCACGCTCTACAGTGCCGCCTGGATGTTCTACATCCGCCGCCCCTTTGCCGTCGAAATCGGTTTTGAACCTAACCACACGGCTAACTCCATCGAAGTTACCAGTGTTTACAAAGGCAGCCCGGCAGAACAAGTCGGCCTCGAGTCAGGCGATCGCATCGTGGCCCTCAACGGACAAGCTATCACCTCGCGATCCGCCTGGACCAACCTGCAGATGCGAGTCTGGCAACAATCGCGTCCAGGTGACACGGTAGTTCTAACCGTAGAACGAGCGGGACTTCCAGGCCCCCTGTTACTGAGACCAGCATTTCGCAGAGCACGAGGCGACGGCGACGTTGCCCCTCTGACCACGCGAGTAGCCAACCAGGTTCTCGATTCATTTCCCGTCCTGTTTCTGATTGTCGGCTTGACCGTCCTTTTTCTTCGTGTAGAGGATCGCAATGCCTGGTTACTGGCGTTGGTTTTTGCAACTTTCGTCTGCGAACCAGACATGCCGGCCGATTTCGGTGGCGCGGCGCCAGGTCTCCGGTTCTTCCTTTTGTGCTTTCGGACAATCTGCAAGAGCTTGTTCCCGGCCCTGTTCTATTTCTTTTTCGCGGTATTTCCTATCCGCTCCCCCATAGACCGCAAAGCCCCCTGGTTGAAATGGCTGCTTCTGGGAATTGGTCTGTACCTTGGTTTGGGAGGCTTAACACAAGGCGATCTTTCGCCGTTGCCACCGCTGTCGCACATGAGCAAGCAGGCGATCCACGCCGCGCTCAACATTACTGGTTATGGCACTGTTCTTCTAGGCGTGGCATCTCTGCTGTTGAATTTTCTTAGCGTTTCCAACGTCGAGGACCGGCGCAAGCTCAAGGTGATCTTCTGGGGAACTGTAGTTGGCATGACCCCGATCGTTTTAGAAAAAGCCGCCCAGGACATTCTGGGATTTCAATCTTCGCTCTGGCTGAATTTCGTGGTGGTGGTACTGGCGTTCTTCTTTCCCTTGTCGTTCGCTTATGCCGTGGTGAAGCACCGGGTAATGGACATCCCCGTACTGCTGAGGCGCAGCGCTCGTTATTTCATCGTAGAGCGCGGCTTCGCGATCCTGATTTTTATTGTTTCCGTGGCCGCCACCTTGGGATTGGCACAGACATTCTCAAGCCATTTTTCCTCCGGCTCCAAGGCAGCCATTCCGGTGGGAGCGACCTTTGGCATCCTGCTGATTTCGGGCGCGACCCAGGTGCATCGCAGGGTGCGTACGCGGCTCGACCGGGCGTTCTTCCGCAGTTCCTATGATGCCCAGCAAATTCTGGAGAACCTTGCCGCTAAGACCCTGACCGTCAACAGTCGCGAAGACCTGGCCGAACTGCTGCACGATGAGATTCAAGACGCACTGCATCCCGAATCGATTGTCATTTACCTGCGATCGGAAGACGGGCGCATGCACGCGTACGCGGGGCATCCTCCACCGGAAGCGATGACGCTTTCTCTGGATGGAGATGGAGTGTCGGGCCTGGCGGACAGCACGGGGCCAGTCGAGTTGAATTCACATTTGTCGCACGGACCGCAACTGGACGTCCTGCATGCCGAATGCTGGGTTCCGATTCGCGGATCGAGTGACGGTCACTTGCAAGGCGCCGCGGTGCTTGGCCCAAGACTTTCAGAAGAGCCGTACTCCACGGGCGACAAGCGTCTGCTGGCCTCGGTGGCGAGCCAGGCGGGTATCGCCATGCGCAGCATCTCGATGGCCGAGAAGATGGCGGAGCGGATGGAAGTGGAGCGCCGCAGCGAGCAGGAGATGCAGATTGCCCGGCAGGTACAAAGCCGCCTGTTGCCGCAGCACGCTCCCATGCTCCTCACTCTGGAATGCGCCGGCAAATGCATTCAGACGCGAGCCGTGGGCGGAGATTATTACGACTTCCTCGATTTCGGTTCGGGCCGGCTCGGCTTAGTTTTGGCCGACATTGCCGGGAAGGGAATTTCAGCGGCTCTGCTGATGGCCAACCTGCAGGCTAATTTGCGTGGTCAATATGCCCTGGCGCTGGAAGATCTTTCTGGACTGCTGCGTTCGGTGAATCGTCTTTTTTACAAGAACACGGAGAGTAATCACTACGCCACCATGTTCTTTGCGGTCTACGACGACAACAACCGCGTCCTGCGTTACGTGAACTGCGGACACAATCCTCCGATTCTGTTGCGGGCGAACGGCGACGTCGAGCGACTGGAAGCGACGGCGACCGTGTTGGGGCTTTTCGAGGAATGGGATTGCCGAGTAGCCGAACGGCAATTGTCGGCCGGCGATTTGCTGGTGATTTACACCGATGGCATTTCTGAAGCGGCACCCAGTGAAGATGCGGAAGAGTTTGGAGACGACCGGCTGATTGCTGCCATGAAAATCTATCATGGCGAACCGGCCGAAACAATTCTCGACGAAGTGATCGCTGAGGTACAACACTTCAGCCAGGGCGAGCAGGCAGATGATATGACGCTGATTGTCAGCCGTTGCCGATAGCGCTGCCAAGAATAGATCTTCCGCAGCTGCGAATCACTTCTGCCGTCCCGGAAATGTTAACGGTCGAGGTCTGCCGGCGGTGGAAGATTTCGGTTTTTCAGCCATTGCAGGCTGATGGCCCGGTTGGCTGCATTGGGTGGAATCTTCTCGATGTCAGGCATGAAGATACGCAATCCCGACTGCGGTGTCATTCGGATGCGGCTATTGACCAATTGTTCCTGATAGTGGCTCAGGTCGAAGTTGAACCAATCATCCTGGGAATCGTCAATTAACACCAGGTCGGTGTCGTTCATGGTGAGCTTTCCAAAATTGAGGGTTCCACCGAGCAGCCTTATAAAGTTTCGCCACTGTTTGAACTTGTTGATGTCGGCCTGAGTGATTCCGAAGACGCTGACTAGATCCACGCCTTTGTCGTCGATGTGAACATCCGTTAATCTTCCGCGAATATGCGGGGCGGGTAGAATCTGCTCCGGCGTGAAATAGATATCGTCGCCGGCGACTTGAATGCCGCTTGAAGCTGGGGGACGGAAGAGGTCGCCTGCTCTCAGGTGGAATTCTTTCAGCAGACCTTTGACCGGCAGTTTGAGAATACGCAGCTTGGCTACATGCAGGTGGATCTGTCCGTTCGGAGTGGCGCTAACGTCGCTGAGCATCTCGATCGGCAGAGGAACTCCCTTGTGCAAGGTGCCGTTGAGCTTCAACTGTTTGCCTTGCGCGCCCAGCGAAACGTTGTCGAGGGACGAATCCTTCAGCGCCCCGTTGTTGAGTACCATGGCCACATCGGAAAGTTTCAGCGCCACGATGCCGTCCTGAACCACGAGGACAAACGAGTTGGGTTCGTCGAACGAGGGAACGACCCCGAGTCGCGTGGGAAGCATTTCGCCTCGTAGCCATTTCACCCGAAGATGCAAGCCGGGAGGCTCACTCAATACGACGTTGTGCATCAGAACTTTGGTTTCGGGTTTGGACGCCGGTACGGCGTGCGGAGCTACTGGGGCCGTCGCCGGTTTACTGGCGACATCGGACGCGGGGCTAACTTGCGGTGAAGCGGATGGCTTCTCCTGGGGCGCCGAGCAACAGGTGATCAACAGGATGGAAAGAAGTGGTGAGAGATAAACGCATCTTGCGAACACAGTGGCAGGCTCTCCAGTGCTGGTGCAACGTTCGAGGGAAGGCGCGAAACATAGGCCCTCTGGAATGCGGTTGTAGCCGCACCTACGAACTGACTCAGTTAGAGATTGAGATGCCGGTTTCGGCGGGAACGATAACTTCGCGACTGGACTTGTAGGCTGTAAATCAGCCGCCCGACTCCGCCTTGGCTATCTCGCTGGCAGCAAGGGCAGGGCGTTCGAATTTACATTCAATCGCCTTTTTGTCTGACCGAAGTCCCTGAAAGACTGGCGCGCGCATTTTGACTGCACCGCTGTGTCCCTCATGGGTCCAGTCAGAGAACTTGATTTCAGCAACCAGAGCCGGCTTTACGTAATGGACTCGCCTGTCGCTCTCGATTTTTCCGAAGAACGGATTGCGATCGGTTGCAAGCGAGTGGAGTCGCTTCCACATGCCGGCATGAGTTTCCTGGGTGAAACCGCTGCCTGCCTGCCCCACGGGAATCAGGCGGCCCTGGTCGTCATAAAGCCCCAGCACCAGGGATCCAAAGTTTTCGCGCGCGCCGCGCGGATCGGTAAACCCGCCGATTACGCATTCCTGACGCTTGACGATTTTGATCTTCAGCCATTCGCTGCTGCGTTTCTGCACGTAGCAACTGCGGCGGAGTTTGGCGACGATGCCTTCCAGTCCGCGTTGCGCAGCGGCATCGAACAGAGCGGTGCCGTTGCCGACGTAGTGGTCCGAGTAGCGCACGACATCATTGGCAGTCAGAATCGAGGCTAGTAGCTGTTTACGCTTTTCCAGGTCAGCCTGCATCACATCGTAGCCATCGCAATAGAGCACATCGAAGACGTAGTAAACGACCGGAATATCGTCGCGGGTGCGACGAATGCGACGTCCGCCTTCGCCCACGCCGGTGCGCTGCTGCATCAGGCTGAAGGATGACCGGCCCTGCTCGTCAAGAGCAACGATTTCGCCATCGAGGATGGCGGTGCGCGTGCCGACTTGGCCGGAAATCACATGCAACTCGGGATACGCCGCGGTCAAATCGTTCTGGTTGCGAGAGACCAGTCGCACCGACTTGCCGTCGAGAAACGTGATGGCGCGATAGCCATCCCACTTGATCTCATAAAGCCAGTCGTCATCATCAAAGGGCCGGTCGATCAACGTCGCCAGCATGGGCCGGATCGCATGCGGCATGGGCGCCTTGCGGCCAATCTGCCCTGCCTCGGAGATTACCGCTGGGCTGCGGCTTTCCGCGGCGCTAACTTTTTTTTTACTGCTCGCGAGTTAGAGGTTTTAATCGACGCTTTAGCGGGAGCACGCTTCGCAACGCTCTGAGCAACCGTCGGCGAAGCGGTCTTGCCTCCAGCGACTGTCGACCTTCTCGTCTTCGCAATCGCGCTCTTCGCCTTCTTGGCATCGGCTTTCGCGATGGAGTCGGCGAGCCAGTCATTCTTGCTGGAACCGCCACGCGTTGAAGCCGCCCGGCTGCTTTTCCACTGGGCGGAGCCGGCATCTCCGGCGATCTCTGCCATCGAACGCTTGGTCAGAACCGAATAGTCGTACTTGTCGATGTCGTAGCCTGGTTGCACGTAGGCGTCACGGTGCTTGATCAGCAGCCACTCCGTGCCTTTGCTGCCCGGACGCCGCGCCTTCATGTGGATCAGCGCAAATTCGCCCTTCAGCTTCTGTCCATCGAGACGAAACTTCAGGTCACCCTTCTTGAGCATCTCCGCCGCGTCGCCCTGCGGCTCCCACGTGCCCATGTCCCAGACCATGACGGTACCCGCGCCATAATTTCCCGTGGGGATCGTACCCTCGAAATCGAAGTACGAAACTGGATGATCTTCCACCTGCATCGCCAGACGCTTGTCGGCGGGATCTAGTGAAGGACCTTTGGGAACGGCCCACGATTTCAACACGCCATCCATTTCCAGGCGAAAGTCATAATGCAGACGCGTGGCGCGATGCTTCTGCACCACAAAACGCCGCTGCGTGCCTTTGCCGACTTTCGGCGGAGGCTCGGGTGTCTGTTTGAAGTCGCGTTTCCGTTTGTATTCTTCGAGGGCCATAAAGAGCCTTAGATGAGCGCGCCGTGCTGATTGCTGCCCTTAATTCGTTACCCGGCCGTGTCCGGAACAGCCGGCCAAATTTGTTACAATCCAGATTACCGCAACGTGGGCGCTTAACTCAGCGGTAGAGTGCCATCTTCACACGGTGGAAGTCACAGGTTCGAATCCTGTAGCGCCCACCAAGACCTGCATAGGTCCCCTCGTTGAATTTCGAACCGTACTGCATGACCGCGACGAAAACAGCCATTCGAGCAAGGGCGGCTTGAGTGGGGCACTCGGCAAGCGACTGGGTCGTTCATATCGCGGGCGCCATCGTGGCGTTATTCCTCGTAATTGTGGCTGCTGCGGATGTATGTCCTTTAACCCAACTCCGTGTTGGGTAAAAAAGATCAGCATAGTACAATCCCGCCGACATGGCGCTCAAGCCCATCCGCACGGTGCCAACTGAACTACCCCAAGCTCGGTTGTATTTGGAAGACGTCGAAGAAATCAGCCAATTGCTTCAGGAGCATCTACCGCCGGATGCAGCGGGCCAGCCGCCCAGACTCAAATACAAACTCACCGGAGAAACCGCTGCTTCCATTGACGACCTCAAACAAAAAGGGACCGTCGCTAAATCGCTGGAGATTTCTGCGCCTTCCTGTGATGTGACTATCGGGCGCATATCAAGCGTTCGTTGCTACAGCTTGGGCGACATCATACCTTGGAAACTTCACTCTTCAGTCAAACAAATCTTTGATCGCCGCAAGCGTCGACTTTTCAACTTTCTCGAGCCAGACGGCATCAGGTTCGCTCTGTTCATCGTGCCTATTCTCAGCTTGTTCATCTTCGCCAAACTCACGGCCCCCTACAACGAGCACTTCCATTATGTCCGGTTAACTTTAGCTTTCCTGATCGTCATTCCTCCGGTTCTCATGTGGTTTTTTTACTTCGAATTGGCGGGCAGCAGGGCATGCCTCTTCTATCATCACGAGAAGTCCAAAACCGCGAGGGCTGACCGCAAGCGATATTTCGAATGGCTGGCCTTCACAGTAATCGGCATGATAATCGCGTGGCTTTGGCACAAGTTTGTCGGTAAGAAACTCCCGAGCGTAGCCTAAAACGCTACATCATCGTCCTCCGGCAGGCCGTCAGGATAACGCTCGTTGACATCCTGTAGCGCCCACCAAATTTCCCGGCAAACTTAGAAGTCCCTCCTCTGCGACTTCGCCACGGTCGGGATTTCGCCTGCGGCTCAAACCCCCGCACGGCGGCTCAAGTTGCGAACCCCGTAGCGCCCACCGGTCAGCCGCAATCGGCCGTTAAAGTACAATTCCGTCCAACGTGGCGCGGCCGAGAAAAACCAAAGTCTTTGTTTCGTACAGCCGGCACGATGAGGCCCTGGTGAAGCCGCTTGCCGGTCTTCTGGGCGTTGCCGCCGATGATGCGGTATTTCTGGACGTGGCTTCGCTCAAACCGGGCGATCTCTGGGATGAAAAGATCATCGGTGCGGTAAAAGAAGCATCCGTTTTTGTTTTGTGTTGGTGCTGCCAGTGTGAACATTCTACTTTCATTGCCAAGGAGATTAGCGCGGCTCTTTTAGAAAAAAAGAAAAGGCTGGTGCCGGTATTGTTTTGTTCCACTCCATTGCCACCAGCTATGGCCGACCGGCAATGGATCGACCTGCGCGGACAGATCGTGCACGACTGCCTGAGTCCGCACACGCAAGAGAAAAATGTTCCTGGAGATCCGAGCGACAAAAAAATCGCCAGGGTGCGACCACCGGCGCAATGGGACTCGGTGGAAAGTCCCCCTCCTCATGAAAGCGCTCGGATGGAGGAGATGCCTCGGCCTGCTCCTGCTATGTCTCGCCCCGGCGGGATTCCCGGCGCAGTTAGGAGCAGAGCATCCTGGTTCGCATACGCGGCTCTGGTGATAGTGTTGGCAGCGGTGCTTGGGATCTATTTCTTTTCCCGCGGGGCGCCAAAACCCGAAAGCCCGGTACAACCCGTTCAGACGAGCTATCTCCCTCTGATCATTCTTGCTATGGTGGCGCTGGTGTTTCTTTCTTGCGTCGCCTTCCTGTTGAAGAAAGCGCTCCGTTTTATTAGGGAGCGTCACGAGCGCAAGCAGGCTGAGGAAATAGCCGCCACCGCGAGCTCCTACTTCGAGAATCTCGGCAAGACCTAGCTTCTGCGACATGCGTTTCTCTGTTATGAGGGTCGTCAGGACTTATCCGCAGCCCTGCCCTGGGTTATCCTGAACGCATGCAGGTGCGGGTCCTTTATCTGGGAATGCTGAAAGATGTCGCCGGACGCGAGCGGGAAGTTGTTGAGGTCCCGCAGGGTGCCCGGCTTAGCGATCTTTTCGCTCGACTGGAGAAGGGCATCCCGAAGCTGCAGGATTTTCGCGGAGCCATCGCGCTGGCGGTGAATTACGAATACTCACCAGGCACTACGGAATTGCGAGACAACGACGAAGTGGCCCTGATCCCGCCGGTAAGTGGCGGAGTCGTCAATGAGCAATCCACGGCCGAAACACCTCTTCCCCTAATCTCGGAGCACACCCGAATTGTGTGTCAGCCCATCAAGACCGCACCGATTCTGGCGGCAATCAAGCATCCCGAAGACGGTGCCGTGGCGATTTTCGACGGGATCGTGCGCAACCATTCGCGCGGCCGCCGAACGGTCTATCTTGACTACACTGCCTATGAGTTAATGGCTTTGCGACAGATGGAGCAACTGGCGCAGCAGGCGCTGGCGCGTTTCGCCATCCGCGATTTGCGCATCGTGCATCGCCTGGGACGATTACAGATCGGCGAAAGTAGCGTCTATATTGCAGTTGCGTCGGCACATCGCGCGGCCGCTTTCGACGCTTGTCGCTGGCTGATCGACACTTTGAAAACGACGGTGCCTATCTGGAAGCGAGAGGTTTTTGCCGACGGCGCTGTCTGGGCTGACGGAGAACCGTTCCCTCCCGACATACCGCGGATCGCGCCGGGCGCGTCAAAATAGCTTGATTGGTGTTCTACTTATTACACGATGCCTCCAACTTGCCCGATAGTCGATGCAGCCAAGGCGCGATGCTGCGCCCTCGCCGTGGTGCTTGCTTTAGGCTTCGTCCTGGCGATGCCGCTGGCAGCACAAAACCAAGCGGCGCAGAGTAGCGTTCCTCAGCCGCCTTACTCACCGAAGCAGCAAACGCCAAGCAGCGTTCCTCATCCGCCCGATACACCCAAGAGGCAGGCTGATTCCGACGATCAGGCAACTACGACGTTCAAGGTGAACGTGAAATTGGTGAGCGTGTTTACCACCGTTACCGATGCGGGCGGAGCTCCAGTCTCATCGTTGAAGGAAGATGATTTCCAGGTATTCGAAGACGGCAAGCCGCAGAAGATCGCGGTGTTTCATCGCGAATCCGAATTGCCGCTTTCCATTGTGGTCGCCATCGACACCAGCCTCAGCACCCGCGGCGACCAGAAGCTGGAACTGGAGTCGGCGCGCCGCTTCGCCCATGCCATCCTGCGCCCGATCGATGGCCTGTCGCTGTTTCAGTTCAGCGAAATTGTTGATCAGTTGACGCCCTTCACCGCCGACATTCGCACCATCGATCGCGCCATCAACCGGGTTCATTCGGGAGCGGCGACCGCCTTGTACGACACGCTGTACCTGGGATCGGATGCGCTGCTTGACCGCCGAGGCCGCAAGGTGATGGTGGTGATCACCGATGGCGGCGACACAGTCAGCAAAACGAATTACCAGGAAGCGGTCCGCGAAGCCCAGCAAGCGGAAGTCATCCTCTACAGCATCATCATCGTTCCCATCGAGAACAGCGCCGGCCGCGACATCGGAGGAGAGCACGCGCTCATTCAGTTATCGCGCGACACCGGTGGAAAATATTTCTATGCCAGCGGCATGGCACAACTTGACGCCGCGTTTCAGAAAATAAGCGACGAACTGCGAACGCAATATCTGATCGCTTATTACCCCAGCGCGCGGGTATCCGATTCGGATTACCGGCGCATCGAGATCAAGGTCAACCCCGCCACAACGGACTATCCCAGTCCTTCCGAGTTGGTCGTTCGCCACCGGACCGGCTACTACACCATGCCCGCGAAGTAGTTCGAGCAGTGGCGAGACGGCTGACCTGGATCGAGGTTTATTAGAGGGATTTTCCCGCCTGTCAGCCGTCCTCCAAACTCGTTCGCTTGGCCCTAATCTCAAACATTTCAAGTCTCTCTATCCGTTATCGGACACCCGAATCTTCCAAAAACTGTAGATCACCATCGGTGGAATCTGTGAAATGTAGAAATCGTGGCTTCTGAGCCGCAAGCCGCAGATGTCAACCAGTTGAATTTTAATGAGTTACACGAGCAACCATCGTGGGGGCGGGTGGCATCCGCCGTGCACTACTCTCCAGCGGACACGTGAAGACTATTACAGGCTGCCTTGCCAGTTTGTAGCTTTACGGTTGGCGCCACCCGAGGAACTGTAGTAGGTGGCGGCAGGGTTAGCAACAAATAGTAATCGATTTGTGAGGGAGAATTTTGAGGGGAGATATGACAGCAAAAAGACTGATTACCGGAATTTTGGCTGTGCTGGTAATCGCCGCAGTGATGGCGCCATCGATGATGGCCCAATCGCTGGTTACAGGCGATATCACCGGTACGGTTACAGATCCCAGCGGTGCAGTCGTGTCTGGCGCTACGGTTTCGTTGAAGAGCGACGCCAACGGCTCGATGCGTACTGCGACAACCGGTTCCAATGGAACCTACCGATTCTCTCTGCTGAGTCCTGGTAGCTATACCGTAAGCGTTAGCGCTTCGGGCTTCAGCAAGGCTGAAACGCAGACCAGCGTAAACATCGGCCAGGCGACCGTCGCCGACGTGAAGATGGCCCTGGGTTCCAACTCGCAGACGGTTGAAGTAACTTCGGCCGCTCCGCTTGTGAACACCGACAACGCTGACTTGTCCACCAGTTTTGATCAGAACATGATCAGCAATCAGCCGAACGGTGGTAACGACATCACCTACGTTGCACAGACTGCCCCCGGAATCAACATGAACACCGGCGGCGGCTACGGCAACTTCCAGACTTCCGGTCTTCCGGCTACTTCCAACGTGTTCACGGTTAACGGCGAGAACGACATGGATCCGTACCTTAACCTGAACAACTCTGGTGCTACCAACCTGACCCTCGGCCGCAACGACATCGCAGAAGCGACCGTTACGACCAACGCTTACGGCGGACAGTTCGGCCAGCAGGCGGGCGCGCAGGTTTCCTACGTAACCAAGTCGGGCACCAACCAGTTCCACGGCAATGCCGAGTACTGGTGGACTGGCCGCGCGATGGATGCCAATGATTGGTTCAACAACCTGAACAGCACGCCGCGTCCCTTCGCCAACAACAACGAGTGGGCCGATTCACTCGGCGGACCGATCAAGAAGGACAAGTTGTTCTTCTTTGCCGACAACGAAGGCATCCGCTACATTGTGCCTTCGACCCAGCAGGTTATTTCACCCACCCCGCAATTTGCAGCGGCAACGCTGGCCAATTTGGCAACCGTGAATCCTGCCTCGATTCCGCTCTACACCAAGATGTTCAACTATTACGAGTCGGCTCCTGGGTACGGAAACGGCATCCCGGCCCTGGGCGGCGGCAACTGCGGTGATGTGGTTGGCTTTACCGGTACTTGTTTCAACCAGTATCAGGCCACCCCTGCGCTGCCCGGTACCGAATGGATCCTGAGCGGACGCGTGGATTACAACTTGTCCGACAAGGACCACTTGTTCTGGCGCGTACGTATGGACCACGGCACGCAGGCAACCTACGCTGATCCGATTGCTCCGGCTTTTAGCGCAGCCAGCTACCAGCCCGCATACGATGGCCAGGGACAGTGGACCCACGTCTTCAGCCCCAACGCCACCAACAACTTCATCTACGCCGGCAGCTACTATCGGGCGATCTTTACCCAGAACGACGTCAATCCATCGACGTTCAACACCTGGGTCGACATGGGCGGCATCGGCGCAACCTCGCTGTGCAACCTGTGCTCCGTCTTCCCGCAAGGACGTAACGTCACCCAGTACCAGTTCGTAGACGACTTCTCCTTGACCAAGGGCCCGCATGCCTTGAAGTTCGGCGCCAACTATCGGCGTTACGACATCACCGATTACACCTTCAGCGAATTCACCAATCCGCTGGCCTTTATCGGCGACCAGGAAGGCTTCTTCAACGGCCAGTCTCTGGAATATGTCCAGAACTTCCCAACTCGCCTTACCCAGCCAGTTGCTCTGTGGGGCATCGGGTTGTACGCGCAGGATGAGTGGAGCGTGAGCAAGAACCTGAAAATCACGTTAGCAATCCGCGCCGAGCACAACTCGAACCCGGTTTGCCAGTTGAATTGCGCAGCGCAGTTTACCGGTCCTTTCCAGGCCGAAAGCACGGATCCAAACTCGCCCTACAACTCACAGATCAATGCTAACCTGCACCAGATCTTCCGGTCGACGGACACCCTCAATTGGGCTCCTCGCTTCGGATTTGCCTGGTCTCCGGGTAGCAAGACGACGGTCGTTCGCGGCGGCTTCGGTATCTTCTACGATGCCTTCCCGGCGTTCATCGGCGATCAGTTCATGGTCAACCTTCCCGGCGTCGTTCCGATCACTCTCTGCTGCGCCGGATACAATTGGGCCGATCAAACGGGAGCGGGCGCAGGCGCCCAGGCTTCCTCTTCAGCCGCCGCTATCTCCAACGGTTTCGCCAGCGGCGCTTCGTTTAACTCCTTGTCGGCGCAGCTTCCGGGCGTCTTCGCACCACCTAACTTCACCTCCCAGGTCGGCACCTTCCATACCCCGACTTACCAGGAGTGGAGCTTACAGCTGGAACAGGCCGTGGGCGACAAGACCTCTTTGTCTCTCGCCTACGTTGGAAACCACGGTTATCACGAGCCGACTCTGAACTACCCGAACGTGAGCGCCAGCGGCGTTATTGGTCTTCCCACGACGCCGTATAGTGGTAACTATGCGACGGTTGGACAGTGGAGCTCAAGTGCCGTCTCCAACTTCAACGGCTTGACGGGCAGCTTTAGTCAGCGGATGACCGAAGGCTTTACCGTGAACGCCAGCTATACCTGGAGCCACGCGATGGATGAGATTTCCAACGGTGGAGTACTGGCGTATAGCACGACCAGCATCAGCAACCAAATCAACCCGTTCTGCCTGCGCTGCAGCAACTACGGCAATGCCGACTACGACATTCGCAATTCGTTCAACGCGTCGTATGTTTGGCAGACACCCTTCAAGTTCAGCGGCAAGTTCACCAATGGTGCATTTGGTGGGTGGACACTGTCGCAGAACTTCTTCGCTCGCTCTGGTTTGCCCTTTACCGTCCTCGATACCACGACGGGCATTGGCAACTACAACCCGAACACCCCCTACATTCCCGCCCAGGTCATCGGTGGAAGCCCGTATGCTGGTCAGGGAAGCTGCGTCAACGGCAACAGTCAGTGCCTCATCGCGGCAGCGTTCGAAGGGGCGTCTACGTACGGAGCGTTTCCGACGCAGCAGCGTAATACCTATCGTGGTCCTGGGTTCTTCGACTCAGACTTCACCATCAACAAGAACTTCAAGATCACGGAACGTGTAGCGTTCGGCTTCGGCACGAACTTCTACAACATCTTCAACCATCCGAACTTCCACAACCCGCAGAACCTTTTCGGAACTGGAAACTTCGGCGCGATCACCAGCACGACCGCTCCTCCGACCGGACCTTACGGTTCGTTCGCGACCGGTCTGCCTTCGGGACGAATCATTCAGTTCCAAGGCAAGCTGGTGTTCTAGTCAGCTTTAACTTGCTTCGTCTCGGCGGCTCCCTCGTGGGGCCGCCTTTTTCTTGCCGGTAAATGGCGGCTGTCAACGGTCAGCTCCCGCCGTCCAGGCGTGATCAGCTTGCTTCGTATGGGACCGTACGGAATCCCTGCTTTTGGTACACTTCAAAGTTCAGTGGTCGATCGTCAGGTTCGCGGTGCTGTAAGCCCGACTTAAGAGCTGACAACTGATAACTGGCTACTGACAACTGTTTCTCCGAGGTCATAATGTCGAATCCTACTCAGCCAGCAATTCAATTGACCAACACGTCCGATTACCGCGAGAGCTATGCCAATAGCGTTCAGGTGCGGGTAAACGTTTGGGACTTTTTCCTGGTATTTGGCACCTTGCAACAGCAGGACGAAACCCGGGTGGATGTTCGCAATTTCCAGGGAATCTATCTCAGTCCCCAGCAAGCCAAGGCGCTGCACACGATTTTGCAGCAGAACCTGGTCAACTATGAGAACACCTTCGGCGAGATCAAACTCGATCCGCGCATGGGACCCGGCGCCGGTCCCATCCACTAGCTGCAATGGGCGGCAGGTCTCCGCGGCAGGGAGAGCGGAAGCCGCCCGAATCTTCCAGATTCAAATCCCTGGACAACGAGGGTGGGACAAGCTTTGTGGCCGGCTGGCGTAAGTGCATGTTTGCCTATGCGCTCTTGTTCACGTTTCTTTTTACCACTCATGCGGGGCTGTTGCGCCTGCCTTATTTCTGGGACGAAGCCGGTTACTTCATTCCAGCTGCCCGCGATCTGCTCCTAACGGGATCGCTGATTCCTCACACCACCCTCTCCAACGCACATCCTCCCCTGGTGATGCTGTGGTTGGCCTTCTGGTGGAAGTTCAGCGCCTTCACGCCTGCGGTGACGCGTACCGCTATGCTCATGGTGGCAGCGTTCGCATTGGTCGGCTTGTGGCGCCTCTCGCGGGACGTAGCCAATGAGACGGTAGCCGCAGCAACTGTGCTTTGCACGGCGCTTTACCCGGTGTTCTTTGCGCAAAGCTCGTTGGCCCATCTCGACATGATGGCAGCCGCCCTCACCTTCTGGGGCTTGGCTATGTACGTGGAGCGCCGACCGCTCGCGACCGTCGTGTTTTTCGCACTTGCCCCACTCGCGAAAGAGACAGCCATTGTCACTCCGATGGCGCTGTTTGCCTGGGAACTCCTGTGCCCACTGCTGAAGGGCCAAACTTTAAGTGGTGAGGATCTTTGTCTCCGCAGCCGGAGTAAGTGGCTGACGTTTTCCTTTCTCTTTTGCTGCGTGCCACTGCTGCTCTGGTTTGAGTATCATCATCATCGCACTGGCTTCTATCTGGGAAACCCTGCGTACCTTCGCTACAATCTGCAGGCCACACTGAATCCCTTGCGGATTGTCCTGGCTTTTCTGATCCGCCTCTGGCACGTGCTGGGATATCTCAACTTATTTCTTCTGACGTTGGGTGCGTTGTTTGCAATGACGCGGCCTGCTTTACCTGACAGCGACGGAGGAATGCGGCCCCGGATCGCAGTAAATACGCAGCTGGTGTTTGCGGTAGTACTCGCCGCCAACATTGTTGCAGAGTCCATGCTGGGAGGCGCAGTACTAGCTCGCTACATGCTTCCTGTCGTTCCCCTCATGATCCTAGTATGCGTGTCGACGCTGCGACGGCGATTGCGGCGATGGACGTGTTGGATTGCCTTCACCTGCGCCGTATTCGTCGTCCAATTGTTTGTTCCTCCGCCTTATCGCATTGCTCCTGAAGACACGCTGCTCTATCGCGATTACGTGACCCTGCACAAGATCGCCGCTGACGAATTGGCCGCACGATATCCGCATGCTCGGGTGCTGACTGCGTGGCCGGCTTCGGATGAATTAACCCATCCCTCTCTGGGGTATGTCACTCAGCGGCTGACGGTTGTGCGGATTGAGAACTTCTCGCCGCTGGAGATCGAGCGTGCCGCGCAGGCGACCGACCAGTTCGATGTCGCGTTTCTTTTTACCACCAAGTGGGAACCACCTCACCCGCTTCTGCAGCGGCTTGCCTTTGGAAAAGGGCTACAGGAGCGCTTCTTCGACTATCACGAAGATGTGTCTCCGGAGCGCGCGGCCGGCATTCTGGGGGGAAGAGTTGTTCGTTACCTGAATCGGAACAACGAATGGATTGCGATTGTCGCCATCGATAAAATTGAAGATGCCGAGGCCCGCGACCCTTCTAAGCACGAGGTTGCCCTGGCGACACCTTAGTCGCCCGCACACCCGGCGGAGTATCCGCAACGAATTTTTCGCAACAGACGAAAATCGACCTTCTGGCTGACTGCCTCTGCCATTTGTCCCGCATCCCACTGAATAACACGTTCCACTCTTATAACGTTCAACCAGTCGCAACCAACAATCCTAGGAGGAAATAAATGGCAGACAAGAAACTTGACGGCTATCGCGTTGCAATCCTAGCGACAGATCTGTTTGAAGAAGCCGAGCTCATCGAGCCTCGGAAGGCGTTGCAGGAAGCCGGGGCCCAGACTGTGGTCATCTCGCCGAAAGCGGGAGAAATTCAGGCCGTGAAGCACGACACCAAGACGCAAAAAGTGAAAGTCGATATGACTTTGGATAAAGCCAAGCCTGCCGACTTTGACGCCGTGCTCTTGCCGGGCGGCGCGATGAATGCCGATGCCCTGCGAATTGAAAAGAAGGCGCAGGAATTCGTTCAGCAGGCTAATAGCGAAGGCAAGCCCATCGCCGTGATTTGCCACGGTCCGTGGCTCTTGGTGTCGGCGGGATTAATGAAGGGCCGTCACCTGACCAGCTACAAGACCATCCAGGACGACCTGCGAAATGCGGGAGGAAATTGGACAGACGAGGCTGTGGTGCACGATCACAACTGGATCAGCAGCCGTCAGCCCAGCGATATTCCTCAATTCAATCAGAAGATGCTTGAGGTATTTTCTGAGGCGCGGCAGAAAACTCGCAAGGCTGCATAACAACGATTACTGATCTGGGCGCGCTCTTGACGTTCGGAGCGCGCTTTTTCTTTGCCGACGGGGTACGAACGGCCCTGCTTTTCCACGATCTCGGCAGTATCATAGGCGGGAGACTTGTTCGTTTGGAATCGACTCCGCCCACCGCCGCTATGGCGTTCCGCATCCGTGACTACCGTCCCGCCGATTTCGATTGGCTCTGGCGGATCGATCAGCTGTGTTTCCCGCCAGGCATCGCCTACACGCAAATGGAATTGAGCGGCTTCATCACAAAACGGAATGCGATCGTGTTGGTAGGCGAGTTGCAATTTCAGGAACCGGCACAGACCACAGGCCAAATCGCCGGGTTTGTGGTGGCTCATCCGGTTCGCGCCAGGTACGGCCGCATCCTCACCTTGGATATATTGCCCGAGGCACGCCGGCTGGGCCTTGCCAGCACGCTGATGGCGCAGTGCGAACACCGATTGCGACTGGTGGGTTGCTCCAATGTCTATCTGGAGACCGCCGTTGACAACGACGCTGCCCAGCAACTGTATCGCAAGCTTGGATATGAAATTCTTCGTGTCTTGCCCGGATACTATTCCAGCCACGGCCTCGACGCCTATCAGATGGGAAAGCGTCTTTAGCCGTTTCCCGGGCGCGTGCTAAAATCGGCGATTCTCCGCTCCACTTCTCGCTCAGTCATGGCCGCATCTGCCTCCAAATCATCGAAGCCGTCACTTCGCGTCGCCATCGATACCGGTGGCACCTTCACCGACTGCGTCTGGATTGAACGCGGCAAGCTGCGGATGACCAAAGTCTTCTCCACCCCAGCCGATCCTTCTCTGGCCATTGCCCAGGCGCTTTCGGCGACCAACGCTTCAGCCGATGCGCTTCTGCTCCACGGGACGACCGTTGGCACCAACACGTTACTGCAGCGCACCGGAGCGAAGGTTGCGTTCGTGACGACAGCCGGTTTTGAAGACACCCTTGAGATCGGCCGCCAAAACCGTCCCAAGCTTTACGACTTGATGTTCGAACGCGTGCCCCCACTGGTAGATCGCGATATGCGGTTCGGAGTGCCCGAGCGGGTGGACGCTGATGGCAAGATTTTGCAGCGGCCAACCGCAGAAGATCTTCGCGTGCTCGCTCGCAATGTGCATGCCAGCCGAGCGGAATCAATCGCGGTCTCGACGCTGTTCTCGTTTGCTAATTCCGAGAGCGAGCGCGCCATCGGCCGCGTACTGGAAGAACTCGGGCTGCCGTTGTCGCTATCGCACATCGTTTTGCCGGAGTTCCGCGAGTATGAGCGGGCCAGTACGGTGGTAGCGAATGCCTACCTGCAGCCCGTCATGCAAGGTTACCTGCAGCGTCTGGACGCGCGCCTGCGCCGCGATGCGGAGAAGACGAAGTCGCGTGTATTCGTCATGCAATCCAGCGGAGGTATTACCTCTCTGCAGTCGGCGTCGCGCCAGCCGGTCAGGACGCTGCTCTCAGGTCCAGCCGGGGGCGTCGTAGGCGCGGCCGCGATGGCCCGGCACAGCGGATTCGAGAGCGTGATCAGCTTCGACATGGGAGGAACTTCGACCGACGTTGCGCTGGTTGTCGGCGAACCCAAGCCGTGCAACGAAGCCGATGTCGCGGGGCTGCCGGTTCGGGTGCCCATGCTCGACATTCACACCGTGGGCGCTGGCGGAGGCTCGCTGGCTCGATTCGATGCCGGGGGTGCTTTGCGGGTCGGACCTGAATCGGCCGGCGCCGATCCGGGACCAATCTGTTATGGCAAAGGATTGCAGCCGACCGTCACTGACGCAAATCTGCTTCTGGGGCGCCTGCAACCCGACAAATTTCTCGGCGGGACCTTCCGTCTGGATGGCGAGCGTACGCGTGCCGTTACCCAGGAATGGCTTAAGCAGCAAGGCCTCCGGATGTCGCCGGAGCGATTTGCAGAAGGCGTGATCCGCGTGGTGAACGCCAACATGGAGCGTGCCTTGCGCGTGGTCTCGATCGAGCGAGGACATGATCCGCGTGAGTTTACGCTGGTCGCCTTCGGAGGAGCCGGAGGACTGCATGCTTGCGAGTTGGCTCGCGCCCTGGGTATTCCGCGCGTCATCATTCCAACCATGCCAGGAGCCCTTTCCGCTTACGGCATTCTGGCCAGCGACATCGTCAGAGATTATTCACGCACCGTGGTATTGAGCATCGGCTCAGATGCTCCGATAACGAACATTCGTAAACAATTCAACGCGCTGGAACGTCGGGCCACGCAAGAGTTTCGGGCCGAGGGATGGCCGGGCAAAATCCACTTCGAGCGCACCGTAGACCTCCGTTATCAGGGGCAGGGTTTCGAACTGAACGTTCTGTTCTCCTCGGGCTTGGTCGCGGGGTTTCACCGTGCCCACCAGGCTCGCTATGGTTACAGCCACCCTGACCACGAAGTTGAATTGGTAACTGTGCGCCTTCGCGCCACCATCAAAGTTAGGCGACCACCGGTAGCAACCCCCTCAAAATCGCACAGCGCAGTTGCAGGCCTAAAGAAGTCTCCGGTTTGGTTTGCGGGAAAGCCGGTCGCTACGGCGATTTATGACCGCCAGGATTTGAGGCGGGGCAAGAAGTATCGCGGGCCGGCTATCGTGACCGAGTACAGTGCGACAACGGTCGTCCACCCGGAAGCAGGCATTTTCAATCGACACGGCAGGCAATCTGCTAGTCGAGTTGCAAAGCAAAAAAACAAAGGGCGCCCCCGCGAGGCGCCCTCCCAAAAAACCTACTGGCCTTCGAGGCTAGGCTACATTCTCTCTGCGGTCGTTCTTCCTCTTTTCGTCCTCGAGTTTGCTTTCTTCATGCTTGCGTTTGGCTTCATCCGCGGTGTCGCGAGCTGCGTCTTTCACGTTGCCCCAAGCGTTCTCAGCTTTGCCTTTGATCTGTTGGGCCGCCCCTTCTACCTGGGCCCCGGTATCACCGGTCCACTCGCCTACCTGGCGTTTTGCCCGTCCGGCGGCATCATCCAATTTGCCCTTCACGCGATCCTTATCCATTTGACTACCTCCTTGGTTTGAACTTAAGAATTAATGCTGTCAGGCGCCAGTTAGTTGTTGACGCCTTGGCATTCCACGGTCCGACGCATTGGTTGATGCGGTTAGACCACGGTCCTGCGGCCGGAGATGAGTTGGAAAATCAAAGCTACCACCGCCAGCACTAACAGAATGTGAATGAATCCGCCCAGCGTGTAGCTGGTAACTACTCCCAGCAGCCACAGCACCAGCAGGATCACAAAAATTGTCCAAAGCATCGTGTCACCCCTATTGTCCTAATTAAGTTTCGCTCTCGCCCGCAACATCGAGCTATACAGTTGGAGGACAATCCCGCGGTTATGGTTGTTTTCCTAAGGTCGGCCGACATATTAAACAAACCCGCAAAAATTGTTCGCAACGGGCAACCCAGCGCGCACAGCGCCTAAGCTCTGATATGCTCGGCGCATCCTTATGAGAGTTGCGATTCAAGGGGAGCTGGGCTCCTTTAGCCATGAGGCGGCAGGAAAGATGCTGCCGCGCGGGATGGTTGTGGCCTGCTCCCGATCGGCCGAAGTGTTCGATCGCGTCAAGAGCGGGTCGGTCCAGGCAGCAGTCGTTCCCATCGAGAATTCATTAGCCGGGTCGGTTGCGGAACACTTTGACTTACTGCTGGCGCGAGACGTCTTCATTCATCGTGAACTGCATCTCCGAATTCGGCATAACCTCATCGCTCCGCCGGGAGTGAAGCTGAACCAGATTCGGCGCGTCTTTTCTCATCCCGTAGCTCTCGACCAATGCCGGAATTTCTTTCGCTCCCGGCCCGAAGTCGAGGCCGTGCCTTTCTATGACACGGCAGGGAGCGTGCGCCATCTGGTTACCGAACGTCTGCGCGACGCAGCGGCCATCGCTCCAAAGGCTGCGGCCAAACAATATGGAGGACGAGTCCTGTTGGCGGGAATTGAAGATGACCGGCAGAACTATACGCGCTTTCTGCTGATCGATAAGTCACGGAAGATCGGAAGCGGCTCAAACAAGACATCGATCGGCTTCGCCCTGAAGAATGAGCCGGGCGTGCTCTTCAAGGCGCTCAGCGTTTTCGCGCTGCGCGGCATTAGTCTCAGCAAGATTGAGTCCCGTCCTCTGCGCGGTCATCCCTGGGAGTATGTTTTCTTTGTCGACATCCTGCGCGGAGATGACGAGCCGGCTCGCAACGCGTTGCGCCATCTAAGCGAGATTGCGGAATTCGTGAAGGTCTTGGGGATCTATCCTGCAGCTAAAACCCGTTCAGCATAAAGCAAAGTGCGCGGCGGATTATTGTTTCGATACAGCCGTCTCGCGTCGCGCCTGCACCCGGCTGGCGTGCTCGGCGGCAGACAGATAAGCGCCGCCCAGCAGCAGCATCCCGCTCCAGAACGACCAGAAGATCAGGGTTACGGAAACCGAAAACGGTCCATAGACTTCCTGAAAATTCAGCCACGGCAGCACCAGGATGTAAAGGTACTTCGCGCCCTCTGACACTAAGCCGGTAATGATGGCCGCCGGCAGGACGGCGCGGGCTGGGACCTTTCCGTGCGGCAAGACCCAATAGATAAGAAAGTAGATTCCAATCGTCGCCACGATGGCCGACGCCTTCATCACGACGAAGCCCAGGCCTCGGAAAACAAAGTTCTGATCGCCGATCATCAGGCCGAGCATTCGCAGGTTCTCGGCCGTCAGGGCAATGGAAAGCATGGCCAGACATCCACATGCCAACGCAAGGCCGAGCGAAACAACCAGGTTCATCAAGTACGAGCGGTTCTTCTTGAAACCCCAGATACTATTGAGTGCCACCTCGAGCGGAAGAAAAATCCCAGTCGAGGTGATCAGCAACATGACGAACGACAGCACCTGGCCGCGTCCCCTGACGCTGGCGAGAAACTGCAGATTGCGAATAACGAAGTCCTTGTTGCTGGGCAGGTAGTCGCGCAGCAGCTCCAGTACCACGTTATACATTGCCTGCGAGTGGAATATTCTGTGCACCACGGTCAGCAGCAGGACGATAAACGGAAAGAACGAAAGGATAGAGTTCGCCGCCACTGAGAAAGCATAGGTGTGCACTTCAGTCTGCGTCAGGTAGCGGAGGGTTGACAAGCCGTGCCGTCGCAGCCGATGCGAAAGGCTGTAGGTCTCCGGCAGGTATTGAAACAGTTCCTCCCGGTCGTCCTCCTCAAGCAGACGTTTAGCGGCCCTCCCTGGCTTGAGAGGGGTCGCGTGCAACTCTATGGTTCCATGAGGCTTAATGGGAGCAACGACGTTGGCAGTAGAGGATCCGGTGGAGAATTGTTGAGTCCGATTCGGGGGTTCACCGCCGGAAGCGTCTGAGTTGCTGCCCATCTCTTCAATCGTAACAGAGCAAACAGCACTGCTTACGGAGAAGTCTGCCTCTTCCAGAATGGAACTGGTATTTCATAACGGGAACAGGGTGGAAGCTGTTGTGCAGGAAACACTTGCCAAAGTGCGGAGTTCCTGTAATTATCTTTTGCTCCCCCTTCAAAGGGCGAAGGAGGAGCTTTCGGTTACTCCGAAACGCGGATTTGGGTTGATGTTTCTGTCAGCAGTCAGATTTCACGCATTGCACGGGCTCCTGGATCTGCCGGAGCGGACGATAGTAGTCCGCCACCGCGCATACCCAGAGCCTTTTTTCATTGCAGGAAAAGCTGCGAACTGAGCCGCAACCCTGGTTTCCCGGCGACGTTGAGACGCCTTCCAGGTCTGCTCCTACGACTCCGGCTGCGTATAACAGCGCAGTTTGGAGATCGATTCTCAGGGTGTACATGGAACGTCCGCGAAGCAGGGGCGATTCAAGATTCACAGTTGAAAGGAGCGGGTTGTGAGAGAGAAAGGTACAGTAAAGTGGTTTAACGGAGCCAAAGGCTACGGGTTTATTCAGAGGTCCACGGGCGAGGACGTGTTCGTGCATTTCTCAGCTATTCAGGAAAACGGTTACCGCAGCCTAAACGAGGGCGAGACAGTAGAGTTCGACCTTACCAAGGGACCAAAGGGCTTCCAGGCCGCTAACGTCGTGCGCGTTTAAGACGTCTCCGCCACGCGAGAGCTCGCGTCTTCAAGGTCACTGAACGTGAGCTTTCGAGTTGCGACCAAAACCACGAACCCTCCCCCTCGGGAGGGTTCTTTTTTCGGCGATGACTCGCCAGCCGGATTATGCGCTGGCTACGAGTTGCGCCTGACAGCCTTGCGCAAGTGCCGACAGCTTCTTCACAGCATTCTCTACCGCCTGTTCGGCAACATCAGGTCCGAAGGCTTGCTTATCGGCTTCGATGACGGTGACGTTTTTCAAGCCGACAAAGCCCAACATGTGACGCAAATAGGGAATCTGAAAGTCGGCCGCAGATGCCGGAGTGCCTTCGCCATACGAACCTCCGCGGGAGACAATCGCTACTACTTGTTTCCCCGGGAGCAGCCCCACTGGCCCCTTCTCGCCGTAGCTGAAGGTCTTTCCGGCTCGGGTAATCAGATCGAACCAGGCTTTCAGAGATGCCGGGATGGAAAAATTGTGCATGGGAACTCCCAGCACGATAACATCGGCCGCCAGCAACTCATCAATGAGCGCATCCGACAGTGCCAGTGCCTGTCGCTGTTCCGGCGTCCGTTGCTCCGCCGGCGTGCCCGAGGCCTGGATCCACGATTCCGTCAGGAAGGGAAGGGGTTGAGCGGCCAAGTCGCGTTCAAGAATCCGGCCGTCGGGATTGTGGGCTGCCCACTCCTGGGCCACATGGCCGGCGAGCCGTCGCGAGACTGAGGTGCTCCGCGGACTGGAATTGACGATCAGCAGGGTATTCATGCGTTACCTCCTGGAATCACCGTGGTAGGCGGTGATTTATGTTGCAACGAACATAATATGTGTTGCAACACATGTATTGATGCGAAGCGGCGCGGGAGGATTCAGATTCATGAGGAAACAGATACGGTCAGGAACAGGACGGGCACGCCGCGGTTTTCGAAAGCCCGGCGGATTGGCGATCATTCTGCCTTTGGGACCGGCTGGTCTTCAGACTCGGGCTCGAAAATCATGGCGCACAGGCGGCTCAACTCCAGACAGTCCTCATCGCTCAGCTTGCGCAAGATTCCGGCGGTTCGGGCATCGATCAGGGGCCGCATTTTATCGAGAAGCCTTATACCTTTGGCGGTGATCGAGGTGATCGTCTCGCGCTGATCGCTATCGCCCCGGTAGCGCTTCACCAATCCCCGCGTCTCCAGACGATCAACCAGGCGGGTGATATCGGATGCGCGATCGACCATGCGGCGGGCAATCTCACAACGCGCATGGCCTTCGGGGTGAACGCCGCGCAAGATGCGCAGCACGTTGTACTGCGGACGGCTGATGCCGAAGTCTTCACAGATCTGGTCCATCAGATCGTTCAGCGTGTTGGCCGCAACGACGACGCTCAGCAGAGCTTCCTGGGCGGCACTGGCGAACTGCGCCTGTTTTAAACGGCGGCTGAGGGCCTCAGTCATGACTGTCCTTTATAGCCAGAATCGTCTCGCTTGTCACTTGAATGAAGGATAGGGGTGTCGACGCCAGTCGTGATTTCGTTGGCAGCTTGTGCTCTTGGAGAACGGCGGCGATCAGGGAAACAAAAAAGCCTTCCTGTCCCGAGACAGGAAGGCCACGATGCCCCAGGGGAACCTTCTCCGCCCGAGCTGGGTGCGGTGGGCATCAGTCGTGACCGGTTAAGGGGGATCTTGCGGCTCACGACAAAAACTTACTCGTTAGGACGTCACCGCGGTTAGATGGGGAACTCACCTGTCTTCCGCCGGCGACGCCCTGTACCACGTTGCTTGCTGCTCGCTGTTTCGGCGCTTCACCCTTACGCCGAGGATTGAACCCCTTCTGGTCTGCTTCGCTTCTCTGTGTAATGCAATAGACGTGCCAGTTTTGAAATCGTGAGTTGGCGCAGGTTTGTACACTCGGCTTCAGTGATGCAAAATGTAATTCCTACCCGCACCGGGAAACTCTGCACCAGCGGAAGACGGCATAGAAAGTAACTACAGCTTGGGTGTTTATCGAGAAGCTGCGACGCGGTTGAGATGATCGATCGCCCAGTGAGCATGGCTGGCAACGATGATGTCTTCGTCGCGGGTGAGTAGGTCAAGAATTGGCAGGTAGCGCTCGTCACCGCTATTGGCCATGGCGATGACTACGTTGCGGCGAAGGCCATTGAATCTTGCCCGTTTGACTGGCGAGCCACGAAAGATTTCACGGAACTCTTCCACGCTGAGTTTTGCCAGCCATTCGAGATCGGGATTGACAAGCTGCGGGCGCGGCTGCGATTCCGGATTGCTTGTCACTGCTGCTGCCTGGTTCCACGGGCAGACATCCTGACAGATATCGCAGCCGAAGACTTGGCGCCCGATTCCCGAACGTAGCTGTTCTGGAATGGAGCCGCGCAGCTCTATGGTGAGATATGAGATGCACTTGGTTGCGTCGAGCTGATAGGGGGCAGGGAAAGCGTTGGTGGGGCAGGCATCGAGACAACGCGTGCACGACCCGCAGCGATCGGGCGGGGGAAGGTCGGGTGCCAGTTGCAGGGAGGTCAGCATTACCCCGAGAAAGAGCCATGAGCCCAACTGCTCATTCAGGATGCAGGTATTCTTGCCGATCCAGCCGATGCCGGCGTACTTGGCGAAGGCGCGCTCGATGACCGGGCCAGTGTCGACGTAACACCAGGTACGGGGAGCGGTAATTTCGCGCTGTTCGCATAAGGCGAGGAGTCGGGCTTCGAGAGCGCGAAGTTTTTTCAGCAGCACGTCGTGATAGTCGTGCTGCGACCAGGCATAGCGAGAGATCCATCCTTGCGCAGAGCTTCCGGCGTGCGTGGAGTAGGGTTGGTCGGTGTTGTAGTTGAGCGCGCAAACAACGATGGAATGCGCCCAGGGCGCCGCGTTGGAGAGTGATGCGCGCTTCAGTTCGCCGACATCGTTACGCGCTTCCAGATACTTCATTTCACCGGCACGGCCTTGGGCGATCCATTGGGGAAAGAAGTGGTGCTCGGGAGTATCGGAGACGCCGGCAACGCCGGCGAGATCGAAGCCAGCTTCCAGAGCCATGCGCTTGAGTTCGTCTTTCAGATTCGTAACGACCGGCACAGGTAGGACTCGCGTTGATTATACGAGCTAAGGAAAGATGCTACTCCGCTGCAAGTCGGCTGAGTTGAATGTTAAATGCTGAAAGCTGAATGCCAGCCGCTGGTTTAAATTCCCAGCTTCTTCACTTCTTCGTTGTAGTACTTGCGGTAGAGGATGTCCCATTCCTGGGAGCCTTCGAGGATGGTACGGCGCTGGCTTTCGATCTTCTGCCTGGCGGCAGCATCGATCTTGGCCTCCTGGGTCATCAGGTTCTCCAGAACGCGCCGGACTTCGAGGCGTATGGTATTGCGGTCCTCCACGAAGTCGACGTTCTCCACTTCGGCAAGAGTATCAGCCACGGCGTGCGCCAGTTTGTTGATCTTTTCCCGGCTGATTCTCATAGCGTCGCCTTGCACAAAAGGGCCCCAGATCCCTCGACTTTGGCGGCCAGAACCCGGTCGCCTCCGCTCGGGATGACAAGTTCAAGGGGCTGGCTGATTCTCATAGCACTGCCTTGTACTTGCGCACCAGCTCGTTCTTGATCTTTTTGAACATTTCCTGGTAATTGGCGCCGCTGCGCTGCATCTCGTCGGAGTAGGTGTCGAGAATGATGCGTACTTCGTCGTTGATGCGGTCTTCCAGCGTCAGCTCATCAAGCAGGGCTGCGTTGATGCGCTCTTTCACCGCCGCCTTGTCCGCGGTTTCGATGAACTCGCCTTCAACCAGCTTATTGGTGACTTCGCGGGCCAGATAGCCCACATATTCTTTGGAGAAGAGCATGTCTAGTTCGGATCAGTCAGGGAAACAGTTAGTTTAACACGTTGGTCGCAGGTTAGCGCCATGCGCCGGCCACGGATTTACCAGGTTTGCGCCGTGTCAGCCAGGGTGCATCGGAGTATGATAATTTTCTCAGCGGCAAAGTAGGCGGGCCAACGCGCGAGAGATCCTTATGTCCGATGATCTATCAACCCTGAAAGACGACATGAATGCCTTCATCCTGGGGCACGGCTTAAGCCGCTTCCAGGGCTATGTCACCGAAGAAGTTCACAGCGTCATGTGGGATCCGCGGGACAATCCCGAGAGCTGGAAAGACTTCGTGGAGCTGGCAAAGAAGGCGGGCGCGGAGTTCCTCTCCATGGATGAGGAAGTTCTGGAGCGCGACGAACTCGACTATCTCATCCAGCGCCTGCAGCACGCCAGCTATCCCAGCGATGAAGACATGGAAGAAGCGCGCTGGTTGCGCAACTACGTCGGAAAGACGGGATTCATCCAACTCGGGTGGCCGCATCAGGGCATCATGTTCCTGTTCGAAGCGACCACCGAATGGTACGAGCGCTATCAGCATCTGCTGGACCTGGTCGAGGATTTCGGGACCCTGGCGATTGACGACGGCGATCAGGACGACGAACACTGAACCACCCCAGAAGACGCAAATGCGGCGTCTTCCGGGCATCCCCGTTTGCGGCGCGAAGAGACTTGCCGGATGAATGACGAACTCCTGAGAAGTTGCGTGACGAGCGGTAAATAGTGCGCTGGGTCCTTCGCACCGCCGAATCACAACTGGTAGATCGACTGGCGCTGGAAGTGGCGCTGCCGGTTTCCCTGGCCCGCCTGCTGGCCGTGCGCGGAATTCAGAACGCCGAGCAAGCCCACAAATTCCTTTCGCCATCGCTGCAAGACCTGCACTCACCCTATTTGATGACTGGACTTCGCGCTGCTGTGGAGCGCCTGCGCGCGGCCATCGAGCGCAGTGAAACCGTGCTCATCTATGGCGACTACGACGTTGACGGCACAACGGCGATTGTCATTCTCAAGACCGCGCTGGAGATTTGCGGCGGCAAGGTCGATTACCACGTTCCCCATCGCATTCGCGAAGGCTACGGCATGCGCGATGAGGTCATCGAGCAGGCGGCCGATTGCGGTATTCGGCTGATCATCAGCGTGGATACCGGGATTCGTGCATTTGCTGCCGCTGAAACGGCTCAGCGGCGTGGGATCGATCTCATCGTTACCGATCATCACCTGCCACAAGCCGAGGGCGTTCCCAAAGCGCTGGCCGTGGTCAATCCCAATCAGCAAGGTTGCGAGTATCCGTGCAAATCGCTATGCGGAGCAGGGGTGGCGTTCAAGATCGCTCAAGCTCTACTGGTGGAAAGTGGACGCGAGCGATTGTTGCCATCGTTCCTCAAGATGGTGGCGATCGCGACGATTGCCGATGCGGTGCCGCTGATGGGCGAAAATCGCGTCTTCGCCAAACTTGGTCTGGAGGGATTGCGCAAGCCGGTCAATGCCGGGCTGCGCGCGCTGCTGACGAATTGCGATCTTGATGGCTCCCGGCCTCTCAGCGCCGGCGATATCGCGTTTCGCGTGGCTCCGCGTCTGAATGCCGCGGGCCGCATGGATATTGCCGAGCGCGTGATTCAGTTGTTCACCGAGAAGGATGCCGGCAAGGCTGCCGAGATGGCGATGCAGCTTAACGAATTGAACGGCAATCGGCAGCAGGAAGAGCAGCGCATCCTGGAGGAGATCCAGCGGAAGGTCGAATCGACGCCCGGAATGAAGGACGCCTACTGCATGGTGGTGGATGGCGACAACTGGCATCGCGGCGTCATCGGGATTTGTGCCACGCGGATCGTCGAGCGATATTGCCGGCCGACGCTGATCTTTTCCCGTGAGGGCGAAGAGGCGCACGGCTCGGGCCGATCGATCAGCGCGTTTCATTTGTTGGAGGCGCTGGAATCGTGTCCCGAGCTTTTTACCCGGTTCGGCGGACACTCCCACGCTGTGGGATGCACACTGCCCGTGGATCAGATTGCGGAATTGCGCTCACGGCTGGATGCCTATGCCCGGCAACGCTTGACGCCCGCAGATTTTGTTCCGATGCTGGAATATGACGCCGAAGTCGCGCTGGAAGACATCAAGCATGATTTCTGGCTGGCTTTGCAGAAGCTGGAGCCGTTTGGCGTAGGCAATGCAACCCCGGTTTTTGTCGCCCGCGGTGCGAAGCTGGTGCAGCCGGCACGCGTGCTGAAAGAGAAGCATCTCAAGCTTCGCGCGGTGTCCAGCCGATCCGCAGGCGAATGGCGGGCGCTTTCAGCGGGCTCACGATGTTCTCGGCTGGCGGATGGCTGAGCGTGCGGCACAGGACCCGCTTCTAGCGGGCGACCTGCTCGACCTGGCCTTCACGGTCGATTACAACCAGCATCCTGACTACGGTGGCGTGCAACTGAATCTCGTCGATTTTGCGCGAGTAGCGTCGCTGGCGTCGGCGGTAGGGGCACCTGAAAGCTAAGGCTCATCGACTTAATTGAGATTCCGGAACCTCCCGGCGTCGTTAGAGCGGCAAGGAACTCGAAGCTACGCCGCAGCCTTAAAAAGTTTTGCCAGAGCATCAATGTCGGCAGCACTCGCGTCGCCGATCACAAAGTAGCGCAGCCCGCCCTGGCTCCAGGTCTCCATATTGAAAGGTAGCTTCTTGGGCGAGAGGGAGTTTTGCCCGAGCCTGGCATCCAACGAACGATCTGGAAATACAAACACAGAAATATGGTGCTTGCGAACGTCGTAGATCAGCTGCGCACCCGGCGTTTGATCAAGATAAGCCATGCGGCCTCCGACCAGGGTGAACCCAGTGTCCTGCAGCTCGGGCAAGTTAAACGAGAAAGGAATCTTGCCTTGGAACCACGGTTTTACGGTATGGCGGTCGGTGGAGATGACGTCCACGGGCGATGAACTGGCCAGGTTCGCCACATGCAAATCTGCGATCTCGCCGAAGACGCGATCGCGGCGCGACTGAATTCCCGCATAGATCGAAATCAATCCGCCGATCACAAGAATGACGGCCGCCGCAGCCGCCAGGATCCATCCAAGATTGAAATTGCGAGTGGGCTTGGGAGCTATGGTCTGTTGCATCCGTTGCCGGAAGTCGGCACTGGGAGTGAAGCGTTTTCCGGCAACCTGCACAGCACGCTTCATTTGTACGCGGGCAAGAGCGTCAGCCGAACAAGAGGCACAGTCACGCACGTGAGCATCGAAGGCCCGCATGGAATCTTCGGGAAGCTCCCCATCGAGGTAGGCGTCGAGTTGTGCTTTCCACGACTCACAAACCATGGTTCACCCTTTTGGAAACGGCAGAGGCCAGGATGCCGCGCAGTGCTTTTCGAGCTCGCGATAACCGCGACATCACCGTACCCATGGGAATGGAAAGTGTCTCCGCGATCTCTTGGTACGACATTTCCTCGACCTCGCAAAGCAGAAGGATCTCGCGGTAATGCACCGGCAGATCTGCGATGGCGTTTTGCACCAGCTGCGTATCCGAGCGCTGCATCAGAATCGTCTCGGGCGTCTTGTTCTCAACAGCCAATTCAGGTCCATCGTCATCCGCATCGAGCGGTATCGTTGCGGCAGCCCTCAATCCCGTGCGCGAGGTCAAGAATGTGTTGCGCAAGATGCGATACATCCACGCCCGGAAGTTGGTGCCTGGCTGGAAAGAGGAAAATCCTTTCAAAGCCTTCGCATACGTTTCCTGGACCAGGTCTTCGGCCTCTTCGCGATTTTGGGTCAGCCAGTGCGCGAAGTTGTATAGCTGATCGAACAGAGGCATCGCCAGTGCGGCGAACGAATCGGATCGCTGGTCTGCTGCCGACATCCTCACAAGACTAAACTACCAGAGAGGCTTGTTATTCCCTGCGATACTCAGAATGTTGCGGGAAAAGATAAGTTAGGTCGGCTAACGCCCAGTATCGCCGCCGGAAGGGCCAAAACGGGGGTGAAAAACAGCGGGTCCGCGTTCTATCGGCGAGTTACTTTAAGCGAGATTTCTTGATGAGCTTCATGGCGGTTTTCATCCCCTTGCAGCCAAGTAGCTTGAACTTCTTCCCAGCTTCCCGGTTGTAGGCCACGAAGAACTGCTCCAATTCATCGATCATCGTGCTATTCAGATCGTCTGGTCCCTTAATGTCGGCGTGAGTATGCGACTCCACCGAGACCGCCAGAATGCGGTCATTGCGGGTCGTTTTGCTGCCTTCGGTTTGTTCTGCTTCGATGACTCCCACGATTCGGGTTTCGACCACGATCCCGGGATAAGCGGGCTGATCCATCATCAATAGCACGTCTAAAGGATCGCCGTCCTGGGCTTTCGTCTGAGGAACAAACCCGAAATCGAGAGGGAAGCTCATGCCTTCGGGAAGAACCTTATTGAGCCGGTAGCATCCCAGGTCTTCATCGTACTTAAACTTGTTTCGGCTGCCTTTAGGCGTTTCAATCACGACCCGTAGACTCTTTTTTCCAGTATCGAAAGGATCGATTTGGGTTGGAGAAGTTAGCTTAGTTGGTTTGGCCATGCGGTTCGTTCACCTCAGCAGTTCGAAGGCGAAACTGACGTTCTGCCCCATAAACAAATGCTCAAATTCCGAGACACGTATCCGACTTGATGCCAGCGCGGAGTCAACAGTTGCTCATTCGCTGCCGCCGCTGGGAACTACCACGACCGGGCCGCTCGTTCCTGACGGGTAAGCACACCGCTTGGCTAACGACTTCATATCTCGAACGCGCTTTCGCTCTTAACTCTTTCGGCCGACTTAAAGATGCAACCTGTGTTCGTGCCTACGGCCGGCGATGGTAAACTTCTGCGGTGATCACACGATTGCTGCAAATCGGTCTATTGATCGGAATCGCTGCCCAGGCAAGCGGGCAAGCGATCTCGCCTCCCGATGTGCCCGATAAAATTAAGGCGCCCGGGGGTGAAGAAGTTATTCTGCTGGCTCACGCATCGGGCTCGCAGATCTACGTGTGCCAACCGGGAACGGAAGGGAATCCGGCATGGACTTTGAAGGCCCCGGAAGCTGAGCTGCACGACCAGCAAGGTACCACGATCGGGCGGCATTACGCCGGACCGACCTGGAAAGACAACGATGGGAGCGAAGTTACGGGCAAGGCCGCCGCTCGCGTAGATTCGCCGGACGCAGACTCGATTCCCTGGTTACTTGTTACCATCACGGGCCACTCGGGAAATGGCGTGCTCAGCCGGGCCACAACGATTCAGCGAATTCATACCAAAGGTGGGTTAGCGCCCCCGGCATCTGAGTGCAATACCTCAAAGCAGAACGTCGAAGTAAAGATTCCCTACACTGCCGATTACTACTTTTACGCGCCGGCCAAGTAAAGTGTGACCTTCCCACTTCACCTGACGAAGTTCGTTGGCGATGTTGCCTTGGGCTAGGGGAGGGCGATGACTGGGTCGCCGGCAGGGCACACCGCCCGGCAAAGATCGCAATGAACATCCGCGTCGTATTCCCGGCTTTGAATACATTTGCTCGAGTCGTAGTAGCCGTTCCTGGCGATTGCGCCAGTGGGACAAGTTTCTTCGCACAGATTGCAATTCGCGCAGGGCGAATAGGCCAGAGGTTGGCCGTAAGCAGTAATCGCTCGGTCGAGTGCAATGACGCCCAGGTAGATATCCGCGCCGAACCGGGGATGCAGCACGATTCGATTTTTCCCAATCACGCCTAACCCGGCGGCCTCGGCCAGAAGCCGCAGTGAAACCAGGGAAGGCGAGCGATGCGTGCCTCCGAATTCCGGGGGAAAACAATAAAACCCTAGCGCTCGAACTCCGCTTCCCTCAAGCTCCTGCACCGCCCGTTGGACGATCGCCTCGACGTCGCGGCCGACCTCAACATATTCAGCGGAAGTGAGGCTCCGCATACGAGCGCGGATGAAGGGCCGGTTGAGGCAGCGCACGACGACGACAAACGATCGTACCCAAGGCAGAACCCGCAGCACGCTCTCGCGTTGGGCTGGCAAGACGGCCCGATCCAGTTCGACGAAACCAGCGTCATCGGCTCCAGCCTGGCGGCATAACTGCGCCAATGCGATGTGGCCCAACGGATATTCTCTTGCAAGCTCTCCAGAAATTGATACACCTCGGTGGTCAGATATCAACGAGTTCGTCGGCAGCTCGTCGCAGGTAATCAAACCGACGCAACGGTCATAGATGGGATTTTGGCCAGGAACTTTTGCAACTCAGCCTGTAATTCCTCCAGGTTCCAGGCCAGCGGCAAGTCCTTGACGCTTTCCATCAATCCAGCGCAAGGCTTGAACAATACGCCGGCGTTGGCGGCGTTCAGCATGGGCAGGTCGTTGTGCGAATCGCCCACCGCTACCACTTCAAACCCCAGTCGTTGGAAGTGCTCGACCGCTGCGGCTTTGCCACGCTCATTATGGGGACGATGGCCATCAAGGTATCCTTCTTCGTCCAGGGTGACCCCGTTGCAAACCATTAACGGGCAGCCGAGCTTCTCTACGACAGGGCCAGCCAGTTCGTGATACGTGTCGGACACGATTACCGCGAGCATCCGCTCCTGTACCCAGGCTAGAAACTCGACCGCTCCGGGCAGTGGCTGCATGGTGCCGACAATCTCTCTCAGTCGCGCTAATGTAAGCCCATGTTCCCGGCACAGGCTCATCCTCTCGCGCATCAGGGTTTCGAAGTCGGGAGTGTCGCGGGTGGTCAACGCCAGGCGGGGTATGCCCGTTACTCGTGAGACGGTTTGCCAGATCTCCGGAACGAGCACGCTTTCCAGATCGAATGCGACTACCAGCGGAGTGAAAGGGGACGGTCCTGTTCGTCCTATCCGGCCGGATAAGCTCTGACAGAGCTCGGAAGCTGGCAGCTCGGGCGGATTGGCAACCTTCATGGGGCTGTCTTCCAGGCGTGTACCTTCCAACTCCGCCAGGATACCTCCCCATCTAGCGCTACTCTTCGTCACGATCATCTCCAGCAGCCAGACGATTCACCGGCCGCACGCTCCCATCCGATCTAACCTGTCGGCTACACCATGATCGCCGCTGGCGATCGCTCAAACTCACTTGGCAATGGAGCGTTGAGTTCTTCGCGTAAGGCGGCAACCAGACGGGCGTTCTCATCGCTGGTTCGCACGGCGACCCGAAAGTGACGCTCATTCAGGCCTTGAAAGCTGGTACACACCCGGATGGCGATTCCGTGAGCAAGCATTCGCTCTGCCAGCGACGGAGCATCGATGCTACCGGGTTCGAGTTCGGCCAAGAGGAAGTTTGCCTCGCCGGGATAGACCGTCAGGCCGGAGAGCGAGCTGAGTTCGGCGAAGAGCTTCTCGCGTTCGCCCGTGACGTAAGAGCGGGTTCGCCGAACATACTCGTGATCGCGCAATGCGGTTGCACTCACAGCCTGGGCGAAGGTGTTGACGCTCCATGGCGGCTGCAGCTCCAGCAGTCTGCGGATCAAGCGTGCGTCACCCACGGCACACCCGGTTCGTAATCCGGGAATGGCAAAAATCTTGGTGAGCGACAACAGCACAATCACGTTGGCGGGACGCTGCCGGGTCAGGCTGTCGAAGTTTTCCACGAAATCGCCGAACGCCTCATCCACCATGAAAAGCGTGTCAGGATGGTCAGAGGCCAGGATCCGAAGGCTATCGGCCGAACACACGGTCCCCGTAGGATTATTAGGCCGGCCGATAAAGACTGCTGTGTCAGCCGTTAACAGGTCGCTCGGCAACTCGGTGTCTGCGGGTATGGTCTGGATGCGCATTCCCGCTTGCACGGCCGCCTTGACGTAGTCTCCATAAGAGGGAACAGGAATCAAGGCGCTCGATTTTTCCGCTGCTCGGGTCAGGAGATAGAGAATTTCCGTCGAGCCGTTGCCGGCGATAACTTCTTCACGGCCAACACCGTATCGCGCGGCAACCGATTTCACCAGTTCCGTGCAATGCGGGTCGGGATAGTGCTGGAGTGCACTGATCTGAGAATTGATCAGGGGTTGCAGCCATTCTGGCGGACCCAATGGATTGATGTTCGCGGAGAAATCGATAATCTCCCGCTCCGACCTTCCCGCGTCCCGGGCAATTCGCCTTACATCTCCGCCATGCTCAAATTTCTTCATATCGCACAATCTGTGCAGGCCCGGATCGGGTTCAAAACAGCACAAACCGGGAACTGCTTGAACCATATCGGGACCTTTCCCGCCCTGTCTGTGACCTTAAGACCCTAGGGTTGTGACCTTCGAACGGGCCAGGCGTACCCTTGTGAGAAGGCTTCCGTTTTGTGTAGTCGAAGCCGGGCGGTCAAGGTGCGATGCGAGGAGCCGGCATGGCTTTATCATGGCATGGGGCCGCTTTACAGGACTCCAAGGTGGGCGTAGTATTCCCATCCGATGGAGACGGTGCTTGATGAGGTGTGTGCAAGTTGCGGCAACACCCGCTTGCCCGACGGCAGGTTCTGTCTTTTCTGCGGCGACCTGCTAACCGAATCATCGCTTGAGGCCGTGCGCCGCGCTCAAGCTGTGAGGGCTGATCTGAACTCCGTGTCCTCTATACCAGACACAGTCGAATACGCAGGCTTCTGGCTGCGCGTCTGGGCAGGAGCCGTTGACCTCTGTCTCGAGGCAGCGGGCGCGTTGGTTCTGACGCTGGCGATCGATTTTGTGCTGCGCCGATCAGGCCACATGCTGGGAATGTCGCCCTTCGTGTCGAAGGTTGCGACGGGCATGGCGTTCATCGTTATCCTGGCGGTCGGTTCCTGGCTTTATTGTGCCTTCATGGAAAGCTCGTCGTGGCGGGCGACCGTGGGTAAGCGTCTACTCGGCTTACAAGTCGTCACCTCCGAGGGCGACAGAATCTCGTTCGGCCAGGCGACAGTCCGCCACCTGATGAAGTTTCTGTCCCTGTTCTGCCTGACCATCGGTTTCATGATGTCGGGTTGGACCAAGCGCCGCCAGGCGCTTCACGATATGCCTAGCGATTGCCTGGTCATTCGCACTCCGGTGAAGGGTTTCAAGATTCTGCGCCGTTGAGAGCTTGTCGACGCTGCGAAAAAGGTAAAGGATAAAGTGTCGCCGGCTGAACAGCTTGCTGAGATAACTCGAAACAGCAGATCCCTCACCGGCTGAAGCCGGCTCGTGATGACAAAAAGTAAAGGACTGTTACGGCGTAGCTAAAGGCACGCCCTTTCAAGTCACGCTACGTGAGTTTTTCAGCAGACTTTGAAGTCTGCTGGGCGGTCGTGCCGACCCTCGGTGATAGCGTAAAATTAAGCTAGATGTTTCAATCGTTAGCGCAGGTACGTAAGTGGCTGGTCGTGGGAGTGTGCGTGCTCGTTGCCACGGTAACCCTTTCGTACTGGATTGCCCGGTCCCGGGTCGGTCCCACGCTGCACAATATTCCCAGCCGATTGGGACTCGACATCCAGCAGACCAGCGACGGCTTCTCGCTTTCCAAGTCCGAGGCCGGACGCACCATTTACACCATTCGCGCTTCCAAGGCGGTGCAGTTCAAGGCTGGCGGGCACGCCGATCTGCAGAATGTTCACATCGTGGTGTACGGCCGCACGCATGATCGCTTCGACCAGATCTACGGCAATCAATTCACCTACGACCCGCAAAGTGGCGACATCAAGGCCGTCGGGGAAGTGCACATCGATCTTGCAGGGAAATGCGGAAGGTCCGCTCAAGCCCGATCAGGCCGCGCCCGCTGAGTTGAAGAACCCGGTGCATCTGCTGACCCACTCCCTCACCTTCAATCAGAAGACCGGCATCGCGCAGACCGATGAGGTCGTGGAATTTCGAACCGAGCAGGCCACAGGCTCAGCCAAGGGCGCGTACTACGATTCCAAGAGCAATGAACTGCAGTTGAAGTCGGATGTGCATATCGTCACCACCGGCGATCATCCGGCAACGATCACCGGCAGCAGCGGCACCATTCAGAAAGTGCCTCGGCAGGCAGTCCTGCTCAATGCCGCGGATCGATCAGCCGGACCGCACCTTGACCGCCGACAAAGGCACCTTGCTGTTCGAGCCGGACAACACCGTGCAGCATGTGGTCGCGGAAGGCAATGTCCATATCGAAGCTCGCGGACCCACCGTCATTGAAGTTATGGGCCCGCGCGGCGACCTCAACATGGGACCGAAGAACTCGATCCAGCAGGCGATTTTGTCGGATGGCGCCAAGTTCGATACGCACGGCGCCAGCGTAGCGCATGGTTCGGCCGACACCTTCATCGTCGACTTCGAAGACGCAGAACCAGCCGTCGCGTTTCCACATGGTGAAGAACGCCCGGATGAAGCAGGATCCGCAAGCCGGGGAAATCGGGCACCAGCGGACAGCCGATGGAGATTGCTGCCGACCAGCTGGATTTCCTGCTGGAGAATGGCAACCAGCTGAAGACGGGCGACACCGTCGGCAAAGCTTCGATCACCATCCTGCCCGCGCCACCCGGCTCGAAGCCGGCGACGAACGCCTCTAACAGCAGCCAGCAGACAGGGAAGCAATTCGACCACAGTCGCCACCGCCGGCAAATTTCATGCGACCTTCGACGACAACAACCGCATGCAGACGCTGCACGGCTGGCCTGATTCGCGAATCGTGTCAACCACGCCCGGGCAGCCTGACAAGGTCAGCACGGCCGACAAGCTGGACGTCACCTTCGCGGCCGACGGCGGCGTAGAGAAGCTGATCCAGACGGGAAATTTCGAGTATCACGAACCGTCAGGCAATCCCAACACCGGAGGGCGCGATGCGTTTGCCGATGTTGCAACCTATACGCCGGGCGATCAGATTCTGGTGCTGACCGGATCGCCGCGGGTGATCGACGGCGGCATGACGACGACCGCCATCCACGTGCGCATGAACCGCCAGACCGGCGAAGGCTTTGCCGATGACGACGTGAAGACCACGTACAGCGAGCTGAAGCCGCAGCCCAATGGAGCGTTGCTGGCGAACTCGGATCCCATTCACGTCACCGCCGAGCACATGACCGCGTTCAAGCAGCCGGGCATCGCGCACTACACCGGCAACGTGCGGCTGTGGCAGACGGCAAACGTGGTGCGTGCGCCCAAGATGGACTTCGATAACGAGAAGCGCGCTATCCTGGCCGAATCGGACAAGTCGCAGAAAGTTTCCAGCCTGTTCGTGCAGCAGTCGCAGGACGGCAAAACTACGCCGGTGGATGTAACGGCCGACAAGCTGACCTACGTCGACCAGGAGCGTACTGCGCGCGCTACACCGGCAACGTGCTGGCTAAAACCACGACGCGGTTCGATCACCACGCAGCAGCTCGACGTCTATCTGAAGCAGGCTGAGGCGGATTCCGGCAGCAACACGGCCGCAGCGCCGAAGCCAGTTCAGCAGAAAGGTCCGTCGCTGCCGGGTTCGGACTCGCCCAGCAAGATCGATCACATGGTCGCAATCGGCAAGGTGGTGGTCACCGAGCCGAACCGGCGCGCGGTCGGCGACCGGCTGGTCTATACGGCGGATGATGGCAAGTACTTACTGACCGGACGAAATCCCTAGCATTTTTGATGCCGAACGCGGCACAGTATGGGGCGATTCGTTGACTTTCTATAGTCACGATGATAGGGTTCTGGTAGAGAGTAAACGCTCTTCCCCCACCATCACTCGCGCACGTACCACGAAGTAAATGCAGACGTTATCAGCGGATGAGATCGGCAAAAGCTACCGCGGCCGCAGGGTCGTCAACGGGGTCAGCGTCCACGTAAAACAAGGTGAAGTTGTCGGACTGCTGGGGCCGAACGGAGCCGGCAAAACCACCAGTTTTTACATTATCGTGGGACTGATTCCCGCCGAGACTGGGCGGGTGCTGATCGACGGGCATCGACATTACCGACGTGCCGATGTATTTGCGGGCGCGGAATCATGGGATCAGTTACCTGCCGCAGGAGCCGTCCATCTTCCGAAGCTGACGGTTGAGGACAATATTCTTGCCGTCCTGGAAGCGCAGTCGATGTCGTGGCATGAACGCCGCGAGCGGATGGAAAAGCTGATCGACCAGTTGGGATTGGGAGTCATTCGCAAGAACCGGGGCTATGCGCTTTCCGGGGGCGAGCGGCGCCGGGTGGAGATTGCGCGCTGTCTGTGCATCTCACCCTCGTTTATTTTGCTGGACGAACCCTTTTCCGGGATTGATCCCATCGCGGTACTGGATCTGCAAAAGATCATTTTTGATTTGAAAGCAAGCGGTATCGGAGTGCTGGTAACGGATCATAATGTACGTGAGACGTTGTCAGTGACCGATCGTGCCTACATCATTAACGAAGGAAGAATTTTCCGGACCGGCACGCCGGAGCAGCTGGGAAATGATGCGGAAGTGAAGCGAGTTTACTTAGGCGAGAGCTTCTCGTTGGTTTAGAATTCAAGGGAGGGATCGATCCCTCAGGGTTCCGTCGAATGGCTTTATTACAGCCCAAATTAAACCTCAAAGTTTCTCAGAAGCAGATTCTGACCCCTGGGCTTGTGCAGATGGTCAGCGTGCTGGCGCTCAACAAGCTTGAGCTGGCCGACATGATCAATGCTGAGCTGACGGAAAATCCCGTGCTGGAGGAACTGGAGAATTCAGTTCCCTTGCTGGACGAAGTTTCGGCGCGCGAAGAAAAGCTGGAGCGCGACAGCTCGCTGGCTCAGCAGGAGCAGCCGGCCACCACCACGCAAGAAAAAGATCCTTTCGAGGAAATCGATTTCGGCTCGTTCTTCTCGGAATATCTCGACCCTGGCCTGCGCACCTCGATTGAAATGGAAGAGAGCGAGAAGCCCTCGTTCGAGAACTTCCTCTCCAAGCCCAGCACGTTGACCGATCACCTGATGTGGCAGCTGGGATCGCTGCACGTTAACGAAGACGTGTATCGGGCGGCGGAGCTGGTTATCGGCAACCTGAACGAAGAAGGCTATCTGACCGCGACCGACGACGAGTTGCTCGGGCTGGCCAGCGGAGAGTCAGGTCTCGCAGCCGTCGGAGCCGGTTTCGCCGGTGCCGGGCGATTCCGACGGTTTCTGCAGCGATGCCGGAGCCGCTTCCGGATGAGACGCAGCCCGAGACCCTTCACGTCGCCATGTCGCTCGTTGCCGAGGAGGAATTTTCTGCTGATGAACCGACCGCAGACGCAGTCGCCTGCGCTGGAGGTTCCTCGCCCCTCCCTGGTACCGCCGCGCACCGTGCCGGCGCGGGTCCCTTTCAGCCGGGACGCGTTGCGCGAAGCCATCGACCTGGTCAAGCAAATGGATCCCATCGGCGTCGGCGCGCGCGATCTGCGCGAATGTCTGCTGGCGCAGCTGCACGATCTGAAGCGAGTCGACCGCAAGAACGGCAACGGCAATCACGTGGCCGAACTGGAAGCGCTGGACGATGCCATCGTGCTGGTCGACCAGCATCTTCCATGCCTTGCAGAACAAGCATTACAAGGAAGTTGCCAAGGCCATGGGGCGTCCGCTGGAAGCCGTCATGCTTGCGATGGACTTCATTCGCACGCTCGATCCGCGACCGGGGCTGCGCTACAACAAGGCCGAGACCCGGCTGATCGAGCCCGATGTGGCCTTTGTCAAGCAGGGCGACGAATACCTTGTCCTGATGAATGACGAAGAGGTTCCGCAGTTGCGCCTGAATTCCTCCTATCGCAGGCTGCTGAGCCGGGATGTGGCGGAGAAGGACGTGCGCAACTACGTCAAGGAGCGCTATAAGTCGGCCATCCAGCTGATCAAGAACATCGAGCAGCGCAAGCAGACGATTCTGCGGGTCTGCTATTCGATCCTGGACCGGCAGCGCGATTTCCTCGATCACGGTATCGATTTCCTGAAGCCGATGATGATCAAGGAGGTGGCGGAGGAGATCGGGGTGCATCCCTCGACCGTCAGCCGTGCCGTCGCCAACAAATATGCTCACACCCCGCAAGGCGTCTTCGAACTACGATACTTCTTCAGCGAGAGCGTCAACGGACCTGAGGGCAGCAGCACATCGCTGCTCATCCTGAAGCGCCGGGTCAAGAAGCTCATCGAGGAAGAAGATCCAGCCAGGCCGTTGACCGACGAGCAGATCACCCGCATCCTCCAGTCGCAGGGCATCCAGGTCACTCGCCGCACGGTTGCGAAGTACAGGGAAGATATGCGCATCCCGAGCACCCACCAGCGCAGAGTAAAAAACTAGCTGCTGTACCGGCGCCCTCGATCACGCGCCACCCGCAGTCGTAAGCGGCTGGCTTAAGGCTTGACGGACGCTGTTGTGGTGAAAACCGCTCGCTGCCAAATAAGAATCAAAGGAATCAGGCTGGGGCGGAGAAGGGAGCTCAATGACAGTAGAATATTTTGGCAGGCAGTATGAAATCACTCCCGCCGTTCGTGACGAGGTCGAATCCGGCCTCAGCAAACTCACCAAAATTCTGGGCGACAACTTCAAGAGCAAGGTCATTCTGGCGGTCGAAAAACACCGCAACATCGCCGAAATCACGGTGAATCGGCGTCGCGGTCACCTGGTCGGGCTGGCCGAAGCGACCGACATGATTGCCGCCGTCAACCAGGCGCTGGAACACATCGAGACCCAGGTGCTTCGCACCAACGGCCGCCGCCGCAATACCGCCCGCAAGCCGAAAGACAAGGGCTGGAAGGCGCCCGTCGAGGCGGACGCCGAGATGCAGATCGCCGTTGGCGCCACCTCGGCGACGGCGGTTCCTGTGGTGGTGCACAAGTTCCCCTCCATTGCCCGCACCACGGAGGCGCATCTGGTGCGCTCAACAGCGATGCGGTGGCCATGCGTCCCATGACGGTGGAAGAAGCGGTGAAGGAATGCGAATTCCGCGATCGCGAAGTGTTTGTCTTCCGCGACGGCAAAGGCAAAGTGAAGGTTCTGCATCGTCGCAAGGACGGCAAGATCGAGCTGATCGAAGTGCCGTAGACTCAGCGTAAGTGTTGCAACGAGGGACACCTGACAAGGTGTCCCTTTTCTATTCAAATGCTGCCGCGGGCGCGGGAGTGAGGCTGACAAGCGAGCAGCAGACCCCTCGCCGGCTGAACAGAGTGCTGAAAAACTCGAAACCGCAGATCCCTCACCGGCTGAAGCCGGTTCGGGATGACAAAAAATAAGGGACTTAGACGCGAACCTGAAGGTTCGCTCTACCCGTTCTTCAAGACTACGGGAGTTCTTCAGCAGACTGTGAAGCCGCCTCGGGATCCAAACCCGCCTTACCTCTCCGACCGGATGCACCGCCAGAGCGTTGCTGCCTCCCGTACGCCGAGGTTGAAACCGCCACGTGTCCGAATGCTGACACAATGTTTTCGAGAAGTTAACTACTAAGTAAGCCGTCGCAGGTGGATTCTCGTTCATCCAATGGTTAGAGATGGAGATGGCTCTCCCGGGCAGACTATCGAACCATGGCAGGAAACAACTCAAAGGGCCAAGATTCCATCTTATTCACACTGCCTGACCTCGGCGGACGGGGACATCAGGCTGGCAAGTTGGCACTATTATGAAGAGCGGATTGAACGCGACCTTGGATCCCACGCAACGCAGCAGTGACGCGTTGGGTTTTGAAACCGCATTACGGCGAAAGATTGTTGGACAGGAAGCAGCCGTCGAAAAAGTCGCCGAACTCTACCAGATGTTTCTCGCCGGCCTGAACGCTCCCGGGCGGCCAGTGGGAAATCTGTTGTTCCTCGGCCCCACCGGTTCCGGCAAGACGCGGGTGGTGGAAGCCATGGCGGAGGCATTGTTTGGCGACCCTCACGCCTGTATCAAGATCGACTGCGCCGAGTTTCAGCACTCGCACGAGATCGCCAAGTTGGTGGGCTCGCCTCCAGGTTATCTGGGACATCGCGAAACCCATCCCGTACTGACGCAGGAAGCGGTCAATCAGTGGCATACGGACAAGCTGAAGCTCTCGATCGTTCTGTTCGACGAAATCGAGAAAGCGTCAGATTCGCTGTGGCAATTGCTACTCGGCATTCTCGATAAAGCCACGCTCACGCTGGGCGACAATCGCCGGGTTGACCTTTCGCAATGCGTGATCATCATGACTTCGAATTTGGGCGCAGCTGAAATGAACGAAATGATCAATGGCTCGATGGGATTTGCCCAGACTCCGGCACAGATGGATACCCGGCTCGACGAAAAGATCAATCGCGCAGCCGTGGAAGCCGCCCGCCGGAAGTTTTCGCCCGAGTTCATGAACCGCATCGACAAGATCGTAGTTTTTCGTATGCTGCGCGAGGAGCACCTGAAACAGATTCTTGAGATCGAGCTGGGACTGGTGCAACAGCGCATTCTTCAGGCCACGGGTAACAACCAGTTCGTGTTCAGTTGCACGCCGCAGGTGAAGGAGTTTCTGCTGCTCGAGGGCACCGATTTGAAGTATGGCGCACGCCATTTGAAACGCGCTATCGAGCGCAACATCGTGTTTCCTCTGGCGAACCTGGTAGCCACCGGACAGGTGAAGCTCGGAGACTTCATTCGCATCGATCGAGATGGCGCGGCCGGCAAATTGACGTTTGTAAAAGAGGCCGAAGGGGCGCTGGTTCCAGTTCTGCTGGAACGTTACGGACCCGAGGCCTCGGCGCAGGTCGCAGCCGCGGGTAAGGGAAGCAAGGTCGCGGCCAGCGGGCGCGGGCGCGAAGTAGGGACGGCACCGTCACTCGACCGGAAGTAAGAAAACAGCAATCTCCAGCGGTCTGCAGTATCCTTGTACTTTATTGAACAGGGAGATGAGAGTCGTCGTAGTCCTCGGTCAAGGATTGCAGGAACGCGACGAGAGGTCCCACGTCACTTTGGTCGATGGACATACTCTGAAACTGTGGTGGAGAGTTCCGCAGGTTCCCCTGACGTGCCAGTTGTGAATTGAAGATGTAAAAGTTGACTACGTCCTGCACCGTGAGCTTGCTGCCGTTGTGAAAATAGGGATTCGAATCGGCAAGATCGCGCAAGCTGGGCGTCTTGAATTGGGCGATAGTGTTGGCCAGACCCTGGTCCATTGAGCAGTCATTCCCCGCCGCGCACACCACCCCCGCCAGATCCGATTGCGGATTGGGCATATCAGGATTCAGGTACACATTCCACAGCCCAAGATCGGCAAATTGCGGTTGTCCTTGCACGGCGATGTGCCGGAATGCCTCGCTGGCGGAGGGATGATTCAGCGTCATCGGAAGGTATTGGTTGTAGTTGGCATTGCGTTGGGCAAGGGAGGGAACGGTCAGGTTCAGAAATGCTCCCGAACCGTTCGCCGCGTCGTATTCTTCCTGCGAAACACCAGTGCAGTGAAAAATCGTGTCGGTGAAACTTGGCGCGGTGTGGCATGAGGCGCAATTACCTGCATGCTGCGAGCCGTCTGTGGGATTTGCTGCAACGCTGAGGAAGATCTTCAAGCCGGCCAGTTCATTGCTGCCAAATACAAATGGTTGCGAGTGATAGCGGAACGCCTGGTTCTTGCCGGTCACATAGATGGGGCGCGTCAGAGCCGTAAGACTTTGCAGTAAACGCTGGTTGTAGGCGGCAACGGTTTCACCCGGGTTCGGTTGCCGGGGCAATCGGTTCAGCTCGAGAAAAAGGTCGTAGGGCGATCCCGTGTACAAACCGGTATTACTTTGCTTGAACAACAACGCCGCCATATAGGCCTGGATGAGTTTCGCGACCGCCGCGACGACCTGCTGGTCAGTCGCATTTTGCACATCGAGCCGATAGGCAGCCGGAAGCACCAATTGTGCGGGAATGGCGGCAGACGTCGCCAGCAATAAAGTACTGTAGGAAAAGCCGCCGGAGCGTTGTGCCGCCAAGGCTCCGGTGCCGTCGTCTTGTCGGATAACGGTCGCAATTTGCGCGATCGCCTGGTTTTGCTCGTCTGGTGACCAGCCCATGTTGCGTCCCGTGAGCGTGCTTTGCACCAGATCAATCGGGTCGTTGAACTCTCCGTCGGAATGAAGGAAGGTCGGACCGGGGCGCGTCATTAACGACCCTACCATCTGCTCGGCATTCCGGGGCGTATGGTCAAAGCCGTTGATCAACCGGGGCAACGGACTGCGGGAGGTGAAGTCGGCATAGGCCCGGTTTCCCGCTCCCGAAACGCCTTCGAACTCCACGACCAAGTGACAGGAGCGGCAGTTCATCGACTGCCCGGCGAAAGGCCCGGGCAACGTGCCGGATGTAGTTTGCACAGTTGCCACTACCGGATCACCGGCGCTCAAAGGCTGATTGATGCCGGTCATGTGCGTGGCAAAGTACTGGGCAAAACGCGTTTCCAGAAAAAGCCGTTCTCCCAGCGCAACCTCAGGATTGGGGTAGACCGTGGCTTCTTGGGTGCCTTGGGATCCGTTGTCGGAGGAGAGCGAGGGGGCCTTCGTCCCTCCACAAGCTTCCGCCAGTAGTAAAGCTCCCAAGGACAGAACGCCCAGCAGCAAAACAGTGAGTGTGATTCGTGATTCCCGCATTACCGGTCGGCTGGCCCCTTCGATGGACATCAAGACGCAGTGTCCAATAAACACGAAACATCAGCAAGTAGGCAATCAGGCACCTGTCTCACTGCGAGGGAGGCGCTGGCGCTGCGCCTCCGGGTGGAGGTGGCTCAGCAGGAGGCGGCGTGCTCGGCTCGCGCTGGGGCGGGAGGGGATAGTATCCGTGCTTGGCGAAGACTTCCAGCCCTGGCCGCTTTACGCGAACTTCAATGTCGCGGTAATTGCTGGACGCCTTCTGTGCGGTGTTATAGCCGAGCGTGTATTGATTACGGGCTTCCAGGGTAATGCGCTGGTAGGCGCTCTCAATCGACTCCTTGGAGAATTCATCCAGGACATCGCCGCCCGTGGCGTTGGCATAACGCGGCAGAATGTTGCTGTAACCGAAGCCGGGAATGCGGGCCTTGGCGACTTTGTTGTATACCGGCATAGCTGCGGTGTCGACGCCAATGGCATAGACGGCAATTCCGTCGGTCAAGAGCACTTTCAACACTTGGGTATAGCTGGCGCGGCTGCCGTACTCCTGGCCATCGCTGATAACGAAGATGATTTTGCGATTCGCCGCGGGCCGGTGTGCGAGTTCTTGCGCCGCCATCAGGATGGCATCGTTCAGCACGTGGTATTCCTTGGCTGGAGTTTGCACCTGGACCGTACCCGGCATCGGCTTGCTGTTGGTCTGCGGGCCAGCCCCGAACGGGCCGCCAACCACCGACGCGCCGGCGTTGGCGCCGCTGTCGTCGCGGATGCGTTGCAGCGCCAGTTGCATACGCGTGGTGTTGCCGAAATCCTGGCGCTTGTTGACGCTGTTGCCGTAGGTGAAGACGGCTACTTCGTCGAAGGCACTGAACGCCCCGCCTAACGCTCCAAAGGTTTGATTGATCTTGCGCAGTACGGGGTCAGGCAATCCCTGATCAATGACCAAGGCGGCGGATAGCGGGAAGGGATCGCTGGTAAAAAGCGTAAGTTTCTGCACGACGCCGTCTTCGTAGATACTGAAATCTTTTGCGAGCAAACCATCAACCAGTTTCCCTTCATCGTCCTTCACCGTGACCGGAACGGTGACGAAGGTGACCGTTTTCTGCAGCGTCATCAGTTCATCGCGGCCGCTGCCGCCGCCACTAGGCACGCTGCCTGGTGGTACGGTCTTGATCTCTTGTGAGCCCGGAGGTGGAGGCTGGGGATTGGTTTGTCCGGGAGCTGTTTGTTGACCGCTCTGGCGAGTATTCGCCGGCTGTTCAGGGTTCTCACTGGAGGATGAAGAACCTTGGTCGTCAGGTGCGCCCGGAGACGGTACATTGACGTTAGGCACCGGCGCATTGTTCTGCGGCGCGGGGGCGTCAGGCAGCTTTTGCTCCTGGGGCATGGCATAGGCTGTGGCAATGGCGAGGACTGCCGGAAGCAGGGCGCCTCTCATCCAAGAGCTCAATCGGCGATTGAACATCGGTCTCGTCGTCTCCAAGGTTGCCGGAACTCTGCACAGTATAACCGTACCGGGGCGCCGTGGCAGCTTTCATCGCTGATTCCATCGCCTTGCACTACAATGGAGGCATCCCATTGGAAAGAGTCACTATGCGGTTTCACCGGTTTGCCCACTTTGTCCTTGTCGTGTGCCTGATGCTGGCCTGGTGCCAGGGTCTAACAGCGCAGTCGCAAAGCGCGCCGGCACAGGCTCCCGCCCAAGATCAGCAACAAGCGCAGCCTCCGGCCAGCGATGAACCTTTGCAGACCTTCAAGTCGGAGGTCAATGTCGTAAACCTGTTTTTCAACGTTAAAGACAAGCATGGCATGCTGATCCCTAACCTGACGAAGGACGACTTTCAGGTCGTGGAAGACGGCAAGCCGCAAACCGTCAAATACTTTTCAGCGGAATCGAACCAGCCGCTGACGCTGGGAATCATGATCGACACCAGCGCCAGCCAGACGCGGGTGTTGGACATCGAGCAGGAGTCCTGCGCCGAGTTCCTAAAGGCCGTGCTGCGCAGTAAGGATTTGGCGTTCGTGATCAACTTCGATGTAGATGTCGATCTCGACCAGGATTTTACGAACAATGTTCGCGATCTGACGCGCGCGCTGAACAAGGTGCAGATCAACGCTGGTATGGGAGGTGGGCCGCCGGGATTGGGTGGCGGGCCAATTCCAACTACGCCGCGAGGAACCCTGTTGTATGACGCGATTTATCTGGGGGCGAACGAGAAGCTGAAAAACGAAGTCGGCCGCAAGGCGATGATCATTTTCACCGACGGCGAAGATCAGGGTAGCCGCTTGAAAATCCAGGACGCCATCGAAGCGGCACAGAAGGCTGACACCATTTGCTACGTGATTCTGATCGCCGACCGGGGATTCTACGGCGGCTTCGGCTACAGCGGCGACTACGACATGAAGAAGCTGGCGGAACAGACGGGCGGCCGCGTGATCGAGGTTGGCAACAAGCAGGACAAATTGAAGCAGGCATTCGACCAGATCCAAAACGAGCTGCGCAGCCAGTACAACATCGGCTATACGCCGACCAATACCAAGCTTGACGGCTCATACCGGAAAATCCAGATTCACTCCAAGGGCGATTACAAGGTGCAGGCGCGGCAGGGCTACTACGCGATGGCCAAGGATTGAAGAGCAGGGGATAGGGGTTAGGGGATAGTTAGATCTGTGGTGCCTGCGAGCCGCTCTCGCGGCTCAATTTCTCGTACATCAGGACAAAGAAAAGCGGAGATCCTGTCGGACCTCCGCTAGTAATGCAGGCTTCGTTGCTTGCTAGTCTAAGGGCTTTCGCTCGGCCGGCATGAAGACCATGTCGCCCGGTTTACCAGTTTCAACCTTGTAATCCGACGGCACCTGGAACAGCGAGGCGTCTGGTTCAGCCCGATTGACGCTGGTGACGGTGCTGCTCACGGTCCCCATCATAGGATCGGAGTGAGTCATACTGAGCGGAATCTGCAGCTCGGTCGATTCCCAGCGGTCGGTCACGACCGAGATGGCCTTGGCATTGCCGATCTGTCCGGCTGGAATGGTGCGGGTTACCCGCGTGCCCTGAGCTTGCAGTCCGAGGATGGTTTTGGTGCCGAGGGACTCGGTGGCGACGTTGGCGCTCTCGTGTCCCGCGCCGCGCTCTCCCCGCTCCCCTTCACGCGCGCCGTTAGGCGGCTTGGGAGGGTGCAGCGGCATCTGATGAGCCGTCTTGTTCTGCGGATTGAGCATGTAGCGATTACCCGATACCGGATCGGTGATCACGACCATGGTTCGCTTAGTGGCTCCGGTGGCGGGCGTAGCCAGTTCGAACTGGATCTCGCGGCGAACGCGGCCTTGCGAGTCGCGATACACGGTGCTCTGATTGTCGGTATGAATGGTGTTGCCATCCGACAATGTGGTATCCCGAGTGGTGTCGATGACAGCGGTCATCGGCGCCCCGGTAACAACCTTGTGGCTTTCGCCGATTTCCTCGTGGAAAAATCCTCCGCCGAAGCCGGGACCTTGCATGGTCATCGTCATGCCGGGCCCACCTGGAGGCGGGGGAGGTGGTCCGGGCTCGGTTTGCGCGACCGAGACTGCAGACAACCCCACAATCAATAACCCAAACGATAGCCATCGGGAAGCGGCGCCAATTCTTGCAGCATTGCTGGAATTCATTGCATGATCCTCATTCTATTTTCGAATTCACTTTGCACGGAAACGATCGGTGTTGCCGTCAGACATCCATTGCCAATCAGTTGACAATCCGAACAGCCCGTACCAATCCGTCGTACCCAACCACTACGTCGGCAATCTGCGGCTGAGCGTCCTGCCCTGCAGGTAACTCCATCCGCACGACCTGTGCGTCGCTGGAACAGCTCAGGGGATCGCAGAACATCAAGGCAACATAACCGTCGTCGTCCGTGCCGGCGGGCGACTCCTCAGCTACTCCCGGCTGAGCGGAGACGCCTCGCTTGCCCACCGCTGGCGCATGTTTCGGCTGAGCCAAGCCCTGGAGCGGAGACGACTGCCGGCCTCGACTCGATACCAGCGTTTTAGACAACTCACTCTGCCCAGCGGCGACCGAGCTAGACGCGGCAGGCGCAACGCTGGCGGGTACCGATGCAGTTTGCGACGGGCTTGTCCGGGAGTGGGGCAGAATCTGCATTCCCAGGAAAACCCCAACCACGATTGCCGCCGCCACCGCGGCGTAGGCGCCAATCTCGAAGAAACGGCTTAAGCGCATCGCGATCGGCGGAAAGCCACGTCGACGCTGATCGGTCGAATGCGGCAGGGCCGGGGCCACGCCAGCGCGGGCGAAGTTAAGCGCAGCGTTATGGCGGAATGCCGTAAGCAAAGCCTGTTCCACGCCAGGGCCGGCTTCCAAGCCGACCGTCTGCGCCTGCAGGGTCACGCATCGACGCAGCCAAAGACCGCTGTTTTTGCAGCCAGGTTCCGCAGGCCTCGCAGCTATCGGCGTGATTCACGATTCGCTCGTCTTCGGAACGGGAGTGGGAGCGGGAACCGGATTGCAACTGCGATACTTCCCACAAGGTGAGAGACGCAGCATTATGTTTGAACTCACGGCATGTCATGATATGCACCTCGCCGTTACACTTGCCATTGCCGGAGCCACCGCCGCCGAGTGCTGCAGCTTCTTGCTCAGCATGTCGTGCGCCCGGTGCAGCCGCGATCGGATGGTGCCGATGGCACAGCCTATCGCCTCCGCCGCATCCGCATAACTTTGCTCCTGCAAATCGCACAGCACTACAACCTCGCGGTAATGTTCCGGCAGGGAAAGCACCGCTTTCCAGACGGCGACAGAAGTCTGGCGCCGCTCGATACCCTCGCTGGGATCGTTCTCTACCATCAGGGTTGCCGCTTCGTCTTCCACCGGACTGCTCAGCATCATTTCCGGGTAATTCCGCTCCAGGGCGCGCCGCACATAATTCCGGGCTACTCCGAACAGGTAGGCGCCCAGCGCCCCCCGCTCGGCATCGAAGCCGTGGCCGCGTTGCAGCAGGAACATGAAGACGTCTTGCGTCACCTCTTCGGCCAGCTGCGAAGAGCCGCTCATGTGCAGCGCAAAGCGGAAGATCGGCCCTTGCCGCCTGCGATACAGGACGGTAAACGCGTCTTCATCTCCGGCTAGAGTCTGCGCGAGCAGTTGCTCGTCGGTTAAATCGGTCAGCAACATCACCTCAAGGGGTGAACCTGATCTTGTTTCCGCCAGTAATTCACCCGAACGAAACGTAAAGTTCCGTAAAGTTTAGGGACGACGTCGAGGCTTGGTACCCGCTTGGCGATCCCTGTATTTATCGTAGTCTTTTCAAGCAGTTTTCGGGTAGGGGGCCGGGATCGGCGTCCGTACCATCCCTATAAATCCCCGTCTATTGGAAGCTACGTTCAACAGGGCTCCGAAAGCACGCGGGGCGTCGGTGAGCAGTTGAAGCTCGATGCCGGGGAATAGTCTCGTCTCCCACCCTAGCCAAAACCGGGCTGGGATGGGGCACCCGCGCAGTTTCCCCAATCGAAAAGTGGGGACGTTACGAAAGTACAATAGGGGCGATTGTACTTTCGCAATCTTGACGGATTTCAGTTCTGAGCTACGCTGATAGGTTGGGCTTAGTGTTCCAATGGTCGGTGCACCGATTGAGGGCGTCGCGGCCGATGATCTTTGAAAAACGGTTATCATTTCTGAAAACTCTGATCGAGTCAAAACGAGGTCCCGCAGCGGCTAAAGCCGCATGATTTTCGGGCGCTTAACACACCGCCTGAAGGCCATCCCCTTCCAAAACAGATTGCTGAGAACTCTAGGTTGGTGACGCCGGCTAAAGCCGGCTCGGAATCGAGAACAGAGAACTTGGACGCTGGCCTGAAGGCCAGCTCTACCCGAGCTCTTCCTACCTGAGCTTTGACGTCCCGCCGGCTTTTCGCCAGCCCTGTTAAGGAGGTGTCCGTGGCCTAAGCGGAGGCGTTAACCCGTTGCGAGTCAGGATATTGGCACCTAAATCGGCAGGGCTCAATACTTTGGGGGATTACGCGAAAATAAGCTGCTAGCAATCAAGACTTTGCGGGTCAATGGGGGAGGGGGTGCCCCGTGAGCAGAAGCGAGATTCCCCAAAACGGGAAGCCACTCGATTGCGTGCTACTCAGCTACAAAAAGCTCGGCGGTTGAGCCGCCCAAAGCTACATCGCCGGTGAAGGATCGGGCCGGAAGTCGGCCGTATTCTCCTCGCTGACTTCGGTGAAGCTGAACTGCTTGCCGACCCCTTCGTAAACCTTGCCATCCACTTCGACGTAAGGATAGACGAAATAGTTCAGCGCCGGACCGTCTTGCTTGGGCGACAAGGTGATGTCGCGGCCGGTAGAAAACTGCACGCGATTGGCGTCGACGCTGCCGAAGAAATAGTCTGCCTTCTCCTTGGCCTTCCAGGCTTCGGAGATGTCGACCGGGATCCAGCCGGTGTTACGGGCAAAGAATTCGGCCCAGCAGTGATAGCCGGCGATATCGCCCTTGTCCTTATTTTCGGGCAGGGAGAATCCGATATCGAAGCGCGCCGGAATGTTGTCGGCCCGCATCATGGCGATGAACGGCGAATGGAAGTCAGTACAGTTGCCGTGTTTGGCGTCGCAGGCCCACACCGCATCGCCACGTCCCCAGCCGGTTCCGGTCTTGTCATAGCGCATAGTGTTGAACAGGTAGTCATAGGCGGCTTTGGCCTTGGCGACCGTGCCGACCTGGCTGCCGGTGACTTCGTCGGCCAAGGATTTCATCTTGCCGTCGATGGGAATCAGCTTGTCGGGTTCGACGTAGCGCTGCATCGAGGCTAGAACCACTCCCGGCTTCGTATCTTTGGGTTCGAGTTGGGCATAATCGCCGCGCGAGAATTCGTGCCGCGTTATTTCGTACTCCAGCGTGAACTCAGCTGTAGCTTGCACGGGATTGTGAATCTCGGCATAGAGAATGTGGTTGCCGTATTCAGACTCTTCCGCCATTTGGGTTTGCACCGGCGCCTTGACGTTCAAAAGCCGCACCGTCTGATGCTCGTCGGTATGCGCCACCGGCACCCAGACGCGCACCAGCTTGGCGCCGCTGGGAATATCTTTCACCGTGAACGAGTAAGTAAAGCGAACCTTGCGCGAGGGTGGACTGAACTTTGACTTGTCGGGAGCGGAGGTTTGCCCAACCAACGTTGGCACGACGATACCAGCCAGTAGGAACAAGAAGAGGAGGCGCAGCTTCATGAAGGAACTCCTGCGAACCTTGGATGTAATGACGGTGGGAATCGTTCCGCAATTATTTTGCGGGCCGCTTAGGTGGACTCGGGATGGAGTCTGGTAGTTCACGGAATCCTGCAGTCTTGAGCTAAGGCACTCGCGCACTCACCACCGGGACCATCCATACCGCGTAACCTTTAGGATCGCGGATGTTGGCGATCATCTGATCAAAATAGGCGCGCGCCGATTCCTGGCTGATCGGAGTGAATTGGCCGATCGGTTCCGAGTAGCCATCGCGCCAGGCTTCGATGATGGTCGAAAAAGTTTCCCTCGGAACGCGCAATGTGTCCACAACAATGTAGTCGACGCTGATCGCTTCCAGGTTCAGCGCGGCAAGAATACTGAAGGTGTTACGGCCGATGAAAAGATCGGTTTCCGTTGCGGCTCCGAAGCTGGCCGGAACGACATGCCAAAAATCGCGCGGATCGAGCCGTCCGTGCTGGAAGTGCAGCATCCCGTAATCTTCGGGAATGAGGTGCAGATAGCCGCCGGGACGAGTGACCCGCGCCAGTTCGGCGAACACTTGGTCGGCATGAGGAATGGAATGCACGACGTGCCGGCAAACGGCGAGATCGAAAGTGTGATCGGCAGCCTCGATGCCGAAGACGCTCTGGTGCTCGAAGGTCACTCGCGGCGCCAGCTCGGCGTAGCGCGATCGCGCCAGTTCCAAATGCGGGTCAATGATGTCGATGCCCAACACGCGAGCTTGAGGAAACAGTTCTGCCAGTCGCGACGTTCCTTCTCCGGTGCCGCAGCCGGCGTCGAGGATTCGGGGCTCGGCGGGAAGCGCGTAATTACGAAATAATCGGGATTCCTGTGGCCAAATCGCCCGAGCCTGCGCAGCCAGGTTGCGCACCATCGATTCGTCTGCCATCTGCCTGGCTTGTGGATTCAGATCGGTCACGCGCTCTCCACTTGCGTCACGAAGTTCGTCCGTTCAAATTGCAGAATGAGTCGCATCTTTCAATCCGGCGATGCGGATGCAACTCGAACGCTTTACAAAGCTGGGTCATAAGTCCAGCATGGTAGATGTACTGCGATCCGGACTATCTTACTCAATTCCGGGTCCTGAATATCTGGAGGCACTATTATGGTTAGCATCCCTAAGTATGTACAAGACTTCCTGCCGGGCAAACTGGCGTGGGTGGCAACTGCCTCCCACGATGGAGAGCCTAACGTTACTCCCAAAGGCACGCTCAAGTTGATGGACGAGAATCATGTGCTTTTTTCCGATTTGTTTTCCCTGAAGACCAGGAAGAATCTGCTGGAGAACAACCGGGTTGCGGTAACCGTCGTGGACGCCGCTACCGCCAAGGGCTACCAGCTTAAGGGAACGGCTGAAGTGGTGGATTCGGGCACGCTGTTCGAGGAGACACGCAAGCAGCTGCAGGAATCGCCCCAGGGATTGCCGCCGCTGCACCATGTGGTGAAGGTTACGGTGGACGCGGTGTTTGATCAGTCGGTAGGTCCGGAAGCAGGCAAGCAGATCGCGTAAGCAATCAGGCGTCTGAGGGCGCGGACTAACGCCGGGCGGCGATGAAAAACCCTAAGGCCAGCGTCGCGAACGCCAAGCCGCAACCCAGCGTGATCAGCGGTACGGCGAAGAAGCGGCGGTTCCAGCCTGCACCAATGCGCGCTTGCGTGGGATTGTTCGGGTCGTATCGGATTTGGTGCCAACTCCCGGCTGGAAATTCGCCTGCGCGATTCACTGTGGCCGCGTAATTGCTGCTTTGAAAGCTGATTAGTTCGACGCTGATCGGCTTGTCCGAAACTGTGTACTGGATTTGCAGCTTAGCCGCATAAAGTTGATCGTGCTTCGCAGCAGGCTGAATGATGACTTCGCTGCCGACGATCTTCGCTTGCGTGACGGGCCAGGAATGCAGCACGCGATACTGTTGCAAAAAAAACGGCAAGCTCATGATCACGAACAGCACACAGACGATAAGGCAGGCCACGCCGATGAATTGCAGGGTGCCGCGCCGTTCGCTGCTCACGCGGTTTCCTTAACACCGGAATCACCACAGAGACACAGAGGCACCGAGAAACTCAGTTGTGCGAAAAAAGAAGAAGCCTGCGTGGACTCTGGAGTGGAAACTTTGCGCGTTCGAATATTCAAGGACAAGCTTCCTCTGTGTCTCAGTGCCTCGGTGGTGAAGTCTTACTGCCGCGAGGAATCGGCGCTGCTATTCCGGAGTTCCTGCGTCTCCGCTTCCACCGTTCTCATGCGCAAAAGAATTCGGCCGAGGTATCCCACATAAACCACCCAAGCCACGATGTAGGCGGCCTTCAAGAATGCAATAGGATTCATCGCGAAACTCCCTTCAGCGCCATCTGAGCGTGAGCCGATTCCAGCGCCTGCTCCTGCATCTGCAATTTGTAGCGCAACACGACAAAAAGAATTCCCAGGACCGTGAAGACCGCGAGATTCGTCAAGAAGACATGCAGCATTGTCGGATCGAGGCCGGAGTTTTCTCCGCCTCCCATCACTGGCGAAGGATGTTGAGTGCGAAACCAGCGGATCGACATGTAGACGATGGGCACATCGGCGAAGCCAAAGATGGCGAACGCGGCGGCTAGAACTTGCGTTTGTCCTCCAGCCGCGAATCGCCGCAGCACCAGATAGCTGACATAGATGAGCCACAAGACGAGAGTGGTCGTCAGGCGAGCGTCCCACGTCCACCAGATGCCCCAAACTGGTCGCGCCCACAGCGGACCCGTGATCAGCAGCACAGCGCAGAACACCACACCGACTTCGGCGGAAGCAGCTGCCAGAGCATCACTGGCTGGGCTACGTTTCCACAGATACCAAGCTGAGGCAACGAAGTTGATGAAGAAGCAAAGACCCGCGACCCAGCCAGATGGCACGTGGTAATAGAAAATGCGCTGCACGTCGCCCATGGTCTGCTCGGTAGGAGCAACGACCAGCGCCAGGTAGGTTGTGAATCCCAACAGTACCAATGTGACCAGTATTGAAATCCAAGCCAGTTTTTTCATTCCGCGTTTCACATTCCTTATTCAGCGTTCAACACGGTCTCGAACAGCAGCAGGCAAATTGCGGTGAACACGATATCGTAAACCGTCAGCATCTTGATCCAGAAGTCCGGCGAAGCCTCTCCGGTCAGGATCAACGTGGTTGCATCCACCATTCCCAGCAGCGCTGGAATGGTAATCGGGAACAACAGGAGCGGCAGCATGATCTCGCGATTTCGGGTGCGAATCGACAGCCCGGCGAAGAACGTTCCGTTCACCACCAACGCCCAGGTTCCCAGCAGGGCCACCACGATCAACTGCCACACCGGTCCAACCGAGCGCAGTTCATAGAAGATCACGAACAGCGGGGTCATCAGCAGTTCCAGAACGACCACGAAGAGGAAGTTGCCGATCGCCTTGGCGAGAAACAGCGCGTTCGGCGGCGCGGGCGAAACGCGATACGCATCGAGTACCTGATTGCGCAACTCGCGCGCCCAGGTCTGGTTCAGCGCTACCACCGCCGCAAACAGAAATGCCACCCAGATCAAACCGCCCGCGATGCGTCGAGACTCTTCGGCAGTGGGATTAAACGCGAAGCTGAAGATCACCACCACCAGCAGCGAGAAGAACAGCATGGAGTTGATAGCGTCTTTGGAGCGCCACTCCATGCGCAGGTCCTTCACCAGCGTTGCGCGCGTGACCGAAAGCGTCGTCATCGAGTCGTCCTTATTGCTGACTCCGCGGTCGCACCGCGTACCACTTCTTCGCGCGAGACAATCTCACCCGCGGCCATGTGTACGAACTCGTCGGCGACGCCCTCCATCAGCGGCGCTTGGTGAGTCACGACGAAAATCGTCTTGCCCTGATCGCGGACTCTTCCCAGAATTGCTGCCATGTCTCGCGCGGAACGCACATCTACGTTAGAGAACGGTTCGTCCAGCAGCATCAGCTCAGGATCATGCAAGACCGCGCGAGCTAGCGAAAGGCGCTGTCGCATGCCTTGCGAATATTGGCCCACCCGGCGTGCGAGCTTGGGATCGAGTCCGACCATCTGCATGGCGTTGCGACAAGCATCGTCGTTGTGAAGTCCGTACAGACCCGCAAAGTAGCGCAGGTTCTCCATGCCGCTGAGCTCGTCGTAGAGCAAAGGAGCGTGTCCCATGTAGCCCACGCGGTGCGCGACCTCGCGAACCTTCTTCGTTCCCAGAAGAGTGAAGCTGCCCTGGCTCGGCTCCATGAGCCCGGCAACCATGCGCAGCAAAGTACTCTTGCCGGCGCCGTTGTCGCCCAGAACAACGTAGAGCCGACCGGCCGCGAAACTGGCCGAGACGCCGCGGATGGCGGCAAAGCGGCCAAAAAACTTCACCAGATTTTCCAGTACGATGACAGGCGAGGAGTGAAGGTCGTTTGTACCTGTCATTGCGTGCGATTCCGTCAACCTGACCGGCAACGAATCACCGGCCCATTGCGCCAGTAGTCGTCAATGCCGCCTTTTGTGCGGGAGCGGCACCCGGCTGTCCCGGCTGCTTGGGAGCATACTTGGAGGCGCACTTGGCTTGAATGTTGCTGGCGCGAAAAACTCCATCGCGTCCAAATTTTCCCTCCGCCAGCGCTTGCGCATTGTCCTTGAAGGTGTCAGGCGGAGCTTCCGTCCCGTTATAAACCACGGGCAGAGTTCGGTCCTGTTCCACCAGCAGGAATTCCAGATGAGTGCCCTGGCGCTTAATAGAGCCCGGCTGAACGTTGCCGGCAACGCGCAATCGCTTGCTATAAGCGCTGTTGCCCATCCCGCCGAGTTCCTTGATGGTGACGTAATAGCTCTTGCTGTCTTGTACGCCAGTGTAGGCAAGATAGCCCAGCGCCAACACAATCACCGCCATCACCGCGCCAAAGCGCAAATATCTGCGTCCCTGTTCAGACATGAAGAAATACTCCTTGGCATGCAGATCTGTTTCGCGAACACCAAAGCCAGGTTGAGACCCGCATTCCGTCACTACGAACTAAGCCGATAACGCCGCTCGACGACTACTTGGATCTTCGGCTGACTAGCCGGCCGCATCGGGATACAGGGCTAAGGATAGCGCCTTTGAGCTCACAGCGCCATGTGACTTTAGTCACATATAGGTGGGTTATGCAGCGCCCCGCCGCTGCTCGGCCAGGGCGAGACTCGCTCTGACCAGTTCAATCAGTTCCGGGGGCGGTAGAGGTTTTGGACGAAATACGACCTCCAGACCGACGTATTCGGATTCAGCCTCGGCCAGACCGCTCAACACGATTACCGGAAGCCAGTCGTTGGAAGCGCGGATTTGCCGTACTAATTCTGAGCCGCTGCACTCCGGCATCAGGTGATCGGTGACTACCACGCCAATGCGGTCGCGGAGTACTCGCAAGGTGGCCAGCGCGCTTTCCGAGTTCGTGGCGATCGAAACCTGGAAGCCGGCTTTCCGTAGAACCGCTTCGCGAACACTCAGTTGCAAAGGGTTATCGTCGATAAGCAGAACCTGGTTCAAACTATTCACGCCAATCTTGACCCGAGTTTCCCAGCTCCGCTAACACTGCAAGAACATCCTGGTTGTCGCATACTTGCTCAGTCGGAATTGTGCCTTAAACTAAGCGCTACGTTGCTGACCGCAGATTTCTTCCACGGCGCGCTGCCAATCCTGCTCCGGCGATCCACCATTTGACCCGCGCTGCAGGTAAAGCTCGTAAGCCCGCGCCCGAATCTTCTCTTCTACCGCCGGTGCGGCCTTAACTTCGCTAGCATGTTCCGGGGACGTCACCACGACCTGCGCGATTTCAGAGCCGCTCCCGTTTTCCGGATGAACCCCATTCTCCCCGTTGGCTACGGCCTTGCGAGTGCGCTTTTTGGGCGTCGTATTTTCCTTGTCCCTAGGTGCTTTCGGCATCGTACTTTGCTCCCAATTCCACAAATTTTCGTGCCCGGTCCGCGCTCAATACTGACGGTCGCGGCCAGGTACGTTCCTTCTACTATAACCAATTTGCCGTACTTTTGGGGCGCGAACGTGCCGGATTTCTCTCATTTTCATGAACTTCGGACTATCTTATTGCGACTGGTCTCATTTCAGTGTAAGTCGCTATCGTTTCGTGACTTAATCGTGTCCAATGACTAGAGATTTTCCCGTTTTCCGGAACCAAGATCGTCATAGACTCGTATATCAAAGAGGGTTGGAGCTCCCGCAGTCCGCATGGTGTTTCTTGAAATAATCCGGCAGATGTTGCGCACGTTGTGGGCGCACAAGCTGCGCTCGTTCCTCACCATGTTTGGCATTGCCTGGGGAGTGGGGTCGTTGCTGCTGCTGGTCGGCCTGGGTGAAGGTTTCCGCTCCGGCAATCGGCGCGAATTGAACTCCCTGGGAGAAGACATCATGTTCGTCTTCCCCGGACGCGCTCCGGCGGTCGCCGGCAACATGAGTTCCGCCCGCAACTACAACCTGACCAACGAGGACTACCAGGACATCCTGAAGGAAGCTCCCCATGTGCGGGTAGCCGCCCCGGTGCTTTCGCGCCTGGACATCCGAGAGGTAAGCGACTACGGCAACACCAATGGTGAAGTCAGCGGCGTTCCTCCGCACTATGACCAGATCCGCTACCTGCCATTGGCGGCGGGACGCTGGTTTAACCAGGACGACGAATCGCAGAAGCGCCTGGTTGCCGTGCTAGGCGATGAGATGCTGAAGAACCTGTTTCCCGGCCGGCCGGCAGTAGGCAACACCATACTGCTGAACGGGATCCGCTTCGACGTGATTGGCGTCGTCCAGCGCGTCGGCCACGGCGACAACAATTCCACCAACAACCGCCTTTTTCTTCCGTTCAGTACGATGCGGGAATATTTTCCCCTGACTAAGGACGGGCAGGAGCAGGCTATTTCTTTTATCAATTATCGGCCGCGTGTTCGTCAGGAACACGCCGAGGCGCGCGAGGAGGTCCGCAAGATCATCGCCCGCAATCACGGCTTCGATTGGCGCAACGAAGATGCTTTCGAGGACTGGGACACCATCAAGAACTCCGAGACCGTGGGGAAGATCTTTGACGCGATGGATATCTTTCTCGGCGGAGTCGGGTTGGTGACGCTGACGCTGGGCGCCATCGGCATCATCAACATCATGCTGGTCGCCGTCAGCGAACGTACTCGCGAGATCGGTCTGCGCAAGGCCCTGGGAGCTACCAATCGCAGTATCTTGCTGCAGTTCTTTCTGGAAGGCGCGTTTCTCACGCTGATGAGCGGAGGCGTCGGGATGGGCGGAGCTGCGCTGCTCATGTTCATGATGCGCGGCATGGGACAGGTGCCGGGATTCGATCCCCCTACCATGTCGTTCATGTCGGCCACGCTGGCTATCGGCACCTTGGCAGTGGCTGGAATCGTCGCTGGAATTTATCCCGCGCGCAAGGCTGCGATGCTGCAACCGGTTGATGCGCTAAGGGCGGAGTAAGACCGCTGGTCGCCTCTTGCTTTTCGCGAGAACGCCTCACTTGTGATCTCTGCCGAAAGGCGAAGAGCGAAAGGGATTTTCAGTTATGATGCGCGATCTGTTGATACAGGCCTACGGCGCTATGCGCCACAATCGCCGTCGCACCGCACTCACCATGCTGGGCATGGCGTGGGGCATCGCGACTGTGGTCCTGCTGCTGGCTTACGGCGCGGGATTTGGCCGCGCCATCGAAGTGATTTTTGCCAACTGGGGCACGCGCATCATCGGCGTCTTCCCGGGACGAACTTCCATGCAGGCGGGTGGGCAAAAGGCCGGCGTTCAGATCAAGTTCACCATCGACGACATCGATCGCATCGTGGCTGCCGCACCCTTGGTAAATCGCGTTACTCCTGAGGTGGACAAGCAGATCAGCGTGCAACGCGACGTGCGCACCTACGATCTACCCATCCAGGGCGTCTATCCCAGCATGTTTCAGATTCTGGCGTTGAACCTAAGCGAGGGCCGCCTGCTGAACGAAGACGATGAATCGTCGCGCGCCCGCGTCGCCGTCATCAGCTCCGATGCGAAGCTCAAGCTGTTCTCGGGCGAGTATGCCATCGGCCAGCACATCCGTATTGGAGGCATCAGCTACCAGGTGGTCGGCGTGCTCACGCCGCACATGCAGGAAGGCGACGACAGCGTCAACAAGACCATCTACATTCCCTTCAGTACCATGAGCGACTTCAAGGACACCCACTATCTTGATGGCATCTGGGTGTCTTACGAAGGCAGCGATTACGAGTTGCTCGAGAAGCAGGTGCGGGGCGCCCTGGCCAAGCAGTACAATTTCAATCCCGATGACAAACGGGCCGTCTTTCTCTACAACATGATGAAGCAGTTGAAGCAGTTCGGGATCATCATTACCGGACTGAAAGTTCTGCTTGGCTTCATCGGCACCTTGACGCTAGGCATCGGCGGCGTGGGGCTGATGAACATCATGCTGGTGTCGGTGACGCAGCGCACGCGCGAGATCGGAGTGGAGAAGGCGCTGGGCGGCCGGCGTCGCGACATTCTCTTCCAGTTCCTGGCAGAAGCGCTGGCGATCACCTTCGTCGGCGGAATTGCCGGCATCATTCTGGCCTACGCGGTCTCAATCGGTGTGGGACGAATCACCTTCTACAGTGCGGTCGCCAAGAACGCCGAGGCGGCCGACATCCGTCTCATCATCGATCCCTCGACCGTGGTGGTCGCGACCTTGATCCTGGTGCTAGTGGGCCTAGTGAGCGGAATGCTGCCGGCTATCAAGGCCTCGCGTCTCGATCCCATCGAAGCGCTGCGCTACGAATAGAGCCGCCGTATGGTTTTCACCATCCGCTAAGGACTGGCGCAAATCAATGGCTCTGCTGTCCCGCCAGCGCTGTCGCACGTGCCTCGGCCCGTTGCTGATCAGCCGCGCGTCCCTGCCGTTCATACAGTTTCGCCAGATGAGACCAGGCATCGGCTGCATCCGGGTCAAGCTGAACCGCTTCCTCTTCGTACGAAGTGGCTTGCGCCAGATCACCCTGAGATCTCCAAATCGCAGATCGTCCCTGAGCAACGTCGAACTTGAAACTGCGGCCTTGAGTTGCGGCCAGCAATTCAGGAGGTGCACTTTGCACTGCTTCGTCGAGCGCTTGCAATGCTGCCTTCGGCTGTCCCGTGACAAAATAAAGTCGAGCCAGCTTGACCAAAGCCAGCGGTTTGGTCGAGGCATCAGACGGCGACTTGATGGCTTCCTGCAGGGCGTGCATTGCTTCCGGAACCCGCTGCTCGCGTTGATATAAATCGGCGAGCGAAGACCAGACCATACCCTCTCCCGGTGTCAGGGCCAGCGAGGTTTTCCATTCCCTTTCGGCGTCGGCGCGCTGATCCATGGCGTAAAAGATGTTGCCCCGAAGCCAGTGCGCACTGGCGCTGTCGGGAAAAATGGAGAGTGCATTGTTGGCTGCTGTGAGCGCCTCAGGATTCCGTCCAAGGGCGGAGAGAATACCGGTCGCGTTGGTCCATTGATTAAAGGAAGCAGCATTGTTAGGCAGTCGGTCGCGCGGAAGAGTTACGGTTGCGCAGTTTACTTCCAACCGCTTAATCAGATCTTCCGTCTCCGGCTTGCGGCGCACAAAGACCATAGACATCTCGTCCAGATAAACCGGCCGCCAAGCGCCGCTGTTGCATAGGTCCTTAAGCCGCGCAAACGGGATTTCACTGCCGATTGGGAAGAAGATCGTATTGATGTCGTAGCGGTCCGCTTCCTGCTGCCACTGCGGGGAATCAAGCGATGCCCCCAGTAGTTGACCTTCATGCTGGAGCACGGTTGGACCGAAAGGGATGGCTCGGCCATCGATGTAGTCACGACGCTGGGCGCCCAATTTCCATGTGAAGTAGCCGCCCTCGTTATAGGTATTGAAGATTTGCCCTGGTAGATTCTCACGTTCTATGAATTCGGCCCCGCCTTCCGGAAACCACCGGGATAATCCCGGGCCAAATGTCGAAATGCTTTTAGTCGCAAGATAGTGATGGTTCGTTACCAGGTCTACGGACCGCAGCAAGGCAAGCGCAGCAAACAGCACTACCGCCGTTGCGCCAAGAATCAAACGCGTTCGTTGCACAGGAACCCGGGAACGGACCCAGGGAATCGCCGAAAACAAGATTGACCCCGCAACCACCACCACGACGCAGCCGGTCAGCGCTGCCATCCGCACATGCCGCGTGGTCTCATACATCGCTCCGATCATCAGGATCGCTGCCGCCGGTCTTCGCTGCAGAAAAGCCGATACTACGGCGATGACGACAATCACCAACAATAGATTGAAGGTTTCGTTCGTGTTGCGTAACGAAAAACTGCTGAACGGGTTCGCCCAACTCCACCCGGCGCTCGCCCATTCAGCAATGAAGTGCGAGTGCAACTCCATGGCCTGATTTTGCCGGACCAGCGCCTGGTAAAGCCCCCAGCCCCACGGATTCACCAGGGTGGCAGCGGCCGCCGCCGCATACCAGGGCAACGCCCGTTTCAGTCTCTGTAGCGCCTCACGTCGGCGTGTTTCAGAAGACGGCAGCTCCAGCAGTTCGGCTCCCACAAAAGCCGCTATCAGTCCTAAGCCTGAGACGAAGCCGAGATGGAGATTGACCCACGCGATCATCAGCAGTGGCAACAGCCAAAGAGCGGCCCGCCCAGTCCGGTAGTTCTCCCACAGTAGCGAGAGATACGCCGCAAACAGGACAACGGTAAACATTTCGGCACGCGGAGTTGTCCGCGATGCGATTAGAGGCACAGTGAGGATGGCGATTGCCGCGCTCACGGCCGAGCCGCGGCGGAGCAGTAATGCAACGGTACCAACGCATGCAGCGGCACCCATCCACGAAATTAGCGCGAAGCCTCCTAGCAGGTAAGGCGGCATAGAAAATAAGCCCCGAGCCTACGGGATAGATCCAGGGCTCTCCGTCCGACGTGTAAGAGAAGACGTCAGTCGAAAAAATATGATGATGCTGCGCTATCCAGCGCCCGGTCGCCATTTGCCAGCCAAGGTCCGGGTCTGAAACCGTTCGCAGGCCGGCCAGAAACGCATACAAGAGGGCTATCGCACCCAGCACAAGAAACAGACCGTCGCCAGACTATGGAGCTCTCGTGTACGGGAGAGTTCGCTGTAGCCAGATCGGCGGAGGGGACAAGTGAGTCGAACGTGGTCAAAATTTCTTAGCCATCCATTTCCTGTCTTACAGAATAACCTGCCCCCCGATTTCCGCGAAGTGCCTTCGCAAAATCCAGCGGCGTGATCGGAACATCCGTCCCGCACACGGCAGCTTTGGCCCGGTCTTTCGAGAGCATGTAAACGCGAGACTGTCTTCAGCTCGATACTTCCGTCGGCTACAATCGCTGCCATGAGTTCTTCCCGCCTCGAGCGCGTGCAGCAGCAGTTGCGCCTCTACGAGCATCCGCTGGTTGAATTCGACGCTCGCGCCAAAGGCGAAGCAGTCGAGGTGATCATCCGTCCGCGCTTTGCGGAGCCTCCCGTCCACACCTACTTCTTCGAACTTCATCCCCGCGATCTGGATGACGCGCAATTCGAGTGGACCTTCCAGCGCCAGATCTTCGATTGCCTGCATGATTACCTGGTCGAGATGTTCATCCGGACGCCGCAGCATCGCAAAGAGCATCAGCAGATGGAGCGTGAAGGTAAGCTGTGAGTCCACATCCAACGACTCTCAAACCGGCACTCGCCCGTCGCCGAACCTACGTGAGCGCATCGCCGAGGAGATCCGCCGTGATGGCCCCATTCCATTCTCGCGCTATATGGAGCTGTGCCTGTACGAGCCCGAACTCGGCTACTACTCGCGCGCCCGTGAGCAATTCGGCAAGGCTGGCGACTTCTACACTTCCAGCGACGTTCACGCGGTTTTTGGCCGCCTGCTGGCCCGGCAGTTCGAGGAGATGTGGCGGCATTCTGGATTCGCCCGAGCGAATTGACGTAATCGAACTTGGTCCCGGACGCGGACTTTTCGCCCGCGATGTGCTCGACTGGTCGGCCAAGCAGTTTCCCGATTTCGCGCGCGCCTTGCATTACTCTCTAGTGGAGCAATCGCCTCATCTTCGGGAGAAGTTGCAAGAACGACTTGGCCGATCACATCGAAGCGCGGAAATGCCAGGTCTTCGATTCGTCGAGACCGCTGCATCGGTCGCGAGCGATACCGTCATCATCTTCGGCAACGAGTTCTTCGACGCTTTGCCAGTCGAAATCATCGATTATCGTGGTGCACTACGTGTCGGCTTCGAGAACAGCCGCTTCATTGAGACCTTCGCCGCTCCTTCCGCTGCTGAAGTCGAATTTCTTGACCGCTACAGCGTTCATCCCGAGCCGGGCGAGCGCGTTGAAGCGCCGCTAGCCTCTTTGGCTTGGATGGATCGGATAGCTGCCGTTTTCGAGGATCGCCGCGGATTTCTTGTCCTGATCGACTATGGCTATACGCGCGAGGAACAGCTGGCCGGCCGCCATCGCGACACCGTGATGAGCTACCGCCAGCACATTGCCAGTACGTCACCGTACGAAGCTCCGGGCGAACAAGACATAACCGCCCATGTAAACTTCACCGCATTGCAAGCGCGGGGCGTCGATCGCGAACTTGCCCCTCTGGCGCTCCTGACGCAATCGCAACTGCTTTTCGGAATCGGCGAAGAGACGCAGTTTGCCGACGCCTTCCAGGATTGCCGGCTGCCGCAGGAGCACGCGAAAGTCGCCTTACAGCTGAAGCATCTGATCAGTCCTTCAGGTATGGGAGAAATTTTTCAGGTGCTGGTGATGGCCCACAATGTAGCAAAGGAAAAGGCCGCTCGCTTGAGCGGCCTCAAATTGGCTCACTGACCTCGGCTGCTATAACCCCGGCTTGTCGCTGCTTTGCGGCTGGTACGGATTTTGCAGATATTTCCGTGCCGTATCCAGGGCGTTCTGGGTGTTGTCGTTGGTTTGCAGCGCTTGGCGATATTCGTTGGTTGCGCGCTCGCGCTGTCCGGTCAGGTCAAAGATCATCCCCAGTTGAATATGGCTCCAGACCTCAGTCCAGCGAGGCTCGCCGTCGCCGTTGAGCGCTTCGCGGTAAGCGTTGGCGGCCGACTGATAGTTGTGCTGCAGGAAGAACACCTCGGCGATGCGGTAGTGCGCCAGCGAGCTGTTCTTGTTGATGTCCAGCGCTTTCTGGAATTCCTTCAGCGCTTCGGTCAAGTCGCCCTGCTCGATGTCCTGCTGGCCGCGCATGATCGACGTCCGCACTTGCAGGTCGGTGGAGTTCTGCAGCACGTCGTTATTCGGATCGATCGAAATCCGGCGCGGCTTGCCGAAGGTTTCGATTGCATAAGCCGAGTTTGTGCCTTCAACTTCAACTCGCTTGGTTTCGGTCTTGCCATCGGTATCGACCCGCAGTTCTATCGGCATTCGGAACAAATCCATGTCCTGCGAAATTTCGCCGACCACACGAAAGCCCTTCTGGGTGCGATACACCGTGTACTTGTTTTTGAACTCGGGAGCTCCGGTCGAATTGAGCCACTGGGTAAAGAACCACGATAAGCTGCTGTCCAGATGCCTGCTCGGCCACTTTGCGGAAGTCGTCAACCGTTACCGATTTTCCGGCGTACTGAGTCACAAACGTCCGCATGGTCTTATCGAACGCCTCATCGCCGATGACCCAGCGCAACATTTGCAGGATCATCCCGCCCTTGTCGGTAACCAGGGATTGAAACTCGGGTGAGAATGCATCCAGTTTGCCGACGTCGGCCAGCGGAACCGAAACGTAGGCCAGCGCACCCACCGACATGTCCTTGGTGACTTCCTGAAAGCCTGCGATGCCGGCCACGTGCTCGACGTAAAGCGCCTCGGAATAGCGCGCTGCCCCATCGTTCAGCCACCAGTCATTCTTCGTGGCCGGGCTCACCATAGTTCCGAACCACTGGTGCGCTACGGTATTCGCCAGCAGGCGGTAGTCTCCCTTTTCCGTGAAGTGGTGCCCGGCAAGCGCCGCAATCTCTGGAGCCCAAGCCGATGGCACAGTGTCGTTCGGCAATTCCACCACGCTCAGTTTCTGATCGAAGGGCGGTCCGTAGGTCGTCGTAAAGAAGAAGAATTCTTTCACTGCGGTATCGGCGTATTGTGTGGCCACCGCCTTGTGCTCCGGCGTCGTGTACACGTTGATGCTTAATCCGCCTTCAGTGCTCTTGGTCTCGACATACTTGCCGATCAGGATGGTTCCGGGGAAGCTTGGCCTGTCTTCGTAAGTAAACGTGACCGTTTGCCCTCCAGGAGGAATTGCCAGGCGGTTCAAGGCGCTCTGCGAACCACCCTTGCGACTCGCGGGCGCGCTTTCTTCCGCCGCCCCGCCGGGCCCAGCGCTCTGTTTGCCGCTGCCGATCACGGTGTAGCCGGCCGGAACGCTGACGCTGATGATAGCTGTAAATCGGTTGGTCCCGTAACCGACCATGGGAAACCAGCGTCCGGCATAGAGAAGATACGTCATGGGATCGCCAATGTACGCGAGTTTCAATCCTTGTACCGGGCTGTCATCGCCCGACTGGATCGCACCCTCGTACTCGAAAATCAGCGTATCGCTGCTGCCCTTGGTCAATCCGTTAGGCAACGATATGCGCACTGTAGAATCCTGGCTGACGCGCTCAACCGAGAGATTTTGCCCATTGGTGTCGATTACGCGCGTTGGCCTCAGCGCGTTGTGCAACTCAAAGGTCGCGATGTTGATGTCTTCCAGGGCGGTGAACTTGACGCGGGCTTGGGCTTTCAACTGGTGCGTCTGGGGCGAGACCACAACGTGAATGATGTAGTCATTAACCTGGATTCGCTGCTTCTCCGCCCCAAAGCAGGCCGTCGCCAGCGCAACCAGCATCAACACGTAAACCAGCGATTGCACAACCAGGCGGGGCTGATCGATGCGCTGATGCCCGGGAACAAGGACACGGATGCCACAAACGCTGGCGGCGTCTCGGCTGGCGCAGGAAATTTCTGTTTTGCTTGTCACCATATGCTGGTCACAACCTGTCTTAATGATACAAGGAAACATGCGCCAAACGCTCAGGCGCGCTCTTCCACTACCGATAGTACGGCTCGAGCTGCCCGATCGGATGCATTCCCGCCTGCTTCGTTGGAAGCCAGCCGTCGCCTGACTTCGTGAAATTCGGCGATCATCGTCGCCCGCGCCTGCCCTTCTGGCAGAATCCGACGCAGTTCGGCGCAGACTCGCTGCGGAGTGAAATCCGCCTGCACCAGCTCAGGAACCACATCCCGTTCCGCAATCAAGTTCACCATGGCGAAGCGATCCACCTTTACTAGACGGCGGCCCAGGGTCCAGGTGAGCGGCGCAACCTGATATACCATCGCGAATGGCGTCCCAATCAGCGCCGCTTCCAGGGTTGATGTACCACTGGCAACAGCGGCCACCCGCGCAGTGCAGCAGGGTCGCCCGCGCATCCCGCGTGAAAGTGATCGGCGGTCCTGAATAGCCGCGCAAGAACGAGGCGAGCCATTCCGCATTGAGAGTGGAGGCGACAGGTACTGTGTAAACGTAGTCTGGACCGAGAAGTTTCGCCACTTGAAGCAGAGGTGGCAAAATACGCGAAACCTCGCCGCGCCGGCTGCCCGGCAAAAGCGCAATCCATTGACGATCGGGATTGAGCTTATATTCAGCAGCGAATTGCTCGCGCGTCACGTTAGGAGACGGCAGATCGGCCAAGGGATGCCCAACAAACCTGGCCGGAATCCCTCGCTCGCGATAGAACTTTTCCTCGAAGGGAAAGATGACCAGCATCTCTCGAACGTATTTCCGGACTCGCTCGATTCGGCGTTGTTTCCACGCCCACAGTTGCGGGCTGACGTAATAGATGACTGGTATTCCGCGCTGATACAGCTCGCGCGCCAGCCGCAAGTTGAAATCAGGGAAGTCGATGAGCACCGCCGCTTCGGGCCGACGCCGTTCCGCCTCCCGTACTACTTCACGAAAGCGGCGATAGATAGTCGGAATGTGCTTGACGACCTCGACGATTCCGACCTCGGCGATTTCTCTGGCGTCGACCAGAAGATCGCAACCGGCCGCCCGCATCTGTTCTCCGCCAACCCCAAAGAATTCGATATCGGCAGTTCCTGCTGCCTGGGAGACTTGACGGCGCAAAGCCTGCATCAGCTCTGCACCATAGAATTCCCCAGATGCCTCTCCTGCGGAGATCAGAATTCGCACTTCTGAATTATGACAGGTGGGCAGTTAGTCTGCGGCCGCCGCGGCGACGGCCGGCTGTGCGGTTTGCTCAGGTTTGCGATGCGAAAAGCGTATAGCCGACGACAAGTCTTGCGAGGGCTTTTCGATGATCTGATACATGATCCAAGCGGCCCACGCCGACGCGGCCACGCCGATCACATCCAGCAGCCCGATAAACCAGCTGGCATACGGCAGCCAATGCGAAAGGCAGCCAATGACAGCCACTCCGATCGGCAGATGCAGCAGATAGAGGGAATAACTGATGTCCCCCACCCGGTCAGCGGCATGACTGTGAAAAGTCGACAGCGCAATCAACATTCCCGTGGTCACAGCCACCACCAACACCAGCCAGCCGAGAGGCCTGATCATCACCAGAGCCATGACGGCAACTAACCCGGCAAACTCGCGCGAGCCAATGAGCTTTGCTCGATACTGAAAGACGAAAACACCCACCAAGAAAACTGGAAGGTGATGAAAGATGAGCCGGTTGTTGTAAGGGAAGGCGAAGAACAGCGAGATCATGATGGCTGCTCCGGCGAAGCGTACCAGCTTGCGGGAAGTGGCCAGCAAAGGCAGCATCAGCCCAACCAGCAGATACCATTGGAACTCAACCGCGAGCGTCCAGTACGCCACATTGATCCACGGCACGTGGACCAAATCGTTCAGATAAGCGAAGTGCAACAGCAGGTCTCGTCCGGTGACGGTTATCTTGGGGATGTGGAACACCGGTACCAGAACGAAGTTGGTCGCCAGAATCGTGATCGCGATCGACGCCAGATACGGCGGATACAAGCGCACATTGCGCTTCAACAGGAACTTCGGGTAATCGCGCAGAACGTATCGCGAACGATAAAGGCTCCAGGGAATCACAAATCCAGAGATGACAAAGAAGATGTCAACCCCCAGGTAGCCGAATTTCCCTGTCATCCCGATGTACTTCCCCTGTCCGCCTACGAAATGGCCCCAAGCTACGGCGAGCGCTGCAAAGGCACGGAGGGCATTGATGATGCCAATGCGCTGCTTGGGATCGGGTATTTGCACTTTACAGTCATGTTAAATGGGGGCCTGCACCCCCCGTCAATCACGCATCACCAGAACTTGTGACAGGCGACCTTGCCGCAGGCCGGCGTGACTGTGGGGTGAGGCAGGAAACTTCAGTTAGCTGTCAGCTGAAACGGTGACGCCTGGCGCGGAATACTGGCTGGCTTGCATCTCTGCAGGCGCGGTAATTTCCTGATCTTTGTACTGCAGCTGATAGAGCTTCCAGTAGATACCGTGCTGTGCCAGCAGTTGCTGATGCGAGCCAATCTCGCGTACTTGGCCTTTGTGCATGACGATGATCTTGTTGGCCCGCTGAATCGTGCTCAGTCGATGGGCAATGATGATCGAAGTGCGGCCTTCGACCATACGGGTCAGCGCCTCGCGCACCCGGAATTCCGTTTCGGTGTCGACGCTGGAAGTCGCTTCATCCAGCACTAGAATCTTGGGACTATGCGCCAGCGCCCGGGCAAACGAGATGAGCTGTTTCTGTCCGGTGGAAAGCGTGCTGCCGCGTTCCCGGACTTCCTCCGCGAAGCCACCGGGCAACGAGCGAACGAAATCGGCTACATTGACCTGCTCGGCCGCATCTTCCACCGCCGCATCTTCGATCCAGCGCGAGCCCAGGCGAATGTTAGCTGCGACCGTGCCGGAAAACAGGAACGGATCCTGCAGCACGACGCCGTAACGCCGCCGCAGATCGTTCAAGTCCATGTCGCGAATGTCGACGCCGTCAATGCGGATCGCGCCTTTCTGCACATCGTAAAAACGCAACAGCAGCGAGATGATCGTGGTTTTGCCCGCGCCGGTGTGTCCGACGATTGCAACCGTTTCGCCCGGATCGATGGTGAACGACACGTCGCGCAGCACCCAGTCGTATTCCTTGGCGAGATCCCCGCTGCTGGCTGATGCGGTCTAGCTTTTCACCTTTGCTCGCGGCTTCTTCCGCGGCCTGCGCCATGGTGCGATAGGCAAACCAGACATGATCGAACTCGATCCGGCCTGGTCCCTGCGGCACTTTAGGCGTGGCCGGCGTGACGATCTCTGCCGGTGTGTCCAGCAGTTTGAATACCCTTTCGCTCGAGGCCATTGCCGATTGCAGAATGTTGTACTTCTCGCTCAGGTCCTGGATGGGCCGGAAGAAGCGCTGCGCGTATTGCATAAACGCCACCAGAACGCCCAGCGTCACCAGGTTGCGCATGACCTGGTTGCCCCCAAACCACACCACCAGGGCAATCGCCGTCGCCGACAGCACTTCGACCACCGGGTAATAGACGGCGTGTGCCAGGATCGCGTCCTTAAACGCGTCCATGTGCGTACGGTTAATCTTCTCGAAGCGCTCGTACGACTTCTTTTCGCGATCGAAAAGCTGCAGCACGACGATGCCGGTCACGTGCTCCTGCAGGTATGCATTGATTTTGGCGATAGCGACGCGAATGCGCCGGTAGCTCTCGCGTACCTTGCGGCGGAAAATTGAGGTGGCGTAGAAGATGAGCGGCAACACGGCGAAGGTGATCAGCGCCAGCCGCCAGCTCATGTTCAACATGATCACCAGAATGCCGATCAGTACGAAGACGTCTTCGACAATCGAGACCACCCCGGCGGTAAACATTTCATTCAGAGCGTCTACGTCGCTGGTAACGCGCGTCACCAGGCGTCCGACTGGGTTCTTATCGAAGAACGAAATGTGCAGGCGCTGCAGGTGACGGAAGATCTGCGCCCGAAGGTCGAACATCACCTTCTGCCCGGTCCACTGCATGATGTATGTCTGCGTGAACTCAAGCAAAAAGCTGACCAGCAGCAGCCCCATGTACATCCCTGCGATCTGGGCAATGCCGGTCAGGGGATTGCGGCTGAGGAAGCGGTCGAGCAGCGAATGAGCTTCAGTGTGGCTGGCCAGGTATTTATCGATGGCAACTTTGGTGAGATAGGGGCCGAGGACGTCAGCGCCCGCCTTTAACACAATGGCAACCAGCGCTACTGCGACCTGCCACCGATACTTGTACAGATAAGTCAGCAGACGCCGCATCAGTCGGGCGTCGTATGCCTTGCCTAATACTTCTTCTTCCTGAATCGCCATGGGCCTTATTCAATTGTAAACAATTGCCGGGAAACATATAGACGAGATCGGCTGGGAGCAGGATGGAAAAGTTCGCGTCGTGAGTATTAGTGAACCGCTAAGGCGTTGTACCCCAGGTTCGCCCCGCTTTTGGCTAACTTGAGAGAGCAGCGGAAACTGCGTTCGTTTCATTCAATCTTCCTCAGCACCAGCGCCGAATTCTTCGAGCCGAACGCGATGCAATTGCACACCGCATGTTCGATCTCGGCTTGACGGCCCGCCTCCGGGACATAATCCAGATCGCACTCCGGATCAGGCTTCTCCAGATTGATGGTCGGCGGTATCTGTCCATGATGCATCGCGACAAGGGTCGCAGCGATTCCCGCAGCCCCGCAAGCGCCTTGGGGATGCCCAATCTGCGACTTCAGACTCGACATCGGCGTGTCGTATGCCTTTTCGCCCAGCGCCAGCTTCAGGGCCCGCGTCTCGATGCGATCGTTAAGCTGCGTCGATGTGCCGTGCAGGTTGACGTAGCCGACATCAGCGGCCGCGATCCCGGCATCTTCCATCGCCATCTGAATGGCGCGGGCTGGCTCTTCGCCGCATTCCTGCAGGCGCACGCGATGGAACGCCTCGCAAGTCGAGCCGTATCCGGTGACCTCGGCCAGGATTCGCACTCCACGCGCCCGCGCATGTTCGTACTCTTCCAGGAAAAACATCCACGAACCTTCCGCCACCACGAACCCATCGCGATCGGCGGAGAACGGCCGCGAGGCCCGCTCGGGCGCATCGTTCCACGACGACGTCATGATCTTCATCAGGGTGAAGCCCTTCATGATTCCCGGCGCGATCGGCGCATCCACGCCACCAACCAGCATCATCGGCAGAAATCCAAACTGAATCTGCCGCAGCGCGTATCCGAAAGCGTCGGTCGACGAAGTGCAACCGGTGGTGATGACGTGGCTCATGCCGCGCAGGCCGAATCGCATACTGATCTCGCTGGAGAGCGTGCCCATCGTCCCACTGGGGATGCAGAACAGGCTGACTTGCTTTACCTTCCCAGTCAGCCACAGCCGAACTTGCTCCTCGGAAAATTCCTGTGCGCCTCCGCCCGAGCCAAGCACCACACCGATCTCACGCTGCTGCTGCAGCGACAGTTGCGAGGTCTCGATGCCCGCATCGCGCAGTGCCTCGGTTGACGCCGCCAGAGCCAATGGCACGACGCGCGACACATGCTTCCGCTCGTGTGCATCCACCCACGCCAGTTCGTCGAATCCCTGCACTTCGCCGGCTATCTGCACCGGCAGGTCACTCGGATCGAAGCTGCTGACACGCTTGACGCCGCTGGTCCCGGCGAGGATGGCGCGGCAGAAGGCCTCGTTACCGATGCCGTTGGGGCTGACGACACCCATTCCTGTTATCACGACGCGTTTTTTCATAAGCGAAGCACTTGGCACCTGCCAATAACCTTTTAGCTGTTAGCTGTCAGCTCAAAGCATTCAATTCTCGTTCCGCCCGGAGCAGCGACCCTCTGTACTTTGTCATCCCGAGCGTAGCAGCGAAGCCGAGGGATCTGTGGTTCGTCGCCCGGAGACGACGCTCGCTCTGCAATGGCTCCTAACGCCGATGGCCCGCTCGCACCCCGACATCGAACAAGCCTCTGATCTTAACAGCTAGTGACTGGTTGTCCCGTTTCGCCAGCTGCTACTCTGGTATCGGGAAGGTCGTTCGGCGAGTCCATTGCCACAAGGAATTTACATTTCCGTCCCGTTTTGCCGCACCAAGTGCAGCTTCTGCAACTTTGCCTCGGACGTATTTTCGCGTGCTGTCTTTGATCGATATGTCACGCAGGTGTGTTCCGACATTGCGGCATCCGAAACAATCGTCCTGCAATGCGGAGGCCTCTTCGAGCCGCAGGTGGACTCGATTTATCTCGGAGGCGGAACGCCTTCAGTGCTCGCTCCCGACCAGTTAGAGCGAATCTTTCAGGCGGTTCGTGACGCCTTCGAGGTCGCACCCGCGGCCGAGATCACCGTCGAATGCGCTCCCGGCACGATCAGTGACGAGATACTGGAAACGCTGATAGGCTGCGGCGTGAATCGCGTCAGCCTGGGCGTGCAGTCCTTCGTCGACAAGGAATGCTCGTCGGTCGGCCGCCTGCATACGCGAAAAATCACCCTGGCCGACATCGCCCGGTTGCGAGCGGGCGGCATTGGCAACATCAGTATAGATCTCATCGCCGGCCTGCCTCACCAGACGCAGGAAAGTTGGAACGACTCGTTAACCGAGATACTCGCCACCGGCGTGCCTCACGTCAGCGTCTACATGCTGGAAGTTGATGAAGATTCCCGCCTCGGCAGCGAGCTGCTTGCAGGCGGTAGCCGATACCATGCCCATTACGTTCCCGACGATGACCTTACGGCCGATCTTTACCTGGCTGCATGCGAGCGACTCGGTCAAGGCGGCGCGCAACAGTATGAGATTTCCAATTTCGCGCGCCCGGTGACGCACGGTATCGGACTGCGTGACTCGCGGCACAACCTCAAATACTGGACTCGACAACCCTATCTCGGATTCGGAGTGGATGCGCATTCCATGCTACGGGCCGGGCCTGAATTGGTATCGAGAGGGGTAGACGCGGTGCGCCTTGCGACTCCCGATTCGCTGGAAGGCTACTCCGCCGCCGGGATGCAATCGAACCCGGCGGGATCCCGAGCGCTGCAGTTAAAAGCATCGTGCACGCTGGTAGACGCGCAAGCTGCGCTGGAAGAATCCTTCTTCCTGGGTCTACGCCTCAATCGGGGCGTCTGTCTCGACGATATACACGATAAGTTCGGAAGCTCCGCACTCGACGCGTGTCGCCCTATCATCGCGGAGCTGGTTAAAGCAGGCTTGCTGGAGCATCTGGGCAATCGCGTGCGCCTCACCCCGCGAGGGCGTCTGTTATCCAATGAAGTATTTGCCTGCTTCCTGCACGACCAGACTGCGTACCGTGAGTCCTGAGTTGACCCGGGTAGCTTTCTGCTTTGGCGCGATCATGGAGGGAGCTGCCGGTTTTGGTGCTCCGGCGGCCATTGCCGGCGAAAGCGGTTGAAGGTTACTGGTGGGAAGAAAGGTGTTGTTTTCTAATGGCAGGAGCTACATAATCGCTGCTAGCTGGGCAAATGCCGGCTGTCGTAATCTGAGGAGGATTTCGTGCGCAAGACACTGTTGCTTACTCTAGTAGTACTAATCACTACCGTCTGGCTGCAGGCACAAGACTCAGGCCAAATGTCCAGCAAGAGTTCCAGCCCGACTACCGTTGAGGGCTGCTTGAAGTTTGCAGATGGTCATTACAGACTCACCGATAGCACGGGGACGGTGTATCAACTTTCAAATGAAGCCAATAAGCTCACCCACTACGTTGGCCAGCAAATCAAAGTCACCGGAATGATGGGTGTGCGGACTGTAGACACTACCATCCAGGGTGGTGCATCCAGCGCAAAAGAACAGTCGGTTTTCAAAGTAAAGACTGTGACCCACGTCGCCGACACTTGTAAGTAAGCTGACAACTGACCAACCAAGAGATCATTTCAAGTGCGCCTGGCGTCCGGTTGGGCCAGTTTTCGGCCAGGTCACTTCTCAACGGGAGTTCGGACAACTCTGAAAACCGCAGGGAAAAAATCGTTAGGCAGCGAAGCATTCAAGGCAAAAGGGGCGCATCGGGCGCCCCTTAAACCTTCCATCACGATCATCTGTTTTACTTCGAGCCACTCGCCTGAGCACTAGTATCGGGTACCGTGATTGGACTCGCAACGGGACTCTGCATTGCATCGCCTGTTTTCGAAATCGTCTTAGCTGAATGTTTTGCCGACGTCTTCTGCAAAGAAGTCTCGGCCGGCAGGCATTGGTACTCGGGATAAGAGGTGCAACGCTGAGCGTAGTCCGCGGCCTGATCGTAGGCCTGAAGCTGGCAAGCGCGCAGGGCAGACAAACTAGACCAACAGGCATCGTCGTGCGGATTCGGCAGGGTGCTTTGTGCCGACAGAGTCGCTACGGAAACTAAAAGCAGAAGTCCAATCGGGATGAATTTCTTGAGTTTCATAATCAATTCTCCTCACCTGCACATCAGATTGCCCGGACCCATGGTAAGCACGGACAAGTTCTCCTCGTTTTCTGCCAATCTTGAGTTCACCCAATTTTCATGTAGCGATGCCCTGATGTTCGACATCTCTATGTTATGAACCTGAAAACTGAAGATGGTTCGACGCAGCTTTCGAAATTGAGAGAGTGGCCGACCCGCCGGGTGGCATTGCTTGTTCTTCCCGGCGTGCACTTGATGAGCCTGGGTGGCCCTCTTGATGTGTTCGTCCGCGCGTCAGCGGCTTTAAGCCGCACCAGCCAGAGGAAGTCACCTGCCTACGAGGTTCAGTTACTCACCGATAACGAGACCCCTTTGCTTACAGGTTCTGGACTAGGACTAGTCGGCGGCCGTCGCTGGTCGGAGGCGCGCGAGCCAATCGATACCTTGCTGGTTTTTGCGAGTTCGAGCGTCGTGCGATCGCGGATCGATCCAGAATTGATTGCATGGATTCGCGCGAACGCGAAGCGTGTTCGCCGCATTGGCTCCGTTTGTGCTGGAGCTTTCATTCTAGCCGCTGCCGGAATTCTTGACGGCCGGCAGGCTACCACGCATTGGGAATTGGCTCAGGTCTTGGCTGAGCGTTATCCCCATATATCTGTTGATGGGGACCGCATCTTTACCCAAGACGGAAATGTCTGGACCAGCGCGGGGGTTTCCGCAGGCGTAGATCTGGCGCTGGCAATGGTTGAGGAAGATCATGGCCACGCTCTTGCTCTGGAAATCGCGCGCCGGATGGTGTTGTTCATGCGCCGTGGCGGCGGCCAGAGCCAGTTCAGTTCACAGCTAGCCGCCCAAGCCGCTGATCATCAACCTATTCGCGAACTCATCGCTTGGATCTCAGAGCATCTGGATGCTGATCTCTCGGTGCCTGCTTTGGCGCGTCGTGTCGGGATGAGCGATCGTAATTTTAGTCGTGTATTTACGCAGCAGGTCGGCGCCACGCCCGCACGCTTTGTCGCTCGCCTGAGAACGGAAGCCGCCAAGGCAAAGCTTGCCGCGACCCCCGAAAAACTGGAATCCATTGCGCAGAGCGCGGGGTTCGGAGACAGCGAGACACTGCGTCGTCATCTCCGCGGTGAGGTCGTGGCCGGACTTTCCTCGCAGTAACTCGTAATAGCGACTGACATATCTATCGTGTTGACGTAGCTAATCCGCCTGCATCTGATGCCTGGAGATAATGAGGTCCTCTCTCTTAAGTCGTATTAGACAGATCCGCGCCCTTCTTTTCCCGTCCGCTCCACGTCACGATGGCAACGAGCGACGCGATAATCACAACCGTCCATGCCAGGACAGGCGGATAGCTGCCGGCGTAGCGATGTTCGACCAGCTTGGCCTGTATCACGGCATTGCGCGAGGCGATAAAATTGCCAAGCTGATAGGCGAAACCGGGGAATGTGGCACGCACAGCAGGCGGGGATAGTTCATTCAAGTGGGCGGGAATGACGCCCCATGCACCTTGCACCATAAACTGCATCAGGAAGCCGCCCAGCGCTAGCAACGGGGCTGTACGGGAGTAAGCCCAGAGCGGAATTACCGGGATCGCCAGCAGCGCAGCTATGATGATAGCTCGGCGACGCCCCAATCGCTCCGACCAATTACCAAATACCATCCCTCCCAACAGCGCCCCGACGTTGTAGATGATGACGACCAACCCAACCATCTGCGGAGAGAAGTGAAGGTTGTTCAGCAGGAACGTGGGATAAAGATCTTGCGTACCGTGACTGAAGGAATTAAAGGCAAACATCAGGACCACCAGAAAAAGGAAGCTTCCAAAATAGGACCGAATGTCCTTTCCCAGCCGGCTCTCTGCATGGCGTGACACCCGTCCTTGCAGCCAGGCTGGCGATTCATCGACCTTGGTGCGAATGTAAATCACTAGGAATGCCGGCAGCGCTCCAATCACAAACATGCCGCGCCAGCCGACAGTGGTAAAGAGCGTGCCGAATACCAGCGCCGCCATCAGATAGCCCACGACATAGCCTTCCTGCAGTAGGCCGGAGAAGAACCCGCGTTTTTCGGCGGGCAGCGTTTCAAACGCCAGTGCAGCGCCGACGCCCCACTCGCCGCCCATGGCGATGCCAAACAATGCCCGCATGATCAGAAAAAACTTCAGTGAAGGAGCGAAGGCCGAGGCTAATTCAAAAACTGAATACGCGATGATGTCGACCATCAGCGTGGGACGGCGGCCAAACCGGTCGGCCATCAATCCAAACAAAACTGCTCCAACCGGGCGCATCGCCAGCGTGAGGAAAATCGCTTCCGAAATGGCCGAAACTTTGGTGTGAAACTGGGCCGCCAGAGCGTTAACGCAGAGGATGAGGATAAAGAAGTCGAAGGCGTCGAGCGACCAGCCCAGGAAGCAAGCGATGAATGTATTTCTCTGCACCGAATTGAGTCTGCGGAAAGGCCCGAGAATTTGGAACTTCCCGTCATCGTTTATGCCGTTTGTCATAGCAGCTCCACGAGAGAATCGCCTCTTGAGCCCGAAAGTGGGCCATTTTACACCCACATTGTTTTTTCACCACCGTTTTCCAAGCATTCTCGAATCGCGGCGGATTTCGCCCAAGCATCTCTGCGAAGGTTCCGATACTTTCGAACGCTTTGATGCGGACAAGAACCCGCGCGCCTCTCGTCCGGTAACGGGAGAGGTTATTTACCTAGAAGGTTTTATGCGGAGTTGGGCGACAGCGCTTCTTGAGCGAGGCGCCTAATGGCCGTCGACGCATTGGCAGGGGACTCTGCTGTCCAAACCTGCGGATGGGAATCTAGATTTCGCGGTAGTTCAACAGTCCCAAGCCGATCAGCACGAAACACATCGGCCAGATCCATGCCGGGATGGCACGGTCTTCCGAGGGCATACGCAGTTCCAGCCAGCGCGACCAACCGGCCATGACTCCCAATACTCCCATCGGCATGTGGCTCAACTCTGCCAGATATTCTTCCTGGACGTTGGTCGTGCCGTGCGAGTGCGTCAACAGCAGCGCTGCGCCCGCCGCGCACAGAAGCGGAAAAATCAGGGGCAATGCGCCACCCTGCGAAGGATGCCGCCGGACCCGCAGTTCGAAAATGGCGAAGGCGATACAAAGCAGCGCCGCCAGGCGATGTTGAAACACCTCCGGCTTGGCCCATGTCGCCCAGAAGCTTCGCGGCCCCAGCGGCCAGCACTCGGGGTCGCCGCGCAGAAAGATGAATATGGCGATGCCAATCATCAGGAGGGGCCAATATTCCGCCCAGGGGGCGCGCCCGGTTCGCGCCAGCAGCGCCAGAACTCCCATAGCGACCACGATCACGCCCATCCAGTGATGGTTGTATTCCGACCACTTCATGTCATTCAGCACGCGCGCCGAGATTGGGGTTCCGTCCGTTAGATACGCTGCAGGCAGGCGAGTGGGATCGGGAACTGAAACCGGCCGGCCGGGATAGATGGTGGAAAGCTCGGCGATCTCTGGACTTTGCAGTCGTGGCAATCCAGGTTTCAGGCGAGCAATAATTCTCCCGTAATCGACGGTGTCGTTAGGCAGATCAACGGCGGGCGCTTGCGAAGTCAACGAAGCAGCGGCGAGCACGATGGTAATTCCTATGCCGACCTCGGCTTCCACCAGACCGGCGCAACCGCGGGAGTGCCTCGCCGGGACTGTACTTCCGAAGCATCAGGAAGTTAATTCCGCCCAGCGCCAGCATGGCGGCCAGCATCATGATCTTCGCGATGACCATCAAGCCATAAGAGCTGCCGACCAGCGCGTGAATCGAGCCAATGTACGACAAGCTCAAACCGAAACCACTTAATACGAGCACGCCCACGCTGATCAGTGCAAGCCGCGAGAACCGTTGGGTCAGGTACCACTGTGTGGGACGGTCACCCGCCACGTACAAGCCCAGCAGCAGCAAAGGCAGGCCGCCAATCCAGAAGCCGGTTGAAGCTTCGTGCAGAGCAGTGATAATGACCAGCGGAACGCGTCCATCCACCCGGGCGGCAGCGTGGTTGGTCATAACCGATGCACCCAGCACGACCACCACGAGGAGCGACAGCCAGTAGACGGCAGACTTCAAACGTAGGCTGACCACGACGGCGTAGGTCTGCTGCAGCAATCAGAATCACGCTGCCCGCGATAAAGAAGCCGGCGCCAACCACGTCCGAGATCCCGATTTCAGCGGTAGCCATCAGCACCGCCGAGTTCACGTAGAGATACAAAATCTGCACGATCACCAAGCCGATCGCCGCAAAGCGAAGCGTGCGTAGCGAAGATACGCGAACTTTTTCCAGACTATTGCCCGTAATTTCCGCGCTGGGCCTGGCAATCCAGAATACGAACAGCACACCTCCCAGCAACACCGACTGGAAGACGAGCGTTCCCGCCCGCAACAGAACTGACAGGTATCCGAAAATATCGACTAGCTTAAGAATCACGACTCCTTAGTTCACGGTGAAGGTGACTTCACCACGGCTAATGTGCCCATCGGAGGCGAGCACCTGCCATTGCAATTTGTAGGTCCCGGCTTTAAGTCCAGTGGCGCGCGACTCAAGGATGTCGGGCGCAGTCTGCTTGAGAGCGTCCAGGCCGATCGGCGAACCATCGGATGCGATCAAATGCAGCCGCGAGCGGCCGCCGTCCACGCGAACATTGAACTTCAGCCAGATCGGAACGTCCGGACCCTTGACAGTCGAATTCAGTTTCGGGGTCGATTGCATCAGGACGGCATGGGCCCAAACCGGTTGAGCGATCGCGGCTAGCAGGAGCGTCGTGAGCAGAATAGAAAAGAATGGTACTCGTAACAGACGGTGCAAAGGCAATACCTCAATATTGATGCTAAATGGCAATTGCCTTTCGGGGAAGCGGCCCGGCTGTCATTCAGCTCAACCGCAGTGCGCGACATAAACCTGGGCTGGGATTTTGAAGCACATTGCTGATGGTGGGCTGCGTATTACGGCTCCTCGTGTTTACGGCCATGCAAGCCGACGAGTCTCCCAATCAGAACTGCGGGATACATGATTCCCGTGACTGCCTCGAGCATGGCCAGCGACCGGGCATGTGCGCTCCAGGGGATGATGTCGCCATACCCAACCGTGGTCAAGGTTACAAAGCTGAAGAAGGTCAATTCCGCCGGCATAAAGTGTTTTCCAGGTAGGACGGTATCTCGGAACGATCCTGGCTGCAGTTGTTCAATTATCCCGTAAGCCAAGCCGTAGGTAATGCCAACCAGCATATAGGCCGAAACCGCACCCGCCAGGGTGTCAGCCGTAACACTAGGGTTCTTCACGATCGCCCAAATAAAAACGGTTGTGATGTAGACCAGAAAAACAACTCCTAAAGCCAGGCTTGCCAGCTGCCACGACTGCAGATAGCCAAAAACATTCGCCACGTGGATCAGGATCGCGGGAACGCCCAGAATGAACGCGAGCAGGGTGATGCGGCCTCTACCCAGTACGGCATAAAGCGACGCGCAAAATATCAGTACGGCTAACAGTCGAAACAATTCGTCGTGTACCGCTGTCTCAACCACAAAGGGATAGCCAAGGATGAACCCCAACTCGGCAACCAGTAAGGCCGTGAAATGGTGCGGCACCCTCTTGTGAGCAGGTTTCGTGGTCTTGGTTGAAGCCGAGGCTCTAGCCGGCACAGAGGTGTCCTCCGATGGCTGATCGAGTGTATACGGGAAATCCGTGAAGCCAAGACTATTTCGAAGATGGTCCAGATTTCAAATGTTATCGAAGAAGAGTGCTCGGGTCGGGATCGGCGGCGGCCGGTTGCGCGGCATCGGTTTCTTCAACTGTGTCACCTTCGCCCGGCGCCAGGAACAGGTTGTCCTCAATCCCGTGCTGCTTGGTATACAGCTCGTAATAGCGCCCGCCCAGATCGAACAACGTGCCATGATTTCCATGCTCTACAATGCGGCCGCCTTCGACTACCAAGATCTGGTCAGCCCGGCGAATGGTCGATAGGCGGTGAGCGATGACAAACGTGGTTCGTCCCTGCATCAGGTATGACAGCCCTTCCTGAATCATGCCCTCGGATTCGGAGTCCAGGCTCGAGGTCGCCTCGTCGAGAATCAAAATACGGGGATTAGCCAGAATCGCCCGCGCAATCGACACCCGCTGTCGCTGGCCACCCGATAGCTTTACGCCACGCTCGCCGATGATGGTGTCGTACTGAAGCTCATATTTTTCCGCGAACTCATCCACGCGCGCGATGGCGCAAGCGCGAAGAATTTCCTCCTCGGTAGCGTCCGGCTTGGAAAAGGCTACGTTGTCCCGAATGCTGCCATCAAACAGGAACGAATCCTGCAGCACCATACCCAATTGTGTGCGGTACGATTCCAGACGAACCGTGGAGAGATCGACGCCATCGACTGTGACTTTGCCCTCGTTCGGCTTATGGAAGGCGGCTATCAATCCAATGATGGTGGATTTGCCTGAACCCGAAGATCCGACTAACGCCGTAACTGTTCCCGGCTGCGCATGGAACGAAACGTCGTGCAAGACCGTCTTTTGTTGCTCATAGGCAAAGTTGACATTCTCAAAAGCGACGTCGCCACGGATCTCGCCGAGCGTGACGGTGCGGTCAGGGTCTTCATTCTCCGGCTCCTCGTCCAGAACTTCGCGGGTGCGTTCGAGGCCGGCGATGGCTTCCGTAATCTGCGTGCCAATGCCAACTACCTGCACAAGCGGCGCGGCCAGGTATCCCAGGAACATGGTGTAGGTGAAAAATCCGCCGAGGGTCAGCTTGCCGGCCAGGATCTGCCGCGTCCCCATAAACATCACGATTGCGCCGATGACGCCCATCAGAGTCGAGGACGACAGGCTCATCACCGAGGTCGCGGTCAAGGTCTTGAACACATTTTGCAGCAGCCGCTCGACCCCGCCACTGAAGACCTCGTGCTCGCGCGACTCGGCGTGATAGCCCTTCACCACCCTCACTCCGCCGAGCGATTCCGTCAGGCGTCCCGTCACTTCCGCCGTGATCTTGGCGCGCTCACGAAAGATCGGGCGGATGACCCGGAATGCCTTTCGCAGTCCGATACCGAATACCAGCAGAAATGTAAAGGCGATGGCCGTCATCACCGGACTGATGCGGATGAGCACGACAAACGCGATGACTGCCGTCAGCAGTCCGCCCGCGAAGTCAACCAGACCGGTGCCGATCAGGTTGCGCACGCCCTCGACGTCGCTCATAATGCGCGAGACCAGCATGCCGGTCTTGTTGGCATCGTAGTAGGCAACGGAGAGCCGGCCAACGTGCTCTTGCACCCGGCGGCGCAGTTCAGCGATGAGCTTTTGCGCAGCTTTGGAGAGAGTTTGAGTGAGGGCGAACGACGTCAGCCCCTGGATGAAAGTGGCCGCCAGCACGGTCCCGACCAACGGATAGAGCAGGTGGAATTGCTTCTTGCCGATAACGTCGTCGACTAGGTATTTGGTCGAAGCCGGCAGCACCAGCCCGGAGACACGGTTGATCACCATCAGCCCTAAGCCTAGGGCCGAGAAGCGCCCGGCGCGGCCGGAGCAGCTGCCAGATCTCCGGCAGAGCCTTGAAAATCTCGGTCTTCTTTCCGGGTTTTGAGGGACCGGGACCCACCATGTAGTGCAAGTCGTTTAGATTCGCGGAAAGGCGCTTTGGGTTCGGAACAAAGTCCTAGGCTATCTCATTGTCCACTCGACCAGCGCAAATGAAGTTGTGGGATCGTTTCCGGCGCGATAGACTGCCTCGACTCCATCCTGCTTTGTGACACGCGGTTTGAGAGTTGAAGCGATTAGCCACCAGGTGCACGATGAAAACGCTCTCTGTCGTTTTCGCTCTCGCCGTTGCCTCAGCGCTCTGCGCGCAAACTAATCACGCAACTCCAGCCTGACTCCGGCTTGATGGCCGAGATCAACCAGCTCAAAGCCATCGACAATCATTCGCACCCTCCCGCTCTCGACGGCCCGCATGGTGAGAAGGACGACGACTTCGACGCTCTCCCTTGCGATCCGCTGGAGCCGACTGACTCAGGCCTGATGTTTCGCGAGGATAACCCGGTCTACATCAAGGCGTGGCAGATGATGTTCGGCTACAAGTACGCCGACTTCAAGCCCGACCACGTGAAAGAATTGCTGGCGGCCAAACAGCAGGTGAAGCAGCGGGAAGGCGACAACTATCCCAACTGGGTGTTGGATCAACTGGGGATCGAGACCGAGCTGGCCAACCGCGTCGCTCTTGGCCCGGGCCTCAAGCCGCCCCGCTTCCGTTGGGTCGCCTTCGACGACATCCTGCTGTTTCCGCTGAACAATTCATCGCTGGCGGCGCAGTCGCCCGACCGCAAGGTCTTCTTACGGACGGGAAGACTCACTGTTGAAGCGTTACCTGAAGCAGGTGGGCGCAAGTGCGCTTCCGGCAACGCTGCCGGAGTACACGGCAACCGTCGTAACTCCGCTCTTAGAGCTCCAAAAGAAAAATGGCGCAGTGGCCATCAAGTTCGAAGCCGCCTACCTGCGCTCGCTCGACTTCGAGCCCGCCAGTGAAACTGACGCCGGTCGTATCTATGCGCGCTACATCAAGGGCGGTATTGCCGACGATGCGGACTACAAAACGCTGCAGGACTATCTCTTCCGCTACGTCGCTCGCGAAGCCGGACGGCTCGGCCTGGCAGTTCACCTGCACACCGGTGGCGGCTGCGGCGGTTATTTCCGGATGGAAGGCAGCAATCCGTTACTGCTGGATTCGGTATTCAACGATCCAGGCGCTGCGCAAAACGAACTTCGTCATGCTGCACGGTGGCTCAGGCGGCTTCGAACAGTTCGTGCCTTATCTGCTGATGAAGCCGAATGTCTACGCCGACTTCTCTGAGCAAACCTGGATGACGTCTCCCCGCCACATCGCCGCCAGCATTCGATTCATGCTGGAGTTTTATCCCGGCAAAGTGCTGTTCGGTACCGATCTCTATCCGCTGACGCCGCAAGTGAACTGGGAAGAAACCGGTTATCAGACGGAAACTGCGGGACGGATTGCGCTTGCCATCGCGCTGACCGGCATGATGGATGATGGCGAGATCACACGCGAAGAAGCCAGTGAGATCGCGCGCAAAGTGATGCGCGACAATGCGATCAAACTTTATGGGTTGAGTACGAAGCCGTGAAGAAATCGCTAGATGTAAGAAACGCATGTTGCGCTCGCGACTGTGGAGCGGCGCGCTAACCTTCTTTTGCACAACGCTGGCGACTTTCCCACAGTTCGATCGCAAACGAAAAGGCCACCCGGCAACAGGGCGGCCTTCTCTTCAAGGGAGAATAGTTCCAACGGAGGCTAGACCGTCAAAACTTTCTGGACAAATACTAGGGTTCCGGAAAGTGCGTGTCAAGCAATTTCTGGGACTTAAATCGCTGTGTTTTCAATAAGTTACAATCATTTCAAGGAATTGCCGGGAAATGGCCGAAATTCGCCCGGTTTGGGATTTTTCAACTAACAGGTTCAATTTCAGCGGCTTAGGAGTGATCGCTACTCTCTCAGGTGAAGCTGGATGATCTCCACGTCCTCCGGCCGGTCGAAGACCCGGTCGGGGAAAAGGCGCTTCATAAGAAGGCGCGCACCTCCAAAGAACACTCCGAAAATGAGCGAAATCAGAAGAATGATTCCGATCAGCGCGAATACCCCGACGATTAAGTTGCCGATGTTATCGCGTTTGCTCACCGAGGTCGCTTCATTCCACGTGACCTCAGCTTCGTAGTTCACCGAGTTCAGCAGAGTCTGCGCATCGCCACTGCCTGTGGCTCCCGTCACCACCGCGACAAGTGGCCCGCTGCGCCTGGCGAGCAAAGACCCCGGAGATCTTTGCAGATCACCTTGCAGGGAACGGAATCGGGCGCCTGCGATCTGCGGCGTCGGGTACTGAATCAGCGTCAGGGCAAGCGCACCGTCCGGCGAGGAATAATCCTGGATCAGAATTTCCGGATCGTGACTGAAGTCAATTTGTTCGGCGGTGAGGGGCGCCTTCACGGCCAGCAGCGCTTGTGGCCCAAGAACATATCTCGCCGAGTTCTCCACTACATTTTTCTTGGGCAAATACTCAGGTAGGTTAGGCAGATTGTCGGCGGAGCCGGATGCAACCGATAACATGCCGGCCAACTCACGCAACTCGGCAGCCGACATGGCAGTGACGCGGTCGAAGCTGGCGTCGACCAGCAGATTACTGCGAAAGAAGAGAATGCGATCGTTGGCAGATGCAGCCTTAGTACCGATTTGCTCGGTTCTCATGGCCGGCTGGCGATAGAAGGTAAACGCTCCATACGCGCCGGTAGCATCATTGAACTTAGCGACCTTAAGAGTCAGCTTGCGGCCGTCGTCGCGAGTGTAGGTGGCCGTTTCCGAACTGGCGAAGCCGTACTCCTGCAGCACCGCCGGATACGCTGGGTCAGCCTGAGACGGATTGACGCTGCTTTGAACTTCGCCAGACTCGGTCCATCCGGCAAAGGACTTAGGCAACAGGGGAACAGCACCGTCGGCTGCAAACGAAAGTGCGCAACACGTCAGGCAGAAGACAACGAAGATAAGAATGCGCTTCATCAGTTACACAGATACCAACAAGATCGTTCCATCTAATGATTTTAGACTACTCAGAGCGCACAAAGTTTCCGGGACGTATGGCAGTTAAACTGGACGCGCCTGAGGCAACCGAAGGACTGCAACTGAGCGATCCGGCGAAGTAGGGGTCCTTCGACTCCGGCGGCGAAGCTCCCCCTGCGCTCAGGATGACAAGCAATAAAGGCTGATGGCAGATGTAAAGCCAGCCGAAAGCCAAAAGCTAAGAGCGAAGAGCGGCTTCTTACTGTCCGTCCTGCTTGTTGAATTTTGCGGCGACTTTCACGCCGCTCAGACCGTCGGCATACTTGGCGATGCCTTTGTAAAGCGACTCGGCAATTTTCTCGCGATATTCGGGAGTTTCCAGCTTAGCTTCGTCGGTGGGGTTAGAGACGAAAGAGATTTCGGCCAGAATACTGGGCATATTGGCGCCGATCAGCACCACGAACGGTGCTTTCTTGACGCCGCGGTCGCGCAGCGTCGAGTGGCGGGTGGCCAGCCCGGCGTAGAGGGACTGCTGGACGTCGGTAGCCAGCTCGCGCGACTCATCGATCTTGTCTTTGAGGGTGATCTTCTTCACCAAGTCTTGCAGTTCGAAGATCGACTTTTCCGACACAGCATTTTCGCGCGCCGCAACTTCCAGGGCATCGGGGTTGGAAGTGAAATTCAGATAGTACGTCTCAATGCCCCGAGCGGACGGGTCGCTGCTGGAGTTGGCATGTACTGAGATGAAGAGGTCGGCCTGGTGCTCGTTGGCGATGGCAGTCCGAGTCTCCAATGGGATGAACGTGTCGTCGTCCCGGGTGTAGATCACGTCGGCGCCGAGGCGAGTTTCCAGCAGCCGGCCTAGGCGCAACGCAACGTCGAGCACCAGATCTTTTTCCAACAAACCGTTGGGACCGATGGTGCCCGTGTCGTGGCCGCCGTGTCCGGCGTCTACAACGATGCGGCCGAGCTTGAGTCCAAGCGCACGCGTCAAGCTGCGATCACCCGAGGAAGTCGGCTCGGCTTCGTGAGTTGCCGGCACGTTAGCGGCGGTAGCCTTAGTGGTCTTCTTCGAACTCGAGCGCGGAGCGACAGCCACGGCGGTAGGGGCAGTCGTAGGCTGAGTCGTGGCCTTCAGTTCCGGGCCACTGGTATCGCCGGGGCCCGCAAATAACGGATCGGGCGGCTTGGCTTTCGCCACCGCGGTGGTTGGCTTTGGTTTGCTGCTCATCTTCGAGTTCGTGCTATCAGCGGTGAGCGAGCCAGAGTCTGCTGGGCTAGTCGCCTTAGGTCTAACGGGTCCTGTAGTCACCGCAGGAGAACTTGGGGTTGCATCCGAGATGGAGTCGTCGTCATCATCCACGACGACCTTTCGCGGCGTTGGATGTGAGGAACCAGAAGATGCTGGCTGCGCCGTTGTCGGACTGCCGGCAACGACTTTCGCGGGCGAAGCCGTCTTTTTCGCGCTCACGGTACTGTTGGACGCGGGATTCGCTTTTCCGGCTTCGTTGGCTTTCTCGACCGAGCGGTATGGCTTCTCATTTTCGACGGCGGTTACAGATCGGTCGTCGCTTCCCGGTGGTGCCGCGGCATTTGCCCTGGCTACTTGCATTTGCGATTGAGGTTGGCGACCGTGAATGTCGATGATCAGCCGATACGGGTTGGGCAGCAGAAATGCCGAATAGTCGGAGACGTCGGCCACCTCAAGCACGACTCGGGTCGAACCCGGTTGGTATTGCGCGACTCGAATCTTCTTTAGAAAACCGTCCTGCACATCGAAGCTCTTGCCCACCAGCACTGAGGCAAGTTTGGTATCAGGGAGATCGAAGAAGATGCGGTCGGGATTGGGTACGCGTCCCGCTTCGTATTTCACTTCGCTGTCGACATCGATCGCCACGCGCGTGTAGTCAGGCGTCGACCAGTGCCGGATCCCAGTCACCATGGGAGGGGCCGATTTCTTCCTGGCGCTCGACAGAGAAGCGGTCTCAGCAGCGGGGGTGTCTTCCTTTTCGATTAGGGCTTCCTCGACGGGTTTCTTGCTGGGCTTTGGTTGGTTCAGCTCAGCCAGAGCTTGTTTCGCCTCCGTTGCGAGTGAGTTGCGCGGGTAATGTTTAAGAAACTCCTCGAACGTCTGACGGGCTGCGTCCTCATCGCCCAGATCCTCCTTATAGATCTGGCCGATGGTGAATAGAGCCTGGAAGCGATACCTGCTGCCGGGGTACTCACGGCGTAAGAATTCGTACTGGCTGATCGCCGCACGCAAGTCTTTTTCGTCTGGCTGGAATTGGCGTCCCATGTCGGCCAGGATTTCGGCGACGGCTATCGCGCTGGCGTCAGCTTTGCTGGAAGCGGGCGCAACGTAATAAACCTTGCGGTAGGCGTCGGCCACGTGCTGATAATCCTTGCGGGAGCGCTGGTCGGCCGGACGTCCGTTGAGCGCCTCTCGCATTTGTTCGGCCTTGTCAAATTGTTCTCGAGCCTGCTCCTTGCGTGCGGCGGAACTGGTCGACCACCCGCTAAGGCCCGTACCCGTCAGCAGCGACAAAAGGGCGACGGTCCACAACAGGCGCAGGCATCGGTGTAGGCTACTGCGCCCTGGCGAGGGAATTCTGCAGGCGTGGCCGTTTTCTTGGAGGAAGGGGATCGCCATCTGCACGAGCTTCCGGACGTCCGAATGTCGCAGGCGCAAAAACACCCTTGCGGCGTTGGGAGCCAGTCCGGTGGAGACGTTATCGTCCAGAGCACTTCGATTATAGGTTCCGGGGGGTAGTGAACAACTACGGAAAGAGGACGGAATCAGGGGAGTGACCCCACCTCTGAGCCACCTCCGGTCTGCGCCGCACCCGAAATTCGAGTTTCGAGTCGCCGTTTTCCTAAGCAATCATCCCGACGAGCTCGTAGGTTTTCACCCGTCATAGTCGCCACAAATCTGCTACGGTTTTCCTGTAGGAGGATACTGTGAAAGCTATACGCGTACACGAGTTCGGTGGTCCCGAAGTAATGAAGCTGGAAGAAGTGCCCGCCCCCCAGCCCGGCCCAGGGCAGGTCGTGGTTCGCGTGCATGCCGCCGGGGTCAACCCGGTGGAAGCCTACATTCGCACTGGCACCTACGCTTCGAAACCCAACTTGCCCTACACGCCGGGAACCGACGCTGGCGGCGTGGTTGCGGCGGTCGGGTCGGGCGTCAAGAGATTCAAAGAGGGAGATCGCGTGTACACCACAGGTCCCAGTTCAGGTACTTATGCCGAACTGGCATTGTGCAATGAGGCGCAGCTTCAACCGTTGCCCACCAACGTCAGCTTCGAACAGGGTGCGGCGATTGGGGTGCCCTATGGGACCGCCTATCGCGGATTGTTCCAGCGCGCCGATGCGAAGCCGGCGGAAACCGTGCTGGTCCACGGCGCCAGCGGAGGAGTTGGAACGGCAGCGGTACAACTAGCGCGTGCGGCCGGTATGACCGTGATCGGCACCGCCGGCAGCGACGACGGCCTTAAGTTAGTTACGGAGCAGGGCGCACATCACGTCCTTAACCATTCCGCCCAGGGCTACCTCGACGAATTGATGAGACTTACGGAAGGTCGCGGCGTGGACGTGATTGTCGAGTTGCTCGCCAACAAGAACCTCGCTAAGGACCTTTCCGTGCTGGCGAAGAAAGGCCGTGTCGCGGTGATCGGCAACCGCGGCACCATTGAGATCAACCCGCGCGATGCGATGTCTCGCGAAGCCGACATCCGTGGTGTGACCCTGATGAATACGTCGGAGCAGGAGTACCGCGCAATGCACGCGGCGCTGGGGGCCGGATTGGAGAACGGGACCTTGCGGCCGGTTATCGGTCAGAAGATTCCGCTGGCGGAAGCTGCGCGTGCGCACGAGGAGATCATGCAGCATTCAGGAGCACGCGGAAAAATTGTGCTGATACCTTGAAGAAGCCTTGCGTGGACGGAGTGCTAATCCGGGTTCTTGTTCGCCGATCCCCGCACTTGTCTCGTATGTCCCCATTACAATCGAGCCATGCTCCGCTTGAATCTGGCTGGCCGGTGCTTTTCCGCGATGCTTTTGTGTTTCGCGCTGCGGGCGCCGGCAATCACCCAACCAGCCGGCTCTGCGTTGCAGCAAATTGTTTCTCAGGCGATGGCCGGTCGTCGGGGCACGGCCGTAATCCTCGATGTTCGCTCGGGACGAGTGCTCGCCGCCTACCATCTCGAGGTAGCTGCTAGGCGTGTGGCCCATCCCGGTTCCAGCATCAAGCCGTTTACCTTGATGGCGTTGCTCGAAGCTGGCAAAGTCGACGAGCATACCGCCCTGGTCTGCAAGCGACAGCTTTCAATCGCAGGGCACAAGCTGGATTGCAGCCACCCGCAAACTGCGCAGCCACTCGATCCGTCCGCCGCGCTGGCATATTCGTGTAATTCCTTTTTCACCAGTGTTGCCACGCGGCTTACGCCGGCCCAACTTCGCGATAGCCTGGAGGGCGACGGATTCAGCTCACGTACCACGCTGGTGTCAGAGGAAGCTGCGGGTAACGTCGCGCTGGCCCAGTCGCCCGAACAGTTGCAGCTGCAAGCTATCGGCGAGTGGGGTATCAGCGTTACTCCTCTGGAGTTGGTGTGGGCCTACCGCAATGTCGCACTGCAGGATGGCCACAACGCAAAGCTTGCACTCCTTTTCGATGGATTGCAGCAATCCGCTAGCTACGGCATGGGGCGCGAGGCGCAGCCGGCCGCATCCATGAAAGTCGCGGGCAAAACGGGAACGGCTGTCGCCGACGAAGGTCCGTGGACACATGCCTGGTTCGCAGGCTACGCTCCGGCCCAAAATCCCGAGATCGTCCTTGTGGTGTTTCTGGAGAAAGGTCACGGTGGCACCGATGCAGCTGGCGTCGCGCGCCAGATCTTTGCCGTGTTTGCCGACTCACGGACTTCCAGCGTTGTGCAACGAGCAGGAGCCCATCCGTGAGACGTTTGCTTGCTACCATCGCTATTCTGCTCGCTGTCTGGATCACGGCGGTCGCCTCTTCGGCATCCAGCGATAACTCCAAAGTCAGGTCTGGATCACAAACCGGCTTCCCGCAAACCGTTCGAGTCCGCTTGTGGTATCTGCATCCGCCCCATGATCTGCGTGTCCGCGCGGAGGCAGGCCAAGCGCAGTTTCGCAAGTGCCTGAACTGCAAAGACGCGGTCCTCAGCCTCCTTGCCATGCATGCCGTTGGCTCGGCCATCCAGATTGACGGTGACAAATCAGCCATCGCTGAACTGCGCCTTACCGGTGCCTACCAGATGAATGCCGCCGGGGATCCGCCCATCCATTCCGATTTTCCCATCGAGCTGCGAGCGAACGACGGACACCTCCTGGTCACGGCATTGATGCCGATGGAGGAATACATTGCCGGAGTGCTGGCGGGCGAAACAGGCAACTTCAAGTCTGACGAGGCGTTAAAGGCGATGGCGGTCGCGGCCCGCACTTTCGCGATTCATTTTGGCAGCCGTCACGCGATTGATGGTTTCGAGTTCTGCGACACCACGCATTGCCAGGACCTTCGCCTCGCAGGCATCGATCCGCATCTGCGCCGCATTGCCGACTCCACTGCGGGCGAAGTGCTCTGGTACGACGGCGAACCGGCTGCGACCTACTACTACGCCAATTGTGGAGGCACCACCGAAGACGGCCATTACGTTCTGGGCAATGATGAGGCGCGCGAGCCCTATCTGACGCAACACTCCGATCACTACTGCGTACGCAATGGCGGTACGCAATGGCGCAGCGAAGTTTCCAAGAAGGAGTTGCAGCAGGCCCTTGCCGACGACGGCATCAACATTCCCGGAAAGTTGCGCTCGGTCTCGGTTTTGGATCGCACCCCCAGCGGACGGGTCGAGTTCGTGCGTGTCATCGGCGGCTCGACTGTCAATGTGTCGGGACTTGCTTTTCGCTCTGCTGTGGGACGGCACATTGGATGGGACCGCCTGAAGAGCAACCTGTACGACATCAGCGATCACGGCGACCACATCATGTTTCATGGCCGCGGATCGGGGCACGGCGTGGGTCTGTGCCAGGTGGGCGCCGAGGTGATGGGCGAGGAAGGGCATTCGTACCGCGAAATCCTCAGCTTCTATTATCCCGGCACTCGTCTTGGAGTGGCCGCGCAAGGAACTCCTTGGCAACAGCTAGCCAACGAAGATATTCAGCTGCTCACCACACAGCCGGATCGCGATCGCTCGCTCTTGCCGCTGGCCACAAGAATGCATGCATGAGTCCGAAGAAGCCACCGGGTTGGTCTATCGCGCTGCGCCGCGCCTGAAGATCTATGCCACAGTTGCGGCTTTTCGCAACTCAACCGGCGAGCCGGGATGGGTGGCAGCATCGACACGCGGCCGAACCATCCAGATGCAGCCTGCCGAGATTCTGCGGACTGCCGGCACGCTCGACAGCACCATTCGGCACGAGTTGCTGCACATGCTCATCGAGTCATACGCCCGCCCCGGCACACCGCAGTGGTTTCGCGAAGGATTGGTTTTGTATCTTTCGGGGCCGGATTCAGTGCCGTCCCACGGGGCAGGATTTGAGGACATAGCGAGCCTGGAAAAAGCCTTGCGAGCTCCGCAAAGCGAAGAGGAATTGCGCCGGGCTTACGCGGAAGCCCGGGCGCGCGTGGCGCAACTGGCGCGGCAGAATGGCAAATCCGCGCTTCTGGACTGGGTACAGAATGGATTGCCCGCTAACATAGCCGCAGGCGGGCCTGCACAGCATGCAGGAGGACGATAGTTACTTGCGCGCCGGAAACCCACCGCCTACATTGGCATCGGTTCGGGTTCGGGATCAAGCGCCGGCAGCACGTCCGGATCGGAACCCGGCTCCCGCTCTGGGTCGCGCTTCGGTTCAGGTTGCGGATCGGGCTCGGTTGGCGGAAGTCTCAGTGCTTGTGTCGCGATGCTCATAGCGTTAATCATTGCAACCTATGATGCTGATTGAGGGAGAATGGTCGGTACGGGATTCCGTTCGGCGCGTGGTTCTCTTTGCGGGGTGAGCGCAGGTTCTCTCCGGGTGGAATGACAAAGGAAAGAGAACTCTCCATGCTGCTCCTGACCACTAGGGAGAATTGCACCTACGATCGAGTTTAGGTCGCGCTGGGGTTATAAGGCAGAGATTGTTTCGGGATCTCCCTGTTCTACCTGCGAGCCGGCGACCAGCAGGAGCGCAACAAAGGCGGTAATCAGGATGATGTATGCGATGAAGAAACGCAGCCCCATGCTCCAGGCCTGTTTGCGAAGGTCGCTGAGATCGGGGATCCAGCAGACTAAGCTTGTACGGTACGTAAGCTCCGATCAGCATCAGGGCGCAGAACCACAGCCAATACGACCGACCGCTTCAGCACGCGTAAGGAGCGCGCCATACGCTTCAGATCTAAACCCGGCGGCGGCGACCGTGACTGCAATCGGCAGCCACAAAGCAGGAACTAACACCCAAACCAGGAACCACAGCACCCAATCGGCCGCATGGAAGATCTGCCGCGGACTGCCGAAGCGTAAGAACGCCGGCGACTTCTGCCAGAACCAGACTCCGAACTGCGGAGCGTACCTGCGCAGGGAAATCAGCGACCACTCGATGGCAGCCAGCAAGATCGCCCACACCGCCAGCGCAATCATGTGCCGCAGCGCGTGGCGGAAGGCGCGCCACACAGCTGCATGGTCGCGAAACTCTGCAACTCTGAAGTAGGCGAACGTTCCCGCGCGCAGCCACAACCCAAAGAAGATGACGACCACCGCCAGCAGGCCCGACGCCGCGACCTGCCAGCCATGCGCATCCGGCAGCAGCAGCCAGAAGTAAACCGCGGCCAGCAGCACGGCATTGCCGACGAGATTCAGCAGCCACAGCTTCGCCACGCCACTGTGTTTCGCGGTCATTTCACGGTCACCGTCAGCGCATCGCTGGTCGAGAGATACTCCGGCTGATACATAGGCTGGACGCTGGTCGGGCTCACGCGGAAGACGCCGGGGTTCACCACCTTCAGCAGATAGACATACTCGTGCTGTCCCTGCGGGAAATACATGTTGAAGAATGTGGTGCGATCGTCGCGCAGTTCGCGATCGCTGAACCAGCGGCCCCACCAGTCGGGACGCTCATCCAGTTCGTAGAGATCGTCACGCGCGATGGACTCGGTGCCCGAAGGTATCGGGTCTTCGATCATCAGATACTTCCAGGCATTGCCGCCAACCGTGATGCGCACCGCCAGCGTGTCGCCCACCTGCACCGGCTCCGGACAATGGATCGAGGTGATAGACCACGCGGCCGTCCTTTTGCTGAGGCGTGAGCTTGTAAGTATTGCCGCGCCGTGCTCAGCTTGAAGCTGCCGGTGTTCACGACCTTGGGTTCGTTGGAGTAATATTCGCCGCGCATCGACCAATACAGCCGTCCATCACCAGTTTTCGCGATGCGAATCTGGTTTGCTTCGGACGCGAGTTGCGATTCGCTAAGCGTGATTGTGGTTGCGGCAGCGAGCGCATCGGCGGGCGTGAACTTCTTCGTCGCTGACGGTCTTGCCATTGACTTGAACCTCGACGCTGTAATTCGGCTTCAGCTCCTGCGTGCGCTCCAGATAGTCGGTGAGACCGTAGATCACCATGGCCGTCTGCTCGGTGGAATCCCAGTAATAGCCTTCGTCGCGATGGCTCACCAGATAAACCGCAGCCTTCTGCAGTAGCGGATTGTTGGCGTCGGTGCGATTGATCAGCTTCAGCGCGTAAGCGGTGGACTCCGGCGTCGTGTTGCCCGCGAAGTCCATCAGATAGTTGTTATCGCTCGGCCACCAGGCTTGCGAGTCGTCCTGCTTGGCTTCGCCTTCGAGTTGCGTGGTTAGATCTTTGGCGCGGCGCGTCGTTGAGCTCCAGCATCGCCAGTCCGAGCACCGCCTGCCCGTATGCGGTCAACGTCGAGCGCTGGTTCCATACGGAATCGATTACCGCGCCGTCGCGCACGCCGCTCAACACCAGGGCGTAGGCCATGTAAGCGCGAAGATCGGTGCGAACCTTTTCGGAGTGATCGAACTGCCGCGCAGCCAGTCGCGCCCTTTGTCCATCGCGTCCTGCTTCACGTCGAAGCCGGCGGCCTTCGCCTGGCTCAGGCCGGCGAGCACGTACGCGGTCATGAAGGGATGGCTGTCGTCGGTCTGCCACCAGCCCCAGCCGCCGTCGTCATGCTGATAGGTGTAGAGCCGGTCGAGTCCCGCCTGCACCTGCTTGTGTAATGTCACGCGGATCGATGTTCGACTTGACGCCCAGCTTCTGCAGCGCATCCGCCACCAGCACGTCGGGCAGGAAGCTCGACATGGTCTGCTCGGTGCAGCCGTAGGGATACGATGTGAGGTAATTCGAGCGCGGCGAAGACGCTGCCGGCAATCGACGGGGTAACGCTGATGGTCAGCTTGCGCGTGCCCGCCTCGGCGGCAGCTGGGAAGGTCAACGGCTGTGCAGTGTCACTCGTTCCCGCGGCCTGCGATCGAGCCCGACTTCGACGATCGCCAGCTTCACTCCGAACGGAACCACCGGCAAGCGTCAACTCCATGGCATCGCTCTCGACATTGGTGAGCGCCTTTCCCAACACCTTCGCCGAATCCACATTCGAGCACACGCACGCGATAGTCGACCTTGACCAGCCCACGCGTGGGAACGTTGATGTCGCGCTGCGCTCCATCGAGTACCTGCAGTCCCTCGAACTGCATTGAGACCTGCGCGACCTTATCGGTGGGCAGATAGTTTTGCACGATAGTCGAGAGCGTGATCTCATCGCCGCGGCGGAAGAAGCGCGGCACCACCAGCCGCACCATGATGTTCTTGCGGACGATGGTGTTCGTCACCGCGCTGCCGACCTTGGTATCTTGCGTAACGCCGCGCGTGGTCGCGCGCCACGAGGTGATGGCGTCGGGATAATTGAAGTGCACCGTTGCCTGGCCGTTGCTGGCGGTGCGAATGTCGGCGACCCAGAATGCGGTGTCGGGAAATGCCTTGCGGATCTTGGGCTGCACCAGGCGCTCGGGCTTGAGTTGCGCCATCGCTTTCGACGAGCGCACGTTGGCCAACTGCATCTTGCGCTTGCCCGCCTGTCCATTGAAGTAGTAGGTCAGCGAAGTCTCGGTGCTCACCTGCGAATACACCTTGCCATAGAAGGCGTTCATGATGCTGCCAACGATCTCGGGCTTGATCGCGTAAATCGCTTCGTCGACCACGCCGAGGCTGAACTCGGCCGCGACTGGCTTGCCGCTGGAATCGCTGGCCTTGATGGTGTAGCTCGCCGCTTCGCCCGGCTGATACTGCGGCTTTGAAGGCAGCAGTTGCACGTTGAGTTGATGCTGCGTTGGCGGAACGTTGAGGCTCTTCGATCCCTGGTACAACTTGTTGCCGCGAATGAAGACGGCCGCGACGTAGAAGTTGGGCGCGTACTCCGGCTTGATCGGGACATCGACCGTGATGCTGCCGCCGCTGCTCTTGATCACCTGGCCCGGAGTAAAGTCCGTTGCCTTCGGCAGTCACCAGTACCGAGGTCGGCTCCTTGCCGGTGACGATCAGCACATGCGCGGTGTCGCCGGGCTGATAAGTCTTCTTGTCGGGAACGATCTGCACGCGCTCCTGTGCGGGGCCGCTCCACCAGGGACTTTCGCCCGGCGCCCAAAGATAGGCTGTGGTCTCGATGTTGCGCTTCTCGGGCGTGGTTGCGGTTACGCGGACGCGAAACTCGCCGGAGTCGGGAATGGTAAGTTTGACCTGCGCTTTACCGCTGGCGTCGGTCTGGCCCTGCGACGTGGTGACAACCGGGCCCGCACCTTTCCGCCAATCCCAGCGATTCATCTCCACGCGAAACGTAGTCTGCACCGGCTTCTTGTCGTAGTCCTGCGCGGTAACGGTGACAGTCGCAGTCGCTGCCTTTGGTGTAGACGTAGGAGTTCGGCTCGGCCGTCAGGAAGAAGCTGCCATAGGTCGCCAGCGCGAAACCGTGCCCGGCAATTTCGCGATTGCCAGCATCGGTCACGCGCGCTTCGATGCGATACACCAAGTCCTGCTTCTTGCTGTCCACGCGTGTCGGCACCGATATCTGAAGTTTGCCGTCAGCGTCGAGCGTGCCGCTCTGCTCCGTCTCCTGCTCGCCGCCGTAGCTGTCATCGTTCTCCGCATCGGCATTGTCGCCGCCTTCTTCGCCCTCGCCTCCGACCGGCGGCAAACTGCTCGTCATCTTCGTCGCGACCCATCGGCCAATAGGTGGAAGTGTGAACTACCCACTTCACCTTCGCGTTGGCCACCGGCTCGCCGAAGTAATAGCGCGCGTCGATGGTCGCCTTGATCGGCTGGCCCTCGCAGCACGCGTGGCGTTTGCGCCGTCACCTTCACCGCGTACTCCGGCTTCTTGTAATCCTCGACCGAAAAGCTAGTGCCCTCGACGTAGCGCTCGCCCATCTGCATGGAGAGGTAATAGGAGCCCAGCTTGGCGTCGGCGGGAATCGCGTAGTTCCAATTCGCCGTACCCATGTCGTTGAGCTTGACCGTCTGCGTCCAGATCACGTCATAGGTCTGCGGATCGCGCATCTCCAGACTCAGCTCCTGCCCTTGTGGCACGACTGTAGCCACTCGGCGTCTGCGCGCGCACGATGGTCTTGAAGTGCACGGTGTCGCCGGGGCGATAGACCGGTCGATCGGTGTAGGTGTAGCCCTTCAAGTTGCGATCAGGAGCGTTGCCCAGGTTCCACGCGCCCGGCGTATTGATGGCGAACTCGTTTGCGCTGGTCGCCAGCACCGCAACGTTCTCCGGCTTCGCTTCGTTGACCGCGGTGTCCACCAAGCCCTTGCTGGTCGGTGCTCTTCGACGCGACTTCCTTCTGGTCGATCCACACGCGCACCAGCATGCCGGCGATAGGATCGCCGCTGCGGCGATCGACGACGAAGCTCATCAGCCGGCCCGGCCCCGCTTTGGTGATGATCGCAATCTCAGTGATCACGACGATGGTGTAGGCGCGCAGCTTGCCGTCGGTCGCCTCCACCAGGTACACGCCCTTGTCGCTCACCGGGACGGCGACGGTCATGCTCTCCCACTGGTCATGCGCCGGGACCGACCACTTCCATACCGACACCACCTGCTGCTGGTTGAGCACCGGCACTTGCGCGTAGGAGTCAACCTTTGGTCCTTGTTTCTTTTCGCCCCCACCCAATTCCCATAGGCGAATCTGGTGGCGCGAGTCGGGCGAGAACTGGCCGCGGATGAAGTCGCGAATCCAAGCCCAGATGCGATGCTTCCAGGCGTGAAATTTCTCCAGCCAGGTGTGCGCCTGCTTCGGGGCATGGCAGGCCCCTGTCCGCCGAAGTTGTGCAACTCCTGCATCTGGCTGAAGAACTTCACCGGATTGTTCACGCGATAGACGCGAAACTCCAGCTGGTTCACGTTGTGTGCGTTGACCGAGATCTCAGGTTTCTCTCCGGGCAGATAGGTGCGCTGGCTGGTGAGCGAGAACCACGATTGCGTGTCGGCGTCCGGCTGCGCCAGCAAAGGCAATACCAGCGTATGACAGAGGAGCAGGATAAGTGTTGCGCGCTTCGCCAACATCACTCGACTCCTCGGAGGATGTTCCAGCGATAGACGCCGAGAAAGCCGGGATTCTCTGGAACCGGCCGCCAGCGCGCATCGGGATAGTCCAACAGTTGCGCTATCGATAGACGGCGAATTTCTCCCGTTGACCTGCCGCTCGGGCCAGTGTGATACACGACGAACTGCTCGCGGCCCGGCTCGACCTGGCTGTGTCCCAGGAAGATCATGGCGTGGAAGGGCATTCTCGCAGCGCTATCTTGACGAAAAAACAGCAAGTCACCGGGGCGAGCGCGGGCCAGATCCTTCCCGACGGAAAAAGTATTGTGGCGCCACAGCGTCTCCACATCAGCGAACTGGGCGAAGGCGCCGTCGCGCAGGTCCCTCTCCTTAAACGAGCCGCTGCGTACACGAAAGAGTGCAGCCGCGAGTGGGGTATAGGGATACTGATATTGCTGGACGTCGCGCTCCGACGCGGGAGCTGCCAGCGTCACGGTATGCGCCCAGGCAACGTCGTGTTCACGCAACGCCTCACGATAAGCGAAACGGAGCAACGCAGCACAGTCGTCAATCTCTGGAGTCGCCGGTTTGCCCCGGAAATATTGAGATTCCGCCAGCAGCGTGAACCAACGTCGGAAGATCAGTCGATCAGTGGGATCGTGCAGCCGCAGGAAATCGGGAGTACCGTCGCCGACCGCATCGCCGCTATCGGCCGTCGTGCGTAGGGTGATTTCCTGCGTCGCGAAGCCGTGGTCTGTGACTCGTATCTTGGTCTCGCCAGGCAGTACTCCTGAGCGCAGCGAAGCTGTAGCCGACGCGCCTTCTATGCTCAACGACTCGACAGCCGCATGATGCAGCGGTTCCACAGTCACGCGCAAGCCAGTCAGGTCGCGGCCATTCGACGAGTGAATTTTCAGTTCGGTGGAAGCAAAACCGTCACCAGGAAGGGCGCCATCGGAGAGCTGCGTGATAAAGGTTGCAGGCGCCATGACGCGACGTACGGTGAACGCACACACCGCCGTCGCAATCGCGAGCACAGCCACCACTGCCAACCAGCGAGGCACGCCGCGCATGAAAGGTTATCCTCCGCGGGAGCACGGATTATAACCGCAGAAAGATTGTTTTGAAACTAGTTCCCAGCCAATTATGCCAGCGCCCGCAACTCCGCCAGCAACCTCTCGACCTCTCCTGCTGTGTTGTAGTGAGCCAGTCCGATGCGCAGCATTCCACCACTATGCTGAACCCCAAGCCGCTCGGCCAGGTCGACAGCGTAGTAATTGCCGTCCCAGGTGAAGATCCCGCGATCCCCCAAATGTGTAGCCAGCTCACGGGGCGACCGGTTTTCCATACGAATAGCAACCGTCGGCGTCCGCTGATCAAAATGCGCCGGATCTTTGATGCCATAGAACGTAAGCCCTGGAATCGCCAGCAGTCCGGTGATCAACTGCTCAGCCAGTGCGCGCTCATGCAGCTGTATGACGTCGTAAGCTGCCACAATCGCCTCTCGGCGGGTATTGGCTTGCGGATTGTGATGACGGCCTAGCTCGGCCAGATAGTCAATAGCAGAAATTAGTCCAGCCAGGCACTCGTGATTCTGGGTGCCAGTCTCCCAACGATCGGGCAGTTGTTCGGTGCAGGCGCGCAGCTTGTAAGGACGTAGCCGCTGCAGCTGCTCCCGCTTCCCGTAAAGAATTCCCAGGTGCGGGCCGAAGAATTTATAGCTTGAGCAGACCAGAAAATCGCAATCCAGCGCCCTTACGTCGATGGCGCCGTGGGGAGCGTAGTGTACGGCGTCGATGAAAGCCATTGCGCCGGCAGCGTGAGCCAATCGAACGACTTCGGCCACATCGTTGATGGTGCCTACTGCATTCGCCGCCCATCCTACCGCAACCAGGCGTGTTGATCGCCGATCTTTGCCGAAAGGTCGAACATATCCAGAGTGCAATTGGCTGGCTTGATATCGGCGGTGCGTACCTTGACTCCGCGCTCCTCGAGGCACACCCAGGGAGAGACGTTTGCGTCATGATCCAGGCAGGTCACCAGCAACTCGTCGCCCTTTTTCAACTCCCGGGCAATCGCACGGCTCAAGGCGAAAGTCAGCGAGGTCATGTTGGGCCCGAACACCACTTCGTCGCTTGCGCAATTCAGGAAGTCTGCCATGGCGGCGCGCGCGTCTGAGATTATCCGGTCTGTTCGCCGGCTAGTAGAGAACGCTCCACCGGAGTTGGCATTGGAAGTCGAGAGATAGTTCACGATGGCATCGATCACCGCTTGAGGCACCTGGGTACCACCCGGTGCGTCGAAGAACACCGCAGGCTGTCCGTTTACGGTTTGACCCAGGGCAGGGAACTGTTGCCGCACCCAGTTGGTGTCCAGCTGTTGGAGCGAACTAACCATCTTTGCGCCCGACGACATGACTATGAGCTCCTGACTGCTATAAGGAAATCTGCGAGCAACCCGTACGCCGTAGTTTCCAGGTTCGGGTCCTGTTCAGTGATGATTAATTGAGGAAGGACATCCGTTTCAAAGCTGATGACCGATGATGTCCCTTGTACCAATGCCAAGGGATCGGAGATAGGGAGCCGCTGCGGCTGGACCGATGCCGTCACCTTCCCACTCGAATTGCGCTTGGCGTTGCACACTAACTTCCAAGCTTCGCCGCTAGCCCGGGCCTCGTGCAACTGTTCGCGGGTAATTCCTCGGATACCCTCTCGCCGAACATCGGCCAGCTTGAGGTCGGCGTCCATCAAAACATTGGCCAGCGCCAATACTTTAACGGCTGCGTCTACGCCCTCGATGTCGTCCGTCGGATCGGACTCAGCCACTCCCAACCTTTGCGCCTGGTCGCAGCGACTCGTCGAAGCTCATTCCTGACTCCATGCCCTCTAGAATTACGTTGGTTGTGGAATTGAGGACTCCGCGAAATCCACGAACTTCCACCGCCGGCATGGCCTCGCGGAACAGCGAAAAAATCGGGACGCCATCCATCACCGCCGACTCAAACAGAAATCTTCGGCCCTTGGCAGCCGCTAGGTCTGTCAGCTCCCGGTAGGCATGGACAACCGGTCCTTTGTTGGCGCTGATGGCGTGGGCGCCGCTCTCCAATGCCGCGCGGATGTGATCAATCGCCGGCTGGCCGGTTGTTGCGTTCAGCGAAGTTGTTTCAAACAGAGCATCGGCTCTGCCCATCTGAAGCCATTCCCGAACGTCATCGGCTCGGCTCGCCTCGGTGAAATCTCCTGCCAGCAACCTCTCCGGAGCGAAGCCCTGTGGCGCAGCCAGCCAGCCCTAGACGCCGCGAGGCGACGCCGGTTAGACGCCATTCAATCCCGTTGCATTTGCTGAGATAGTGCCGCTTTCTCTGCAAAAGTGCGACCAAGGCCCGGCCCACGTTGCCAAAGCCGACGACGCAAAGGTTATAGGTGCGGATGGGTTTGTCTCCGGGATGAATGGCGTTAACGTCATTGTAAATGCTGTGCCAAATACGACGCGTAGTGCTGCTCACCCGTAATCCTGTCTCATTTGAGTTTTCTGCACGATTTTCGTACCTAACCGGCTGTGACGTGCATCCATTCCTGTGGGTTCGGTCACAGGTGGCGGAAAACCTCAAAAATGGGTATCTTTGCGGTTGCGTCGGTCGGATATAATCTTGAGTTAAGCTGAATCCCCAATGGTGCACCTCCACCGATCGCCGCAGAGTGTAAACGAACTTCGGCACGCGAATCTTCGGGCCGGCAGCATAACAAATTTTGTACTACTCCGCTTTTGAAGGAGCTCGAAATGGCCATTAAGGAAAGTGAGTTCGTTTGGCACAATGGTCACTTGATTCCCTGGGATGAGGCAAAGATCCATGTGATGGCCCACGTGGTTAACTACGGCTCATCGGTCTTCGAAGGGATTCGGTGCTACCAGACGCCAAAGGGTCCCGCCATTTTCCGACTGCGGGACCACACCCTCCGCCTGATCCAGTCGTGCAAGATCTATCGCATCGATCTGGACTTTTCACTGGATGAGTTGCATCAGGCAACGGTGGACCTTGTTGCTGCCAACAAAGTATCGCCGTGCTATGTGCGGCCCATCGTGCTGCGGGGCTATGGACAAGTCGGTGTCAATCCCTTCAACTCGCCCACCGAGGTCTACATTGCCAACTATGAGTGGGGTAAGTACCTGGGCGCTGCCGATTGCGAGGACGGAGTAGACGTGTGCGTTTCCTCCTGGACCCGCCTGGCTCCCAATACCATGCCCACCATGGCTAAGGCCGGCGCCAACTACATGAACTCGCAGCTGATCAAGATGGAAGCTATCGTGAATGGCTACAGCGAAGGCATTGCGCTTGATGTAAACGGGTACGTGAGCGAGGGTTCGGGCGAAAACATCTTTATCGTGCACAAAGATCGCATTTACACCCCCCCTCTTGGAAACAGTGTCCTTCCGGGTATTACCCGGAACTCGGTGATCCACATCGCGCACGAGCTGGATATTCCCGTGATCGAGCAGATCATCCCCCGCGAGATGTTGTACATTGCGGACGAATTGTTCTTCAGCGGCACGGCCGCCGAGATCACTCCGATTCGTTCAGTCGACAAAATCACCGTTGGTCATGGTGTCGCCGGCCCGATTACTAAGGCGGTGCGCAAGGAGTTTTACGGAATCGTAAACGGTGTGGTGGAAGATCGCTTCAACTGGATGACACCGGTTCCGGTGAAACAGCCCGTAACCGTGTAGAACTAAACCCGGACAAAGAAATGAGGGACGCATCAGGATGCGTCCCTTTTTATGCGCCCCGAGCGTACCCTTGTTCCAGCGCCGCAACGAATGTTGCCTGACCGAGTCACTGGCTATTTCTGCTGCATTGAGGCGACGTACCTTGTGAGGTTTCGCACCCTTAATTGCATCAGGGCAGGATCCTGTTGTGCCAGGTTCAGAAACACTGGTCCCCACTCGGGCATCTCCTTGCTTCCATGTGCGGACATCATCGAGTCGCTCTTAATGACATCAGCTACGTGATTCTCAGGGAAGACGCCGCCGTTCTTCGCTGCCAGCCGGGTTATGTCAGTAGGTGAAACCTTCAAGGCCGGAGCTGCCGGTCCATTTCCTTTGCCGCCCTGTCCGTGGCACGACGCGCAATAGGCGTCATACATCTGTCGCCCGGAACGAGGATTAGTGTAGATCGCGGGAACGTTCTTGATCTGTGGTTTCGTGAACTGCGGCGTGGACGCGACCGATTGGGCGTTCGCATTCGCTTGTGCGCTCACGGAAATTGCGGGCGTCAGAATGAAGGCCGTGACGAGGCATAGTATTCGTAAACGCATAACCGCCTCTTTTTGACGTGCGGAATCGGCTTGCTGCTATCTCTAGTATTCTCCTTCGGGGACGTACTGGTCAGCGACCGGCGTCACACATGGTCGGGTTGCTCGAAGTGTGCTAGCTATGAGGCGCTGATTGAGTTTCTGAAGGTTTTCTTCAACTTAAGTTTTCAGAATTCCATGGTCTTCAGATCCGCGGTGACTATCAGCGGAGCTTCCGTGGCTCGTTGGACGTCGTCCGCGGTTAGTCCCGGCGCAATTTCCTCCAGCACCAGGCCGCTTTGTGTGACGCGGATGTACGCCATTTCGGTGACGATGTTGTGCACCACGCGCAAACCGGTGATGGGGAGCGTGCAACGCTTCAGGATCTTGGGAGCGCCGTCTCGGGTAGTATGCTCCATCGCCACAATGACACGTCGCGCACTGGCTACCAGGTCCATCGCGCCGCCCATGCCCTTGACCATCTTACCGGGGATCATCCAGTTGGCCAGATTTCCATCCTCGTCAACTTCCATTGCGCCAAGCACGCTCAGATCGATGTGGCCGCCGCGAATCATGGCAAAAGACTCTGCACTGGAAAAATAGGCCGTGCCGGGTAGCTCGCTGACCGTTTCTTTTCCGGCGTTGATAAGGTCGCCATCTTCCTCGCCGGCCAGCGGATAGGGACCAACTCCCAGCATGCCATTCTCGCTTTGCAATACGACTTCAATACCCCGCGGCACGCAATTCGCCACCAGAGTAGGCATGCCGATGCCGAGGTTTACGTAATAGCCGTCGCGCAACTCGCGAGCGACTCGGCGCACAATGCGGTCTCGCTTTTCGGTGTCTTTCTGCTTGCCAATGTTCGGAGAAGTTGCCATTTGTTCCCTGCTCACTTGTCCTGAGGAGCCGACTTTAGTCGGCGAGGAATCTACTTTTCGCTCTTCAGCCCGATCCTACCTTTGAACTATGCCTTCCTCACTGTCCGCCGCTCGATCCGTTTCTCGTAATCCGTTCCTTGAAAAATGCGCTGCACATAAACGCTTGGGGTGTGAATCTGTTCCGGGTCAATCTCGCCCGGTTCCACCAGATGTTCAACTTCGACAATAGTGATCCTAGCTGCCGTGGCCATCATGGGATTGAAGTTTTGCGCGGTCTTGCGATACACAAGATTTCCCCAGCGATCGCCTTTCCACGCTTTGATCAACGCAAAGTCGGCCTTCAGCGCTCGCTCCAGCACGTAGGGCCGCTCGTCAAACTGGCGAGTCTCTTTGCCTTCGGCCACCACAGTGCCGAATCCGGTGGGCGTGTAGAACGCGGGAATGCCTGCCCCGCCAGCGCGAATTCGTTCCGCCAAGGTGCCCTGCGGAATGAGTTCCAGATCGATGCGGCCGCTCAGCACCATCGTCTTCCAGCAACCGGTTCTCGCCCACGTAGCTCCCCTTGTGCGAGGTGATCTGTCCGGCGGCCAGCATCAGCCCCAGACCGAATTCGTCCACTCCTACGTTGTTGCTGATGGTGTGAATGTTCTTCACGCCCTTCTTGACCAGCGCGCGGATGAGGTTCTCAGGAATGCCGCACAGGCCGAACCCTCCAACCATGAGGGTCGCACCGTCGTTGATGTCGTGGACAGCCTCGTCGGCGTTCGCAACTACCTTGTTCATTGGCATAAGATTTTGATTCCGACCGCCGATTGTATCGAGGCGCAGCCGCCTGGACGCAAAGATCATTCGTTTGCCGGCTCTACGCATTCCGGCTCGACCCAGATACTTTCCATGCAGGCGTGTCTACCACTCAGTTCCCCAACATCGATCTGAATCAAGCCCTCCTGAAAACCCATGATCGCGAAAACCCTGCCAACGCAGCGCTCCAGAGTCGAGCGCGTTTTGAATTCTTCCGAATCCTGTACGGCATCCGGAAGCTTGACGACGCGAATCAAATCGCCTTCTTTCATATGGCCTTGCTTTTGAAGTCTGGCGCTTTGCGATTCACTATTCACGATCCACGATTCACGCTTTACCGAACTTGTTCGCGCTCTCAAACATCTCGCGCAAGCCCGGCCCGCGCAGATTCTCTCGCAGATGCGCCAGTTCCTGTTCGAAGCGCAACAACGCCTCTTCAATGTTCTGGGTGTTGGTAAGCGCAATGTCGCGCCACATCGAGTACGGACTGTGCGCGATTCGCGTCATCTCGCGTAGCGCGCGACCGCCGATCTGCGCGACCGCTTCGTCATCGCCGAGTTCTTCGCGCAGCATAGATGCCAGGGCAGTGGCCATCATTTGCGGCAGATGACTGATCCAGGCGCACAGCCGGTCGTGCCGTTTCGGGTCAATGGCTATCACGCGCGCCCCAATCGCAATCAATAGTTCCAGATACTCCTGCTGGCGCCGCGTGTAGGGCGGATCCGGGCTGATGGGCGTGATCAGCCACACCGCCCCATGAAACAATGCCGGGTCGGCATTTTCGATGCCGCCATGCTCCTTGCCCGCCATCGGATGGCCCGGCAGCATTCGCTCTGCCGCCTGGTCGCCCAGCACCATGCGCGCGCGCTCGACGAGTTGTTCCTTCGTGCTGCCCGTGTCGGTCAGCAAAGTTGCCGGGCGGAAGAATGGGGGCAAGGCGCTCGAAGACCGACAGAATGGCGCCCACCGGAGTCGCCAGTACCACCACGTCAGATTCCAACGCAGCTTCTCGCGGTTCCGTCGCCCCGCGATCGATCGCTCCACGGGTGATCGCCGCATCCATTACTTCCGGCTTGTCGCAGCCGACAATGGTTCCCGAGAATCCCGCCCGGCGAAGCGCCAGACCGAGCGAGCCACCGATCAGCCCCGTCCCGACGATCGTGATCTGTCGAATCGGCATTGCCTTGAAAGAGCCTAAATTGTGCGCCCAACGGCGGGAGCGATCATCCGCAGTTGCTCCATCAGTTCGGCAAACTGATCGGGGAAGAGCGATTGTGCGCCATCGGAGAGCGCTTCGTCGGGTGAAGGGTGTACCTCGATGAGCAGAGCGTCCGCGCCGGCAGCAACGGAGGCACACGCCATCGGAGCAACCTTGTCGCGTAATCCCGTTCCATGTGAAGGATCGGAAGTGATCGGCAGATGCGACAGCTTGTGGACTACAGGAATGGCCGAAATGTCGAGCGTGTTGCGAGTGTAGGTCTCGAAGGTGCGAATACCGCGTTCACAAAGGATGACCTGGTAATTGCCGCCCGACATGATGTACTCGGCCGAGAGCAGCATCTCCTCGATGGTTGCTGCGATCCCGCGCTTCATCAGCACCGGCTTGCGCACCTTACCGAGTTCGCGCAGCAGATTGAAGTTCTGCATGTTGCGCGCGCCCACCTGGAAGATGTCAACGTAAGGCATCATGAGTTCGATCTGCGAGATCTCCATCACCTCGCTGATCACCATCAGCCCAAAACGATCGCCGGCTTCGCGCAGCAACTTGAGCGCCTCCTCCCCCAATCCCTGAAACGTGTAGGGCGAGCTGCGCGGCTTGAAAGCTCCGCCCCGCAAGACTTTCGCGCCAGCGCGGCGCACAATATCGGCAGCCGCAAACAGCTGTTCGCGCGACTCCACCGAACAGGGACCGGCCATGACCACTACTTCCTTGCCGCCGATTTCCACTCCATTCGCGAGCCTGACGATGGTTCCCTCGGAGTTGAAAGTCCTTCCCACCAGCTTGTAAGGGGCGCTAATGCGGTGAACGGTCTGTACCCCGGAAAGAACTTCGAGTTCACGAGTATCAAAGTCGATGCGCTTACCAACCGCAGCCAGCACGGTTTGCCGCGCACCCGTGGTGCGATGCACCGCAAATCCCATTTTCATCAGGTGGTCAGTGACGCCCTGAATCTGGTCTTCGCTCGCAGTCTCCCACATCGCAACAATCATGATCTCAGCCCTTAGCCCTTCCTGGATCGCTCTTTGCTACTCGCTACCAGCCTGAGGTTGCCAGCTGGCCCTAGTCGCTGTTTTCCGGCGCCATCTCATCGCGCTGGATTTGTCTCATCACATCAATCAGCCGCTCATATACCTGGCGCAGTTGCATGTCTGACAACGGTCCTGAGTTCTGGCGCGCTATGTTCTGGTAAATGATTTTTTCGCGGTCGGGCTCATAGATGGGTGCGGCCAGATCGCGCTTGAGCTTGCCGATCTCGTGCGCACACTCTGCCCGCTCGTTCAACAGGCGCACCAGTTCACTGTCCAACTCGTCAATTTTCTTGCGCCAGTCCTCGATATCCATGGCCCATCAGCCTCACGGTTTTGTGACTGTAGAAGCAGCTTAGTTGCCGGCTGCCTTGGTTTGCGCCATTCCGGTCAGGTAAGACAAGAATTCTGACACAGCCGCAGCTTCCCGTCCCGGATTTTGTTCGATCCGTTCAACGATGGCGCTGCCAACTACGGCCGCATCCGCGAAGCTGCCGACCTCGGCGAACTGTTCCGGGGTCGAGATACCGAAACCGACCGCGATAGGCAATTTGGTGTGCGCTCGCAGCCGCTCCACCAAAGAACGCGCATCTCCTGCCAATTCCTGTCGTGTACCGGTTATCCCGGTACGGGAGATGGCATAGACGAAACCGCGTGAGCGCTTTGCCAGGTCGCGCAACCGCTGATCCGTACTGGTCGGAGCCGCCAGAAAAACCGGGTCGAGCTTGTGCGCTTTCATCGCGCGCAGATACTCACCCGCTTCATCCAGCGGAAGATCGGTCACCAGCGCGCCATCGACTCCAATTTGAGCCGCGGTCGCACAAAACTTCTCCAGCCCAAACTGAAGAATAGGATTCAAGTAAGAGAAGATGATGAGACCGGCATTGGATCTGTTGCCGAATTTGCCCGGCAATGTCTAGCACGCCCGCCAAGTCGGTGCCATGTCCCAGCGCCCGCTCGCTGGCCCGCTGGATCACCGGTCCATCTGCCACCGGATCACTGAACGGCACGCCTAACTCAATCACGTCGGCGCCAGCCTGAATCGCAGCCAGCGCCACATCGCGCGAAGCTTGCAGGCTGGGATCGCCGCAGGTGATGTAAGCCACCAGGCCGGGCCGTTTCTTGAATCGAATTGCCATAGATGATCTCGAGTATTGCGATACTCAGAACTGCAGGTTCTCCCGCAAAATCCCAATGTCCTTATCGCCACGGCCCGACACATTCACTATCACAATGTCAGACTTCTGCATTTTGGGCGCGCGCTTGATACATTCCGCAACCGCGTGTGCCGATTCCAGCGCAGGAATGATGCCTTCCATTCGCGCCAACTTCTGGCAAGCATCCAACGCCTCCTGATCGGTTGCCGAGACGTACTCTGCGCGTCCTTGATCGTGCAGCAATGCATGCTCCGGACCGATGGCCGGATAATCAAGACCCGCAGAAATCGAATGCGTCAACGCGATCTGTCCGGCATGGTCTTGCAGCACATACGAATAGGTGCCCTGCAAAACGCCGGGGCCTCCGCCATCGAATCGTGCCGCGTGCTCGCCCAGGGAGTGGCCGCGACCGCCGGCTTCGACGCCGATCAACTTCACCTCGGGATCCTTGATGAACTCATAAAACGCGCCGATGGCATTCGATCCGCCGCCCACGCACGCAATCACCGCCGAGGGCAGCCGACCTTCAGCCTTCAGGATCTGCTTGCGCGCCTCCTGGCTGATAACGCGGTGAAAGTCGCGCACCATGGTCGGATAGGGATGCGCCCCCAGGACGCTCCCGAGCAGGTAGTGCGTAGTGCGAACATTCGTGACCCAATCGCGCATGGCTTCGTTGATTGCGTCTTTCAGCGTGCGCGAACCTGATTCGACGCCGCGTACCTCGGCGCCCAGCAATCGCATGCGGAAGACGTTCAGCTCCTGCCGCCGCATGTCTTCCGTCCCCATGTACACCACGCACTCCATGCCAAAGAGGGCGCAGACAGTTGCGGTGGCCACCCCGTGCTGTCCAGCGCCGGTCTCGGCGATGATGCGGTGTTTGCCCATCCGCCGGGCCAGCAGTGCCTGCCCAATGCAGTTGTTGATCTTGTGCGCGCCAGTGTGCAGCAGGTCTTCGCGCTTCAAGTAAATCCTGGCGCCGCCTAGCTCTTTCGTCATCCGCTCAGCCAGAAACAGCGGTGTGGGGCGTCCGGCGAAGTCCGCCAGCAGGCGGTGATATTCGTCGCGAAATGCCTTGTCTTTACGCGCTTCGGCGTAGGCCGTTTCCAGTTCCTGCAGCGCCGCCATCAAGGTTTCAGGAACATAGCGGCCACCATAAGCGCCGAACCGGCCTGCGACTGCGCGAGCGCGCGCAGGCTGTCTCTTTGCGGTAGCCGGTATCGCACTGGTCGAACCTTGCATGCTGCTTGTGTCTTCCATGGTCTCGTTTTACCTCAGCGTGTCTCAGGCCGCCGCACAGCCCCGACAAACTCTCGTAGCTTCGCTTCATCCTTCTTGCCGGGCTCGCGCTCTACGCCAGACACAACATCCACGCCCCAAGGATGAAAAACACTGAGCGCCTCACCAACATTGGCGGCGTTTAAACCTCCAGCAATGATCACTGGAACGACGGCCTGAAGCGCTGCGTTTAACGGAATAGCTTGTTCCCAATCGAAGCGAACCCCTGTTCCGCCTGGCCTTGCGGCCGAACCGGAGTCAAGCAAAAAGGCGTCAATACTGTCGCTCGATTGTAAGAACTTTGCTGCCTCGTCTTTCTCGGTGTTGATTAGTTCGTGCACCTGTAGAGTCTTGATGATCTTGCGCCCGCCAAGCGCCAACCGAAGCTCACGCAACTGTCCGGCCGATTCGTCACCATGTAACTGCACGCCCGTCAGCCCAACCTGCATGACAATTTCAGCCACCCGCGCGGGAGATTCGTTCAGAAAGACCCCGATTTTCTCGATTCCATCCGGCAAAGTGCCGACAATGTCCGCAGCCAGCGCGACCTCAATTCGCCGCGAGCTGGGCGCGAAGATGAAGCCCAGCGCATCCGCGCCGCACGACACGCTCAGCTGCGCATCGCGCAGATTGGTCGTCCCGCAAATCTTCACCCAAGTCACGACCGCCATGCTTCCCGCAGCATCAGCGCGCAGCCACCGATTGCGCCAGCAACGCCCGCAATGCTTCGCCCGGAGACGCGGCCCGCATCAGGGATTCTCCAATGAGGAATGCATCGAAGCCGGCTTGCCGCAATCGCGCAATGTCGTTGCCGCTCTCGATGCCGCTTTCGGCGACTTTCAACACGTCGGCGGGCATTAATTCGGCCAGTTGCAACGACGTATTCAAATCGACTTGAAACGTGTGCAGGTTCCGATTGTTGATGCCAACGGTCTCGCAACCCTCATCCAGCGCACGCTGTAGTTCAATGCCATCGTGCACCTCACACACTACGTCGAGTTCCAGATCGCGAGCGCGTCGGTGCAAAGTACTTAGCTCAGATGGCTGGAGCGCGGCGACAATGAGCAAGATCGCATCGGCACCATGGGCCCGTGCCTCCATCAGCTGAAACTCGTCGACAATAAAGTCTTTCCGCAGGCAAGGCAGTCGGGTCTCTTTCGATGCCAACTGCAGGTTATGCAGGGAGCCCAGGAAGTACTGCTCTTCGGTGAGTACCGAGAGAGCGGCCGCGCCAGCTGTCTCAAACTCCCGTGCCAATTTGGCAACGGAGAAATCCGAGCGGATCAGTCCCTTGGAGGGAGACGCCTTCTTCAACTCCGCGATCACGGCGATGCCCCCCCTCGCCGCCAACTGTAAAGAGCTGCGAAAGCCTCTTGGCTGGTGATTCCCCGCCGCTTCCTCTAAAGCATGCATATCTGCCGCTCCTTTGGCAGCGGCAATCTTGCGGCGAGTGCCGGCGATGATCTCTTCCAGCTTGGTGGGCACGGTGCAAAAAGTATACCTGTTGAAGCGGCATACCGGGCGGAGCCTTCGTCAACGAATGCGATCGGCTTACGTGAAACAGCCAGCTCGATCCGACGCGCGGCTCTCTCGATCCCGAGTTTGCTTCTCGCCGTCAAGCACCAAAAAGTTGTATATCTCAGGCGAAAACCCGCTTCGCAACTGTCTTTTTCTAAGCTACGCTTCCCCTATTTACAAGAATGACAAAGCAAGCGTCCGCAACTCGCGGAGCAAGAAAAACAGTTTCTTTCGAAGTCACCGGAAAACGCAGTTCATCATGAAGCAATTTCGTCCGATTAGCATCGCGCTGGTTGCAATCAGCCTCGTCGCCTCAGGGCTTTCGCAGGCACCTACTCTCGCTCGGTTAGGCCACGAAAATACTCTTGATCTATCACGCTCAGGGAGTGGGACGCGGACTCCGGTCCCAGCTTCCCATCAGCGCTTAGTTGTGTTATTGGACTCTAAATCGTCACGAATGGCAGCCCGGGCACTCTTTGTAGATTCGAATCTTGGTCGCGCTCGTTCGCTCTCAGGGCGGGCGTTGCAACGCGATCCTCGCGATGCTGAGGCCCTTTTCGTGCAGATGGAAGTCGCAACTATGCAGGCCGACGATATGGCAGCCCTGAATTCTGCCGTCCGGCTCTGCGAGTTGGGCCGGAGGCCAGACGATCCTCGCGTGGGGCTAGCTGCCGTTCGGGTTCGCGAGCTGGCGGCAAACACGCCTCAAGTTCGCAACGTAATTCCGCGCGTGTGGTCGTTGGTGACGAGTTCGCCGCACGGCTGGCCCGCTCTGAACTCAGCGTTATTAAGTGCCGCCATGGATGGCATGCCCGGACTCGACCCTTATGCCCTCTCGCGTGCATCGGGCATCCTCACCAACTGGCGTGTCGTTAGTCTTGGACGGCATTCCTTGCTCGATTTCGGTCAATCGCCGATCTCGATGGCCGCCGACCTTTCGAGGGCGTCATATCAGAATCACTTGGTAGAAAACTTCCAATTTCCAGATGGGCGGATGGCGCTGCCAAACTACCTGCAACGTCGTGAGATGTTTTACGCCGCAAGCCAATTTGCCTCCATTGCTCCCAGCAATTGGACGGTGAGTATTGAAGACGCAGACGCGGCGGAAATTTTCATTGACGGAGACTCGGTGTTGCGAGTACCTGCGTCTCAGGGGAAGAAGCACAACCATAACTCCGCCAGGTTCGAGGTGACTGCTGGTCCGCATCGCGTACTAGTCAAGTTCGCCGGCGCAGCCCAACCATGGCGAATTTCGATCTTGCCATCCGAATCGCCGGTCCGAACTCCGGCGCGTTCTAATGTCTCGTTGCAAGAGTCTACCTATGAACTGGCGGCCGAAGACTATGCGGCGGGAGATTTTGGGGCTGCGATCCAGCAGATCGACTCTGTACAGTCGGCCAGCGATTCGGCTGCATTGCAGTTCCTGCTGGCGCAATCGTGGACGCAGCTTTCTCCGCTCAACCCTGGGGGCGCCACGGCATGGTCCGCGGTCCGCTCGCTGGCGCCGTTAGCCCTGGCGGCCGATGTCGCCCTAGGCAAGAGGGCCTTGAGAAATCAGGAGTTCGCGGAAGCGTCCAGCCTTGCAAGTCATGTTCTTATGGGCCAGCCTTTAAATGTGGCGGCGCTTGAGATCCTGGCCCCTGCTCAGGCTCGCGACGAGCGCTCCGGACTCGCTGCCAAAGGAGATGTCTGGCCACGCCTTCTGTCGGTACACCCCTCATGCAAAGCATTGCACGGTGCGATCCAGGTTTATCGCTCACAGGGACGCTCACAGGAGGCTAATGTTGCGCAGCAACAATTGGAAGGTTGCGCTCCCGAGTCGACAGACTACGCGCGATTGCTGTCAGAGGGCGGAGAGCATGCTAAATCCGCGCAAGCCTTACAGCGCCTGCTGGCTGTGGCACCGTTAAACCGAGAGGCACGCTTGATGCTGGTGAGCGAACTGCAAATGGCGGGAAACGACACTTCAGCCCAACGAGCCGCGTCCGAGTGGCTGCGGATTGCTCCTAACGCCGGAAGTTACCATCGTCTCGCTGGAAACGACGAAGCGCCCACGTCCGGGGGGAGCGTCAGGGAAGGTTTGCCGCCAGCCGTAGACTTCTACCTCCCGTACCGCCGTGACGCCATCCAAGCGGCGCGCCAGGCTTCGTTCGGGCAATTCGCCGGAGAGGCCGTGGTTCTACTCGACGATCATGTTGCCATCGCCCGGCCGGATGGCAGCGTGTCGCTGTACGTTCACACCGTCACCCGCTTGCGCAACCTGCAAGGACTTGACCAACTTGCTGAGACAGTACCGCGAGACGCTCAGGTGCTGGAATTGCGCCTTATCCATGGCGATGGCTCGGTTGACCCGATCGGAGTCAAAGCTTCAGGTGCGGCACTTTCGAGCGTTACGTTTTCTGCCGGCGACGTGCTGGACAAGGAATACGTCATGCACTATGCCGGAGATGGGGGAATTCCGGAGCACTCCGAGGTATTCCAGTTCGTCTTCGGCAACTTTAACCGGCGGGTGTTGAGTACCCGATTCGTAGCTCTGACACCCGCGGAACACGCCGACCGGGGAGTGGTGATCGCTACCGGCAACGTTCCCCGTATGACGGCGCGGATTCACGACAGCATGCTGGCGCGAGTTTGGCAGGAAGACGCTGCTGCTCACGACGGTGGAACGCATGCGACCGCAAACAAGACTATGGCGATTGTGCGCGTGGTGGAGCAGGATAATGGCTGGACCGTCCCCAGCAATGCCGAGCACCGGCGCCGCATTGAAACCATTCACCCGGGGCCGCGACTGGAGGACTCTTCGCTGCCCATGCCACGACGCGACTCCTCTAGCCATAACTCCCACGATCCGGCAATCGGGATCGGATAGCATCAGCAGACGCGACGTACATTCCATCTTCCATTAGACTAGGAATCAGAGGATTGAATGGCGGTTACCCAGGAAGAAGTGATCACTGCGTTAAAAGAGTGTTATGACCCCGAAATTCCCGTGAATATCGTTGATCTTGGCTTGATCTACGAGGTTCGCGTGAAACCCACTGAGGTAGCTAACCTGAGCGGGGAGGATATTGAGGTTGAGATGACGTTGACTGCCCAGGGCTGTCCGTCGCAAGGTTCGATCAGCGAAGACGTGAAACAGCGACTGCTGCGCCTGCCAGGGGTGGGCAACGCCACAGTCAGCATTGTGTGGTATCCACAGTGGACGCCAGAACGGCTCAGCCCCGAGGCCCGTAAACAATTGGGGATAGAGTAGGGCCCCAGATCGCTCAGCAAGATCAAAGCCCCGGCGCAACTCCCCGTTTCCTCCTGTGGTTCACTGATCGCCGGCTACGAGCCGTATTGTTCCCGAATGTCGCGCCACGCTTTCACGCTGCGCTGCTCGGCTTGTTCGGCAAATCCTTCCCCGAGCTTTTGCAGAGTGGAAAAAATCTGCATTCCCTTTTGCAAGTAGTCAGGTGCATTCTCCCAAACAGCCTCGAACTTCTCGGGATATTCCGAAGCCAACACGGCGAGACCGGCAGCGGCGCAAGCCATCCCTGCCGGCCGGCGACCGGTGATCACAAGCACCGCGCCTGCGCCAATCGATCCAAATATCACGGCTTTCTTCCAACTTTGCATGATTCACCTCAATCGAAATTACGACCAAAAGGTTTAGAAGAACTCCATGCCTCTGCTGTTGTATGCAGATCGCCGAAATGGAGCTTAGCACTTAGCAACGTTATTCCAAGCTAGAGACGAAACGAGCCACAGGACTGGATGGTTGCATACCTTGCGCGGCTACTTTGTGGCCGCGGGATTGTCGGAGACTGCATTGATCAGCAGTAGCCAGCCGCTTCCGCCGCGAATGAGGATATCCTTACTCGATTCCAGGGTGATCTCCCCCAGTGGCGCTGTGCTTCCCCCATGGGCGATCTTCAGACTTTCAAATCCATAGACTCCGCATGCTGTCGTGGAAAAGACCCAAAGCGCTTGCTCCTGATTATTGCTATCTGTCGCCAGACACTCACCCGCAGCAGTCAGCTTACCCCAGGCGCCCGTACCATTCCACCGCCCGACCTTCCCCTGCGGCGAGGCAATGTATCCACGACCTCGAAATACCACGTCGCCACCTATTTGTTTTGTGGTCCATCCGTAGGAAGATTCGTAGCTCGATATGGCATCGATGGGAGTCTTTGCCTGGAAAACGCTCTCCGATGAGCCCATCGCGCGCAAGCTGACACTGAGAGGAACTGTTCGCCCACCGTCCTGCAACTGATCGAACTGTATCGATAAATGCTGAACTTGTCCTGGGGTGCTCGTTACCTCAGGCCCAGTCACGTGGCCGGTCACATGTGCCCCTGCCTTAATCCTTGCGCCCGAGGGCAAAAGAACTTCCTGCATGAGCTTTCCTTCGATCTTTTCTCCTGGCTTGCTGTCCTTGGAGTTGAGAGTCGAGCTCACCATGATTGGAAGGGCCGTTCCCGCGGGGAGGCCCTGTGCGACCAGCAACGTTTCGAGGCAAAGCATGGCGACAGCAATCTTGGTCCAAAACATAGAGAGACAACCCTCGTCATTGACGGCCTAGTTCTAGAATCCGTTAAGGCCGGATGCCGTTAAGCTAGTCAACTACAAAACATCTACGATCTTCCACCGCGCCTGGCTCGGAATACTTCGGTGGCTTCGTCTAACTCTTCCCAGATTGCTTGCCAGCTGCCTCGTGATATTGCTTGCGAATTGCTTCGAGGTCAACCGTCGGCTTAGGCAATCGCATTCCCAGGTCCTCCATTGTAGCGGCGACGATCTGCGACACCGCAAGATCGCGAAACCATTTATGGTTCGACGGGATGATGTACCACGGTGCGTTTTTCTTACTCGTCTTGGTGAAGACGTCCTCGAACGCCTTCATGTAGTCGTCCCAAAATTCTCGCTCCCGGTAGTCGGCTTCGCTGATCTTCCAGTTGCGGGCCGGATCGTCGAGGCGCTGCTTAAATCGCGCTAGTTGTTCGTCTTTGCTGATATGCAAAAAAATCTTGAGGATGTGCGTATTGTTCTGGCGCCGCAGCAAAGTTTCGAAGTCGTTGATGAGTTCGTATCGTTCCGACCAGACTTCTTTCGGAGCCAACTTGTGTACTCGCACGACCAGGACGTCTTCATAGTGCGAACGATTAAAAATCGCTACCGTGCCTTTCGCGGGGGCATGAGGATGAATTCGCCACAAAAAATCGTGTTCCAGATCTTCCGCTGTAGGCGTCTTAAAACTGGTGACCATCGTGCCCTGCGGATTCATCGACGCCATCACGTGATTGACGGTTCCATCCTTCCCGGCGGCGTCCAGTCCCTGAAGCACGATCAGCAGAGAATGCTTCTTCTCTGAGTACATTAAGTATTGTTGCTTGCTGAGCTGATGGCAATATTTCTGAGTTTCCACCAGTGCCAGCTCCGGCGTGAGGTCGCGGCCCTGATATCCCGGGTCGATCTTACTCAGTCGGACTTTGCTGTCCGGCTTGACCACAAATTTCTTGCGAAAGTCCAAGGTTACAGTCCTCGTTCTGGGATGGGGATCTGTGCAGTTCCGGAATTAGGCCACTGTGCCGCTAGAGCCAAGCCATTTTGCCACAAGGTGTGCCGGTTCGGCGACGATCGACCGACGGTTTCAATCCTCTCTAAGGGATTTGCGCCGAACAATGGATTGCGGCATCTTCAAACTGGATACCCAGCGCGAACCGAATGCTGCTATTCCGTGCGCAGAGCTTGTACGGGTTCAATCGAAGCCGCTCGGCGTGCAGGCAGGTAAGTCGCCAGCAATACCACCGCCAAGAGCACGCCAATGGCAACGATCCAGGGAATCGCATGCAGTACGCCAACCTGGAAGAGCAAACTGGTGAAGATGCGGCCCAGAGCGATTGCAGCCAGCACACCACAGACTATGCCGATGACCGCAAGACGCATTCCCTGCAATAACACTAGCTGGAGGACGTTGCCGCGTTGTGCCCCAAGCGCCATCCGGACTCCCAATTCTCGCGTCCGCAGCCGTACCGAGTAGCTGATCACGCCGTACAGTCCCAGGGCTGCCAGCAACAGAGCAAGTCCGGCAAACGTGGTCAGCAACATCACAACGAAGCGCCGGCCAACCAGCGATTCGTCAACGCGCTGCTCCATGCTCTTCACGTCATAGATCGGAATACCGGAGTCGACCGAGCGCACCGCGGCGGCAATGTCCCCTTTTAAGTCCTCGGGCGAGCGTGAACTGCGAACCACGACTGCGGTTGAGAGCTGAGGCGTCTGGGCGGTTTCAAAGTAATAGGTGCCCTCATTGGTATCCGACTCCAGAGACGAGGCGCGCGCGTGAGCCACCAGGCCCACAACCGTATACCACGGACCCTTGGTATCGAATCCTATGTGTTCACCCACCGGGTTCTTGCCTGGCCAGTACTGGTGTGCCAGCACCGTGTCGACGATCGCCACCAACTCCGTTCCCTGGTGGTCCTGCGGAGTGAAATATCTTCCACTCAGTAGAGGTACACCCAGCGTGGAGAAATACTCCGGAGAGACGACTCGAACGTTTCCATGCGGTCCAGGATCATTGGGCGGAAGTGTCCTGCCTTTAATGTTGAAGCTGGACGACCCGTTCTGGTTGTCAAAGGGAACACTGTCGGCGAGCGCGGCGCTGCTTACGCCGGGAATACTGTGCAGTCGATCTTGCAGCGCGCTGTAAAAAGCCCCGACCTTGGCATCGCTGGCATCTTTCGCAGTCGCAGCTTGTTTGGCCGCTTCTTCCTTGGTGGCAGAAGCAGTGACCGCCGGCAAAATCGGACCGTAAACCGAACTCGGCAGCGAGAAGTGTGCCGAGAGCAAGTCGCTTGGCCGGAATCCAGTTTCAACCTGCTCCAAAGCCTTAAGGCTGCTCAGCAGTAAGCCCGCTCCGGCTAGCAATAGCAGGGAGAGAGCGATCTGTGCCACAACCAACGACGAGCGGGTCCGCTGATGCATCAGGCTGCCCGTACCGGAGCGGCCGCCCTCCTGGAGAGCGTTGAACCAGCCTGGCTGAGTGCGCTGCCACGCCGGAACTAGTCCGCAAAGCAGCGAGCAGAATACCGCAACCCCGGTGACAAAAAATAATACTGGACCGCGGAATGAGAGCTGAATCTGAGTCCCCAGCAAGTTAGGAAGATAGTGGAGCAACAGCGGAGCGGTTGCCATGGCCACCACAAATCCCAGCGCGACTCCAGCGATGGTCAGCACGATGCTTTCGACCACTGCCTGGCGCAGTAGACGGGAACGCGGTGCGCCCAGGGCGACGCGTACCGCGAGCTCACGCCCTCGCGCTGACGTGCGCGCGATCTGCAAGCCCGCAATGTTGGCGCAGGCGATTAGCAGCACCATCCCGACGGCGATCAGCAGCATGGTGAGCGGATTGCGCAGGCTGCCACCGATGAATTCCGTCAAAGGCATGGCGAACATGCCCCATCCGCTGGAGCGGCCGAAACTCTTGCTCCCCTCGGAGGCGATGTTCTCCGCAGCTTTCCGGTTGAGATAAGCATTCGCTTGCGCGAGCGTTGCACCCGGACGCAGACGCGCGATGGCAAACAAGTTTTCATTGTAGCGATAATCCGCGTCGTGATAGCGACCCAGCGGAAGCGCGATTGGTACCCACAGCTCAGCCTGGTTCGGCCAATTGAACGACGGCCCCATAACGCCCACCACGCGATAGGACACGTTGTCGAGCATCAAGCTGTGGCCGACGATGTTAGGATCGGAGCCGAAGCGATTCTGCCAGGCGCGATACGACAACACGGCCTCATTGCCGGCACCGGGCTGGTCTTCTTCCGGCCTGAACTCCCGCCCCAGGTAAGGACGGACACCGAACGTGTCGAACCAACCGGAGGAAACTCTGGCGCCATTCAGCAATTCAGGATTGCTGTTTTCGCGAGCATAGTCGAAGCTGGCCGCCTGCATGACCGCGCCCGACGAGAAAATATCTTTACCGGCGATCGCGTCGCCAAAATCAGGCGCCGACATACTGATATTGCTCAGATCGGGCATGGCGTTGTAGCGGGCCCGCAGAGCGACCAATCCGTGCGCGTTAGGAATGCCGCTGGGATTCAGCAGGACGGCGTTGGTGACGGAAAAGACGGCGATGTTCGCGCCGATGCCCAGAGCCAGCGTCAGGACCGAGACCAGGGCGAATCCGGGCGACTTCCGCAGTTGACGCAACGCGTAACGAAATTCATAAAGAATCGTCTGCATAGCAAACCTTTTCAGCAAAACATTGGCAGCCGGCACCTAGCACAGTGAGGGTTCATTTTTCGACAGCCCTCGCAAATCTTCTACTCGGACCGCAGCGCCTGCATGGGATCGAGCGCTGCCGCCCGCCGCGCAGGGACATAGACCGCGAGCAGCACTACGCTCAGCAACAACACTGGAACTAGCACCAGGGTCAACGGATCGAAACGGCTGACGTGATACAAACTTGACGTCAGCAGGCGCGAGCCGATAACCGAAAGCCCAAAGCCAATCGCACAGCCTGACAGACCCAGGACCAGTCCCCGCATGAGCACCATGCGATGAATATCGCCGCGATTGGCTCCCAGTGCCATACGGAGTGCCATGTCGCGTTGGTGCTGCGAAACCAGATACGAAACCACGCCAAACAATCCGATGGCCGCCAGCAATAGCGCGACCCCCGAAAACGCCGCCAGCAGCATCATGGTGAAGCGCCGCTGGGCCAGCGAATCGGAAACCAGGGTCGCCAGCGTGGTGCTGTTGTACAGCGGAAGATCTTTGTCGATCGACCACACTTGCTGCTGCACTTCATTGAACAGACCTTGCCCGGCGCGGTCGGTGCGCAGCAGAAATGCCGTGCGGCCAGCAGTCCAGGTTTGCATCTGGAACATTGACTGGTAGATCATCGCGGGCGGGTCGGCGTCGAGCGCGGAAATATGAACGTCTTCGGCGACGCCGATGATGGTGAACAAGCCGCGATCACCCCAAGTGAAACGTCGGCCGACGGGATCCTGGCCGTGGAAGTATTCGCGCGCCATAGCCTGGCTGATAATGGCGACCAGCGGCGCCTTAGGACCGTCCTGTTCGCTGAAATCGCGGCCTTCACGAAGGCCGATGCCCATGGCACGAAAATACCCGGGTGTGATCAGGGAGTTCTGCGCGAAATGAAAGTCGTCTGGAGCCGCGTGTTCCAGATGGAAGGCAATGCCGCGCTCATCGCTCAAGGGAAGATGGCTGGCGGCCGCAACGGTGGTAACGCCCGGCAGGCGCGAAAGCCGTGATAGCAATTCCTTCTGCACTGCCATGCGCTTTACCGGATCGGGATAGCGCTGCGTGTCGAAGATGGTGCGCACGACAAAGGTGTCTTTGGAATCGAAGCCCAGGGGCGTGTTGAGCAAACGGTGGAAGCTACGAACCAGCAAACTGCCTCCGATCAGCAGCACCAGCGCCAACGCGATCTCGCCGACGGCCGCGGCATTTTGCAAGCGCAAGCTGCTGCGCGAACTGCCGGTTTGCGCCGAATCTTTGAGAGATGATTGCGGCGACACATGCGACAGACGCCACGCTGGCATGAATCCAAACAGAATGGTTGTCAGCACTGAAAGCCCGAGCGTGAACAGCAAAGCCAGTGGATGGAGGGTGATTTCATGGAGGCGGGGAACGCTGGCCGGACCAAAGTTGCGCAACCCAGCAACTGAGACCAGAGCCAGCGCAATCCCCACACACCCACCAAGCAGAGAGAGCAGAGAACTTTCCACCAGGCATTGCCGCAACAACGCCGTGGGGCGCGCACCAAGAGCAGTGCGAATTGCCATCTCACGGCTGCGCGAGGTGGCCCGAGATAGTAGCAAATTAGCGACATTGGCGCAGGCGATCAACAGCACACAAATCACCGCGGCCGAGAGCAGCAACAAGAGCGAATGTGCTTTCTCCACCGTGTGCGCGGCGAAGGCATAGACACGAGGCGTCACCCGGGCGGTTGCGGGATAACTGTCAGGTTGCAATTGCTGGAATACATCGGCGATGTGTTGCACTTCCTGCTGTGCCTGTTCGCGGGTTACACCGGGTTTGAGGCGGCCGATCAATCCCACCCCGAACTCCATTACACGGTTCTGCGGAGCCAGGACCTCAGGAGAGAAACCGATGGGCAGCCAAAGGTCAGCCATCTCGGAAAACGGTTTGCCGTCAAAAGGAAAGTGAAACGACGACGGCATCACGCCGATAACGGTGTACGGCTTCTCATCTAACTTTACGGTTCGTCCCAATATGTTGGGATCGCCATGATACTGATTCTGCCAAAGTGAGTAAGAGAGCTCGACCACGTTGTCGGAACCGGAACGGTCTTCTTCGGACGTGAATGCGCGGCCCATCGTCGGCGAAACGCCGAGTGTGGGGAAAGCCGAAGCCGACATTCGCGCGGCATGAATCCGCAAGGGCTCGCCTTCACCGGTCAGATTGAAGCCTTCACTTTCGAATGCCGCGACGTCGGAGAACGAGCGGTTCTGATCGCGATAGTCAAGATACTCCTGGGCCGCCACACCGAGTTCGTCGTTGGGCGCGACCGATTCCGTTTCCGAAATCAGCATCAGCCGATCGGGTTCGTGATAAGGCAGGGCCCGCAGCAAAACGGTGTCAATGACGCTAAAAACCGCGGTATTGGCTCCGATGCCTATCGCCAGCGTGAGCACCGCGACCAAGGCGAAGCCCGGCGACTTCCTGAGTTGTCGCATCCCATAACGAAAATCCTGCATGATCCAACGCATTGAGGTCCTATTCGCTTCGCAACGCCCACATCGGGTTAACTGATGCGGCGCGGCGTGCCGGTATCAGCGCCGCCAACGTAACCACCAGAGCGATCAGCACAACTCCCGTCGCCATCACCAGCGGGTCGGCGGGGCTGACGTTGTACAACTGGCTGCGCAGCAGACGAGAAAGCAGAATCGCAATCGGCAATGTCACCGCGACGCTGATTCCGGCCAGCCAGATGACGTCGGAGAGCACCAGGCGCACGACCGATCCCCGGCGAGCACCCAGAGCCATGCGGATTCCGATCTCGCGCGTCCGCTGGGCGGTCACATACGCCAACACGCCGTAAAGGCCAATCGCCGCCAGCAGCGTTGCCACGATTCCAAAGCTCACCGCCAACATCGCTACCAGGCGGTCGTTAGAAATGTTGTCGGCAATCTGCTCGTCCATAGTGCGCATGCTATCGACCACCAGTTTGGAGTCGATCTGCTGCACCGCCCTGCGCAAGTCAAGTTCAGCAGTCTCCGGAGCCTGCCAGGTTCGCACATAGAACTGCATAAAGCCGAGTTCGTCGTTGGGCTCGAAGGACGGCTGGAAGTACGGCCGGTAAACAGTAAGGTTGGATTCGGTTCGCATATCGCGATGTCTCGAATCGCCCACAACGCCTACAATCTCGATGTCCGCGGGACTCGAGACACCAGAACCTCTTCCCACCATGTGTCCAATCGCATTCTTGGGACCGCCAAAGAAGCGTCGGGCAAAGCCGGCATTCACAATGGCAACTTTGGCTTTGCCCGCCAGATCCTGATCGGTGAAGGGTCGTCCGGCCAGCACGGGTAAATTCAGTGTGGAGAAATATTCCGGAGTAACCGCCGGAATCTCGACGTGGATGTCCTCGTCTGGTTTCAACGTTTGGCTGCCAATGTTGATATTGCTACGCTGGTCGTTATTCGCCAGTTCGGGATCGTCAGTACCCCCAACCGACCGCACGCCAGGCTGAGCTGCCAAAACCTCCAGCAGACGCTTTTGCAGCGGTAGAGCTTGCTTCGGATCATAGCCTGCCAGAGTGGGGTCGATGCCGAAGGTCACCAGGTGATCAGTAGCGAAACCTACGTTCAGCGAACGCAGGTTGTGCAGTGTCTGAACAAATAAGCCGGCGCCGATAATCAAGAGCAGACTCAACCCCATCTGAACCCCGACTGACAGGCGGCGGAAGCGCAGATGCTTGCTCGATCCAGTCGTAGTCTGCTGCTTGAGCGAACTCACCAAGTCAGGATGGAGGAAGCGCAACGCAGGAGCGAGGCTGAAGAGAACGCTCACCACAAACGCCAGCCCAAAATTAAACAGCAGAATACGGAGATCGGGATGGGGAGACAGGGGAAGCTCAGTCGCGGTCTGGCCGGCGATCCTTTGAGCAAGAAATGCCGACACTGCGGGTGCGAAGAGCAAACCCAGGGCGCCGCCCAGCAATCCGAGCATCAGTCCTTCCACCAGCAACTGGCGGATGATCTGCCAGCTGGAGGCTCCCATCGCGTAGCGGACCGACATCTCCTTCACCCGCGCCGCGGCGCGCACCAGCAGCAGGCTAGAGACATTGACGCACGCCATGACCAGCACCAGGCCCACCATCCCCATAACGATGAGCAGGGGGGCCTGAATCTGTTCGCGCAGTGGTGAGAAGCCACGGCTTTCATCGACCAATTCCATTCGTGATTCCAGCAGGAAATGCTTGCGGAAAAGGTCGGTAACGTTCTTGATTTGCGGCAACTCTCCGGCACGTATCGAGCGCCAGAGCGGAGTCATCGTGGCTTCGGCTAGCTGGCGGCTTACCCCTGGCTTCAGGCGGGCGACGATGTTGGCCCACGAGGCGCGACGGTCTTCCAGATCATTCAGTCCGGGAGTCACGATTGCTTTCGTCGTCATGGGAACGAAAAGTTTGGGTGTGTACCCGGCTATCACGCTGTGGAAGTTCGGATCGGCGACGCCGACAATCGTGAAAGGATGCCCGTTGATGTACAAAACCCGACTCACAACGCCGGGATCGGAGCCGAATCCTGACTTCCAATAATTGAAGCTCAGCACAACGACAGGATTGCCGTTCTGGGTGACGTCGTCGGCCGGCACCAAAAGGCGGCCCGCGGCTGAGCGAACTCCCAGCACGTCAAAATAATTCCCGCTTACTAATTCTCCTTGCACCAATTCGGGCCGGCCGTTCCACTGGACTCCGACGGACGGAAGCTCGTTGTTGGCCAACATTCCGGAAAAGACCTGGTTTCTGTCGCGCAAGTCGCGGTACATGGGATAGGAGAAGAAATCCTTGCTGTCGCCACCGAAGGCGCTGATGCTGCCGGTATTGGATCCCACGTAGCGCAACCGTACCAACTGTTCGGGGTGACGGACCGGCAAACTGCGCAGGAGCACCTGATCCAGAAGGGTGAAGATGGCAGTGTTGGCACCGATGCCAAGTGCCAGCGTGAGTATGGCCACCGCGGCGAAGGCGGGTGACTTGCGGGTCTGGCGTAACGCGTATCGAAGGTCTTGCAGCATTCCGTTACCATCGTCCCCCGAGTTGGAGTAAGCAACGTTGGCCTGATTAGAATAATTGCAAGGTACTGACCGTCCGCTGGGCTGATTTGTCAGCAACTTAGAGTCCCAGCCGGTGCCGTCGTGTCCGTCAACGGAACCGCGCGTCCGCTTATGGACAGGGAACCACACAGCCAGCGGCAGGATCTTGGGGTTCCGCAGCAAGTGATTGCATGGAAAGAAGATCGGGGGCAACGCCAGCCGGAGGCGCGGCTTCTAAACGAATGTCAGGTGCGCGGATACGGACTGTTTCGAAGGGGAGCAGAAATGCCGCAAGCGCCACGATCACGCGAGCCTATTAAGAAAGCTTGAAGCGAAAAGGACGCCGGTGGCATGAGCAGCAGGATCCGGTTCTGCGTTTTTGCGCATTCCTGGGTTTCCGACTGGAGTCACGACGACGCTCATTTTCTGCGTGGGCTCGTGCGTGAGTTGCTGCGCATGGGCCATGAGGTGCGGTGCTACGAGGAGCTGGGTTCGTGGTCTCTCACTAACCTGGTGAATCAGGAAGCAGATGTTGCGGTGCAGGCCATCGAGCAGTTTCGGCAAGAATTTGCAACCTTGGATGTTCGTTTTTTTCAGCCGGACTCGAATTTGCGCGAGGCACTAAAGCTGGAGCTCCGCGACGCCGACGTGGTAGTGATTCACGAAAGAAATCATCCTGAGGTTGCCAATACAGTTCTTTCGCTCAAGACGGAGCTTGGATTTCGTTGCCTATTTCACGATACCCATCACCGGGCGATCACCAGCACTAACGAAATATTGCGTTTTCACCTCCAGTTTTTTGACGGCGTGTTGGCATTTGCCGAGCCAATCACCCGTGTCTATCGCGATAGCCTTGGAGTATCCCGCGTCTGGACCTTTCATCCGGGAGCTGATGTTAATCACTTCTACCCGCGGGATGCGCCGCGCGATATCGACTTGCTATGGATCGGAGACCGTTTGAACGGCGAGTCGCATTCTGACTTGATGAATTACCTGATTCAGCCGGTTGCAGAATTGCCCAACTGCAAAACGGTGGTCCACGGGGTGAACTACTCAGAGCAGGATCGCCGCTCCTTGTCAGAAGCGGGCATTGAATTCCGTGGTTATCTGCCAAACCTGACGGCGCCTGAGGTCTACTCGCGTACTGCGCTTTCCTTGCATCTCAATCAACGTCCATATGGCAGTGAAACCTGCTGCACTCCTTCCGTTGGGATGTTTGAAGCTTTGGCCTGCGGGTCGCCCCTCCTCAGCGCTCCCTGGGATGATGGAGAACAGATATTTCGTTCGGGGGAGGACTACATCGTTGTCAAGTCAGGCGAGGAAATGAAAACTAAAATACAGCGCCTGCTCCGCGACGAATCTGCGCGTCGTCAGATCGGCGCCAACGGCAGAGAAACCATCCTTCGCCGGCATACCTGCGCTCAGCGCGCAGCACAACTGGTTGACATCTGCGAGGGCCTGAGTAAATGAAAGTCTTTGTTTTCGGCTCCAGCTTGACTTCGTCGTATTGGAATAGCACCGCAAATTATTATCGCAGTATTTACAAAAACCTGGCAGATTTTGGATTTCGAATCACTTTCGCCCAGCCCGATACGTACCCCTGGCAGGAGCATCGCGATGAAGGCAGTTACGAATATGCCGAAGTGATTGTTTACGATTCTCCATACGATCTGAAGGCTCTTTTCGGTAGGGCCTGCGAGGCCGATCTGGTGATCAAGCATAGCTGCGCTGGGACTGAGGATGCATTACTTGACCAGTGCGTTCTGGAGTGCAAGTCAGCCAACACGCAAGTTGCCTACTGGGACATCGATGCACCATCCACCTTAGCTGCGTTGAAGGCCAACGTCTTTCATCCCTGGCGGGCATTGATCCCGGAGTACGACTACGTCTTCACCAACGGAGGGGGGCCCCAACTTATTAAGCACTACGAAAACCTTGGGGCGCGAAGCTGCCACCCGATTTGCAACGCACTTGATTCGACAACCCACTACCCCTTACCGCCGGATCCCAAGCTAGCCTGCGACCTTCTCTTCGTGGGCGACAACTTTCCTGAGCGTGAACTCCAGGTGGACCAACTCTTTCTTGCGGCCGCCGAACTGGCGCCGGAATTCAGGTTTGCTTTAGCGGGCGAGGGCTGGGAGAGAAAGGCATTACCGAAGAACGTTCGCCGATTGGGCCGCGTTTCGGACTCGGCTCAGAATGCGCTGAATTGTTCGGCGCGATTGGTTCTTAACCTCACACCCAAGTCGATGGCGCGAGCGGGTTTCTCGCCTCCAACGGGCATCTTCGAGGCTGCAGGCGCTGGCGCGTGCGTGATCAGTGATCCCTGGGAGGGTATCGAGACTTTCTTTGAGCCGGGGTGCGAGATCCTGGTCGCGCGGGACGCCAGCGAGGTCGCCGATCTGGTGCGTACGGTCGACGCCGCCCTGGCGCGCGAAATCGGAGGCGCAATGCGCAGGCGGGCCAACTCGGAACATACCTACGCGTCGCGAGCGTTGCAGATACGCGAGATCTTGAAACAGCGAACGCCAGAAGTTCTGTCGAGGCGGCGTCCTGTACTGAAGCAGACAGCGTAGTGCTGGTGAACATTGTTATTGATCGCTGGCTGCGCGACCCGGTCTTCGCAAGTCCTTCAGAATTTCGCGCGCCGCATTAGCGCCGGAAGCGCCGGTCAAGCCGGTTCCGGGATGTGTGCCCGAACCGCACAAGTAGAGATTTTTGATGGGGGTGCGATACTGCGCCCAATCCAACAGCGGTCGCATAGTAAATAATTGATCGAGCGCCAGCTCGCCGTGAAAGATGTGGCCGCCCGTCAATCCATAAGTCTGTTCCAGATCCTTTGGCGTGATGACCTCTCTGGCTTCGATAAGAGACCGCAGTCCGGGGGCATATTCGGCCAGAACGTTGACAACGGTGTCTCCAAGAGCGTCTCGCTGGGAATCCCACTCAGCGTGGCGAAGTTTGTAGGGCGCATATTGCATGTAGATCGACATAACGTGCTTGCCCGCGGGCGCAAGCGAGTGATCCCACAGCGTGGGAATCGTGGCTTCGATATACGGATGTGTTGAAAACTCACCGTATTTCGCTGCATCGAAAGCCCGTTCCAGATAATCGATTTCGGGCGAAACCTGAATCCTGCCGGAAAGAAGGGCGGTTGCGTCGCCCTTAACACCCTCGAACTTGGGCAGTCCGTTAAGCGCCAGATTTACCTTGGCCACGGTACCGTATGTCCGAAAATGTTGCAGCCTTTGCAGGAAGCTGGGCTTGAGTTGCTGCGGCTCGAGAAGAGCGAGCAGAGTACGCTTGGGGTCGGCATTCGAGATCACGGTTTGTGCGCTAAGTTCGTCGCCATTGGCAAGAACAATTCCTGTAACAACGCCATCTTTGACCCTGACAAGGCTTACTTCTTGGGAAGTTCGAATTTCAGCACCTGCCTCCGTGGCCGCGGCCGCCATTGCCGAAGTCAGCGCGCCGGTGCCACCCGCAACGTAAGACGCGGGGCCGGCGAGGTTGCCATCCGAAGCGATTCGCAGCAGCAGCGCAGCGCTGGAGCCCGCGGACCATGGGCCGAGGAAAGTGCCAAAGATTCCTTGCGCGGCAATCGTGCCGCGCAACAATTCTGTCTCAAACCACTCGGCTACCAGGTCGGCCACCGCCATCGGTCCCCAGCGCAGCATCCGGTACAGGTCTTTTTCGCCGAGTCCACGAATCTTCTTGCCCGCCCTGAGCAACTCCCACACGTTACCCGCCGCAGGGTTTTCAAGGTCAGGAGGGGTCATGGCCATCAACAGATTGGCGACTTCTCCGATCCGGGTGAGCGAGCTTTGGAACTCTCCGTAGTGCGCCGCGTCACTGGACGACACGTTAGCAATCTCCTGCTGCGCTCTGGCAGTATCGCTGTAGAGAGCGAGGTTGCCGGTTGCCGCCAGAGAGAGGACACGGACCGTCGGGGAATAGGTCTTCAATCCGTGGCGCCGCAGATCCATGTCTGCCACAATGTCAGACCTCATGGGTCCCATCGCGTGGGATAGCCGGGAGCAGCGAAAACCGGGATGAAAGTCCGAAGTTATGGCGCAGCCGCCAACCGTTGGCTGACGTTCCAGGACAAGCGGCTTGAATCCAGCCTTGGCAAGATAGAACGCGGTGACCAGGCCGTTGTGTCCAGCGCCGATGATGATAATGTCGCGAGCGTCGGCCATGGGCTAGCCGTTTCCCTTCGCTTGCTTGAGGATCTCAAGCGCCGCGAGCCGCCCCGGAGCACCCATAATGCCGCCTCCAGGGTGAGTGGCCGAGCCGCACATCCAGAGATTCTTGATCGGCGTCTTGTACTGGGCCCAGCCGGGCACGGGTCGCAGAAAGAACAACTGCTCCAGCGAGAGCTCGCCTTGAAAGATGTTGCCTTCGGTAAGCCCCCATTCACGCTCCAGATCAAGCGGAGTCACGATCTGCCGCCCGACGATGATGTTCTTCAGGTTGGGAGCATATTCGGCGATCGTGTCGATCACGTTATCGCCGAACGCTTCGCGCTTCTCGTCCCAGTTGCCGCTTTTCAGCTTGTACGGGGCATACTGCACGAAGCACGACATCACGTGTTTGCCGGGGGGCGCCAGGGATGGATCGGTGAGGCTGGGAATCACCATGTCGATGTAGGGCCGCCGCGAGTAGTCACCATACTTGGCGTCATCGTAGGCGCGCTCCATGTAGTCAACACTCGGAGAAATGGAAATCGCGCCGCGCAAGTGATGCCCCTTCGCCCGGCAGACAGGTGAAATTCGGTAGGCCGTCGAGTGCCAGATTTACCTTGCCCGAAGATCCGCGAAACTTGTAGCGCTTCACTTCGTCGCGAAAGTCATCGCTCAGGTGCCTGGGCTCAATCATCTTCAGGAAGGTCAGGTTCGGATCCACGCTCGATGAAATGACCGGCGCGAAATACTCGTCGCCGGAAGTAGTGGCAACTCCGATAGCTTTTCCATCGCGAACGAGAATCTGTGCAATCGCGACTTGCGTCTTGATTTCCACCCCAAGTTCGCGCGCCGCATCGGCGATTGCATTGGAAATGGCTCCCGTACCGCCGCGCGCGAAACCCCATGCGCGGAAGGCGCCATCAATCTCGCCCATGTAGTGGTGCAACAGCACGTACGCAGTGCCGGGCGAGCGCACTCCGAGAAACGTGCCGATAATTCCCGAGGCCGACATCGTGGCTTTCAACACATCGGTCTCGAACCACTGGTCGAGAAAATCGATGGCGCTCATGGTCATCAGCTGGACCTGGTTGTACTTGTCCTCGCCGCTAAGATCTTTGAAGCGGCGGCCCAGAAATAACAGCTTGAGCAGGTCCTTCGGATTCAGGGTAGTCGGATCGGGAGGAACCATGGCGAGAATCGGCTTCACGAAGCGACACATCTGCAGCATGGCCTTGCCGAACTCTTCATAAGCCTCTGCGTCGAACTTCGAATGCCGCCTCAGTTCGCGCATAGTTTTACCGTGATCGTTCACGCGCCACAGGTGATCGCCGTTCGGCATCGGAGTGAAAGTGCCATCGAGGGGAAGAATTTCGAGCCCATGACGGGGAAGATCGAGGTCGCGAATTATCTCAGGCCGCAGCAGCGAGACCACGTAGGAACAAACGGAGAACTTAAAGCCGGGAATGATTTCTTCTGTGACAGCAGCGCCACCCACGATGTGACGGCGTTCGAGCACCAAGACTTTCCTGCCCGCCCGAGCCAGATAGGCGGCATTGACCAGGCCATTGTGTCCACCACCGATGACGATGGCATCGTATTGCCCTGAGCCGATAGGAGTCATGTTTTTCGTTGTACGAAGTCGCCTTGTCACCGCCATCGGCCCGCGCCGATTATGCTCCGATGGGTTGATTGACGGTGGGCCACATTCTAAAGGCTGGCAGCCAATTTGTCGCATTGTTCCGCTGGGACGACTTGGTGCCGAGAGGAATTGTCCGCTGCGGAAGGACGGATCGGAAGCATTGCCGAGCCGTTCCTCCGCTGGTTATAATCCGCGCACGTAGTCGGCTGCGAGGAGTTAGTGTGCCCATCGGAACAGCGGTCCATGAGCGAACCTTTTCACTTTGCCAGAGTCTGAATTACCGGGAGTGGTCTGGGTTCTACGCGGTGAGCGTCTACGAAACCCACCACGAGCACGAGTACAACGCCATCCGCAATGCAGCGGCGCTGATCGACGTGACACCGCTTTACAAGTACCTGATCACAGGCCCCGACGCTACGCGCTTTGTAAATCGCATTATCGCCCGCGACATCAACAAGGTCAGCGTCGACCAGGTTATTTACTGTTGCTGGTGCGATGAAGAGGGCAAAATCATTGACGATGGGACCATCACCAGGCTGGAGGAGAATCGTTACCGCTGGACTGCGGCCGATCCCAACCTGCGTTGGCTGCGGCAGAACTCGTTTGGATTTGAGGTTGAGATCGACGATATTACCGAGCAGGTCGCAGCGCTGGCTTTACAAGGCCCCACTTCAGGCAAGCTTTTGAGGAGCGTCGCCGAGGCCGATATCGAGAACCTGAAATACTTCCGCAAGACGCATGGAAAAATCGGCGGCGTAGAGGTCGACATTTCGCGAACCGGTTACACCGGCGATCTGGGGTACGAGATCTGGATTCCGTGGCAAGAGGCGGTGAAGGTGTGGGATGCGCTGATGGATGCGGGGCGCAGTTTCGACATTCATCCCACCGGCATGCTGGCTCTGGATGTGGCCCGGATTGAGGCCGGTTTGATTCTTGCGGATGTGGACTACATCAGCAGTAAGAAGGCGCTAATCCCATCGCAGAGATATACTCCCGGCGAATTAGGTTTGGCCAAGCTGGTGCACTATGAAAAAGAAAACTTCATCGGCCGGGGCGCACTGCTAAAGGAAAAGGAAAAAGGGCCGGAGCGCCTGCTGGTAGGACTCGAAGTCGACTGGAACGAAGTAGAAAGACTTTTTGACGGGCTCGGACTGGCCCCACAGACTCCAGCCATTGCTTCACGTGTTCACGTCCCCGTGTATAAAGGTCACGAGCAGGTGGGCAAAGCAACCTCGACCACCTGGTCACCGTTGCTAAAACAATGGATTGCACTGGCCAGCGTGCACCCCCGGCATGCCCAGCCGGGAACAAATCTGCAGATCGAAATCACGGCGGAGGCAGTTCGATACAAGGTGGCAGCTACGGTGCGGCAGCTACCTTTCTTCAATCCCGCCCGCAAAACGAAAACTCCGGTATAGAACTGAAAGGATTCTTTGGCAAAAGGTAGGACGAAGAACGCAGCCGGCACGGTAGGGTTCAACCCGACACAATTACGAACTGTGCCCGGTTGAGATATTGACCTTCGATTCTTCACGGGGATAAAGCAACCGTTCAACCGTTCGGTCCATGGTGTCAAGCAGGCTATCTGCTCCGGGCTGTACGCGAGCATCCTCCAGCGCCGAATTCCAGTCTTTCGGTCGCTCCACGGCTTCCGCAAGTTCGCTTTTCGAGGAAGTGGCCGCCAGGGCGTAACCCAACCAGAGCACGACAGCTGCCAGATAAGCCTCGCTGTTGATGTGACGCAAGGTAGATTGGTGCAGGATTCCATGGCGAGTCATAGCGGTAGCAACCAACATGTTCACGGCCGCGAACAAACCAAATCCCAGAGAGATGCCAAACAGCGGACTACGGCGTGAGATGCCCAGGTATTCGCTAAAAAGCAACAGGAAAAAGACGAGGCCGCACTGCATCAGGCGAACGCTGCGCTCGGCTAGGAGGATGGCATCAACGACCGCACCGTTGTCAGACTTGTGGTTGCCGTTAATTGCCCACATCACTCCGACCAGCAAGACAACTAATGACGACCAGCGAAAGAGAATGACGCTCAGATCTCGCAATGCCTCGTAAGGCCGGAACGCGTCCTTGAAGATCTCCTGCAGCACCGCAAACGAAATCAAAACGCTAAGGGCTATGTTGAAGTAATAGGCGTAGAAGTAGGCCGAGTACGAACGGGTATAGATGATGTACAGGACCGGCACGCCCACTACTTGCAGGATCGTGTAGTTGAAGAAATACGGATAATCGCGATGCAGCCCACGTCTGATCATCGCAATCAGCACCCCCATTTGCAGAAGGGGACTCGCGATCCATAGTACGTAGTCGGTTAGACGTAGATGCATGACTTCTCATCAGAAGCATATCTGCGAAGTCAACGCAACACAAGCGAGATTTTAGCGAAGAACGCTCGTCTGGTCCGGATTACATCCCTTCTGGAACAGAGTTTTAGCCCTAAAAGGCGATTTACTTACACCACTAGAGAGCCATAGCAGTCAGGCGCAAATCGTCATTGCAATTGTGGCCGGGCTGGCAAACGGGCATGGGCGAGCCTTCGCTGGCAGTCAGGCGCAGATCGTCATTGCAATTGTGGCCGGGCTGGCAAACAGGCATAGGCGAGCCTTCGCTGGCAGTCAGGCGCAAATCGTCATTGCAATTGTGGCCGGGCTGGCAGACGGGCATGGGCGAGCCTTCGCTGGCAGTCAGGCGCAGATCGTCATTGCAATTGTGGCCGGGCTGGCAGACGGGCATGGGCGAGCCTTCGCTGGCAGTCAGGCGCAGATCGTCATTGCAATTGTGGCCGGGCTGGCAGACGGGCATGGGCGAGCCTTCGCTGGCAGTCAGGCGCAGATCGTCATTGCAATTGTGGCCGGGCTGGCAGACAGGCATGGGTGAGCCTTCGCTGGCAGTCAGGCGCAGATCGTCATTGCAATTGTGGCCGGGCTGGCAGACGGGCATCGGCGAGCCTTCGCTGGGTGAAAACGCAGTTTGACTGGTGCAGGGCCCAGAACTGCCACAAGGCAGCGAGACGCCCTGGCCATAGACGGAAGGGGCAACGGGGGCTGATGGAGAGTTCGTGGCCGCAGAGGCTACCGTGGTGAGCAACAGGGTAGCAAGAGTTGCTATCAAAATGTTTTTCATGGAAAGGGTCTCCTGGGTCGTTAAACGACCTGATTTTTTTTAGAATTGTGAGCGGAGTGAAGGGGTATCGGTATTCGGTGCGTCGGAGGACGGCGCTGATGGCATCGCGAAGGATGTCGAGCCTTCGCCGATAACTGCTACAGAGTGCAATGAAATGATGGCGGCTGCATCACTGGCGGCGCTGAGCGCACCAGCTAACATAAGGGCGGCAAGGGCGGCGATCGTCGTCTTTTTCATGGAATACAACCTCCTCATTCCAATCTCTGTTTCACGAATCTTCTACAGGCCGTCACGGCACCGTTTAACGTTCTCTCTGTCAGAGGCTAAACCTCCAACGTCGAGGGCTCTTATCGAAGAGCACCTTTTGGCCAACGCGGCCCACAGATTATTCCCTAAACAGGCCGCGAGATCATCGATAGTCTAATATTAACTAATTAGTAAACCTGCTAGTTTCAACTATACCGCCAGGCTGCAATTCCTTCAAAAACAGCAACTTGGACGGCCCATGCCGGCTCCTGAAGAAAAAGCCCCATTTCGCATTATAGAGAGGGCTCGACGAATTTCTAGACAATTTTTTGGGAACTACCGTCACGAAGGTACATGTACCATTGGGGGAGTCAGTTCGGACCCGAATCCATTTTTTTCTCGGCGCGAGGCCGGAGGATTGTTTATTCTGACTAGACAGAAGAATTTATCTGATCGAACAATGAAAATGGACTCATCTGCCGACTCCTTTTTTGGATCGACCCAAAGAACTGTGGCGATAAGGACGCCTGACATGGCGACAAGGGCTATGCGGTCGTGTCCCAATTGCTCCGAAGAACTTCAGGAAAGTCACTGCAAGTTGGTCTGTCCTCGATGCGGTTACTTCCTCAGTTGTTCCGATTTCTACTAGATATGGCTAGAGTCAACAGCAATTCAGGCGTGCGTTTCATTTCGGAGGTTCTCCACCTTCGCGACCTTCTCCACGCTCGTGTAATGTAGAGCAGCATGAATTTTGTTTTGGGAGGGCAGTATGCAACGCAAAGCCAGCGCTCACTGGTCAGGTGGTTTGAAAGATGGTAAGGGGACGGTCTCTACGCAAAGCGGAGTGCTTAACCAAACGCAATACTCTTTTAGCACTCGTTTTGAGAATGGTGTAGGAACCAATCCGGAAGAGTTAATTGCGGCAGCACACGCGGGCTGCTTTTCGATGGCGCTGTCTGCCCAGTTGGGGAACGCAGGGATGACAGCGGAGAGTATCGACACGAATGCTACGTTAACCCTAGACAAGACAGACGCCGGATTCAGCATAACGGCTGTGCATCTCGATGTCAGCGTAAAGATTCCGGGTGCAGACCAGGCTAAGTTCGACGAAGCGGCGCAGAACGCCAAGAAAGGGTGTCCAGTTTCCCGGGTTCTCAATGCAGCCATAACCATGGACGCGAAACTTGTTTCCTGAACCTCATGGCGGGCAATCGCTGTTCGGATACAAGCGGCGCCCTCCTCGTTAGGGCCTGTAATTTGTTGGGAAAGAGGACGCAACTACAATTCGTGCCATAATCGGTAACCACCTTTCCGGTTGTGGAAATCGTGCCACTGTTCTAAAGTTTTATGGCGGATGAACAAAAGGATTCCAATGACAAAGGAGATTGTTCTACTGAAAGAAGATTGTTTTACTGGGAGATTGTTTCACTGATGGTGTGCTTCGCAGTTGCGCTGCCTTTTTTCGCCCAGAACAAATGTCGAAAAGTTTGTCCAAGTCGACCACCGTTCTGAAAACCGTCCTCGATAAGCAGGACATGCCGAAGAGCATTCCGGACAATTAAGCACCATAGGAGAACGAAATGAAAATGTTAGTCAAGAGATCCGTACCTATTCTGCTCGTATTAGGGATTGTGTGGTTGGCACTGCCAGTTTGGGGCGCCGACAAGACGAAAGACGAAGAGACCATACGAAATGCCGACACCGTGTTACGGGCAATGGTCGGCAGCAAGGACGTTCCTGCCAGCACCGTAGCGAAGGCTGAATGCATCGTCATTCTGCCCAGCGTTAAGAAGTTCGCAATCGGCATCGGTGGGACCGGCGGTCGCGGCCCGATGACTTGCCGCGAGGGAGCCAACTTCACTGGCAAATGGGGACCGCCCGCGATGTACAGCATCGGTGGCGCCAGCGCCGGTTTTCAAGTCGGCGGCACGGCTAAGGATTTCATCATCCTGATCATGTCGCCGTCGGCGGCAAACAAGGTACTGGACGGCAAAGTTAAGGTTGGTAGCGACGCGACCGCAGCGGCCGGTTCCGGAGCCAGCGCGAGCACGAGTACTGCTGACATGCTGACCTATTCCCGGACTTCCGGACTTTTCGCCGGCGTGTCGCTTGACGGCGCCTCTCTCGAGCCTGACAAAGATGCTAACCAGCGGCTTTACGACAAGCCGGCCAGCGCCCGCGAGATCGTGAGCGGCGGGGTTACGCCCACTCCTGCCGGCCAGGCCTTGATGTCCCTCCTCAATGGCAAAGCCAGCAAAATGTAGCAATTGGGAAACGAGCCCCAGATCCTGGAGCGCTCCGGCAATGTACGCGCTGGATATCGCACAGTCTGGGGCCGCAGTTAGGAATCGCCGCAGCCGACTGCGTGCTTCTGGTTATGACGGACAGAAGCGCGGATAAAGTGTTATCTGGCAAATGGAAACTGGGCGTGGATGCCTCGGCGCGGCTGGTCTTTCGGGCGCCAATTCCGTCGGCTGCAATGATCCCAACGTCGACTTTCTGTCGGGTTAGCAGTCGGAAGGTCTTTTAGCGAGAGCTTCACTGGGTAGCGTATCAATCGCCAGTGATGACGACGTCCACAAGCATCTCTACGGCAAGAGCCTGGACGCTCCCAACTAGTCCGAGACGAGGCAGTCCCTGTACTGCCTTGCGGCAAAACCGCTGTGAGCTCGCTCGACAAGCTCACACCCAAGCGGATGTAGTCGGATGACTTCATCAAAAACCGATAGCGAGTCGGCGCCTTTGCCAGCTCCCACTCGCTATCATTTCTGCCAACAAATTGCAGGCCGCGCAAACCTCAACTTTGAGCCCGTAGTATCTCGCGAATCTCGCGATTGATGCGGGCGGCGTCTTGCGACGCCTTGTCGATCAACTCCAGCCACTTCTGGTTGGGGTCATCAAGTTTCGCCTGTGCAAGAAGGTAAGAAGCCTGCATGATGGTTTCAATATAGTTGCTGAGATCGTGAGACAGCGTACGCAGTTGGGTAACGGTCTCGGCCTTTAATTTCTTATTCTCTTCCGTTGCGGGTTGGGCCACCTTATTCTCCTGATTGTTCAGCCAATACGATACTCGCTCTGTGCGGACGGCGAAAGCTCGCAGACGCCCCTTTCATTAGACGCAAATTAGGCAGCTTTCGTTGTTCTCGCTGAGATCTTGCGCTTAGGCACCATGGTGGCTGGAGTTGAAGATGCCGTCGCCGATGGAACTTGACGCATCACAACCCTCCCACCACATGCATGGATGCCTGACCGCATGGCCTTCCCGGCATAGCTCCCCAGTTTTCGCCTCGCGGACCAAGGCTGATATCATTCCGGCAATACCCTGCAGCAGTGAGTTGTCTCCCAATGAGCCGAATGCGCTTAAAAACAAAGCTGGTACTGGCTATCAGCGGTATGGTGTTTGCGCTGGTCGCAGCGTTCTCTTATCTGTACGTATCGCGCCTGGTGAGACAACGCACTACTGAAGCCTACGACAGCGCAGATTTTGTGGCTAAGGAAATCCGTGAAAGCGCGAGAGAGGCCACCCAGGTCGATCTCAGCAGTACCTTTGCCAATGAGAGCGACCCCAAGCAGGTTGAAGCAGTATTGGATGAAGCGTTGAAGACGGATCCCGGACTGAATACGCTTCTACAGGCTGTAGTTGGTTATTCGCCAACGATCTCGGATGCGGCCATCGCAGACGTTCAAGGGCGTGCCATTGTAAACACCGACCCAGCCGCCATAGGTACCCAGCTGGAGCAGCGGGAAGATTTCTTAAAAGTGCGCAACGGTAGCTTTCTCAGCCAGCTCGAAGTCGTGTATGGAGCTCCGCGGATTTATGATGTGTACCTTCCGCTTCAACGCGAGGGGCAGCCCTTCGGAGACATCCGCGTGGGCATTTCAACGGTGTTTCTCAAGAGCGAAGTGCAGCCCCAATTGAATCGCGCGCTCACTTTCTCAATCATGGCGATTCTGGTCTCGCTCGCCTTGGCCGCCGGTGTGTCTAACATTGCGTTGCGCCCCCTGGAGGCAATCGGCCGCCGGCTGGACCAAATGACGGCTGGGGTTCCCGATGGCACGCCGGAACCTGATCTCGAAGCAACAGACGAATACGGCATCGTCAACACCAAGATTGACCGATTGGGCCGTCAGATTCGGGATGTGAAAGAGGTATTCAGTGCACTGAAAGAAAACCTCGACCAGATCATGGGAACGTTGCAGGACGGATTGGTGCTTTTCACCCGCGATACGCGAGTGGTGCTGGTAAGCGCTTCGGCAGAGCGCTTTGTCGGGCGGCCGCGGGGAGAAATTCTGGGCAGCGTGGTGGAAGACGTTTTCACGGACGCTACCAAACTGGGTCGAATCATCCTGGATGCATTCGCCTTGCACCAGCCGATCCCGCAGCGCGAAATCGAATTGGAGAATGGCCGCCGCATCCAGATCGCGCTGGATTTCATCGCTGAACGCGGTGAGCGGATCGGGGCCCTGCTTACAATGCGCGATGCGGAATCGGTTCGTCGTATCGAGAACGAGATCGAGCTCTCGCGCCGGTTGGCCGCCATTGGACGGCTCACCTCGGGCGTGGCTCACGAGGTCAAGAATCCCATCAACGCCATTGTGGTTCATCTGGAACTTTTACGCGAGAAGATGCGGGAGGTTGATCCCGACACTGGCCGCCACATGGACATCATCGATCGCGAGATTCATCGGCTCGACCGCGTAGTGCAGACTTTAGTAGATTTCAACCGGCCCGTGGAATTACGGTTGACGGAATTCGATTTGCGACGCCTAATCGAAGACGTAGCCATACTAGCGTCTCCGGAAGCGGCGCGGGATGGGGTGAAAGTCGAGACGCACCTGACGAGTGAAGCACTGCCGGTGAGGGCCGATGCGGACCTGATCAAGCAGGCTTTGCTGAACGTGGTTCTTAACGGCGTGCAGGCCATGAGCAACGGTGGGGTTCTCAAAATTGTCGCACGGCAGCAGGAGACGGCCGCAACCATCGAAGTGCACGACCAGGGAGCCGGAATTCCTGCTGACGTCCGCGACAAGATTTTCAATCTGTATTTCACTACCAAGAAGACGGGCAGCGGCATTGGCTTGGCAATGAGTTACCGCGTTCTTCAGCTTCACAACGGAGCCCTCGACTTTGTGACCGAAATGGGTCGGGGAACAACGTTTCGTTTGGCGCTTCCGTTAGCCGACGCCAAGAAATATGAAAGGGCCGAAGTCATCACTCAAACATGAGTCGCAAGCAAGTCGTGCCCTGAACATACGGCCGTCGTAAATGCGTTTTTCGGTGCGCACGTTTATCATGTGAACAGGATTCTGGCGCTTTTCACCATTTGCGCTCGCCGGAGCTGTGCCATGTAGGTGTTTGTAAACGTATAATAGATGAAACCTGGCCGCCAATTCGTCGTTTCGACGCTGCTGATTACACTGCTTCTGCTGGCAGGCTGCGTCAAGAAGAAGCCTCAGCTCCCGAGCCAGGCGAAGGCTCCGGTCGATACGGTTGCAGTTCCCCTACCGGACGAGATTTCTGAGGCGACCCCGCCGCCACCTCCGCCGGTAACGAACCAGGAGCCCCCTGCTCCGGAGCCTCCGAAGCCGAAACCGACGACGCACCACAAACAGAAAAAGCAGGCACCGCCTCCTGCCAGTACCCAGAGCAGTCCGGCAAGCACGCCAACGGTTGCCAGCGGCGGCAATAGCACGATCGCCGTTGCTCATCCACCCGCCAATCCTGCCGCCCCCGAAGGACCGCCGGACAAGGCGATTGCGGCAGATGTTACCAGCGCGCAGTTATCGCACCAGAAGCAGACCACGGCCCAGTTGCTCGACACCACAGAGAAAACCGTGAACGGTCTGAACCGTACTTTGACGCACGATGAGGAAGAGATCGTGAATCAGATCCACTCCTACATCGCGCAGTCGAAAAAAGCGACGGGAGACGGCGATTTCGAGCGAGCTTACAATCTTGCTACCAAAGCGCACCTGCTCTCCGACGCCTTGATCAAGAAATAAGCTAACGCTTCCATTACTATTGTTTGCCGGTTGCGGTTACTTTTGCCAGCATTTGCCTGGCTGGTCCCTGATAGGGGCCGTCGATGGCCGCGGCTTTCTGCAGAGCGGCAACCGAGTCTGCCCTGCGGTTCTGCTTGGCATAGGCATAACCCAGGCGGAACAGCGCTGCCTGCTGTGCTTGGGGGTCGTCCTGCAGCATACTGACCGCAGTCTTGAGTTCGGGGACCGCCGCTGTCAACTTTTCCTGTTTCAAATAGGCATATCCCAGAGTGGAATGCGCCACCCCGGCCGAAAGCTTCTGTTGCTTGTCGGGGTTTGAGCCGGTCAATGCGATGACCTTGTTCGCGTAGGTCACTGCTTTAGCGATCTGCTTGGGGTCTTCTGAGTACGCGTTGGCGAGCATGAGCAAAGTCGGAATGCTGTCGGGATTGGCGGCGAGCGCCTTCTCGCCGTACGCCTCCAGGCGCTGGGGCTGGTTGAGTTGCTGCAAGCTGTACAGAGCCAACTGCGACACTTGCTGTTCAAACTTCGACTTCGGAAACGCCGGGGTGAACAGCTCGATGTAGGTCATGCGCTTTCCGGGATCCGGCTCTGCGGCGATTGCGTTGTAGGCGGCGGCTTCCAGGAAGTCATAGTTCGAGCGCGCTGATTCTTGATCCTCCGTGACTCGGGCACTCCATTCGGCATCGGACACGTCGGCTGGCTTGGCCTGGGTCGAGATCGAGTTGAAAACCTTGGCCCCGCGCACTGCGAAGTCGACAATTTTGCCATTGTCTTTCATCGCCTGGGCGACGCTGACCTGCGAAACCAGGATGTCCAGATCGTTCGGAACAAGTTCGAGCGCCTTGTTTCCGTCCTCCAGCGCCTTGGCAGTATCGCCTGCGCTCAGATACTGCTGGGAGAGCTGCCATTCAGCGTAAGCGACGGCAGCGTTATTGCCTGCATATTTCTTAATAAAGTCGTCATAAAGTGGGATTCGCTTCTGCGCCTCGGGCTCTGCCGCAATGGCGGCCAGGTCTTTGTCTTCCGGGGTTCCAGCGGGAATGACGATCTTGGTATTCTGCGACCATCCGGGAAGAGAACAAATCAGCCATGCGCAGAGAATTAAGTAGCGTGCACAACGCATGTTGCACCTCCGCATTACAGTTCGAAGACGAGTTGAGTTGCGTCGCGGCGGATGCGAGCCGCAAGGTTCCCATTCGCGGAATCGTAGCTCGTTTTCGACGCCGACGCTATCAGTTAAAGATCACTAAGGATCGAAAGCCACGACACCGGCTGAACCGTCGAGCCTCGACGGATGATCTAGCGAGCAGGGAGGGGGTTGGAAGCCGCCCCAACGAAAGCCTTAATAAGCGGATGGCTGTGCCCGCTGAAAGCGGATCGCTCGGGCTGGAAAAGGGTTGCGAAGAAGAACGGATGAGCCGGCAGTTCGAAGCCCCGCGCTTCTCCGTTCGGCCCCGTCACTCCAACCCGCAGCCCGCCGTCCAGCAGGCGAGACAGGTAGGCGGGATTGAGGCCGTAGCTGCAGTGATAGGTCTCGCGAATCTCAGCGGTGCCATAAATGTCACGTAGACGGCTTCCGGGCACCGGCCGCAACACTTCGTCGGCTTCGATGAGCGAGCAGGCGAGATTGCTTATCACCGGCTCTGATGTCGAGGGGTCGCACTCCGTATGTCCAGCGCCGCCGATCTTGAGAACGTTTCGAGCAAATTCCAGAATCGCGTGCTGGCATCCGCCGCAGGTTCCAAGGAACGGCCGATTCTGCTCGCGAGCGAAACGGATAGCGCGAAGGGCTCCTTCCAGGGAGCGATAAGGACTTGCAGGAACACACCAGAATCCATCGTAGCTCGCCAAATCTGCGTCAATCGCTGATTCCGTGTCGAGCCAAACCCAGCGCACGTCAGCGCCATCGGCAGCCAAAGCCAAAGCTTTGGGAATGGCTTGATGTGCCAGTACGCTGGGCTGGTAATCGCCGATCAAGCAGATCCGTGTCGCAGTCATATTGTCTTCCACCCGCGGTATCGACATTTATTTCCGCCCATCTCGCTTTTGAGCAACTACCAGCCCGCGCGGCGTCGGCAGCAGCACCACAGAAATCACTCCTTCGCGTTCGAGCTTAAGCGCCGCATCACGGACCTGCTTCAGGTGTGAGCTGGCGTCGTGCATCAGAATTAGTCCGAAAGGCGAGATTTGTGGCAGGTAGCGGCGCACCTCCTGCTCGCGGATGGGCATGTCGCTATCGCTGAAGAAAAGGTCGATCGGGCCTTCGACGTTCATCTCCAGGCTGGATTCATTACGCAAATCGATCAGGTCGTGAAATTCCGAGGCATCGATCTTCTGCTTCGCTACTTCGAAAACTTTGGGATCGTACTCGCAACTGACGATCTTGCCAAAACCGTTCAGGCGCAGCGCCTCTGCAATCCACAGCGTGCTGACGCCCATGAACGTACCGGTTTCCACGACGAGATTCGGCTTGGTGGTAGTCACCAGCGTGCGCAGGAACTCCAGCACCTCGACCTCGGCGGTCATCGAGTCGTACATACTCCAGCGCTCCGGATGCAGGCACTCTGGCGTAGGCCGGTGATACTCTGGCACCAGCTGGCCCGCGCGCTGAGTAGCCTCGCGCAGGATCCGATGTTCTTGCTTCTCCTTCTTGAATAAACGACGAAGACCCAAAGGAATCCTTTCAAGCCACAATTAGCATTTGGCACTTAGCATTTGGCAAACCCATGAGATTTGCAACTCTGCCGAGGTTCATTTCTCACTGCAGGGGTTTTATGATTTGGCCAACTGCCAAGTGCTAAATGCTAACTGCTAACTGCTAACTGCCATTCATCAATGAACAGCGCAGTTTAATCGCAATGTCAGCTCTCTCAGTATAAGGGAGCAGCCTCTCAACCTGCGGCTGGGTTACAGTTGGAAGGAACATGAAAGAAATGTGGCGGAATCGCGGGATGCGGCTGATTTTCACAGCCAATCTGATCTCCATGATCGGAAGTGGCATGAACTCGGCAGCCGTGATCTGGTACATCCTGCAAGCCACGCATTCGGAGGTCTCGCTGGGAGCGCTGATCGCGCTGCAGACGCTGCCTTCACTCCTGCTGTTGCCGTTCACCGGGGCGATCATCGACCGCGAAGACCGGCGCCACCTGATGCTGGGACTCGATGCTGCACGCGCCGCAATCATCTTTTTGGTCGCCATGCTGGTGCTCACTCATCACGCCCGCCTGTGGCATGTCTACGCCATGAACATCCTGGTGGCAATCGGCTTCTGGATGTTCTTCCCCACGGTCAATGCGCTTATCCAAGAGCTGACGCCGGACGGCAAGATGCTGGATTCGAACTCGCTGCTGCTGGCGGCGCTGCAAGGCGGTTGGTTGATGGCGGGCGCGCTGGTGGGCTTCGTATATAACCGCATCGGACTGGGAGGCGTGCTGCTCATCGATTGCGCCAGTTACCTGGTTTCGATCGCGTGCGTGTTCATGGTTCGCAAGGGAAGAGTTACCGTTTCGCGTCCACAATCGGAAGCTGCCGATCAAACCCCAGCACTTGGTCCGGTTGCCCGCTATCTTCACGAGCTGCGAGAAGGATATCGCTACGTTGGGAAGAACCGGCGCGTGCTGCTAATTGGCATAGCCTGGGCGCTGTTTGTTGCCGCCATGATGACGCAAGGCGTGCTCTCGGCGCCGTTGAGCGAGCGTATCCTGCACGGCGGAGCCGTAGGCTATGGCTGGCTGAATGCCGGATGGGCCGTTGGCGCCTTCATCAGCGTGTTTTACGCGTCCAACTTTATCCGTCGCAACGGAGTGAACCGCTCCGTGATGCTTACGATGGGGCTGATTGCCCTGTCTCTGTTTCTGCTGCCGGTCTCGCGCTGGCTTGCGTTGGCCGTCAGCATCTACTTCGTCATGGGCTCTTGTCGAGGCACGGGAGGCATCGCTCTTTCCAGCGAGATGATGGAGCTGGTGCCGCGGCACTTCATGGGGCGGGTGCAAAACACGTTCTCTTTCGTTGCCAGCGCTTTGCAGATCCTCACGGCGCTGCTGGTGGGAGAAGCCGCTCATCGCGACGGGCTCATTTATGGTTTTTGGATGGTAGGCGCCATGTATGTCGGTGCGGCGCTCGCAGCCTGGTTGCCGGTTCGCCACGCGACGGCGGGGGTGTACGAGCCAAGCGATACAGCCGCCGACTGAGTTCCTCTGCGCGCCGGATCCGAAAAGCTTTACCACGGAGGCACGGAGAGCACGGAGAAATCAAGGACTTTGAACCACCAGACCCAGAGGCCCCCCGACAATTTTCAAGACTTGTCATCCCGAGCGAAGCCGAGGGATCTGCGCTTCGCCTGCGGCGACAAGGATGCCGGTGATGGCATGGCTCCCATCGGCTTGAAGGCTAACCCTTGTTTTATCCACATCCTCTGTGGTGAACGAACGGCTTATTGTTAACTCTAACGGCCGCTTGGGTTTTTCTTGCTCGTGGGGATTTCGATTGCCGCTTGCGTGTCGGCCGCGATTTCGAAAGGGGTTCGTGGGGCGTCGTGCAGTAGGAAATCGCGAAGCACCTGGTTGAATTCTTCGGGCACTTCTTCGTAAGGCAGGTGGCCTGCGCCTTGAAACATCACCAGAGCGCTATTCTTCAGCTGCCGCTGCAGTTGATGGATGGAAGACGGATACACGGCCCGATCGCGCGAGCCCCACAGTATGAGCGCGGGGATGCCGCTGATTTCGTGCAGGGATTCGCCGATCATTGCCAGATCATCGTGCCAAGACCGCAGTATGCGCACCAGATGTTCAAAGCTGCCCACGGGATCAAGTCCGGCATTGTACCCCGCAAACGTTCCAGGGGTGATGCGCCTTGGGTCGCCATAGAGAGCCTTCAGATAGCGTGCGGCCACGACCTGCAGCTTGGGCTGAATGTGCACGACATACAGGCCCCCGAGCGTGGTCGCCAGCAACCGGGTGAGAACTTTTCCGTGACTGGACCAGGGGTTAATGGGCGAGACCAAAACCAGACGGCGGATAAGATGTAACCGGTTCGTCCTCGAAGCTATCGCGGCTAAGACGATAGCAAGTCCGCCGCCGCGCGAGGATCCGACGATTTCAGCGTTTTCGATGCCGAAGTGTTCCATGAAACGCAAAAGGCCCTGCGCATCGCTGGCCAGCGAGCACTCGGGCTTATCGGTACGCTGCGAGAACCCAGAGCCCGGCAGATCCAGGGCATAGACAGAAAAATGCTGCGAGAGCGGCTGCACGTTGAATCGCCAGGAAAACGAATAGCCCATGAATCCATGAATCAAGAGCAGCGGCGGCCCTGACCCGGCAAACCAATAGCGCCAGGTTACGCCGTCGAGGGTCACTGAGCGTTCTTCCGCGCCAGCGATTCGCGCCAGTTGCGGTACGCTGGGAACCTGTTCCGCCTGCAATGTATTCATCGTCGTGCAACCAAACGATTCACTCTTAACCCGCTTGAGTGAACTCGCATCTTTCCTTAAAGGGAGTGAAAACTCCCGCACCGTTGTTTTCTACAAAGTAGGGTACCACTCTGATGCAGGCTGGATGTCTACGAATTCATCGCTCACTGACCCGTGTGACGTCCGCAATTAGTCCCCGTGACGCCTAGCCCGTATGGCTCGGGCCTCCCTCAGCGCAGCGGAGTTCCCACAGCTGTTTCAGGCAGCGGCTCATCCTTGAAGTTCTGGACCACTCCCCGATAAAGCAGGAAGGCACAGGTTGCGGAGCCAACAAGCAGCAGTAATCCGACTGCGGCTTGATGAAGCAGTACTTTTCCGGTGCCGAACAGGCAGAGATAGATCATGGCGCAGCCCAGAGCCCACGCTCGTAAGTTGCTGCCCAAGTCGCGATGGGGCGCCAGCTCGGGGGCTTGTGATGCGACGTGCTTCCACCCTCGGACGTCGGGTCGGACGTGCCGGTAGAAGCGGAGCAGAACCTCTTCAGGCTCTGGATTCGTCAGCATCGTAACCGCGAGCCAAGCAATCGTTGTGATGATTGTTGTCGTCAGCGCGCTTTTGGCGAATACCAGTGAGCTATTTCCGACGAACGGCTGCCAGCGATTCAGGACGATGGTCACCAGCAGTGAGCACGCCATCGCCGAAATTTCGCTCCAGGCGTTGATCCGCCACCAGTACCAGCGCAGGATGTAAACCGCGCCTGTGCCGGCCCCGATCTGCAACACGACCTGCCATCCGGAGGCAATCGAACCGAGCTGCACCGAGACCCACGCCGACGCGACCACTAACAAGACGGTGCAAAGCCGCGAGACCAACACGTAGTGCTGCTCGGAGCCGTCCTTCTTCAAGAACCGGCGATAAAAGTCGGAGACCAGATACGACGCTCCCCAGTTAAGTTGGGTGGCAATGGTTGACATGAACGCCGCCAGAAATCCCGCGATCGCGATACCGCGATACTGATGCGGCAGATGGGCATTCAACACCATCATGTAGCCACCTTCTGGATGCTGCAAACCGGGATAGAGGACGATGACTGCCAGTCCTGTGATGATCCACGGCCAGGGGCGAATGGCGTAGTGCGCAATGTTGAACCATAAAACCGACAACAATCCCTGCTTCTCATCACGCGCACTGAAGATGCGCTGCGCGATGTAGCCGCCTCCACCTGGCTCCGCTCCGGGATACCATGATGCCCACCACTGCAGACCGATATAAATACAAAAGTTTGCCAGCGGAACCATCCACAACGGCTCGGCATTGAGGCCACGGGAGAAATCGGGGAAAAAGCCTAGCGGATTCGCGGCGTTTGGTCCGGCTGCGGCCTGAACTCGGCGCAGGCTCTCGATCATGGCAGACGTGCCTCCGCAGGCAACTACTGCGAAGTAGGCAACGGCGATCACAATCGACATTTTCAGCACGAATTGGAAAAGGTCGGTCCACAGAACGCCCCACAGACCGCCCAGCGAGACGTACAGTCCGGTGAACGGGATCAGGAAGAACACGCAGATGGCCAGCGCCGCACCATCGTTGCCGCGCCACACCGAGCCAAAATGTGCGCTCATGAAGCGGCTGATATTCACCAGCATGGGAGTGTTGGCCAGCGTGGTGCCGACAATGCTGGTCATGGCTTTGGTGACCCAACCGAGGATGACGCAATTCATCAGCAGGCCAAGATAGATGGCGCGAAAGCCGCGCAGAAAGGCCGCAGGCTTGCCGGAGTAACGAATCTCCGCGAACTGCACATCGGTGAGCAGACCTGAGCGGCGCCACAGCCGGGCGAAGAGAAACACCGTCATCATGCCCGAGAACAGAAGGCCCCACCACAGCCAGTTCCCGGAAATTCCCTGCGTATAAACCAGGCCGGTGACGACCAGCGGCGTGTCGGCGGCAAACGTCGTGGCCACCATCGACGTGCCCGCCAGCCACCAGTTCACGCTGCGGCCGGAGACGAAATAATCGTCGAGGCTGCGGCTGGAACGGCGCCGGAACCACAGCCCCATAATGAGCGTGATGCCGAGATAACCAACGATTGCCGACCAGTCAAGAAGCGTGAAGTTCATAGGGGGACCACCGTGTTGTGTTGGGAGCAGTTCATCATTTGGTTGTCACCCCGACCACGGGCCGCTTTCATTGGTTGTCATCTCGACGGCTGTTATCCCGACCGGAGGGGGGCCGCCTTTTTCCGCCGGAGTGGGAGACCTGCTGTTGATAGCTTGGGAAAGGTCTTTCCGCTGCGCGTAAAAGCAGGTCTCTCCACGCGGACTAAAGTCCTTGGTCGGAATGACAACCAATGAGAGTAGGATGCCGGTGTCGTTACTCGCCGCACGCTCAAGCGTAGACGGTATAATCAAAGGCCTATCAGGAGTGCAACGATTTATGAGTGGAACCAATGGCAGCAACGGCACGACCTCACCGAAACCGCGCGCCGAGTGGATTAGCAAGCGCCGCGAAGAAGCCTCCCGCACCGGCGACACCAACATGTCGCAAATGCACTTTGCTCGTAAGGGCTTGCTGACGGAAGAAATGGTCTTCGTCGCAGAGCGCGAACAGGTTGCGCCTGAGGTCATTCGTGATGAAGTTGCCGCGGGACGCATGATCATTCCCGCCAACGTGAATCATCCTGAACTGGAGCCGATGTGCATCGGCGTAGCGTCGAAGTGCAAGATCAACTCCAATATTGGCAATTCGTCGGTGACCAGCAATGTTGACGAGGAACTGAAGAAGCTGCACACCTCGGTCCACTATGGCGCCGATACGGTGATGGATTTGTCGACTGGCGGCGGCATCCACGAGATCCGCGAAGCCATTCTGCGGCACTCGCCGGTGCCGATCGGCACGGTCCCGATCTATGAGGCGGTCTCGCGCGTGAAGCGCATTGAAGATCTCAACGCCGACGTCATGCTTGAAGTCATCGAGGAGCAGGCCGAGCAGGGCGTGGACTATATGACGATTCATGCCGGCGTGCTGGTGGAGTATCTGCCGCTGATCACCAAGCGCATCACCGGCATCGTAAGCCGCGGCGGCGCGATTCTGGCGCAGTGGATGGCGCATCATCACAAGCAGAATTTTCTCTACGAGCGCTTCGACGACATCACCAAGATTCTTGCCAAGCATGACGTGAGCTACTCGCTGGGCGATGGTCTGCGGCCCGGCTGCATTGCCGATGCCAGCGACGAGGCGCAGTTCGCCGAACTGAAGACACTGGGCGAACTGACCAAGAAGGCTTGGGAGCGCGATGTGCAGGTCATGATCGAAGGCCCTGGTCACATTCCGCTCGACAAGATCAAAGAGCAGGTGGAGAAAGAAGTTGAGCTCTGTTACGGAGCTCCGTTCTATACGCTGGGCCCGCTGGTCATCGACATCGCTCCCGGCTATGACCACATCACCTCGGCGATTGGCGCGGCCATGATCGGCTGGTATGGCGCAGCCATGCTTTGCTACGTCACCCCGAAAGAGCATCTTGGGCTGCCCAACGATAAGGATGTCAAAGACGGAATCATCGCTTACAAGATTGCCGCCCACGCAGCAGACGTGGCGAGGCATCGTCCGGGCGCGCGCGATCGCGATGACGCCATCAGCTACGCCCGCTACACCTTCGATTGGGACAAGCAGTTTGCCCTGTCACTCGATCCCGAGACGGCCAAGGCGATGCACGACGAGACATTGCCCGACGCGTATTACAAAGAAGCAGCGTTCTGTTCCATGTGCGGCCCGAAATTCTGCTCGATGAATTACTCGGCGAAGGTAGACGAGTACAACAAGCAGGTTCACGGCGTCGAGAAGAAGGATTATTCGGAGCTGATGAACAAGCTGGTGGCGATCAAGTAGACATTGGTTGGAACGCCTTGGGGTGGTGTATGAATCCCGGACTTCCTTCCAAGTTTGGCGTTGTGACCATGTTTTTCGATTTGGATACGCCCATGAGTCATGGCCTGACGCCGTCGTTGAACTTCGCCGACGAGAAAAGCTTTGGAACCAGGCAATCGACGAACTGAATGCGGCAGGAAAGCTGGCGCAAGAAAGCCAAATTTCGGGCGCCCGAGACATGCTCGGTTACTTCGAAAAACTAGCCCTTTTCGATGGTAGTGCTGCGGCCCTCCTTATCACTTTTGTTGGCTCGGCCAAACGAACGTTAGCGCCGGCATGGGGTATTAGGGCCGGATTGGGGTTGCTTCTCCTTGGGGTTATCGGGGCGATGCTCCGGAATTGGTGTTATTTTCGTTACGCTGTTGCGGTGCATCAAGCGGAATACCTTAGGGCGCAAGCGAAAGAGCAACTCGCGCGGGCTGACTTTTACGAAATAGCTCCAAGACCAACGAGCCTGCAGACCGGCCAGCTACTGAATAGGGCAGAATTCAAATCACAGGTCACAGAATCCAACGAAGCAATCGACTTGAGGTTAGGTAGGTTGAAGAAAATGGAACGTAACAACTGGGGCCTTAACGTTTGGACGGGAAATCTGGCGCAGGCATTTACAGCACTGGCCTTAGTGCTGCTCGGTTATGTCGCATTAACGAGCCTCTAGCTTGCAAGAGGCTCACCAGGCCTCGGCATAGTGACTTAGCCCAGCCTGAAGCGGGATATACTACTCACAATGAGCACCACCTTCGGCAGCTTCGAGGAGTTCTGGGCAGCGATGGGCCGCCTCTATGATCAGACGTTGAAACACGAGGCGCTGATCGCAGAGAACGCGGCTAAACATGAGGCACTCATCGCTGCTAACGCTGCGCAGATTTCTGCCAACGCCGCACAGATCGCTCAAGTCGGAGAACAGATGCAGGCCACCGACGCGCGTCTCGACCGAATTGCCTCGATGGTTGCAACATTGGCCGGAACCGTCGCTAAACAATCCGAACAGATCGAGTCACATGAGCGTCGCCTAGAGCGCCTGGAAGGCCGTTCCGAATAGCCAATTCTGATTTCTCAATTGTTGCTGTAACCAAGTCGTAATCTTCCGCGCCGCTCTACTGTCATTCCTCTTTGCTACACTCCCAACGTGAGAAGAATCCGCCCGAATGCCTGGATTTTCGCCTGCCTCTCGGGAGTTCTCCAGGTGCTGATCTTCCCCAACACCGCCCTTTACCTGCTTAGTTGGGTCGCGCTTGCCCCGCTGATTTACGCCATTCTCAAGTGCCGCGAGCAGGATGTGACCATGGTGCTTGCCGACGGCGGACTATTTCTGGCGCCGGCAACACCGTGGCAGGGCTTTTTGCTGGGATACGTGTGCGGAGTCATCTGGTATCTGGGAAATTGCTCGTGGATCTTCCACGTCATGCACTATTACGGCAACGTCGGCACGGCGATGTCGGTGCTGCTGCTGGTAATGTTTGCGCTCTATCTCGGGCTGTATCACGCACTCTTTGGATTCCTTCTAGCCCTGATCGCTGCTCGGCGTAACGGTTTCAGTTTGCGCGCGCTGGTATTTACTCCCTTCGCCTGGGTGGGCGTGGAACTGGCGCGCACCTACATCACCGGATTTCCCTGGGACCTTCTGGGCACCACGCAGATCGACAATATCCCATTGTCACGCATCGCGACGGTGACTGGCGTCTACGGGATTTCATTCGAGATTGCACTGGTAAATACGGCGGTCGCAGCGGCATTTCTGGTGCCTTATGCCCGGCGCAAGGTTTTGCTGACCTCGGCTCTGGTGGCGGCAATCATTCTGCACGCGGGTAAACTCATCAAACTGCCCGGATTGCCTGCGGTTCACGGCGCGACCCTGGTGCAAGCGAATGTCCCTATCCTCGATTCCGATGCGTGGTCGCTAGACTACTTCGTGCAAACTCTCGATTCGTTGCGAGCGCTGAGTGTGCGGCCGCTGAACGAGAAAGACAGTGCGACCGCGCTGATCGTGTGGCCCGAATCGCCCGCGCCCTTCTGGACTACCGATCTGCATCTGCGGACTGCGCTGGCCAATATCGCTCGCGCTACGGATTCCTACATCATTGCGGGATCGATTGGCATTGACCATACCGGCGATCCCAATCGCCATCCTGACGTCTACAATTCCGCGTCTGTAATCGCTCCGACCGGCGCCTGGACGGAGCGCTACAACAAGATTCACTTGGTTCCCTTTGGCGAGTACGTGCCGTTCGAAAAGCTGTTCAGCTTTGCTAACGGGCTGACTCGGCAGGTCGGTACCTTTGCACGGGGCACATCGCGCGAACCGCTGGACGTCGGCGATATCAAGGCCGGCGTCTTTATCTGTTATGAATCGATCTTCCCGAACGAGGTGCGGCAGTTCGCCAAGAACGGTGCCGAGGTATTTGTGAATGTCTCTAACGACGGCTGGTACGGCGAAGGAGGCGCACCGCGACAGCACCTGAATATGGCTCGCATGCGCGCGGTGGAAAATGATCGCTGGCTGCTGCGCGACACCAATACGGGTATCACGGCGGTGATCGATCCCTACGGGCGGGTGATAGCGTCGGCTCCGCGCAATCAGCGAACCCAGTTGCAGGCCGCATACTCCCTGGAGCAATCTACGACGTTCTACACCCGTCATGGCGATTGGTTCCCGCTGATATGTGCGATAATCGCCTTGCTGGGCGTGCTGTTGCGATACTCCGAGCCTGCGGAAATGACGCAGCCGCAGCTGGCGTGAAGTCAATTTCACCACAGGGACACGGAGACACAGAGCTAAAGAAAAAGTAATCTCTCATAAGAAATAGCCCTGCTTCTCGCAACAGCTCAAGTGCCAACCGCCAGTAGCCTGTTTTTTCCGTGCCTCCGTGGTGACTGAAAGGTTCTTGGGATCCAAATGGTTGAAGAATTAGAACAGGAATACGCTGCGCTTCGCGACAAGGTCCACGACCTACAGGAGTATCTTTGACGCGCCCAAGCTGCGCGAAAAGCTGAGCGAGATCGACAAGCAAGCCTCCGATCCAACGCTCTGGTCAAACCCCGAAAAATCGCAACAGGTGATGCGCGAGAAGAAGCGGCTGGAGAGCGCCGTGAATACTCACGAGGAACTGGTTCGCCGCTCCGGCGATATCAATGCTTACTTCGATCTGGCGCGCGAAGGCGAGGACGTTTCCTTGGAGTTGCGCCGCGAAGTCGACGAACTGCGGGCGCTAGTGGAGAAGCTGGAGACCGCGACTTTGCTGTCCGGCGAAAACGACGAGCGCAATGCCATCGTCACCATTCATCCCGGCGCCGGCGGCACCGAATCGCAGGACTGGGCCGAGATGCTGATGCGAATGTATATGCGCTGGGCCGAGCGCCAGGGCTTCCAGACTCAGCTCTACGAATATCAACCGGGCGACGAGGCGGGCATCAAGTCGGCAACGTTTGGCGTCAACGGCGATTACGCTTACGGGCTGCTGACCAGTGAAATCGGCGTGCATCGTCTGGTGCGCATATCGCCCTTCGACCAGGCCAAGCGCCGGCATACGTCCTTCGCCAGTGTTTACGTCTCGCCCGAGATCGATGAGAGCATCGAGATCGACATCAAGCCGGACGACATTCGCACCGACACTTATCGTTCCGGTGGCAAGGGCGGCCAGCACGTCAACACCACGGACTCCGCGGTTCGCATCACGCACATTCCGACGGGGATTGTCGTCGCCTGCCAGAACGAGCGCTCGCAGCACAAGAATCGCGAGAAGGCGATGAGCATTTTGCGCTCACGCCTCTATGAGCACGAGTTGGAGAAGAAGCGCGAGGTCACCAAGCACATTGAAGATTCAAAGCTCGACATCGATTTCGGCTCGCAGATCCGGTCGTATGTTCTGCAGCCCTATCGCATGGTGAAGGACTTGCGAACGCGGGCCGAGATTGGCGATGTCGATCGGGTGCTGGACGGGGATTTGAATGAACTGATCCGGGCTTACTTACTAGCGCGTAGAAAAGAGCAGCGGGGATAGAGGAACTGAATCAGGAGCGAAATCGTTATGGACGATTGCCTCTTTTGCAAAATCATTGCGGGAAAGATTCCTTCAAAGAAGGTTTATGAAGACGAGAAAGTCTACGCCTTCGAGGACATCGATCCCAAGGCACCGACGCACGTGCTGATCATTCCCAAGCAGCATGTGGTGGATTTGAAGAATGCGACGCCCGAAGATGCCGAGATTATCGGCTACTGCAATCTGATAGCGGCGAAGATCGGGCGCGACCGCGGCATCGAGGACGGCTATCGGACCGTGTACAACGTGGGACCGCGATCCGGACAGTCGGTGTTTCACTTGCATCTGCATTTGATTGGCGGCCGGGATCTGAAGTGGCCCCCGGGATAGAAATGCAGGGGCTAGGGATTAGGGATTAGATTGCGAAATTAGGTGCTGCTTACGTCCTGACCCCTAGCCTCTGGCCCCGATTCCTGCTTTTCAGTGCACGGTCTTGGTTTTGCGCGACATGTAGTCCATCAGCAGGTATTGGCCAAGGGTGTAGGGAGTGGTGAAGTAGGCTTTGCCGCGGCACATCTCCGTGACTTTCTGCACGAACTGCACCAGGCCGTAGTCGGAGGCGAGCATGAAGGTGTTGATCAGCACGCCGGCGCGCTTGCACTTCGAAACTTCCTTCAGCGTTTCGCTCACCACCAGCGGATCGAGGCCGAAGGCGTTCTTGTAAATGCGGCCATCCTCCAGCGTCAGCGCCGAGGGCTTGCCGTCGGTGATCATCACAATCTGCTTCATGTCTTTGCGCTGGCGTTGCAGGATGCGCTGCGCCATGCGCAGACCTTCGCGTGTATTGGTGTAGTACGGACCGACCTTGACGCGCGCCAGTTGCGACAGCGGCAACTCTTCCGCGGAATCGTGAAACAGCACCAGCGACAGCGAGTCGCCGGGATACTGGGTGCGAATCAGATGCGACAGCGCCATCGCGACTTTCTTTGCCGGAGTGAAGCGGTCTTCGCCGTAAAGAATCATGGAGTGCGAGCAGTCGAGCATCAGAACGGTCGCGCACGATGACTGATATTCGCACTGATGAACCTGCAGATCGTTGTACTCGATGTTGAGCGGCAGGTGCAGGCCTTCGCGCTGAATAGCGCTGGACAGAGTGGCCGTGATGTCGAGGTTCATGGTGTCGCCGAACTCATAGGTCTTCGTCGCACCGCTGGCTTCGATGCCGGTTGCGGTGTCGCGCGTATCATGCCGTCCGAAGCTGGACTTTGCCCAGCGAGCCCAGCAGATCGCGCAGCGCCTTGAAGCCGAGAAAGTCCAGCCCCTTATCGGTGATCTCGAAGCGCGCCTGCGACTGCGCGTCGCCGACCTGCCCTCCCGCGGTGGAAGGACGTGAGGGATCGTGCGGCTGATCGATGTTGATGTAGTTTTCCTGCTCCATGCGCTCGATGAGTTGCTCGACCAGCTGCTCCAGTTGCTCGCCACTCATGTTCTCGATTTGCTCGCGCATTTGCTCGTCGAGAAGATCGCTGTTCAGCAGGGCATCGGCGATGGCCTGACGCAAGTTCTCCAAGCGTCTGTTCTGCATCGTTCAGATCGTAGAAGTCCATGTACTGCTGCTGAAAGCCGCTTTGCAGCAGGTAATCGGAGAGTGCGTTGAGCAGGTCCTCCATGCTCATCTCGGAGGCGGGCTCGGGAACGTATTTTTTGTAACGGATGAATTTCATAAGACAGCAATTAGCAATTAGCCGTTAGCATTTAGCTCTTATCTTCAGGTCTGGAGGCGATTACGTATTCGAAAAGCCGTGGCTGAAGTTCGCTATAAAGACTCCGTACAACAATATCGCTCTAGATCGTAATTACCGGCGCTATGCGTTTTCGCTAAGTCCCAAATGCCAATTGCGGCTTAATTAAACGGCCTGCGCTGCCTCCGAAATTCGCGCTCCTCGTCCTCCTCGCGGATATTCGGCTTTTCCCGGCGTGGCTGTTTCTCCCCAGCGGTAAAGGTGCGTTCCTCGCTGCGGCCGATGCGCTTGTGCGCGTACAGACCTTCAAGGATGAACTCGGCGCCCGACACCAGCATCTCCGACGGCTCTTTGCCAGTCAGTCCCAGAGCGCTCAGCTTGTCCAGCAGACCTTGGATGCCGCGCAGCTTGTGCAGCATCTCCTGCGCGCTGGCCGAGTCGCGCAACTGGATCTCGCCTCCCAGGTCGAACCACTGCACTACCTGGTTCATATTGCTGTTGCCGTGAAAATACGTGTCGTAGGTGCGAGCCACGGCGGCGCGAATGATCTCGCGCACCACATTGTCGGCGCCCTTCAGCTCGCCTTCATATTCCAGCTCGAGTTTGCCGGTCATGGACGGCATGGCGGCATAGATGTCGCCGACCCGCGGGACAACAAGCTTCTCCCCGGAACGAATGGCGCGGCGTTCGGCATTGGAGATCACGTTCTCCAGTGGCGCTGATCGGCAGCCGCTGGCTGACGCCCGAACGCTTGTCGATGCGCTTGTCTTCGCGCGCCACGAAAGCGATCTGCTCGATGATCTGGCCGATGAAATCGGGAATCTGCAGCTGATGTCCGTTGCGCTCGGTCCAGGCTTCCTGCGCGGTGATGGCGATGCCTTCTTCGAGGGTCGCGGGATAGTGAGTGCGGATCTCGGAGCCGATGCGATCTTTCAGCGGCGTGATGATCTTGCCGCGCGCCGTGTAGTCCTCGGGATTGGCGCTGAAGACCAACGCAACGTCCAGCGGCAGACGCACCGGGTAACCCTTAATCTGCACATCGCCTTCCTGCATGATGTTGAACAGGCCAACCTGAATTTTGCCGGCGAGGTCAGGCAGTTCGTTGATGGCGAAGATGCCGCGATTGGCGCGGGGCAGCAATCCGTAATGGACGGTGTATTCGCTGCCCAGTTCGTGACCGCCCTTGGCGGCCTTGATGGGATCGATGTCGCCGATCAGGTCAGCGATGGTCACGTCGGGCGTCGCCAGCTTCTCGACGTAACGCTCCTCGGGCGTGAGGTAGGAAATTGGCGGCGTCATCGGGATTGCCGGCCAGCAACTCACGGCAGCGGCGGCAAATGGGCTGCGTACGGATTGTCGTGAATCTCGCAGCCGCGCAAATACGGCAGCTGCGGATCGAGCAGTGTCGTCAGGGCGCGCAGGATGCGGCTCTTGGCCTGCCCGCGCAAGTCCCAGAAGAATGAAATTATGCCGGGACAAAATGGCGTTGACGATCTGCGGCACGACGGTGTCGTCGTAGCCGACGATGCCGGGGAAAACCGGGCCGTCGCCGCGCACCCGCGCGATCAGGTTCTCGCGCATTTCGTCTTTGACGTGGCGGGTGCTTAACCGCTCTTCAGAGAACTGGTGGCTGCGGCGCAGCTCGGCCAGAGTTTGGGGAAGATTGCTCAAGGGCTGGATACCTCCAGGGTCACGGTGTCCGTATTCTACGCCTGCTGTGATCACATGCGCGGGTGATGAAAATCACCAGCACCACGGTAGGGGAGAATAACAGGGTTGTGTATTAGAGGCGAAAGAGAGGTGCGAAGATGCGGCAAGACAAAGGCTCGCGGGGGTAACCTCAGCGCCTTTTGACGCACGCCTGAAGGCGTGCTCCACCTTCGCACGAGCCATGCTGTGCCATTGCAGAGCCACTTGTGTACCTCAACTCAAGATGACAGGCTAACTATGGCCGGATAGACGCCGTCGACGATTAGTTATCACCGATGGTGCGGCTCTTGATTCGATCTGGCGCAAGCGCGGGGCTGAGCTCGTCACCGCCATTATTGGGCAAGATATCCGCCGTGCCGTTCGGCGAGAGCAGGGTTGCCGCCGCGCTGGCGTCCACGGAACGTAAGCGCAAGTCGCGCTGCGGGAATGGTATTTCGACGCCAGCATCATCGAGCAGGCGCATTACTTCCAGCGCTACTTCGCTCTTCACCTTCACCACGTTGCTTTCCTGCATCACCCAGAACTGCAGCTCGAAATTCAGCGAGCTGTCGCCAAACTCCTTGAAGTAGACAGCGGGAGCCGGCGAGGTGAGCACGCTTTCGTGGGCGGTCGCCGGTTGCTCCAGCAGCTTCGCCACCAGTTTGACATCGCTGCCGTAGGCTACGCCGACGGGAAGCTCGACGCGGCGCAGCGATTCCGACAAAGTCCAGTTAATCACCTTGCCGGAAATGAAGTTCGCGTTCGGAATGATAACTTCGGCTCCCTGGAAGGTCTTGACCGTGCTGGAGCGGATACCGATGCGCGACACCTTACCGGTGGTGCCGTCGATATCAAGCACGTCGCCGATGTGGATCGGGCGCTCGAACTGGAGGATGAGGCCGGAGACGAAGTTGTTGACGATGTTCTGCAGGCCGAAGCCCACACCTACACCCAGCGCGCCGGTGAGCACGGTGAACCTGTTCAGCTCCACGCCTCCCAGGTTGACGGCAAAGAAAAACACCAGGAGCAGCAGCAGGTAGTGCAGGGTGGAGGCGATCAGTTCAGGCAGACCGCGCGACAGGTGGAAGTGGCTGAGAAGTTCTTCGCGCAGCAGAAAACGAAGTGCGGTGCTGATCGCATATCCAACCAACAAGATCAGGAAGCAGCCAAGCACGCCACCCAGAGTGATGTTGGCTGAGCGGCCGGCAATGTGGAAATCGAGGAGCTCGGAGATCCACGCGGTGAGCTGGTCACGGATGCCTATCAGATCCAAGGTAGCGATCAGCCAGATGGCAATTCCGGCCCAACGCAGGAGGCGGGGGGCCCATCGGGCAATACCATCACGATGCAGGCGAACGGCCGCGACCTGTTGGGCAGCGGGAACCTCGATCCCAGCTAACAACAACGTGGTGAACACGCGCACGCCGGCCAGCACGCTGATTGCGATAAACGTGCTGTACAGCGACAGGTATCCCATGGACTGCGCCAGCTTTACGTATCCGAAAAAGTTCGCCGCCAGAGAGATCCCCAGGATGGCAACTGCGAGCCGCATCCCGAAGAGGAAGATTCGTTGCGCACGGGTGGGCTCGAGGCGCTTCATGCGTGCTGGGCGAACCAGAACGATGAACGCCAGGAAAATACAGAGATTGGCCAGAAACTGCACTTCGCGCTTGTGGGCGGGGGAAAGTGACATCCATCCTACGAGTGCATTCAGAGCGTACACGCCAAACAAGCAGTAGAGAAGTGTGCGAAATCGTGGCTCCATGGATGGAGGGAGCAAAATAAGAATCGGTATCCACGATATGAGGATGCCAAGGCCAATCAAAGCCAGCGGGGCAAAAGGAGCCAGGAGGTAGCCACAGAGCAAAGGCGGAAGAATGCCAAGCGCAATCCAATGCCTGGTAATGTGCAGCACCTGGGCCTGGGCATTGTCCGTCGGCTGAACATGGCGAGTAGCCAAATGCAGTCGATAGGCAGCGAACAGCGAAAGGAGCAAGAGAACGACCAGTCCGGCGAGTGCACCACGACTGTCGCGAGTAAAAGCTTGAATGCTGCGGATCCGGGCGGAGGCAGTGAGGAAGAACTCATTGTTTTCGCCGATCTGGTGCCGCTGGGTCAGCTGCCATAGAGGCAAGCTGTCGCGTTCGAACATGCGGCCTTCCAGGTGACCGCGCGCTTTGGCCAATCGATCGAGGACGTCGAGCGCCAATTGGTCCTGGGTGGCAGCCTGAACCTGCAGGTTCACAATCACGCGCAACTGGTTCTGGGCCCGGGTCTGCAGCTGCTTGATAGCACCGACGGACTGCTGGATGACGTCCAGGGTAGGGCCTAGGTCGGGCGTTGACTCATTCTCTTCCAGGGTGGCGTTCCAGGCCGGCTGTTGAGCCTGTAGCTTTTGAATTGCTGCCTGCGCTGCATTGGCCCAGTCCAGCAGCAGTTGCCGGGTGGCTGCAGTGTCTTTTCCGGTTGCCTTCCAGTAATTCTCTTCTTCGCGGATTTCCAGGGAACTGGGAGCGCCAGCCAGTAACGCGTCTGCTTCCGTCAGCTTCGACTGCAACTCCTTTTCGCGGTCGTCAAGAACTGCCTTGCTGGCTTCCAACTGGTCGGGCGCAGGCAACTGATCAGCGACATCGCGGAGCAGACGATTTAGATCTTCCGAGCGGGCTGCGACTTCGGGTAAAGGAATGGAAAGCGCAGCCGGCGATGGGGCCGCGGTCGTCGCGGGCTGCGTCGCCGGGGCTGCGGCGGGAGCCGAATCTTTCTGGGGAGCGGTGCCAGTCAGGGTTTGGGCAAGCTTTGTAGCCGCGGTCTGCGAAGCGCCCAGGCTGCTGAAGGCAAGCAACAACAGCGACAAGGCTGGGAGGAAGCGAACCCGGGCGCCCAGCGCGCTACCGATAATTCTTGTCTTGGCTGTTGCTTGGTGCATGCTGCCGCCCATTATCGCCTATCGGAGCGTGTTTGCACCGAAACGCGATATCCTTCGCGATCAGGCGGCTCCCAGTTCATCTAGCATGGCTTCCATTTCAGAGAGGGCGTGCTGATTGCGAGTGCGACGTGCGCAGTCGATCCCTTGACCTAACATCGCACGGGCTTCGCCGGTACGATCGGCGCGGGCCAGAGTTTGCGCGGCCATAAAATAACCGTTGGTATAGTCGGGATGGGCGGCCAGAAGACTTTGAAACTCGGCGAGGGCAGCATCCGTCTCTCCGGAGCCGGAATATTCCAGTCCGAGTGCGTAGCGGGCGAAAGCGTCATCAGGCTTGGCATTGAGGATTTCTTTCAAAGCGGCTACTCGGCTTTCGTCCATGCTGTGGCTTCTCCCTATTGATGACTGCATGGTATAGGAGTAAGCGATTGCCGCTCAACTTTTCCGCGAGAATCTCAGCAGTTGTCTGGTTGCAATGCCGGGCGGCCATTACAATTGGCGTTTGACTTGATGGACGCTGCGAGGAGTCTATGGCCTGTCCCTTTTTCATGCCGAAGCAACGATTCGATGCGGATTGGCCGTTTCCGCAGCGCCTTCCTTTGGGCGCCGGATGGTCAGGTTCCTGCACCGCGCCTGGACACGAGGGTGCACTTCCGGGCGAAGAGGAACTCAAATCAGGCTGCAACCTGGGCTACGCGAAGATGTGCAGCCGCCTTCCGGCCGAGCGGCACGCCGATGCAGTGCGGTTCGCGTTAGGTGAGGATCGCGCTGGAGTTCTGCGTGTACGCTTTGTGTGTGAGTTGGCGTATCTGCCTGCCAGCCATGGCGAATTGTTGTATGAAAAGGAAACGAAGACCTGGCTCGGAACGCATGACGATCCGCGGGTGCAGCGCATGGCCGAGTGCTATGTTCAGATGCAGATGGCGAGACGGACGGCACCAGGCATCGAATAGCTCTTCGTGAGTGCGAACCTCACTTAGGAAAATATGGAACAGAACGACGGAAATTTGCGGCCGAGGCCGGTAAGCGAATCGAAATCAGAGATGATCGAGCTCGTCTTACCCAACGACACCAACCCGCTTGGCGCTCTGCTGGGCGGAAGGTTGATGCACTGGATTGATTTGGCCGGAGCGCTGGCGGCCCATCGCCATTCGCACTCCTATGCGGTTACGGCATCGATGGACCACATCGATTTCCTGGTTCCGGTGCATGTGGGCGACATGGTCATCCTGCAGTCAGCGGTGAACCGGGTCTTCCGCACTTCGATGGAAGTTGGCGTCAAGGTGCTGGTGGAGAACTACATTTCTGGCTCACGGCAAAAAGTCGCGACTGCTTATCTAACGTTCGTCGCAGTCGATCGTCATGGAAGGAAGCTGGAGGTTGCGCCGGTCATTCCGGAGACAGCCGACGAGAAGCGGCGTTACGAAGGCGCGCTGCGGCGTCGTGAGGCTTCGAAGATGGAACGCGAGCGCAGGAAAGCGGCGAGGGGGTAGGGTATTGCGATCGTTATGCATGCTGGCGTTGACAGGGTTGCTGGGCCTGTTTGCTCTACGTATTTCGGCCCAGCAAAACGAGAGTGATCAGAAAGCTTCCGATGCCCAGACCGTTGAAAAATCCGGCCAGTTGAAGGCGCCAACCGAGGCGCAGAAACCTGCCGAGGCGCCAAAAGAAACTCCGCCGATCGTCACCCATCACGAGATTCGGGTGGGCTCACGAGTGCTGAAATACACTGCTACCACGGGCCTGATGCCTATCCGCAACAGCGAAAATGATGAGGTGGAAGCGAACATTTTCTTCGTTGCTTATACCTTGGACAACGCCGGTCCCAAGCGTCCGCTGATGTTTTCGTTCAACGGCGGCCCGGGCTCAGCTTCGATCTGGCTGCACATTGGCGCGATCGGACCTCGCCGGGTGAAGATGCTGCCCGATGGAGGCATGCCTCCTCCGCCGTTTGAGTTGGTGGACAACGAGCAGACCTGGCTCGATCAGACTGACTTGGTTTTCATCGATCCGGTGGGAACCGGCTATAGCCGGGCGACCAAGAAAGATCTGGCCAAGAAATTTTACGGGGTGAAAGGCGACATCTCGTCGGTCGGAGAATTTATTCGGCTCTATCTCAGCCGCTACCAGCGTTGGACGTCACCGTTGTTTCTGGTGGGCGAAAGCTATGGCACCACGCGCGCGGCCGGATTGAGCGGTTATCTGATCGATAAGGGTATTGCGTTAAGCGGTGTGGTGCTGGTCTCTTCGGTCTTGAACTTCGAGACTCTGGAGTTCTCGCGGGGCAACGATCTGCCCTACGTGCTTTACCTGCCAAGCTATGCGTCAACCGCGTGGTTTCACAAGAAGCTTTCCGCCGACTTGCAACAACGAGACCTGCAGAGTGTGCTGCGGGAAGCCGAGCAGTTTGCCTCCGGTCCGTATGCGACCGCTCTGGGGAAGGGAGACACGCTCAGCTCCCAAGAGCGGCAAGGAATTCTCGATCAAGTAAGCCGGTTTACCGGACTTGACCGAAATATCGTGGACGAGAATGATCTGCGCATCAAGCAATGGATTTTCTGCCGCGAACTGCTGCGCAGTCAGCGGCTAACAGTAGGACGACTCGACAGCCGCTTCACCGGACCGAATCTGTCGGACACCGAAGAGGGCGGTTCTTACGATCCCACGATGGCGGTGATTCGGCCGCCGTTCACGGCGACCTTCAATAACTATGTGCGCAGCGATCTCGGTTACAAGACCGACCTGGAGTACAACGTGCTTGGCGGACTCGGTCAGTGGGATTGGGGCTCGGCAGGAGGAGGATTCCCCGACACCAGCGAATCGCTGCGGCTAGCTTTTGTGAAGAATCCCTACATGAAGTTGTTCGTGGCCTCAGGTTATTACGATCTGGCGACTCCCTACTTTGCCACGCAGTACACGTTGAATCACATGAACCTGGATCCGCAACAGCACGCCAAGATCACTCTCGGGTACTACGAGGCTGGACATATGATGTACCTGCGAAGCGATTCGCTCGACCATCTGAAGCAGGAAGTGTCGGGATTTTTGGCCAATGCGCTGAAGTGAGTTTTAGCAGCGGTTTTCAACACAGAGACACAGAGGTCAGGGAGAAAATCAAGAAACATCAAGAAAAAACCTGCCGTTTGGTGAAACCGGGCCTTCGTTTTACTTGTCTTGCATCTCATGCTGACCGGCAAAACGGTAGGTGATTCCGTTCCACTCATAGTTGTAGACCGTGAAGCCAGGGGAGCCGTCCGTGAGGGGATGAGGCACGCGCACGGCAATCGAGCCCGCTACAGCTTCGGCGTCCACGTTGCCGAAGGCGGTGTCGCAGAAACCGCCTCCATCCGGCGGCTGCTGGACCGACCATAACTTCTCAAATTTGGTCTCGGAAAGCTGATTGAAGACAGTTAGCGTCAGACAATTTTTCTCTCCTGCATAGGTTACCAACAAAACATGATGGCGTTCGGCCAAACCTTCTAGGTCAATGTTCGCGATTCGAGAATCATCGTCCTTTTCGTCGGTAGTACCGGAGGCCAGGCGCCAGAGCTTATGAATCGACCAAGGGTCCAAGCCCGTCGTCTTGGCCCACTTGGCCTCGTCAGATTTGTGGACGTGCTTCCAGTCCTGGGCCAAGCAGGCCGTTGAGACGAGCACGAAACACGCGACGAAGGCACGAACGCGCATGCCCATCATCATGCCGCAGAAGATTTGTCAGAACAAGTCTTTTGGCATCGAAACAATTTAACGGTACCTCCACGTCTTCAATCGTAGCGTTCGAAGACGATCTGTTTGCGGTCCCAGCCCATCTCTTCCTTAAGGAGTTTGCGGTTGGCGTCGACCATCTGATGAAGTCCGCAAATATAAGCCTGCATGTCATTGCGACCCGCGACGAGTTCGCGCACGTGATCCTGCACATATCCCTTGCAGCCCTGCCAGCGGTCGCCGCAGCGGCTGAGCGTGGGCACGTAGTGGAAGTTCGGATTCTCTTTTGCGATGCGCTCGAACTCATCCCGGTAATAGATGCTGTGTTCATAGCGGGTGCCGAACACCAGCCAATATTGGTGCCCGCGATTGCGTTCGGGCTCCTCAAACAGCCACTCAATCATGCCGCGAATGGGGGCGATGCCGGTGCCGGTGGCGATGAACACGGCGTCCTTTTTCGGCTCCCGCAGAGTGAAAAGCCCGTGCGGTCCATGAAACCTTACCGTTGTCCCCACTTCCAGATCGCATAGCCAGTTGGATAGAAAGCCCTCGTCCACGCGGTTCAGACAGAGATCGAACGTGCGGTCAGCACGAGGCGCGGAAGCGATAGAATAGGCGCGGGTGTGCTCCTTGCCATCGGGACGCGGGTGCTTGATGGAGATGAACTGCCCGGGGACGAAGCGAAACTCCTCGACGCCTTCGACCTTGAGTTCGAGGTGCTTGGTCTGCGGCGAAAGCAGGATGGACTTGGTCAGCTGCGCATCCAGCAACTGGCGTTCGACCGTGGTGCGTTCCTGAGGTAAAGTGCTCATGATGTCTGGTATATAGATGCGACAGGGCACAAGCCGGACGCGGAGGTCGATTTCACGCGGCTTCGACTGGGCTTAGTAAAGGGCCGCGCTGCTTCGCTCAGGGTGACAACTGGCGGACTACTCCACCGTGACCGACTTCGCCAGATTGCGAGGCTGATCGACATCGCAGCCGCGGCGGACGGCGATGTGATAGGCCAGCAACTGGCAAGGCACGACCTCGAGAATCGGCACCAGCAGTTCCGGAGCGTCGGGAACGTAGAGAACGTGGTCGGCGGCCTCGCGAATCTCTTCGTCGCCTTCGGTGGCGATGGCGATGACCGTACCGGAACGCGCTTTCACTTCCTTCAGGTTCGACAGCGTTTTCTCGTAACGCAGCACCGAGTCGGGATCGGTCTTGTCGTGCGTGGCCAGGATCACGACCGGCAGGTCTTCGTCGATCAGCGCATTGGGACCGTGCTTCATCTCGCCCGCGGGATAGCCTTCGGCGTGGATGTAGGAGATTTCCTTCAGCTTCAGAGCGCCTTCCAGCGCGATGGGGTAATGAATGCCGCGTCCAAGAAAAAGGAAATCGTGGGCGCGATGATATTCCTTCGCCAGGTCTTCGGTTTCTTCATCGCGGGTCAGCAGCGACTCCAGCTTGCCGGGAATGCGCGTCAGCTCTTCCAATAGCTGCTTGGAACGTTCCAGATCGATTGTGCCGCGGACTTGTCCAAGATGCACCGCGAAGAGGAACAGCGCGGTCAATTGCGCGGTAAACGCCTTGGTGGAGGCGACGCCAATCTCGGGACCGGCGTGGGTGTAGATGGTGCCGTTGGATTCGCGCGCGATCATGGATCCGACGACGTTACAGATGCCCAGAGTCTTTGAGCCCTTGGCTCGCGACTCGCGCATAGCGGCGATGGTGTCAGCGGTTTCGCCGGACTGGGTGATCAGAATGGTCAGGTCGTTAGGACCGGTTAGCGGATCACGATAACGGAACTCGCTGGCGTAATCGACCTCGACCGGAAGCTTGGCCAGACGCTCGATCATGAACTTGCCGGCCAGCGCGGCGTGCCAACTGGTGCCGCAGGCGGCGATGTGAATCTTGTTAAGCTTGCGGAAGTCGTCCTCGGTAATGTCCATCTCGTCGAGGAAGACCTTGCCGGAGTCGAGCGAGACGCGGCCCAGCGTGGTGTCGCGGACCGAGCGCGGCTGCTCATAGATTTCCTTGAGCATGAAATGCTTGAAGCCGCCCTTTTCCGCCATGATCGGGTCCCAGGTAATGTGCTGGACCTCGCGGGTGATGGGCCGGCCGTCGAAGTCGGAGAGCTGCACGCCGGTCGGCGTGATGACGGCAAGGTCGCCGTCGGCGAGAAAGAACAGGTCGCGCGTGTGATAGAGAATGGCCGGAACATCGCTGGCGACGAAGTATTCGTTCTTGCCCAAGCCGATGACCGCGGGAGGCCCGTTGCGCGCAGCAACAATCTTGTTGGGCTCGTCGGAGGAGATGACAGCGATGGCGAACACGCCAGTCAGCAGCTTCACCGTCTTGCGAACTGCTTCCTCTAGTGAATTGGGATGCCCGTTGCCGTCGGGGTTGAGGTTCTTCTCGACGAGGTGGGCGATGACTTCGGTGTCGGTCTCGGTACGGAACTTGTGACCTTCGTCGATCAGCTTCTTCTTCAGGCTGACATAATTTTCCACGATGCCGTTATGGACGACGACGATCTTGCCTGTGCAATCGCGATGGGGATGAGCATTCTCTTCGGTAGGACGGCCGTGCGTCGCCCAGCGAGTGTGGCCGATGCCGTAGGTGCCGTCGAGCGGCTTCAGCCGGATAACCTCTTCCAGATTGCGCAGCTTGCCTTCGGCGCGGCGCACCTGCAGGCCTTCGCCATTACCGGCGACCGCGATGCCGGCCGAGTCGTAGCCACGGTACTCGAGCCGCCGCAAGCCATCGATGATGACCGGCACGACTCGCTTTTGCCCTACATAACCAACAATGCCGCACATACTTCAACTCCCTGGGTCCAGCTCCCTGGATGGGCCTTCCGTTACTTTAAGACGGAGATGGGAAGATACGAAAAATGCTACTGAATTGTAAATGTTACTTCATTTGATGTTACAGCGGGAGATGTTGATGCGGAAGTTTGGCGACGAGCCACTGCGGCGTCCTCATTTGGGCGAGCACAGGCTAGCCTTCCAAAGTGAATCGGTACTCTTCGATGACCGGATTGGTGAGCACCTCGCGGGCAATGCGCTCCACTTCCGCCTGGGCATCTTCACGGCTGACGCTGGCGTCGAGCGCGATCTCGAAATACTTGCCCTGGCGCAGATCGTCGATGCCGCGATAGCCCATCTTCTTGAGGGCGCCGTGAATGGTTTTGCCTTGAGGGTCGAGGACACTTTTCTTGAGCGAGACGTACACGTAGGCTTTCATGGGAAGGAACATTATAGAGCCGTGCAGCTGTCAGCCGTCAGCTTTCAGCCGTTAGCCTCAGCCGTTAGCTTTCAGCCATCAGTCATCGGCTACGACGCCCTCGGCTTTCTTCGCATACGGTCTGGCCATCTGAGGCATGCAATTGCTGACGGCTGATGGCTGACAGCTCACTTGAACTGCTCGTCGATCTCGATCTGATAGCCGTTAGCCAGGCGGTTGCTCTCATTGGCCATGCCGACTACCGACATCAGTTCGTGAAACATCTCGGGCGTCATGCCTTTGTTGCGCGCCGCCGCCGTGTGCGACGCGATGCAATACGGACATCCATTGGTCACGCTGACCGCGACGTAGATCATCTCCTTCATCAGCGGATCGAGCGCCCCGGACGCCATGATCTGCTTGATGTCTTCCCAGGTGCGCTTGAGCACAGCAGGATCGTTCGCCAAGGCCTTCCAGAAATTGTTGATCCAGTCGGTCTTGCGGGTGGCCATGATGTCGTCATAGACGGCCCGCACCTCGGGGCTGGCGTTCGCGTATTCAATCAGTCCGAATGTAGACATAATGAAAACTCCTTCGCATCAGACAGCTCGCCCTCCGAGATTTGTCATCACGAGCGTAGCGAGGGATCTGCTTCTTGCCGGCGCATCAAAGCAGATTCCTCGCGCCAAAGTCAGGCACTCGTAATGACAATTCACAAAAGAGCGCGGCCAGCGATAGCAAATTCACTCCTTCACCGGGTCCATGGGGATTCACCGCGGAGATTTCTTCTTCTTGATTCTCCAGTGCTCTCCGTGTTCTCCGTGGTGAAAAAATCAGTCCACCGCAACCTTCTGCCGGTAACTTGCCACCTGCACATTCCATCCCAACTCTTTCTTCATAGTGTCGCGCAGCTGCGCCGCCGCTGCTGGTTCGCCGTGGACCAGGTAGGTTTCTTTCGGTGCGCGGTGAAAAGTGTGCAGCCACTCCAGCAGCTCAGGAGTGTCGGCGTGATCGCTGAACTGCTCCAGCGAAGCGACCTGCGCGCGAATAGGGACTTCCTGGCCGAAGATCTTCACTTCGGGCGCTCCACTCTTGATCGTGAAGCCCCGTGTTCCCGGGGCCTGAAAGCCGATAAAGAGCACAAGATTCTTCGGATTGGGAAGGCGCAACATCAGGTGATGCAGTACGCGACCTCCCGCGACCATGCCGCTGGACGATACGATGATCATCGGATAAGTCGATTCGTTGATCTTCTTCGAATCGTCTTGCGTGACGTCGAAATAAAAGTTCGACCAATCCAGCGGCGAACCGTATTTCTGAATCAGCTCCTTGGTCTGCGGCGAGAATTCTTCGGTGTGCTTCAGGAAGATCTGCACTGCCTTGATCGCCATCGGACTGTCGGCATGCACCGGCACGCGCGGAACCTGCCCGGTCTCCATCAGCTCCTTCAACAGGAAAAGAAATTTCTGCGTGCGTTCCACGGCAAACGAAGGAACCACCACGCTGCCTCCGCGCTGCAAGGTAGTGCGGATGAGGGCTGCCATCTCGGGCCGCGGATCGTTGCGCGGATGGACGCGATTGCCGTAGGTACTTTCCATCACCAGCAGATCGCAGTCCTCGCCTTCGGTGGGACCTGAGTGCAGGACCTTGCCCGGCGCAACCTCGTCGTTATGCACCCGCCCGATGTCGCCGGTAAACAGCAGCTTCTCGGTCTTGCCACCGGCGCTTACCGTAATCTCCACCATCGACGACCCCAGAATATGAGCGGCGCGCACGAAGCGAAACGAAAGCTGCTTGCCAAGCTGTTTGATCTCGCCGAAGTTGACCGGACGGAACAGCGTCATACACTGCTGCGCGTCTTCCATGGTGTAGAGCGGCAACGCGGGATGATGTTTCGACGCCTTAGTCTTGTTGTAGAACTCGGCGTCTTCTTCCTGCAGGTGCCCGGAGTCGGGAAGCAGGATGCTGCACAGATCGATGGTTGCGGCGGTCGCATAGATCGGTCCGTGAAAACCTTGCTTGACTAGACGCGGAATCCAGCCGGAGTGATCGAGATGCGCGTGAGTAAGAATCACGGCATCGATGGTATTAGCAGGCACCGGAAGATCCTGCCAGTTCCGCTCGCGCCATTCTTTCTGCCCCTGAAACAGACCGCAATCGACCAGCACCTGCAAGCCGCGTGCACCATCGCCGTCAACGTGAATCAGGTGCTTCGATCCGGTGACCACACCGGCCGCACCGAGAAACTGGATATAGCTCAAACTTTCCTCATCCGTACTCGCCCAAGCGATTTTGTGGCAACAGAAGGTTGTATCGCTCCCGGGCTATTACTGGCAAGTACAGCCTCCATGCGAACAACGCATTCGGCTGGTTAAGGTTTTTCGGGTGCGGGCACGTCGTAGACGTTGTTGCCCAGGTTCGATTCGGGGACGCTGCCGTCGTTGACCGTGATTTTCTCGGGAGCTACGGGCACCTCGATGCGACCGGTGCCTTTCTCGCCAGCCTTCACGATTACGCGCAGGCTTTTTTCCCCGGAAGGAGTCTGGATCAACACAGGCACCTCCGCCCCGGCACTGCCTCGGTTCTTGATAGTCGCGGTTACCAGGAAGCTCTTATAGGCTTCGCTGAGCAGAGGCCGGGCGTAAACCGACTCCACATGAAAGTCCGGCAGGCCGCGATCGCGATAGACCCAGTCGTCGAAGAACCACTCCAAGTCGTGCTTGGAACTGGTTTGCACGAGGCGCTGAAGATAGCTGGGATCTTTGTCGGCTCCGGGACGATAGGCAGCCAGCGCCGATTGCAGTGCCTGGTCGCCGACCATGTCGCGCAGCATCCAAAAAACGAAGCTGCCCTTGCCGCGCAGGTAGAGTTCATCGTTGGTATTCAGTAGCGTGTTGTCGGCGGTACTGGAATCGGAAGCCGGCTTGGTCGTCGCTTCCGCTTTCGGGCTCGCCGGATGCGCCGCCTCTTCCGCCTTTACCAGCGGCTCGCGATACTCATCCAGAAAAGCCAGCGCGGCTTTGCGACCGGACGCGCTGGTCCACCGAAACGGTTTGCAGAAAACGCTCCAGACCCTCTTGTATCCACGGATGAGGGGAATGGAAGCGGGCTGCAATCTGCGTCGGCAGAAGCAAGAGCTGCAGAGTCGCAGTCTGCGCCTCGCGCAGAGGCGTAAACAAGATGCTTCCGCTTTGCCAGGGATTGGCGTTTGGATCCGCCAATTCCACTAATCGCGCCGGCTGAGCAGGCTCGCTGAGCCAATCGTGCAGCAGTGGATCGCTGGCCTCGGCGGCGGCCGCGTAATCTCGCGCCAAAGAGGTGTGTTCCGGAACGTGCAACAAGCTAATCGTGGGACGGGGAAGCTCCACATAATTGGCGATGGCAAAGGCCGGAACGTTTTCGCTCATCCCGCTAACGGTCAACGTGTTGCTGAACTCCTTGAGCTTGCCGCCACTCTCGGAATCAGTGACATCACGCGTCTCTCCGCAACTGGAAACTGTCGCGTTGACGGCGACGCACAAGGATTCCGTGGCCGCACCGACCACAATAATTCGAGCAGCGAACTCGCTGTGTGTGTGGCGATGCTTCCAATCGGCGATGGCATCGAAGACGGCATTGCCGTCGCTCATGCTCACGGCTTCAATCGCTACCGGATACCAGACGACATAGCCCAAGCCCCGAACCGCGGTGAACGAGTCGCTGATCTGGTCCCAGTCATTGCGCGCCGCCACCTCATCCGGAGCTCCGATGCGCGTGAGGCGCGTGCTGTCGGGCGTGACGGTTCCACCGTATTGCACGTCGAGGATGACGGAAGAAGCGGGCGGCAACTCCTTCGGCAAGGTAACGATTGCCTCCGACAACCCGCCGGTGTGGTCGATGTCGGAGGTGTAGTTATCGCTCAGCCACTGCAGTGGCGCGCCGTCCAGGGTAATACTGTTCCACGCCAGCGACGACGACACCTGCAAGGCAACATTTTTTTGTGGCTTATTGGAATCGTTATGCAGAGTCAGCTTGCCGGTAACCGCCATCACATGCGAGTGCCGGTCAACCTGGACTTCAAGCTGATAGCGCGTAATGGTAATGGCTTCGCGATCAATTGCCGGGGCGGAAGCCATGGCTGCGAGACAGAACAACACAAGAGCGAGCCAACGCTTCATTCGGATGAACTGGCCTTATCAGCTTTCTGCGCGGCACGGCGCTGGCGCGCGACCTCGTACATCACGATAGCGCCCGCGACGGAGACGTTCAGCGACGGCACCTGACCGAGCATAGGAATGGAAACCAGGAAATCGCAACGCCTGCGCACCAGGTCGTGCAGTCCTTTGCCTTCGGCGCCGAGCACGATGGCGCAATGCATCTTGTAATCGAGCTCATCGTAGCTTTGGGTGCCGCGCTCGTCGAGTCCGACAGTCCACACGTTGCGCTCTTTCAGTTCGTCCAGCGTGCGCGAAATGTTGGTCACTCGCGCGATGGGCAAGTGCTCCGACGCACCCGCCGAGGCTTTTACTGCGGTACCGGTCAAGCCGGCCGCACGCCGCTCGGGAATGATGACGCCATCAGCGCCCGCGCCATCGGCCGTGCGAATCAGCGCGCCAAGATTGTGCGGGTCTTCCACGCTGTCAAGCACCAACAAGAAGCTGTGATCCCCGTGACGCTGCTCCAGCAAAGTGTCCACATCCGCGTATTGCTTGCTGGTGGTGACCGCGATGACGCCCTGATGGGTGTTGGTGTTGGCGAGGCGGTCAAGTTGCTCGCGGGGCAGAAAACGCACCTGCACACCACTGGCGCGGCAATCGTCGATCAATCGCTGCACCCGCTGATCGTGGCGCTCGCGGGCGATGCCCACATATTCGAAGCTACGCCCGCCCGACTTGAGCGCTTCGCTGACTGAATGGATCCCGTAGATGACGACCATGTTTGGAATTAGTGTACGACACCAAGCTGTCAGCTGTCGGCTCTCAGCCATCAGCCTTCAGCTCTCAGCCTTTCAGCTTTCGATCGTCGGAGGCAGTCCCTTCCTATTGCCATCCCGAGCGAGGACTTTAGTCCGAGCCGAGGGATCTGTGGTTTCCGCGTCAACGCGTGTCTGCGAATCCAATTGCGCTTTCTGGAGATCAAAACTGCTATGAGCCTACAGGCCTATCTGCAACATCAGTTCGAATACGACTTCTGGGCCAATCGCGAGGAGGTTCGTATCCTCTCCACGCTGGACTCTCCGCCGGCGCCCGCCGTGAAACTGTTGGCACACATTGTTGCGGCGCAATGGTTGTGGCTGGACCGTTTGCAGCAGAGTTCACAACGCATCGCCGTTTGGCCCGAGTTTGGTTTGTCAGATTGTGACGCTCAGCTCCGGCAATTGAAGCAGGCCTGGCGCTCGTATCTGGCAGGAATCTCCGTAGAAGGCCTAACCAGGATTTGTTCTTACACCAATTCCAAGGGCGAACCTTGGGAGAACACGGTCGTCGATATTCTTACTCAAGTCGTTCTGCATTCGGCGCATCATCGCGGCCAGATCGCGATCGAGCTTAGGGGACGCGGCAGCGTCCCCGCCCCCGTAGACTATATTCACGCGGTTCGGCAACGGTTCATTCGATAAATTGGTTGGTCAGATTGGTTGTTGGTTCCCAAGGCCCATCTGGGTATAGTTATCGTTGAAGTAGCTGAATTTCAGGAGCATGGATGGCACTGTCGGCAGTGATTGTTGACGACGAACAGCTGGCGCGCGACGAGCTGGCTTACCTGTTACGCGATCTCGATATCGACATCGTCGCCCAGGGCAAGAACGGCGTTGAGGCGGTTAACCTGGTTAAGGAGCTCTCGCCCGATCTGGTGTTCCTCGACGTGCAGATGCCCGGCCTTGACGGTTTCGGGGTTATCAAGAAGTTGTTGGATCGCAAGGTGCCGTTGCCGCAAATCGTGTTTGCCACGGCATTTGATCAGTATGCGGTGAAGGCTTTCGAGGTCAACGCAATTGACTACCTGCTCAAGCCTTTCGATCGCAAGCGGGTTTCGCAGGCGGTAGAGAAAGCTCGCCGGAAGCTGGAGAGCGCCGGCTCGCCCAACGACCAGATCGGTACCATCGTCAAAATGCTGGAGCAGCAGCAGCGTCCGTCGGCCGCCAAGGTCTTGCTGAAATCCGCTGGCCGGCTCTTCCTGGTTGACCAGAAAGATATTTGCTATGCCTCAATTGAAGACGGCATCATCACCGTCGTCGCTACCGGCATGGAGGGCCAGTCGAACTGCCGCACGCTGGAAGAATTGCTCGATTCGCTCGACCCCAACACCTTCTGGCGCGCGCACCGCTCCTATCTGGTGAACATCAATCGCATCAAGGAAGTTGTGCCCTGGTTCAAGAGCTCCTATCAGATTCGCATGGAAGACAAGAAGCAGACGGAAATTCCGGTGAGCCGCGCGCAGACCAAAAGGCTGCGGGAACTGTTTGGACTGTAACTAGCTTTCAGCCGTCAGCTCAAGCCCCAGAGTCCATTGGCAACTGACTACTGACAACTGATCTCTGACAACTATTTTTTCTCCTGATGAATGCGGCTGACCATCCTGGTCACCATACTGCGCGGCGAGACCCGCAGCATCTGCGTCATCAACCGATTCTTCCATCCGGGAATGACCAGCCGCTTGCCCTGTTTCATGCCCTCGTAGCCGAGCCGCGCGACCTCGCGCACGTCAACCAGCAGAGGGCTGGTTGCCATCCTCGTTGTGCCAACATGAGCTCGCTGTTGAAAGTTGGTATTCACCGGCCCTGGACAAAGACAGGTTACAGTCGTTCCGCTCCCACTCAGCTCTTCCGCCAGCGCTTCCGTAAAGTGAAGCACATACGCTTTGCTGGCGTAATAGACCGCCATGAATGGACCGGGCAGAAATGCCGCGACGCTGGCGACATTGAGCAGCTTGCCTTCGCGGGCGCGAATTTGCGGCAGGAAAAGCTTGGTCAAGTGCGTCAGCGCAGCGATGTTGACCTGGATCATCTCGGCTTCGTTATTCCAATCGGTACTACCAGAAAGACCCGCTGCCTCCGAAACCCGCGTTGTTCACCAGCACGTCAATTACGATGCCGGCTTCCTGAAGTTCCTGATAAAGCTCAGCCGGAGAAGCTGGATGGGCAAGGTCCTTCGGCGAAATTCGGATAGTGGCGCTGTAACGCGATTGCAACTCGTCAGCCAGTTCGTGTAACGCTCCGCGGTTGCGCGCTACCAGCACCAGACGGTAGCCGTCGTGGGCAAACAAATGCGCCAACTCCAGACCGATGCCGCTGGAGGCGCCGGTGATCAATGCCGTCTTGGGAGTCAGAAAAGGATTACTGGCACTCACGTTTCAGTTATAACGGATTTTGCCGCTGTGCAGCAGTGGCTGGAAAGGTTTTCCTGATTTTGAATTGTCGGCACACTGCACCAGGCGCTTGCGGCGATAAAACTTATTATTTAGCACCCGCCTTATCACCTGGCCCCGATTCCAGGAAAGTTACCAGCTGCCAGCGCTGTTGCTTGGGCAGTTGTGACCAGCCAGGCATTCCAGACGTCAGTTTGCCGGTCGAGATAAACCAGAACAACTCACCCGCCTTGGCCTGACGGACCGAAGGCGTATCCAGCGCCGGAGCAGGACCCATGCCCTGCAGATTATTGCCATGACACTGCGCGCAATCCTGCGCATAAAGCTTCTTGCCGGCTGAGGCCGCGGTGGCGTTGCCCGTATATGGGTTTTTCATTTCCCCGGCCGATACCGGAGCGTTACGGAAAGTGGGTTGCTGGGCGACGGAAAAATGTCATCGCCAAAATTGTTTCGAGTACAAAAAGAGCAACAGCGACAATGAAACGGTAGGTCCAAGTCCGCAAAATTTTCCCTCCCGGCAAATTATTCTACAAGGAGAGTTGCCGTTACAGCGCGAGTGGAATCTAGGACAGCCATTTACGGCCGCGCGGTCGCCAAGTCCTGACGCTCGTTAACTGGCAGATCAGTATTGCCGCGCATCTTCCGTCCACTGGCAGACGGCGCCGCGTTCGTCGGGCGTGATCCGGGCACTACGGTGAACCAGGACATACTTGAAGTCAGGCATGTCGCCATTGGTCAGTTGCTCGCAGATCTCCTCCAGCTTCTCTTCCTTGCGTTTCGCCGGATAACCGCCCCACTCGGAGAAATTCATCGCCTTCCGGGCCTGATGAACATCGTGCGCAATCATCCACGACACCGGCGCGACGTAACTGTACCAAGGCCAGGCGGTGTCATTGGAATGGCAGTTCTTGCAGGAACGCTGCAAGACTGCCTTCACCGCCGGAGGCACGTTTTCACTTGCGTAGATCGTCTTGGATAGGTCGACGCTGGGATTGTTCCGGCTCACGGGAACCAACTGGCTGGCCAGCAGAAGAACCAGAACCGCAAGTCCGATTCGCTTTGCCCAGCCACGCACCTGATTTTCCTCGCCGCCGGAATTCATCGCGCTGCGGTGTCAACGTGCAGCGACTTCACATACATAATGACCTGCCAGATTTGCGGATCGCCCAGTTTCGACCAGGAGGGCATGCCGTAAGCCATGCTGCCATTCCTGAGGAGCCAGTGCAAATCGCCATCCGTGGCCTCCTGCTGCACACGCGAGGTGCGTAGCGAAGGCCGCTTCTTGGTGCCCTCGGCGTCCTCACCGTGACAGTGCGCGCATCGGTCTACGAAAACTCGTCGACCCGCAGCGATCGCGTCCGGTTGGTCCTTGTACGGATTAACCTTGTCGCGATCTTGGGCGGGCACTTTCGCCAGCCACCCACCGTTTGAAGTGGCAAGCAGACTCAACGACGACAGAACGACAGCAAGGCTCAAGAAGAAGCTAAGTTTTGTTTTCGAGATCATCAGGGTTACCGGTGAAAGTGACTGAAGAACCTGCTCGATTTCATAACTGACAGAAAATCGAAACAAGAATGGGATGCTGTAACTGTTAAGGCCAAACTGCGGTGATATCCCAACCGTAAGTCCGTTAGGCGCGGTCCAGTTGAGGGTCGGCCCCAAATACTGCGAAGTCAAATGCGTGCCGAAACCGTTGGTCGTACCCAGGCCGCCATACATTTCAGCGCCCGCCTGAAACTTCTCGCGGCAGAAGGTGCATTCCTGCGCGTTGGCCGCCAACTGCAATGGGCGGCTCACCCCGACCGCATACCCAAACTCCCAGAACCCGTCTGCAAAGTCCTTTTCAGTGATGAAGTTTTCGCTGATGTTCCAGCCGCGAACGTCGCTGCCCAGAATCAACTTCAGCTCCAGTTCGCGCTCATGGTCCATCCGGGCCAGCCAGTTCGGGACCAGCACGTCATCGTTGCCGTCGTGGCCCACCACTTCGCGGAGAGTTTTATCGGCGCTGGTGTCTTCAAACTCGGCGTATATGACGGGATTGATCCAATGGTCTCCCATCCAGGGGCGAAGCCGGTTCTCCCAGCGAAAGCCGGTGAAGATCGTGCTTTGGTCGGAAGTGGCCTGCCCGTCGAGATAAAACTCGGTCGTCCACCAGGCCGTTACACCATACTCCGCCTCGATATCCGCTCCCAGAAACGCGTCGCCGCCTTTGGGATTACCAACCACGCTGTAATTTTCCAACTCCAGATTGCCGGGCTCTTCCATGTCTTGCGAATAAGTAACGAAATAGGGCTTTTCCTGCGCCCGGCTTTCGAGACGGGCGGATAGAACCATGACAAGCAGTAACAAGGAAGTCCAGGTTACCCGCCCCACTGGCCCCAGGGCCTGCAAACGATTCATGAGTGTTCCCCAGATATTCTTGAATCAAGTTGACCAGGTTCCAGCCGTGCCGTTATACTTACAGCTGGATTACAGTTGCAACAGCGTTGCAATCTCTACTTCGTTATTAGACCCTAGTGGCGACGTGGGCGCAAGCCAACGACAGAGATTTTGTTGCAACTCGGTTGCGTCAAACTGCAACGGAAGTGGGGTAAATCTATGCCGCTCCCCGAAACCGAAGTACCCGGCGCGCTGCAGACTGCACTGTTGAGTCGGGGAATTCGCATGACCCGCCAGCGCCGCATCATTCTCGAAATCATCGAGACTGCGACCCAGCATCTCGATGCTGCGCAGATCCTGCGCAAGGCCGCCAAAATCGACCCCAACATCAATCGCGTTACGGTCTATCGCACGCTGGGACTGTTGAAGCGGCACGGCTTGGTCGACGAACTGGATCTGTTACACGTGAAGGGCGAAGGACATTTCTACGAGCGCCGTCCACAGCGCGACCACATGCACATGACTTGCTTACGTTGCGGGAAGGTACAGGAGTTCGAAAGCGACTTGTTTGATCGCGTCAAGGGTCAAGTGGAGCGCGATTGCCACTTCCACATTCTTCTGGCCCGTTTCGAGATTGGCGGCTATTGCGCCAGTTGCAGGAAATAGAACTCACCACAGAGACACCGAGGCACTGAGAAAAATACTCTGTGTCCAGGTAACCTCCGTTTGGACGTGTACTCCGGTCATGATCTTTTGAGTTGATTATTTCTAAGAAACAAACCTCATGCCTTCTGTCTTGCTTTCCTCTGTGTCTCTGTGCCTCTGTGGTGAAAAGACTCTTTCGCCTTATCGGACCGCGGCCGTCTCCTGCACCTCGTAGATGCTGTACCAGGGAGTAGCAGCCTTCAGCGCGTTGTTCACGTTGTTGATGTTCTTGACGCCTTCGTCTTTCAGCCACGCCTCGAATGCCTTGCCGCCCTGTTGCGCGTAGATCGGAATCCCATCTTTCCAGGTCGCGCGTCCGCAGAGCACGCCGTTGAACTTCACTCCGGATTCAGCCGCGAACTCCAGGTCCTCAATGAACTCGGGATTGCTGACGCCCGCCGAGAGGTAGATAAACGGCTTTTTGGTGGTCGCCGCTGCCGCCCGGAAGTGATCAAGCGCTTCCTGCTTCGAGTATGCCTTGGTCCCTTTGAACGAGCGAGCGCCTTCCACGAATTGCAGGTTCACCGGAATCTCCACCTTCAGCACATCCACGCCGTAGCGGTCTTTCGTGAACTCGGCCATCGACTTCGCTACGACCTCGGGCTTCAACTTGGCGAACTCCGCGCCCTTCTCGTCCATCCCTTCTTTGTAGCCCACCAGTTCCAGGAAGAATGGAATATCGTTGGCGCGGCACTCGTCGCCAATGCGCTCGGTCCAGGCATGCTTCAGATCGTTGACCTTCGGGTCGTCGTAGGGCGAGTAGTACAACAGAATTTTGACGCAATCGGCGCCGGCTTCTTTCAAGCGCTTAGCCGACCAGAGATCGAGCAGGTCAGGCAAGCGGCCAGGCGTCTGCTTGTCGTAGCCGGTCTTCTCATAAGCCAATAGCAGGCCTGATCCCTTGGCACGGCGCTTCGCGGCCGGCAGACCCCACTCGGGATCCAGCAGGATGGCGCTGGCGTGCTGGGTCAAAACTTCAGACGACCAGGATCTTGAACTCTTCCAGTTGGGCGTCCCCGGCATCGGCGCCCAGGGCTTTCTTGAGCGAGCCCCGCTGATCCATGGCAGCGGCGGCAATCACGCCGCGATTGTTGGAAACAGCCTTCATGCCCGCGAGTTTTCCAGGAGTTAGTTTCACGATGAGACCTCCACGGGCACAGATCGCCCGATTCGATAGAAAGGATTGTAGAGCGGTCCTGCAGAATGCGGCTGGGACCCGAGAACCGCAGAACAGAAAATTCTAAATGAATTCTACGGATGCGTGCGAGAAGATTAACTGAAATCACTTCGGCGCGGGTTGTAGGGAATCGGGCGCCGTCTTGTTTGGGTTGTAATAAAAGTGGAACCTTAACCCAAGATAGGGTCCTTTGAATTGCTGCGGCAAAGGGGCAAAGGGAATGCTCGCGGTGATGCTACCCCACGCCACCCGATCCATTCCTGTGTCGCCAGATTGCTCGGTTACCTTCATCGCGGCAACGTGCCCATCCTTCAGAATAGCGAACTCTATTGCCACCTTTCCGGTCTTCAACTCCGGAGCTCTTGCCTCCGGCGGTATTAGGCTGTACCAGTTCTTGCGAATCGAGTCCAATACGCGTGAGAGATAAGGCCCGAAATCGACACCTTGCGTATCAGTAAGGACTTCAACGTTGCCTCGGACTCTTGCCGGTGGCGTAGCATCTCCCGCAGGTTTGGATTGCGTTGCCTGCGTAATCGCCGCGACGGAAAGCAACAACAAGGATGAAATTACGGCCCCAAACTTCATCGCAATTCTCCCCTCACTGCCTGAGCGGCAGCCCACTCAGCACTGCCTGCTGCTTCAGACACCAGCGACTCGATCCCCTGGCGCGCCAGGGCCATCATCTTCGCCAGTTGAGCATCGTCGAACGGTCGCCGCTCCGCCGTCGCCTGCACCTCGATGATCTTCTTGCTGCCGGTCATCACCAGATTCATGTCGACATCGGCGCGCGCGTCTTCCTCGTAGCACAGGTCAAGCATGATCTCGCCATCGACAATGCCAATGCTGGTAGCGGCCACGTAGTCGCGAATCGGAGCCACGGTCAGCGTGCCCGACTCCACCATGCGCCGCATAGCCAGCCCCATGGCGACGAAAGCGCCGGTGATGGACGCGGTGCGAGTGCCGCCGTCAGCCTGAATGACATCGCAGTCCAGAAAGATGGTGCGTTCACCCAGTTTCTGCATGTCAGTCACCGCCCGCAGCGAGCGGCCAATCAGCCGCTGGATCTCGTGGGTGCGCCCGCCGGCGCGGCCCTTGGTCACCTCGCGCGGGGTGCGGGTCAGGGTGGAACGCGGCAGCATGCCATATTCGCTGGTAACCCAGCCTTTGCCGCTGTTGCGCATGAATTGCGGCACCGAGTCCTCGATGGTGGCGGTGCAGATTACGCGGGTGTTGCCCAGTTCAATGAGGCAGGAGCCTTCGGCGGTGGAGATAAAGTCGGGCACGATATTTACCGGCCGCATTTGTTCGGGAGAACGGTTATCAGAGCGAAAGACCATAAGGGGCGATTGTACGTGAGCTGTCAGCCGTCAGCTTGGAGCGCATGGCCATTAGCTCTTAGCTCCTAGCTCCTAGCGTTCCCTCTTAGTTGTCATCCCGACCGAGGACTTTAGTCCAAGCGGAGGGATCTGCGGTTTCTCCGGTGCCATCCGGATGTGAGCGGTATCACTACCCTCCTAGGTCCACATGCTCGACGTTATCCACCTGGCGTCCGAGAAAGCGTGTAGCCAGGCGCTTGAACTTCCCCGTCGAATCGGTCACGTAGAAACGGAAAGTACGGTGCTGAGCCGGCGACATTCCTGATGTAGGGGGCTTTCGACTGCGTTCGGCCGCCACGGCGACTTCACTCCGCTCAGGATGACAGCCCAAATATTCAATCATCTTCCTCACCACCCGCGCGGTCGATTCGGCAGAATCCACGATCTCCATCGTCGCCGGCACAATCCGCCGCAACATGGGAGCGATCAGGGGATAGTGCGTGCACGCCAGCACCAGCACATCGGCTCCGTTCGGCGCTTGCGCCGTGGCTTCGCCCAGATAAATTCGGGCCACCTGCTCGGTTACAGGATGCTCAATCCATCCCTCCTCCACCAGCGGCACGAAGAGCGGACACGCCTTCTCGTAGGCCTCGAGCCCGTGCTCTTGCAGAGCATTGCGATAGGCGTGGCTGCTGACGGTTGCTTCGGTAGCGATCACGATGGCGGCGCGGTTCTTGCTGACCTCGGCTGCCAGGGCTGCTCCCGGTTCCACCACGCCGACCACCGGCACGTGCGCGGCTGCCTTGATGTCTCCTAACGCCAGCGCGGTTGCCGTGTTGCAGGCAATCACCAGCAGGTCGATATTCTGCGCCTCCAGAAACTTTGTCGCTCCAATCGCGTAGCGCGCCACCGTCTCAGCCGACTTGGTTCCATAGGGCAGTCGCGCCGTGTCGCCAAAGTAGAGATAGTGCGCGGGCAACTGCTCGGCCATGGCCTTCAGCACGGTCAGGCCGCCGACTCCGGAATCGAATACGCCAATGCGCGGTAGGGTCACTGCATGTCCTTTACCACCTGGCCCAGATTGCTGGCCTCGTAGAACCGCCGCAAATCGGCGTGTCCGGCGAGCGTGTCGCGTTCTTGCCCGTTGATCAGGATCTTCACTCGCGCAATCTTGCTGTCGTTGGCGTTCAACGTAACTACGATCGAGGCTACCGTCAACTCCTCAGCCAGAACGCCCGACGGATGCGCCTCGGCGAACGCCAAATTCATGTCGACGATGGCCGTATCCTCGCCCATCAGATATACCTCGCGCACATCGGCGCCCGGGCCGATGGGATGCGACGACGGCGATTTCAAATATTGTCCGAGAAGCGCTCGCAGCACGGCGCGATCCCGTTCGCTGCGTTCCGGGGGCAAAGGAACGGTGACCTGCGTCTTGCGCAGTGTGCCGTCGCTGTCGGTCGCCACGTACAACGTGACCGGCTCGGGAGGTCCATTACCCGGCGGCGCCATGGCCAACTGTTGCTCGGCGGCAGCCTGAGCGTCGCGCGCGACTTTCCTCTTCAGGTGCAGCGCGTAGAAGCCGAGCGCTACGGCAATCAACGCCAGTGCCGCGAACATCAGCATAATGCGTCGCGTCATGGCCGCACCTCGGGCAGCTTGGAGCGCACGGCGGCGATCCCGGCGGCAATGGCCTGGGCCACCTGCGCTTGGTAGTCGGCGCTGGCGATGTTGTCCACGTTGTCGTCGGGGGGCGCGATCTCAACGGCGATGGCCGGGGCTGCGATGTTGTTCATTGGCCGCAACGGCGCAACCAGCGTATTGTTCGGCAGCTTGCGCGATTCCAGTTCCGCGGCGACCGACCCCGCAACCGATCCGCTCAGATCAAGAAATGCCGCCTGCGCGGTGTCCCACGGTAAGAATCCCTCCCGCGGGAGGTTGACTGCCGGAAGCATGGAGGTGAAAACATGTACGCCTCGTCCCGTGTTGGCGGCGTGAAGAGTGACGTACAGCGCTGGACGGACTGCATTCGCCGATGCCGCGCGCTGGTCCAAGGAGATCGCGATATCGGAATTCCGGAGCATTCCTGCGGCAATGCCGCGGCTCACCAACTCGTGTTGCACCCGCCGCGCCAGCGCCAGCACGACATCTTTCTCAGCCAGCGAAGGAGTGATGGCCGCGCCCGTGTCTGCCCCGCCGTGCGCAGGATCGATGAGCACCAGGAAACGCGGAACCGCTGGCGCCTTGGGCTGAGGGGCCGCGGTCTGCGGCGGAGCCTGCGCCTGTGGAACGGGTGTGGGTGCCGGGGGAGGCGGCGGCGGAGGAGCCGCAGCGATGATGATGGTTTTGCCGCCATCGGCAAAGTTTGCCATCAGCGGAGCCGTTCCCATAACGGTGAGTTCGGCCAAACCATCGTGCTCCGCGAAGACTGCGCCGGTAATGACAGAGTCGCTAAAGTTAAAGCTATCCTGTCCGCTGGAAACTACCGGCTCGCGGCGGAAAGTAAAGCGCACGCGTCCGGGCTCCGTGGCGATCGACGGATTGACCGGGCTGGGGAAGCTGGCGATCAGTTTCGGCGGATTGCCTTTGTCCAATTCCAGAGTGAAACGCATAGGCACGTCGCCGATGAACAGGCGCCGAGCCGAAGGATGCAGTTGAACGGGTGTCGCCAGCAGCTTGGTTAATATCTCGGGAACCGCGCTGAGCGGCACGTAGCCCCGGCCATTCTGCAGCACGAAGTTCGCCGGTAGCTTGTAGTTTTCGCCCCGAACCTTGCTCTTATCTTTGCCCTCGTTGAACTGTGCTTCGACTTGACGTCCACCCGGCGCGGTGAAGCGCAGTTTGTACTTCTTGCCGTCGGGCTTGGCGTCGATTGTGCCCAGCGGCTCCAGCAGTTCTACTAATCCTGCATAAGGCTGTCCTGCCTGGTCGAGCAAGGGAACAGAGTAAAAAGTTTGCGGAGAATAAACTGTGAGTTGCTCGGGAGATTGCGCGAGAACGATCGCGTAGTGTGCGATGAGGGTAACCAGCATCGCGGTTAGGGTGAGACCTAACCAACGGGGGAAACGGTTATGGCGCGCGAGGAACCTCGAAGTCATCAAAGCGATCCGCAACTAACAACAGGTCCCTTTAACCATAGCTATATCGAGCTGCCGGTACAAATCCGCGCCCGACTGGGCACCGTCTCTGGCCGTGGTCCTAGTGCCCTCCCGCGGTGCCTTGGCCGGCCTCCTGCAACGAATAAATCGTTAGCCCGCTCAGCATCTTGGGATAGAAGTCGGTGGACTTCTGCGGCAGCACCTCGCCTGCAAAAGCGATGTCGCACACCTGCTCCATGCGCACAGGATTCATCAGGAAGGCAACCTGGGCCCCTTTGTGGACTTCTTCGACAGCCTCGGCCGCGTCACGCACGTACTTCAGGTGTGTTTGCGCTCTAATATCTTCTTCCGACATGCCCAGCGTCTCTTCCAACACCACTTTGTGCAACTGGACAACATCGAGCCCGCGTTGCTGCTCGGAAAGCCCGTTCAAGCCCGCTGATTTTGCATCCGGCCGCGGCTTTAGAAGGAAAGCGCTATGAGCGGTAACTGCCAGCAGGGCCGTGCGATCTTTGCCGGCTTCATGCAGGCGTCGCATGGCGCCGGCAACGTCGGCCAACGGACCCAGGTCTTCGACCTCGAAATATTTTTTCAGCTCCGCCACCATCTCGAAGATGCTGAAGTCCTCCAGCCCAAAGACGACCCTATGCGTTGGAAGAACGACCAGGCCCGGAGAATCCATATTCACGAAGGTCATCATCACGCGCTCGGTGGCAGCCTGCAAATTGCCAGCGGATTGCCGGCGCATCTCATTTCGATAGTTCAGAGCGGTCTCGTAGCGATGGTGGCCATCGGCGATAATCAGCTTCTTGTCCGCCATCTTTTTCTGCACGCTCGCGATGATCTGCGGATCGGAAACCTTCCACATGCGATGCAGGACCCCGTATTCATCGCGTACCTCGACCGTAGGCGGGCATTCCTGATGTAAAGCGGCGTCGACCGCACTGTCGGGATCGCTGTACATCATGAAGATCTGGCCGCAATGAGCCTGGGTGGCCCGCAGCAGGTTGAAACGGTCGGCCTTGGGCTTGCTCAAAGTCTGCTCGTGACGGAACACTATCTTCCGGTCGTAATCCTCCACTCGTCCCAGCGCGATGAAGCTGCGCCTCTCGATCGCAGCTCCAGTAGGGTCGCCTGGCACCGTAAATCGCTGAGCGTAAACATAGATACTTGGCTCTGCGTCAGGCACCAGAATGCCCTCGTTCTGCCACTGCCGCAGCCAGCCAGCGGCGCGCGTGTAAACATTGTTTTGCTCGTTGTCTCCGTCCTGCGGCTTGCCCAAAATGATTCGCACCAGGTTATAAGGACTAGCTGCGTAGTAGCGGTCTTGCATCGCCGGGCTGATCTTGTCGTAAGGCTGGGTCATCACGTCGCCAGGCGCCACTTTCGAGGGGTTATAACGTAGAGCGCGAAATGGAATGATGTCTGCCATAGGAAGTCCCTGTTCCCGAAGTTGAATGCTCGAAGTTGAATGAATGATAGAGGTCTTTCGAGAAGCCCGATTGTAGCAGTAAGAAAAAGGAAACCAGAATGACGGTCGTCACATCCATACGTGCATCAAAGCCAATAGAGAGGTGCGTGTTATACGGCTGAACAAGCTCCTCGGGCTGCGGTGCCTGTGATACGATTTAACCCATCTCCAGAGGATCCTATGGCCCGCGGTAGCAGTAAGGGGTTCGGGTCGCGCGGCTCGACCATCTGTTCCTCATATCCGATCCGTGCGGCGGGACTTTTTTCCGCCCAGTCCGTCCAATCCCCCGTGCGCGCCTTTCGAAAATTCCTGCTGATGCTCGGAGTGTGTCTGCTGGCTGGCTGGTTGGCCGTGCCGATGGTGGCGCAGACGGATGAGATTCATATCACTCCGCGCGAAACCAAGAAGGCGGACGCAACGCCTCCACCCGATATTCCCGGCGATCCCGCGCTGAGGACTCATACCAAACCGCTTAAGAAAGACGTGGACCTGGTGCTGGTTCCCGTCACCATCACCGATCCCATGAACCGTCTGGTGACCGGCCTGGAGAAAGAAAACTTCCAGCTCACCGACAATGGTCAGCCGCAACAGATTCGGCACTTTTCCAGTGAAGACGCCCCCATTTCGCTCGGCGTCATTTTCGACGTCAGTGGGTCGATGTCTGACAAGATCGACAAGTCGCGCCAGGCAGTCGTGGAATTCTTCCGTACCGCCAATCCGCAGGACGAGTTTTTTCTCATCACCTTCTCGGAGAAGCCCGAGGTGCTGGTGGACTTCACCTCCTCCATCGAAGATATTCAAAGCAAGCTGGTTTATGCGATTCCCAAGGGCCGGACGGCGCTGCTGGATGCGATCTATCTCGGCATGAATCGTATGCAAAAGGCGCATTACGAGCGCAAAGCCTTGCTGATCATCTCCGATGGCGGCGACAACCACAGCCGCTATACCGAAGGCGAGATCAAATCGATGGTACGGGAGGCCGACGTTCAGATCTACGGCATCGGACTCTATGATCGCGATGCCAAGACGCCGGAAGAGCGGGAGGGCCCGGCTTTGCTCAGCGACGTGACCGAAGTGACGGGTGGACGGACATTTGTCATCGATTCGCCGAACGAACTGGCGGATGTAGCGACAAAGATTGGTATCGAGCTGCGCAACCAATATGTACTCGGATACCGTCCAACTAATCCAGCACGTGATGGCAAGTGGCGCAAGATCAAAGTGCGGCTCAATCCTCCCAAGGGCTTGCCCACACTGCACGTGTATGCCAAAACTGGATACTATGCACCTACGGAATAAAGCCTATCTTTTCCTGCTGACAGCGGTTCTTTTGCTGGGAACGTGGTTGGCCGCCCAGAATTCAACTACCCCAACCCAGACACCCAATAACGGCATGAATCAGTCGCAGTCCGGCAGCGCCAATCAGCCTGCTGCCGGGCAGCCGCAGCCAGGAACAGCAACGCAGCCGGCTCCAGAACAGCCACAATCGGGTAGCGCTCCCAGTCCGGCAGGAACCCAGGAAGCGCCGGTCGCGCCCGCACCGAACCAGCCCGGTGATACGGTTCAGATCCCGCAGCAAGGCCAGGCTCCCGCGGCCGAACACGATGACGTCTTCGTTTTCAAGAAGGAAGTTGACGAGGTTACACTACACGCCACCGTGGTCGACGATCAAAATCGGCTGATCACGCGTCTCGACAAGAATGACTTCACGGTCTTCGAAGACGGCAAACCCCAGAAAATAACTTCGTTCCGCAGCGAAGACATCCCGGTGGCGCTGGGGATTGTCATCGACAATTCCGGCTCGATGCGCGAAAAGCGGGCCAAGGTGAACGCCGCCGCTATCAATCTGGTGCAGTCCAGCAATCCGCAGGACAAGGTGTTTGTCGTCAATTTCAACGAGGAGTACTTCCTCGATCAGGATTACACGGGCAGCGTTCCCAAGCTGAAAGATGCTCTCGAGCGCATCGAGGCCCGCGGTGGAACGGCGCTCTACGATGCGGTCGTGGCCTCGTCAGACCACTTGAAGAAGAGTGGCGAGCTGGAGAAAAAAGTGCTCCTGGTGGTAACCGACGGCGAAGACAATGCCAGCCGCGAATCACTCGAGCAAGCTCTACGCCGCTTGGAAGAGAAGAACGGTCCCACGGTCTACACCATCGGACTGCTCGGTGACGAGCACTCGAAACGCGCGCGCCGCGCTCTTCGCGAGATGGCCGAAGACACCGGTGGAGTAGCTTTCTTTCCCAAGGATTTGAACGAAGTCCAGGCAATCACCAGCCAGATTGCCCACGATATCCGCAACCAATACACCATCCAGTACAAACCTACGAATCCGCAGAGTTCGGGTGGCTATCGTACGGTGAAAGTCGAAGCCCAAGCGCGCGGTTACAAGAAGTTGCAGGTCCGCACTCGCAGTGGCTACTACGCTGGTCAGGATCGCGCTTCCGCCGGTGGAGCGGGCGGCACCAAATAAACTTGTCGGGCTGAAACAAGCACGCCGTCGTCACCTCGCCTTCGAGTCTTCGGGTGTATTCTCCTATACGCATTTCCATTAGCGAGTTGAGGTGAGACTGATGGCCACGCCGAAAAAGAGCACCATTCCCGCCGGCAAGCTTGATCTGTACAACAAGCTCGTAGCCACCAATCCGGAAATCGAACGCAAGGGTGCGACCCATCCTTACACTTCCTATAACGGACACATGTTTACGTTGCTGAATCCACCGGGTAACCTGGCGATCCGCCTGTCCGAAGAGGAACGGGAGAAGTTCATCAAGAAGTACAAAACTCGTCTGTTTGAGGCCTACGGCGCGGTCATGCAGGAGTTCGTAGCCGTCCCCGATACCTTGCTTCCGAAGACAAAAGAGCTGGCGAAGTATCTCGATCTAAGCTTCGCGTATGTCAAGACACTCAAGCCCAAGCCGACAAAGAAGAGTTGACGTTACCGGAACCTCCCGATTCGGCACACACTTAATGGCAGGAGATCCATCTGCACGTGACCATGCATTGACCGTCCCGTTCCGCTTAACGTACCCTTGAAAGTTGCGCTCAAAATACTTATGAAGACTGCTGAAATGGCATCTCTCCAACCACCCCATCGCGCCAACGACACGCGCGCCGGGGGCCCCGGACGCGTCGCCGAAGAAATCACGGAACTGGTCGGCGAAACCCCTGTCCTTCACCTGCGAAAGTTGGTTCCTGCCGATGCCGCCGATGTGTATGCCAAGCTCGAATACCTGAACCCGGGCGGGAGCATCAAAGACCGCGCCGCGCTGGGCATGATTACCAAAGCCGAGCAGGCGGGTAAGCTGCGGCCCGGGGCAACCATCTTCGAAGCGACCGCCGGCAACACCGGCGTGGGCCTGGCTCTTATCGGAAGTGGGCGCGGTTACAAAACCGTGCTGGCCGTCCCCGAAGGATTTTCGCAAGAGAAAGTCACGCTGATGGAGGCGCTAGGCGCCGAGGTGATCCGAACGCCCGAGGCCGACGGCATGCAGGGCGCCATCGATTACGTGAAGGAACGCGCCGCCAACACTCCCAATTCTTTTATCGCCGGCCAGTTCGAGAATCAGGACAATCCCGATTACCACTACGAGACCACCGCGCGCGAATTCTACGAGCAGATCGGCGGACAGATTGACGCGATCGTCATTGGCTGCGGGACCGGCGGGACGTTTAGCGGCGTGGCGCGCTATCTTGAAAGAACGCAATCCGAAGACGCTGGCCATCGCGGTCGAAACCGAGGGATCTGTGCTGGGCGGCGGCCCGAAAGGCGATCACGAAGTGGAAGGAATCGGCGCCAGCTTCATGCCGAAAACTTTCGATAAGTCGCTTGCCGACGAGATTATCGCCGTCACCGACCGCGATGCCTTCGACATGGTGAAGAAACTGGCTGCGATGGAAGGCGTGCTGGCTGGGTCGAGCGCCGGCGCCAACGTATTTGTGGCCCTCGAGATCGCCCGCCGCCTGGGCCCGGGCAAGCGCGTGGCGACGATTATCCCGGATTCCGCCGAGCGTTATCTGTCGAAGGATATCTTTCATTTCAACGACAATCATTGATTGCGTGAATACGGCTTTTTCACCACAGAGGACACGGAGCCCGCGGGAGGCAAAGCAGATCAGTTTGGCTATTGCGCCGCGTTAACTTCGCCGCGGACAGCGCACCACCAAGAGTTTCCAAGCTTTCGCTTCTGTATCTTTAACGGTCCGTTTTCTTAGACTTATTGAGAATTCTGAATTCGCAGGATTGAAAATTGCTCTGTCCTTTCCGTGCTCTCCGTGTCCTCCGTGGTGAAAAGTTTTCTAACTCTGTGCCTCTGTGGTGAAACAGCTCTCTATGCCTAAGAAGAATGTTCCCGGCTTTTCTACTCGCGCCATCCATGTCGGCGATGAAGCCGACCCATCCACCGGAGCCGTCGCTCCTCCCATCTTTGCCACCTCGACCTACGCTCAGGAAGAACTGGGCAAGACCAAGGGCTACGACTATTCGCGCGCCGGCAATCCCACGCGCACGCGGCTGGAGCAGAATCTTGCGTCGCTGGAAGGCGGCATCGCCGCGCCGGTTTTTGCCAGCGGAATGGCTGCGGTCGGCGCGCTGTGCCAGCTGATGAAGTCGGGCGACCACGTTGTCGCCTCCAACAATCTCTATGGCGGCGTGCCCCGGCTGTTCAACCAGGTCATGACGAACTTCGGCCTGGAGTTCACTTACGTGGACACCACCGATCCGCGCAACGTAGAGCGCGCCATCCGCAAGAACACGCGTTATGTCTATATCGAAACGCCGACCAATCCGCTGATGGGTCTCACCGACATCGCCGCCGTCAGCGAGATCGCCCACAAGCGTCGTCTGCGAAGTTGTGGTCGACAACACCTTCATGTCGCCGTACTTCCAGCAACCCATCAAATTTGGCGCCGACATCGTGATGCACTCCACCACAAAATTTCTCAACGGCCACAGCGATGGTCTGGGCGGCGTGCTGGTGTGCACCACGCAAGAGCAGGCAGAGAAGCTGGCCTTTATCCAGAAAGCGGTGGGCGCGATCATGTCGCCCTTCGAATGCTGGCTGGTGCTGCGCGGCGTGAAGACGCTGGCCGTCCGCATGAAGCAGCACGACGAGAGCGGCCGCGTGATGGCCGACTATCTCAGCGGCCATCGCAAGGTGAAGAAGGTTTTCTATCCCGGACTGAAGAGCCATCCGCAATACGAACTGGCCTGCCGCCAGATGTCGGGCTTCGGCTCGATGATCACGTTCGAGACCGGCTCGCTGGCCAACGCCAAGCGTCTGCTGAAGCGGGTACGCGTCTGCACCATGGGCGAATCGCTGGGCGGAGTCGAGACGCTGATCTCGCATCCGGCGAGCATGACCCACGCTGCCATCGGCGAAAAGGGCCGCAAAGCCATCGGCCTGACGGATGGCATGGTGCGAATTTCAGTGGGGATCGAGGACGTGGAAGATTTAATCGCCGATCTGGAGCAGGCGCTGGCAGGAATATAAGTGTCAGCCATCAGCGGCGCAACATAGAGGTCCCTCGACTTCGGCGCGCCTAATACATGCGCGCCTCAGCTCAGGATGACAGGGCCTAGGGACCGATCGCTAAACGCGATGAGTCAAGAGCGAAGAGCGAATAACGGTCTCACTGGCTGGGTCCGGCGGTCTGGCCTACGATCTGGTATTCGCGTTTTCCGCCGTTCGCGGTAATGACGTTGATCTGATTGTTCTTCTTGAGTTCGTACTGGACTACGTCGCCTGCCTGCATCTGCGGCTTGGTTTCTTTCTTGCGAGCGATGGAGTACGTCGTGCTGTCAGTCTGCAACTGATAGATGATCCAGTTCTTCATCGGCTTTTTCCCGGAGTTCTGGGCGTAGGAGCCATTCTCCCACTTCACGATTTTGCCGGTCGAATAGGTGTGCGTGTCGGCAGCAAAGGCAACACAGGACAAGATCAGCGTCATTAGAATTGCGGTAGCAGTCTTTCTCAAAGATTCCTCCGGATAGCGATTCATCGATAGTGCCATAATTCGAATGACATTTTCCGGGCTAAAGGGAAACCGCAGATCCCTCCACTCCGCTTCGCTCCGGTCGGGATGACAAAAGCGGAATCCACCCATCACTCAAAAAACTTCGTCACGCCCTCTTCCAGCACGCAGATCTTTTTCTCGATCCCGCGGCGTTTTGCGTCAAGTTTAAGCCGCTGGACCGGCTCGTCTACCGGTTCGTGCGACAGCCGGAACGTTCCATAATGCATTGGAACCATCCATCGCGCACCCAGATCGAGGAAGGCCTGCACCGCGTCTTCGGGGCTGGTATGAACCGAACGGTACGATGCTGGATGATAAGCCCCAATCGGCAGCAACGCTACCTCAGGATGCAGCCGCTGGCCAATCTCTTGGAAGCCATCGAAGTAGGCCGTGTCGCCTGCGTGATAGAGCGACTGCTCACCCGACCGCAGCACGTATCCGCCGTAGCCGCGATGCATATCGCGAACAATGCGAGCGCCCCAATGGCGAGCCGGCACATGAGTGACTTCCAAGTCGCCCAACTTCACATTTTGCCACCAGTCCAACTCGATGATGCGTCCATACCCCAGGTCACTGACCAGGTCGCGCACGTTACGCGGCACGATGATGGTGGGCCGCCTGCCAGACTTCCAGCGAGTGAGCCGGGCAATCGCCCGCAAAGACGGCCGATTGAGATGATCGAAGTGGGCGTGTGAGATCAGCACCGCATCAATTGGCGGCAGATCGCGCAGCCGCAGTCCCGGCCTCCGCAGGCGTTTCAACACAAAGATCCAGCGCGCAAAGTTGGGATCGACGAGGATGTTCTTGCCACCGATTTGCAGAAAGAAGCTGGAATGTCCGATGAACGTAACGCCAAGTTCACCCCGTCTAGCTGCCATCGGTTTGCGGGTGACACCGGTTCTCGGTGTCATGGCAGAGCGGCGCACCAGAGTTCCGAACTGCTTCGCCTTACGGCGGATTGTGATTCCTAACATGAGCTCAATTCATTAGACGCCGGCAGCGGGTAGCTCGATGCAGATGCGGACATCAGGATCGAATGCGCAAGTTTCGGCTAACGGTAAACGCAAATCTTCACCTGCGAGAGAGGACTTTGCGCGTCCACGCAGATATGCGCAAATATCCCTTAACAGGAATAAGTGCAAGCTTCCTTGACCTTAGTCTCGCACTCAGCTTAAATCATTAGTTCCGGGCCGATGCGCCAGCGGCTCCATACTGCGCGTGTCTACTCCCGATGACATTAAGGAGCAGCAAATGCGTATTGCCTTCCTCGGTTTGGGCATCATGGGACGCCCGATGGCCTCCCGTCTGGTCGCAGCAGGTCATGAAGTTGCGGTTTGGAACCGCAGCGCCCGGCAACATGTTGACGGCGCCACCACGGCTGTCTCTCCGGCCGATGCGGCCAAAGAAGCCGATGTGGTCTGGACCTGCGTAGCCGACACAGCCGCGGTCGAGCGCGTGATGTTTGCTGATGACGGAGCCGAACAGTCTCTCCGCGAGGGCGCCATCGTTGTAGACTCCAGCACGATTTCGCCGTCGGCTACGGTGCGCTTTGCCCAGCGAGTGAATGCGCGTGGAGTTCATTGGGTAGATGCTCCGGTCACAGGATCTAAAATCGGCGCCGAAAACGGGCAGCTTATCTTCATCGTAGGCGGCGCAGCCGAGCCAGTGGAGTACCTAGATCCGCTGTTCAAAGCGATGGGCAAGCAGGTGATTCACATCGGCGATACCGGCAAAGGCCAGGCGGCGAAGCTCGGCATGAATCTGATGATCGCCTTGATTTACGAGGGTTTCGCTGAGGCCTTTGTTCTGTCGCGAAAGCTCGGCGTCGAACCTGCCAAGCTGGTCGAGCTGATTCAGGCCTCGATGGTGCGGTCTGGAGTCACCGACTACAAAGCTCCGTTCGTGCTACGCCATGATTACTCGCCTAACTTTCCGCTGCGCCTGATGCACAAAGACATTCATCTCATGCTCGAGATGGCGAAGGAAAACCGCGTCAAGCTGCCCGCACTCGAAACCGTAGACGAGATCTATGAGTTGTCGAGTGAGGAAGGTTGGGACGATCTGGATTACGCCGCCACGCTCGGATTGCTGGAGAAGTGGGCCGGGCTGAGCAGCAAGTCGAAATAACGACGCGGCAACGTGGCACGGCTCTCGCAACGTGGCGCGGCTCTGGCAACGTGAAGCATGTTGCCGGTAAAGAGTCTCCTGAAAAACTCGGGCCTTCGCGATTTCGAAGGAGCGTAGCCTTTGCCGCGCCCTAGCAAGCTCTTCGTTTTGTCGTCACGAATCCAGCTTCAGCCGATGAGGGATCTGCTTTTCCCGGGTTTTCCGCTAACCGTAAGGCCGTTGTGATGTCCACTGCCGTCGGACGGCCTGAGGGCTGCTCTCTTCAGCTCATTTCCGCATTGCACTGCTGCAAAATGATCCCGTTGGCAGCATGGAAGCGGTATAGTTGCACGTTCCTGCAGTACCCGACTGCGCGCGCGTGAACGGCACGTTCCACGTAGGATTGTTGGGCAGGCACTGGTCCAGCAGGCGAGGTCGTGGTGGTCTCGCTGGCTACAAAGTCGCTAGGCAGGGCCACGCCGATTCCGTAGCAGGCACTGCGGGGCGAAGAAAAATCTGTACTGTCCCAGGGACAATCGATGGCCTTGCCGGCCCAGTTGGAGCAGGCGTTCTGGCACTCCTTATAGCCGCCGTCCTTGCTGCTCAGCACGCACCCGCAGCTATTGGTCGATTGATTCCAGCCGCAATAATTCGCCGGCCCGCATTGTTCCTCGATGGCTTGGGCATAGTTCTGCCCGAATTCCGAGAACCCCATGTTCATGTTCACGGTCAGAATGCCCGTCGTAGAACTGTAGTCGTAACACCAGGCAAAATCCGAGCCAGCTTTGCGCGAAGAACATGCGGTCATGGTCTCAGCCGTATCTTTGGCGAAGGCGTAGGGAGTGGCGCTCTTGTCGACGCGGGTTACCCAGAGCTGACTGGGATCCGACGGAGTGAAGTCCGTTCCGACATACATCGAATAGGTTTGCACGGTCGTCGGCTTGGCAAAGAGCAGGAAGGTGTAATAGATTTGGCCGCCGGTAAATACGTTGATGGCCGGCGTGCCAAACTCGTTCCAGCTGTTCTGCCCGGTCAGCGACACCTTCGTATCCATGTAGTAGTTGCCATTGTTTACGGTAAGGCTGCTGCGCTGGCAGGTGGTTTGGCCGGCCAGACGAATGAAGGGCGCTGCACCATCGTCGCTGGGAACCAATCCTTCGCGATACAGAGGCACACCGTAACAGTTGGGCATGGTGCAGGTTCGGGTCCAGTTCGGGACGGGATCGCACGAGGTGCCGTCGGTGGTTGTGGTCGCGGGATAAACAACCGTGGTCACATAGTCGTATGGACTGGTGTTGGCGGTTCCGCAGAGTGGCTGCGACAGAGTGCACGGGCCCCAGGGATCAGGCATGTTGTCGGTTATGTCGGAGGCGCATTCTACGGTTTCCACCGGCGCATTGAAAAAATTGTCTTTGTTGACTGAGATGGTTGGCAGATAACTTTTCTGGTTGGGCGCACCCAGCAGGCCGGTGAGCGACCCATCCTGATCGGTCAGTTCCGTCTGGCGGTCAATATCGGTGAAGCCGTTGAACATGCCGTACGGTCCGCTGGCGCCGCCCGCACTATTAAAGTAACGAGCCGCGGCTAGCGTGCCGTTGGTATCGTAAGTTCCCGGGTTGAAGAGTGGTTCGATAACGAAGTGACGTATATCGACGTTGTTGAAGAAAAGATTCTGCGAGTCGAAAGCCGGGGGATAGTAAAAGCCATTAGGCTGCTTCCAGGCGATAGCTGCATTTGGCAAGTAAGCCTGGAGATTCGATGACTGGATCGGATCCAGCGGTACGCCGGTCACATTGCCGTACATCCATCCTAGAGCTTGACAAGCCGAACCTCCATTGCTGGTATTACAGTTAAGCAGTGTCGTCTTGGTGATATCCAAATACGCGTTGGAATCCTGAAAAGAAGGGCCATCATAGATGTTGAAGAAACGCTGGTTTGCGCCAAAGTTCTCCAGAGTTAGGCTGATGCCCTGGTTTGGGTTGAGACAATAGGCAGCTTCACTCTGGTTCATCACGTTCAAAGAGCACTTGAGCGTAGGATCCAGCTTTAACGAGAAGATATTGAACGGACCGGCATTCGACGCATAGGGGTTTGCCGGCTGCGTGCTGCCGATGAAGACATCCTTGTGAGCCAGCGCCCAGTAGCCGGGAACCTCATCCGAATCGGTATAGCCTCCACCTGAAACGAACGTAAGTCCGCCATTCTGCACATCGGTGATGGCGCTGTTCGACACTAAGTACCATTGCTGCCGCAGCCAAAGCGCCGCGAAGCCTGTCTCTGCCCAGTTGAAGGAGGTGGTGAAGTGATCGAGTGCGGTGATAGTGCAATTTGCCAGTCCCGGGCCGGCATCACAAATCGGAACCGAGCTGTTGTTGCTGCAATCCAGACCTGAAGGACAAACCGTGGGCGTTCGTGCTCCACCCTGACTGACCTGGGGATAGTAGTCGACGGCATTGTTCGAAGTGGTAGGCGGCGCCAGAGGATTGGGCACAGGCGCGATCAGCGGCGCGTTTACATCACCGTTGGAAACCAGGCCATAACAAGATGTGCTGGGTCCAATGGTGAAGAAAGCGTTCTGTGCGCTGACGCAAGAGTTACCCACGAAGCTCTTCAACGGACTGGTACCGTAGCGGCCCTGAGTATCCACCTGTTGCTCGGCGGCATAGCCGGTTCCCCAATACTCGTAACGGGAATTGCCGCTGTTACCCCCGGGCGTCAGCCAGTAGCACATCCCGCAGCCCGTGGCGCCGGCTGCCATGTTGTACTGAAAATCATTCCAGCCGTTCATGATCCAGAACGACGTTGGGTGAACCACGTCGGTAGAGTACGGCACCTGGTCGGGCGCACCGGCTGGAGGAGGAGGTTCGGACGCCGCCAGAATTCCCGGAACGCAGCGCGGGTTCTGGCTATTGATCACTGCCGCGCGAGCCATGACTCCCAGATTGCTGTAGAACTGATTGCCGGCCTCGGTGCCGTCCTCGAGGTAATATCCGTGACCAATGGAAAGATATCCGACATTCCGCGCCAGAGTTACGCCCTGCGTCGCGTGGACGGTATACCAGCGAGTCATGGAGTCGACCACCGAGGAATCGGATACAAAGGTATTGGTCGGCGTTTGCCGGGCCATGTGAAAGTGGACGGGATAATGCATGATGCGTCCGCCTTGACCCAGTTGATAAAACTCCACGCCTTGCATCTGGAACGACTGGAAGCCCTGGCGCACCAGCGTGTGTCCACCGAAGAAGTAGCACTGGCCCGGCTCGCTGCTGCAAGTCGGCGGATTGCCGCTCTGGCACCCGCTGGAGGATGGGAACGGACTTTCCAGCGTGTCGCCCCCCGATACGATCTGAATGCTGCGCGTGAGCAGGCCGACGGCCGCGCGGGTCTCGACGCAGCGGGTTTGGCCGGAAGAACAGGTTACGGCAGGATCCTGATCAGGGCCGATTCCGGTCGGAACAACCCTGCCGGTGTCGTAGGTGTGCCCGTTATGCTCGTAGGCCACACCCGCCGTCAGAGTGACCGTGCTGGCTCCCTTAGTCGTGCTAACCGACTGGACGGTCATCGCCTCCGAGTGGCCAGGAAGGTAGTCGGTGGTGGAGATCACGATCTGGTCGCCCGCCTGCCAATCGACGGCGCGATCGAGGACCAGCGTGGTGCTTCCTTTAAGAATCGTCTGGTTTAAGCGCGCCCAACTGGTGCCAGAGCTTGCGGGAAGCAACTGAGGTAGGTACGTTGCTCCCTTCTTGCCGAACAGCTGCAGCGTTCCGCCATAAGACACGGCCAGCACTTTGTAGCCGAAATAGCCGGGAGTCGTGCCGCCCCCGTCGTAGTCCAGTGGCATATAGCCGTAGAAACAATCGTTGACGTTTCCAGGAAGGTTTTGATTGAAGCCGTTTACGTTCTTGGCCAACACACACGAGGTGGGGTCGAGAACATTCATAGGATTGGAATTCCACAGAACTAGCGGTACTCCGCACGGGCCAACGGTGTCTGAGGTGGGAGTTTGGCAAGGAATGCCCTGCGCCGTGCCCGACGTGCCCTGGTCCATGCCGTAGAGGTGAAATGTCACGACTCCGCCCGCCGTGCCGATAGGGGCGGCGGTGCTGCCGGCGATCAGGCTGCCGGTATTTTCGACCAGGATGGATTCTGCCCAGAAATCAATCTTCGCATCCGAGAACAGCAGCGTGCCGCCGTTGATGATGTTGACATTGTGATACTGATAAGTGCCGGTCACATTGACCATGCATGTGCCGCCGGAAACGATCAGGTCTCCGCCATTGCCGAACGGCAACGAACCAGTGGTGCAGGTCGTCGTCTGCGCGGCGCCTGCTTGAGACAGGCCTAAACCGATGACCATTGCAACAATGAGGAGCCAGACGAACCGTGCGAGAGTGCGTTCGAGAACCGGACTCGGGCTGGCAACGGCTGGAATAGGGTCAGTGAGCATGATCGTCTCCTGCATGGTGGGATTGTGGGACCCGGAATTTGTCAGGTGCATGGTTGTGATATCGCCCGCAGAGCTGGACCGAGAGGTCCGACTCTGTGGCAATTGCGACGCGGGCTGCGGAGGAAATTCCTGGCCAATCTGGGCTAGTAATTACGATTCGGTAACACAGATGAATCAAGTGTCGGCGTTTGCTGCGGCAGCACCCAATCGGAGACGAAATCTCTCCGACCATCGGGCTCACATATCGTATCCGCAGGCCGCAGGCTGTCAAGTAGCAAGTTCGACATTAAAGGCGGGGTAACCGTGGGAGCGATTGAATATCTGACTCCACAAAAAAGCGCGCTCCTTGTTGCGAAGGAACGCGCCGGAGGCCAGGGCGAAATAACAACTCCTACTTAATGATGTTCTTGCCGAATCCGATTTTCAATCCCACCGAAAGCCGTACGCTGTTGCGAGGGCCATCCAGCAGGTTCGAGAAGAAATTATAGCGGGCATAGTCGGCGGCTACACGTATACCGTAGTGCGGTGTGATCTCCCACGTTCCTCCGCCCCCGAAACCGTAAAATACCACAGTGTCAGACTTCGACAAGGTAGGACCAATCAGGGCAGTGACAATGCCTGTCTGTATCGGATCTTTCGGCTTGGCGTTGAAGGTTGAGTGCAAGGCTCCGAGCGCGGGACGGGCAAAAAGAGTCAGATGCTTGAAATGGCGATAGTTGAACTGCGGTCCGCCCTCGTAGGTCTGAGTGGAAGCGTTGTAAGGGACGGCCAAGATGTAGCCCGGAGGCAGCAACGGCAGAAACGGAATTAATTTCGCCTGCGTGGCCTGGGAAAGATCGCTGGGATACAGGGAAGTGTGGCCGCCAAAGGTGCTGAAATCGAAGCCCAGCGTCAGCCAGCTGCGATAGTTGTAGCCAAAGTCACCATCAAATCCACGCTGAGTTAAGTTCAATGACGGTGTGCTCAGATACGAATATGCGCCGAAAGCGGCGAACTGGGTGACGTCGGTCTGTTGTGCGAAGCATGTAAGCGCGCTTAGAAGAACAAAAAGAAAAACAGCTTTGGTGAGAAACTGGGCCCGCATTAATAAGCTCCTTGCCCACTCGCCCTAGTTGCGGGAGTCGGCCAAAATAAAAGTCTTCAGTCGACGGTGGATCGTGGACGTGATCGGCGAATGATCCGCCCACTGACCAAGGTCAACCGTGTCCAACTCAGTCTGCGCTTTACATTCGTGACGAATCTGTAACAAAGTGGGAATGTTTTTATTGCACTCCCAAACCGGGACACCAAAGTAAAAAACTGAGCTGCTTCCAGACTAATGCACGTGTAACCTCGCAGCAACACAGAGCCGCATCTTGATGTACGACTTCGGTGGTAGATGTAAGGGATAGGCCTGAGTTCTGGCGTGGCGTTGGTCAGCTATGCGAACGGGCCAAAGCGAGACGGCTGGCGATAATCGTATAAGCTGAGGCGTTGAAGGCCAGTCCGATATGTGTTCCGGGAACCTCGAAATCACATTTTTGGCAGCCTGTCATACAGTATCGCCAGTCGGCGACGCCGTCATTGCGGGTGTAGATGGCCGTCTCCAGGACGGAGCCGGGCAGCTTGCGACGCAGGGAATCGAGAAAATCACACGTACACCGTCCGGTATAACAAGCTGGTAGCACCCCGTTCCCGTGCTCTTCCAGAATGCGCTTCCGGACTGCTTCAGCGGCCCGCAGCACGGTCCGGTGGACTACCGTGCCCCGAAACGGCGAGGCCAGAGTGGTGACGGAGGCGACGTCGTCGGGACGCTGCGCGGCCACCGAGCGAGCGATGATCCCCCCGAGGCTATGGCCAATCAGGTGAATCTTCCGGCCGGTATCGAAGAGGGCTTTTTCCACATTGTCGTTCAGTCGCCGCTGGATAAGAAGGTTGGGACATTCCGCGTTGAGGCCGATTCCCGAAAAATAGGGGCGATAACCGATTCGGCCCAGCCAGGAATGCAATTGGGTTAAATAGGCGTCCGTGCCGAGAAAACCCGGAACCAGTACGACGGCCGATCCGTCCCCGCGCGGTATGCCGAGCCCGTAGTAGACCGGAGACGCGTGCAGCAGGAGAACGTCGGCTGCGAATAGCGCTTCTTTCCAGATTGTTATGTCGGCTTCGGCTACTTCCTGGTTAAAGGCTTGGGCTGGCGGCGGGGCCATAGGCGCGTCTGTAATCTTCCTATCTCAATCGTATGGAGAGGGCTGCCCAGCGAACTCACTCCAGCAAGAGAATCAGGAAGAGTCAGTCGGAGGTAAGCTTTCGGTTGATTAGTGTAGCTGCAGCGGCTTAAGGTTGCCAACAACCAATTTTTTGGAGCTGCGAAATCGTAAACAAGACGGCGGGGCGCTGCGCAACGGAACCGGCCGGGAACTTGAAAATCGGGGGCTAACGGCAACGCAAATGACGTGCCGCCTCCGCTGAGACGGCACGTCAACGAGGTGTTCGCTCAACTCCAGGTTTGAAGTTCGTGCTACACCTGATACTTCAGTCCAACTCGGTTCACGCGGTCGCGTGAGCCGCTTGTGTCTTGGACTGCACTTTGATGGTCCGAGTGGGGCGTTTACGACGGGGCGTCTGCGCCGTCTTGCTCGTGCCCTTGGTCTCGGGGCGATGCATTACCGAATCGATCAAGGCCTTCTCTGCATTGACGAAGGTTCTGACGCCTTGGCGAGTCAGATCGGGTATGGGAATGAACGGAAACGGCGTAATCATGTTCAAGGTTTCGCCTGCGGCCTTCATCTGCGCGCTCACCTGTTTGCCGGCAACGTCCATCATTTTCTTCTGGGCATCAATAAAGGCATCGGTGGCCTCTTTTGCAAGCGTGGCCAGTTCTGTCTTCTTGGTCTTGCGGGTTGGCTCTTTGTCGCTCGTCGCGTTGGAGGTTTCCTCGGCCAGGATGTTGAGGAATTTCTTTTGCGCATGAACAAAGGTGTCCATGGCATCGCGGGCTGTCTCGACTACGCCGTCGCTGTCGAAGCCCTTGCCGGCCTTGACCGAGTTTAGCCAGGCTTCCGACTGCTTGCCGGCCAGTTTGAGGAAGTCCATCTGCAGGTCGACAAACGTATTGAAACTACGCTCTGCCAGATCAGTTATAGCGACGCCTGCCGTGTTGCCGGCGACGCGCTCTTTAACTCCTGTGGCTACGATTTCGTATTCCCGCTGCGCCAGGGTGAGAAGCAGTTTCTGGCCTTCGATGAAGTTTGATACACCTTCGCCCGCCAGATCGGTTAAAACTGCGGCGGGGCAAAAGTTGGAGTCCGTGATCCGGCTCCGAACCAGGTTCATGGCATTGGCATTCTGGCTCATCGCCAGGTCGACCAGGATCCGCTGGGTTGCGAAGAAATTTTCGACCCCCTGCTGCACCCATCCTGACAGCAGAGATACAAAGGATGAATCCCCGATGTGGACTGTGGAGGACTCGGTTTTTCCGTTTCTGGGCATGATAACCTCCGATTTGCTGCAGTGCAGCATCAAGTAAAATGTAGTATTCTTAACAGAAGCTGTCAAGGATTTTTGGATAAATATTGCAATGCAACATCGGAGTTGAAGCCGTGGATGCCGCCAAAGTTGTGATCAAGAAATACGCAAATCGCAGACTCTACGACACTTCCAACAGCCGGTACATCAATCTCGAGGACATTGCGGCGCTGGTTCGAAACGGGAAAGACTTGCAGGTAGTGGACGCGAGCACCGGCGAAGACATCACTCGCGTCACGTTGACCCAGATCATCGTCGAAGACGCGAAGGACCAGCCGACCGGGCTGCCGCTGGAGTTGCTTCGTCAGCTCATCGTCGCTTCCGACCGGGTTGGCCAGGAATTCATCATGTGGTATCTGAAGTCGGCCTTCGATGCCTATCAGAAAGTACAAAGCTCTCTGCAAACCCGCTTGACCGAGATGCAATCCGCCGCACTGTCGCCACTGCAAATGATGAAGAACTTCATCCAAACTACTGCGCCGGAGAAGAGCGGCGAATCAAGCCAGGAGTTGGAAGAACTGCGGAAGCGTCTTGCGGAGCTGGAAACCCGCCAGCAAAAGCCGTTGACAAAAACTCGCCCCGCGAGCAAAACGGCAAAGAAGAAGGCTAAGAGCTAGCGTCTCGCCCGTCCAAAGTCTGCCGGGTTAAGGGATCGTGGACATGCATTCCACTTGACCCTTCGTTGAATCGCCGTCGCGCGTCAGAGTGAAGTGAAATCCCATTTGGCTGGCGACTCGAACCGGAGCTCCATTCAGCAGGTAGGGGTGGAAAGTGTAATCCCGCAGTGCCTGCCTGGTGGCGGCTACCAGCAAAGGGTGACCCTGCACCGGATCGCTGCTCACGATCTTTCCATTTTCATCAACGTTAATCTTGAAGACGACGTCGCCCTCGATTCCTTTGGCCATGGCTTCCGCCGGATACTGTGGCAACACCTTATTGTCGACTAGACCGGCCATGTCCGCTGCGGAAACCTGCACGATCTGTGGAGAGTAGGTCTTCGGTTGCGAGGAAGCGTCCCCGGAATTTTGTGCAAATCCAATTGCGGTGCAGCAGAGAAGAAACACAATTGCCATTTTGATTCTCGACATAAGCCTCCAGTCAGATCACGTGCCACGGTCCTCGCAGCGCGTTAGCTCTGTATATTAAGATGCGCAGTCCTCTTCAACTAGGTAGTTTTGCCGTTGGGAAAGTTTCAAATTCTGCGTCGTGACCGGCAATCCAAATTCCCACAATGGAACGTAAGATCGTGTGCCTTGACAATCACTCCTACCCAGTCCACGATTCGCTTGGAGTTAGCCGTACCATTGAAGCAGCGCAAAGAGCATAAGACTTTGCACAAGGGAAGTCTTTGACGTGCAGAGGGCATGTCAAAGGGTTCGCGAGATCAGTCGCACGCGTCTTCTGGTCGTGGCAAGGCCGTAGGGAAAAGATGGACAAGGTTCTCGGTTTAGCAATGACGGGCGGGGGCGCTCGCGGCGCTTATCAGGCTGGCGTGCTGAAACGCATTGGCGAGATCAAACGAATTCAAACCGACGGCAATCCCTTTCCGATTATTGGAGGCGCTTCGGCGGGAGCAATCAACGGTTCGGCGGTGGCGGCTGGCGCCGGTGAGTTTGCCCAGGCGACCACAGTTCTCGCGCAACTTTGGGCTACCCTTAGACCCTCCGATGTCTTTCGTTGCGATCTTATGTCGCAAACCCGCAACTCCCTTATCTGGATCATGGACCTGTCGTTTGGTGGTGTGCTAGGGGGCGGTAACGCGCGGTCGTTGTTGGACGCGACTCCCTTGCAGTACTATCTGGCCAAACATCTCAATTGCGACCGGATCCAGGACAACATCAAGCGAAAGTATCTATACGCTCTGGCCATCTCCGCAACCAATTACAACTCAGGCAAGAGCTATCTGTTTATCCAGGGCGCCAAAGGCCATCCCATGTGGAACCGCAGCCGGCGAGTCACGCTGGCGACCAAAATCACCATCGAGCACATTTGTGCGTCGGCGGCGATTCCCCTGGTGTTTCAGCCGGTGAGACTGAAAACCTCGCGAGGCACGGCGTTTTTCGGCGACGGTTGTTTGCGATTGCAACAGCCGCTCAGTCCTGTCATACGACTGGGCGCAGAAAAGATACTGGCCATCGGAGTTCGCGGAGAAAAGCTGGAAGATCAGGAACAGCCTGGTAATCCCAAGGACCCTTCGCTGGCGCAGATCATGGGCGTCATTTTAAACGTCATGTTTCTGGATCACCTTGCGACCGACATCGAACACCTGGACCGGCTGAATCGGTTGTTGGTGGAAGGGCATATCCACCACCTCGGAGTTCCGGGTCCGGAACGGATGCGGCCTATCACCACGTTGCTGATTACGCCTTCCGTCACCCTGACGTCGGTGGCCGAGCAACACCAGAAAGACATGCCTTACCTGATCCAGTACTTCGTCAACAGCCTGGGACGGGATGCAGCGTCGTGTTCGGACCTGATGAGCTACTTGCTGTTCACCTCAAAGTACACCCGAGATCTCATAGCGCTGGGTTACCACGATGCCAGCGAACGAATCGACGAGATCGAGAGTTATCTTTATGCATCCGATGAAGGAGATGACGATAGTCCTTTAGCGGATGCGTCGGGAATAGGCAAGTCGCGCCCAGTAGCCTCGATTGGCAAACGTACCTCGAGTCTCGGCAAGTCTCGCGACTAGATTTCCGCGGCCGGCATTCTGCTTACACTCTTCGTCGCGGTCAACGATTCGCCAAAGTCAGGTGGTCCATGGCGCAATCCGCAAATGTCGTGCAGCTAAAGCCTCGAACCTTGCAGGCTTTCGGAAGCTATATCGCCGAGGCTGAGAAGGGTATGGACGCCTCACTGCATGGACGTGGCTCATTCCTCTGGTCAGATGGTAGTCCTGAGAGATCGCAACAAGTTCGCCAGGGACAAATCGTTGCCCAGTTCTGGGCGGGTGAGGGTGCGGTGAAAGTGCCGAATGGCTTAATCCACGATTGGATCGCCGCCGCCTTTGTTCCAGACGCAACCGTGGAGCAGGCACTGGCTTTGGTCCAGAACTACGACAATCACAAGAACATCTACCAGCCCGAAGTGCTTGACTCCAAGCTGATCAGCCACGAAGGCAACGACTATCGAATCTTTCTGCGGCTGCTGAAAAAGAAAGTCATCACCGTAGTCCTCGATACCGACCACGATGTTCACTATTCCGCGCTAGATGAGAAGCGCTGGCAGTGCCGTTCGTTCACCACGCGGATTGCCGAGGTCGAAGAGGCCGGCACTCCTAAGGAAAAAGTGTTGGAGCCTGACACCGGCTATGGCTTCCTCTGGCGTCTGTATTCGTATTGGAAGTTTGAAGAGAAAAAGGGCGGTGTCAATGCGCCCGGTGAGAGGCGCGTTGCTGCTCATGGCGGCGATGGTGTTTACATCGAATGCCGCGCCATTTCGCTGACTCGCGACATACCGCTGGGCTTGGGATGGATTATCGAGCCGATTATCCGCAAGCTCCCGCAAGAGTCGCTGATTCACACGCTGGAAGCGACGCGGAACGCGCTGGTGGCTGCTGAGTAAAACGTGGGCAAACTAATCTCCTGCGGCCGCCAGAACAGTCATTGCTTCCCGCACTTCCCGCGTCGCCGCTACACTTTCCGGCGGACGTGAATCCGAACTCGCCTGCTGACCGCTGTGCGAGATGGCCGGGGAAACGCTCTTGGCTGGTTTCTTGGTCGGGCGCCCTTTGGCGAAGTGCGACCGCACTGGCGACTTCCCAATAGATTTCGTGACTTTCTTCTTCTTCTTGGCGATCGGAATCGTGTTGTTCTGCCGCTTGCGCTTCGGCCTCGTCGGCTCTTCCCCGGCTCCTGAATCGCTTGCAGGCTTAACCGCATTTCGGCTGCTCTTGAGTAATTCCGCAAAACTGCCGATAGCGAACTTTTCCAGATGCTCCGGATCAGGCACGGCGTTTACATCGCAGGTGAATCCGAAATACGCTGTCCCGTTGTAACTGAGGATGGCGCAGTTGACGCCCATCTCCCCGCCGATCGGTACGTAGGGATACCACGAAAGCATCTTGTGGCCAAGCAGATACAGCGGTATCTGCGGACCCGGAACATTGGTGCAGATGAGATTGCAGAGGCTAAGCGGCAGTTGGCTGGCCAGGGGGCCTATCGCTGCCAACAGGGCAGTGGGAACCGTGGAAATCAAGCCACCGGCGAAGCCAACGAACTCAGCTGCACGCGCGTGCTTCAAGTACTCCATTCGTTCGCGAACGAAAGCAAAAAGCTTTTGCGGATCGCGAATGTCGAGTGGCAGTGTCACCGGAAGGAACGAGATGCGGTTTCCCAATTCGCTCACGTCGCCCTTGCCGCGCACATTCACCGGAATGACGATGCGAATGGAACGTCCTTTCAGTTTGGCTCCGCGCAACTCAGCATAGCGGCGGAAAGCCATGGTGGTTACCGTGAGGATCACGTCGTTCACAGTTCCCCCGCAGTTTTCCCGAATGTTTTTAATCTCCGCCATCGGGATCTCAGTCCAGCCAAATTTCTGCGGGCCATGGCACACCTGGTTGAAGGGCAAACGGTCGGAAGGAGTGGTGAGCTCCGGCATCACCTTCATCAATTCAGCCATTTGGCCGCCCGGGTTGGAGAGCGCCTCGTGTGCGATGTTCAAAGCTCCCGAGCCCAAAGTAAGCGCTCCACTGACGGCTGAGAAATACGACTTAACCATGTTTTCCAGAAGGACGGCTCCTGCATCCCGGGCCTGCGGGGCATCGAAGGCCGGGGGCTTACTGGGTATAGTCGGAGGGACCGGGCTGGGATCCATGAGAACGTTGACCACTCCGACTCCAGCAACGCCATCCGCCAAACAGTGATGAATGCGGACGATAAGACCGGTGCGATGGCCTTCCAGCCCGCGCACCAGCGTCAGGTCCCACAGAGGCTTCTGCCGGTCCAGGTTGGTGCTCAAGATCTTGGAAGCAAGAGCCTTGAGGCCGCTTTCTGTTCCGCCGGGCAGATTCACTTGGCGGATGTGGTTTCGAATGTCGAAGTTGGGATCGAACTTCCAGGCAGGCAGGCCAAGATTGAATGGCGGAAATACCACATGCTGGATATAGCGTGGAATCAGCGAAAGCTTCGATTCAACAAAATTCCGCAACGCCTTGAGTGGTATCGTTCCTTCGAAAATACTGACGCTGGCGATGCTCAGCGGCTGGCCAGGGCGTTCAAGATACAAAAATAGTGCATCTCCCCAGGAGAAAGAATCACTTTGCTGAAACTCCGCCATGTCGGTCTCCCTGCGATAAAAGCTGGCGACGATTGACACCCGCAGGTTCGAGGGGAGCCATCCGGCCGCGCGGCAACTTCACGACCTCATCATGCGGGAGGGGTGACCCCACCTGCAGTGACATGCGACCATTTTGGGAGTGATTCCCATTACGGGAATCAGTCGCCGGCTTCGATCCCCCATCACCGTTCCCCCCGCCCTTTTGTGAGAAGGTGAAGGTGCAGCGCATCAGTCTTTGGGCCCGGAGTTTCATGGCAACTAGCACATCTAGCTATGATTTCGATTTCATCGTTGTCGGCTCCGGATTCGGGGGAAGCGTCACTGCTCATCGATTGACAGAAAAAGGCTACAAGGTCGCGGTAATGGAGATGGGGCGGCGCTGGACGCCGGACAACCTGCCTCACACTAGTTGGTCGCTGAATCGCTGGTTCTGGCAGCCCACTCTGGCTTTGCGCGGGTTCTTCAGCATGCGGTTTTTCCGGCATGTCACCATCCTGCATGGCTGCGCCGTAGGCGGCGGTTCTATCACTTATGCCTGCACGCTGCTACGCCCGCCGGACACAGTCTGGGACCACGGATCATGGAGCGGACTGACCGACTGGAAATCGGAGATGCCGAAACACTACGACACTGCCTCGCGCATGCTCGGCGTCACCGAAAACAATATTCTGGGTCCGGCCGATCATCTGCTCAAACGTGTCGCCGATTCAGTAGGAATTGGAAACAGCTTCTATCGAACCCATGTAGCGATACTCCAATCGCCGGAGGGAGAGCCCGGCGGCAAGACGGTCCCCGATCCATACTTCGGCGGCGAAGGTCCCGAGCGTACTACTTGCCGCGGCTGTGGCGGCTGCATGATGGGCTGCCGTCACGGCGCCAAGAACACTCTCGATCAGAACTATCTTTATCTGGCGGAAAAGCGCGGGGCGAAAGTTTTTGCCGAGACGCGCGTGATCGATGTTCGCCCGCTGAATGGCATCGAGGATGGCAGCGAGGGCTACGAGGTCCACACCGTAAAGTCCACTGCGCGCTTCAGCAAGGATCGCAGGCACTTCACTTGCCGCGGCATCGTGTTCTCCGCGTCGTCGCTGGGCACGATGGAATTACTCTTCCATCTGAAAGATAAAGGCTCGCTGCCGAACATCAGTGACCAACTGGGCAATTATGTTCGCACCAATTCCGAGTCGCTGATTGGAGTGCGCGTGCCGGGCTCGAAAGACGACTTGTCGAAGGGCGTAGCGATTGGCTCTGGGGTCTATATCGACGGGCACACGCACATCGAGGCGGTGCGATATCCCGAAGGCTCCGACACGATGAGCTTGCTGACCACAATTCTCACCGGCGGACGGCCCGGTCCGGGACGCGTTGCGCTTTGGATGAGAAACCTCATCATGTCCTTGCTGCTGCATCCCCTCAGAACCTCGCGACTCCTGCTGCCATTCCGCTGGGCGCGGGAATGCGTCATCCTGCTTTGCATGCAAGCGCTGGAAGGCCACATCGACATGCGTTGGGAGCGCCATGTGTACTGGCCCTTTCGAAAATTTCTGGTGAGCCGGGGTCACAAGGTGCCGACCTATATCCCCGCAGCCAACGAGTTTGCCGAGAAGTTCGCCAGCCTTGCGGGCGGAACGGCAATGAGTATGCTTCCCGAAATTCTGTTCAACGTCCCCGGTACGGCGCATTGTCTGGGTGGCAGCGTCATCGCCGACTCGTCGCAGCGAGGCGTGGTCGATTACCGCAACCGTGTCTTCGGCTACCGCAACATGTACGTTTGCGACGGATCGGTGATCGCGGCGAATCTCGGCGTCAATCCCAGCCTCACCATTACCGCTCTCACCGAGCGCGCCATGAGCTTCATCCCGCCGGCGTCTGCGACGGCGTGGGACGGCGTAGCGCAGTCGGCAGTGAAGCTAGACTAGCTTTTGGTTGTTTTTGGTTGTCATTACGAGCGCAGCGAGGAATCTGCTTTCGCTGCAACCACCGAAAAACAGATCCCTCGCTGCGCTCGTGATGACAATTCCAACAGCGCGGGCCCGTTGCAGCGGTGCTGGTTCTGTAATCCGGAGTCGGTTCCGATAGCCCGCAACTAAGAATCAGGCACTTCTCGATTCACAATTAACAGTGCGATCCCTACGTGACGCCACCCACCCCGCCGTATTACCCTTCCATGCACGCATGGAGGGGTGATGAACAAATCCTACGACGCAATCATTATCGGCACTGGACAAGCCGGACCGTTTCTCGCCATACGCATGGCGAAACTGGGACGAAAAGTTGCCATCATCGAACGCGGTCGGTTCGGCGGGACCTGCGTCAACACTGGCTGCATTCCCACCAAGACTCTAGTCGCCAGCGCCGAAGTGGCGCATGTGGCACGCCGTGCTGCCGAGTTCGGCGTGCTCACCGGCGGCGAAGTGACCGTCGATATGAAAAAGGTGAAGGCCCGCAAAGACGCAATCCAGCGGCCCTCTCAGGAAGGTGCTGAGAAACGCCTTCGTGAACAGCCGAACTGCGACGTCTACAAGGGTCAGGCGCGCTTCGAATCGGCGCACGTCGTGGCCGTCGGCGACGACCGCCTCACCTCCGAGCAGATCTTCATCAACGTTGGCGGTCGGGCGTCGGTCCCGTCTGTTCAGGGTATCGACCACGTGCCCTATTGGAATAATTCGTCGATGATGGGCGTCGACTTTCTTCCCGAACATCTCATCGTCATCGGGGGCAGTTACATCGGACTGGAGTTCGGCCAGATGTATCGTCGCTTCGGCAGCCAGGTCACGATTCTGCAACGGGAATCACGTCTTGTCCCGCGCGAAGACGAAGACGTTTCCGACACGATTCGCGAGATCGTGGAGCGCGAGGGAATTACCGTTCGCCTGAATGCTACCTGCATAAGCGTGGAGAAGCGTGGGGACCGGATTGCTGCGGGCGTGGACTGCGAGCATGATCCGGAGCCGGCAATCGGAACGCATGTGCTGGTAGCGGCCGGACGTCGTCCCAACACCGACGACCTCGGTCTCGACAAAGCTGGAATTGCACACGACGAACGGGGTTACATCACGGTCGACGACGAGCTGCGAACCAACGTCCCCGGCATCTGGGCTCTGGGCGACTGTAACGGCCGGGGAGGCTTCACTCATACGTCGTACAACGATTTCGAGATCGTCGCCGCCAACCTCCTCGACAACGATCATCGCAAGGTCAGCGACCGCATCCCGGCCTACAACCTATACATCGATCCCCCTCTGGGCCGCGCAGGAATGACCGAAGCCCAGGTGCGCAAGTCGGGAAAGAAGGCGCTCATCGGAAAGTACATGATGTCGGACGTTGGCCGCGCCAAAGAAAAGAGCGAAACCCAGGGCTTCATGAAGGTGCTGATCGACGCCGAGAGCAAGCAAATTCTAGGCGCCACCGTGTTGGGTGTTGGGGGCGATGAAGTAATCCACTCCCTTCTCGATGTGATGTATGCCAAGGCCCCATATACCGTGGTATCGCGGGCCATGCACATTCATCCCACAGTGTCAGAGTTGATCCCAACGATGCTGCAGGACTTGAAGCCGCTCACATGAAGCGCGGGTCTAACCTTTAGCCAATCCCGAATGGCGGCACAAACATATATCATTTAAGTATGGATATTGCCATCGAATGCCGGGCTTTGCGCAAGACCTACGAGGGCAAAGTGGAAGCCGTGCGTGGGCTGGATCTCAGCGTCGCAACCGGGGAGTGTTTTGGGCTGCTCGGTCCCAACGGAGCAGGGAAGACCACGACCATCGAAATCCTGGAAGGGCTGCTGGAGCCGACTTCGGGCGAAGTGCAGGTGCTCGGCAGGACATGGCAGTCGCACCCGCGCGAGCTGCGCGAGTGGCTCGGCGTATCGCTGCAGGAGACCCGGCTTTCCGAGAAGCTGACGGTCAGGGAAACGCTGGAGCTGTTTTCCAGTTTCTACCAACATCCCAACTCCGTCGACGCCGTGCTCGAGGAACTCTCTCTCCAGGAAAAAGCGGATGCCTGGGTCGGCAAGTTATCTGGCGGCCAGAAGCAGCGTCTGGCAGTAGCGACAGCGCTGGTCGCCAATCCCAAGATTCTCTTTCTTGACGAACCTACCACGGGGCTCGATCCACAAAGCCGGCGTCAGTTATGGGACATCGTTCGTCAATTTCAGCAGCGCAAGGGAACTGTGATGTTGACCACGCACTACATGGACGAGGCGGAACGGCTGTGCGACCGGCTCGCCATCATCGATCATGGGCAGATCATCGCCGCGGGCACGCCAGCCGAACTGATCGAACGTCTCACCGGTCATCACGTGGTTGAGTTCGCCGTCTCCGGCACGAGTGATATTGACGGGGAAATATGGAGCCGTCTGCCGGGAGTGCAGTCGGTCCGCACCGAAGATGGATTATTTTCTCTTCAAGTCAACGAGCCGCACGAAACCATCCCCGAGCTGCTCGCAGCCGTGCAGAAACAGGGCTCAAAGCTGGTTCACCTTACTACGCGACAGGCCAGTCTGGAAGACGTTTTCGTCAAGCTTACCGGCCGGCATCTGAGGGAGAATTAATGGCGACTATCGAACAGCCACCGGTGATTTCGCCTCCCGAAGCGCCGCTGACCACAAATGGCCGATGGACCGCCTATCTCCGCCTGCTGCAAATGCGGATGCTGGAAATGTGGCGCGAGCCGGAGGTGATCTTCTGGGTATTCGTGTTTCCGCTGCTGCTGGCTTTGGGACTGGGTATCGCTTTCCGCGGCAAGCCTCCCGACGTCACCACGATCGCGATTGTAGATGGTCCGAAGGCGCAAGAACTGGTTGGCCTGCTCGATCGCTCTCCACAACATGGCAGCATTCACGCCGACGTGGTGAGCCAGTCCGCTGCTCTCGACGCTTTCCGGCTGGGCAAGTATCCGTTGGTCGTCAGCATGGATGATGCGGGGATTCACTATCGTTATGATCCGGCGCGTCCTGAAAGTCTGCTGGCGCGAACGCAGGTTGACGATGCGCTGCAGACTGCGGCTTCACGCAAGGATCCAATTAACACTACCAGCACCGCTGCCAGCGAACCTGGCGCACGCTATATCGACTTTCTGATTCCGGGCTTGCTGGGCATGAACCTGATGAACTCCGGCATGTGGGGCATCGGATTCGCTGTCGTGGAAATGCGCCAGCGCAAACTGCTGAAGCGATTTGTGGCCACGCCCATGCGGCGTTCCGATTTTCTGCTCGCCCTGGCCAGCAGTCGGCTCGTCTTAATGATCATCGAGGTTGCCTTACTGCTGGTGTTTGGCGTGCTCGTATTTCACCTGCGAGTGGAAGGATCTCTGTTGTCGATCCTGCTGGTGGGCGCGCTGGGCGCAGTATCGTTCGGCGGGATCGGCCTATTGACCGCCAGCCGGGCGCAAAAAATCGAAAGCGTGAGCGGACTGATCAACGTAGTGATGATGCCGATGTGGATTTTCTCCGGCGTCTTTTTCTCCTACGAGCGTTTTCCCAAAATGGTACTTCCCGCGATCCGGGCGCTGCCGCTGACGGCGCTCAACGATGCTTTGCGCGCGATCATCTTGCAGGGCGCTCCTCTCAGCTCGCAACTCAGCCGTATCGCGGTGCTGGTGGTGTGGGGCGGGGTGTCGTTTGTGTTGGCATTGCGCTGGTTCCGTTGGAGTTAGGGAAGATGAACTTCAATGTGTCACCCTGAGCGCAGGCGCTTCTTTTGGCGCCGGAGTCGAAGAAACTTAATCTCGCCGGCAATCCAATGGCCTGGCTTCGCAGTGTTGAACCGCCCCCACCCCGATAATCGAAACTAATCCCGGCCATAAATAGTTTGAATTTCTCATTCGCCGTAAAACCGCGTATCAAAGTTATACCAAGCAGAGCGATAGGGTCGGCGGCGCCGCCACAGATCAACTCGAAATCTTCACTCCGCATGCGCGGCTGGAATGTGCCCAGGCGGCGCTCCTTCTGGCGGTTTGCGGTTCCATTAATTCAGCATTAATTTGTAGGAGTCCTGCATGCGGTGGATTCTGAAGTTCTTACCTTTTCTGGCCTTGATGTTGTTGGCCGTGACCGTGGCTGCACAATCGGCTCCGGGAACTACGGACGCCGGAGCTCAAGGCGATCGCATTGCGCAGCTACAGCAGCAAATCGCCGATGCCAAGGGTTCCGCTGATAACTCCTGGATGCTGACCAGCGCAGCGCTGGTCTTGCTGATGACCGGCCCCGGCCTGGCGCTGTTCTATGGCGGATTGGTGCGCAAGAAGAATGTTCTGGCCACCATGATGCAGAGTTTCGCCATGATGGCAGTCATCACAGTGCTGTGGGCGATCATCGGGTACAGCCTGTGCTTCGGGGCGGGCAATAGCTTCCTCGGAGGACTCGAGCACGCCTTCCTGCGCGCTGTAGGCGCCGCTCCTGACGCGGACTACGCGGCCACCATCCCGCAGCAGACCTTCATGGTCTATCAATTGATGTTCGCCATCATCACGCCGGCGCTGATTTGCGGCGCCTTCGCCGAGCGCATGAAGTTTAGCGCCATGCTGCTGTTCATGGTGCTGTGGTCCATGCTGGTTTACTCTCCGATGGCCCACATGGTTTGGGGCAAAGGCGGGCTGTTGAACGCGAGCCTGGGTGGACGCTTCCCGACTCTGGATTTCGCCGGAGGTACGGTTGTCCACATTACCTCGGGAGTTTCGGCGCTGATTTGCGCACTCTATCTCGGCCGGCGAGTCGGCTACCCGAAAGAACCCATGCCGCCCCACAGTGTGGTACTTAGCTTCATTGGCGCTTGTCTTTTGTGGGTGGGCTGGTTCGGCTTCAACGCCGGCAGCGCGCTCGGCGCAGGAAGCCTGGCGACCAGCGCGTTCGTGGCTACGCATTTTGCCGCGGCGACAGCGGCCATCGGATGGGCAGCTGCGGAGTGGATGCGCAATGGCAAGCCCAGCGTGCTGGGTGCGATTTCCGGCTGCGTGGCTGGATTGGTCGCCATTACTCCGGCATCAGGATTTGTCACACCGATGGCGGCGCTGCTCATCGGACTCATCGCGGGTGTGTTCTGCTATTTCATGGTTGCGGTGGTAAAAGCGCGTCTCGGATACGACGATTCGCTCGATGCCTTCGGAGTGCATGGCGCTGGCGGTACAATCGGCGCGCTGCTGACTGGCGTGTTCGCCACCAAGCTTGTCAATCCTATCTTCAAAGACGCCCAGGGACATGTGCTCGCCTCAGGAATGGTCGATGGCAACTATCGGCAACTGGGAAACCAGCTAGTCGGCGTGTTGATCGCGATCGCCCTGGCAGCGGTCGGCACCTACCTTATTCTGCACATTGTCGATTTCGTGCTGGGTGTGCGGGTATCGGAGGACGAGGAAGTGCAGGGACTCGATCTCACGCAACATGGCGAAGAAGGTTACTACTGGGAAGCGTCGCTGCCCTAGCCGAATCCAAGAAGAGAAAAAGGTCAATCTGATGATGAAGCTGGAAGCAGTGATTCAGCCCGCGAAATTTGAGGCCGTCAAAGACGCTCTGATTGAAATTGGAGTGGAAGGCATGACGGTGACCGAAGTTCGTGGTCATGGACGGCAGAAGGGGCACACTGAGTTTTATCGCGGCCGCGAGTACACCGTGGATGTGCTCCCCAAGGTGAAACTGGAAGTCGTGCTGGCCGATCCCATGGTCGATAAGGCTGTTCAAGCGATTGCCAACGCCGCTCGTACCGGCAAGATCGGCGATGGCAAGATTTTCCTGTCGCGCATCGATGAGGCCATCCGGATACGCAACGACGAGCGGGGCGAAACCGCGCTATGACAACTGGGCCGCAGCCTGCGACTCCGGCATCGTCCACCGGAAGTATCCCGGACTTGGCAGCCGAGTTTGCGCTGCGCGGCTTCTACCGTCAGGAATTCGACCGTATCCGCCGGGACTTCGAAGCCACAGGATCCGGGTTAGCTTCGCTCAGCGACCGAACGCGGGCCGTCGACAAGCTAACTCTGACTCTGTGGGACCGGCAGTTTGCTTTGGTTAGCAAATCGGGTTACGCCCTGATTGCTTTAGGCGGGTACGGACGCAGCGAGTTATTCCCGTTCTCCGACGTCGACCTGCTGTTTCTCACCGAGGACGAAGCTGGTCGGGAGGCCGTCAAGGATGAAGTTCGCGGCATATGTCAGTCAATGTGGGACATCGGGCTGCGAGTAAGTCCGGCGACCCGAACCTTGGCAGATTGCGCCCGCTTCGAACAGAACAATGCGGAGTTCACCCTGTCGCTGTTGGACAGTCGCTATCTGGCGGGCGACAGCGATTTGTTCGAGCGCCTGCACGCCAAGGTTCTCCCGCAGTTGATCACACGCGAATCCGATGCCCTGCTGCAGAGCTTGTCAGAGATGACGCGGGCGCGGCATCACCGATGTGGCAATACGATTTTCCATCTGGAGCCGAATCTGAAAGACGGTCCCGGTGGGCTGCGCGACTGTCACGTATCGCGGTGGGTGGGAATGATTGTAGCGCTCGGTTCGGGACGCCGACCGGACCTGGTCAGCACGCGAAAAGATTCGGAGCAAGCCGAGATGCTGGAGGCAGTTGAGTTCCTTAGCTCCAGTCGCTGCTATTTGCACTACCGCCATAATCGCGACGACAACACCATTACCTGGGAGACCCAGGAAGAACTGGCTGAACGAGGTATTGCGACCAAGTCCGGCCGGGTTTCGCCCGCGGAATGGATGCGCTTGTATTTTCGCCATGCCAAGACGGTGTTTCGCAATTGTTCGCTGCTGCTGGACCAGGTTTCGCGAAATCAATCTTCACTGCTTCGCTCGTTTCAGCACTGGCGGTCGCGGATTTCGAACGAGGAATTTTCGGTGGTGGACGGCCGAGTCTATTTCCAGCAGGCATCTGACGCGCGCGAAGCGACAGTGGTGCTGCGCCTCTTCACGTTCATTGCCCGGCACGGGGTAGCGCTTAGCCCCGAGGCCGAACGCCGCCTCAATGACGCGTATCGGCGTCTGGCCGAGACGATGCCTCAGGACCAGTACCTGTGGCAGCATCTGCGCGAGATTCTCACTCTTCCACATGCGGCCGAAGCGCTGCGCACCATGCACTCGTTAAACCTGTTGACGCGAGCGGTGACCGAATTTGAGACCATCGACCTACTCGTCCTGCGCGACCTTTATCACCGCTACACAGTCGATGAGCATACGTTTATGGCGATCGACGTGTTGCATCAGCTGAAAAAGAATTCGGTCGTCTACCTGCAGCCTTTTGCCGACCTTCTGTTGGAGTTGGAACGCCCTGAATTGTTGTTCCTGGCGCTATTGCTGCACGATACCGGCAAGGGGCTGGAGGGTGCCGATCACGTGCAGAGCAGCCGGCAACTTGCGGATGCGGCCGTCAAACGCATGCAGCTTTCCGCAGAAGATGCCGAGACAGTTTGCTTTTTGGTTGCGGCTCATCTCGAGATTTCGTCAACCATGCGCCGCCGCGACATCTACGATCCGGCCGCCATCCGTGAACTGGCCGGAAAAATCGGCACGACCGAGCGGTTGAAGATGCTTACCCTGTTGACGCTGGCTGACATCAAGGCGGTAAATCCGGAGGCTCTGACACCCTGGAAAGCAGAAAATCTGTGGCGGCTTCACGCCGGTACGGCAACTTATTTCGTCCGCAGCGCCGACAAAGAGCGAGTGCACGCCGAGATCAACAGCGAGCCTGCGGAAAAGATCGCCGCTCTGTTGCCGACGCAGCGAGAAGAGCTGCTTCAGTTCCTGAATGGACTGCCGCAACGCTACCTGCTGTCTCATTCGCCCGAGCAGGTGGCAAAACATTTTACGCTGGCGAGCCAACTGCCAGCGGAACCTGTCCAACTCGGACTAAGAGACTCCAGCGGTCAACAGGAATTGACATTGGTCACGACCGACCGGCCCGGTCTGTTCCGCACCATCGCCGGCATCCTTTACGGCTGGGGCATGGATATCACCAAGGCTGCTGCGTTCTCAAACCGTAACGGCGTTGTGGTTGACAGCTTCTATTTCAAAGATCGTTTCCGAACTCTGGAACTGAATCCGTCGGAGCGAGAGCGCTTCAAGAGATCGGTGCGGGAAATCCTGATGGGCGAAGCCTGGCTGGATCCTCTGCTGGAGTCGCGATTGAAGGCCGACCAGAAGCCGGTGAAGCTTACAGTCGAAACGCGCTTGCGCTACGACGACGATTGCTCTCCGCGCAGCACGTTGTTAGAGGTCGTAACGCAGGATCGTCCCGGCCTGCTGCACACCATCAGCTCAACCTTGACCAGCGAAAACTGCAGCATTGAGGTTGCTCTGATCGACACGGAAGGTCCCCTGGCCCACGATGTTTTCTATCTCACCTGCGGGGGAAAGAAGCTGACCGCGGAGCAGATGCGATCTATCGAGTGGGCGCTGGCCACGGAACTCGGAGACTCCTTGCCCACCGGCTGGTGAGGATCGAAAGTTTCGCTGTGCGGGGCAACGCTTCAGAGGGTGAAATAGAATGTTGCACCTTTTTGGACGACTCCTTCGGCCCACACTTCGCCACCGTGTCGCGCAATAATTCGCTGCACCGTGGCAAGCCCAATGCCGGTTCCTGGAAACTCGCTGGTGGCGTGCAGCCGTTGAAAGGGCTTAAACAGCCTGTCAGCCTGGGTTGGATCGAATCCCGCACCGTCGTCTTTGACGAAAAATGTAGTGCGGCCCCGCCGATTTTCACAGCCAAATTCTATCCGCGCTTGCTCATGCTTGGAGGTGTATTTCCAGGCATTGCGCAACAGGTTCTCGAGAACGATGTTTAGAAGGCGAGAATCCCCTTCGGCAGGATTGCAGTCATGGATCACAAACTCGACCTTTCGGGTGGGCTCGCGGCGAAGGAGTTGCTCTGAGATAGAACGGGCCAGAGCGCTCAGGTTGACTTTCTCACGGTGCATACCGGTGGTGCTGACGCGAGAGAGGTTGAGCAGGTCTTCGATCAGTTCGGCCATTCGGCGCGTGGCTATGTTGATTTGTTGAACACAGTCTCTCCCCGATGAGTCCAGCCTCGCACCGTGCTCGACAAGTAGGATATGGCTAAAGCCGCTGATGATCTCCAGAGGTCCACGCAGGTCGTGAGATACGGAGTACGAGAACGCTTCCAGCTCGCGATTTGCTGCCACCAACTGACGGGTTCGATCGTCTACGCGATGCTCCAATTCGTCGCGCGCGCGTTGTAAGGCACCGTCGCGCTCCTGGATCTGGCTCAACATCTCGTTGAAGGCGTCAATCAGTACAGACACCTCATCCCGCTTGGCGGTTCGGGTGGCACGAATCGAGTAGTTTTGTTCCTGCGAAACCACTCGTGCCGTTTCCGCCAGTTGCACGATCGGCTCGGCCACAGATCTGCGGAAAGCCGCTGACACCAGCAAGGCCGCGATCAGGGAAAGCAAGAGGATGATGCCCGCGATTGCCAGATATCTGTACAAGCGTTCCGTCCTCGCGTTCAAGTCGGAACGTATGTAGACAGTTCCTATCTGCCGGCCTTGAAAGACGATGGGCTGCCTAAGGTAAACTTCGTCAGCTCGAAAGACATGAAATTCTCTTTCGCCGGCGTGCTCGGGAGTCTCGAGAACGTTCTCCTTTGAATTTCTGGAATATTGAGCGAGTAGTCGACCGTCGGAAGTGAAGATGCCCGCCGAGATGATATTGGGCAGGCTTCGCAATGCGGAAAGAGTGTTCTGCGCTGCTTGCTGGTCATTGAAGGTCAATGCCGAAACACTATTGGAGCCAATGATCTGGGCCTGCGCAGATAGGCCGCGCACCAGACTTTCGCGGAAGGTATATTGATCGTAGAGAAAGAACGCTGTGCATGCCGACAACAACGCCACGCCGCTCACCAGAACATTCATCCAGGTGAGCTTTTTCAAGATCGGCGAGTGTCGCAGGTCTAACATTCGGTTATCGATTCCCCCGATCGCTCCCAGGCGTTACCTGGATTGCGACCTTCAGCAGTTCAGAGCTCAGTACCAGTCCGTCCTGTTGCGCAGGCCCAAGGTTTACCTTGAAACGTACCCTGCCGCTATCCACCACGAATTGGATCATGCCTCCGCGTTCCACAAAGTCCGACATGTCGCTTACCGTAACTACGGGAAGTCCCTCTACGATTGCGAGGATCCTGCCGAGGCGCGGCTCTTCCGAGCTGCTGATAAATAGAACGGAGCATCCCACCGCATCCTGTGGACGCGAGATTCGTTTGTCGATGACTTTCTTGCCGTTAATCGTTTCTCCGGCCGTGGTCTTGTCCAGAATCGGTCCAAAGGGATCCTTGCCAATCACGCAAACCAGGAAAGAATCGCCTGGCCCATAGTTCTTCTGAGGCCAGGTAACAAACTTTCCAAAGTTGAAAAGATAGGCAGCCTTGACGTCGTATTCCGTAGGCTTAGGATTTTGGGTTAGCAGCCTGGAAGACAGCAGAGGGATAAGGACCAGAGCCACGATTACACGGACTGGCAGCAGATAGCCGAACACAGGCATTCTGCGGGCCTGAAGCCAACGTTGATTCTCGCCCTGGTTTGAGCTATGCATCGAGAAATTTCGACGTGCCGTTTGGCTTTGCTGATAAGTCTCGGCCTGATCCAGGTTGCTGCCCAGTCTGGTGGAAACTCGTTGACCGTCGGCATCCGCGTGCATCCGGGACTTCTTCCTATTTCCACAACCACGTAATTCTGGCGAATATCGATCTCTCGATTCCGACCAGCCCGCGCGGATCGTTGAGAGATTCGTAATGATAAGGCTGGAAGAGGTTCTGCCCGACAGCCGACAATCGGACGTGTTCGTTGATGCCCCAACCCAGCGACACATCACCCGTCCAATAGGCGGGCACGGTGAGAGCGGGCAAGGCACTCACGTAGCGAATCTGAAAGTCCGAAGTGATGGACTTGGGCAGGTCAAAGTTGGACTGGATCAACACTTGATGCTGCGGACTCGATCCCTGAATACTTGCTGCAGTGCCGATGTCGAGCGAGCCTGGCGACTTTTCCACGTGCATCTCTAAGAATGAATACGAGCCGCGCAGCTGCCAAAACTTCTTAGGCCTCCACTCCGGCGCAATTTCGCCTCCCTCGGTAGTAGCCATCAAACCGTTGCCAAATTCGGCAGGCAGCAACAGATGCGTGGGCGCGGGGGTGTTTTCGATAAAGATAGGTCCGGTGATGTCTTCGCTTAGAAGGTTCCGGTATTGGTTGAAGAATGTGGCAATGTCGATGTAAAACTTTGAGCCCACAAGGCGGCGGTATCCCAACTCGTAGCCGTTCAATCTTTCCGACTGGAAGTTGCGATTAGCGTTAAAACGCGCGAAGAACGGCAACCCTCCTGGGCCCGGTCCAATGTAGCTGGAGAGGAAGAAATCACGTTCTACGTCGGCAGGAGTGCGCACCGCCTGGGTAAAAGCCGCCCACAACGTTTGGGTAGAGGTCGGCGTGTAAAGCAGCCGGACACTGGGCTCCAGCAAAAGACCGGTGAAATTCGTCTTCAGGAATTTCGTCCCAGCCAGCAGAGACAGCCGATTCCGCACCAGGGTAACCTCATCCTGCAAGAACGCGGTATAGAGTTGGTCGGTGAGTACCGGCGGGACGAACGTCAATCCCGACACAACCTGAATTTCGTCGCCGTGACTGGCATAAAGCTCGAGACCCCAGGAGACTTCCTGGCGTGGTAGTGGAAACCTATCGAGAAAATCGATGTCGACGGTATTGCGAATGTCGCCAAAGTTCAGTTCATGCCGGTTAGTGCGATCGTAATAGGCGTTTAGCTGAAAATCTTTGCCTTCGCCCAGAGCTCTTTTCCAGCGCCAAAGGATGTTGCCCCCCGAGAGGTGAGCGTCGCCGTCAAGAATGAATTCAGCGGGCGGATTGTAGGTCGAGGCCTGCACGCTTTCGCCGGCAGCCTGGTCGTAAAGGTCTCCTTGTAAGGTGTAGATGTCGCGATTGTTCTTGCTCCAATCCATGCGGAATCCGGCCTGCCCACCCTGCCAGGAGTCGTAATTGATTCCGTCGGAATGGAACTCAGGCGTAACTGCGAAGCCTTTGCCGTAGACTCGATAGGTAAAATCTTTGCCGTTGCTCCCACCGTACCGGGCCTCGCCAAAGCCTTGCTCAACATTTCCTGTGCCGCCGGAAACCAATCCGCCCTGCGTGTCTTTGGTGCTCTTGGTGATGATGTTGATAACGCCGTTGACAGCGTTCGGTCCCCAGATGGTCCCACCTGGTCCGCGGATGACCTCGATACGGTCAATGTCCTCCATCAGGGTGTCCTGCACTTCCCAATAAACTCCGGCCGTGAACGGGGAGTACACGATGCGTCCATCGATCAAAACCAGGACAGCTCGGGAAAGCCGGCTGCCGAAACCGCGGATGCCGATCGACCACTCATCGGCACTGATACGCGCAACTTCCACGCCCGGGGCCAGTCGCAAGGCCTCCGGAATGTTGGTTGCTCCCGAACGCAGAATGTCCTCTTGTGTAATGACGAAGATTGCCGCCGGCGTCTTCCACACGACCTCGGGTTCCTTGGTTACCGTGGTGACCTGGATATTGCCAAGTTGCTCGAGGCTGAGGCTCTTGAGCGATTGATCATTGCCGGAACCTTGCTGGTCATCAGCGGCGCAACGGGAAGCTAAGATAGACAAGACTAGCAACACTACGAAGCACAGACCGATCGGCCAAAACGATAGCTTTTTAGACGTAGTGGCCATATGGCGGTGCGCGCTGTAGTGAGTCGCCGTAACAGAAACTGATCAGCCCGACAATTGACGAAAGTGGCTTGTCTCTGCAGGCTGCGAGCAGGTGAGATGCAAGAGTCCGTCGCGAAGTTGTCCATACAACCTAAAAGTCTTGGGCCGCCTCAAAGAAATCAGCCGCTATGGCGGGCTTGTATTGGGTTCGAGCCGCGCGCTTCTAGACTTCAGACGTTTGTGAGGATGTGGGTGCATATGAGCACTGTGCTGATTGTGGACGATGATCCCCTGCATCTGAAGCTCTATGCCTGGGTGGTTGAACGTGGAGGCTTTCGCGCGCTTGCGGCTCTGGTGCAGGGAGACGTCGTCGAATTTCCTGATAACCCGCGAATCGATGTGGCCGTGTTGGATTATCGTCTGGGGAACAAACTGTCGGCGGTGGACGTAGCAAAACGCCTCAAGGCGCTTTATCCTTCGATGCCCATCCTGATCCTGTCGGATATGCTGTGGATGCCCGATGACGTTGCGCCTTATGCCTCAGGTTTTATTCGCAAGGGCGACCCGCAACAGTTGATCGACACGATCGGCGCTGCTATTAACCAATTACGGGAAGACGACATTCAAAATGACGGACGAGAGGTCAATCTGACGTCCGCGGATATAGTCAAGAAACCGTGATAACCATCTAAGAAGCGTTTTCTTATTCGGAGCAGGCGTTCGCGTTCAGATATCATGCTGGAATGCCCGCACAGAAGATTCTCACTTCGCGGCTCATGCTGGTGCCCACTACTCACGCCCTGCTGACCTTGGAGATGGCTGACATATCGGCGTTCGCCAACCTGCTTGAGGTGCATATCCCTGAAGATTGGCCACCAGGCGAATATGATGGCGACGCGATGCAGTTCTTCCTCGAGAAGCTAACCGAAGGTGGACCTGAAGTAGTGGGATGGTATGGCTGGTATGTAATCCGACAAGCTACACAAGACGAACCAGCGACGCTGATCGGCGGCGGCGGTTATCTGGGCCCGCCAGATCAAGCAGGCACCGTCGAGGTAGGATATTCGATCTCAGAACGCTGGCGGGGACAAGGTTTCGCGCAAGAACTGGTTACCGCCCTGGTAGACAATGCACTTAAGAAAGGCGCGACCCGGATCATCGCGCACACTCGAGCTGATAATCCAGCCTCGGCCGGAGTGCTACAGAAGTGCGGTTTCGCGCAAGCGCTGAATAATGATTCAGAAATGCTGCAGTTCGACTATTCCGGCATCTCATAGCGATGGCGGAGAACTGAACCGGCTTAAACTCGAGGCCATCACGCCTCTAATCTCCCGTTCCAAGGTCTCCACGCAGGAGGCATCGCTTGTTCCATAAATTTGCCGTACTCTGCTGGTGCGGACTGGAACTCTTGCTCTTCGGCTTTGGCATTCCCTCGCAAGCTTCTGAACCCATCCGGCAGGAACTTAACTCGGGATGGGAATTCCGCGCGCTCAACGCTGCCGATCATCCGGAAGTTAAGGACTGGCACGCGGCACAGGTCCCGGGCGTAGTGCAGACTGATCTTCTCGCCGGTAAGATCATTCCCGACCCGTTCTACGGCGACAACGAAGCTCAGCTGCAATGGATCGGCCTTACGGATTGGGAGTACCGCACCACTTTTCAGGTTGATTCCGCCATGCTAGGGCATCAGCACGTGGATCTCGTCTTCAACGGACTCGATACCTTCGCGGAAGTCTTCCTCAACGATCAACCGGTGCTCACCGCCGACAACATGTTTCGCAGCTGGCGCGTCGCGTCGCGATCTTTGCTGCGGCTCGGGCCCAACACACTACGCATCGTTTTCCACTCGCCTATCACTTTCATGATTCCGAAGGTGAAAGCTCTGCCCTACATCTTGCCTTCGGTCTCCACCGTGAATGCCGGCAACGAGCAAAATATTGCCACCGCTCCTTATACTCGCAAGGCGCCATATCAATACGGCTGGGACTGGGGACCGCGCTACGTAACCATGGGCGTCTGGAAGCCGGTGTGGCTGGAAGGCTGGGACAGCGCTCGCACCGAGAATTTCTACATCCATCAGCTCAAGATCACAAAAGATACGGCAGAACTGGCGGCGGAACTTGACATCGAATCCAGCCAGCCATCTACGGCGACGGTCACGATCCGTCATGACAATGGAAGCGGCGGCCCGCTGACGACGGCAGCAACCCAAGTCATCAACTTGGACAGTGGCACGAATCACATCTCGATTCCTCTGCGAATCGCCTCGCCGAAACTTTGGTATCCCGCCGGATACGGTTTACAGGATCGCTATCGTTTTTCCGCGTCGGTGAAGATTGGTAAGGCGGTGATCGCGAACGTCGAGGTTAAGACCGGCCTTCGTTCGGTGGAACTTCGTCGTGCGACCGATCAATGGGGCAAGAGTTTTACCTTCGTTGTTAACGGGATTCCGGTGTTCGCCAAGGGGGCGAACGTTATTCCCTTTGACAGTTTCCCGACTCGTCTTACCCCTGAGCGCCATCGCCAGATTCTGCAGGCGGCGCGTGACGCAAACATGAACATGGTGCGCGAGTGGGGCGGCGGAATTTATGAGAGCGACGATTTTTACGACATCTGCGACGAACTTGGCCTGATGATTTGGCAGGAATTCATATTTGGCGGCGACATGGTGCCGGGGGATCTTGCGTTTCAGGAGAACGTGCGTGCGGAAGCCATCGAGCAGGTCCGCCGCCTGCGTAATCATCCCAGCATCGTTCTCTGGTGCGGCAATAATGAGATCGAAGCTGGATGGCTGGCGTGGAGCGACCGGCTCATCTTCAAAGAATCAATTTCGCCCCCCGACCGCGAACGCGTGTGGCAGGACTATGTTGTCCTCTTCCACGACATCATTAAGAGCGTAGTCGCGCAGTACTCCGACGCCGTGCCCTACTGGTCAAGCTCTCCCAGCGCAGACTTCGAGGCGCCCCCCGGTAGTCCAGACAATGGCGATATGCACTATTGGGGTGTGTGGCACGCGCTGGAACCGATTGAAAATTACACGCTGCAGAACCCGCGCTTCATGTCGGAGTTTGGATTCCAGTCGTTTCCCGAGATGAAAACGATCCTCAGCTTCGCCGCGGCGGGCGATCTTGCGATCGACTCTACTGTGATGCAGTCGCACCAGAAGAACCACGGCGGTAACGAGCGCATTCTCACCTACATGTTGCGCGAGTATCCCGAGCCGAAGGACTTCGCATCGTTTGTGTACCTCAGCCAGGTGCAGCAGGCAGAAGCCATCAAAGCCGGCGCGGAACATTTGCGGCGTAATCGCCCTCGCACCATGGGCGCGCTGTTCTGGCAACTGAATGACTGCTGGCCGGGCCCATCGTGGTCGAGCGTTGATTATTTCGGAAGATGGAAAGCCCTGCAGTATTATGCTCGTCGCTTTTACGGCGATCTGCTTATATCGCCATTCGCGCACGATGGGGCAGTGGATCTGTACGTTGTTTCCGACAAACTGCAGCCCACGAACGCACAGATCCGCGTCCGGCTGCTCGATTTCAATGGCAAGACTTTGTTTGAAAAAACGCAGGACGCACAAATTCCTGCGCAATCAAGCGCGGTGTACGCGAGCTTTAATCAGAAAGAACTGCTAGGCGGCGCCGATCCGGATCGCAGCTTTCTGGTATTCGAGCTGAAAATCGCCGGTCAGACGGTATCGCGCAACGAGGTGTTTTTCGACACCATGCGCAATCTCGCCCTCCCTGTGAAACCTGCCATCGTCGGTACGGTTACCGGCACAGATGGCGACTTCGTTCTGACTATGCGGTCACCGGTGTTGGCGCGCAATGTATATGTGTCGTTTGATGGTCTGGAGGTTAGGCCGTCAGATAACTACTTCGACCTGCTTCCCGGCGAGGAGCTTACCGTTCATTTCACAACCTCTGCCAGTCGTGATCAGTTGCTGCAGGCCCTGAAAACCACCTCGCTTACCGACGCTTTCTTTGACCAGAGACCAAGCTATCGGCAGCACACGATTTCTGCAACCCCGGGTCAGGGGCCTAATCAATTACCCAAATAGAGTGTGACGGTCTCCGTTCCAGTGCCTCACTGACTTTGAAATCACGGCGAAAGAACGAAAAGCCGGTGGTGTAGGCTAACGCTACTTCGAAGTTGAGCAGACGGAGCAGGAAGGAGCTTAGCAGTCACGTTTTAGCAGCACTCCGGATGTCTCCTTTGACTCCGGCGGGATTGCCAGCTATGACACCTTCGGTTCAACCGGTTGGACTGAGTTAGGAGAGACTAGCAATCGTCTGCCGCCCTGAGGGAATCTTGCCATCGCTAATTCACTGCGCGCCGCCAACGGCAAGGCGACGATGCGACAGCTTGTATCTTTTCCCGAACATCCGACCCGACGCCAGCATCCGCCTCTGTAACTTACCGCACCTTCTCGTATTCCGTTTTGGCTTGTTTATAGATCGGAATGTCGGGATCGGCGTCGTTCCACAGAGTAAGGAAATCCTGATAGGACTTACGCGCGGCGGCCCTGTCGCCCATCATCACTTGCGACCGGCCGAGCTGCAAGTACGCCAAGGCCCCAATGACACCGTTCTGCACGATACCGGGATGATCGATCACCTTCTGAAACTCGGCGGCAGCCTTTTGTGCTTGTTGCAGTTTCAGGTAGGCCAGTCCTCGGACATATATGGGATACAGACTACCCAATCCGAGCCCCCCCCATTCGTAATCCGACGTTTCCTTCAAAAGTCCAACCGCAGTGTTAGGATCACTATCCTTCTGTAACACCACCGCCGCCCGGATAATCGGCACTGCATAGGAATTAACGGAGGTGTCCTGGGGAAACTTATGACTTATCTGGTCAACCAGATCAGTGGCCCTCGCTGTATCTCCAATCCGCGCCAGCGTAAGCGCGGCGCTTAAAGTCACGTCCCTGCCTGTGCTCAACGCCAACGCAGCGGCTGCGCCCTCTCGCGCACGGTCAGCGTTGCCAATCTCTGCCTCACGTAAGGCTGCTTCAACGACCCATCCGGCTGCAGCTTCCGGCGCACTCGCACGTTTGGCCAACTCTGCAGCGTCATGAGACAGGTCCCGTGCTTTGTGAAAACGGCCATAGTATGCCTCGGTATCGGATTGACTTTCGATCAGGAGGTCCTCCACTCCCGGTTTGCCCTTTGCCCATGCCAACTGCTTCTGCATACCGGCATCATCTTTACGAAGAAATGCCAGGATGTACGCCGTGGCCCGCAAGTCGGATCCATCCACGTTCTTCGCTACCGCCTCGTTGAAGGTAGCCTGAGCGTCGTCCAGTTGGTTCATCGAGATATAGTCAATCATCAAGTTGTTATAGGATTGGCTCGAGGGCCTGATACGGAGCGATTCCAGCTCTTCAGCTGAAGATTTTTGGAACTTTCCCTCCTTTAGCAGCAACTCCCCCACGTTGTTATGCGGTACCCAACTCCCGGGATAGCGCTGGTCCCACTCGTTGTAGGCTTCGATAGCCTTGTCCAATTCTCCGGTTACATCGGCGTAGTAATGAGCTTCAATGTCAAGGCGTTGCAGATCGGGTAGGCGGTTTCGCAACTGATATGCCGCCGTCATGTTCTGCATGGCAAGGCTGACCTCGCCGAGGTTGTGGTAGGTAACGCCAAGGGCAGCGTAGGCAGCGGCAAAGTTGGGGTCCAGCTCGACGGCATGCTTCAGATACGGAAGGGCGGCCGGAGGGCCTTCTTTCTGGGCTTTGCGAGCTTGGGTGAAGGCTTGTAAAGCCTCCGGCGAAGAGCTGGTAGCCTCGTCCAGCGGTCGATTAAACTTTTGCAGGGACGCCTTTGGTTCTCCCAGTTGCGCGCGTAAGCGATTGCCCGCTTCGCCCAGCACTTTGATGATCTGGTTTCGATTGTCTATTTCCGCTTCTGTGCTGGCCAGAGTTGCGCCCGTGCGGCAATTCACCACCTTGAGGGCAAGCCGATAATTGTTGCCTACGTCAGCGATTGAACTCTCCAGAAATGCCGCACTATTGGTGCGCAGGCATACATCTTTAGCCAGATCGAAAGTGAGCCGTTCACCCGGTGAACGATTCATCGCCTTTAAGGCTCCATTCACCTTCACGTCGGAGAGCAATTTGAGCGACGTGGACTGCTGCAAGTCGACAATGAGCGCCATCTTGAGGGCATCATCGAAAACTGGATCCCCAGTTGAGTTCACGAAATCGGCAACCACGATGGCGTCTTCCCTCGTAAGCGCCTTGGCTCGATGCAGCCACCAATACCCAAACCCCGCGGCGACGACGGCAATCAGAAGCACAGCAAAGCTTGTTTTCCGCAGCCATTTTCTTCGCGGTTCAGGTTTGTAATCCCGGAGCTCCGCAGACGCCAGTCGCGATGCATTCTTCTCGGCTTGTGCGATCCGCTGGGCAACTTGCTCTTGTGACAGAACTACCAGAACCTCTTTCCCGCCGCAGTTGCTTCAGATCTCGGATTATCTCGGAGGCATGCTGGTACCGTTGCTTGCGGTCCTTCTGCAAGCACAGAGTAACGACGGCCTCTAGTTTCACTGGGATTTCGGGTTGAAGTTCGCGCGGGGGAACCGGAGCCTGATGCAAAATAGCTTCCCGCAAGCTTTCGCGCATGACTCCGGTGAACGCTTTCTGGCCGGTGCACAGCTCATAAAGGACCAATCCAAAGCAGAAAAGGTCAGTGCGGGCATCCAATTGGATACCTTCTATCTGCTCGGGCGACATGTAGCCTGCCGTTCCAATTGAAACGCCTGCCCGGGTAAGATTTGAATCCAACTCAAGCCTCAGGCTCGTTTTAAGCTCCGCCGCATGGTCATCTTCGTTTTCTTCCTGCTGTTGCAGGAGATCAGTGCCGGTCTCCCTGGCCGCAGTTACCAGTTTTGCCAATCCAAAATCCAGAATCTTGACCTGCCCTTGTCGGGTGACGAAAATATTTGCCGGCTTGATATCACGATGAATGATTCCTTTGTCGTGCGCTGCCTCCAACCCTTCCGCTACTTGAATCGCAGTATCGAGGACTTTTTCCAGTGGCAAAATGAATTTTCGCGTCTTGTCCAGCGGCGAGGATACAGATCCGAAGGCGATCAGGTCCCTTAGGGTGTGACCCTCCAAGTACTCCATCACGATGAAGGGTTGTCCCTCATGCTCTTCGATCTCATAGATGGTGCAGATGTTGGGGTGATTCAGAGTGGAGGCGGTCCGGGCCTCGCGCGTGAAACGCCCCAGAGCGACAGGATCGTTACCCAGTTCTTCGGGAAGAAACTTCAAAGCAACGGTGCGGCCCAGCTTCAGGTCCTCGGCCCGATAAACCACTCCCATACCGCCGCCACCAATCACGTTCAGCACGCGGTAGTGTGAAACCGTCTTGCCGATCAGAATGGTGGATTCAAACTGCTGTTTTTCGGCTGGTGCGGTGATGCGGCGGTCTACCTCAGAGTTGGAAGGATCGCTGTCGCTACCTGCGCTCGGCCATTCCGCGGATACCATCAGGCGATATCCCCGCCGAGCTACGGTCTCAATGTATTTTGGTTTCTCGGCGGAGTCGTTAAGGGCGATGCGGAGTTTCTTGATAGCCGTATTGATGCCGTGGGCGAATTCCACTACCGTGTCGTTAGGCCAGAGCTTGTTCTGGATTTCTTCCCTGCTCACGACCTCGCCGGCTCGCTCGACCAGCATTTGCAGCACTCGGAAGGGCTGTTCCTGCAGACGGATACGGCGATCGTCCTTGTGCAGTTCGCCGGCTTTCAAATCGAGTTGGAACGCTCCAAAGCGAACACGACCTGGGAGGGTGTTTTTCATGGACCTTCCTGGGAGCGTGGGCAAAGTTTACTACTTTGAAGGGATCAGTTCCAAGCGAAGTCTCATGATTTTCGATTAAGCCCGGACACTTGTTACAACATCATCAATTTCTCCCCTACCAACAACCAGTTCGCACAACTCGGCGAAATAGAGCGCTCGTGATCGATTGCTTTTCTCTTGGGTCCGAGTCCCGCAACAGCTGGCGTCGCCGGGCTCGTCGAAGTTAAGGCACTCACGGCTTAAGTACTTCTAATTCAGTCGAGTGCGAGTCCACCCACAGTACACCTCCGAATCCATTCCCAGTGCATTGTCTGGGGGGAGCAACGCCCACATACTGCGCTCGACTTCGCGGTTACTCGGGGGCCAGTTCCGAAGTTCCGACACTCTTGACCCCTCGATTCCAACCGGCGGCGGGCTCGGCCAGCCGTCTCGACCCTGACCAAAGGAGGTCACTATGAAACCAAGAATCACTTTGACTTCGCTGTGCCTGCTGCTCGCAATGTTTCTCAGTCTGGCTGCACTTCCGGCGATAGCGGGCGACACGATCGTGTACAACAATGGACTGCCAGACGGCAACGATGCCTGGAACATCAGTGGCACTTTCTCGGTTGCCGACTCGTTCAACTTGTCGACTTCGGGAAACGTGAACGCAGTTCTGTTCGGTGTCGCCCTTATCCCTGGCGATCAGTTTCAGACCGTGGACTGGACGATCTTCTCCCTGGGACCAACCATCAACAAGACTTGGGGAAGCGGCACGGCAACTGTAACTGTCCTGCCCGGCGGCAGCAACGGTGAGTACGAAGCAGAGATATCATTCCCCGGCATTCAGTTGCCTGCGGGAACGTACTGGCTGAAACTCTCCGATGCAACTACCAATGATGGCGATCCGGTGTATTGGTGGGAAAGTGGAGGGCCTTCCAAAGCCTACGAAAATGAAGTGGGCACAATCCCTTCCGAGTCCTTCGCCATTATTGATCCGCCAGGAGGTTCACCGTCGACCGCAGCCCCTGCGAGTCCAGCACCTGAGCCCGGAACTGTTCTCCTGTTAGGTTCTGGACTAGTGGGCTTAGCTGGATTTATGCGGTACAAAATGAGTCCGTAGGTTGAAGGGTTAGGCAGCCTGTATTATTGCATGGGCCGGAGCGAGATATTCCGGCCCTTTTTCTTATCCGATGAAACGCCGGCTGAACGCACACCCGCCGCCATCAGGATTCGGCCAAGTATCCCAACAACTTTCTGGCTCGTGAAGAGCGTCCATGCAGGGCGCGCAGCTTTGATGTCAGCAGCTTACTGATCCACCTGAAAAACCATTCGTAATCCATCCCCAGTGCATTGTCGCCGTCACACTGCCGGTTCAGACTACCCCCAGACTTGGACAGGAGGTTCAATCAACATGAAAACGCTAGCGAGTGCAGAAATAACAATGACCGCAGGCCCGTTCCTAAGACTGCTGCTGATGTTCAGAGAACGGAGGGCCCAGGTACAAAGCGAACCTCGGCTCTGCATCGATCGAAGGCGTCCGATCGCTGACGGTAGTGAGCCAACCGAAGCTGATCCGCCTGCGTCGCGGTTGCGAACCGATCGAATGACCTTCGGACCGTTCTTGACGATGATTCTGGCGCTCAGTGACCGGCCAGTACGCAACGCGTCCCGACGGCAATTGACCACCTCAACTCGAAACAACGCGCCGCCTCGCAATCGTTCCGAAGACGAGGAGCGTGGTGCACATCTTTGTTGCCGAATAGTAGATGCCCTGGAAGCCGCTGCAAAAGTACCACCACTCGGCCGCGCCAGCACCCACCACGGCTCTGGCATTCTTGCGCTGGCCGCCGCGCCGCAACACAAGCTGAGCGGCTAGCCTTCCAATGATCTCTAAACGATTCCAGGCCGCCTTTCGGGGCGGCTTTTCTTTGTATCCCAACTCCGCCCGCATCTTCAGCGGCGTGCGGCGGACGTTTACCCGGAAATAGGATGCGAACTAAGCACTGAGAGCCCCGCGAATCAGCGGGTTATGAGTCCACCATCAGTACAGCAACGGTACACCGTCGGTGCATTGTCACGACGAGGAAGTTGACGCAAAGTAGCGCCATCACGCAGAGATTTCGCGATCGCAAGATACGAACTCAAAGCGGATAAATTCAATCACCAGAAAAGGACGGACACAATGAAGAGCAAGCTCGTACTACTCGCATGTATCGGAACTCTGGCTCTCGGAGCCAGCGCTCACGCCGCAACCTCCAACACCAAGAGCATTCCCCCGAATGCTCCCCGCAGCCATTCGGTTGCTAAGGATTCCCTCACCCGGTCAGCCAATCTCACGAAGATGTCTCGGGCGAATGCGATCCCTGGTGCCAATGCGCACGTAGGCGGTGTGCAGGACAAGAAGAAGTAGCTGGTATGCCGGTTGGTCTGACCAGCATCCATCTACCGAGTAGGACGGTAAATGCCGTCCTACTCTTCACCATTTATCGGATGGCGCGGCACACAGAGGGCAGCAATTAATCCTGAAGAAGTGAATTATGAAACGTCTGACTACTATCTTCCGTGCTTCGCTGTACTGTTTCGCGTTGATCAAGCTGCTGGGCTCGCCTTCGGCGTTTGCCCAACAAGCAAATTCATCCGACGCAAATGGTGTGATCAATTATGTGCCGAAGCAGAAAGTCTTCGGCGGACAATTTTCATTTCAGGCATTGTTGCCGTTTGCCGGTGGCTCTTCGGCCCCGTCGGAACCCTCTTTCCAGCTCGATGGTAGCCGCGAGGTCGACACCTGGGATTCATCTTTGACTACAACGTGGGACTGGAATCAAGCCAGCAGTTGGGTAGCCTATTCCTTCACCACTGCCGCGGGTCGATACGCTCCGGGCGGGACGTGGACCAGCTTAGCCGGTCCGCCAATTCATAGCATCACCAGCGGTACTACCGTTTACCTTTCAAAGACCAACACGACGGCTGCGAGCCTGTCCACCGATTGGGAACTTCAGGGACAAGAGTTCCCCGTCAAAGGGGACAAGCCGGGACAATATTTCACCTTGGAATGGGGAATGACTCGTCTTCTAGCTCTTGACAATCAGAAGACCAAGGTGCTGGAGTTCGGCGCGGCCGGTTATGACGAGTGGCTGGTGTCGGGTAATGTCGCTTCATGTAGTCCACTTCCTCGCAACCTGCCTTTCTCCGAACATGCTGTCGGCTTCCAGACGAACTTCTCCTTGCCGGAAAAGGGCTTAAGTCTCGGCTTCAAGTACGAGCCTGACTATGGGAAGCATGCTCAAGCTCAGGGCCGGGTTATCGCGTTTAGCGCTCTGTGGACGTGGTAGACCGCACTTCCAAGTCTGCGGTTATGATCCGTCACAACTTCAGTAATCTTGGGACACGGCTTGAGCAAGATTGACGGAAAGACCTGGGCTGCCGGAATTCTGCTTTTAGGGCTTGGCCAGTTTTGTGGAAGAAAAGCCTTTCAGAGAGAGCGCGTCGTTCTAACTCCCTAAAATATCTGGGAGGCACGAGGAGACTCGAACTCCTGCCTTTAAGAGTGGGGAGTTGCGTGTTTTCAAAACTTAAAAGGATTCCCGGGAACTGCCAACAGCACATTACTGCTTGGAGACACGTGAAGCGTAATTCGATCTTGGGCGAAACGTCGGGTGACACCAGCGCAGCCTCCCTACCAGAGTTCCTGGCCGGCGAACCCACGGCCGCGCCATGCGAGGCAACTGTAGACGCCGCATTAAGTTTGCTGCGAAAAACTCTAGGGCTCGGCCATCGGTAGCGCCGACACCAATTGGAGGTCGATCATCAATTGAATCCTGCGATCTACCTGATAGAACAATGCCGTATTCTTGGCTGACAATATCTTGCGGAAGGCCGGGACATACTTTAACCGTAATTCAGAGACTGACTGGTCAACGCCGATCCACTGTTTTACCGCACTGTCGGCCTGCGCGTCGCTCAGGTTGCCCTGGACCTGCAAGTATTGTTTGATCAAGTCATACTTCGTGTTGTTGATCCTGACCAGATCAGAAATGTACTGATCATAAAGCGGCCAAAACTTCTCGGCCTCGGCACCGGTAAGCTTCATGTTGGCAGTAATGACCTGTCTCCGCTGCTCGCGTAAGTTTTTCCGCAGCATCTGGATATCCTGGTCGGACACGCCTTGTTCCTGTTGCACCGGCGCGGGCTGGACCACGGTGTTAGAGGATTGGCCCGGCGCGCTGCCGACACCGCAACAAAAAACTATTGCGATCCCCGTCATAAGAGTTCTGAAACTGAAGTTCTTCATTCGCGACATACACCCCTGCCTTTATCAACTCGCGTAGGTCATTGCGAGTGCGTTGGGCCATTGTCACCCCGCCCGGTGTTCGAGGCAAAGAGCAATTTTGACGGACTTGACGCGAGGAAAAACTGACTGTCTGGCGGTGCGCGGGGCGGCAAATCCAATCCATGCGCACCGTCTGCTCCCGCTTAGCGAGCTACAGCGCCGCGAGCAGTAGCCGCTCAGAAGCTAAGAAAATGCGTCAATGATGTACTTGGAGTTTCACCCACAACCTCAATGCCTGAAGCCGGATGTTCTTTGGACTGGATGCGGAATGGATTCTCTTCATTCCACATTCGTCCCACGTTGCCCAGGCGCGCTTACATGGACTCTCCAACATACTGCGCATAGCGAACGGGCGAGTGGTCAGCCAGGGGCTCGGGGAGTGGGTTGGGAAGGCCCTCCATCCAGTGTGTTGTCAGGAATCCGCCTGGGAGCTGGGCGATGGCATCGCTGTCGCTGGGCAGGTTAGCTGGGTTGTACTGCAACGCGTGGACCGGGTCCAGCCAATAGATGGCGATGGTTGGGTGCGCATAGCGGCTGAGAAAATCGGGCGGCACATGTGTGACAATGTCCAGATTGTCGACGACGCGATAGCACGCGTGTGTACGCGCCGCGACGTCAATCACACTGCAGTAGGCGGGGTTACCCACGCGAGGACAGCCAAACGTGATCAGGCTTGAGGCCGGATCGTTGAGCCGCGTGAATGCCAACGTCGCCAGCGCGGCACCCAGGCTGTGCCCGGTGATGCAGATGTTCTGGTTGTGATGGTTGGCGCGATAGCCCGCAACACATTGCGTAACCTGGAGCCAGACCAAGTCGAGATATCGTTTGAAGCCCGAATGAACCAGACCGCCCGCTTCTGGGGTCCGATCGATCTCCGCGTCGGCCACTTTGTCGTTGTTGTTGTCCGCCTCGGTACCACGGAAGGCCAGCAAGGCGTGGTTGTCATTGAAAGCGAAATAGCCGCGGCCGGTGTGGGCGCCGTCGACAAAGCAATCTCCGATCGGCTGAACACTCGGATATCCCGCCGCAGCCAGGATTCCCTGGAGATCGGCGAGGACCATTCTCTGCTGGGCAAATCGCGCGTAAGCTAGCATTGACGCGTCTGCCGCACGTGCCAGGCTCACGTTAGGCGACTCGCCGGGCTGATAGGGCGGCGTTTCAAAGTAGATGTAATCGCCTCTTCTCGGGGGATAGTAGAGGTTTTCCGGAGTTGGGTTAAGGCAGGAAGCGCTGGTGGGACTTGCGGGGTTGAGCATAACTCCTCTCAGGCGTGCTCGCGACAAGCTTCTAGAAAGCTATCGGGGGACCGGCACACAGACTCCGACGCAGCGAACTCCTCGCACTTAAGTGGAAGACATTGACTTTGAACCATTGCAAATCAATGTCCGTTGTTCGGTCTATCTGAACATTGTGGGCAGTTGCAAGACCGAGGCGTCTCGAAAATCTGTGCCGCTGGATTCGACTCTGGCTTCAGAGCTTTGGACCTGGAAGCAGGACAGCGCTTGCCTCCAAGGGTCTGTGGGTAGCAATCGTGGAACTTCAATCCATCGGGTTCAACTCCAGCGCCTTCATCGCTCTTGAATGCATGCGGCACAGCGGCTGTGCCGCTCTTCTCCTCGAGGTCAGGCCAGTATTTCAAGCGATGATTCCATCGCTAATCAAAATGTTTTTACTGCGGCCTTTGCCTCAATCTACCTTTTTTGTAATCTTGGATAGAGTGCGCAACAACTAGGAAAATCCCTAGTTTCCTCCCTAGATATTTCGAGAGTAGGCTTCCCTGCAGAACACATGAATTGAATTGGCACCACCAGAGGGCTCCTTATTCCGGCTCGACCAGTTTAAGGCTAAAGGCTGCCAACCATCTGTCGCGGCCCGCGGATTTGGCTCTCGGTATGCCTTCTACCAAAGGGGCGCAGAGCGCATGTGCCAGGCCGCCTGAGAGGGACTGGCCCAACCCCGGCCCCTCTTTAACTGGCTATGCCATTACACGCCGCGTCAGAGACGAAGACGCGTTGCAGACCGAAAAGTACCACTGTTTGCCCAGATGACCCGGCATCAGACCGACCCCAGAGTAGGTACTTCAACAAGAAAGAGGTAAGACGCTATGACAATCACAACTCGTAAAGCTACCGCGATTCTAACCTTCCTCACGCTGGCTTGCTCACTGGCCATTGTGGCGCACGCAGCCGACGACAAGAAAGCCGAGGAGCAGAAGGAGGTCCGGAAAATGGCCCAGGATACTCTGCAACGTCTCTATAAAGCCAAGCCGGAAGTTAAAGGCGCAGTCGAAGGAGCGGCAGGGTATGCAGTGTTTAGCAATACGGGCATGAAGATCTTCATGTTTGGATCCGGCAAGGGCGAGGGCATCGCCGTGAACAACAAGAGCAAGGCGGAGACGTTCATGAAGGTGGTGGAGCTCCAGGCCGGCCTCGGTTTTGGGGTGAAGAAATTTAGCGTGATCTTCGTCTTCGACAACGATACGGCGTTCGACAACTTTGTTAACTCCGGATGGGAATTCGGCGCACAATCCACAGCCGCGGCCACAACCGGGGAGAAGGGCGGAGCGCTGGCCGGAGCGGCTTCGGTCTCGCCCGGTGTCTGGATGTATCAAATGACCGATAAGGGCGTGGCGCTAGAGATCACCGCTAAGGGCACCAAGTACTACAAAGATGATGACCTGAATTGAAGGCTGGCGGCGCTGATTTTCAAAAGGGGGCCAAGGCTAGCAGGCCTGCAGGAAAATTCGCCGACACGTCACCAATATGAGGGGGATAGATGTTTCGAACTCTGCGTGACTGCTCCTGCGTGGTCGTTCTCCTGGCGTTCAATCCTTTCGGGATGGCACAACAACAGCAAAGCAGTTCCGCCGACCAAATATGGAATCAATTGGTTGCCGGCAACCACCGCTTCGTCACCGGAAAGGAGGCGGCGTACGACCTGCCAGCTGAGAGGAAGTCACTCACCAAGACTCAACATCCGCAGGTTGCGGTGTTAAGTTGCTCTGACAGCCGTGTCCCCCCGGAGTTGATCTTTGACGAAGGGCTGGGTGATCTCTTCGTCGTGCGCTCTGCCGGAGAGGATGTCGATCCCATATTGATCGGGAGTCTCGAATACGCCGTCGAGCACCTCGGTTCGACTGTGATCGTGGTGATGGGACATCAAGGGTGTGGTGCGGTAACGGCAGCCTGTTCTGGAGGGAAGCCGGAATCGGACAATCTCGAAGCGGTTGTCAGCCCAATCGCTCCCTCGTGCGCCAAGATGGATCGCGCGAAGCCGGAAACGCTTGATCTGGCGGTACGTGACCACGTCCACAGGGTTTCCCAGGAGATACTGGCGAGGAGCGAGCTGCTGCGGAAAGCCGCTGAAGAACGCAAGCTCACCGTCATTGAGGCCTATTACTCCCTCGACACCGGAGAAGTAACCAGGCTGCATTGATGTAAAGCTGATTCAGCGAGTTTGGTTGCCTTGGTCGTCGATTGAGAGATTCACTGGAGGAAACAATGAAGAAGCTAGCGATAGCCCTCGTTATAGGAATCTCACTCCTGCTCGTCCAGAGTGTGGCGTTCGCTCAGAAATCTGAGCCATCGGCATCGGAGTCGGTTGGTATTGACCAAGAAGTACAACTGCTGCGATCCGATATCCGCTCCGCGAAGAAGCAGATCATTGCCGGAAACATGAAGCTGACCGATGCCCAAGCTGAAAAATTTTGGCCAGTCTACGATGCATACACGCTGGAGACCACGAAACTAGGTGACGCTAGTTACGCCCTCGTCAAGGAGTATGCGCAAAACTACGGGAGCATGACGGATGCTCAAGCCGACAGCCTCGTCGACAAAATGGCAACATTGGACGTGCAAACTGCGACCCTGCGCCAGGAGTGGATTCCGAAGTTCCGGAAGGTACTTAATGGAAAGCAGACTGCGTTGTTCTTCCAATTAGACCGCCGCATCAATTTACTGCTCGAGCTGCAGTTTGCGGCAAACATTCCGCTTGTTAAGTAGAAGACAACCGCCGGTGACGAACTGTGTATACGGCGATTCGCACAAAGCGAAAGTAAACTAGCACCACGGGCATTAGGCTTCGTGGTTATGGATGGGTTTGTGGGCTTGTTTTGCAACCATCCTGCCGAAGGTAGCGCGTGGAATAGAGCATTGCCGTTTCTCAAAGCCTCTGAGCGCCGTTGGAAACTACTCTTTAGGCATTTTGTTGCAAACCGTTGCAGCGCGATGTCGATCATCGAAATGGTTTCAGAGACTTAGTACGGCAGTAGAAGTGCGTGGTTTTTTGTAAGGCTTCTTGTGGGGAGGAGCTTCTGGCCTGCTTCCGAGGACTGGATCGTGGCAGGAGGTCTGCGTGGTTCGTAAGACACGTGCGCTTAAGACCCTCGATGCCCACCGCTTTGGTGGAACATCCGGCACTTGCTTGCCCCAACTCCCACTCACCGTCCCCGGTGCAGAGAGCACGCTTAACTTGAGCCGAGCCTCCAGGCTCGGGCCGCCTCTCCCTAAGCACGAGGAAACCACCAGGACTGACTCGAGCATTTTAGAGGGACCTACAGGCGCGCTTTTTGAAGTGCCAAGTCCGGAGAGGTCAGACACTGACGGGTGCCAACAAGATCTGACTTCCGCGCAGGAAAATGCTCACGCAAAGTCGATCGCCACGAAGGACGATCCCACCCATCTTGCCGCCGCCGCGCCACAAGAGGATGCAACTCCGACTGACGCTCTCGCGGGTCAGGAATTCATTCCCGAGGTTTCGTTGAGTGAGTACATTGCTCACTTCCACTATGAGCCGCCCAGCGAACCCCAAGAGCTCACCATGCGCGGCGATGCAGCGCCGGCGGAGCCTGGAACCTCCATTGCCGAGCTCGAGCCCCCGCTCCCGATAAAAACGGCGGCCGCTGCGCCGGCCGTCATCGCGGATGTAAATGTTCAGGTGCACCCGGGTGCGGCGCCTGTCGGAAGCAGTGAACTGTCCTCCGATGGTTCGCGTCCTCTCGTCGTCGAGAAGTCCCTGGACAAAAAGCTCGACCCGCAACCCTCTGTGCTAGCCAGTTCCTCAGTTCTGGGACTGAGCGATTCGTCAGAGATCACCGAGCCGTTTGAAGCTGTCGCCGACTCGAGCAGAAAACGGCATATTTGGATTGTTGTAGGGATCGTCGTAGCCATTGCTCTGTTGGGGGCAATACGGTGGCAAACGCAAGCGAGGCACGCTAACTCCAGCGCGGCTGGGATTGTGGGCAAGCAAACTCAGAATGCGGATCCCAACAAAGCGACCTCTTCGTTGGATAACACTCAGCAGTTAAATGCCGTGAAACAGCCATTATCGACGGATAAAAAGAACACCGCCGCTGCTGAAACGCCCAAGACACCAGCCGCTCTGAACGAAGATCGGACTAGCTTGACCATTCCGGCTCCAACCCATGACGAGCGCTCCTCTCTGTCGCTGAATGCCACTGCTGCGAATCGTAATGCAGCATCTCATCGGAAAGCGACCGCCAACAGCAATCCAGACGCGCCTGTTGAGCTGGCGGACCGATACATCGTGGGCAAAGGCGTACCGCGCAGTTGCGAGACGGCCATCCGCCTGCTGCAATCCGCAGCGGCAAAGGCGAATGTCAGGGCATGCAATCGCCTGGCCTCCATGTACGCCATCGGAATCTGTGTGCCACGCGACCGCATACAAGCATATCGTTGGCTGGGATCGGCACTCGCTGCGGATCCCCACAATGAGTGGGCATTACTAAACCGCGATCTGACGCTGCACCAGATGACTGCTGCAGAGCGAAGCCAAGTGGAAAACAAATTGCCCATTCAGCGGCCGCGCCACCCCGAGAACTGACTGCGACAGGCGGCAACTGCCCGACACGGTTGGTGAGCATCGTTTTTGATCTGAGGGATTATTATGGGGACTCTCATATCTAGCTTCGCTCGTCGATCACTTGCCAAAATTACCCTCAATTCATGATCTCGAGCCTTTTTCATGGCACAACATTGGGAAAACCCCTAGTTTACAAGCATTGGTCCCCGGTTCATTCTTTGCCCAGTGATTGAGAGTTGCGAGCGAGCAGTACCAGAGTGGAAAGATCGAGTGGCTGAAAAAAGGCTATCGCCACTCGTAGATCGCTCAACGGCCCGAATCGGCGCGAAATCCAATTACCCGGTGGTGATGGGTGCAATCATGATGAACATCATCACCCGCCCACCATTGCCTACTGCTGGGCACGCAGTGCAACTCCGTCCTCGTCGGAAACGTTGGCTCATGGAGATCGGCATGGAGCACCACGAGAAAACTGCCGTCCCGCGAAGAGTAGACAGCGAGGTATTGCCGGAGCGAAGAATCCTGTGCGTAGACGATGAAGAAGAGATACTTACAGTGCTTTGCGAGATGCTGACGGAAAGCGGTTTTCGAGTGCTATGCGAGTCCGACGCCGAGCGTGCACGCCAGATGGTTCACTCGCTGGACGTGGATGCAGTAGTCCTGGACTATCAAATGCCAGGCTGTAACGGCCTTGAATTGGCTTCGGCAATAAGGGCCAGCAAACCTCGTCTGCCGATAGTAATGTTCTCAGGAGCTCTACCCCCTGGTGAGCTGCCTGCGACAGTGACTTCGTTTGTGGCTAAGAGCCACGGCGTTTCCAGATTGATCGATGCCTTGCAGCAGGAATTGAAATAATCCGTTCCCGGAAGTGACGATGTTCGGCCCGTAAAGGGAGAGACATGAATCCACTCATCGTTATTCATGCTGCTGCTCCTTTAAATCCATAAGGCCCAGAGTTCTGATTTTCAGAAGTACACCTGCCAGCGACAACTAGGAAAATCCCTAGTTTTCTCTTAGCCCTCTCAAGAGTAGGCTTCCCAGCAGAATACATAGAACGAATGGAATTAACCGCCACGAGCCGGGACATCTAAGTCCGCTTGACAGTGTAAGCATCGCAACCATCTGTCGCGGCGGAGTTCGACTGCCTCGGTACACTTGCTGACCGGGCTGCATGAGTTTTGGCCGCACCAGGAGCCAAGCAATTCATGCGAAGAAGTACTAAATCGATGAGGACCGCGCTCCAACGATAGTTATGGTTGGTGGTCGTATTGCCTGTCTGGAGACCATTTCGGTTTTATTTCGACCCGTGCCGTAGGGGCTACATTAACGGCCAGCCGCATGCTATGTCACAAAAGCTGGAGCGTTTGCTGCTTATCGCAGGCTTGCTGTTGCTAGGCATCTATACGATTGCGCGCATTCAGGGAGAGGTACTTTCGCGGGCAGAAGTGCAGCGGTTTATGACATTGCAAGCCCGTTCGCAGGAGGGCGCACCAGGCCTTGGGACGAGAACGGAATCACCTGATTTCAGCCTCTGGTCAGAAAAACGCATTAAGCAGTACCAGGAAAGCTTAGCTGCAGCCTTCTCACCCGCGGTTGCCGTGCTTCGCATTTCCAAGATCCACCTCGAAGTTCCGGTTTTGCAGGGTACCGACGATTTGACCTTGAATCGAGCGGTCGGCCTGATTGCTGGCACGGCTTTACCCGGAGAGGACGGCAACCTTGGAATTGCCGGCCATCGCGACGGATTTTTTAGAGGATTGAAGGATTTACATATTGGAGACCCAATCGAACTAGTGACCCAAACAAAGACCAACACCTACATCATCGATCGAATAGTCATTGTCGATCCCTCGGATGTCTCGGTGCTGGCACGTCGGCCGCGGACGTCTGTAACCCTGGTGACCTGTTACCCCTTCTACTTTGTGGGTAGTGCTCCCCAGCGCTATATCGTCCAGGCTTCTTTGATGACCCCGAGTTCCAGCAATGTCCAATAACCAGTAAACCCGCACGAGGGCGGCCCTTAGTCTCGCTACTTACACCAGGAGAATAAACATGAAAACGAGCGGTAGAGTTATACGAATGTTGTCCATGCTTGTGGTGGGGGTGGGTTGCCTGTCCATTACCCTCAGCATGAGCGCACAGGTACAAACGCATACCAAAACTACGGTTGGCCAACCTACACATGAGGTCCAAGTGGACCGGGCCGAGGTAGTCGCCGTTAGCGGCGATGACCTTGTCCTCAAGATGGAAGACGGCAGTACCCGGGACGTCTCCGTTCCAGCAAACGCCACAGTCACTGTGGACGGAAACCAAGTTGGAATCCGCGATGTAAAGCCCGGAATGAAGCTCCAGCGTACGGTCGTCACCACCACAACTCCCAAAGTCATCACAACTGTGCAAACCGTCACTGGCAAAGTGTGGTACGTGAAAGCTCCGAGCGTTGTCATCCTGACGCTGGAGGACGGAACCAATCAGCAATTCAAGATCCCGAAAGACCAAATGTTCCTTGTCAAAGTGTCGCCCGGCGATCCGGGAAAGATGACCGACGCTTGGGGTTTGAAAAAGGGAATGATGGTCGCCGCTACCAAGGTTACCGAGGAACCCGTCAACAGTATTTCAGTCAAGAAGCAGCTGACGGGCACCTTTCCGCCAGACAGTCCGGTATTGGTAGCAACGGCTACCTCTCCAGGGATGGGGACTGGAACAGGGACCGAGACCGACAGTTCGACCGGTGCTGCCTCCTCGGGGTCTTTGCCGAAGACAGCAAGTTTTCTGCCGTTGATTGGATTGCTTGGTGCCCTGAGCTTGGCTGCCTCGCTTGGATTAAAGGCGTTTCGGCGGATCGCCTGACGCTGATGAATATCCGGGTTCGCTGAGACGGCTGGGCTGCAGAATGCGAACCCGGTACTTTGGATGTTTCGCCAGAAAGAAATTAAGCAGACAGTGCTGGCGCGATTTGTGTTGTGCTCTGCTGATTTCCATCGGCACCACTTCGAACTATAGGAACGTGTGACCAGCTAGCCCTTCATTTGCCGGTGGCACTGGTCCCGTATCAATCACGCTTACCGAGGCTAACGTAGGGTATCGATAGATATTCCTGGCCAGATAAGTTCTGCGGATCAGGCTGGCCACCGTGGGGTGGTTCGGCTCATGGTGACAGTCTAGACAAGCAGCGGTGACGCTTTCTGTTTATTGCCACCCGGCGGAGTGCCACGCCATGGCTGACGAGAACTGAGTCCGCCCACCCCACGGAGGCTTACGATGAAGCTACTCGGGCGACTGATCGTTTTCATCGCTATCTCACTCGTCGCTGTGGAATCGGTGATTGGTCAAACTCAGCCGAATCAGAAAACGGCGGCCATTTCCCCAAAGCCAAAAAGCGAAACACTGGAGCTCGGCAAATCCTATAGCGCGTTGCGCCCCGAACAAAAGAGTCTGGTTGACGAATTCGTTCGCCGTTATAACGCCACCACCGGAAGCGATCTCGTTCCCGAACAGGCCTATGACAACGCTCGACTGTCTATCCGCACCACGTTTGATGCTGTAACCCACGCGCTGCTAAACGCTAAGATGACGGACGCGCAGGGCAAGGACTTGGGTCGCGCGATGGACCTCGTGGATGCCGTTGACGAAGTGATGGGAGAGGAATCCGGTGTAGGCGGCGATCGTCAGTTTCGCCTGTATGTGTACCTGAAGCCCGGCGCGGTGGACATCCTGAGCCGCAGCCAGGAGTTTTTTCGCGACAAGGACAACGCCGTTTATCACAAAGGCTTTCCTATTTGCTACCGGTTAAAGAACGGACCTCCCTCGATTCAGTTCTCCATTTCACGCGACAATAAGTTGGCGGACATTGATGTCGACTATCGTTCTTCGAGTTTTCCCAAGGCGCTGGTCAATGGACACCTGTCCGCTTCCAACTCGGACGTGCGCGCTGGAAACAACCTCGACCGCCATGACGGCCGCTGGACGGGTCTTAATGGCTGGTGGCGCAATGTTTTTGGACAGCTGGGAACTGGCGGAACGCCGCCGAAGGAGAACGCCACCCATGGCCTCGGGCACATTCCCTTGAATCCCGGCATGAAAGCCGATCAGGGCGTCGATAAGAGCGCGCACGATTTCTTGCAAACCTGGGTAGTGAGCAAAGAACCGAATAAGTCGGTTGCCTATTTTTCACGTCGCAGTTATCCGTGTTTAGAGATCATGCCGCAGAACAGCAGGCAAGCCGTCCAGCAAGGTATGGTCCGGATTCGCGCAATGATGGCAATGCAGAAATTTAGCGATAGCACCGGCTCGGTGAGTTCCGTTGCCGACGTGTTCGAGCCTGCCGACAAGTGGTCGCAGGCACTGAAACCGGCAAAGAACGCGTACGCATCGGAATTCCGGCTGGTAAGCGTGCCGGCGGACATGGCAGCTGACGAAGAATGCGTCGCCATACCGAACGTCGATTCGAGCAAACAGTCGAAAGAGAAGTATTTTGCCACGGCGTTTCGCGGAACGAAAGGAGACAGCCGGAATAAGGTTATGTCCCTGCTTTGGGTTCAGGAGGGCGACTACTGGAAAATCGTAGCCGTCCGCATCGAAGATGGCGGCGATGCGAGCATCGCCCCAATCAATGCCGCGGCCCAGACAGAGCCACCCGTAGAAGAACCACAGTACATTGCTGGTGATCCTGCGGCTGTAAGAGACATCGCGCAGTTCTACCAGGCTTGGATCGTGAAACGAAATGTTGCCGAGGCCTCTGCCTTTGCGTCACCGCGCTCTTACCAGTGTCTGGGGGCGCCGTCCGAAGACCAGAAGAAACTGACGCCCGGTGCCAGGATTCAGTCTGGGCTGAAAGAGCCCCTCACGAGAATCCCATCCACTGGCAGCCTCTCGAACATGATGGCAGGTGTGCAGCCTAGCAATGATTTTCTGCGGCCAGTCCAGCAGGAAAACTCCAAGGCCTACGCGATCATGGCCGTGCCAGACCAGATGGCAAGTAGTTTTCTGTGCCAAAATCGCCAACTGCCCGAAGTTGCTCCGGATTTGAAGCTGGCAGACGCAAAATATGGAACCTATTACTTAACCGCCGGCCGATTGAATTATGGAGACGAACAATCACCCGCTCTCCTGCTGTTATGGACCAAGGAGGGAGCGGGCTGGAAAATTGTTGCTTGGGCTGTAGAGCTTCCGTAACTCCGGTTACGTGTTTCGCCATACAGATTGACCGAGCCAATTGCCTCGCTCGGCGAGGGCTAGAAAACTCAAGCACGAGCCGGAGTGCAGACAGATGCCTTGAAAGGGCTTCTGGTGGGGTTTACGATCAGTTTCCGTTCTTTCAGGTCGTAGCCCAGCGGCGAGACACCGCCCATCCACATGCCTTTGCGCTTGGATGCTGCAATTTTTGTCCCGAATTTTTCTCCGGTCCTCGCGCTCGAACTGGGTGAAGGAGAGCAATACATTCAGGGACAGGCGCCCCATAGAACTGGTGGTGTTGAACTGTTGAGTGACGGAGACGAAGGAGACGCCGCGAGTATCCAGCGGATCTTCGAGCTTGTCAGTATTCCGCACAGTCGTTTCACGATGTTGCGGGCAGGCAGGGCTGGCCGTACAATCACGCCGTTTTCGAGTTCAAGAAAGAAGTTCCGGATACTGAAAAGGGGGCGTCCATGAAATCGAACCGCAGGACCTTCTTGAAAGGAGCGGCCGCGATCGGCGCGATGGCAGCCGTAGGCGGGTTGAACAGAGTTGGCGCAGAAAGCAAAATGACAGGCCCGGTGAAGAAGGGAATGGCGCAAGGGCTGACGCTGCTGACCATGCGCCGCGACGGGGAACACCGTCTTGGTGCCAAAACCAGCAAGGGCGTCCTCGACGTGAAGCAGGCGGCGGAGATTTTGAAAATCCCTTCGCCTGCCAGCCTAGACGATATGCTGCAAAACGAGGAGGGGGCCAGCGTACAAGCGGTTGTGGAAGCCGCCTTGAACTCCGCCGCCACGAGGAAGGCATTCTTGAGAGAGGAAGCCATAACGTATGGACCGATAGTCACCCGCCCGGAGAAGATCGTGTGTGTAGGCTTGAACTATCGCAGGCACGCCCAGGAGATCAACCTGCCCGTTCCCAAGCAGCCGGTGCTGTTCAACAAGTACAACAACTCCTTGCTACAACAGGGTGGCACCATCAAATTGCCTTCTGCTGTAGCAAAGAAGTTCGACTACGAGATCGAACTGGTGATCGTGATGGGCAAAGAGGCGCGTGATGTCAGCGAGAAGGAAGCACTGTCCTACGTTGCCGGATACGCGACTGGCAATGATTTCAGTGCCCGCGACCTGCAGTTCGAAACCGGTGGCCAATGGATGATAGGGAAGACTTCAGACGGCTTTGCCCCGTTGGGTCCTTACTTCATCACCGCCGAGCAGGTGGACCCCGACAATCTGAATTTGGAATGCCGGGTCAATGGCGATGCGCGGCAGTCGTCGAATACCAATGACATGATCTTCAATTGCCGTCAGATCATCAGCTATACGTCGGCACGCATTCCTCTTCGGCCAGGAGACATCATTTTCACCGGCACGCCGGGCGGAGTGATCTTCAACGGAGTTGCCAACGGGATCGCCACGCGCAAGGAGAAGTGGGATTGGCTAAAAGCTGGCGACAAGATTGCGTGTAGCGTGGAGAAACTCGGGGAATTGACGTTCGATCTGGCGTGAGGCAGTAGTCGGAAGGCTGGCGAATTACTTCCAAGAAGGGCAGGGGCAGCGTGATTAATGATCTAATCATGCTGTTGTGATTGCCGTTTACTTGCACTCAAACACGCAGCAGCACAGCAAAAGTAGCATCGGGGATTCGCCCCATGAGCGTGATTGGGCGCTTATCGATCATGCCTTCTTGGAAGGATGACGGGCAACTTGGGAGTTTACTCCGGGCCAGAAGTCGGCTTCTTGGAACCTGTAGCATTCAACACCTTGCGACAGCTCAGGGCACCCGGTTTCTCCATTACAGAGCTGTGGTCGATTTTGTAGACGGTCTAGCATCGCCTGAGAGTCTGTCGTGCAGTGTTTATGCGGGTTCGAGCGCCAGAGCACTTGGGCCAAAACCAGGTAGGTTGGTTTCTAGGTGTTCGCCGCTGCCGTAAGTTGTTGGAAAGAATTGGTCGGGGAGAAAGGATTTGAACCTCCGACCCCTGGTCCCGAACCAGATTTCAGGTCTTGGTAAAATTTGATGAGATGCGGTGATGCCCAACCTCGCAATGAATTTGAAAGATGCAGCGGCAGAGACTACTCCATAAGTCTGAGATAGATCCCTTCCTCGAGATTCACCTACCTCTATATCTACCATCGGTATGCCTCCCTCTTCTCCTCGGTGATTGTTGCTGGTGTGAGCACCGACTACGATCTTCTTGTCATGAGTGGTTACTCTCTGGGAAAAGCGACACCGTCCGAGATGCGAATAACAATTTAAGGATCTTTTGAAAAGGAGCAGGTTTGTATGGCAACCGCAACACTTACTCGAACCGACGAGGAGATTCAGCAGGCAGTTCTGGCTGAGTTGAAGTGGGACGCGAGAATCCAGCCCAACGAGATTGGCGTCTCCGTGAAGGATGGCGTCGTCACGCTCACGGGCTGGGTGGACTCATTCCTGAAGAAATGGGATGCGGAGGAAGCCGCTCACCGCGTCGCCGGCGTGAGGGCGGTCGCCAATGACATCGAGATACGGCTCGCGACCGAGCGCACGGATGCTGACATTGCCGCTGCCGCAGTTGACGCGCTGGAGTGGGACGCATTCGTGCCCTCCGGCAAGGTCCAGGTGACGGTCTCGAAGGGCTGGATAACTCTGCGGGGTGAAGTTGAATGGCAATATCAGAAGAATGACGCCGAGCGTGTGGTGCGTCGCCTTGCCGGGGTGAAGGGCGTTACTAACCTCATCGAGGTCAAGCCGCGGGTGACGCCATCGGACCTGAAGAAGAAGATTGAGGACGCGCTGGTAAGAAATGCCCAACTGGATGCAAGCAAGATTACGGTGGAGATCCAGGGCAGCAAAGCCATCCTGCGCGGCACGGTGCGATCGTGGGCGGAAAAGCAACAGGCGGAGCGGACAGTCTGGTCTGCGCCGGGAATCACCCAGGTTGAGAATCGAATCACGCTGGAGATCTGAACGGACAAGATCTCGTCGGGACAACACGCAAAGGGACTTGATTCCAGCGAGCCAGGAAAATGAAACGGGCGGGGGGAACTCCGAGGATCACATGTCACTAGAATGCAATCACCTGATGGAAGTGCAATTCACCAAAGCGACCAAGCACGTATGCGAAGACTGCGTGAAAATTGGGGACAGCTGGATACATCTGCGAATGTGCCTGATCTGCGGGCACGTGGGATGCTGCGATTCTTCGAAGAATAAGCACGCCAGAAAACACTTCCAGAGGGTCAGTCATCCACTTGATACGGTCGATCGAGCCTGGAGAAGGTTGGGTCTGGTGCTACATTGACCAGCTCGAAGTGGCCGAACTTGCGGCGTAACTGAGCTCGCGGATTCCTTGCGGGCTTGCTCTCATCGGAGGCTGGCATGTTACCTGTTTTGACCGTTCGCACTACCGAACTTCCATCGGGGGAAGCGGTTCCGGTGCTTGGCCAAGGCACGTGGGGACTGGGCGAAGCGGTTCATCCTCGCAAGCAGGAAATTGAAGCGCTGCAAGTCGGGATCGACCTGGGTATGACCTTGATCGACACGGCGGAGATGTACGCCTCCGGAGAGGCCGAAAAGGTAGTAGGGGAAGCGATCGCCGGTCGGCGCGGGGAAGTCTTCATTACCAGCAAGGTTCTGCCGCAACATGCGAGCAAGCGCGGGGTGACGGCTGCGTGCGAGGGGAGTCTGAATCGTCTGCGCACCGACCGTCTGGATCTATACCTGCTGCACTGGCGAGGCACGATACCGTTGCAGGAGACGCTGGATGGTTTTGCAGCGCTGGTGGAAGCCGGGAAGATCCGTTACTGGGGCGTGAGTAACTTCGATATCGCAGACATGCAGGAATTGGACCAGTTAATCGGCGGCGCCGATGTGGCCACGGATCAGGTGCTCTATAACCTGACCCGGCGCGGAATCGAATTTAACTTGCTCCCCTGGTGCCGGGAGCGGGGCATCCCCGTCATGGCCTATTCCCCCATTGAACAGGGCAGGATGCTCCGCTCGCCGGATCTGCAGAAGATCGCGGCTCGCCACCAGGCCACTCCGGCGCAGATCGCGTTGGCGTGGCTTCTCCGGCTAGAAAAGATCATCGCGATTCCGCGGGCCGGAACTCCCAAACACGTGCGGGAGAATCGCGCGGCCCTCGATTTGAAGCTAACTTCGCATGATCTGAAAGAGTTGGATCGCGCGTTTCCGCCGCCGGCGGAAGCGCGTCCGCTTGAAATGCTGTAGCAGATTTTCTTTGGTCAGAGGAACCTCACATGGCCGCATCGCAGGCGGTAGGCTGGAGCTGTGACAGTTGCGGTAGTCCCATCACCGGCATCGAAGATGGCTGGGTGGAATGGCTGGCGTCCGACGAGCGTGGCAAGACCAGGCTCAAGGGAGTAAGGCTGGTGCATAATCGCGCGGCCAGTCCGAAGAAGCGGCAGAAGAGTGGCTGCCAGTACGATGCGGCGCGTGAATTCCACGACCGCCGTTGCCTGGTTGAAGGTCTGTCGCTGGCGCGGTTCGTCGGGCCGGACGGGCTCATGTTGTTGCTGTCCTTCGTCGCGTCAGAAGAAGCTCCGCAGAATGAATTCCTCGAGCTGATCAAGCGAGTGCAGATTCCCGGCTACGAGCAGGCTGTTCCATATTTTCAGCAGGCGATCACTCAGGGTCTTTTTGTGCCTTCCATTGGAAACGGATTTTTCCTGCAATCGGAGATACGAGTGTCGCTCGGGCATCGCCCGCAGGGTCGATTCGCCTGACATGAATCCGCAGGGCGCTCATTCCTTCCGGCGCGGCGTTTCTACTACTGAAGGCTTATCAAACTCTACGACCTCTCACTGAATAAGATGTCGCCCACTGTGGCGAATCCGGTTTCGCCCTTGCGGAGAATTGAGCTGACCTGGCTGAGCCGCTAGCATTGAACTCAAGCGCACGAACAAAAGTCCTAATTGGATGAGGGGAAAACTCAGATGGCGAAAATCATTGGCATCGATCTCGGTACTACAAACTCAGTGGTCGCGGTCATCGAAGGTGGCGAGCCCAAGGTGATTCCTAACGAAGAGGGCGGCCGTACTACCCCCTCGGTCGTGGCATTCACCAAGACCGGCGAGCGCCTGGTCGGACAGGTGGCGAAACGCCAGGCGATTACCAACCCCGAAAACACGATTTATTCCATCAAGCGGTTCATGGGACGCCGCTATGAAGAGGTGCGGGAAGAATTGAAGATGGTGCCGTACAAGGTCGAGGCCGAAGGCGACCATGTGGTAATCGTCGCGCACGGGAAAAAGTACACACCGCCCGAGATCTCGGCGATGATCCTGCAGAAGCTGAAGAAATCGGCGGAGGATTATCTCGGCGAGAAGGTCAACGAGGCGGTCATCACGGTCCCGGCCTACTTCAACGACGCGCAGCGGCAGGCGACGAAAGACGCGGGAAAGATTGCAGGTCTTGATGTAAAGCGCATCATCAATGAGCCTACGGCGGCGGCGCTTGCCTATGGGCTGGACAAGAAGAAAGACGAGACCATCGCGGTGTACGACTTCGGCGGTGGCACCTTCGATATTTCGATTCTGCGGGTGGGCGAGGGGCTCGTCGAAGTCGAAGCTACGAACGGCGATACCCACCTTGGCGGCGACAATATCGACCAACGTTTGGTGGATTGGCTGATCGATGAATTCAAGAAAGAGGAAGGTCTCGACCTCCGCGCCAAGGGAAACGAGATGGCGCTGCAACGACTGCGCGACGCGGCGGAACGCGCCAAGATCGAGCTCTCGACCACGATGGAGACGGAGATCAATCTGCCCTTCATTACCGCCGACGCCGGCGGCCCGAAGCATCTGGTGAAGAAACTTACGCGCGCGAAGCTGGAGTCGATGGTCGAGGACCTGATTCAGCGCTCTGTGCCGCCTTGCAAGCAGTGCATGAAAGATGCCGGGGTAGACTCCGGCAAGATCGACGAGATCGTGCTGGTCGGCGGGCAAACTCGTATGCCGCGCATTCAGCAACTGGTAAAAGAGTTGTTCGGCAAAGAAGGCCACAAGGGTGTGAATCCGGACGAGGTAGTTGCCGTGGGCGCGGCGATCCAGGGAGGCGTGCTGCAGGGCGAAGTGAAGGACATGCTTCTGCTCGACGTGACACCGCTTACGCTCTCGATTGAAACCCAGGGAGGCGTAGCCACGCCGATGATTCCGCGCAACACCACGATTCCCACCCGCAAGACCGAGACCTTTTCGACCGCGGCGGACAATCAGACCTCGGTTGAGGTGCACGTGCTTCAGGGCGAGCGCCCGCTGGCGCGTGACAATCGCACTCTGGGCAAGTTCCAGCTGACCGGCATCCCGCCTGCGCCGCGTGGGGTTCCCCAAATTGAGGTCACGTTCGACATCGACGCCAACGGCATCCTCAACGTGAGCGCAAAAGATCTGGCCACGGGAAAGGACCAGAGGATCCAGATCACGTCGTCGTCGGGCTTGAGCAAGGAAGATGTCGAGCGGATGGCGCGGGAGGCGGAAGCGCACTCTGCAGAGGACAAGGAGAAGCGCGAGGAGATTGAGGCGAGAAATCAGTTGGATGGCCTGGTCTACAGCGTGGAGAAAATGCTGCGCGAAAACGGAGACAAGATTTCGTCATCGGAGCGCGGCGACGTGGAGAACGCGATCGCCGATTCGAAGAAGGCACTCGAATCGAATGACAAACGACAGATGGACCAGGCACGCGAGCGGCTGACGCAGGCGTCACATAAACTGGCGGAGCAGATGTACCAGGCAGCCCAGCCGCAGAGTGCTTCCGGAGCCGCGGCGGGTTCGACGTCTGATGGTCAGGCAAAGCGGGACGATGGGGTCGTCGATGCCGAATATGTTGACGTCGACGAGAGGAAATCTGCCTGAGGGAATGCTGGTACTGTGAGGTGGCTGTGACGACGCTGGACGTTGCGTTTTTCTACGGCGCGCCGCCGGGCGAAGCCGAAGCGTGAGCCCTCGATCAAGTGCGCAGAGTATACGGCATTCGCGACCTCCGGTTGGATGAGCAGCGACGCGTGATTAAGGTGGAGTACGATGCGTCGCGGCTGAACGAGTCGCATATCGCGGCTCTGCTGGCGGAAGCCGGCTTTGAGCTTCGCCGTATGATTCGAGCAGCGATCTGAGGTGTGGTGATGAAGGTTGCATGATGAATTCTGAAAACGCATCAGCGGCGAAACAGGATCAACGAGTGCCGCGAAAGCGGCAGGAATCAGGGTTGCGCGCGGCCGAACCTGAGCTGAAGAAGCTTGCGTCCGAGGGACGACAAGACGAATTCTTCGGGCAGATCATGCCGCTGCTCGGTCCGCTGAAGTCTTACATCAAACGCCAGCTACGAGTGGCCTACCTGGGCGAACAAATCCGTACCCCGGTCTACACCAGCGGAGACATTCTGGATGCGGTAGTGCTGAGGGCCTATGCCAATTACCCGCACAAACCTCCGGAACTGACATTGGAGCAGTGGCTATATCAGATTGCGAATGACATTCTGGAGAAGCTGCTGCGCAAGCAATCTGCCCGGGACAAACGCCGCAGAAGTCTTGAGAGAATGACGCAGGCCGAACTACGCACGCTGGAAGAGGACCCCATAACGGCCGATGCCGAAGGAGAGATTTATCTGGCTGAGGATCTCGACGATGCCGAAATACCCCCGCGGGAATTCAACGGACCACTCGATACTAACAATCCAGAAGAGGAGCTGGAGAAGAGCGAAGAGTTGGAACGATTGTTTCGCGCTTTGGGGACAGTTCCCATCAGGGAGCGGATAATCTTCGAGCTGTTTGCGGTTGAGGGATTTCCAAAAGAGACTGTTGCAAGGATTGCGAACGTGTTGCCCGATGACGTGCCACGAATCGTTCAAAGCGTGCGCGCAGAGATATTGTGTCAGCTAAAGGCCGAGTCGCAGGCGAACATTGCGTCAGCGAAAAAGACGGCGTAGCGCAACACCGGTCAGCCGGTGGTTACGTAGCGATGGACGAAGGTCACCGCCATCGCCCCTTCCCCTACCGCAGAGGCACAACGCTTCACCGAGCCGTGCCGGACATCGCCGGCGGCAAAGACGCCCGGAATATTTGTCTCCAGGTAATACGGATTACGGTCCAGCTTCCAGTTGTCGGGAGGCCGGCCATTCTGCATCAGGTCGGGGCCGGTGACGAGGTAGCCGGCTTCGTCGCGCACCACGCCAACCTCTTCCGCCCACTGGGTGTGCGGCACTCCGCCAAGACAGAGAAAGAGCCATGCGGTATTGGCCGCCCACTCCTGCCCGGTCTGGTTGTTGCGCAAGGTGATCGCGCGCAGGACGGTGTCACCGTGCAGGGCAATGACTTCGGTATTGAGAAGGACTTCGACAGCAGGAGTGGAGTTGATTCGGTCGATCAGATATTGCGAGACAGTTTTCTTCAGCGAATCCTCACGGACTACCATCGTCACTTTCGACGCGTAGCTTGCCAGATGCACCGCGGCCTGCGCGGCGGAATTGCCGCCGCCAACGATGAAAACGTGCTCATTGCCGCATAACGAGGCTTCGCTCGATCCGGCTCCGTAATAAATACCGGCTCCCTGAAACTTGTCCTCCCCGGGCAGGTTCAGGCGGCGGTAATCCACGCCGGTGGCGCAGATGGAAGCGCGCGAGATAATTTTCGTTCCGTCGGCAAGATAGACGATACCTTTGCCTGGCAGGAATTCTCCGCGCACACCTTCACGGTGCAGCAGAATCTCGGCGCCGAAGCGGCTGGCCTGTTCACGGGCGCGTTCGGCGAGATCTCTACCGCTGATACCTTGGGGGAAGCCGAGATAATTCTCGATTCGCGGACTGGTGCCGGCCTGTCCGCCGAGGGCATAGCGCTCGACCAGCACCGTCCGCAAACCTTCGGAAGCCCCGTAAACAGCGGCGCTCAACCCGGCCGGGCCCGCTCCATAGATGCTGAGGTCATATTCCGCGTAGGTAGGATTATGGAACCAGCCGAGCTTCTCGGTGACCTGTCGAACCGTCGGACGCTCCAATCGAGTGCCGTCGGGAAAAATGCAGATCGGCAACCGCGTGTCGTTCAAGCCGCTGGCGTCGGCGAGAGCGCGAACCTGCTCATCGCTGCTCAACTCTACGTAGTCGAACGGAACGTCGCAGCGATACAAGAAGTCACGGATGGCGAAGGTTTGGGCGGAGCCTCGCGTTCCGAAAATCTTGATCTTCGATTCAGGCTCTTGCATTACGGCTCCTCCGTGCACAATCAACCCAGGCCTCGCACGCCAACTTCGTCGAGGTGCTGCAGCATGTCGAGCGGATCCTGGTAGACGCGATAGGCTCCGGCGCGTTCCAGTTCGTCCTGGCCGTACCCTCCCGAGAGAAAGCCAACTCCCAGCACCCTCGCCTCCTCTTGAATGTCTTGCACTGGGCGACCTCAAATTGACGGGCCCCGAAGGCCGCCAGCTGAGCAGGCAATCGGGGCCCTATATAGCTGACCTGCTGCCTTATGCCGCCTTTTCCTTAGACGCGTGCTCACTGCCTGCGGGTTTCTGCTGACCGCTCTGGTCGGACGAGGCGCTGCTCTTGATCGGGATCTGACGCTGGTTCTTCTGCGCCTCGGGTACCGGAATGGTTATATTTAACACGCCATTCTGAAATTCAGCTTTCGCCTGTTGTGCGTCCGCTCCCTCGGGGAGGGCTATCGCCCGATAGAAGCGGCCGTACCGGCGCTCGGTCATATGAACGCCGCCTTCTGTCTTTTCCTCCTCGACCCGGCGTTCGCCTTCGATGGTTAACATATCGTTATTGATTTCGACTCGCACATCCTTATCGCTGAGCCCCGGCAGTTCGGCAGAGACGACAAGGTTGCCATCTCGATAGGAGACTTCGACAGGCGGTGTCCAGGCGGCGGTGGTTACATCGCTCGTCCCGCCGGTCTGCGGGAAGGCGCGGTTCATCTCCCTCTGCAGTCGCCGAAGGGTGGAGAAAGGGTTGTCGTCGAAGAGGCCGAAGGGGTCGAGCAGAAGCGAGGAGACCGCCGGCAGGACGGTGCGCCGTGCCAGTCCGGTCGATTGTTGCCTGGAGCCTTGCGCTGCGGGCGGCTTTGCAGATTGATTCGGAGTCGGGGCTGCGGATTGCGATGACATCGGATTACCTCCAATAGGGTTGAACTCGAAAGAGGCCGTGTTCACGGTCCGTGAGAAACGAGCGACAGTCGTACCCAGACCGCCGCATTGCCGCGTGCGAGTAGCTTTGCTTCGTCGCACTGGATCTATGCGTGCCTCACGATGCTACTGAACGTCCCCTTCCTCGACAATTCTTCGTAGGGAGCAACCTAATGTCGGCATTGACGTATAGGCGCGAATTGGCGTCTGGGATTAGTCCTCCATACGACCCCCGCACTAGAGTTCTGGCGCCCGAATTCCGTCAGTCTTGGAGATTTGCGGCTCAGAAGCTACTGGGGAACTGTGGGAAGTGGAGCAAGTTCCAATTCGAAAGTGCTACTACTGCAGTTGTTCAAACGAAATTATTTGTGTCCCCAATGTGAATGTTTGCATCTCCGTTGTTTCGCAGGGCCTCATACTGTGTATTATGTGACGGACAATTGAAGTAAAACTTGCGGCCAAATAGAACCCCTACCCTGGAAGATTTCACCAACGTATCTGTCTCTTGTTTTTCGAAGCGCACATAGTTATTTCATCTGACACGTCACGATTGGAGGGCCCGACAAACAAACCCTAGGCGTCTTCTGCGCGATTCTCGATCAAGCTCATTGGAGAACGTCATGGATTTTCTTAAGACTGTTTTTTCTTCCGACGGCTTCATGCCGCACGGCTTTTGCTATCTGTGGAATGCCAAGCTGGTGTGGTTGCATGTCGTCTCAGATTCGCTCATCGCCCTAGCCTACCTCTTCATTCCCATTACCTTGGTCTATTTCATTCGCAAGCGGCGAGACGTGCCGTTCAACTGGATGTTTGTTTGCTTCGGGCTGTTCATCCTGGCTTGCGGCGCCACGCATGCCATGGAGGTATGGACGCTGTGGCATGCAGACTACTGGTTATCCGGCGCAGTCAAGGCCTTCACGGCCTTGGTGTCGGTGCCTACAGCGATCCTGCTGGTCCGGCTGATCCCGCAGGCGCTCGCGTTGCCGAGTCCCGAGGCGATGCGGCGCGAAATTGAAGCACGCAAGAGCGCGCAGGAGTCGTTGCATGAGGCGAAGGTGGAACTGGAGATGCGCGTTGCGGAGCGAACGGCGGAGTTGACGACGGCCAATAAGGTCCTGGTGCTCGAGGTCGCCGAACGCGCGCGGGTGGAAGAGGAGTTGCGCCGCAGCGAAGAGCGGTTCCGTTTGTTGGTCGACACTGTGCGCGACTATGCCATCTTCATGATGGATCCGGACGGCGTTGTCACCAGTTGGAACTCCGGCGCCGAGCACATCGAGGGCTTCAAGGCCGACGAGATTATCGGCCAGCATTTCTCGCGTTTCTATCCGCCCGAAGAGGCGCAGCGTGGTAGACCACAAGCGTTGCTTGACATAGCTGTAGCCGAGAGTCGCTGCGAAGACGAGGGCTGGCGCGTCCGCAAGGACGGATCGCGTTACTGGGCCAATGTAGTGATTACGGCGGTGCACGATAAACGCGGTCATTTGGTCGGGTTTTCGAAGATCACGCGCGATCTGACTGAGCGCAAGCGCGCCGAAGAGGAGCGGCAAACGCTGGTGGCGCTGATCGAGAACAGCCACGACTTTATCGGCATCGCTTCCCCCGATGGAAGGGCGCAGTTCGTGAATCCCGCCGGACAACGGCTCGTCGGGCTGACCGGCAATGATCAAGTGCAAAGGACCAAGATCGTCGATTACATCGTCGAGGATGATCAGCGAAAGATTAGGGACGAGTCCTTGCCGGCCGTCGTTCGAAATGGGCACTGGGAAGGCGAGATGCGATTTCGTCACTTCCAGACTGGCGCTGAGATTCCCATGCTTCAGCACATATTCGTCATTAAAGATCCCGGCGGCGGGAGGTGCTTGGCTCTGGCAACCATCAGCAGAGACATCACCGAACGCAAACGTAACGAACAGAAGCTGGAGGCAACCAAGGCCGAGATGGCCCACATGGCCCGCCTGACCGCCATGGGAGCTTTGACCGCATCGATCGCCCACGAAATCAATCAGCCGTTAAGTGCCATCGTCAACAACGCGGCTGCGTGCCGAAGGCTGCTAAACAGCAGTTCGCCCGATCTGAGGGAAGTAGACGAGGCAATCGACGACATTGAGAAGGCCGGAACGCGGGCGAGTGAGGTCATCGCGCATATCCGCAAGTTGGTGAAGAAGGCGGTGCCCGAAAAAATCGAAGTGGATGTCAACGAACTCATCCGCGAGGTGCTCGTACTGGTGCGTGGTGAAGTGGAAAAATATCGCGTCCAGACGCAGACGGAGTTAACAGCCGCCCTCCCGCCGATTCTGGGCGACCGAATTCAATTGCAGCAGGTGGTGCTCAATCTCATCATGAACGGGATCGAGTCGCTGACCAAGATCACGGGTCGGGCGCGAACCTTGGACATCCGCTCGAAAATCCTTGAGCCAGGCAGTGTGATCGTCAGCGTGCAGGATGCGGGCGCCGGCTTGGACCCTCAGTTCGCCCGCCACATCTTCGAAAACTTTTTCACTACCAAAACCAACGGCCTTGGAATGGGACTGGCGATCAGCCGCTCCATCATCGAGGCTCACGGAGGGAAGTTGTGGGCGCAGCCGGCGGAGCAGCAAGGTGCCACCTTCCAATTCACGCTTCCAGCGTGCGCGTGAGATATGAACGAGAACCGTCCGATGGTCTTCGTGGTCGACGATGACTCAGCCGTCAGGACATCGCTCAAGCGGCTGATTCAGTCGCTGGGTCTCGATGCGCAGACGTTCGCCTCGGCGCACGAGTTTCTCGGCGCATCTCGCCCGGACCGGCCGGGATGCCTCGTGCTGGATGTACGGATGCCCGATTTGAGCGGCCTCGATCTGCAACAGGAGCTTGTCCGGTTGAATGTGGATCTACCCATCATCTTCATCACGGGCCACGGCGATATCCCGATGTCCGTACGCGCCATGAAGGCCGGCGCGGTCGAGTTCCTGACCAAGCCATTCAGGGAGCAGGAACTGCTGGAAGCCATTCAGCACGGGATCGAGAAGCATCGTGCGGCCCGGCAGCGCAATGCGGAGCTCGGCGGACTGCGGCGGCTCTACGATTCGTTGACGGCCCGCGAGCGGGAAGTTTTCCCACTGGTCGTCAGCGGCATGTTGAATAAACAGGTCGCCGATCAACTGGGGACGAGTGAAAAAACCGTGAAGGTTCACCGCGGACAACTAATGCGCAAGATGAAGGCGGACTCCCTGGCCGACCTGATTCGCATGGCCGGAAAGCTCAGGCTTCCTTCCCTAAAGTCCTAGATCGTCGGACCAACGCCCAATAGTCACGCCCTTTTTCGGGGACTACCTTGTCCTTAAGAGCAAAGGAGGAGTAGTGAGTTCATCCGTGCTCGATATCGCACATGACGTATTGGCGCCCCGGGGTTCTGCTGAAGCGACATGGGTGCTTCGCACGGACCCAGGCGGCAGGTTAAGGGGCGAAGTGGAAGGCGCGTTGGTTGCCATTGTTGACGACGAAGCGTTGGTTCGCCGATCACTCGAACGGTTGGTCAAATCCGTCGGCTACCGAGGCAAGAGCTTCATTTCGGCGGAGGAGTTTCTGGAGTTTGGCGATCGCGAAGGTACGGATTGCCTGATTCTCGATCTGATGCTGCCCGGCATGACTGGACTGGAACTGCAGCAGCAATTGGAAGACGAAGGCTGGAACATTCCCATCGTCTTCGTTTCAGCCCATGACAGGCAACAGGAACGGACACAGGCCCTGGAGCGAGGCGCGATCACTTACCTGGTTAAGCCGTTCGATGGCAAGGTCCTGCTGGATGCGGTGCAGTCTGCGGTGAAGTAAAACCAACTATTGCGGCTTCGTCGATGCGCCGACACATGCTCAGCTGAGGCTGATGACTGGCTAATTAATTGGAGGAGGTTAGCTTTATGGCTACGGTTGGTAAAACTCCAAATCCGAATTCCCGTGGTGGCCGGCATTTCTACGGCGCCAGAACTCGAGTTGACCGCAGCGTCGGGGGAAGAAAGATCCAGGAGATTCTGCAACAACAAGGGCATACTGGTGCGCGCCCAGTCCGGGGCGCGGAGGCAGCGAAAGCTGCGGCAATTCCTGAGAAGCAGCAATTTTCTTTGACGGTGACTGGGCCCTATCGCGTGCTGGTGGCGGACGATCATCCGCTTGTGCGGGAAGGCGTAGTGGCTCTGATTAATCGCCAGCCGGACATGCAGGTCGTCGCCGAGGCCAGCAATGGCCGCGAGGCGCTGGCGAAGTTCCTGGAGTTCCGCCCGGATATTACGCTGCTCGATTTGCGTATGCCGCTGCTCGATGGAGCCGGAGCGGTAGCCGCTATCTGTGCGAACACGCCCGATGCGAAAACGGTGATCCTCACCACGTACCAGGGCGAGGAGGACATCTACCGCGCGCTGCGTGTCGGCGCCCGGGGATATCTGCTGAAGGATTCTCCCGCGGAAGAGCTGGCGGCCTGTATCCGCGCTGTGAGCGACGGCAAGACGTGGGTACCACCGGCGGTAGGCGCCAAGCTGGCAAAACGGGTCACGTCCCGGGAGTTGACTCCACGAGAAATGCAGACTCTGGAAGTAGCTGCCACTGGTAAGAGCAACAAGGAGATCGGAGTAGCGCTCAACATCAGCGAGGCAACGGTAAAGGTTCATATGACGCACATCATGGACAAGCTGAAGGTCACTGGACGTACAGAAGCCCTGAATGTAGCCGTAAGGCGCGGGCTCATTTACATGGATACAACCACCGCTGCCTGAGGAACGCGATCATGAAACCACGGAGTATTTGCAAAACGCCGACGCTCGCGAAGTGTTCTGGTCTTCGATACTTGCTATTGCCGATCATGGGCACTCCATGGGCGGACTCGGTTCACCATGCTGAATCCGAAGCTCCGAACGAGCGGCAACAGAGAGAGGCAACCCTATGCGAAGAGGCGATTCGCAAGGAGCGTGGCCGGATTGCCGCCGACATTCACGACACGTTGGCGCAGAGTCTCACCGGCATTCTGCTGCAACTCGAAGCCGCCGAGTATGACTTTTTCGAGAACCCGAAAGCGGCCCGCCGCAAGACTCGCCGCGCCTTGAATCTGGCCAGCGAGGCGATTGCCGAAACTCGTCGTTACCTGTGGACGCTTTTCCACGAGCCCATCACTGGCGAGGATCCCGCACAGGAGTTATCAACCTTCGCTCGCAGGGTTTTTGCCGGCTCCCCGGTGAAGGTGGAGCTCTCGCTGGCCAAGGGGCCTTGTCCGTTGCCCTCGCATACCTGCTCCCAACTGCTGCGGATCGGGAAGGAAGCCTTGTGCAACGCTTCAAAGCATGCGCAACCCTCGCGCGTATTTGTCGAACTGGAGTACCTGCAACAGCAGGTACGCCTGGAAGTTCACGACGATGGCAAGGGCTTCCGCGCGGATGCTATCACTACTGGACGGCAAGGCTTCGGTCTGTGCGGAATGCGTGCGCGGGCGACAGAAGGGGGAGGGAGCGTCACGGTGAACAGCAAACCCGGACTGGGGACCAGAATTCTGGCACTCATGCCGATTCCTAGTGCCGAGGTGCAGATCTCCGCATAGCCCTCTGTGGCTTGCGAGTCGCGGGCTCAAGTTTCGAATGACTGTTGGACGGTGAAACCGATGGACCGACCATACTCTGTCGACGAACGAGAGCGCCAGATTGATTCCCTGGCGAAAGTGAAGAGAAAAGTATCGGATGAAGAGTTGCCACGCCCGAGGTCGCTGCTCAAAGCACTGGAGCGCGCGACGCTATTTTCGATCTCCGAGTTGAAGGCCTTGGAAAAAGCGACCTATGAGAATCCGGTCATCAGCCTCTATCTGCAGCTAAGCCCGGAAAAGCTCGTGCCGGAAAAAGGCGGCCTACTCCGGGCCTTTCACTCGCTGAAGACAAGCGCTCTGGAAGAGCGTAAAGAGTTCATGGCGGCGTTACCGCGCCAGCAGCAAGAAACTGTTATGCGCGACTTGGCAGAAATCGAAGCGTTTTTGGGCGAGTATCTGGTGCCCGCCTTCGTTCATTTGCTCATCGTGCTGAAATCAGGTACTGAGTTAAATCGAATTGTCGGCTTACCGAATCGCACAAGCGACCGACTCATTATCGATGTCGATCCTTATGTCATGTCTCTGGAAGCCATCCTCGAGGAGAGCAAGAAAGTCCTAGTCATGGAAGTGTCCAAGGAGGAGAGCCGGCTCTCGCTCTATCACCTTGGCCACTGGCAGGAGTTCGACAGGATCAAATCGTTTGTGCCCACCGACACGGTCGACAAGTCGATTCCGGGAAAGGTGCAGAGGCATCGCCTGACTCACGTGCAGTGGCACCTCAAAGCGACTGCCGACCATGCCTACCGCGTTTTTAATCATGAATCTTGTGATGCGATGGTGATCATGGCAGAGGAACGAGTGCTTCATCTTTTCGAAAGCTTCCTGCCTCTTGCGCTGGGGGAAAAAATTATCGGCCGGATCTTTGGATCGCCCGACGCTGATACTCGCGACCGCAGGGAAATCATCGAAGACGTGCTGCGCGCTCATAGAGCGGAGCAGGAGATCCAGGCTGTGAATGAGCTGAACGACTACAAGCCACACGAAGATGTCATCTCTGGATTACAGGAGGTGATGGAAGCAAGCAATCTGTTCCTGTTGCGCAGACTGGTGGTGAGCGAAGGCTTCAACCAGGCGGGATTTGTCTGCAAAGAACACCATTACCTTTCATTGCACGAAGAGCCTTGTCCATTCTGCAATAAGCGTCTGTTGCCGGCGAAAAATGTAGTGGACGAAATGGTGGAGATTGCGCGTCTGCACGGAGTGACGCTCACGGTCTTGGAGCAGAAGCCCGAGCTGCTGGCTTCCTACAACGGAATCGCGGCTGTTGTGTACGCTCCACCGGCCCAGGCGTCCGCGTAAACAGAGCACGTAATCGCATGGCGTACGACTATCAAAACGCAATTCGCCAGTTGCAGGAGGCGCACCGGCTCCTGGCGGGAGGTCTCTTCGGGCGAATCGCGCAAGAGTTGCAACGCAAGCGCGACATGCGGGCGCGAAACATCCTGGGCAAATTGCTTGAGGATCCCAATCTCCCACCGGCGGTAAAGGATTTTCTGCAGGTCTCGAGGCAGGGGCTCGACAAGGTGATCCTGCGTCTGGATCGCACCAACGCCTTGATGAACCTCTCAGATGCCATCGACTTCCTGTCGAACGAACACACTTTCCAACGTGTACAACCTTAACAACCATCAATGCGGATGTGGAGGGGGAGCCGCGTGCACAGCAGGCACGGCAGGTAGCGGTCGCGGCGTTGCGTGCGGGGGAAACTCCCGGTCGATCATGGGACCCGCCAGTCGGCCGGCATAAATGTTGGCGCTCTGTTGCGGCTCGAGAGGGCGTCCGGGATGTTCAGCCATGGCAGGCGCCCGCTGCGCATATGGCAATCGCTCCGGTGGTGGCGCGGTTCTGGTAACCAGGGGTGGACGCACAGCAGGCGGCCGGGAATGACTGACTGCCGCGGGAGGAGGGCTGTGAGGAGCGGCGGTTGGCGCGGGCGCCGGATGATTAGCCGCCATGGGAGGCGTGCGGAGTTCGTTCGGAACAGGCCGCGCGCTTCCGTTTGGCAAGGCTCTCGCAGCTACCGGAGGATGTTGCAGCATGGCCGGGCGCTTCGGCGGTACAGGCGGCCGTGTCGGACGAGTTCCTCCGGCGATAGCCCGCGGAGTGGGATTGATCGACGGATGCGGAATCACCTGTGCGCGTTCGATCTGGCTGGGATCGAGATGAACCATGTTGCGCGCCACGGGCTCGGAATTACGAAGCGCATTGGCAGGCACAGCCGTAGTGGCTACCGTGCGATAGCGATAGTGGATGTTGTTGATGTTAGTCACGTTGATGTTGGTGATGTTGATGTTGCGCACGTTCGTGATATTGATCTGCTGCAAATAGACATTGCTGTGGTGATACCAAGGGAAGAACGGTTCACCCGGCCCGAGAGGAAACCATGCGGCGACTCCCCCAAAGCCGAAGCTTAACGTGAAGCCAGGGCCACCGATGAAAGCAACAAACGCAGGAGCGTAGACCGGAGCCGCGACGATCGGGCCGGGCAGCCATCCCCAGCGGACCCCGATCTGCACCCAACGGCCATAATGAAAGGGCGCGAATCCCCACGGTTCGTCTTCAACCCACGTCCAGCCCCACGGCTCAACCCAAACCCAGCGGCCGTAGCGGTAAGGGCACCATGCGACAGCTACTCCCGCCGGATACCAGATTGGCCCGTAGTCCGCGACTGTAGCCCAATTGCCGTAACCATCAAGATCGTAATAACCAGGGACGCTGGGGCTTACGTATTGTCGAGACTTCGCGCGCAGGTATTTCTCATCCCGTTTGTTCGACCATTCGTCAAAGTCATCGCGGGGTGGAAGCGCAGTCCAGTTAAGCTGCACCGGATTCGACCCGGTTAGTTGTGCCGACTGCCCACTCTCCACCGTCTGATTGATGCCGTTACCTGTGATTTGAAGACTGCCCGTGTTCACGGTGACCAACGTCATGTTCTGGTTCGGATAGGTATCGACGCGATAGTTCCCCGGTTGGACGACGGTAATTGCTGCATTTGGAGTATCCACCTCTACAGACTGACCGGGAGGCAAGTTATAGGCGCTGATCCGCAACGAGCCTTGCGCTAGTCCGAGCTGAATGAGTTGGTCGTTGAGATTGGTAGTAGTGAGATCAGTCTGTTGCCACATCCGAATCGCAACATTGCCGGTCTCCAGTTCTGCGCGAGCGCCCGTGTCGGTCCATAGGCGATCGCCTGTCGTGAGGGGGTAGTTCAGCGTTGCCTGGGCCCAATTCTCTTCACCCGAGGGTTCGAAGGATACCGATCCCTGAAGATAGCTGAGCCGGGCAATGCGACCGGGAGGATCGCCCTCATCCGCTAAAAGCGGCAAAGCACTGGACAGACATAGCACGAAAAGCAACCAGAAACACAGGCTCATATGTATTCTCACTCTAGTCACCTCGCTTCGCGTTAACGGCTCAACTTTAACCTGCTATGTCTCGATTGATAGCCTCGGGAGCGGAAGCTCGAGGGCGCTTTGCTACTACTACCTTGGCAGGCCGCAGAAGGCGCGTTCCAAATGTGTAGCCGCGTTGTAACTCTTCCAATATCTGGTTGTCCTGGGCGTTGGTGGTTTCTTCGGTATCGACCGCTTCGTGAATGCGTGGATCGAAGAACTCGCCCAGGGCAGCTATTGGACGCAGGCCAAGGCGGAACAGCCCTTCGTCGAATTGCTTGCGGATCAACTGCAACCCGCGACGGAAATCTTCGACATCTCGTGGATATGTCTGCAAGGCGAGGTCGAAGCTATCAATCGCGGGCAGCAGCGAGAGGACAGTGTCGCCTACAACGACGTCTTTGGAATCCAGCCTCTCCTTCGTCATGCGCTTCCGCGTATTCTCGAACTCTGCCTGCATTCGCGCCAGTCGCTCAAGAAGGTTATCCCGCTCTTCTGCTACCTTCTTAAATTCCTCTGCGGAAACGCACTGCGGTTCGCCCTTCTGTTCTGAATTCAGGGTAGACGCAGTGTTTGGCAACCTGCGTGTGCTGTCACTATCGCCGGTTTGCGCCTCTGACCTTGTAGTGTCTTGATTCATAATTTATCGTCCGCAACGGCAATTACTAGTTTGGCTCCAATTCTTTACTGCCTTTTTGCCAAATCCATCATGAGGAACCACCGGTCCCGCATCAAGGTGAGGGGTGTACGAATATAGAGTCCTCGGGCTACGAGTCTGGTTTTTATCGCCGTAGAACCGGATGCATCGCCACGCGAGGTCCCACGCGTGGTACCCAGGGATGCGCGTACGAATGAATGTAGTAGCCCCGATTCAGCCAGACGCGATTCCATGGCGTTTCATCCAAGATGATCGCGTGTGCCCCCCATGCAAAATGAGGAAGCGACCATCCCCACGGAAAAAACCCCGCAGTTATCACGACGGCCGGATTCCAGCCGATCGCGCTGGCGATTACAAAGCCGGGACGCGGTGGTGCAAATACGACAAGCGGATCGTAGACGGGAACGTAGATGTAAGCCGGATTGACGGGCAGAATTTCAACATAGCCGCCGGAATCGACGACGGTACAGTACGGATTCGTTCGCAAATAGCCGTATTTGCGTGCCTGTTTACGCAGCCGCTGAACAGCATCCATAATCTCGGGGCGCTGGGTTAGAACGGCATTACCCAGTTGCTCGGTCCAGCTGGGATCTTGGGCCATCATGTTCAGGACCGACGGGAATGGGAGCAGCGCCAATATGCACGGGTCCCATTGCAAATTATCGGCGCGGATTGCATCTGCCAGTGCATCCCCCTTGAGATTACTGTGCGCGTTCGCCCAAGACGCAGCCTCCGGAATTTCCTGCCAGTATGTGGATGCCGTGAGTATCTGTGCTAACAGGGGATCGGGATAAAGCGCGATTCTGGAGACGAGGTTCTCGAGCTGTTTCGAAGTGAGCGTTTGACCTGGCGGCGGAGTGGTCGGAACCGCAGGCGGCGGAGGTGGAGGAGGTGGCGGAGGGTTCTGCGCTGTCGCTTGAAAAGCAAAGAGTGCGACGAACAAGATGAAAACTGCGAACTTGGCGAGTTGACGATTGGGAGATGAAAAGCGGCGGAATCTCGGAAACGGGCTGAGTGGCAGGAGATTGCCAGCCGGATCATTCTTCAAATTGTCAAACACGGCCGCGGTCATCTTGTTCCTCCTTCGCAGAGAAATGGCTAGGCGCTCTGGCAAGGTGTACCAAGCATGTGTTGCTCCGAACCTGTGAACTAAGACAAGCCGCACTTAAGCTGGCTGGACTTGAGCCGGCAGGTGGAGGCTGTGAATAGCGAGGGCAAACATGATGTACGCCCATCCCCGCAAAACCAGAGATACGCCGACGGCAAGACCGATGAACCACACTCCGGACCACGGCCATTCCATCCACAGCAGAATTCCCAAGCCCAGTGTTATGGCGCCGTCAAAAGCCGCCCATCCCCAATTGGGGAATTTCAGCCGTAGAGCGGCCACCAGTCGAAAGACTCCAATCACGGTAAAGAAGGCTGCGAAGAGTAAAGTCCAGGCCAGAGCGCCGGCAACCGGATGCGTCACGACCAGCAGACCGACGAGTATTCCCAGTACACCTCCTATAAGGTGAAGAAACAATCCGCCCCACTTGCGAACCCGAAAAGCCTGAACGCACTCTACAACCCCACTTATTACCAATAACCAGCCCAAGATTAGAACCATGCCAAGAGTTGCCGCCGGCATGATGACAAAGGCGATCGTGCCCAGGACGATCATTAGAATTCCCAGGCTCAACAGCCATCCCCACTTGTGACGCAAGTTTTCAAGCTCCAGAAAGAACGGCATCGTAATCATGTGCGCCTCCACAAGCATTCGAAGTGTGTCGGTTGGTGACCGACTTCTGCGATGTTAGTAACGGCCAAGCTGCAGTTCAATCGCTCGGGAGAGGAATTCGGGGCTAAGGCCTGACAACGACACAACCATCCGGCTTTGGGAATAGGTTCCACTACGACATATATATTAGGGAAATTGGTTCCCGTTCCTCCCTCCACCTACATCTAAAGTCTTATTACAAGGCCTTTCTACAGTTGGAGGTCACTATATGTTAACCGGCAGGATAGTGACCCTAGCCTTCTTGGGAATTGTAAAGCTGCTCTCCGGCTAAATAGCATTAGTCTGGGTTGATAACTCAGTCGCCGGAAGAGGTCCCGTCATCGCAAGCCTTCACCGTAGTGCGAATCAGCAGAGTAACGACGCGACATGCGTAAAGAAAGCGCTTCGCGATCGATCTTCCTCCACCTTTGATCCGCTTTATCTATTCACCTGCTGCCTGGTTTGGCGTAAAGAGGGTAATGAACGGGCAGGCCTTGAAGTCGCCCGAGCTCTGAGTTCTCCACATCGATGTGCCAGACGGATCGCAGCCACGCTCCTCCTGCGAACAGCAACAAGAACTTGCGAAGTAGTTGTCATTACATTCGGACAAATACCATGCACGGAATCTTACAGAAAATAAGGGTACTCACGTCCGCCTTATTGCTGGTCATCGCATCGAGCCTTCCCGCGATCGCGCAGAGCAGTCAGCGTTCGAGCCCGGGTCAACCTAGCTCGGGCGAGGTCCAGATTCCCAATCGTCCCGTCAAGTCCTTATTCAGAGGCCAGCAGGGCAAGCAGCACGCCGAGATCTACTTCGACCGGGTAACCGGTGTGGTCACCATGAAGTTGTTGGTCCAGGATCCAAATGGCTATTTCATTCCCAACCTGCGGGCCGATAACTTCGTTGTGTACGAGAACGGAGCACGGCAGCAGCTCGCTTCGGCTTCCATAGAGAGGGCACCGGCGTCGATAGGCCTTCTGCTTCAGTTTGCGAGCCCGATGCCTGGACTCGGTGAAGCTTTGCAGGCCGACATCTCCGACGCTGCGCATCAGCTCATTCGAACGATTGAAGCGAACGATGACGTCACGGCATGGAAGTACAACGACAGAGTCGACAAGCTTGGAGATTCGGCCGACGGGCGCGAGATGCTGGATATGGGGGTGTTATCCCTTGATAAGCCCGGCCCTCCAGTCGCCAATTTATACGACGCCCTGCTTTACGCGCTCCAACAAATGCAGCAGAAACAGCGGCGTAAGGCGCTTGTCCTAATTTCAGATGGTATTGATTCGAACAGTAAGGCTTCGTATGGGAGTGTCGTGACAGCGGCTGAAAACTCGGGTGTGCCCATCTATGTCATCAGCATGACCAATGCTGCGAAGCAATATATGGAGGCGCACCCGGATGCGGGCCCGATGGTGAGAGTTGATTGGAGCAAGGCAGAAAGGGAACTCCAGGAAATTGCGCAGGCATCAGGTGGAAGGGTTTACGTCCCGTCGGAGCCTATAAATCTATCGACAATCTATGACGATCTGCTGGAAAACCTGAAAGTGCGATATGTACTAACCTATCGTTCCTCGGCCAGCGGAGACTCGCCTCGAACCGTGCGGGTTGAGTTGGTGAATGCGCGGACGGGCGGCCCATTGCAGATCGTGGACAAAGAGGGGCGTCCTATCCGTGCGATGGTAGTCGCACAGGAGAGCTACTCCCCGGCGCAGGCCTCGAAGAGCGCTCCTGGAAATTAAGCCCGAAAGTAGACCGTGAGAGGTCAACCTTAAGTCCAAAGTCGTAACTCGATGTCGCCCTCCTGCCCACTTGTTGCGAATGTAACGAGACGCTAGGTCGATACCTAGACAATTCAGCGGTTCTATGCCTCGCGAAGGAAGGAGCGAAATATGAGAGGTTTACATCTACTACTTGCTATGGCTGTCTGGCTGATGCCGGCCATGGTAGTTGCCCAAAGCAGCGCCCAGCAGAGTGGCACGCAGTCCGGTCAGGCGAGTCAGCTGGACAATCAGTCAACTCAGACAAATTCGGGTTCCACGCGGAAAATGTCTGGCAAAGTAAGCCACGATGGCAAGAGCGTGGTCAATGACAGCGATAACAAGAGCTACAGCGTGAATAACCCGAACGCGTTGCAAAACTATGAGGACCAGCACGTCGCCATGATCGTGATGGTCGACCCAGACGAAAATGTGATCCACATCATCTCAGTGGCGCCACCGCAGCCCTGATCCGACTGTGGTTCCCAAAGGCACGCGGGGGCCGGGCTGGAGTCGAAACTGTCGAGGCATTCCCGGTCCCTTGATTCCTCTGTCGGACCTATCGACACACAGGTCTCGGAAGGAGTGATATGTACTTCCGTTTTCTCGTTATAACCGTAGTCCTCGGCATGGTACTGGTCGGTAGCGCCGCTGCTATTCCCTCCACGCTGCTCGGTGAGTCGTCACAGCAGGCGGGCAGCGAAGCTATGCAGGCCGACAATGCACGATCGCCTCAGGTGGAGCAGCACATTGTTCGGGAAGTTCGGCATGAGCTGTTGATGCTTCCTTACTATGGCGTCTTTGACGATCTGGAATATCGCGTTGATGGCCACACGGTTATCCTTCAGGGCTACGTTATAAGCGAGCACTCCACAACGAAAGATGATGCCGAAAAGGTGGTCAAGAAAATCGAGGGAGTGGACAAGGTGGTTAACAACATCGAGGTGTTGCCGCCTAGTCCGATGGATGATGGGCTTCGTGCGCAGTTGTATCGGAAAATCTACGGCTATGGATCACTCTTTAAGTATGCCAATCTGTCCATTCCTCCCATCCACATCGTAGTGAAGAACGGTCGCGTGATCCTGAAAGGTGTGGTGGACAACGATACCGATAAGAACCTGGTCGGCATGCTTGCTAATCAAGTTCCGGGCGTATTCGAGGTCACCAACGACTTGCGCGTGGTTCCGTCCCGCTGACGAGGAGGAGCGTAGCTATGCCAAGGGTTCTTTTTAATCGAGCCGGATAAGGAAAAGCCATTACTTTCCATGACTGATTCTTCTGCCTACTACTGATTATGTAGTAAGTAGTGAGCAATGTGATTTAGATGTAACTGTCCACACTGCCTACTGTACTGTCACGCTCTTGCTCAATTGTTTGCCATGTGTCTCCGAGTTAGCATCACTGGCAGCTCGAAGGAGACATTACATGAAGGAAACTGTCACCACGCTGGCATGGCTACTAGCAATGCTCTTAGTAGTACCATTGGCTTTCTCCGTTGCCGCAGATAGCTCCGCTGACACTGCGGCGAAGACTACTCCTCAATCGCGTCACGCGTTGCAACCGGATATCGAGAACCAACGCAAGGAAGCTGAGCAGCAGGCACACCAATCTCTCAACCAGGATGCCGTCGCGGCTCTACAGTTGACACAGCAAGCCGTCAACGACATTGGGTCCAACAAGAAAGATGCGGCGATGACTGCAATCGAGCAGGCTACCGGAAAGATCAATATCTTGCTGGCCAGAAATCCAGCGGATGCATTGATTCCTGTCGACGCTGAAGTCGACGCCATCGATACCGCACCTCACGACATCGGCGCCATCCGTGATCTTGCCAAAGACGCCTCGCTGGCAGTAGACCAGAAGAACTTTCCGGCGGCGCGCGTCATTCTCTATTCGCTGATGAGTGAGATTCGGGTGAGGATCTACAACATCCCGCTCGCAACTTATCCAACTGCATTGAAGAGTGCTGCCCGGCTACTCGATCAGAACAAGACTCAGGAAGCGCAGACCACGCTGACTACGGCATTGGACACCCTGGTAGTGGTTGATCGCGTTAGCCCCATCCCGTTGATCCTTGCGCGCGCTGCTGTTACCGCGGCCCAGGCGGAACGCGACAAGGATAAAACGGCTGCGCAAACACTACTCGAAACGGCCAAGAAGGAACTGGATCGCTCCAGGGAACTCGGCTACGCGGGCAACGACCCTGTTTATGCGTCGTTGAACAATGATATTTCGAATCTAGAGAAGCAGCTGAAAGGCAGCAACGATACGAGTTCAATATTTGCCTCTTTACGCGAGAAACTGAATTCTTTTCTGAAACAACAGTCTCAGCAGGAGCGTCGCTAATTCATCGCTGGCTGACCCACAGCTACTTATGAGGGAGCATAGGTATGACCGACAAGTCTGATCACGTCATGGAAGCGATGAACCCGCTCGGGCTCTATCCGCTGGTCCACAACAATGCCGCCGAGGCTGCCTCATCCGGGGCTCGTTCCGCTATGAGCGCTTTAAGAAGCCCCGAACTCGGCAAACAGCGCGATGAGGCGGAGCAGGAAGCTGCTCGAACGCTGGACAAGGAAGCTATCGCTGCTGTCCAGGAGACGATCGGCGCTGTTCGCGCGCTTTCCGAGAGCAAAACCGATGCAGCATTACAAGCCATTGAGCATGCCACCGGCAAGATTGACATTGTGCTGGCTCGCAATCCCGAGGCGGCTTTGGTTCCCATAGATTTGGAGGTACTGATTATCGACAACGTTCCGGAGGATTGGGACGAAAGTCAGATCGCCAATGTCGCCGATGTGGCGTCACTGGCCATCGACGAGCTGGATTTTCCCACGGCCCGGTCGATGCTGCGCCGCCTGATGAGTGAGATCCGCATTCGCACCTATCAGCTTCCGCTCGCCACGTATCCGGCCGCACTGAAAGAGGCAGCACGGTTGTTGGCTGATCAAAAGACCAAGGATGCGCACGCAGTTTTGCTCACTGCGCTGGGCGCGCTGGTTATGATGGACCGGATTATCTCAATTCCGCTCCTGCTGGCACGCGAGCACATCGACCAGGCGCAAGCAGCGGCTGCGACTGACAAAGAGCAAGCACAGCAACTTCTCGAGAAGGCGAAGAAGGAGCTCGGACGTTCCCGCTCACTCGGCTATGCGGGTTACGATCCTGAGTACTTGGTCTTGAGGGATGAGATTTCAAAGCTTGCAAAACAGTTGAAGGCCGGCGAGGAAACAGGTCTGGGATTCGGAAGGCTGAAGGAGAAATTTGCCGCACTTCTGAAGCGGCAGTCCGAGCCGAGGAAGGAAACAAGAAAGAACGCAGCCTGAGAACGACGGCTTTGGCTCTGGATGGCATAACGCGGTTTCGTCCAGACGCCGTGGCGTTCAAGATCGCGGTGGCCCTTGCCGTCGGCATGCTGGTCGGCTTCGAGCGTGAATCCGCCAATAAGGATGTTGGCATACGCACGTTTGGCCTTACCTCATTGCTGGGCGCCATCGCCGTGCTGATTTCGCCGGCGTATGGGATCGCCGGGATGGTGGGCGCCATCGTTTTGGTGGCCGCGCTCAACGCCCGCAGCTTGGTCGCCAACCAGTCACGTATGCCCTGGGAGTGTGGCCCTCTCACTCATGGCTTTGGGGTGCATTTCCTTTAAGGCGGTACACCATCGCCGTCTTGGTCACGCCCAGCACCAGCCAGTCTTGCACGTCCTGCTGCAGCGAGATGAAAAACTGCTCGGACAGCTTCTTCGGTTTCTCGGCGAGGTCCTCTTGCCTTGAGAACTTGGCTTGGTAGGCAGCCTCTCCCACCAGTGGCATGTGTTCGCCGCGCGTCCGCCACAGCGCCACATTGCAGTGGGCCATGATCCCTTTACCGAAGTCCAACTCCCCGAGTTCCAGCAGCACTTCCTCAACAATCCCCTCGTTCACCAGACCGACCTTCTCATCGTCTGATTTCTTCAGACCGGCGAGTACCGGAAACACACGGGCCAGGGTCCCCATCGAGTTCTTGTCCGCATCGTGCATCTGGCTCAGACCGAAGACGCAGTTGTGTGAGTACAGGACACGGTATCCGCCGATTTCATCCTTCAGGGGTAGGACCTCAGCCTTGAACTTAATGCGATAGGCTCCTGCGATGTTGGGCCTCACGTCCATGCACGCGGCCTTCCGTTGGTCTGGGTGGCGGAACTTGAAAACCATTTCCGGATCGCCTACCGGGAAGCCGTCAACGTACGAAACGCGTCGCCGCAGGATGAAGGCATTGTTATAGAGGCGGAAGTCTGGAGTGTCGAAGAACGTGATCTCCCTGATCTCCGGCCTTCGCCCAGCCTTGGGATCGCTGACAAACCCAACCCCGACCTTCTTCGCTGTGCGCTGCATGAGTTTCCCGAATTCGCGGAAGCTCTCCACCGAAACGAAGCGGTCAGGCTTCAGGATGAGCTTGGCCTCAAGGTACTGGACAACATCCTGGGGATGGCCGTCACTGCAGGTGGCAACGGCCGCAGCAGTGCCGTTACCTGCCCCTTGGCCTTTCTTGTCCTTTTTGTCTTTCTTGTCCTTTTCGTCCGTCTTTGACACTGGCTTCCTCCCATCGTGGGTGTCTTGGGGCTGGCTGTGAACCTCATCTTTGCCGCGGCACTCTGGCGCTGGTGGAAGTCACACGTTCTCGCCTGGCTTCTAATCGCGGGACTCTGCTGCTGGGGTGATACGGGAGCGGATAGCGAGCTTTCGGCGGCAGCGTATCGCGCAGAACTCGATTAAAGAAAGCTAAGTAAACTTAATCCCCTCGTGCTCACTTTGCACACGTGTGATGCAAACATCATCGTTGCGAGAGAGTCTCTCTTCGGTCAAGTTGGCCCGCAGCATCGGAACCAACTGCCAGGCGGACCCGCTGCTTGGGAGTAGAAGCTAAGCAGGGTAACTTCGTCAAACGAATTGTCGAATAGATCGATGAAGGTCGGCACAGCCCAGGTACATCAGGAGATTGCGGAACCCGAGCGCTGGAGAGCGCTAGAGGTATCGCTGTCCTGGGAATCTATTGAAATGCCGCGTGCTTCAAGATCTTCATTTCGCGGAAAATATTCTTCCGCAAGGGTATGCACTACTGCAACCTGGCGAAGCCGCTCCTGAAAAACGCGATAGGGGGAAGGAATGCTTGTCCGGCAGCATGCTCCGCGATGACCTTCCAACTCATCTCGAAGGTACGACGAACTTACGTCTAGATCAATTGGGCGTTGCTGTGTGTCTTGTAACAGAAAGGGGCTGAGAATAATGCTCCGGTTTACAATCTCTCCTCCTTTTGCTCTTTTGCTACCCCCCGTGCAAGATCTTGCTGTGTCCTTTCGACAGATACAAAACGGCGGCCCGCCCCAACTCACAACGACTGATTGCGCCGCATCCTAAAAAAAGTCCCCGATTACTCGTGCGCAACGCGCCCAATGCCGACTGTTGTATCTTCTTTAGAAGGTACTCGGTTCAGTTATTGCTCCTTAGTTTTTCGTGGTTTCAGGAGTTCTTTTCCCTCTCCATTCTGTCAAACGAAGGCCCAGGTTAGCGTCCGCTACAAAGGACGCTAACCTGGGTACTAGGGGCAAAAGCTCCTCGCGGGCTGTATGAATTAGAGCAGCTTGCGTCGCACCACGCCAGCCAGGGCGAGGATGCCGGAGCCGAACAGGATGACGCTGCTGGGCTCGGGAGTGGAGCCTGTCGTGCCGGTGGTACCGGTCGTACTGGTGGTGGCAGCACAATTGTTGATAAAGTTGTCATCCAAAGTTACAGCGCCATTCAGCGCGATGATTCGGCCACAATCATCGGTAGCACCGGTGTTCAGGGTGTCGCTCGCGCTGGCGATGAGGGTTCCCATGAAGGCAGTCGTAGTGCCCAGGGTTGCCGAGCTCCCGACCACCCAATAAATATTATCGTTCTGCCCGCTATTGATCCCCATCACCATCGAGGCGCTTGCAGTGGTGAGGGTGCTGCCTATCTGGAATACGACGCTCTGATTGCTTAAGCCCTCCCAATTGATCGTGAGCGCTCCGGTCAACTGCGCTGACGAGTTGAAGCTATAAACTCCTGGGGTAAGCTCGAGCCCCCCGAGGTTCTGCCCGGTTAAATTCTCGTTAGACGACAAACCCTGGAGGAAATTGTAGGCAGCCAAGGCATCAGTCTGAGCTTGCATCGCCACAGCATCTCCGTCGTAAATGGTTCCGTTCACAATTCCCGGCGGAAAGCCTGTGATGGAAGTACCGGGGTAAACGCCCAAGTCCCCGTCGATAACCGTATTCCCGGTGTTCGTGACCGTCGAGGCGCCAAGAACCCCGAACATACTTGCCGATCCGAGTTGAGCTTGAGCGGCGACGGCCAATAGTAGAGTAAGAGCGAAGCACAAAATGCGCAGCAGTTTCACAGGTTTTTCCTTTCCCGAAGTGGGATGGGTTGCCACGTAGATCTTGTGGCGACGTCCGACATGGCAAAGGAGCTAGCCTCTGCCTCGTTGCGCGAGAACCATATACTGCTTTTGCGGCTCGGGTTGAAACATATTGCTGTTGTTCCGAAACCAGAACATTCGTGTGGCGCAACGTGGACGCTTATTCGGCAAAGTTTGCTACTCCCTTCCAGGCGGCATTAAAACAGAGCGAAGAAGTCGGCTTCGGCGATGGGTACAGGCCTTTTGGCAACGTAAGAGGGTCATCACTTTGTCGGTTCTTTGTCAAAGAATGTCGGGTGGTAAGGAAGATGAAAACACTTTGAGACTCAGACCTCCAGCTAACGGGAGGCTAACGAACCGGAAGAAATGCGGTCTGACCGTGCGCCGCGGCTTCGTGGGCTTTGATCGTCGATCCTAGGCCTAGGGCCAGCGATAGCACTATTACGGTAGTCATGGTTTCGAAAGAAAATGCTCCAGCGCTCGGTTCCATTCCGCCAACTACGTCGGAGCTGCAGTTAGGAATGTAGCGTCCGCTTGAGGGCAGCGAGAAGCACCACCAATACGTCATAAGGGGTTTGGTTCTTCTTTCTCAGACTCATGGATCAACCACCCGTCAAGCCGCATAGCCACTGCAACCACCTGCCCGATAATCTCTGCCTCCGTTCCTAAACGCAAGTAACGGCTCGGCACGGGAGACATAGGATGTGACTTAAGGGTGAGCATGCTGCCTGTCAATTCGCACCATGAGCAGACAAAGCCCTGCCTGGTCTCAATGAAATAGATAGGCCGCTCGAATTCCGAGCGCCAAATCTTCTGGGTTACGGTGTTTCGCAACTGGTCGACTTGCACAAACGATCCTGGCAGAATTAGTGGATACATGGTTAGATCTTCTGTTCCTATGTAGGCATAGGAATACTCCCGATCCTTGACCAAGCTTGACAACATTTGCAGGGGAACAGTCCCCCAACGCACCACCATGCGGCCGATGTCAGTGGTCGCCGCAATCTTGAACGCTGGATCAAGTTTGATTGGTATATCGACGGGCGATATGCGATCGAAAAGTGAGAATCGATGGGACACCCCCAGTGGTTGGTCCGCGATCTTGAGATCGCTCGCGGAGTCCTCGATCTTTATCCCGTACATTCCGAGCAGTTCGTGAATGTTCCGGCGGTAGATGACCGCCAACGCGTAGAGCTTGTGAAGACTCGGGGTAACTCCCTTTGTCTCGATATCGGAAAGTCGGCTGAGCGAAATGCCATAGCTTTGGTTTCCATGTTTCTCAGCTATTTTGAGGCTGGCTGCCTCGACGTCGCGGATGGTAAGGCCTAACTGCTCGCGCAGCCTCCGCAGACCTTCTCCCGCATTCGCGGTACTTCTTCTCGGATTCTCGCAGCTGCTGTTCCCTGGCTGAGCTTTCGCTTCGCCGCCGCATTCCGGTTTGACTTGCTTCTGTTTCCTTTCCCCCATTCTGAAGAAATCCCTAGTTGATCAAAGACCCGGTACCCGATAACCCAAACCATAGAAACCAAGGTATTCCGGACAGAGAAGAAATCTATGGAGCGTTGGTGGATATGGCGTCACCGAAGAGGCAACGAGCTGATGCTTGCGTGTACGAAGCTTTTTTCGAGTGAATTTTAAGCGGAGCAATAATTTCTCGGACGCCGACTGCCGAGTTGCTGTAAGGATGGTATTAAATATTTGGTTTATGATCTTGGATTTGGTCGCGCATAGCGTCATAGGCCGGCCGGATCGCCCTTACTTTTCAGCGCACAGAAAACGTGGTAGAGAGCGAGCCCGCTAAAAACCCCCGCGACGAATGTGAGTATGCCGAGGATCCAATCCTCCAAGAATCCGCCTCCGTTCAAGGTGTGTTGTGCGTCCTTTTGTCTTCACAGCGGCGATCATAGCTACTCCAGCCCTAACAGTTGCGCCTGCCACGCTCGTCCCACTCAGCACGTGTACTGGTTGAATAACGCGCCGTTACAATATCTAAGTTGCACCCCCATGAGTAGGAAGAGATATTAGGCGTTGGCAATGGTGGCGTAACAGAAAGAACGATGCTTGTACTCGTTAGTTTACGAGCTCTTACTGGAAGAAACTTGGAGTCTTTGGATCATCTTGACCAAGTCGGCCAGAGAGTTTGCCTGCATCTTCTCCATCGCGCGGCTGCGATGGACCTTTACTGTGTTTTCTGTAGTTCCAATCAGGGCCGCAGTCTGCTTGTTGAGCATGCCCGAAACGACCATGGCGACGACCTCACGTTCTCGCGGGCTCAGCGATTCGAAACGCCCGCGCAGTACGGCCAGGCCCGCCTCTTGTTGGCGTCTGCCCCGGTCCTTTTCTAGCGCCAGATGAATCGCATCCAACAGGTCCTGGTCGCGGAAAGGCTTGGTGAGAAACTCCACGGCACCCGCCTTCATGGCCCGTACCGTCATGGGGATGTCGCCGTGCGCAGTGATGAAAATGATCGGAACCTGAATATTGGCTTGGGCCAACTGGCGCTGCAAGTTGAGCCCGCTGATTCCCGGCAACCTGATGTCGAGGATGAGGCAACTCGGCACGTCCGGAAGCTTGCTTGCCAGGAACTCCTGCGCGGACCCGAACAGTTCGACTTGCAAACCCACACATCCGATAAGGCGCTTGATTGCTCTCCTCACCGAGGGATCGTCATCGATAACAAGAACGATGGACTCGGGCCCGCTCATGAAATATCAGCGTCATCGGCGGGCAGAGTGAATTCGAATAGCGCCCCGGCAGAACTGGGCGTGTTCCACAGACGCCCGCCATGGGACTCAATTATGGAATGGCTGATCGAGAGCCCCATTCCAATGCCCTCCGCTTTGGTGGTGAAGAATGGCTCGAAGATGCGGTCCGCCAGCTCAGGCCCGATTCCCAACCCAGAATCTTGGACCTGGACCAAAACACCATCTGGGTTTGTTGCCGTTCGGATCACAATTTCCCGCTTCCCTTCTGTCGCCGTGCGCGTTGCTTCGATGGCGTTCATTATCAGGTTAATCAATACCTGTTGCAACTGCACCGTATCCCCCTGCACGCATGGCAGGTCAGGTGCCAGCTCGGTACGCAAGGAAACACGGTTTCGGTTTAACTCATTGGGCAGGAGAATGGTTACCTCTTGAATGATATGGTTGATGTCCAGTTTCGTCCTCTTGGCAGCGTCCTTCTTCAATAAGCCACGAATCCGCGAAATGACTGCGCTTGCGCGAGTGGCGTCGTTCACAATTTCCGTAATCGCCGCTCGGAATTCAGCGGGATTCACGGTTGTACCCTCGAGCTGGCGCAGGCAGAAGTTGCCGTTGGTGACGATGGCAGTAAGCGGTTGGTTAACCTCGTGAGCAATTGCAGCAGCCAGTTCTCCCATCGCAACCGCGCGGGTCACACGGGTGAGATCCTGCTCCAACTCTTGGGCGATCCGCTCGACTTCCGCACTCACCCGCCGGTCCACCGACGCCGTCACCATGGCGGCCACGAGCACGATTGAGGTCACAATAGCAAACGCATTATTGCCAATGGCAGAGATGCTCACAGTGTGGGAAAGATTCGGAGGCGAGGCGGGGATGAAACTTGCCGCAGCCATGCCGGTGTAATGCATCGCAGACACGGCGGCTCCCATCACGATGGCACTGCCAAGCCGGCGTGGAACCGTCCATCTCGTCTCCTCTCGTAGATCGAATGCCAGCAACAGCGCCAGTAGAGAAAACAAGATTGCCAGCAAAATGGAAAACGTCACCAGAGGGGGGGAGTAGCGAGTAATGGCAGGTAATCTCATTGCGGCCATGCTGACGTAATGCAGGCCGACGATGCCACCGGCCATAAAGACGCTGCCGGTCAGGGCCTGGCGCCAGCCCATATTCGGGCGGCTCGCCACATACAGCGCGACCCACGACGCGAAGATGGCCACTAGGAGTGATGCCAGAAGCGTCGGCCAGTGATATGCGACGCGCACGGGCAGGTGGAAGGCCAGCATCCCCGTAACGTGCATCGCCCAAATGCCGATGCCCATCGCCGTTGCCCCGCCGCCCAACCAAGCTAGGCGGGCCTGGGCCTTGGCAGCGGTTACGCGTCCCGCAAGGTCGAGGGCGACATAGGACGCGGCGACGGCGATCAATACTGAGTGCGCCACCTCGCCGTAGTCGTAAGAACCAGGTATGGCCGCATTTGCGAAGATCATCACCGAGGATCTCCTCAGCCCGTATGGTGAACCTCAAAACAATCACCGTAAGGTCAGAGTGTCTCAGATACATGACGCGACCCAGATCTTTCAAGCCACTCTGCCGACAGTGTACGCCTGCATTCGAGACCCTCGATCGACGATAGCGCAGTTCTTGCAATCGGTAACCATTATTGACTCGGCCGAGCCTCTTACGAAGGGACGGCCACTCCAATGGCCGACTATCGTCAAGATCAAAGGGATCATGTCGCAGGTTTTTCAACGGCCAGCGGCATGAGTTGATCCCCGCAATCATCGGGACGGATGGCCCGCCAAGTAACCCGGTACTTCTGGCGCGTACGAAGTCGGAGTCGAGGTACGAGGCGATCGTCGTCTCCCCGAGCAGATGATCTACATCCTCAGGGAACTTGATACCGATGACACCCGTCTGGAGTGGACGGCAGCACTTCTTCACGCCGTAACTGGTCTGCGGCCAGAGGAGGCTTTTGGCTTGCAATGGTGGGACGTTGCCCGGGAGAAAAACCTGATCAACATCCAACGTTGCTGGTCAAAGGGCAAGATGACGGATGGTAAGAACCGAATCTCGATGACGCAGATTGCGATGCATCCAGCGCTGGCTGAGGCCCTGCAACAATGGCGACGGGACACCGTGTACGGGCAAGGCACGGAATGGATCTTCGCTTCGAGGAAAGCCAAGGGCACGAAGCCGCGCACGGCGGGCATCGCAGCTCAGGATTATCTCCGGCCGGCAGCCGTTAAAGCGGGAGTAATTCCTGCTGACTACCGGTGAAGATTCGGCTGGCACAACCTCCGCCACTCACTGGCGACGTTCTTCGGCTCGAAGGATGATGTCAGTTTGTCAACCATCCAAAGCATGATGCGTCATGCGAAACCTTCCACCACTTCGCGCTATATTCATCGGGTCAACGATGCGCATATCAGCGCTCAGGGGAAGTTCCTGCAGGCGATAAATGTCACCTCACCCATCGTTTAAGAAAAATGTGGGTGAGACTTTGGGTGAGACGGTCTTGAAGGTAGCTCGATATGGATGCTAAGCGATTGAAAGATATGGTAGGCACGAGGAGACTCGAACTCCTGACCTCTACCGTGTCAAGGTAGCGCTCTAACCAACTGAGCTACGCGCCTATCGCTTAAAGTTTATCACTTGCGGTCCATTCCAAACGCCTATTGCACCAAAGCGTACCAAATTTATCGGACTGCTGCCAGCGTCGGCGCTGCATGTGTCGCGGGGATCGCGGATTTCACCAGGTTTGACCAGTACGGGAAGGACGGTCGTGGAGGTTTGTCGGCGCAAGCGAAGACGGGACGTCTGGGCAATCGAACGGCCCGGGTGGTCGATGTCGAATCTGCTTGCGTCGGAAGCCGGAACATCTCGTTCAGCAGGAACCGTCTCGATATTGTCCGATGTGATCGGAGCGCGATCGCTGAGCACCGACCGAGCCCAAAAACACCGCGCAATTGGTCTCTCGGTCAAGTCCGCTTGTCCGCGCGGTGCCAAGGTCGGCCAGCAGGATGAGGTTTCGCCCAGCCAACCGTCGCCGACACATAGTGTTTCTCCAGAACAAACAAAATCCGAGGACATCGGCTTGTCCGGTTTGTCGGATATGCTCCACCATTTACAAATCTTTGACACATCTGAGACATAGTGCGGAGCGTGGCTGGCTAGCATCATGGGTGCAATCCCGCAATTAAAGGGATATTTCACGGAGCTCATCCGAAGGAGACACTGACAATGTGCCACAGAAGTAATCTATCGGTCATCTCGCGTCTAACCGCGGGAAACATTGAAGAACGTCCGCGTTCTCTGCGAAACCAAATCTCGCGGTTTTCCGCCTTTGCCGCGAACGTCACATTTGCTTTTACTCTGCTTATTTTTTGCAGCGCTGCAGCGTTGGGGCAGACGAACGAAGTCCAAGCCGGTTCGCCGCCTGCGGCGGGCCAGACATTCGTTCACAGTTTGTTTGGTGGTCAAATCTTCGGGTTTGACATCGACCAGAACGGTAGCGAGGGAATACTGGCGGAGTCTAAGTTGCTTTCCAACGGGGATATCCTGTCCGCCGTCGAAACTTTTGACCAGGCGACCGGCCATATCCTCGATGTAGTGCAGCTAACGCAACCCTCGCATGCGCAAGATGATTTCGTAACGCTGGGCGTGGTGGGCAACAGTGTCGGACTGTTCGAACACGAGATCGTAGCCAATGGCTTCGTCACCAGGCGTACCTTCAGCACCTTGAACCCGCTTGGTTCGAACCGCATTACCGGCGCGTGGACCCCACCCATCGGAACGCAGCACATCATTATGCCGACCGGGGTGAGCCGCAGTCAGGGGGTGCCGAACGTCGCAGTTTTCGCCTACGACAATAGCGACAATTTCATCCCTTACGTCTTCAGCTCGAACGTCGCCAACAACACGTTCGGTCCCGTAGTCATGATTCCGGACTCTACTAATTTTGCCAGCGTACCTCCGCCGATTGCCTACGACAGTGTGACCAACCAGGCGGTGCTGGGCGGAGGGACCGGCGCGTTCGATACCCGGCCCGTCATTGGCGTGGTTAACCTCACTGCGGGCACGTTTTCGGAGTTTGAGGGGATTGGGTTTGGCTTTGTCAACGGCATCGCGATGGATTCAGCGGACGGCATTTTCTGTACCGACACCGAAGACGACGCCAGCGTGGAGTTTTACGATCTCAGCACGCAGACCGGTTTCACCGTAGTGCTGCCGGGATCACAAGGCCAGCAACAGTTCAGCGGCGCTGATGTGGAGTTTGATCCCATCAACAAGCTGTTCCTGATTGCTCAGCCCGATTCAAGTTCGGCGCCCAGCGGCAGCACGATCTACGCTTACGACATACACGGGAACCTGCAGGAAACGATTAACGGATTCAGCTTCTCAAATACCTTCAACGTGGTTCCCGCGCACATTGCGCTGCACCCTAGCCTTCGGTCCGGGTACGTAGACGGTCCTAATCAGGGTGTAACCGAGATTCAGTCTTTTACGTACTGAAATGGCCTCCGACAAACAGAATCGGCGCGGGCGGAACTCCGTCAGGCTGCGGCAAAGGGCCGCCCGAAATTTCGAATGACCCGGGCGGCCAACACGGCCCCGGCCGCCATCAGTCCTATACCTACGGCGACTTTCTTGAGATAGTTTCCGTCGCACGCCGATTTTTTCCTCGCGCCTCGAATGTGTTCGGGGCGCACACCGATCCCGACCAGGCGAGCGGTGACATGCCGCAGCCCGGGTATGTGAACGACAGCTTTAAATTGCCAGGGCGCTTTTGCCGGTCCGGGATTCTCGAATACCTTTGTAAGAAGCTTGTGGGCGTTGACTTGCGCGAATTGCGTCACGCGAGTGGGGAATTCGCGACGCTGCTGAACCTGCTCCAGCATAGTTTCCGCCAGGCTTCCCGCACGCAGCGGATCGGCCAGCAGATTCGCTGTTGCCACCGCGTCCTGGATCGCGAGATTGATTCCGACACCGCCGGCGGGCGACATCGCATGGGCTGCATCGCCGATGCACAGCAGTCCGGGACGATGCCATTGCCGCAGCCGGTTGATCTGCACCGTTAACAGCTTGATCTGATCCCAATCGCGCAACTCTTGAACGCGGTCGCCAAGATACGGAGCGAGGCGACGAACCACATCCTGGAAAGCGTCTAGGCCTTGGCGTTGAATCTCCTCAAACGAGCCTTTAGGAATGATGAGTCCAGCCTGAAAGTAGTCGCTGCGGGGGATTAGAATGAGCGCCCTGCCATAGTTGATGTTACCCAACAGCTGTTCAGGGTCGTTGGTGGTACGCGCGATTCGGAACCACAATACATCGATGGGAACTCCAAATTCCTGCACTTCCAAATGCGCAGCCTGGCGCGTAACGGAGTGTCTGCCATCACAGCCCACGACTAAATCAGCACGGATTTGTACCGGGCCGTTGGGCGTGTCTGCCATCACGCCGGTTACGCGTCCGCTCTCCCGCATCAGGTCTACCGCTTGATGCTGCATCCGCAGACTGAAGGAAGGGAACTGTTTGGCCTTGCCCGCTAGAAAGTCGAGAAAGTCCCACTGCGGCATGAGCGCTACAAACTTGCAATGAGTTGGCAGATATCGAAAGTCGCCCACCCGAAAAGCATAATCCCCATATATTCCGCCGACGGTGTCCAGTTTTTGGTGCGGCACCTTTAGGAAATCTTCCAGGATGCCGAGCTCATACATCAGTTCCAAGGTGGAAGGATGCACAGTATCGCCACGAAAATCACGGAAGAAATCGTTGTGCTTTTCCAGCACGGTGACGGCAACTCCCGTCCGCGCCAGCAGATATCCGAGCATCATCCCGGCCGGTCCACCGCCGACGACACAGCATGTAGTTTCGTGGGTTTCATTCGCCATGCGCAAAGCCTCCGTGCCCCCGATTATCTGGGGCGTGCCGGTGATTAGATTACAGGATCGGGAGAGCGCGTGCGGCACCGCCAGACAAGCGCCTCATAGCCGTCCCCTGCACTACGATAGGTTGGGAAGAGCCTCATCGTGCACCGAAGCGAGTTCCGCCGCTTGCGGTGCAGGCGAATAGTCCGCAGGCAGGAAGATGGAGAACACGGTTCCCGATCGATCGGCGGTCCTGCTCTTCATCGTAAGTGTGCCGCCGTGGCGCTTGACGATGTCATCGCACACCCACAACCCAAGACCGGTACCGGAATCTCCTTTGGTGGTGATGAACGGCTCGAGGATGCGCCGCTTGATGCCGTCAGGAATGCCGCTGCCAGTATCGGCGATTGTCACGCGGACACCGCGCTGTTGTGGATCGTGCCACGCGACCGAACTGCCTGACTTGATCGATAGGCTGCCTCCTGGCGGGGTGGCATCGATGGCATTGCTGATCAAGTTGGCAAACAACTGCCGCAGTTCGTTCGGGAACGCCAGAATTAACGGGACGTCCTTGCATTTCTCTTTGAGCTGGAGACTGCGGCGGCGGAACTTGGGGCGGAAAAGTTGCAAAAGCGAGTGCAATAAATCTCCAATATCGGTTTGAACCGGCGCGTTCGATTTGCGATAGAAACGGAGAGTCTGTCCTGAGATTTCAGACACTCTACTGAGCTCGTGCTGCGCCATAGTGCAGAATTGGCGAGTTTCTTCGTCGGTAGCGCGGGTATTGATCAGATAAATGAGATTGGTCACTGCCTCCAGCGGATTGTTGATCTCGTGAGCTATGCCTGCCGCCAATTGGCCCGCCAACGCCAGGCGTTCGCTCTTGAACAGCGCCAGTTCAGAATCTTTGCGCTCTTGGATATCGGTGCAGGTCCCGACCCACTCCTTCACGCTGGAGTCTTCGCGGAAAACCGGAACGCCCCGCGCCAGCACCCAACGATACTGACCATCGTGGCGCCGCAACCTGTATTCCAGCTGAAACGGACGAAGTGCTTTAACGGCCGCACTGATCGTGGCGACGGCATTTGCCCGATCTTTGGTGTGAACCGCTTTGTCCCAACCTTGCAGGCGGTACTGTTCAAAGCTTTGGCCGGTATAAGCTTCCCAGGAAGGCAGCCGTTCCATGATGTTGCCGTGCAGGTCGGTCGTCCAAACGATCGAAGCGGTCGCCAGAATCAACGACCGGTAGCGTCCTTCGCTTGCCTGCAATTGTTCCAGAGCATCGCGCATTTGAAATTGGCGAAGGCGTCCCCGCAACACAGTCTCAACAGCGCTCACCAGGGTTTCCGGCCGGATCGGTCGCTCCAACAGCGTGGTGTGGCCCAGAGGCTGGCGCATTCGGGCCATCAACGTGGTCGTGCGATTCGTGCCGCTGCGTCCCTTGGTCAGCACGATGACGGGAGCATCAGACCACGCGGGCTGACGTTGCAGCGCCAGGGCGAACTCCTGGATGAGTTCGTCGTTAAATACCTCTTCTTCCACCAGCACGGCTCCGGGACCGTCCGACAATTTAGGCAGCGCCGATCTCGCGTCATAGCAGACTTCACACCTGATGTTTGCCTGCTGCAGCGTTCCGGCGATAAGCCCTGCGTCCCGCCCAAAGGGAGCTACGATCAGAACCGGCAAGGGATTGTTATTGTCGTTGAGCATCGGCCGCCATTAAGGGTGAATTTCCATCGCCGACATACTGTGGCACGCCGGTAAGCACCCCGTGGAACGCTTTCAGTGGCTCGCCTACTACGATGCCGCCGGCTTGGAGCTGAAGCTCTCGAATCGTAGACTCGTGAGGCCCGGAGCGTTTTTTGAATACAGAGATGGCCTTGCGGATCGCTCCCGAAGCTTCGAAATAACGCATAAGAATGATGGAATCGGCCAGGTAGCTGACGTCGACGCTGGCCTGCATCGGTCCCATGACTCCCTGTTGCGCCAGGACGAGAAATGTGGAAACGCCTTGCATGCCGAGGAATGTCAGCAGTTCGTGCATCTGCAGTTGCAGGTAGTCCTCTCCGGGCATGGCATTGAGCCAGCCGTTCAGGCTGTCGATGATGACCACGGTGGTGCCTTGAACGGCGCGCACCCGGATCTCGTTCACGAACTCGCCGGGAGGGATCTCGGCCGGATCGAGCTGCTGGAGGTGCAGCTTGCCACTATCCAGGTAAGGCTGCAGGTCCAAGCCGAGACGTGCGCTTCGCTCCAGGTAAACCTGACAGGTCTCGTCGAAGAGATAGATTGCGGCTGATTCGCCGCGCTGTAGCGCTGAGCCGGCGAAGCGAGCCGACAGGCTCGACTTTCCCACGCCAGCCGCGCCCAGAAGCAGAGTGCTGGTGCCGCGACCGATACCGCCATGCAGCATGGTGTCGAGTTGGGTTACACCAGTGCTCAAGGCTTCTCGAGGATGGGAATGCCGGTGTTCGGCCGCCACCAGCCGGGGATGGACCACCACCCCACCGGTAAGGATGCGATAGTCGTGAAAGCCTTCGCGAAATTGCGAGCCGCGGATCTTCAACACGCGCAAGCGGCGTCTTTCGCTGCCGTACTCACGATCCAGCTTTTCCAGCGTGATAACGCCGTGAACAATGCTGTGCAGCTGGGGCTCTTTGCGGTCTCCGATGAAATTGTCGATCATCAGCACAGTGCAATTGCGTTCTTCGAAGAAATTCTTTAAGGCGAGCATCTGCCGGCGATAGCGAAAGCTGTCGCGGGCCAGCAATCGAAGCTCGGAAAGGGAATCGACCACGATCACATTGGGTTGAACCTCTTCTACCTTCTTCGAAATCAAGTCGGTGAGCTGGTTCAGCTCTACGTCTTCCGGATTAAAGATTGAATATTGATGTTCCGCGCGCAGGGAATCCTCTTGCGGAGCCAGCTCGAAAATGGGTATGCCTTCCAGTTGCCAGCCATGCGACGAGGCGACTTCCAGCAACTCCTGGCGGGACTCGGAGAGTGTGATGTAGAGGGGCTTCAACCCCACTCGCCGGGTATTAAGCGCCAATTGTAGAGCGATTGTGGTTTTTCCGGCGCCGGGTGTGCCTTCCAGCAGGTAGAGGTGACCGGCCGGCAAACCCCCGTGCAAGACGTCGTCCAGCCCGGCGATACCGAACAATACTCGATGGGACTTGATTGTCTGACTGTCTGCGTTTTGCAGAGCTTGCGTCCCGGCCATTTTTGAAAGCCTCCGCTTACTGTTTGTGTTTGGAAACTGCTGCAGCACAAAAAGAGGTAGCAGGTTTACGCAATAACTATCTGCCGCTGCCCTTAAGAACGTCGGTTGTATGGATGCCGATTCCCGCTACGCTCGTTGTACGTTACTGCTTGATTTAGGCATATACGTTGCAACTTGATTTAGTGAGCTGATTTGTAGCTAATTTGTGATATCTTTTGCCGTAGAATTAGATGCGTAAACAAGCATTGAAGTGGGGAGAAGTCGCCGTGCGTGGGAGCGAATCTGATTTCGAGGCGATCCATCGTAGTGCCGTGCCGCGAACGCGAAACGGCAAGCATCATGACATCGTGGAAAAAATCATGCGCGAAGTGGGCGGTCTTCGCGGCAAAAAGGCGCTGAAGATTCCTCGCGGCGCACTGGGCTCCGCCAAGATTGAGCATGTTCGGGCTGCGCTCAGCCGGGCTTCTGCCAGGGCCAGCATGGAACTGGCGACCAGCGCCGATGACAAATATTTTTACGTTTGGCGTCAGGATTGATTTCGGCGTCAGGACAGGACCTTAAAGCGTTCACCACGCGATCGGCACCAGGGAAGCTTTGAAGAGGACTAACCATGGCGACGTCTGTCCTCACATCGCCTAAGGTCATGCAGAACCCTGTTCCCAACTGAGATCCTCAGTAAAGCGAGGATTTTTCTCCTCACTTCACACATCCATCGGTTAGACTTTCTTCCTCACCGATGAGAACGCAGAAATTAACCAAGGAGCGGCGCTTCGGTCCGACCGCTACCCGATTGGGTGGACTCGACGTGGCGTCGACTCAAGCCGCAGATGTAAGACCAAGATTACCTGTTCCAAACTTGAGAATTTTGAGGATGCCGATTAAGGCTTTTGCGGGCTTAGGAGGAGCGCTAATATTCGCCTTGGTCTTGGCAGCCTGTGGCGGCGGCGGCAGCAGTGCGAGCTCGCAGACCAGTTCGCCGGCCATCGCCACTTCCTCGCTACCCGATGGTGGAGTGAACGTTGCCTACAGCGCAACTCTGTCGGCGACCGGTGGAACCACGCCTTATAGCTGGAGTATTGTCTCAGGAGCTTTGCCTCCCGGAGTGACTCTGAACGCGGCCACCGGCGTCATAGCGGGGGTCCCGACCACCGCAGGCACTTCGTCGTTCGCGGTACAGGTGAAAGATTCCCAGGCCACGCCTGCCTCGGCGCAAGCCAGCCTTAGCATTTCAGTTCATCCGCCTGTCTTGCTGATTACCACAACCGAGTTGCCGCCAGGAGTCCAGGGCGTTCCCTACCATGCAACCTTGACTGCCTCCGGTGGGATCACTCCTTACGTGTGGAGCATGCTGTCGGGTGCGCTGCCACCGGGTCTCACCTTAAGCAGTATTGGGGTAATCGCGGGGACACCGGGAGCGACCGGCACCTTCAATTTTACCGCCCAGGTTACGGACGCCGAACCCACGACAGCCAACATTGCTCTGCCTCTGACGATAGCTCCCGCGTTTCAAGAATCGGTCACGACGCAACACAACGATAACTCCCGTAGCGGGCAGAATGTCAACGAAACCATGCTTACTCCAGCCAATGTGAATGTCGGCAGTTTCGGCAGACTATTCTCCGATGTGGTCGACGGATATATCTACGCACAGCCGCTCTATGTGCCGAGTGTAGCCATCCCGGGAAAAGGAATTCACAATGTGGTCTACGTGGTCACAGAACATGACAGCGTTTATGCGTTTGATGCGGATAGCAATGACGGAGGCGGGTTACTGTGGCACACCAGTTTTATCAATCCCGGCAACGGAATTACCACGGTTTCAACGCAGGACGTAAATTGCGGCGCTATATCGCCTGAAATCGGAGCCACCAGTACTCCCGTGATCGATGTCAGCACAAATACGATCTATGTTCTCGCGGAGACGAAGGAGCAGGGAAATTTCTTTCATCGACTGCACGCCCTGGATATCACCACAGGTATTGAAAGGAATGGCAGCCCAGTCACGATCAGTGCCCAGGTTCCGGGAACGGGCGAAGGTAGTTCTGGAGGATTTATCACCTTTGATCCGCTGATGGAACTTAACCGGCCGGGACTCGCGCTCAGTCAGGGGAACATCTATATCGCCTGGTCGTCCAACTGCGACAACCCTCCGTTTCATGGCTGGGTGATGGGCTACGACAAAACCACCCTGCAGCAGAAGGGAGTTTGGGCCACCACGGCCAATGGAGCCGAAGGTGGTATCTGGATGAGTGGTGGCGGAATCGCGGCGGATGCCTCAGGAAATCTTTTCATCCCCACGGGAAATGGCACGTTCGACACCTCGGGCAGTCCAGTTGATTTCGGCGACAGCATCGTCAAGCTTCCCAGCGCCGGTAGCTCGTTTGCCCCGGTGGACTACTTTACTCCATACGATCAAGGAACCTTGGGCGACAACGACGAGGATGTCGGTTCGGGGGGCGCGCTGTTGTTGCCGGACCAGTCCGGGGTCCACGTGCACGAGTTAATTGAAGCCAGCAAGGAAGGAAGTATCTACGTTGTCGATCGTGACCACATGGGACACTTTAATTCCAACAATAATTCCCAGATTGTGCAGAATATTGTGGGCCAGGTCGGAGGAATATTTTCTACTCCAGCCTATTGGAACGGAAACGTATATTTCGGCGGATATCTGGACGCATTGAAGGCCTTCAGCCTGACAGACGGAATGCTGTCGACAGTACCCACTTCACAATCCGGAGTCACATTCAGGTTTCCCGGGCCGACGGCGAGCGTGTCGGCGAACGGCAACACAAATGCCATTGTGTGGGCATTACAAACCGACCTGACTCTGAACGGTGGCAACGAAGTTCTCTACGCATTTGACGCCACGAATCTTAGCAATGAGCTTTATGACACCACTCAGAACCCCACGCGGGATACGGTCGGTGGTGCAGTGAAGTTTGCCACGCCCACCATCGCCAACGGTAAGGTCTATGTGGGCGCGGCGCAACAATTGAGCGTATTTGGGACTATATCGCCTACTGCGGCAGCTCCCACCTTCTCTCCTGCCTGGGGAACCTATACGTCGATGCAGACGGTGAGCATCTCCGACTCTACGCCGGGTGCGACCATCTACTACACAACCGATGGATCGAACCCTACCCAATCTTCCCCGGTTTATATGGGCTCGTTCACCATCGGCGTCACTACCACCGTTAAAGCAATCGCCAGTGCTCCGCAATATGTAAATAGCCCCGTAGGGACCGCTGTCTACACCATCACAAGCGGCGGAGGAGGCACGCTAAATTATGGCAACGGTTTTACCGGCCGCGGCCTGGCTATTAATGGAACGGGGGGAATCAACGGCTCACGCTTGCGGTTGACCGATGGAGGCACCGGTGAAACAACCAGCGCCTGGTTTTCAACGCCTGTCAATATCCAGGCCTTCACCCAGGATTTTGCCTTCCAGCTGACAAATCCCAACGGCGATGGAATGACCTTCACGATTCAGAATGTGGGAACGACTGCCATTGGACCAGTTGGTGCCGGGCTAGGCTACGGAGCGGCTTCTCCTGGAGGGAACGGCGGCATTCCCAACAGCGTCGCCATTAAGTTTGATTTGTATAGCAATTTTGGCGAGGGTATTGACTCGACGGGTCTGTATACCGACGGAGCTTCGCCGACCATTCCTGCCTTGGATATGACGAACAGCGAAATAGACTTGCATAGTGGAGACATTTTCAATGTCCACATGACCTATGACGGGACTACGCTGACCATGACCATCACCGACACAGCTACCTATGCTGCCTTCAGCCAGTCGTGGCCAATCAACATCCCCGGCACCGTCGGCAGTTCGATGGCCTATATCGGTTTTACCGGCTCCTCCGGAGGAGCAACGGCGATCCAGGACATCCTGGACTGGACTTTCGTTTCGCCCGAATGAGCTGCATCGCGGACCCCCAACGGTGATTGCTACTGCACGCGACGAGGGAAGAAGTCAGTCGGGTCGGCGCGGTGTTCGGGCTGATCGCGAAGCATTCGCCCGAAAGGTTCTTGAAACGGCCCCCCCGGATAGAGGCTACAGAGAAAAAGCCGCTGCAAACCGCGTCTGGTTGTCCTGCGACTCGCAGTATCAGCCGTCGAGAATGAACTCGGCGGTGCCCATTGCTCACTTTGCTTTCGCTCGAACCGACAGAGGTGTGCTCTTTCCGGGTACACCACCTAGTATCTGGCTAACCCGAGGAGCTGTCAGGAATATTTCGCGCAAGGGCTCGTCTGGCGCAAACGAATCGGCAATCGAGCGAACCGCCGCTTCTGCGTTGCGCCGTTGTTGCTCTGCTTTGTCCGCTTGCTTCAATTCGCGATAGAGCTTCCAGCCGGTCTCGTGCACCTGCCACGCTGCCATGGGTACATCGAACCGCAGCAGAATCTGCAATGCTTGGGAGAGAAACTCTTCTGCTTGTGCCCAGGCTTCGCCTGTCATTGCAATCCTTGCCTGCATGTCCCAGGCGCGCGCTTGCAGATTCGGATCTTCCGTCGAGAGCGCACCCCGCAGGAGGTTGTCAGCCTCGCGATGAGCCTCCGCCAGTTCGCCGGCGCCGAGCCACGCAACGGCTGACCCATGTTGCGCCTGCATCCGCCAGAACCAGGAGAGATAGAACTTCTCTTCGGTCATGTCCTGAAGCGCCGAGAAATGCCGCAGGGCATCGCTGTATCTTCCCAGCCCAGATTCAGCGCGCCCCAAGAACAGGAGCGCCAGCGATTTGGGAGTTCGCGCGATCAAGTCCAGGTCGGACTTCAAGATGCCCTCGCAAAGCCGGCGGGCACCCTCGAAGTCCAAGACCAGCGTGCGCAGTCCTGCTTCCACCCCGGTATACGCCGGAAGCCAAAGCGCATTTCCGTTCCGGCGCGCCATTGCCGTCGCTGCGCGCACAGCCTCCAGCACCTTGCCAAACTGGCCCATGTGCAAACGGGATAGCATTGCTCCCCACGCGCCCAGGTACTGTGTCAAGCTGGAATTCGCGGTGGCGAGGATGGTTTCTGTCTTGCGTAGCGCTTCCTTGCACTCGCCGCGAAAGATTTGCACCTGCGAGGCATACAGCATTGCCGTCTGCAGGGGCGCATCGGCTCCTGCGGCGGGATCCGCGAGAGGCTCGGCGGCAGCACAGATGGCCGCATCCTCCTTTCGCCAACCATGGAGCACAATACGAAAGCCAGCCGCGAGCACCTCCGCCCGCGCCAGCAGCGCAGGGTTGCCCAGTTCCCGACTTACTTCCACTGCCAACTCGCTGGCGGCGATGCCCCGTTTGGCATCCGAAATCGCGGCCACATACGCCAATCGGCTCAGGGCGGCAAGCTGGGCTTCTTTGTTGCCGGCCTGGGCTGCCTGGGACGCCTCCAATTCGTATGCTTCCGCCGCCTCTACTACTTCTCCTAGCGCGTAGTGAGCGTTGCCGATCAGGCCTGACGCTACAATCTCCTGCTTGGCAGCGATCTCCGGGTTGAGCTTGGGGAAGAACTCTTGTGCATGACGCACAATCGCGAGCGCATCCCGCTCAGCAAATCTCCGGGCGGCGTTTTGCGCGCTCAGCAACATATAGTGCACCGCGCGCTCATAATCCCCACCCTCCTCGAAGTGCAACGCCAACTCTGAGGCCAATTCCGGCCGGTTGGGACTGTACACACTGCTGAGCCGCTCTCCCAGGCTGCGATGCAATCTCGACCGGTTCACCGACGAAAGCTTGCGATAAACCGCCTGGCGGTACAGCGAGTGTTTGAAGTCGTAGCAGGCCGTTGTCTCGCCGTTACCAGGCTCCTGGAAAGGCGCGGCCTTTAGGAACTGGTCGCGCCCAACCAGCCCTTCGCAGATGTCCTCCACCGCTTCTGCTTCTTTCTCCAGCAACGGAGCGATCGCCCAAACCGAAAAGCGCTCCCCAGCCACACTCCCCGTTCGCAAAAGCTGTTGTTCCTCTGCGCTCAATTGTTCAAATTGCAAGTCCAGAAGATGTTGCAGGGTTTCGGGGACGTCAAGCGCAATCCTGGGAACCGGAGTGGTCAGCGACCACCCTCCGTGGGCTTGCGCCAACAGGCCTCGCTTTCTTAACTCCTGCACAATGGCCACCATGAACAGAGCATTGCCACCGGAGTGCCGGTAGACGAGGTCTGCCAATGAAGATGGATCCACCATTCCAAATTCGGCAGTCAGATATTGCGCGATTTGCTTATCTTCCAGACCTTCTAGCGCGATTTCAGAGCAGAGCCCATGGACCAATAGGTCTTGCTTCATGTCTTTGAGAGGACTTTTCGCCAGCACGACATCTACGGGACGGTAGGTGCCGAGCACTAGCAGCCTGGCCGGCCTTCGTCGGCGAGCGAAAGCCGAGATCAGATCGAGCGTGGACGGATCGCTCCAGTGCAGATCCTCAAGCACCAGGCAGAGGTAGTTTCGGGAGGTGAGAGCTTCCACCGCCTCGCACAACTCTCGCAGCATCCTTTCGCGCGTACCTCCCATGATGTCGCGCTGGAGCCTGTCTTTTTGCTCTGGCTTAATGAGCGAAGGGAATTGAATCATCCAGGTGGGCGCCTGCTTCGTCAAGACATCAAATACGGGCCCTCCGTCGTCGGCGCGCAGCAGCTCCCCGAGCGCTTCCAGCACGGGGTAGTACGCCTCCTTGCCGCCAAATCCTTCGACGCATTGGCCGCGCGCGATGCGCATCTCAGGCTTCGGGGTAATCTGCTGCAGAAAAACATCGACCAAGGTCGTTTTTCCGATGCCTGCTTCCCCGGTCACGAAGATTACCTGGCGCTGCCCCCGGCCGGCTTTTTCCAGCAGGCTGTCGAGATCACTGAGCGCACGTTCACGTCCCACGATGTTCGTCTGTTCCGCCCCTGCAAGCGCAGGAATCGTGGAATCCTCATTTATAACCGGGGCGATGAATTCGTAGCCTCGCTTCGGATAAGTCCTAATGAACAGCGACTCCTGTGGCCTATCGCCCAGCACCTTGCGGATCTCGGTGATGTACTTCTTGATCAACTCCGGGTTGACGTAGATTCCCGGCCAGAGCTTGTCGAGCAGCTCGTCCGGCGTCACCAGCATTCCGGTATGCTCCACCATATACCGCAGCACATCGAAGGCCTTCGGCGTAATGCGTACACGCTCCTGCCCCTGCCATAAGGACTGGTGCAGTGTGTCCAGCCGGAAAGAGTGAAACGCCTTCATCCCGAAAACTCACTGATCGGCTCTCCATACGGACTTCCTTGGCAACCGAACAATGTCCCCGAGTGTACGCCAACAGATGTCACAAGTTGGAGACAATTTGGCGGAAGCGCGGCTACCCCTTCCGGGCTCTACCGCATTACTCCAAACCCACAGCAGAAAGCCATGCAAGTTATTGATTGGCAATAGGTTGTTCGGGTTCGTTGCAGCGAGATAAGTACTTAATCGCTGGCGGATCGACTTGAGGCTCCTGGGCCCTGAGTCAGACAGATTTCACGAAAATGGTACCGCACCTTCACGCCTTCCCCTTCCCTGTTTTGTAATCTGGCCACGTTATGAGTGGAGCCTTCGTCATACGCTTGGGACCAGGAACCAACCCTCCCGGCGGCTTATTTGTAGGTTGGGTTGAGATCGTCGATTCGGGGGAGGAGTTGAAGTTTCACTCTGCAAACGAGCTCTTACAGATCCTGGGAAGTCGCTTCTTTCAATCTCCTGGCGATGCTTTGACCGGCGGGACCATAAAGGAAAGCCAGCCATGACTGGAGGCTTCGTGCGGAGGTGGATGTGTACAAGAGGCTAGGACTGACGATAACGGTCCTGTTCATCGCGACCGCTGCTTTAGCGAAAGATGAACTTGTCGTTTCAGCTAGGGTGAACCCGCAGGTGCGGGAGGAGGCGTGGAAGATCTACATCGCCGCCTGCACAACTGTAGAGCGCGAATTCGGTGCAACTCGCCCGCTCAGGCCCCGGATCGTTCTTGTACTCGGTGCGGGAAAGGACCGTTTGGATTGGGAACAGGGCGAGATCAGGCTGCGGGCGTGGGATCCCTATTTGTTTACTCAGGGAGTAATGGCTCTAGCCTACCGACAACTGATGCCGTTGCACGTGGGCCTCAGCGCAAAGAGAGCGTTGCCTGAAGTGATGCCGCCGAACGGCGGAAGGAGTAGTTGATGTATTGGTTCGAAGAGGAAGAGAGACTCGGGATGCAAATCGTTTGGCGAAATCCATTACCTCTCCGGAGAAGTAGGAGCAGGCCTCGCCTGCTTGAGCTGGACATGGATACGACCATTTACGTCGCTGGCAGTCCCGATGTCGAAGCCGTCTTTGAGTTAATCCCGGGCGGAAATATCGCTGCCGTTGCGGACCGCAGCGCAGAGGTGTGCCCACCTGCGTCTGAGGATTTTGGAGTTTCTCCATGGCAAAGGCAACAGGCGCCGCGTCCGTTGAGCGACGTCAAATTGGCGGACGGCCAGCAAGCGGAGTGCGCTGCGGATTCTCTTTTGCAGAATGTGGTGCATCGGCTTGTTTCAGCGGGCTTTTCGAGGTTGTGACCGTTCTGCAGTTGCGGCACGAAAGGAGACCTGAATGCTAAAGCTCGCCTTGAAGACGGCTAACGTGCTGAAATGCCCCGTCTGCGGTTGCGACGTACCTCCGAGTCGACAGAAGCTAGTCGTCGCGCCATCGATCACAAACGAAGCAGTAGCAGAGGTTGTAGTGTGCCATTGTCGTGAGAATCATAGGTTTGTTGTCTCTCCGAAAGATACCGCGCGGAAGGCGCACTCTGCTTAATGGTTTCGTTCGCCGATGTTGCGGGGATCGTACTCCTCAAGGAACTGTGCAGTCGTGGTGTCGCTCTTCTGCGCACAAAGCGGCGCGTAGCCTTGTTTCGTTTCGAGGCGCCGCGGTTTCCTAAAGATGTGCGGGGATTTGATATTCCCGAGTAGAAGCTTTCAACTTAAGTATGGTCTGAGGCCACCCTGTGCAGAACGATTCACGTTTCGACCTTCGCATTCTCTTTCCCAGAACTGGCGAACTGAGAAAGTCAGGTCATTCGACGCTCCAAAGATTGTCCTGGCTCGCCGCCGCATTGTGCTTGATGGCGGGATCGGTAGCCGCCACATACGCTCAGTCCACGACGCCAACCCCGGCCCGCCCCGCACTCGTTCAAACGGTGGTCTTCAAGGGCAGCACTTCGTCCAGCGGTTGGATCGACTTCACGCCCCTCACAAACTTCGGAATCTATTTACCCGTCAAGATCAATGGTAACGACGCGATGGCATTGCTTTATGGCGGGCCTTCAAACATCGATAAGAATTTCGTCGAGTCCGGCGGCCTGGCGGCCGGGAAAGGAGACGCGAGCTCGGTGAATGGGATACAGATCCAGCTAGGTGACTTGATCCTGCAGAACGCCGCGGCGAAGACAGACGATCTGCAGAAGCAGGGCTTCGACGCCAAGATTCTCGGCCAACCCGTACTCTTCAGGCTGGGGGAAGAGGTCTTCAATCAAGTGGTGGTGGACGTTGACTACGCCCACCATCGTGTCGCCTTTCGCGATGCCAGGACTGTGAGCAAGCCCGCCGGCGCAATAGAGCTTCCGCTGATCGAGCTGGATGGTGAACGCGTCCTCCCCCTCTCAATCGATGGCGCGGCTCCGGAGCAGTTTGAGTTGGAGCTGGGGAACGTCATCGGCCCGTTGATGGTCACTCCGGCCTATGCCGCGAGGCGAAAGCTGCTCGAGGGTCGCCCTACCTCTCAGCGTTTGTCGGGCCGCTATTCGGAGACCGTCGTCAGTGTCGATCACTTGAGCTTCGCCGGCATCGACTTTGCGCAGGTGCCGATCGCGCTCATACCCGACACCGAATTGCCGCCCCCCTCGATCACAGGCGGCGTCGGACTGCCGCTGCTGGCCAAGTTCAGACTGATCATCGACTACCCGCACAGCCGGCTCTATGCCATCCCCAACTCGGGAACGGCGATGACTTCCATCGAAAAAGACCGGATCGGCTTGGTGTTGGACAAGAAGGTCACCAATGGCTTTTCGGTGGCGTTTGTCTCCCCAAACAGCCCCGCTGAAGCAGCGGGGTTCAAGAAAGGCGACAAGATCAGTCTGATCGACGGAAAGCCATTTGAGGCCTGGCCCACTCAAGCGATCATAAAATTTCAAATGGCAGACGCCGGAACGACTCACATTTTCACTATGGCGGACGGAACCGAGCGGCAGATCAAAGCGGTGGACTTTTTCTGATTGGGGGCTGGCCCACCCTTTCCATTCATCCCAGCTCACGAGCCAAAGCTAAACCGATACAAGGAAAGAGTTCAGACTGAGAGCGAAGGCGAATATGGAGAAGATACTTGTCATCGAAGACGACGCTGCTGTACAGCGTGCCTTGCGGCGAACCTTTGAATCTGCGGGATTGGATGTTTCGATTGCTTCCGATGGCGCGATGGCCATGGAAACCTTCCGCGCTACTATGCCTCAGCTGGTGATCCTCGATCTCGGCCTACCAGGTAAATCGGGTCAGGACCTTTGCCGCGAAATCAAGCATGAATGTTCCGATGTGCCGATTCTGGTTCTGAGCGCGGCCAACGATGTCCTGGACAAGGTACTGCTGCTGGAACTCGGGGCCGACGACTATGTAACCAAGCCGTTTAGTCCGCGTGAGCTTCTGGCAAGGGTACGCGCTGCGCTGCGGAGACTCAATCAGGCATCCGACAAGATAGAGGCTTTCAGCTTCGACGATGTCGAAGTGAACTTCTTGAGGATGGAACTGCATCGTGCCGGACAACGGGTTCCACTCACTCCACAGGAATTCAAGATGCTTCGCTTCTTCCTCAACAATCAGGAAAGAGTCATCTCACGTACCGAACTGCTGAATAAGGTGTGGGGCTACCACAATTATCCCACCACGCGGACCGTCGATACACACATAGTGCGCCTGCGGCAGAAGCTGGAACAGGATCCAACCGATCCGGTCCATTTCCGCACAGTTCACAGCACGGGCTATAAATTTGTCCGGTGATGGCTCTAAGGTAAGGACACGGGCTATAGGTAGATTACGGTCAAAGTCTTCGGAGCGGCAGCGGATCGAGGAGCCCAAAGAAGCCGAGTCGCGCAAGCTTCATTGAACATCGCGCAACAGGTCACTCAACTGCCGGATTATGGCTGCATTGGCATCGCCTACGACGACATAGCGCAGCCCGCCCTGTGTCCATGTACGCACACGAAAAGAGGATGACTCGTCCGCAAACGGCGCCGGCAGCGCGGGTTGGGTTGTTTGCCTGAAAATGAATACCGAAATGAAGTGACGCTGGTAGCGGAATAGAAGCTCCGCGCCGGGCTCCTGGTGGAAATAGGCCAACCGTCCTCCCAATAGAGTAAAAGCCGAGCCTTGAAGTTCCGGCAAGTCGAAGGTAAACGGGATTTTCCCCTGAAACCATGGTTTCACTGTGTGCCGGTCAGTCGAGACAACTTCCACTGGGTTTGCGCTGGCAAGATCCGCGACGTGAAGATCAACCAACTCGGCGAGCGCCGTGGTTTGCTGCCGCAGATTCACCATAGACAAGCCCACGGCAACCAACAATAGGGCTGCGGCCGCAAGGACCCAACGCGGCCATGTTGCGGAGGTCAGCCGCGGCCATGCTTCCCACGACATTCCTCGCTTGCGGCGCGCCGGTACAGCTCGGTCATTCGTTAAGCTTTTGTTGTTTACTAAAGCGAAGACTCGGGTACGCAGTTCTGGGCTAGCCGTATAGTAGTGACCTGCACGCCGAATGGCGGACTTGCTTTCGATGGCGGCCACTGCCATGGCTGCACAGGCAGCGCATCCTTCGGCGTGAGTGCGGAAGCGATCCGTATCCGACGGCGGCAGCTCCCTATCCACGTAGGCATCGATTTGATTTCGCCACGCACTGCAATTCATCATCAGTCACTCTTCTGGCCGAAGCAGACGATTTGCGCCGTTCCCCGACGCAGAATTCCCCCAACAACTTGCGCGCACGCGCCATTCTCGACATGACAGTTCCGATCGGAATCGCCAGTAGGACGGTGTTGCGCAGGATGAAAGATCCAGGCACGAAAATCGGGGCCAGGCGTTAAGGATGAGAATCCACGCAGATCTTTCGTGCAGGCTTCCTGAACCAGGTCTTCGGCTCCTGTTTCATCGCCAGTTAGCCAACGTGCGAAGTTATAAAGCGAGTCGAAGAGCGGCATTGCCAGCCCCTCGAAATCGGTGCCAGTACCACTCTCTACTTTCACGCCTCAACCTGTCTAACTATCGGAGTCAAGTTTTATTCCCTCGGCGCGAATTATTTATTGCATTCAATTCCATTTAGCTATTGAGGGGAATAAAAATGCTCCCCGCCCGTTTGCAATGGTGACACGTACTTGAGGTGCACGCGATGAAGGAAACGAAACATAGCAAACCCGGCGAGATCGAAGTCGCAGATCAGATCTTGCATGACCACAACCATGATGGGATTGACCGCCGGGGATTCTTGAAGTGCATGGCTTGGGCGGGAACAGGCGCGTTTTGCGTGATTAAGGGAGGGGTGCTCAGTTCCTACAGCCTAGGTCGCATCTCCGAGTTCGAGAAACATGCGGCCAAGGGTGAACTCACCTTCGTCCAGATCAGTGACAGCCATATGGGATTCGACAAGGCGGCGAATCCAGACGTGGTGAGTACCTTCAAAGCCGCGGTGGACAAGATCAATGCGCTCCCGGCACCGCCCGCATTCATTCTGCACACCGGCGACATCAGTCATCTTTCCAAGCCGGAAGAGTTCGACACCGTAGATCAATTGCTAAAGACGGCCAGTGCCAAAGATGTCTTCTTTGTCCCCGGTGAGCACGACGTCCTTAACGATGACGGCAAGCAGTATCTGGAGCGCTACGGCAAGGCCACGCACGGAGCCGGCTGGTACAGCTTTGACAATAAGGGCGTGCACTTTGTCGGACTGGTCAACGTCATGAACCTGAAGGCCGGGGGCCTGGGTAGCCTCGGAGCGGAACAACTGGAATGGCTGGAAAAAGATGTCAAGCATCTTTCCAAGAGCACACCTATCGTCGTCTTCGCCCACATTCCGCTCTGGAGCGTTTACCCGGAGTGGGGATGGGGCACGGATGACAGCGGCCAGGCCCTGTCCTACTTGAAACGCTTCGGCTCCGTCACCGTTCTCAATGGGCATATTCACCAGACCATGCAGAAGGTGGAGGGCAACATCACCTTCCACACCGCCAGTTCTACGGCATTCCCGCAACCCAAGCCAGGTCAGGGGCCGTCGCCCGGACCGCTGAAGGTTCCCGCCGAACAACTGCGGACCTTGCTGGGCATAACCGACGTTGACTTCGTTCAAGGCCAGCACGCACTGGCTCTAACGGACAGCGATCTCGTTTGATTGAGAAGCGGTCACAAACTCATCAGCACACTTTAGGAGAAGCAAATGAAAAGCAAACTCTTAGTCTTTGGGGCGACAGTACTTGCGATCGCACTTGGCGTTGGAATACGGGCCTACGCTGCGCCGGCAGACGCCGAAACAGCGTCGGAAGCTACCGTCAAAATCGACAACTTCAGCTTTTCACCGGCCAGTATTACGGTTCCAGTAGGAGCAACGGTTCGGTGGACGAACGCTGATGACATTCCACATACCGTTGTCAGCGACGACAAGACCTTTAAGTCTAAGGCGCTCGATACTGACGAGCAATTTAACTACACCTTCACCAAGCCAGGAACGTACAGCTACTTTTGTAGCATTCATCCTAAGATGACCGGCAAAATCGTGGTCCAGTAACAGGAGACTAACTTGCACCCTTTTGACCTTAAGTCGGCTGTCCTCGCCAAGCACGCGCAACATGTAGTGCTGATCCACTTTCCGATTGCGCTCTATCTGACCAGCGTGATGTTTGACTTTATTGCCCAGTGGACCAGGAATCGCACTCTGGCGGCGGCGGCTTATTACAACCTGCTGATTGCGGCGATCGCGTGTGTGCCGGTGATGGCGACGGGTCTTGTGGCGTGGCGCTGGCAACTGGAAGGGCAGCGGCTGAAAGGGATCCTACTGGACCATCTGGTTCTAGCAGTCGTTTCATCTTCATTGATCTGGCTCGTATGGTGGCTGCAGTTTCGTTATCGCCAGCGGCCGAGCCAGGGTATGCCGCTGTACCGCCTCCCCATAGAGATGCTTGCGGCCGTGCTAGTCGCGCTGACCGCACACCTCGGGGGATTTCTAAGCGGGGTCAATGGACCCGCATAAACCGACGTTGATTGGCGGCCCTTCAGCGCGAATCCAAATTCTGGGGGCAGTCAGTCAGCGACTTCACCGAACTGTGACATTACTCTCACTCGTCCATGACAAGTGTCGTGACTGGACAGTCTACTGTTGACATCAAACCCAGCCAACCAGGCCTGGGACAGAAACGGGGAACTCTCATGTTTGACGGTCTATTCCAGCCAATGCATCTGATCGTAATTCTGTTCATCGCCCTTATGGTGTTTGGACCGAAGAAACTGCCCGAACTAGGCAAGGGGCTCGGCGACGGCTTCCGAAGCTTCAAAGACTCCATGAGAGGCAAAGAAGAAAGCGTGGCTAAGAGCGAGGGCGCCGCGATTTCGGTGCCCGACACAAGGGAAATAATTTCGGGGCACAACAGCTAGCTTGAACGTGCCCATCCCAGACCCGTGGTTGCGGTGGATCGTCAAGCCATTTCATTCGGCAGAAAGAAGTTACTGATAACGAGGTTCTTGTAATGCCAGACATCCTATTCATTGTGCTGCTTGCGTTAGTGATCTTCGGGCCGAAGAAGCTTCCGGAAATAGCGAGGCAGGTCGGAAAGTATCTGGCGCAGTTCAGACAGGTGAAGGGCGAGTTAATGCAACAGATCAGCGGCGAAATACGCTCTCTTGAACAGCAAGAGCATGTTGAGGCGGAGCCGGTTACTAGAAGTCAGATCACGAACACGGCGGCCAGAGCGGAGCTTGAAGCTTTCAGCGGCTGATATGTGCAAAAAGTCCAATTAGCGGACACCGCGCCGGGACCGAGCAGATAATACTCTAGCCCTCCACCCTTCGGAAACCGTTCTTCGCGGGCAGACTTCCGTGATTCATATCGCCTCATGGCCACGCCACAAGCTACGAGTCCTTCCCGCGTAGCGTGTCGGCGGGAAGTTAGACGCAGGGCTGTATACCACTGAAGATTATCTCTAACGGCTTCGCCAGGTTATCTTACTAGCCTCCGTTGCCTGCTCGGAGACGACCGGTGGCTCTTCACCGACCATATGCACAGCCGACACATATTGCTGACAATAGCTATCCTTGTTGAAAGTCACCTTCTTAACTACGGCCCACGACCAGACAGCGGACGCAGCTAATGTAGAGAGACAAGCTGGAATAAAAATCCGACTCGTCAGTTATCCACGCAGGCAGACATTTAGGTGCACTAGCTAGATGACCCAGTAATGAAGGTGCTGGCCAGGAAGGCACGAAGTAAGAAGCTTCCCCCGGCCTGCAAGTCGCACCTATGGCGTGTCGGCCGTCGACTAAACAAATAACAAAGGAAAACAAGGAAAAGGCAATGAAGAAAACTACATTACTTTCAATCACCGGACTATTGGCAATTGGCCTTATGTTTGGTGCCAACTTAGCGCAGGCCCAGTCTATCGGTGGACAGCACGCTGGCACCCTGGATCCGACCTTCGGTAATGGTGGAACACTTACCACCAGTCTCGGCGTTAGCGTTAACCCGGTGGCGGCTATCGAGCAGTCCAACGGCAACATCGTGGTGGTCGCCGGAATAAACAATGACCAAACCGGTGTCTTTGCCTTCGGCTTGCTGGTGTATACGTCAAACGGGACGCTGATTGGGCACACCCAGGTGGCATTCGGCTCAAACCCCAACAACATTCCGATTGCCGCCGTAGCGCAGCCAAACGGCGACATTATTGTGGCCGGAACGTCGGCCCCTGCAGGCATTGAGGCCGAGGAGTTCGCCCTGGCCCGGTTCACGCCCAACGGACAGCTGGATCCGACATTTGGGGAGGGTGGTCTGGTAACTACCAGTTTCAACAATCCTTGCTGCGAGACCGGCTTTATGACCTTCTCCTCCCTGCTACTGCAGCCTAACGGTCAAATCGTAGTGGACGGAAGTGCACCACCAGGTACGAAACATGGGCCGGGTATGATGGTGCTGGCACGCTACAACTCCAACGGTAGTCTGGACACAACGTTTGGTACAGGCGGCGTGGTGGAGCAAATACCACTCCCCGTCAATCCGGCTGCCCTGGCACTACTTGCCAACGGTTCCTACCTGGCCGTGGGTGGCCCGGGCTCAGTGGCGGAGTTCAGTTCCACGGGAGTGCTGCAGTCTACGGTGACACCGGGGACAGTGGTCGCGGCCAGCCACCCGACCGCCCCATCGCTGATTGTTTTCCAGCCGAACGGCGACTATGTTCTGGCCCAGACTGTTGCCAACGGCTTCCAGAAGAGTGCCGTGGAAGTGTTTCGTTTCAGCGAAACAGGGGTCGCGGATCCTTCCTTCAGTTCCTTTAAATTCAACTTCGGCGGCGTGACGGGCGGTCCCGGGGCAATCGCGCTCCAATCGAATGGAGAAATCGTAGTGGCAGGGTCCACCGAACTGACCCGCATCAGCCAAAGCCTGTTTGGCGTAGCACGGCTCGATTCCAACGGCGAGTTCGACACCACGTTTGGGAGTGGTGGCACGCTGAACACTACATTCGCCGGCCCAGCCGGAGTGGACGCCCTGTTGATACAGACCGATGGAAAGATCGTTGCCGTCGGCGCAGAGCTCGACCCTCAAAACCGTAACATCGAGGACCTTGTCATGGCGCGGTATTTCGGGAATTAGCCCTCTTGTTTGAGTCGGAAGTCCTGCAGACCAGATAGCGCTCAGGCGAACCAGTTTCGAGCCTATCTTGACCCACCAAATAGGGACGCTGATCGGAACCACGGTCAGCGTCTTCCTCTGCATGGTATCGATAAATGAATGGGTGATTTTGTCGATTTTAGAAACCCCGGAAAGATTCATCACCGAACATCTACACGACCGTTACATCTTGTGGACAACTGCCGAACCTCTTGAAATTAGCCTCTTCACTACGGCCCCGGAGCAGACGAAATCGTCTGCTGCGAGCCGAATTAAACAAGAAGGAAAAAACAATGAAGAAAGCTACATTACTTTCAATCACCGGACTATTGGCAATTGGCCTCATGTTTGGTGTCAATCTGCGCAGGCCCAGACTATCGGCAAGGCCGGCACTCTGGATCCAACCTTCGGCACAGGTGGAACAGTAACGACCAACTTCGCCGGGGCGGCGGGAGCGTCAGCCCGCTGACCGCCATCGAGCAGTCCAACGGCGACATCGCGGTGGTCACCGGGCTCGGCAACGGCGTTCCCCGGCGAGGTTTTTGCTCTGGTGCGGTACACGTCGAACGGGACGCTGATTGGGACCACCACGGCGGCATTCTTCAACGACGGCTTCAATAGCCCGATTGCGGTCGCGGTACAGTCCAACGGCAACATCGTGGTAGCGGGGACGGCATCTCCTACCTTTGATGGGGCACAAGAGTTCGCCATAGCGCGGTTCACCCCAATGGCCAACTGGACGCTACCTTTGGTAGCGGCGGCTTGGTGACGACCGATATCAGCGGACCGTTTCCTGCGGCCTCCGCTGTCATGGTGCAACCCAACGGCCAGATACTGGTGGGCGGGTTTGTGGATGGGATTAACAAAAATAGTCCCGGCCAAGACGGTGCTGGTGCGGTACAACTCCAACGGCAGCCTGGACACCACGTTCGGCACGGGTGGGATTGTGGAGGAGCCCACTGAAGCGGCTTCGCCCGCGGCGCTGGCGCAACTGTCCAACGGTTCCTACCTGGTCGTGGGTGGCGCACGCACCTTCATCGGTGGAATTCAGCTCCACGGGAGTGCTGCAGTCCACAGTAACGCCGGGAACATTGGCTGCGGCTAACAACCAGTCGGGAACGGGTTGCTGTTCCCCGGTCGTTTTTCAGCCGAACGGTGACTATGTTGTGGCCCAGACTGTTAGCACCGGCGGCCACCTCCACACTGCCGTCAAAGCGTAGCGTTTCCTCGAAACCGGGGTCGTGGATACTTCCTTCAGTTCCACTAACTTCACCTTCGGCGGCAACACGGAAAACGAGCCGCAGGCAATCGCTCTGCAATCGAACGGGCAAATCGTGGTGGGCGGCATCACGAACGCTCACGGCACGCCGGTTACGGGCGGCTTGGCCCGGCTCGATTCCAACGGCGAGTTGGATACCACCTTTGCCAACGACGGCGGCCTGGCGACTCACTGGTTTCCGGCCTGCTGATACAGACTGATGGAAAGATTGTTGCCATCGGGAACAATGGGGAGCTAGCACTGGCGCGGTATTTCGCGAATTAGCCGATTTGTTTGGGTCGGCGGACCCACAGACCGGATAGCGCTCGTCGCGAACCGGCTTCGAGCCTATCTTCATCCGTCGAAGAGGACGCTGATCGCAACCACGGTCAGCGTCTTCTTATGCGTGGTATCGGTGGATGAATGCCTGATTTCCCGGCTCCTTGCGCGAGATACGTACCCACCTCAAAGCGGTGCATTTTACTACTGGCTTTTATTGGCAGAGAGCCATCCGACGAAACTGTTGTTTAGCACATGTTCCGGCGGATAGCCGATTGTCGCTTCCGGCGGGATAACTGAGGTCGTAGCAGCCAGGAAATCGGTCCAGAGCCAAGAGGGCTGAGATGTTGAAGCCAAGAGCAACCGGAATGGGCGGAGCAGATGATCCGCCCCCGGGTTTAACCCAAAAGCAGCTCTATCTTTAGTTATAGAAATAGCTAGAGCCTTCTTACTTTACTTCTTCTTGCCGTTCACGGCGTTCGGTGCAACCGCGACTGGAGGCACGTTGACGGTCGAGTTCGTCGCCATCAGGCCCGGTATGGCCGTGCTGCCTACGCCTTTGCTGTGAGCGTTAGGGCGCACCGTAATGGCGGATTGAGCGCTGGCGCCGATAGCAAGCGCCAACAGGAATGCAGACATAGTGACTTTCTTCATGGGGGTTTCCTTTCATTGATCAGATTTTGAATTTGTGTAAGCAACAGCCATTGCTGCCACCGCTGCTTTACAGAACATTGGACTGTACGACGGCATCTTGGGATGCGGTACAGTTGTCAACCTTTTGTCAATAAAATGTCTTGGGTCTTCTGCAACGGAGCAAGTTCACTTTTACAAGTCTCCGGTCCAGCCGTCTGATGATGGATGGCTTTTCAGGTAGAACTAGGTGCGGCTCCTGCCAAACACCGCCCTTCCAAGCCTGTCTAAGTCCACTCCATAAAAGCTTTTCGTTCTTGATGGGAATAAATGCGCGGCCTTTCAGTTAGCAATACTGACAAACATCCGAGCTGTACTCAAGGAACACCAAATGAACCCAAATATGAAGTCCCTGAGAATCCTGGTTCTAGTACTGGTAGTCGGACTTTTTCCGCTCTGAGCCCGCAGGCAAAAGCTGAGTTACTAAACGCCGGCGTCGCCGCCGTGAACGGAAAGATACAACTGGTTGCGAGTAATCCGGCAGCGTCGCTTGCTGACTTCACTATCGTCTCGCCCGACACTGGAACGGTGCAGGCGAAGATGGTCTTCAAGTCGACTCGGACCGTGGTGCAGAACGGCGAGACAGATGTTATTGGAGATCTGACGCTGACGGTCCTCGAGCGCGAAGCGTCTTGAAACCCATCGAGGATTATGCCGGCGCGGTTTACGGCGAAAGAGTTGAGCACAAGGTAACGCGTCAAGTCGTGTTTGCCTTTCCGAGAGAAATGGCTGCGGCACCGAAGGCAAAGGTGTCGGCAACGGCACTGATCGCTTATGAAAGCTTCTCCGAGTTGCTTCCTGCTATCTACGCGGTCAACTGGCCGCAAGTAATTGAGGACGAACGGTGCGTAATGCCCGGCAACGTAGCTGAAAACTATGCAGGGCCATCCTGCAGCGGGACTATGGTCGTAACGCACAATGTTCTTTCAGTTTCCTCGGGAGGGACCGAGGATTATCGCGGGTTCGATAGCGCCCCACGTGCAGGCAATCAGGTCAAAATCGTACTAAATCTTTATCTGATAAGAGAAGGTTATCTCGGCACCGCATCATTTGTCTTGGGGTGATTGCCGGAGTTGTGAAGCTGCGAGCAGACAGGTTGCAGCGGGTATTCGGCATCACCGATGTGAACTATCTGGTCAGCGGTGGCAGCCTCGAAATCGACGATTCGCCACTTTCGGTCTCGGGGTCTCCGGCCTCAGGAAACTGAGGTGGCCCTGTCGGTAGTTGAATTAATCATTTGGAAGGACCGCCAAGGGTTGGGTCGTAACAAAGAAAATCAAGCTAGAAATCAAATTAAGAAGGACACGGAACAATGAAAAGGAAAAATGTGCGGATCGCAGTTTTGGCGACGCCGGTAATGATGCCGATGCTCCTGTTGTTCGCGGGATCATCGAACGTCTCCGCGAAGGACCCGCCCTTAGGGGCAACCCGCGGAAGTGAAGATCGATAATTTCAGTTTTGAGCCGCAGACGCTT
>CAWHXN010000015.1:0-39342 GCA_963833305.1 uncultured Acidobacteriaceae bacterium | reverse complement strand
CACGACGCCAATTTCGCCGAAAAGACTAACCAGCTGATTCTTTTCGACTCTTAACCGGACAGCAGTAACACTGCTTATACGCCGCGATGACCGCATTTTCCCGGAAGGTTGGCATCGGCGGCTCCTTTAAATGGATTTGCGGTTCTCTCCTTTGACAAGGAGCGCGTGACGGAAGCCTTCTATGATGAGAATGGCAAAATTGCTTGGTCTTCTCCGTGACTGTCACGCCTTTTCTCGTTGGTCGGATACTTCGCCTCCAACCGAAGATAGGGCGATTAGACTCATGCTCGATACGGAACTGCTATCGTCAGTTGCGCAGCAAATGATGGAAGGCGAAGCCGTCGAGGTAAACGGAAAGCGGATACCTGTTCGATTAATCGCGACGAATGTCTGGCCCAGCGGCCTTGCCGCTCGTTTGGCGAAGCAGGTTAGTCAGCCAGTTGGCTTAGGGTCACAAAAGGATCGACTCTGGTGAAGTCTCCGTAACATTGTTCGGCCGCTGCTTTGCAGCCTCCGCAGCAGATGGCCTTAAGTTCCGGATCGCAGTTCTCGCACTCCGCCGGCCAAGTATCACGAAAGGCCCGGACATAAGGATGGTTATAGTAAATGTCACTGAAGCTATCTTGCTTGAGATTACCAAGGACCACGCCGGAGTGATTGCAGACGCGCACATTCCCTTGTGGATCGATGGTGAAGTACGAACTTTCTCCCGCCAGCGGACACCAGCCAAAATGAATTTGTTTGTACTTTCGTATGTCAATCACGCAAGGTTCAATCGCCACCGAGACCGCGACCGGCAACCCGTACCGTGTGCTCAGTTCCTCTAAGGTGTCCAAGTTCCTCGAATCGCGCCAGCCGTGGGCAGCAAGCGATCGGCATGCCGGATGTTGTGCGCGCCGAGGTTCATCCGGTTGTACATCAAGCCGCTTGCTCCCAGCGCAATCGCTAGTTCTGCGGTTTTACTGACATCGGCACTGTTGAGTTTGGTAGCCACGAACACAGTGACGAAGTTGCCTTTAGCCTGCCGCACGTTCGCCATACCATCCACGGCGGCATCCCACGCTCCACGCCGCCCCGCAAGCTTGTCGTGCACGTCCCGACGATAGCTGAGTAGCGTGATCTCATAAGTAACATCGGTGCCAACGGAGGCAAGCCGTTCCCGGTCAGTAGCGTGCCATTGGTGATGATGACAGCGGAGACCGCCTTATTTCGAATGAACGAGAGGATCTCAGGGAGATCCTCTCGCAACGCGGTCGCCCCCGGACAACGCAATGGACTGTACGGGAGCTTCTTTGCAGAGCTTCGCAATGGTGTCTGTTACTTCGCTGGTACTCATCTCGTTGCTTCGATCGCGCTCGCAGTCCGGGCCCGAGGGTCCCTCTGCCATGTAGCAATAAAGACAATGATTGTTGCAGCGCTTGGTGAGTTCGATGACGAAGCTCTTGGGTAGGGGTCTTGATTGGAAGTTATCGAGGCTTTGATTCATAAAATACCAACGTTCCTACCAACAGTTAAGAGCCGCTTAGGTGTGATTTAAGGATTGCCCGGCGTTGCTGGATTATTGGCCTCCGCCGGCTAGCTTGTTGAAGGTCTCCTGGCTCAGCACACCTTCACTAAGGAGCTGCTTTGCCAGGCCGGCCCGCGCTCCTTCATCCACAAAAGTAGAGTAAGGGTCGGCCGGGAAGTAGCACAGAATAGGGACGCGTCCGCCCACCAGCCCCACAATGAAGCTCTTAGGTTCGGAGTACAGAATTTCGACTTTCTTCCCGGCCAATTCTTTCAGCTGTGCCGGCTGGGTGTGAGGACCTACCGGAATTGCATGAAACTTGCCTTCGGCCTCCAGCAAGAAGGCCCCGTCTTTCAGTACGACTGTTCCTGTTTTAGGATTCGCCATTTCATATCTCCCTTCGGCAACAGACATCTACCGTGTGTTCGGATTTGGTCTGAATCCCTTTCAGTTTGCTCTTGACCGGTCCTTAGTCGAGGTGATTGCCGACACAGGGGTGTGTGACAGACGGCCCAGTCGAGCAAACTTCCTCGGAGTCCGTTTCCTGTCTGCCGACGAACCCGAAGCAAATGAGCGCGGCAAAGCAACATGTTCCCAGGATTAAGGGAACGGGCCTTTGGGTCTTAATGATGGCGATCCTCGTACTGATGTTTGTGCTTGCTCTCGCTTCACAGCATTGGTACGTATCGAACCGCGAACCCGGCGAAAGCTCGTGGCACTTTCACCCCAATACCCGGCCCAGCCTCGGTGTGCCGGTCGACCGCCCTACATCTCTTGCGCACAATCTGGCCAATGCCGCCCCCGAATTTGATGAGGCCCTGCCCGTGCGTCACCTTGCCGGGTGAGCAATATCACGAGCTGATGTTCCATGCATCCGGTTAAATAGATATCAGGCAAATCAAGCTATGGGACCTCCCCCCCGAACTGCCTAAGGAGATTTCTAACCATGGCAAGTAAGCAGGTTCTTGTTTCCGGGCCAGCGCTGCCCGGAGATTCTTCGCACTTCGGACTGCCCGATGAGGAAGCAGTCATTCTGCGAACTCTTTTGAGATTGGAATAGGCTTGGCCATGAGGAAGCAGTCAGGTCGGGCACATTCTGTGCCGTGGCCGCGGCTTGTGGAAAGGCAGGGGCGGCGCACAGGGCAGCGGTGGTGGTTAGAGACCCAAATTGAGCTCCAATGACCCTCCGGATTTATTGGACAACCCTCAATTTAGACCGAGCGTCAGGGCTGGGTAGAAGCCGCGTAACTTCTACAGCAAGCAGAACGTTGCAGGAAAGGGTTTCAATGAATTTGTTAGCATTTCGGCCTAACTAAGATTCCTGAAGCCGCCGTGCAGCGTTTTAGCGCGCACCTGGACCGGCCAGTACCTGGGCGGTTGGGAGCAGTAGCTCATTGTTTGGATTAATGAATTGGAGTGTCAACTGGATCGTCTCGCCTGGCGGAAGGACTCCTTCGCTTAGGGGCAGTGACAAGAATGGTCGCCCGATTGGAGTCACCTGGCAAGTGTAACCTTCGGCATTGAAGAGAGGTACGTCCGGAGGAACATTCAGGACCAGCGACACCGGCGCCGGAATGCTTCTTCCCGAATTGTTGGCTAAGGTGACCGTGCCAATATACAGTCCGCTCACCGGATCCAAGAGAAAGCTACTGAACTTGATTGCAAACTCGGTGGTCACATCCGTGGGAATTCCCGGCTCCGGCAACGCAATGTCGCAGCCCAGTTCGTTGATGGTCCTCAACCCCGTAGGATTGCCCGCGATAGCCCCGCGGACCGCATTGAGCAAACTGCCCGCATCCCCTGGCCGCAGCACCACCTCATAGCCAATCCCCGGTCCGCCGCTGGCGGGACTGAACAAGGCAAATGACAAGTACTGTCCTTGCACCCTTGATGAGCCGTATTGTACGGCTGGAATTTGGCCTGCGAGTTCCAGTAGATTGGTCATCTCCTGAGAACTCGCGCTGAAGCTTCTGACCCCAAGCAGGTCGTTGCCATAGAACGCGCCAGGCTGGCGGCAAAAAGTCAGACCTGCAAGATTGATTACGGTCGAGGTGAACAGAACGGTCTCAATTGGTTCTTCCTGGATGCCGACATAGGTGAGTTTCGCCTCCATGTCCGAAGGGCGGGTCAACGCCATGAACTGCGAATAGGAAAGACAAGTTTGCGCAGCCACCGAACGCGTGAGACTGAACATAGCTATGCTTGCCAATAGTAACGGTAGAGTCCACCGTGGCCTTAGCAACTGAAAACATTTGCCTCCCATTGTCATCTCCTCATTCTGGTGGTTGAACCTCTAAATCCGGCACGACTCACTTTGGCGGCGGAAGTGGGAACGGCCTGCGGTCCCAGGGCGCTTTGCCGTTAGGGCTATTGCCCGCGCACCACTTCGTTACCGCTTCCAAGAACTTTGCAGATGGTTGCCCCGGGTTCGTCTTTGCGTTCATCGCTACCGGCTCCTCACCTTTCACTTGATGACTCTCCCAGGTGACAGCCCAACCCAGATATTGCCCCTGCAGGTCACCTTCAATACAAAAGGGGGCGGCTTCGAACTTGAGAATGGCTTTAGCAATCTCCACTTTTTTCCCGTCCAACTCTTCCGGGAAGTTGTCAGCCGGGGTATTCGGAATATCACTGAGATAAGCGCTCGACGGCTTGGCCCCAGTGAAGCCCACCTTCATGGTCAATTTACCCGGATACCCTCGTCCCGGTTTGGGCAGGCCAGTATTTTGTGCTCCATAGTAGGGATAGTTGTTGCCCCAAGGCCGATCCACGCGGACGCGGTCCTTTTCCGTCTCATCTCGAACTTTCTTGTCGGAGTTGGGGTCTCCAGGCCAGTCGGTGTCCTTGGTAAGGATGGCTTTGTCGTCGGGATCGCCCTTCTTGACCGCATACCTCTGCAGAACCTGAATCCATACGATCATCTTGCATGCCTTATCCGATCCGCCCTTCATTGGTTCAAACGTAATAAATATCGAGCCCTTTCCATCGAACCCTCCAACACTAACGTCGACCTCTCCGATGGCGACGGCTACGGTGATGCTCAGCTGCTTGCTGGCCATGTTGGAGTCTTTGTCGGTGACCTTCACCGTAAAAGTGAAAACGCCGTCCTTGGTCGGCACACCGGAAATGACCCCAGTCACTTCCGCCAGATTTAAGCCTGGAGGTAAAGACCCTTCTGAGATCATCCAAGCATAAGGCGCTGTTCCGCCGCTGGCTTTTAGCGTTGCACTGTAATTCAGTCCGACGGTACCGTTCGGCAGAGACGTGGTGTCGATGGTAAGGGCCGCCCATGCCGACGTCGTGCAAAGCAAAAGCACAAGCAATGCAAGGCATCTGGGATTTGCGACACTCTTAACGCCGGAGGAAGCCATCGGTACTGATCCTGCCATCCCTCTTATTCCCTTCCACACTCGAACTCGAAAAATGGGCACTATTGTATACCCGTTTGTGCCTTGGTCCGTGGTAATCCCATCGGCTGGACCGATTCGACTGAAGCCGCAATCGCCGAACAGGAAGAAGAGGTCTTGAGTGCGACTGCTTGAAGATGCCGGTTCCGCGATCTGACTTTCTTTGCTCCAAAGTGAGATACTCCCCGCCGTGATTCATCCTCGTTCGCGTTGCCCAATCGGATTTTGCATGTCGGACTTTTGAAGCTGGCGAATCCCTGTTACATAAAGCTGGCTAACTCGTGAATCATTCTCAACGCAGGAGGAGGTCCCACACCTGATAAGCCCGAGGTGTTCCTTGAAACCCCAAGGGCGTGAACACCGTGAGCAGCTTTCTGAACTTGCGTGTTGCTGACATTTGGGCTTGCTATTCGGAGTGGAAGTCTAAGGGGTCCAACTTCTAACGGAACCACTGGATAATCAAGGTCACGACCTGCGATGTTAGATCCCGACGGCTATCTCATTGAAGTGGGGCAGTAGAGCCAGGAGTCGAACGACCATTTTCAGGGAGTACATTGCGAGTATTGTGAGTCAGACGGCGTAGCGGCCCGGCGGAAGAATCGCCTAGCCATGGTCGACCTAGACTGGCCTCCCATTTGAAGCGGCGAGAGGTGATTACTTTGGAAGTGTCAGCGTGGCCGTCTGAAGCCCGCCCTTTCTTGGTACTCCCTTCATTACCGATATATTCGTCCAAACAGGATGGGCGAACCCTCCGCCAGCGGCTGTGCCGCAATAGTCGCCGATAAAAACCTCCATGCCTACGTCAATCTGCCTCGAGGTGACTCGCGCGTTGTGGGCTAACGTTTTGCCATCATCCTTGGTATAAGTAGCGAAGACGTCAAGAAGCTCGTTGTTTCCCTTGCTATTGCGCGTGTCGAACCAGCTGGCATGAAAGATTCCCTGGCGATCCGCTGTCAAGGCAGGCAAGAATTGCTGGCCTGTCGAATCATCATTGATGACCTGGGGATCGCTGAAAGTGTCGCCCCCGTCGGTTGAAACGATGAGTTCGACCTCGGCATTCGTTTTGGACGGGTCGTTACTCTTGTTATCGGAATACACAATCGCGAGGGCTCCAGTTGTGGGGCTGACGGCAAGGGCTGGAAAACTGTTGAGTTTGTAGAAGGCATCGGGAAATGTGAATGGGAGTGGCCGGAACGGTTTGAGGATCGGTTTTGCCGGGCCGAGCTTCTCTTCACCGTTGCTTGCTTTGGCGATCCAGAGCCGCGCTTGCTGAAAGCGGCTTACATCAAGATAGACGACATATACCTCACCCTTCGGTCCTATGGCCACCTGCGGTCCCTTTACCACCCTCCGAGCGGTCGGTTCCGTGACCTTCTCTGGAGGTTTGGACCAAGTCTTGCCTCCGTCCGTCGAACGCGACAAAAGAACCTGGGTTGTTTCGCTATCCCTTCCCGCATTAACCAAGTGCAGCCACACGACGTAGATGTTTCCCTTGTACTTCGAATCGCTGTTGTCAACCGCGATCCATTCCTTGTCCTCTTCCATATTCGTTTTCGGATCGGTATTTGCAGGCAGCACTGGATAAGTTTGAGCACTCTTGAACCCTCCATCCGCCAGGTCATTGAACTGCTGAACGCTGACGTAAAGGCCGTCTGTGTTGGGCACCCTTTCGCCCTGGAGGATTAGGGTATTGTAAAGATCGGCCAAATACACCGTACCATTGCGGTCCATGGCGACGACGGGGTCTGCGTTCTCGTACCAGGTATTGCCGTCACTGGTTTCCAGAGGCACGAAGTCGTCTTTCCATGAATCTTTCTTACCATTTTCGCTCGACACCGCATATCGCGTGCGGTTACGTTTTTGCGAGAAATCACTTACCACTGCGATTAGGTTCTGGTCCTTGTTCGGATCTACGGCGATGTGTTCTTCCGCCTCAGGCACGGCCTTGGTGGGCGTTACCGTTTCCGCGACCTCGTATGCGGGGTCTTTAAAATCGGTGGGCTGCAGTGACTGTGCGTCGTCTTGCTCGGCCCCAACAAGGGCAGGCCCAAATCCGTCGGGTTGAGAATTGAAAAGGAAACCCGTCTCTCTGATCGCTGGAGTAAACGTAGTCGGCTTCGAACGCCGGGGTCCTGACGAAGCGGCGAGTGTGCTCACTAACGCAACCGTTAGAACACTATTAAGCCTCCAACCCAGACCTTGATCTCCCATGGCAACCTGCTTCCCGATTCTAGGATCCGGCAAGCGCCAAACGCAACTCTCAATTTCAGCAAACACTGCGGCAATAGGATGTGTTGCAACTTTCAGAGTTGCAGGCTGGTGACGTGAAAGAATCGCGAAATGATAGCCCGACCCGCGGTCTCCAAATGGCGGCAGACCGAACCCGGCCTCATACTTTGTGCGGTCCGGTGGTAACTTCGCTATTCTTTGTCGCTGCGCGATGTGGAGGAGCTGCTGGAGGAGCGCGGTATCAATGTGGATCACACCACGGTCTGGCGCAGAGTGCAGTATTACGGTCCTGAGTTGGAGCAGCGACTACAAAGGCATCCCGAGCCGACAATCAAGTCCTGGCGAGTGGACGAAACCTGCGTAGCGGCCATACTGGCTGGCCAGCGCGATAATGCCCGGGCCAGTGCATCTTCGTCATCACGCTTTGTCGGCTGGTAGCGCTGCGTGCCCCGTGGGCGTTACCGACTCCAACACGCCGAGACCCTTTCTCTGCTGCCAGTCGGGCGCTTTAATATTTCCCGAGCGATATACTTCTTACCGGGAACCGACCAGTGGAACTTCGCAAGATCAGTGACGAAGAGCTGAAGGCAATTCTCGACCGCCACGTGACTTGGCTTACTTCTGGCAGAGCTGCGGGTGACCCCGCGCGCCTAGGGCATCGCGGCGCTTTGCCTCGGCGGCTGCTCCTCGCGGGTGATCTTGTACTTCTCGGCGACATTCTCGGCAGTATTGCCCATGTGGTAGTCGTTGAAAATGTCCCACAGGCCATCGTGCACCATCGAGTCGACGACCTTCTGGTCGCCCAGCCGGAATCCCTTCCGCGCAGTTTGCAGAAGGTATGGAGCATTGGTCATGCTCTCCATGCCGCCAGCCACAACAAAGGTCGAGTTTTCCGTCTGGATAGCCTGTTGGCCGAGTGCGACTGCTTTCAAACCCGATCCGCAGACTTTGTTAATGGTCACGGCGCTCACGCTGTCGGCGAGTCCGCCGCCTAGAGCAGCCTGGCGGGCCGGATTCTGGCCCAGTCCGGCGGAGACGACATTACCCATGATGCACTCATCGACAGTGTTGGGATCGATGCCGGCGCGCTTGACGGCCTCGCGCACGACGATAGCCCCCAGCTGCGGGGCGCTGAAATCGGATAGCGAGCCCTGAAATTTGCCGATCGGTGTGCGTACTGCCGATACGATTACAACATCTTCTAGGAAGGACATGGTCGTCTAACTCCTCAGAGGAACCTGCAAAAGTACATCACGGGATTAAATCGGATTTCATTTTGGGGGTCCTTAGACGCTAGCCTTTTGCTTCATCTCCCTGCCAATTCGAGGACACCCGACGCCACGTCGCCTTGCTGGAGCCGATCGAAGGCTTTCGCGAAATCGAGGACGACGCGTGATGCCACCTCGCCATGCTCAAGCCGCTCGAAGATTTCGTTGATCGATGAGAGAGGCTGCAGCTCGACATCGGCCTTGACCTTACCTTCGCTGGCGAAGGTGAGCGCTTCAGCCATATCCTGGCGGGTGCCGACGAACGAACCGCGGATGGTTATGCAGTTCGCCACCACATCGAAGAGAGGAACCGGGAATTCGCCTGGCGGCAGACCGACTAGGACGCATGTGCCTCGCTTCCGGGTCATGGCGACGCCCTGCTTAAAGGCTATGAGCGAGGGCGCTGTGATCAGAACGCCATGAGCTCCTCCACCGGTCTCTTTCTTTAAGATGGCTGCCGGGTCACCTGTCTTGGCATTGATCACGAGATCGGCGCCCACTCGCTTGGCGTGGGCCAGCTTGCCATCATCGATGTCGATTGCGCAGACGAGCAGTCCCATGGCCTTGGCATATTGGATCGCCAGATGCCCAAGCCCGCCAGTTCCCGAGATAGCCATCCATTCGCCGGGCTTCGCTCCGCTCTCCTTGATCCCCTTGTAAGTGGTGATGCCTGCGCAGATCAGCGGGGCGGCATCCACAGACGAAAGTCCGGCAGGAATGTGGGCGACATAGTTCGGATCAGCGAGGATATACTCGGCAAAGCCGCCATTCTTGGTGTAGCCGCCGAACTGCGCTTGGGCGCAGACTGTCTCCCATCCCCGCAAGCAATACTCGCAGTAACCACACGCCGAATAGAGCCAGGGCACTCCGACCCGGTCGCCCTCCTTCACGATTGTCACGCCCGAGCCGACGGCGACGACCGGCCCGATGGCCTCATGGCCAGGAATGAAAGGGAGTGTGGGCTTGATCGGCCAGTCGCCATGCGCCGCATGAAGATCGGTATGGCACACGCCGCAGGCCTCGGTCTTGACCAGTATCTGGCCGGGCCCGGGGGACGGGACGTCCCATTCCTGGAGCATTAGGGGTGTTCCAAACTGTTCCACAACTGCTGCGTGCATCTTTTGTGCCATGGGTAACTCCTCTTTTTCAAAACTGGGATATGTGGATCACAACTTATTGGCTATTAGCCAGTGCCTAAGCCGGAGCGTCAATCGATTCGACGCAAACCAGCTTTTTGTTCACAAACTCCTGGATACCCATGCTGCTGAGCTCGCGACCGTAGCCCGAGTCCTTGATTCCGCCGAACGGCAAATCCGGCCTCGTCCAGGTTGGGTGGTTGACGAACATCATGCCTGTGTCGACGCGGCTAGCCACGCGTTTGCCGCGCGCGATGTCCTTGGTGAAGACCGAGCCCCCCAACCCGAAATTCGAGTCGTTGGCGAGCGCGACCGCCTCATCCTCGTTCTTGACTCGGAAGAAGAGCGCGACTGGCCCAAAGAACTCCTCCCGAAATGCGGGATTGTCGGACTTGATATTCGTAAGAATCGTCGGCTGCATGAAAGCACCCGGTCGATCAATGCGCTTTCCACCCATCACCACGGTGGCACCCTTGGCCACGGCTCCTTCGACTTGGCCGAGCAGTTGTACCAGGGCCGCTTCCGTGGACAGGGGGCCGAGAGTCGTAGCTTCGTCCATTGGATCTCCCGGCTTGAGCGCCGCGAGTGCTGCTTGGAATTTGTCGAGGAAGCGGTCGGCCAATTCTTCGACGACGATGAATCTCTTCGCCGCGACGCAGCACTGGCCTGTGTTGTTCATCTTGCCCCAGAGCGCCCACTTGACCGTCTTGTCGAGGTCGGCATCCTCGAGCACGATGAAGGCGTCGCTGCCACCAAGCTCCATCGTCGACTTCTTAAGGTTTTTTCCAGCTCTCCCGGCAACGCTCTTGCCGGCTTCCACGCTTCCGGTCAAAGCCACGCCCTTGATCCGGGGATCGTCGATCACGCGGTCCACCTGATCATGCGAGATCAACAGGTTGGTATACGCGCCCACTGGCGCGCCGGCCTCCAGCCATAGCTTCTCGAAGGCGATGGCGCATTGCGGCACGCACCCCGCGTGTTTCACCATAACGACATTGCCCGCCATAAGGTTGGGCGCAGCAAAGCGCGCAAGCTGGTAGTAGGGAAAGTTCCAGGGCTCGACGCCGAAGAGCACTCCCAACGGGCTGCTTTCGACTGCTGCCTCTCCCGAACTCGGTTTCAGGTGTTCCGGTGCGAGGAAGCGCTCGGCGTTCTTGGCGTAGTAGTCGATGATGTCAGCACTGAGCACCACTTCGCCGCGTGCCTGGTCGATGAGTTTTCCCATCTCTAGCGTCACCGGACGAGCGAACTCGTCGATCCGCGCGCGCATAATAGCGGACGCTTTCGCAACCACGGCCGCTCGCTCCGCAAACGTCGTGTGCCGCCAGGTCTCGAAGCAGGTCGCGGCGGTTTCAAGCGCAGTCTCGAGCTGCTTGTCGCTGAGTTCCTCGAACGTCTTCAGGATCTTGCCGTCATAAGGGTTAACACTTTGGTAGGCCATGGCTTCGTCCTTTTCTAGAATTGCATTGTGCGGGGCCGGATTTCCGGGTCACAGGTGTCTCACGCGCGATCATCAAGTGGAATCGCAGCTCTTGAGGATTGTCTCTCTTCGAAGATGCAGAAGCTGTACAGTTTTGCTCATTCCGGGCGCCAATTACGGAGGGAATAGCTTGCCGAGTACTAAATATGGAGGGCGCGTGCACTAAGGTTTGCCACATCGGAATCATGTCGGCAACGGAGCCGGCAAGCACACCTGAACGCACATCGATGGTTGGCCCAAGCTCCAAGTGAATTTCAATACCCTTCACATGTGGTATCCACCGTTCACGTTCAACTCTTGTCCGGTGATGTAGTCCCCATCGGCGGCAAGGAAAGCCGCCGCTTTGGCAATTTCCTCCACCGTCGCGAAACGCCCTAGGGGAATCTTCGCCTTGATCTGGGCCGCGATCTCTTCCGGAATGGCATCCACCATTTCCGTAGAGGTGAAACCGGGCGCGATGGCATTGGCGGTGATGTTGAATCTTAGCCATTTCCAGTGCGAGGGTTTTCGTGAAAGCGATGATGCCGCCCTTGCTGGCCGAATAGTTGGCCTGGCCAAATGCGCCCATTTGTCCGACGACCGAGCTGATATTGATGATCCGCCCAAACCTTTGATTGACCATGGCCGGCACCGCCGCGCTGGTGCAATAAAAAGTGCCGTTAAGGTTGGTGTTAATGACGGCCACCCAGTCTTCGTCGGTCATCTTGCGCATGCTTCGGTCACGCGTAATCCCAGCGTTGTTCACCAGGATGTCAAGGCGCTGCCATTTGTCGAGCACTTCTTTGACGATGCGCGCGGCCTCGCCTTTCTTGGCCACGTCGCCTTGGACGATCAGACACTCGCCACCCAGTTCGCGGATCTCGTCGGCGGCGATTTCGGCCTGTTTGGCATCCGCCCGGAAGTTCAGCGCCAACTTCGCTCCACGGTGAGCAAGTTCAAGTGCGATTGCGCGTCCGATGCCGCGCGAGGCCCCGGTAACCAGCGCGACCTTACCGGCGAGGGAACTCGGTTGGTAATTTCCATTTCCACCTGCAACGTTCGCCATTTCGAGACTCCTGTCTTCAGAATTACAGCTCACAATCGCGGGATCGACCCGCATAACCACGTAGCCCCCAACCGCGCCGGCGCCGAATCCGGGCGCGAAAACTCGCATTGGACGGTCAATCCTGCCTTCGCGCACGGCATCGTGAACAGCCATCAGAATGCTCGCGGACGAGGTGTTGCCTACCCGCTCGATGTTGAAAAATATCCGATCGCCCGGAATCCCGGCCTGCTCGGCCAAAGTTAGCACCATGTTCTTGTTGGCCTGATGGGGGACTACCAGATCGATCGCATCGATGAGCGACCCGCCGCCACCGTTGGGGTTCGGCAGCTGCGCCAACTCACCCATCATCTCTTTCAGATAGCGAGTTACCAGGGCCTTGACCTCCGGCCCGTACACGGTAATGTTGTTGTCGAACTCCGGGTTGGGCCAGATGATGGAGTTCACCTCCGACCATGGTCCACTGGCATAGGTTTGGAAGAACTCGATATCGGAGGGTGTTCCTTCCGGCGCAGGCGCCACCACCACGGCGGCTGCGCCGTCGCCAAAGATCATGCGGGAGGTCCGCACCGTTCCGATCTTGTCGGAGAATTTTTCCGCGCAGACGAGCAGCACCGGCCGCTCGATCTCCTGCAGAAGGCGCACGGCTTCGGCGAGGCCGTAGGGCATCCCAGCGCAAGCGGCAACGATGTCGCATGAAGCATGAGTCTGTAAGAGTCCGAGTTCACCCGAAAGCCAGGTGGCAATCGACGGAATGAGCTTGGTGCTGGTGCAGGTGCAAAGCAGGACCGCGCCAATTTCCGCAGGCAGGCGGCCCGACTTCGCCAGGGCCTTCTTGGCCGCAAGCAGAGCCATGTCCTCCAGCGGCAACTGGGTATACCGCCGCTCTTCGATGCCGGTCTTCTCGCCGATTTCCGCCGCGCTCATGCGCGACCAGCAGTAAGCATGGTTGCGGATGAGGTCTGCATTTGTGCAGGTCACCTCGCCTTCATAAACGGCGATGGCCTCAAGCCGGGGAAGAACTTTGAATCGTTTGCTTACCTCCACCGGAGGATAAGGCTTGATGGGCTGCACTCAAGGCCAGAGTGTCGGGTCGGACTGTCCGATTCGGGCGAATGCGAGGACCCCAATTTTCGTCCCGCTTTACCCGCTGGATGAAACGGAGCACATCCTGACTCCGCGGATGAAATGCCACCACGTAATCATCGTCTTTCAGCTTGCCGATTTCAGTTTGCGTGCTCGTCGACGGATCCCACGGATACTGGTTGTGAAGGATCATGCACTGCCGCATCAATGCCTCTAGCTCCGGCACGGGATGCAGGCAGTCGATTACATCGTCGTACGTATAGCGCAGATAATCGGGGTCATAGGCTAGGAGATGGCGGGTGCGGTTCGCCGGGTCGGCTAGCGCTTCAGAGACGGTAAAACGAATAGGCCGGAGCTCCCCACCAGAGCTAAGTCGGTTGCGAAAAACATTCAGCAGAATGCTGAAACTCCGGTCTTCCAGCTCTTCGTCCCACGACGGGGCAAAGCCTAGTAGCCTGCCTCGATCGCGGTTGCGAGGGCGCCCGTATCCCTCGGCTTGTAGACCGGGAGAAAAATATCGTCGCGCAGTCGCGGGAGATCGCCCCAGCGCGTGGGACGCTTCTCGTACATCGTAAACGTGTAACGATTTACCCAGAAACGGTTCAACACCAGGTCGCGGCAAAGGTCGTAGCGGCTCTTGTATTCACCTGCCTGCAAGCCGGCTGCAATCTCCACGTCCGTCGGCGCCTTCTCCCCGAAGTCCCGCCGGATAACTGCTGCAAATTGTTTGAGGGTCTTGAAAACAGAAAAGTCCAGCTCGGGAAAAAAATTGCCTGGGAAGACAATGCGGCCGTGAGAGTTGATAACGAAAGGTTTCAGCAACATTTACTACATCTTTCTTTGAGCAGTCGATCCCCATCTGGTTGTTGCGACTCAGCACCGCCAGCACCTACGTCGAAAAATGGCCGGTTTACTTCGCTTAAGCTAAAGACCTGGGCTCGGGAACTCTATACAGAGTCAATCGAATTCCACTAAGACCTGGTTCAACTTAACTGAATCTCCGGTCGCCACGTTAACGGATTTCAATCTTCCTGCTACCGGGGCTGTGACCGCACTTTCCATCTTCATCGCTTCCAACATGACCATGAGATCGTCGGCCTCCAACTGCTGGCCCGGGAAAACCGGCACACGAACCACGATTCCAGCCAACGGGCTGCGACATAGTTTGGCTTCATTGAAATCGGAATTCTGGGATGATCCTGGCTTGGGCGGAGTCCGCAACACCGTCGATTGAATCGTGGCTGTCGCGGGCGCCGGGCAATTGTCATGGCTCTGCAGGGGATAGTCCTCCTCGGCAACTTCTACTTCGACTTCGTACGTTGCCCCGTCGATGGAGATTTGCAGGTTCACTGCCCGCTCTTCTCCGGGACTTCCCTGGCTTCCGTGATTTCTGTGTTCGCAATCAGAGTCATCATCCTCTCCGAGGAAAGTTATGCGAAGTTTGGACCGTCATCCTGCCTTGCCGCGCCCAGGGATTGACTAGATGTGGCACCTGCAACATTCTTGCGGAGCGAATCCGGACTTTCTTGCCGAGAAACTCCGTGATGGCTGCGGCGATCACCGACAGAATTTTGGGCGTGACCTCGCGAGACGAATTTAATTTGGAATCGATGATTGCTCCTAAGGGCATCACAGGGGAATCAGCCCGTGCTTCTTGGCGGGACGAAGTTCCCGCTTCGTGTGCAGCGCCTCCAGGGCCCTTGCCAAGTAGCGCCTGGTCTCGGAGGGCTCGATCACGTCATCCACGAGCCGGCGGCCAGCGGATACGTATGGATTGGCAAATGTCTTGCGATAGAGTTCGATCAGATCATCCCGCCGTTGCACCTTGTCCTCTGCGGCGTCAATTTCATGGCGAAACACGATTTCCGCAGCGCCTTCAGCCCCCATGACGGCGATTTCCGCTGTCGGCCAGGCCACCACGCGGTCCGCCCCCAGATCTTTACAGCACATGCCGATGTAAGCTCCGCCGTAGGCTTTGCGTATCACGATGGTTATCTTTGGAACGGTTGCCGCTGAGTAGGCGAACAGGATTTTTGCTCCATGCCGGATAATGCCGCCGTACTCCTGTTCAACTCCGGGCAGAAATCCGGGCACATCGACAAACGTCAGCAACGGGATATTGAAGGCATTACAGAATCGAATGAAGCGAGCCAGTTTATCGGATGCGTCGATGTCGAGCGCCCCCGCGAGTACACAGGGTTGATTGGCGACGATCCCCACCGTGCGCCCCTGGATGCGCCCGAAGCCGATCACTGCGTTCTGGGCAAACCCAGGCTGGATTTCGAAGAAGTCCTGATGGTCAAGCAAGCGCTTGAGCACGGTGCGAATGTCGTAGGCAACTTTTGATTCTGTCGGTAACAAGTCGTTTAGCGCCGGATCATCTGCCAACTCCTGCCCGTATGCCAGCCGCGGAGGGTCTTCTAGGTTGTTCGACGGCAGGAAGGCTAGCAGACGGCGGGCAAGAGCAAGCGCTCCCTCGTCGTCCTCGGCGATGAGGTGAACGACGCCGGAGCGATTCATCTGGGCCGCGGGCCCGCCCAACTGGTCCGCTGTTACAGTCTCGCCAGTCACCTGCTTGATGACCTGGGGTCCAGTAATGAACATCTGCGCTCGCTTAGTTTGAATGATGAAGTCGGTCAATGCCGGGCTGTAGGCTGCGCCGCCGGCGCAGGGTCCGCAGATGATGGAAATCTGGGGTACAGTGCCGGAGAGCATAACGTTGTTGTAGAACACGCTGGCGTATCCGGCCAGGCTGTCGATACCTTCCTGCACACGCGCGCCACCGGAATCGTTCACGAAGATGAAAGGGCTTCCCGTCTTCATGGAAAGCTTCATCATCTCGGTGATTTTGGCGCAGTGTACTTCTCCGGCTGCGCCGCCGACCACCGTGAAATCCTGGCAGGCCAGATGGATCAGGCGGCCATCAATCGTCGCGCATCCGGTTACCACGCCATCGGCGGGGAGATCTTTGTCTGCCATGCCAAAGTAGGTGGCACGGTGCTTGGCGAAGTGACCGATCTCCTGGAAGCTTTCGGGATCGACCAGTTTGTCGATACGCTCCCGCGCGGATAGCTTACCCGCCTCGTGTTGCTTCTGAATGCGTTGTTTGCCGCCCCCCTCCTTGATCTTCGCCTGTTTCGCGCGAAGTTCAGCGGTTCGCTCTTTCATGGTCGCGTTCGGCGGTTTGAGTGTTGGTGTCGCCATGTTGAACCTCTTTGGCACAGGTTAGAAATCCGCAAACACGGGCTCTGACCCTGTTTTCACTGCGCCAGTGTTACTGTGACTTTGTGTTCCTCACCGCCAACTCTGATGAGGTAGCTCCGGGAAGGGCTCGGCTTGGCATTGCCGCTCGCGTTCTCCGAAGGTGCCGATTCCGAACCGCCGTTGGTTTTACTCGACTTCTCCCCAACGCCTCTCGGACCTGCTGTCCGGGTATGGAAAAACTGCGCTGCCACGTTCGGAAACATGGCATATGTCAACACATCTTCATCGCTACCGTTACCGCCGAGCGCCAGGGCTTCGGTTCGACTCGGCTCCCACGACTGCTCAAGCAAGTCGGCCGGGCGGCAACTGATGGCAGGTTTGTTCGCGCGGTTCGCGGCTTTGCCTACAACATCCGAATCCTTTTCTCCCAGCGTTGTGCCGTAATAGCCGAGCATCAAGTCGGCGAACTCCCTGGTTATCACTTCATATTTTCCTTGCAGGACATTAATCATTGCCTGGGTACTGAGGATTTCACTCGATGGGATGGCTAGCGCAGGATATCCCGCGTCACGTCGAACGCTCTGGATTTCCGCCGCAACCTCATTCAGCAAATGGGGCGCACCCTGGCCCTTTAGTCTGACATTCCGTGTTCAACAGCACTGCTGCCGGTATCTGGTCCTGGAACATCTCCGTCTCAACACCGATGGGGTAATTGACGAATTCGTCATAGCGAGGACGGACATTGGCAATATGACGTTTGATGCGATGCAGTCGTTCAGGCTCCAGACGGGACTCGTGACCCGTCCCCTCCAGCATTGCCACCACGCTCTCAGTGGGATTGTGGCCGCGGCCAAGCGCCAGAGAGCTGATTGCTGTGTCCACGATGTCACATCCGGCCTCGATCGCTTTCATCAACGAAACCAGGGTCACGCCAGTTGTCGAATGGGTGTGGACGTTGACCAGCGTGTCGCTTCCGCACTTCTGCTTGATCCCCTTGACCAGATCGTAAGCCGCCTGCGGCTTAAGCAGACCGTCAACGTCCTGCACGCAGATGGAATCACAACCCATTTCCTTGATCTGCTGCGCCAAGTCGACAAACACAGTGATCGTGTGCACTGAACTCGGCTCGTAGCAGATTGCACCCTGCGCGTGCTTTCCCGCTTTCTTCACGGCCGCAACGCTGGCCTTGAGGTTCCGCATGTCATTCAGTGCATCGTAGATGCGGAAGACGTCGATGCCATTCTGCGCCGCCTTCTCGACAAACCGGCTGACAATCGAGTCATCAAAGTTTCGATATGCAACCAGGTTTTGTCCGCGCAGCAGCATTTGCAGTCTGCTCTTGGGAAGCAGCCTGCGATAAATCCGCAACCTCTCCCATGGATCTTCATTGAGAAAGCGTATGAAGGAGTTAAATGCCGTCCCACCCCAACACTCCACCGACCAATAACCCGCGTTATCCAAGTCTTCACACACTGGCACCAGATCTTCGAGGGCCATGCTGGTTTCGAGAAGGCTCTGCTGAGCCTCTCTCAACAGCAACTCGGTAATTTCCACGGTGCGGGCCATAACGTTTTCCTTCGCAACAATTCTGTTTGCTTCAGCTACTGGGGCTGTACTTCGAAGGGTGAATGGCGCGACCACGAAATCAGGGCCCGAAATCCCCACCCGAACGAATCCTGGCTGCAAGAAGTCCTTCTGATCAGATCCGGAACTCCTATTGATGTTCCTGTGAGCGTAGCATTCACGCCATGCTTCTTCTGAGCAAGAGTGCTCACCCTCTCATTCGTCGAATGTCCTCACCTTAGGGTCGTTCGACTTGCCCGCAGACCGGCACGGACTCGCTCAGGATGACAGCGTGAGAACCTGGATTCCTAGATCACCACCGTCTCGTGGTACTCGCCGTACACTCGACGCATGGCATCGGAGATTTCGCCGACGGTGGCGTTGGCTTCGACTGCCTCGACAATAGCTGGCATCAGGTTACCGGTACCACGCGCGGTGTCTTCCACTTGCTTGAGTGCCGCCTGCCACTTTGCCCTATCGCGCTTGGCGCGCATCGCACGCAGTCGCTCGACCTGCTTGTGTTCCAGGGATTCGTCAATCCGCTGCAACGGTATCGTCTTCTCCTCGTCGAGCTGCAAAGCGTTTACGCCCACAACTATGGCTTCGTGGCGATCAACCTTCTGCTGGTACTCATAAGCGGCGTTCTGGATCTCCTGCTGCACGAAACCGCGTTCGATCGCCTTCAGAACGCCGCCCATAGCCTCGATCTTGTCCAGGTATTCGCGCGCGCCGGACTCGATCTGATTGGTTAGCGATTCGACATAGTAGGAGCCGGCGAGCGGATCGATGGTCTGCGCCGCGCCCGACTCATGGGCGATGATCTGCTGAGTACGCAGAGCGATGCGCGCCGACTGCTCGGTTGGGAGCGCCAGCGCCTCGTCGAAGGAGTTGGTGTGCAGCGATTGCGTTCCGCCCAGCACGGCAGCCATGGCCTGCAACGCTGTGCGGGCGATATTGTTCTCCGGCTGCTGCGCGGTGAGGGTCGAGCCCGCAGTCTGTGTGTGGAAGCGCAACATCCACGACTTGGCTTTCTTCGCCCCGAAGTGATCGCGCATGATGCGGGCCCACATGCGGCGGGCGGCGCGGAACTTCGCGACTTCTTCCAGGAAATTGCTATGCGCGTTAAAGAAAAACGAGAGCCTGGGCGCGAAGTGATCCACGTCGAGGCCGGCGTCGATTGCAGCCTGCACGTAAGTCATACCATTTGCAAGAGTGAACGCCACTTCCTGTACGGCGGTGCATCCGGCCTCGCGCATGTGATAGCCCGAAATTGAGATCGTGTTCCACTCCGGGACATTCTCCTTCGCGTACGAGAAGATGTCAGTGATAATGCGCATCGCCTGAACCGGAGGGTAGATGTAGGTCCCTCGCGCGATGTATTCCTTGAGTACATCGTTCTGAATAGTGCCAGACAGTTTGCGGATATCGCGGCCAGTGCGTCGCGCTGTCTCTATGTAGAGAGCCAGAAGAATCGAGGCGGTAGCATTGATCGTCATCGAAGTCGAGATTTCTTCGAGATTGATGCCCTCGAACAGACGCATCATGTCTTCGATGGAATCAATCGCTACGCCAACTTTGCCGACTTCACCCATCGCAAGCGGGCTGTCAGAGTCCATACCGATCTGCGTCGGCAGATCGAAGGCCACGCTCAATCCGGTGGTTCCCTGGCTCAGCAGGTACTTGTAGCGGCGGTTGGACTCGTCGGCGTCTCCCATGCCGGCGTACTGCCGCATGGTCCAGAGTCGGCCGCGATACATTGTGGCCTGCGCGCCGCGGGTGTAGGGAAATTGTCCTGGATAGTTGAGGTCGCGATCATAGTCCCAACCTTCGAGGTCGGCCGGCGTATAAAGAGGATGAACCCTGATGTGCGAAGAGGTTTCCCGCTCGTCCGCCAGGTTGGTGCGCGGGGCCTTTTGCTTTGTCTCGGGCGTGGTCGCCTCGGTAGCCATAGGGCGTATCCTTTAATTCTGAAAGTCAACCTAGTTTTAAGCCGCTGACACTGCGTGCTCAATACCGGCTAAGTTCTTTGCCCGATCACTCGCCCGTTCCTTTTCGCCGACCTCATCCAACTGAAGATGTTTGGTCTCCGGCGAGTACCACAGGCTGATGAAAGTCATAACTGCGCCGACCGTCAGAATGACCGCTGGCGATAACCACATGTCCTGTTTTTCAATCGCCGCGATAAAAGGAATCTTGTGGGCCCACCATACGTAAACGCTGAACCATGCGCCCAATAGCGCTCCCGAAGAGTAGCCGAAGCCGACACCCGCCGCGCGTCGCCTGGTCGGGAAGCGTTCGCACAAGTAGGCCGGGACCACTCCCCATGCCAGTTTCAGCATGGCTGCCATCACGCATCCTGCAATCGCCATCCACAGGTTGCGCTGAATAGCCGCGTGATAGAGGACATAGAACACCGGAATTCCGAATACGACGAGAAAGACGCAGTACCACTGGGTAAGAATCTTTCTCCCAGTTCTGTCCGACAACCAGCCGTAGAAGTTGTAACCGAGGAAGGCCATGAAAAGGGCAAAGCCGTAGATCAGGCTGTAGGTCGTGGTATCGAACCCACGCCCCTTCAGGGTGAGGATGTTAGGAAGAAATCCGTAGACCGAATAATCGGTGAGGAACAAGCCGGTCATGAAAAAGAAGACCTGCAGAAAGTCCCACAACTGGGGAGGTTTGAACAGATTCAGGAACGGGGACTTCTCGATCTTTCCCTCAGCCTTGGTCTTTTCAAACTCAGGCGATTCCTGCAGGTTATTTCGGATATACAGCGCCAGGAAAACCGGAATGACGCCGGACATGAAGGCGATGCGCCAGCCGTATGCCGCCATAGCTTCTTTGGTGGTCAGGAACGAGATAAGTGCGAACACGAGTGAGGCAAATACGTAACCCAGCGGAAAACCTGATTGAATAAAGCCGCCAATGGCGCCGCGTCTCTTTTGAGGTGCGTATTCAATGGCGAAGGTGTGCCCGACCGCATATTCGCCACCGAAGAAGACGCCCATGAGTAACCGCAGCAGGCAAAAGATGACATACGACCAGACGCCGATTTGGGCGTAGGTGGGAAGAAATCCTCCCAGGAGGGACATCACGCCGACGCCGCCGATGGTTAGGACGAGGAGGAAGCGTCTCCCGATTTTGTCGGCATAGCGTCCAAAAATCGCCGAACCGATAGGCCTTGAGGCCATGGTAATGGAATAGCTGAATACGATGACAATGTACTGCCAGGCTGCACTGCCCTTCGGTGAAACGAAAACCTTTACCAGAATCGGCGCCATGACGAGCACCATTGCCATGTCATACGCATCGAGCATGAACCCCAGAAACTGGGAGGCCATCGCCATCTTTGTTTGTTTCGACAATTGTTGTTCCGCCATAAGAACTCCTGCGAGGAATTAGGCCGCAATGCGGGCTCTATTTACCTTGATCATGCGCCAGCCAACTTTCGAATGGCCGATATATTCTGGATGAATAGGGTGGAACCCTGAAGGTGCGCGAGGTGCTGCTGGCGCAGAGTTGCCAGAGTGCGCGTTACTGTCTCTCGCGACATGCCGATGATTTGCCCGATCTCATCATGAGTCAACGCCACCTTGATTGGGTGAACCGAGACCATCCCGGAATCGTCATGCGACCAATCCAGCATCAAGCGGGCAACTCGCTGAGAGGCTGAACTCATAGTGAACGAGCGAAGCTGCTGATATGCCTGTTGGCACTCGCGGCTCACCTGTATTGCTGCATGCATACAGGCATCGCCATGTTGCGTCAGAAATTTAAGAAAGTCGTCCCGTCTAACAAAGTTGAGTTGGCACGGCTGGCCAGTTTCCGCGGTCGTCTCGTGTGGGACTCCGCCGACGGTTGCGTTCAACCCTAATACCTCCCCAGGCTGAGCAACCTTTAATATGAGGGTCTGGCCTTCTTTCGAAGTGGCCGACAGCTTCACTCGGCCTTTACAAAGAATGTAAATGCCTCGGCATGTTTGCCCTTCCACAAACAGAGTTGCACCAGCAGGATAGGCAACCGTGAACTTCAGGGGTTGGAAGGCTTCCATTACTGATTTCGGCAAACGACAGAAAAAGCCCTCGGAACACAACTTGCAAGAGAGACAGTCTTCGACCAGTTCCATCCCGTATGGTGAATGCATCCCACTCTCCTTGTCGGAGCCCACTGCGCGGACCCAATCGCAGTGGATGGAGGGATATCAACTTTGCTCTGACCGGCCGACTGCCACGACCCGCGTGTTATCGAAGAAGCATACCCAGTGCGAAAGGCTCAAGGCTGGTCAAGAGTGCTCACTTAGGAGGTTATCTTTGGCGCACAAATCGGCGTATTTGGCGTTTGCAGGGTCTACCGTGCCGCCACGTTCGAATCGAAGGGATTGCGGGACTTCCGCTCACGGAGAGTTCGTCGCCTTCAAATGCCACGTGGAATCGGAACCAAGCCAAGGACAAGAATTCCAGGAAAGACCAGGAGGAACGGGATGCCAAGATGAGAATACCGCGACCCGGCAAGAAGCTCATCATAGAACCAGCAGGCGGTCGTCGTAAGCGCAGCGCTGGGAATCACCAACGCATCTGCGAGCCTGACAGGATTCCGGCCAGAAAATAGATTGGCTGTGACCACTCTGGGGCATCTTGTGCAGACTCACTTCGCTTCCCTCCGCGCAATCCTGGGTCGGGCAACGCTCAAGATGGCTGAGGGAGGGTGTGAAAGGACCATGCGTGTGCTTCTCGCGCCGTCGAGTGCGGGTGCTAACGAGTTCTTTTATGATGTCGCATGCTGCGACACCACGTATACGTTGCTCGTAAATCCAACGCACCCATTTCCGTTCGCGTTCTGGTCCGGGCACGAGCTCAACATGGTCGCTTGAAATACTCTTCAACTCTCCGCTTTGGAGTACTTGTTTCACATGGCCGTCGGCTCCCACTAGGACTCGCCGAAGGGCATAACCGGGATTACTTCCCTGATGGAATCCCTTTAGCGCTCGACGTTGCTTGCCAATGAAGACTCTCTGGCTTAATTCCCGACTAAACTCGGCTGCCATCGTCCTCTTCAGCGCCTTCATGATTCGGGCGGGGAGGGTTTCTTCGGGGCCGAACTGCTCGGCGCAGTAGTAGACCTTCACACCGGAGCTCTTGCAGAGGAACTCATAATGAGCGGCTTCGTCGGCATCTTGAAAGCGCCCCCATCTGCTTACGTCATAGACAAGTACAGCGCGGAACACTGCCTTGTGCTGCAGGACATCTGAGAGTAGGGATTGCAGTCCCTTTCTTTGGCTGATTGTTAGGCCACTCTTACCAGCGTCTTCATAGGTTTTGAGAATCTTGAAACCATTCGCCTCGGCGTATCGCTGGATGACGACAGCCTGACTCTCGATTGAGCATTCCTGCATGTCGGTGGACATACGCAGGTATTGAGCGGCCGGGATTGGAACAGGTAATGTACGCATGGGGAAACCTCCGGTGCGACCGCCGACTTGAGGCGATTCGCTCCGCTTTAGAGGTCTGTGTCCACCTCGTAGGTTGCTGAGCCCATCGAGATAGAGATGGGAGCCGGCATTTCCCCACTTCAACATGGCCGTGAATAGAGCCGCCACTCCTGCAAGAGGACATTCACTGCCTCCTCCAGAGTCTTATGGACGGATGCCTTCAGCGTTTGTAGGCGCTCCTCGCTGAACCGGTAGCGCTGGTTGCCAGGCGGCAAGAAACGGATGAGCAGGTAATCCAGCGGAAGCTTGTTGTCGGTCTGGAGGCGAAGCGTTATACAGCGGAGACCTTTCACCCCTGTCAGCGGGTATCGAATCTGCCACCGCAACTCGCCGTTCTTGAGAACGCAACAGCGAGCCACATCGAGGAGTACGGGTGGGTGACCGGAAGATCGGAATACGCCGTTTCTCCGGTGTGACTTTATGTTACTCGCCACCATTTGTGCTGCGTACCCGTCCTGGAGTTGAAGCTTCAGGCGCTCCCGACGTTCGACATCAGACCAGCCGCCATCGGGTTCCTCGGTAATCAATGCAAGTGCTCTGGAGAAGCTACCGAATCGCCGCCAATAGGTGTCTATGCCTGCCATCGTCGGGTCTTCGGCGAGCATTTGTTGGGTTGCCCGACCATGTTTATCGACGAAGGCTCTCAGTTCTTTCAACAGCCGTTCATTCGACCTGTGTTGTACACGGTCATCTAGCTTGCGCTGCGCAACGTCAAACCGCTTCTGCGAGATGATTGCCGGAAAGCTGTTTGGCTGAACTACCCATTGGTCACGCGGGTTCCATTTCTTTTTAGAGCGTAGGCGCTCTGAAGTCCGATTGAACACAACAGAACCTGTATACCTGGGATGCGTGAGAATCGTATCAATGATCTGGCCGTTCCACTGCCCTCGACTGTATGGCACTCGTTTTGCATTCAGCCAGCGTGCAATTCCATAGGCATCGAGCCCTGAATCCAAGAACAGCGAATAGATTTTGCGGACTATGCGAAGCTCGTTTGCCGGCCCCAGAGTATATGTGACTCGCTCGGTAATGAGCGATTTACGTTCTCCGTCCTGCAGGACAGCTTTCGGCTTGCCGTCTGATGTTAGTAATAGACGGCGCAACCCATAACCGGCTACTCCGCCCGGCTTATACCCTTTACGCACCAACCGAGATTGTCCAGCAAAAACTTTCGCGGACAGTTCGCGCAGATATTCGGCAGCCATCGCTCTCTTCATTGTTTTCAGCAGCGATGCAGCGAGGCTGAGATCATCCGCGAACGGCTCTGCGCAATAGATGACGTTCACGCCTGCACGTCTGCACAGAAATTCGTAACAGGCGCTCTCATCGGCATCTTGAAATCTTCCCCAGCGACTAACGTCGTACACCAAGACCGCTCGGAAGTCCGCCTTGCCGCACGTTATTTCGTCGAGAAGCTGTCTGAGGCCTGGACGACGCGCCAAGTCGATGCCGCTTCGCGCTTCGTCGGAATAGGTGCGAACGATCTCGAAGGCGTGTGACTTGGCATATTCGCCGATCACAGCCATCTGGTTTTCGATTGAGAATTGCTGGTGTTCTGTTGACATGCGGACATACTGAGCGGCTCGCATTGGCAGCCTCCTCTACCGGTAGACTCTATGCCCTGGTTAGATTTCTTGCCGAGCGGGCCCTGTCACAGCAGCCATTGGTGTCTCACCGGACGCTAGTACACCCCGGTGCGGTGATTCACAAGGCCAGCTACAACTTCGCGGAGCTTTTGGCAGACGATACCGCTGCAGCGTGCCAGCGAGTCGCTTAGGGTGAAGTATCTCGCAACCCCTTTCGGAGTCGTGAATAGCAGTACGAAGTCTTGGACAGCAGTGTTACCCGGCAAGAGCCGAGCGACCACCCGAACGTGTTTGGGACACTTTATTCGCGTCCTAACCATCCAGCGCGGATGCCCATCACGTGTTCTCACACAACGCGCAACCTCCAAAGCGACGTAGCCGTGTCCTCGCACTCGGAACGCGCATTGGCCATGCGAGAAATGCAGATGCGCTTGGAGTAATGCCTCCTCGAATTCTGTCATGACGCTGGCCCTGAGGCTTGCAATCTTGCGACGACTTTCTAACGAACCCATTGTGTATTTCGGTGGATGGTATCCGATGAGTTCATATGCCCGCATCAGGCTTCCGAAACGCTTGACGTAGGTTGACGCACCCGCGAGTCCATTGCTTGGCCCTAATGAGCTTACCGTCAGTTTTCCATCTCCATCTGCTACGGCTCGCAGCTCTGATAGCAGCCTTGCATTTGAGCGGCGGTTTACCAGGTTTGCAAGCTTCGCTTGAGTGCGATCAAATGTGTCCTCGGAAACAATTGCTGGAAAGCTATCTGGCCGCAGAACCCACTGACTGCTGGGGTTAAGTACCTTCTTGGACCTAAGCTTTTCGGAGGCTCGATTGAAAACAGCGCAGCCCGCATACTTGGGATGCGTCAGGATGCGAAAGACGGCATTGTGATCCCAAGGACCAAAGGAGCCTCGGCGAAGACCACGCTCATTTAACAGGCGTGCAATGCTACGCACCGGTATGCCTTCATCAAGAAACATGGAAAATATCAACCTAACGCTGTCAACCTCCTCGTCTGGCCCCAGACAGTAGGTCACGCGCTCGCTGATCAGACTCTTACGTTCCCCATCCTGCAGAACGGCTTTGGGTCTGCCGTCTGAGTCCAATAGCATTCGCCGCAATCCGTATCCTGCCCGGCCACCGAGTTTGAAACCATGGGCAGCGATTCGGCACTGTCCCGCGTGCACTTTGGCAGAAAGCTCGCGTAGATATTCTGCCGCCATCGTTCGTTTCACAAGCTTTAGCAAAGATGACGTAAGGCTTTCGTCGTTGGAAAAAGGCTCGGCGCAGTAATGAACCCGAACCCCTGCCTTCTTGCAGAGAAACTCGTAATACGCGCTCTCGTCGATGTCTTGGAAGCGACCCCATCGGCTCACGTCATAGACGAGGATCGCCTCGAATTCAGGGTGCGGTGTTATTACCTCCTCCAGCAGCCTCCGCAGCCCAGGACGATGCGCAAGATCCAGGCCGCTTCGAGCTGGATCTGCGTATGTCTTAACGATCTGGAGGCCGTGCTGTTGGGCGTAGTAAGCAATTGCCGCCTGCTGGTTTTCTATTGAATACTGCTGGTGTTCCGTGGACATCCTGACATACTGGGCAGCTCGCATTGTGAATGCTCCAGAGTTCGATTAACTCGTAAGCTCCACATCGGCTGGATTCAGAAGAACTTTAGCAATGCTGTGCAACTAACCACTGTTTGGGGAAACGCGCCGGCTTCACCATAACAGTCATGAGCTTACGTGATGCCGGCCACATCTTTTTGATTTCGAAGAAGTGAGAATATCCTCAAGTCATCGCTTAAGATCCTCATTGCTCAGACCCTCACTGCCCCAGCTTGGCTCCCGTCTGCGGGAGGCACCTCGGCCAGTCCACGACCACGGGAGCCAAGTTTTGCTTGAGGAGAACCTTTGAAGACAGAAGCTGGAAGATCCTGTGAAAAAGTTCTGGCAAAACTGTGCCCCGTCTGCGGTAGCGACTCGCTTGAACCAATCCTGCGTGACGTCATACCCGCCGCCTACATTGTTGGATTGAACAGCCCCTCAGTTGGCGCTCTTGCTTATCATTGCCCTCGCGGTCACGTTTTTCTGTTGTTAGGAGAAGAGTTCGGATGGGAAGAGCCGGCGCCGGAGGGCTCAGGATACGCGATCTTTCTGTAAGCTGTGGTCGCAGGCCGTATTGAAAAGGCTGACACCCACGTGAGTTGCCGGACGCGCCATATACACAAAATCTCAGTTACGGCGTGATCTCCCGGGCGACACCCACTGATGCTTGTGGGCAGGCGAATCCACTCACAGTGGCGAAAGCATCATTAGGTTGCTCAGAAAAGTCCGCCCTCTACCGTCACTGACAGTTCAACCGGTTCCGAACATTGGCGATCGTCGTTAGCGATATTGACGGACTATACCTCGTACTGGTAACCAACGCATGTAGGCGGTGAGGTCATTGTCCTCGGCGAGCACCAGCAGTGCGGTCCGATGTTGCTTGAACAGTCGCTGAATCTTCGAAAACGCTGGCAGGAAACTTGTCGCGAGGATCAACACGTGTACTACGACATCGAAAGACTGGCCTCGTGTACGCAAGCTCCGCTCGCACAGCTATCGAACTCCCCTTTTCGGGAAGTCAGGCCATCGAAGCTGGTTTCGTGAGCATCCTCAGTTGCGGCCAGATTCTGGATCCAACTTGGGTCCAATGGCTGACGGACACTGCCCAAAACGGTGCTTCCGATATGTTGCACTAGATTAACTGTCAAACTGATACGAAATGTAGGGTGGACTGCTGAACGTTGGCCCGATGCATCACCGGCAACAGCTGACGCCCTCCGATCAGACGAAGTGCCGCGTCCAGTCGTGGTCTTAGCTCGACGATGTGATGCGCGCTTATCGCGGCGCGGGCGTCAACGAATCGCATCCCGTGCCCGCTGCCGTCGTGCCGTGAGACAGGTCCAATCCGGAACAGAGGTTCCTCGGTTCCACATTAGTTCCGCCCACTGGGATTAAAGCGCGTTTTTGCTTGACCGAAGCGACGGCTTTTCCTATGCTTACCACTCGACAAAATTTGTTGGGTTTCTGGCGGCACTCGCATAAGCAAGTAGGTACTTGCTCCCGGTAACTGCGCAAACTTTGCGTAGCGTGGGACTTTGGCTTGGCGTCAAAACCTCAGAGTCAATGCTGAGAAGTGCATGGTCGCAGTTTTCGGCGCATGGAACCATCAACCCCTCTCACTGAGGATGGCGAAGCCTTGTCTGCTGTCGAACCCAGTTTCGGAACCGCTGGCGCCCTGCCGGGACAGGTTCCGCTCACCGCCAGATCCGTCGATGCTACGGAATGGTTTGCTGCCTACACGCTGCCGCGCCACGAAAAAGCGGTTGGGCGACAGTTGGACGCGCGGCACATTGAGTCGTTCCTGCCTTTGTACCGGGTTTCGCGGCGCTGGAAGAACGGCTGCAAGGTCACGGTGGAGCAACCGCTTTTTCCCAGCTACATTTTTGTTTGCATCAACCGGCGCGAGTCGGTGAGTGTGCTGCAAGTTCCCGGAGTGCTGACGATTGTCAGTGCCGGCCGCGAACTGACATCGCTTCCCACCTCGGAAGTTGAGGCGATGCGTTCCGGCCTTCCGCTCCGCCAATTTGAGCCGCATCCCTACCTGGCGGTGGGAGAAAAAGTGCTCATCGTTTCGGGTGCGCTGGAGGGGATGACCGGCGTGCTGGTGCGCAAGAAGAATAATCTGCGGGTCGTGCTGACGCTCGACCTGATCCGGCAAAGTGTTGCCGTGGAAGTGGGCATCGACGAAATCGAGCCCTGCAAGCAGTAACGCCTGCCTTCGTTCAAATTCAACCAGAGGATCGGCTGCTCGTGAAAAAAACAGCGGGAAGAACTGTAACTTCCGTACGCATTGTCGAGGCCGCGGTTCAGCTTTTCTCCCGCAGAGGGTATAAGGGAACCAGCACGCGGGAGATCGCTCAGTTGGCGGGAGTGAATGAAGCTACACTGTTCCGGTATTTTTCCCGGAAGGCCGACCTGTTCTGGACCGCGACCGAATCGCGGCTGAACCGTTTAAAGTTAGGAAGGGAATTGCAGAATGGTCTGGCCGCCGATGTCGATCCGGAAATTATTGTGCCCATGCTGGTGCAGTTTGTCGTAGAGAACATGGCGCAAAGTCCGGACCTGATGCGGCTGCTGTATGTTGCCGGATTTGAGCTGCCCGGGGCCGAGCGCATGTTCCGCGAACATCTGGGGCCGATCTTTGATTCGGTGAATGCTTACTTCGGCCGGTGCGCGGCGCGGGGAGCGATTGGCGACCTGGAGCCAACCTTCGCGACTCTGGGATTGGCCGGGGCCGTAAGCGCCCACTGCAACCTGCATCAGCTGTTTACGGGCAGGGATTTACCGTGGGATGGGCCAGCGGTTGCGCCCGCGTACGCGCAGTTCTGGTTAAACGCTTTGCGGCAGCAAGCTCCCGTATCGAGTGCGACGGACCGCCGGGCGAATGAGCAGGTTGCCCGAGGGAGTGCATGAACAATCTGCGATTGAGTTTTTCGTCAGCTTGCAGTTTTGGAGAGCAAATTTGAAATCTCTGCCGACAGAGCACCGTTATCAAAGTCCGCTTATGAAGAGTAAGTCAGATCACTGCCGTGGAAGACTCGCCTGCCGCTGGATTGCGCTGTTGGCGTTACTGATGTTTCCCGCGATGATGGTCGCCGCCCCGCAAGATCCTGCAACTTATCAGGACCCGCAAAATCAGGACAAGCTCAAGAATCCTGCCGGCGTCCAGACTCCGGCAGGCGAGCCGGTCCAGCCATTTGAGCAAACGCCTTCCCCGGCGGTGGTTCTCGACGATACTCATACGTTGCCGACAGCGAATGCCCCGAAGCGTACTCAGCCAAGTCTTCCCGTCACCACCAAATCGGTGGAGCTGACCGATTTTCAGCAGCTGGTGGAAACCTCGCTGGGCAAGGTGTTGCCCATTTACGGCGAGAACCTGTTTGACAATGTTCCCACCACGTTTGCTCCCATCGATCGCGTGCCGGTCACGGCCGACTACGTGATTGGCCCGGGTGACGAGCTATTGATTCGGGCCTGGGGACAGATTGATCTTGACGTTCATTCCCGGGTTGACAGAAACGGCGCCATCTACGTTCCTAAGGTTGGAAACCTGAACGTCGCCGGCCTTCGCTACGATCAAGTACAGGAGTTTCTGAAGGCGCACATCGGCCGCATCTATCAGAACTTTGATCTCAACGTCTCCATGGGTGAGTTGCGCTCGATCGATGTTTTTGTGGTCGGCCAGGCGCGCCGTCCCGGCCGCTACACCGTGAGTTCGTTGAGTACGCTGGCCAACGCCATCTTCGCCTCCGGCGGTCCTTCCACCACCGGATCCATGCGGCACATCGAGCTGAAGCGCGGAAAGAACGTAGTCACCGACTTCGATCTCTACGATCTGCTGCTGAAGGGAGACAAGAGCAAAGACGTTCTGCTGCTGCCGGAAGACGTGATCTACATCTCGCCGATTGGGCCGCAGGTGGCCATGGGCGGGCAGGTCAATGTGCCGGCGATTTATGAGCTCAAGACCGAAGCCAGCCTGGGCGAGGTGCTGCAACTGGCAGGCGGCCTTTCGACCACTGCCGATGGCGCGAAAGTTTACATCGAGGGAATCAAGAACCGTCAGGACCGCAATATCGAAGAGGTCAAGCTCGACACCGTGGGCCTCGGCCATCCGTTGAAAGACGGAGACATCCTCAACTTCACCTTGATCTCTCCGCGCTTCGAGAATTCCGTGACCTTGCGAGGCAATGTTGCCACTCCGGGCCGCTATCCCTGGCATGAGGGAATGCGGGTCACCGACCTGATTCCCAATCGCGAGTTTCTGATTACCCGCGAATACTGGCAGCAGCAGAACGCCATCAACCTGCAAGCGCAGACTAGCGGCGGCCGGGTCAGCAGCGAACTCAACGACGTCAAGCGAAACGCTCCGGAAATCAACTGGGACTACGCGGTCATTCAGCGCATCAGTACGCGTGATCTTTCCACCGAATTGCTGCCGTTCAATCTGGGTAAGGCAGTGCTGGAGCACGACGAGTCAGCCAATCTGCCGCTGCAGCCGGGCGACATTGTCACCATCTTTTCGCAAGCTGACCTGCGGGTGCCGCAGGAGCAACAGACCAAGCTGGTGCGGCTGGAAGGCGAATTTTCCGCCGCCGGTATCTATCGCGTGGCGCCGGGTGAAAAGCTGCAGGACCTGGTGATCCGGGCTGGGGGATTGGCGTCGTCGGCCTATCTGTATGCCTCGGTTTTCACTCGCGAATCTACTCGTCAGCAACAGCAGGAACGGCTGGACATGGTGATCGCGCAGATGGAGCGCGACATCGCCCGGCAGGCGGCGCAGTCGGCGCAAAATGCCAGGACCGCCGACGAAGCGGGCGCGGCCAAGGCGGCTCTGGACGCACAACGTGCCAGCCTCGACAAGTTGCGCCAGCTGAAAGCCGACGGGCGCATCGTGCTGAATATCCATCCCAACTGATGAAGACGTCGCGGCCATACCCGAGATTCCGCTGGAGGATGGCGATACGTTCTATGTGCCCAGCCGGCCCATCGTGGTGAGTGTGGTGGGCGATGTCTACAATCAGGGCTCGTTCCTGCAGCAGCCGGGAAAGACGGTCAACACGTACTTGCGGAGCGCGGGCGGACCGACACGCAACGCTGACAAGGGGCGGATCTTCGTGGTTCGCGCCAACGGAGCGGTGGTCAGCAAGGATGCGGCTTCCGGCTTCTGGTCGGGTGGCTTCGACAGCATGGTGCTGATGCCGGGTGATGCGGTGGTAGTTCCGGAAAATGTGAATCCGGGAGCCGGTCTGCGAGCCTTCAAAGACTGGTCGCAGATTCTGTTTAACTTTGGATTAGCGGCTGCCGCGATCAAAGTGCTGAGCCCGTAAGAATTGTTTCGCTGTGGCAATGAGCCAAGAAGCCGGACAGACCAAGCCCGAGGGACGCCAGGCGCTGCCCGGATTTCATGAGATGCCAGGATGGAATGGTTGCTATGCGTGAAAGTTCGAATCGGATCGAGACGGATGGTGTCGCCGTGAGGGAACACGAGACAATTACGGAACCGGTTGGCCTGGAGCGAAAGCAGGCTGACCTAATTGAATTGTTATTGGTACTGGCGCGCAGAAAGAAAACGATTCTTCAGATCACGATCGCTGCCGCGTTGCTGGCACTAATTATTTCCCTCCTGGTTCCCCCGATGTATACCGCGAGCACGACCATCTTGCCGCCGCAACAAAGCCAATCGGCGTTGAGTTCCATGCTGGGGCAGCTGGGTGCGATCGCCGGGCTGAATGAGTCGGACCTCGGCTTTAAAAATCCCGCAGACCTGTTCATCGCGATGTTGCGAAGCCGCACCATCGGTGACCGGTTAGTCGATCGTTTCGATTTGCGCCAGGTTTATCGCGTCAAACGTTATCAGGATGCCCGCAAGCAGCTGGACGCGCCGCAGCGACATCGTCGCCGAACAGGCGGGTCTGATCTCCATCAAGGTTACCGATCGTGATCCCAAACGGGCCGCCGATCTGGCCAATGCGTACGTGGAAGAGCTGCATGCGATGAACTCGAATCTGGCCTTTTCGGAGGCCTCGCAGCGGCGGCTGTTTTATCAGCAAAAACTGGATGCCGAACGCGACGGGCTGGCGCAGGCGGAGTTGGCGCTGAAGCAGGTGCAGGAAAAGAGTGGACTGTTCCAGCCGGACGCGCAGGGCCGGGCCATTATCGATGCAGTAGAGGGAACCCGGGCCCAGGTCGCGATAAAAGAGGTGCAACTGCAGGCAATGCGCACTTATGCGACCCCCAACAATCCCGATCTGAAGCGCGCTGAGCAGGAATTGAGTGGCTTACGGGCTGAGTTGGCGAAGCTGGAGCGCAATCCGGAAGAGCTGGGTAATGGCAATCCCGAGATCCCGACCCGCCGGCTTCCAGAAGTGCAGCTGCTCTACGTCCGCCGGGCGCGCGATCTGAAGTATCACGAAGCGCTCTACGAGTTCCTGAGCAAACAGCTGGAAGCTGCGCAGATCGATGAAGCCAAAGAAGCCATCGTGATGCAGGTGGTCGACAAGGCTGTGGTGCCGGACAGGAAATCGAGTCCCCGGCGGACGCTGATCGTACTGGTGACGGCGTTGGTGGCGTTTGTGTTTTCGTGTCTCTGGGTTCTTCTGACCGAGGCGGTCAAGCGCAAGCAGCAGGATCCCCAGGAGCGGGAGCGGCTGGCACTCTTGCGGCACTCGCTCAAGTTCAGCTCGTGGAAATCATGAGCACCTCGGCTTCGGCTCTACCGGCATTTCCTGCCGTCTCCCCCACGCTGCCGTCGGCGGCCTTTGAAATCCTGGCTTATCTGGGAATCGTCGGGCTGGGGACGCTGGCCTTCGTGGTGGGCTGGCTTACGCCCAACGGAGCGGTCGTTTTGACAGCAGTGCTCTTGGTTGGCCTGCTGCTGTTGGCGTGGTGCCGCTTTAATCAAGGCCGCCACCCGTGCTTCTTGTTTTTGGGGACGTTGCTGCTGCTGCAAGGGGGAAGGCTTTTGGCCTACTGTCTGGGCAGCGAGCCCAATCCACTGCGCATACGGGTGCAAGCGGCTTTTCCATTTGATATCTCGCGAGATAATGCTGGCTTGGTTCTGCTCTGCCTGACGCTGTCGGCAATCTGCATTTATGGCCCTTGCAGCTGGAACTACCGGCGCATCGCGGCCCCAAGCGGCAAAGGCACCCGGCAGTATCTGCCTTACCTGTACCTGCTCTTCTCCACTACTTTGCCCCTCCAGCTTTATAAGAACTATCAGTACTACCGGGCCGTGCAGCAACACGGCGGCTACGTTTCCTTTTTTATCAACCACGCCGAGATCGCCGCTAGCGTCCCGCTACTGGTGCGGGCCATTGTGTTGATCAACCTTCCGGCGTTTGTAGCTATCTTTGTCTTCGAGCAACGAAAGAAATATCTTTACTTGGTCACGATCACGTACTTCGCCGCGGCATCACTTGTCCTGCTATTGGGGTTGCGCGGAGGTATATTCGCGCTGGTACTGACTCTCTGGTATGTGGCCGCCATAAAATCGAAGAAGCGCAGCAGAGTATTCGCCCTGGGCCTCCTGGCCTTTGTTCTGGTGCTGGTAGGGTGTGTGGTGGAGAGCTTGCGCGAAGATTCGGATAGCCTCGCGGATTTTGCCTTCGCTCCTCTAGAGTTTGTCACTCTGCAAGGCAATTCGCTGGATGTGACGGAAGTCGCGGTCAAGCACAGACAGGTGTTCGCCCCCTACGCGGCCTCTTACTTGTGGAACGAACTCAAGAATGGCTTTATCGCCAACGACACCAGGAATTACTTTAGGGGAAAATTCCTGCCCTTCGATGTCTCCGTGTTTCTTAATCGCTCGGCCTTTGCCCTTGGCCATGGCACCGGAGGGTCGTACATAGGGGAAGCTTACGTAATCGGCGGTCTGTTCGGGGTGGCGTTGATTTCGCTGCTGATCGGCGGTGGTTTGCATTTGTTGTATCGCCTGAGCCAGAATACGCTTTCCTTGTTTGTCGTCGCCATGATCTTGCCTGACATTTTGGGGATGCCGCGCGGACAATTGCTAGACTGGCTATCTGTACTGCTGCGAACCAGCATTGCAATCTTGCTACTCGTTCTTGGTTGGGCGTTTTACCGCTTCCCCATGTCCGGCCAGAGATCGGCCCTCGGGGGCGACGGAGCACTTGCGAATGCCCGGTGAGTACGATCAGTACCTGAGCAAGTACTACTCACACGATACTGCCCGCCTGGAGTGGAATGCGACGACAACGTTGGACCGTCATGGTTCCCATTTTCCCTTAGACAAGGGAGCAGCCATCCTGGAGATAGGCCCGGGCACCGGTGCACTCATCGGGTGTTTGGGCACCCGTTGCGGCTATCAGAACATCAGGGCAATCGATGTCTCTCCCGAGGTAATCGACGCATGCAACCGAATTTTGCCCGGAAGCACCGACCTGGTCGACGATAGTGCCGAGTACCTGGAAAAACATACAACTGAGTTTGACCTGGTTCTGATGATGCACACCCTGGAGCACATTCCCAAGGAGCGAATGCTGCCGCTGCTGCGGGCCATTCACGGCGCTCTGCGGCCGGGCGGCAAACTGGTGGTTGAAGTGCCGAACTGCGAACATCCGATCGTAGGCACCCGAAACCGCTATGCTGACTTTACTCATACCGTAGGATTCACGGACCTCAGCCTGCGGTTCGTCATGCAGAACTCGGGATTCTCCGAAGTGTCAATCTACGGATGCAAAGTTCCCAGAAAATCGGCCGGCCGCTTGGTACAGCGTGCCGCGCAAGACACGATCGAGTTTATTCTGGGTCTGATGGTTCGGGTGTACCGGCCGGGCGACCCGCTGATACTTTCCAGCCTTCTGGGCGCGTGCGCCACCAAGTAGAAACCAATGCCGCCGGTGAGCGGGCGATGAGCATGAACCTGCGAGAGAATCACCAAAATATTGTTGGCCAACGTCACTCCGCGATCTGTGTATCTGTCGCTCAATGCCCGGGTGGCCGCCCGCGACATTGCCTCAGAACGGCGCTATGTGCCGGAGATCGCGATGTTGCCCAAGTTCGTCTGCGCCGGCGATACTGTGCTCGATGTGGGCGCTAACCATGGCCTCTACGCCTATCACCTCAGCCGGCTGGTGGGTGCTTCCGGGCGCGTGCATACCTTCGAGCCTGTTCCCCTGAACCTCGGTATCCTGCGATACACGGTTAAGCATCTGAGATTGAACAACGTCACCATCCATCCCGAAGGTTGCGGGGAAGAGCCGGGCTCGGCCAGGTTCTGTGTCTTGCTGGACCATGGCATTCCGCAGCTGGGCTGGCCCCGGCGACAGGAGGCCGAAGGGCTGAAATTCCAGTGCGGCATTGTTCGCTTGGATGATGTGATTGACGCCAAAGTCAGCTTCCTGAAGATCGACGTGGATGGTGCTGAGCTGCTGGTTTTGCGCGGTGCGCAGCGGATCTTGCGGGAGTCGCAGCCCGTGATTCTGTTCGAAGCGGGCGGATACACCAGCGACTTCGGCTACGAGCAGCAAGCGGTATTCGATTTCCTGGCGCTCTTCGGATATCGATTCTTCAGTGGAGGATTTTCCTCCAAGGCCCTGCAGCCGCGTAACGGGTTCACGGTCGCCGAGGACTACCTCGGGTTGCCGGACGAAGTGGCGGCAACCGTGGGAGAGACAAGGGAATCGGCTAACCTCCACCGCCAAATAGCTCTTTGATCTCTCACAACAAGTGTGAGATCGCCGCAAGTTCAGGCCAGCCATAACGATCGATGGTTTCCCTTATCGTAGCCACGCTGGACCGTGTCACCGAGTTGGAGCGCTTGCTTGCCAGCCTGGATATCCAATCGTACAAAGATTTCGAGGTCATTGTTGTCGATCAGAACGCCGACGATCGCTTACTGCCAGTTCTTCGAAAACATGACGACCTCACGATCCGCCATCTTCGCTCAGGCCGGGGACTGTCGCGCGCGCGCAATGTTGGTCTGCCGTTGGCACAGGGTGACATCATTGCATTTCCCGACGACGATTGCTGGTATCCGCCCGATCTGCTGGCCAACGTGACAGACTGGTTCCAGGCGCATCCCGATTTTGCAGGGCTGTTCACCATTCTGCGGGATGCGGACAACGGGCCGGTAGGGCCGAAATGGCCGCCGGGGGCGCGGGCCTGTAGCAAGCAGGACATCTGGCACTGCGGCATTTCTCCCGACGCCTTTCTGCGCCGCGAACTGACGAATGCGGCCGGGTTCTTCGATGAGAGGCTGGGAGTGGGTGCTGCTTCGAAATATCAATCGGGCGAGGATCTGGATTACTTCCTTCGTCCTCTGGCGCTCGGGTTCAAGCTGTGGTTCGAACCCGGGTTCACGGTCCACCATCCAAGTTTTGCTTCGCTGGATCGCCTGCTGGAGCGGAGTTACTCCTACTCCCTGGGTGGGGCTTATGTTTTGCGGTTCCACGGTTTTTCCTCGCTCTACTTTGCCCGGCTGCTGGTGCGTTCGTTGGGGGGCGCTGTGGTCAGCCTGGGCAAAGGCAATGGACGTGTTGCCTATGCCTATCTCCTGCGCAGTGCGGGCCAACTGCGTGGATATTTCTTAGGCGCGAGGGATCTCCGCAAAGTCCCGTTCACGGAACCTGCGAAACTCATCGAGAACAACCGCTGACCAATCTCTCCGCGAGCGATCGTTAAGGCGAGGAGCTGCAAAAATCGAATGCCTGCAGTAAAGAACATCAGCAAGAAAGTACTGGGTGCCGTGGGACTTCTACGTCCGGTGCAAAGCATCTGGTATTGGCACTTGAAAAGGAGCGTACGGCGCGACCTTGACCAGTTGTATCGCCAATTCATTTCGCCCGGCGACCTGTGTCTCGATATTGGCGCAAACATCGGCGAAGTATCGCAGGTCATGCTCAATCTTGGCGCGCGTGTTGTGGCCGTGGAACCTCAGAGCGAAAGCATTGCGGCCCTGCAAAAAAGATTTGCCGGCAATCCAAATTTCACCCTGGTGCCCAAGGCCGCAGGATCGGCCATAGGCTCGGGCGAATTGCTGGTATGCGCCCAGAGCTGCTGCACCACCATGTCGTCGGAGTACGTCGCGGCCGTAACCGAATCGGGCCGCCTGCCTAAGGACGTTTTTCACTGGGATGAAGTGCGTCAAGTCCCGATTACCACGATCGACGAACTGATCGAGAGCTACGGCCTTCCGGCGTTTACCAAGATCGATGTGGAAGGACTGGAAGCCGAAGTCATCCGGGGTTGCTCGCGTCGGCTGAAGCTGGTGTCGCTGGAGTTCACGCCCGAGCGGTTGCAGCCGGCGCTGGATTGCGTTGAGATGCTGTCGAAGATGGGGGAAGTGGAATTTAACTACACCCTCGAAAGGAATATCACGCTGCGGCTGTCCGAATGGGTAAGCAGCGGCGAAGTTGCCCGCCAGCTTAAGAACCTGCATTTTCGTATCCTGACCGCTCCCGGTGGAGACCTCTACGCCCGGTTCAAGTAACCAGATTTCATGAAGGCTTCCTTACGACAAATCCTGAGAAACATGTTGCGTCTCGGTTCTGGCGAGACGGTGGCGCGATTATGCGGCATCGCCACGACCTTGTTCCTGGCTCATCGCTACGGAGTGGTCGTAGTGGGCGTCTACGCATTGGCTCAGGGCATGGCGCAGTACTCGCTGCCGTTCATTGATTTCGGCTTGCGGCATGTGGGAGCGCGGCTGGTGGCGCAATATCCGCGAGCTGCACACGACATCGTTCCCAGGGTGCAGCGCCGGCGCGTGTTGATGGCGGTCATCCTGTTGCCGGTCCTCATCGCCTACGCGGCGCTGACCAGATTGCCGTGGGAATCGAAGCTTTGCCTGATGGCCTTCGGCACCATCTGCACCCTCTACGCGCTTTCCCTGGATTGGCTGGCATGGGGAAAAGAGCATCTTCGCCTGGTCGGGCTGGGCAGAAGCATCGCTCCCCTCACCATCGTCATTTGCCTGGTCGCAGGCCGGAACTCCGAGCACGTGCTGTGGTGGCTGGTGCTGGGCAGCTTCGTCGGCGCCATCCTGCAAAGCCTACTTTTCTGGACGTGGTGGGAGAAGCAGAAGCCGGCCGAAGAAGATCGCATCGTGGTTTCGGCGATTCGCGAGTCGCTGGAATGGCAACGCACCAGCATTTTGGGATTGGCCACGCTCTGCAACCTGGCATTCGCCACCATCGATATGCTGATGCTCGGGGTCATGTCGAATCCGCAGCAGGTTGGCCTGTACAGCGCCGCTTATCGGATCGTGAATCATGTTTTGTATACCTACTACTTGCTCATTCAAGTGCTCTACCCGCAATTTGCCCGGCACGATCAGCAGCAGAGGCTGCGCATGCTGAAGCCCTGGATTCTGCTGACTCTGGCAGGCGCCGGAATTGCGATCGCTGCTTGCCTGGCAGTTTCACGCCGGACGGTGTTGAGCATCTTGTTCGGCCATCAGTTTCTACCCGCAGCGTTTCTGCTGCTATTGCTGGCATGGGCCATACCGTTCGATTTCCTGACGTCGTATTTAAGCAACGCCTACATTGCATGGGGAATGGAGAGGAACGTCTTGCTGTGCACCATCGTCGCCGCCGGCAGCAACATCGTCCTGAATCTGATTTTTATTCCCGCCTATGGTGCCACCGCCGCGGCAGTCAACACGCTGGTCTCGTATGTAATTTTTCTGTCCAGCCTGGCCCTGGCAGGAAAATTCGCCAAACAGCTCAGCTTTAAGGAGGTGCCGTTGCCTGAGGTGGTCACCTAGGACCGTGATACGGATTCTCTA